>MKTV01000093.1:32349-39888 GCA_001898425.1 Rhodospirillales bacterium 69-11
CCAGCAATGGCAGTGCGGATGGCCGGGAGTCGGCGTCAGCCACACCATGTCGTCCAGCATGTAGTCATCGTCGACCAGCAATGCCTGGCCTGCCTCCACGACCGGCAGGCAGTTGTCACGCCACACCGTGCCGGGCGGGCTGGCACCGCGCTTCGTCGCCTCTTCCCACGCCGCATACTCGCGCTTGTGGAACACGTATTTGGCGCGCGGGAAGGTCGGCACCCAGCGCCCGTCGCGCAGCACGGTGTTCCAGCCGCAGTGGTCGATGTGCAGATGGGTGCAGAACACGTAGTCGATCGAGTCGAAGGACAGGCCGGCCGCGTGGAACTCGTCGAGCCAGCGCTGCTTCGGGAAGTCCATGGGCGCGGGATGGCCCTTGTCCTCCCCGGTGCAGGTGTCCACCAGGATCGTATGATGCGGGGAGCGCACGACGAAGGTCTGGTAGGTGATCACCATCTTTCCGCTCGCCGGGTCGAACACGACCGGATCGAGCGTCGCGAGATGGCGTTCGGCGACCGCCGCATCGTAGGCCGGGAACATGTCGGCGGGCTTGCGCCAGGGGCCGTCCCGCTCGATCAGGCTGGTGATGGTGACGTCACCGATGGTCACGGTCTGCATGAGGCGGCTCCGGTCAGAGGTCGAGGCGATAGAAGCGCGTGGCGGTGCCACTGAACAGCGCCGTCTTCTCGTCCGCGCTCGCGCCGCGCGCCAGGATCTTGCACGCGTTCCAGAACGGCGCGTAGCCGTAGGAACCCTTGTCGACGGGGAAGTTGCTCTCGAACATGCAGCGGTTCACGCCGAAGGCTTCGATGCAGGTCTCGACATAAGGTTTCCACGCCGCGGCCAGCGCCTCGGAGGTCGGTGGGTCCGTCTGTTCGTGGAAGTCGAACCCGTTGATGCGCATCGCAAGCCCGCCGAGCTTGACGACGACGTTGGGGCAGGTCGCCAGCTCCTTGATCGCGGCGGCCCAGACGGGAAACACCTCCGCGCGCTTGCCGGTGTAGCTGCCATATCCAAGGGGGCCGCCGACATGGTCGAGGCAGATGGACGTGTCGGGGAACGCGCGGGCGAGGGCGGTCAGGTCGGCGATCTGCGGGTGGTAGAGCCACGCATCGAAGCTGAGGCCGAGGGGTGCGAGCTGGGCGAAGCCTTCGCGGAAGGTCGGATCGTACATGACGCGCGGCGGCGGCGCGTAGGCCGGGTTCAGCAGCACCGGGTCGGGGTCCCAGGCGGTGATGTGCCGGATGCCGCGGAACCGGTCGCCGCCGACCTTCAGGTGCGCCTCCAGCACCGGGCGAACGCGCGCACCAAGACGAAGGTCGGCGTGCCCGACGATCCCGGCGCAGATCTTGGTGGGACCGTAGCCGCCCGAGGCGCTCATGGCCGCGACGCCGTTGACGAACTCGGTCTCTCCGACCGGCTTCATCTCCTCCGGCCCGCTCGCGCGATGCATGGCGCGGCACTGCACGAACACCGTCGCGACGATGTTGTGCCCGCTGTTGATGTCCGCGAGCAGGTCGTCGAGCATGTAGACCCAATCGGGGCGTTCCCACAGGTGATGGTGCGGGTCGACGATCGGAAGCTCCGGCTCGAGGATCGGCTCCCTCCGCCGCGCGAGCCAGTCGTCGCGGACTGGCAAATAGTGGCTCTGTGCGGCCGTCGTGGTGCTGGTGCTCATGTGCGGTTCCTCCCGCGCGGAGTGTCGCGCAGGCGGCGGCGGGCGGCAAATGCCTCAGAACGTCAGCCGGTCCACGCCATAGAACCGCATCACCTCCGCCACGCGTTCGTCACTCGGCACCGAATTGGACCAGCCATGCCGGCTGTGCCGGATGCCGGTGACACGCTGGAGGTCCACCATCAACTCCGCCATCTTCATCGTGCTGGCCAGGCCATCGAGCACCGGTACGTCGTCGACGCGGTTCACGCCGTTGATCGCCAGCAACAGGTTCAACGGCACTTCGCCCGGGATGATCACGTCGGCTCCGGTTTCGTCAATCACGCGTCGCGCGACCTCCTGGAACCGCGCGATGACGGCTGATGGTTCCTGGAATGCCGGCAGGACGTCGGCGAAGCGCAGGCCGGAGGCAAAAATCCCCGCGCATCGTGACTCCAACCCGTAGCCACGGATCTGTTCACGGTAGAGCGGGATCATGCGGTCGATGAACAGCACCACGGCGAAGCGCTGGCCGAACATCGTGGCGAGGTGAAAACAGGTCTCGCCGAATCCGATGACGGGAATATCCAGCATCGATCGGGCTTCCCGCAGCATCGGATTCGGCAAGGTGCACATCGCGTACGCGTCGAAGCCCTGTGCCGCCGCCGCGCGACCGGCCGCGATCCATTGGTAGCCGTGCATCCAGTAGGTGTAGCCGTAGCCGATATCGTCGCCCGGATAGTTGCCGGGATACGTCCCCTCGGCCTGGCCGTGGAACACCACCTCGGTGTCGGGACGCAGCACCTTGGCCAGATGCGTGCGCATCGCTGCCTCGTAGCCGGGCACGTCCTGCAGGACGGTGAAGCTCTGGTGCCAAATGCGCATCGCCACGGTCGTCTCCTTCGGTCGGTATCAGAACAGCGCCCAGAGACTCTCCTTGCGCTCCAGCGCGCGCGCGGACCCATCGAACACGAGCCGGCCCGCCTTCAGCACCAGGGCCCGCGAGGCGATCGCGAGCGTCGCCGGGATGTTCTGCTCGACGATCACCACGGTCGTCCCGGTTTCCTTGTTGATCCGCGCGAGGCTGTTCATCACGTCGCGCACGATGATGGGCGCCAGGCCCGTGGAGGGCTCGTCCAGCAGCAGGATCGAGGGCCGCGTCATCAGCGCCATGCCGAGCGCCAGGATCTGCTGCTGCCCGCCGCTGAGAGATCCGGCCAGCTGGCCATGACGCTCCTGCAGGATCGGGAACAGGCGATAGATGTCCTCGACCTGGGCTTCTCCCTGGTGCAGGCCGGCGATGGTCAGGTTCTGCCGCACGGTCAGGTCACGAAAGACGTTGTGCCCCTGCGGCACGAAGCCGATCCCGCGCCGCGTGTTGCGGAACACGGCGCCGGCAGCGATCGCCTCCTGGCGATAGGAAACGACGCCCGCGATGTCGGCAACGTCACCCACGGCGCAGCGCAGCAGCGTGGTCTTCCCCGCGCCGTTGTGGCCGAACAGCGCGACCGTCTCTCCCTCCGACACCTCGAAGCTGATATCGTGCAGGACGGGAACCCCGCCGTATCCGGCCGATACGTGCGAGAATGTGAGCATCTGCGTCAGACTCCGAAATAGAGTTCGGTCAGCGTGCTGCTGCTGATCAACTCCTCCACCGGGCCGTCCTGCAGGATCCTGCCGTTCGCCATGAACACGGCGCGCGAGCACAGGTCGCGGATGAAGGAGACGTTGTGCTCCACGACGCAGACCGCACGGCCGGACTCGGCTTCCTGCCGCACGACGCGCTGCATCGTCTCGTAGGCCGCGCCTTCCACGCCGGCCATCGGCTCATCGAGCAGCAGCAGCGGCCCATCGTTCATCAGCGCGCGAGCGAGGCCGATCAGCTTCTGCTGCCCGAACGGAAGATCGGTGACCAGCATGTCGGCGCTGTCATCCAATGCCATCCGATTCAGGATCGCATGGGCGCGTTCGCGCGCGGCGTGTTCCGCCGCACGGACGGACCGGCGGCCGAAGGCCACCTGCAGGATCGACTCCCCCACATAGTGCCGGGGCGCCACCAGCAGGTTCTCCATCACCGTCATGCTGCGGAACAGCAGCATGTGCTGCCACGTGCGCGCGACGCCCATCCGCGCGCGGCGGTAGAGCGGCTGCCCGTTCACGGCCTGGCCGTTCAGCCGGATGGTCCCGGAATCCGGCCGCAGGACGCCCGAGATCAGGTTGAACAGCGAGGTCTTGCCGGCGCCGTTCGGTCCGATCAGTCCGAGGATTTCTCCCGCCGCGATCGTGAGGTTCACGTCGTCGGATACGACGATGCCGCCGAACCGCTTGTTCAGCCCCTCGGTGCGCAGGACCGGGTTCATGTCAGGCCTGCGGTGCGCCGGCGGCGCCCAGCATGGCCCATGATCCCCGCCGGCCGCAGGAAGAGGAACACGAGCACCAGCACCGTGAAGATGATGCCCTGCATCGGCGCCATGATGCTGGGTGGCAATTGCAGGAAGGTGATCGCCTGGGGGATCGCCAGCAGCAGGACCGCGCCCACTACCGGCCCGAACGCCGTTCCCATCCCGCCCAGCACCACCATCGTGAGGATGGCGGCCGACTGCAGCACCTCGAACTGATCGGGGCTGACGTACTGAAAGTAGAAGGCGTAGAGGCCGCCCGCGACGCCGGCGATGCCGCAGCCGATCGCGAAGATCACCAGCTTCATGCTCATGGCGTTGCGGCCCAGGGCCGTGAAGGCGAGTTCCTCGTCGCGCATGGCCGTGATGGCGCGTCCGTACGGCCCGCGGACCAGGGCGCGGATCGCGAACACCGTGGCGATCGCCAGGAGCGCGGCGATCACGAGATAGGCTGGCGTGCGCGCCGGCCCGACGATCGTGGCGGGGATGCCCCCGAGACCACCCGGTCCCCCGGTGAATTCCAGGTTCTTGATGAGCTGGAGCAGGCCGAGCTGGAAGCCCAGACTGGCGATGAGCAGGTAGTCCCCCGACACGCGCAGCGCGGATGCGGCGAGCAGGAGGGAGGCCAGCATCGCACACGCCGCCCCGACCAGGACGGTGACCGGTGGCGGGAGGCTCGTGTGGATTGCGAGCAGACCGCTGACATAGGCGCCGATCGCGAAGAAGATCGGATGCGCCACGGTCGCAAGGCCCCCATAGCCGATCACGAGATTATAGCTCGCGGCCAGGATCACGTAGATCGCGATCAGGATGCCGATCGTGCTGAGATATTCCATCGTGCCGTGTCCTATCGCCGCGCGCCGGCAAGCCGCAGGCGCGGCACCCGCACGCCGCGCGGGAAGAGCAGAATGGCCGCGAACAGGAACCCGTACAGCAACAGGTTCTGCCAGCGGGATGCGATGAGCAGGATCGAGAAGCTCTGGATCAACGCGAGCACCACGGCCGCCGCAGCCGCGGCGAACACGCGCCCGATGCCGCCGAGCAGCGTGGCGATCACCGCGGTCAGGACCAGCTCCATGGGGGTATTCGGAACGATGCCGCCATGCGAGCCCACCAGGTACATCGCCCCCACGATGAACAGCGCCGCGATCACCGCGACGACGCGGTACGCGCGCTGGGCACTGATGCCGTAGAGTTCGGCCAGTTTCGCATTGTCCGCGACCGCCACCAGGAACTGGCCTTCGCGCGTCCTGGTCATGAAGAGCCAGAGCGCCGCCAGGCCTGCCGCCGCGGTGGCGACCGCCAGTTTGTCCCAGTCGCTGACCGCGATGTTCCCGATGATGGCCACCGGCGAGAGGATGCTCTTGAACAGGGTCTGCGGTTCGGTGCCAAACAGCAGCGTGATCACGTAGATCACGAACTCGGAGAGGATCAGGGTGAAGATGAAAAACGTCAGATTGCCGGATCGTCGCTGGCGCAGCACCTGCAGGCCCCACACCTCGACGGCCAGCGCGGCGGCACCGGTCAGCACGACCGCGGCGCCGATGGCCGCGAACACCGGCCAGGCCAGCACGTTCAGGCAGAAGAACATGGCGTAGAAGGCGATCGCCATCAGCCCGGCCTGGGCGAAGTTCCACAGGCTGGTGACCTTGAGCGTCAGCGCGAATCCCGCCGTCAGCAGCACGTAGGGCGCCGAGGTCGCGATCCCCGTCCAGAGGATCTGCGCCAGGATGATCGGATCGAGCACCGTCCTCGTCTCAGGACAGCGTCGCCAGAGGCACGAATGCCCCCTTCTTCACCGTCAGAAGGTAGACGGGCTTGTTCACGCGATGGCCGTCGATGACCATCTTGCCCGTCATCGGCAGGTCGAAGGTCCGGATCTCCACGAGAGCATCCCGCAGCGTGTCGCCCGTCGCGGGTTGTCCCTTCTTGTCGACGTGGTCGTAGAGCGCCTTCGCCAAAGGGATCATGTCGTACTGATACTGGACGTAGGGAAGGCCGTTCGGCACGCGGCCGACTTCCTTCTTCCAACGCTCGAGGAAGGGCGCGACGTTGGCGTTCTCCTGCACGCCGGGTGCGAGCGACGTCACGATCAGACCTTCCGCAGCCGGTCCGCACTGCTCGATCAGCTTGGGATTGTAGCCGGCCGAGTAGGTGGTGATCTGCTGGGTCAAACCGAGCTGCCGCATCTGGGCGATGACCTGGGGCGTGTCGGCGGTGAGGCCGTGGAGATGTACCACGTCGGGATTGGCCGCCCGCGTCTTCAACAGCATGCCCGTGAACTCGGTGGCCTTCGGGTCGTATGCTTCGAACGCGACCACCTGCCCGCCGGCCTTGGTGAACGTGTCGCGGTACAGCTTGGCGGCGTCGATTCCGGTGTCGTTGTTGATGTACAGCACGGCCGCGCGGCGCTTGCCGAGTGTCTGGTAGACGTATTGTGCCAGCTTCGTGATATCGACCTCGGCGAGCGGAAACGCCGTGTAGACGTAGTCGCCCAAGGTCGCGATCTCGGGTGAGTTGGCGCCGGTGTTGATCTCCAGCACCTTCTCGCGGTTGCAGATCGGCGCCACCGCCTTCACCACGGACGACCACGCGACCAGCACCATGGGCATTTTCTCGACGCCGATCAGCCGGTTCACGGCGTTGATCCCGAGTTGCGGCTCCGCCTGCGTGTCGAGCGTGACCAGTTCCACCGGGCGTCCGGCGATACCGCCGGCATCGTTCACGTCCTTCACCGCCATGCGCATGCCGGTGACGAAGTCGTTGCCGTAGCCGGCCTGCGCGCCGGTCAGCGGCATGGCCGTGCCGATCCTGACCGGATCCTTCGTCTGCGCCCGTAGCAGCCCCGGTGCGGCAAGTGCCGCTGCGCCGGACGCGCCGAGCAGGCCCCGCCGTGAGAGACGAAGAAGATCACGTGTCATGGCAGCGTTTCCCCAACCCCGATCTGCGCCATTCCAGGGCGCTTGTCCGCCGACTATTCCATCAACCGCGCGCAGGCTCAACGTCTCGGCGCGGACGGTGGCGCTGCCATCGCGTTTGCGCCTACGCTTCGGCATCCATGATCGCAGGGGGAAACGATGGCGAAGGTCGCGGTGGTGACGGGGAGCAACGGGCTGATCGGACAGGCGACGTGCCGACGGCTGATGCAGTCGGGCTGGGTCGCGGTCGGCATCGACGTGGGCGCGGAGGGGCAGGGCAACTGGCCGCACTATGGCTGCGATCTTGCGAATCTCTCGGAGATGGACACGACCCTCGCCGCCATCGAACGCGAGCACGGCTTGATCCGCGCGTTGTTCAACAATGCGGGCGTCTATCACTCCGAAGGCGAGTGGCTCGAGGCTGGTCCCGAACAGTTCGATCACACGATGGCCGTGAACGTGCGCGTGCCGTATTTCGCGTCGCAATGGGTCGCGAAGCGGCTGATCGCCGCGGGCGAGGGCGGTGCGATCGTGAACACCGCCTCCACGGCCGGCCTGAACGGCTCGA
>MKTV01000093.1:39897-44234 GCA_001898425.1 Rhodospirillales bacterium 69-11
AGTACGGTGCCTCCAAGGCCGCCGTCGTCAACATGACCAAGTCGCTCGGCCGCCACCTCGGACGACACGGGATCCGCGTCAACGCCGTCGCACCCGGATTGATCAAGACGGCGATGGGTGCCCGCGTTCCCGAAACGGCCAAGCAACGCGCCATGCACAGCGCCCTCGGCCGTGCGGGCGAACCCGAGGAGATCGCGTCCGTCGTCGACTTCCTGATGAGCGACGCTGCGAGCTTCATCACCTGCACGACGATCGAGGTGAGCGGCGGCGCCTGATGCGCATCGCCATCGGAAGCCTGTCGCAGCGAAGCGATCCGGCACGCGCCGGAGTCACGACGCTCGACGCCTTCCTGGCCGGCAGGCTGGACCGCGACACGGCGCTGCTGACCGCGGCGCCGGGCACGGAGATCGCGGGCTTCGTCGCGGAGCTGCGGCAGGCGGATGCCACCGTCGTGCCGCTGCTCGCGGCCGAGGCGGCGGAAGGTCCGCCGCTGATGCGCGAGAGTTTCCACGTGTTGGCTGTCGAGCTCGTGCACCGGCTCGCCGCCCGCCTGCCGGTCGATGCGGTGCTGCTTGCGACCGACGCCGCGCTGCGGGTGGAAGACGAAGCCGACGCGGCGGCGGAGCTGATCGAGCGTGCCAGGCTGGTGCTCTCCGCGCGAACGCCCATCGTCGTCGCGCTCCACGGCGCGGCAACCGCGCGGCTCGCCGACACGGGCGCGATCATCGTGTCCGCGCAGGAGCACGAGGACCGCGCCGCGTTCGGCCGCCGCGTGGCCAGGCGCGTGATCAGCGGAATCTGATCGCCACGACTCGCTAGACGGGCCGCGGCGGCTCGCCACACGGGGCGCGATCATCTGAACCGATCGCGCACCGTGTGGCGGCCGCTCACCCCAGCGTCGTGCGCGCCTGCATCGCGATACCGCCCGACGGACCGACGGCATAGAGCTCCGCCGCGTCGTCGCCCACCAGGCGTCCCATCACCGTGACGGGCGCGACATCGAACAGTGGCGCGCGTGCCCGCATGCTGAAGCTGCGGATCGGCCGGTCCGTCGAATCGCGCAACAGGTCGAGCAGGCATTGCTGCGAGAACGGCCCGTGCACGACCAGGCCGGGATAGCCCTCGACCTCCATCGCATAGGGCCGGTCGTAATGGATGCGATGCGGATTGAAGGTCAGCGCGGAGTAGCGGAACAGCGTCACCGGATCCGGGTGGATCGTGCGGGAGAACGTCATGCCGTCCGGCGGCGGTTCGGTCTGCGGGATGCCGGACTTCGTCCCGGGCGGGACGGCTTCACGGAAGACGCTGATCGTATCCTCGGTGAGCGCGAGGCCGCGCGGCGTGTGGATGCGCCGCGTCTGGGTCGCGATGATCAGCGTGCCCGTGCTGCCGCTGCGCATCTGCACGTCGGAGAACTCCGTCTCCCGCCGCATCACGTCGCCCACCAGGATCGGGGCATGAAAGGTCAGCGACGTGCCGGCGTACATGCGGCGCGGCAGCGGCATGCGCGGCAGCACGCCGCGCTCCACGGGCAAGCCGTCCTCGCCCAGCGAGTCACGGCGGCTGGCTTCCGGGAAATAGGCGAGATGCCAGCCCGGCGCGATCGGCTCCCCACGCGCGGGCGGCGCCTCCTCCCGGTCGAACGTCACGACCATGCCCCGCAGGGGGGCCGCGGTCGCCTCGTCCTCGTCGGTCACGGTGCGGCCGAGTTGCGCGCGGATCGGTGCGAGATCGATGGTCATGACGTTCCTCCCGTCCTTGCCGTCAGGTGCTCAAGCCGCGGGCTCGAGCACGTGGATCTTGCGATCGGCCAGCAGGTCGCGCGTCTTCTCGCCATAGGCCTTCATGTGCGGCGACGCCGCATGCGCCTTCAGATGCTCCGCGCTCGCCCACTTCTCGATCACGACGAAGCTGTCCTCGCCGAACTTCGCGGGCGTGCCGGTGGATGCGTCGATGGCGGGGCCGTACTCGATGCAGCCCTCCTCCGCGTGCACCGCCGGCATGTTGGCGCGGAACGCCGCCAGGACGTCCTCCCGCTTCCCGGGCTTGGCGGTGATGATGGCGATGACGTGGATCATGGGTTCGCTCCTCTGTTGGGGTCGCGCCCGCGGCGCGCCATCGCCTATGATGGGGCAAAGACCGGGGGAAACGAAGCCATGAGCTATGCGGCGCCATTCGATGGGCTGAAGGTGGTCGATCTCAGCCAGGGCGTGGCAGGCCCGTACTGCGCCATGATGCTCGCCCAATATGGCGCGAACGTCATCAAGGTCGAGCCGACCGACACCGGCGACTGGAGCCGTGGCCTTGGCATGCGCTATGGCGACCAGACCGCCTATTCGATCCCGGCGAACGTGGGCAAGCGCTCGATCGCGCTCGACCTCAAGCAGGCGGCCGGCCGCGATGTCCTGTGGCGGCTGGTGGAGGGCGCCGACGTGTTCGTGCAGGGCTTCCGGCCCGGCGTGATCGACCGCCTGGGCTTCGGCTACGCCGCCGTCGCCGCGCGTGAGCCGCGCATCCTCTACGTCTCGGTCTCCGGCTTCGGCCAGACCGGCCCGCTGGCGGAGCGCCCGGCGATGGATCCGGTGCTGCAGGCCTATACCGGCCTGATCGCCGAGAACGTGGGCGAGGACGGGATTCCCCACCGCACGCCGATCATCGCGATCGACATGAGCACCGGCATGTACTCGTTCGGAGCCGTCGCCGCCGCCTTGCACGCGCGGGAGAAGCTGCCGCAGGGCCGGCACATCGAAGCGAGCCTGATGCAGGCCGCGGCGGGCCTGCAGGTCATCCGCATGCTGGGCTCCTATCTCGAAGCCGGCGCGCCGCGGCCGATCAGCCCGCCCAGCGGCGTCTACAAGACGGCGGATGGCTGGATCTCCATCACCGTCGTGCGTCCGTTCGAGTGGGAGGCGTATTGCCGCGCGCTCGACCTGCCGCAGGTCCATGCGGAATCCCGCTTCGCGACCACCGAAGACCGTCAGGCGCATGCGGAGGAGCTGAATGCCGTGCTGCGCCCGTTGCTCGCCGCCGGCACCACGGCCGACTGGTCCGCACGCCTCGCGACCCAGCGCGTGATGCACGAGGCGCTGAACAGCTACACGCAGTTCCTCCAGCAGCCACATGTCGCGGCGAGCGGAGCGGTCGCCTGGATCGACCATCCCGCCGTCCCGCAGCCGATGCCGCTGCCCAACCTGATCGGCGCACCACCGTTCGAGAGCGGCACCGCGCGCGCGACCGCGCCGCGCAAGGGCGAGCACGGCGCGGCGATCCTGCGGGAGCACGGGTTCACCGCGGCCGCGATCGCCGACCTCGCGGCGCAGGGCATCGTGAAGCTGGAGGACGCGGCATGAACATCGACGACCTGATCGCGATCGACGTCCACACGCATGCCGAAGTGTCGTGCCGCCAGCCCGCGGACGCAATGTGGCAACCGTTCGAGGACGCGGCGACGAAATACTTCAAGGCCGGCAAGCGGCCGACGATCGCGGAGACCATCGCCTATTACCGGGAACGCAAGATCGGCCTCGTGATGTTCACCGTCGATTGCGAGCATGAGCTGGGCGCGCGCCGCATCCCGAACGAGGAGGTGGCGGACGCCGCGCGCGAGAATCCCGACATCATGATGGCGTTCGCGAGCATCGACCCGCACAAGGGCCGCATGGGCGCGCGCGAGGCCGAGGCGCTGATCAAGGACGGCGTGGTCCGCGGCTTCAAGTTCCATCCCACGTTGCAGGGCTTCTTCCCGAACGACCGCATGGCCTACCGGCTGTATGAGGTGATCGCGAAGCACAAGCTGCCCGCGATCTTCCACTCGGGCCATTCGGGCATCGGGACGGGCATGCCGGGCGGGGGCGGATTGCGGCTGAAATATTCGAACCCGATCCATCTGGACGATGTCGCGGCGGACTTCCCGGACATGACCGTGATCATCGCCCACCCGTCCTGGCCGTGGCAGGACGAGGCGCTGTCGGTCTGCCTGCACAAGCCGAACGTCTATATCGACCTGTCCGGCTGGTCGCCTCGCTACTTTCCGCCGCAGCTGGTGCACTACGCCAACACGCAGCTTCGCACGAAGATGCTGTTCGGCTCGGACTGGCCGCTGATCTCGCCGGATCGCTGGATTGCCGACTTCAAGGGAGCCGGGTTCAAGCCGGAGGTGCACGACCTGATCCTGAAGCAGAACGCCATTCGCGCGCTCGGGCTGGGCGGGTAGGCGTCCGACCGGCTAAGAGACTCCCGCGCGCACCGTCGTCTGCCCTCTCGTCATCCGCGGGCCCCGACCCGCGGATTGCCATGGGCACCGGCCGTGCCGACAGGATCGCCGGGTCGAGGCCCGG
>MKTV01000093.1:44242-53212 GCA_001898425.1 Rhodospirillales bacterium 69-11
GTGGTGACGTGCGCGCCAACAGGATCGCCGGGTCGGGCGCGGCGATGCGGTGGTGGCATGCAGGTGCGGGCACCGCGGCGTGAACGGCCGGACCATCACGACGCGCGCTGGCGTGTGATCCGTTGCACTCCCGGCCCGCCTTGCCGACCCTGAGCGAGGGTGCTTTATGTCGCGGCGCAAAATTCTGCCCTGACGCTGCGCCAATGCCAGACGCTGCGCCGATGCCCGACCGAGGAGAGTGATGGCCAACCCCGCTCCCAGCTTCCAGGAGCTGATCCTGCGGCTGACCAGCTTCTGGTCGCGGCAGGGCTGCGTCATCCTGCAGCCCTACGACGTGGAGATGGGTGCCGGCACCTTCCATCCCGCCACCACGCTCCGCGCGCTCGGCCCGAAGCCCTGGCGGGCCGCCTACGTCCAGCCCAGCCGCCGGCCGACCGACGGGCGCTACGGGGAGAACCCGAACCGGCTGCAGCACTACTACCAGTACCAGGTCATCATGAAGCCCAGCCCGGAGGACGCGCAGGACCTGCTGCTCGCCTCCTACCGGGAGATCGGGCTCGACCCGCTGCGGCACGACTTCCGCTTCGTGGAGGACGACTGGGAAAGCCCGACGCTCGGCGCCTGGGGCCTCGGCTGGGAAGTCTGGTGCGACGGCATGGAAGTCGGCCAGTTCACCTATTTCCAGCAGGTCGGCGGCATCCCGGTCGCCCTGCCCAGTTTCGAGATGACCTACGGGCTCGAGCGCCTGGCGATGTATGTCCAGGACAAGGAGAACGTGTACGACCTGGACTTCAACGGCGCCGGGGTGACCTACGGAGACGTGTTCCTGCGCGCCGAGCGCGAGTACAGCGCGCACAACTTCGAGTTTGCCGATACGGAAATGCTGTCCCGTCACTTCGCCGACGCGGAACGCGAATGCGCGTCACTGCTTGGCTGCAAGCTCGCGCTGCCCGCCTACGATCAGTGCATCAAGGCGAGCCATCTGTTCAACCTGCTGGACGCCCGCGGCGTGATCAGCGTGACCGAACGGGCGAGCTATATCGGCCGGGTGCGGGCGCTCGCGAAGGGCTGTTGCGAAGCCTGGGTGGCGGGAGAGGCCGGATGACGTGGTCGCCGATCGGCCTTATGTTCTACCTTGGCTGAGCTATTTCTACCCGCCGGGGATCCCATGGGCGCGCAACTGAACATCAAGAGCGACGAGGCGTTCGAACTCGCATCCCGGCTCTCGGCGCGTACGGGCGAAAGCCGGACGGCGCTCATCACGCGTCTGCTGCGGGAAGAGCTCGACCGGCAGGAGGGAGAGCGACGCGTGGAAGCCGACATGGCTCGCATGCTGGCCTATGGTGCCGAGATCCGGCGACATCTTCATACACCGACCAGCTCGGATATGAGCGACTTGTACGACGAGCAGGGTCTGCCACGGTGATCATCGACTCGTCCGCGCTGCTCGCCATCCTCCTGGCCGAACCGGACGCGCCGCGCTTCGCCCGCGCGATCGCGACAACCCGGCGCCGGCGCGTGCCATCCGTCACGTGGTTCGAGGCTTCGATGCGCATCGACCAGGCCGGTGACGCGATCGCGGCGAGCCGGTTCGACGACTTCACGCGGGAGTTCCAGCTCGAGCTGGTGCCCTTTACGGCGGAGCATGCGCGCCTGGCGCGTCAGGCCCGACGGCAGTATGGGAAGCCGCATCATCCCGCACAGCTGAATTTCGGCGATTGCCTCGTCTATGGCGTCGCCAAGCACGAAGGCGAGCCCCTGCTCTTCAAGGGCGACGACTTCATCCATACCGACATCGAGCCGGCGCTGAAGGACTGATCATGCCAGCCTTCTTCCTGGAGCTGTTCAGCGAGGAAATTCCCGCGCGCATGCAGGCCCGGGCGGCGGACGATCTCGTGCGGCTGGTGACCGAGGCGCTGGGACCGCTCTCCCCCGCGAACCTCCGCAGCTTCTACGGTCCGCGCCGGCTCGCGATCGCGGCCGACCTCGCGGCGGAAGTCGCCGCCACCGCCAGCACCGAACGTGGTCCACGCACCAGCGCGCCGGAGCAGGCGCTGACCGGCTTCCTGCGCAAGCACGGCGCGACGCGCGAGCAGCTCCGGCAGGAAGGCGACTACTGGGTGCTGGAGAAGACCGCGGCCGCGATCTCCGCCCCGGCGCTGATCGCCGCCGCGCTGCCGCCGCTGCTGCGCCGCTTTCCCTGGCCCAAGTCGATGCGCTGGGGCGGCACGAGCAGCTTCGTCTGGGTCCGCCCGCTGCGCCGCATCACCTGCCTGCTGGACGGCACGGTCGTGCCGTTCGACCTGCGCGACGGTGCCGATGACGGCCATGGCCTCGCCGCCGGCACCCTGACCGAGGGGCACCGATTCCACGCCCCCGGCGCCTTCGCGGTCACTGGCCTGGACGATTGGCAGCGACAGCTCGCCGATCGCCGGGTGGTGGTCGAGGCTGGCGACCGCAAGCGCCTGATCGCCGACGGCATCGCGCGGCTCGCTGCCGATCGCGGCCTGACGGTGGTGGACGATCCCGGCCTGCTGGACGAGGTCGCCGGCCTGGTCGAATGGCCAGTCCCGCTGCTGGGCCGCATTTCCGACGAACACATGGACCTGCCGCCCGAGGTGATGCAGGTCTCCATGCGGGTGAACCAGCGCTACTTCGCGCTGCGCACCGCCGAGGGTGCCGCCGCGCCGTGGTTCGCCTTCGTGGCCAACATCGCGGCCGAGGACGGCGGCGCGACCATCGTCGCCGGCAACGAACGCGTGCTGCGCGCCCGCTTCTCCGACGCGCGGCACTTCTGGGACCTCGACCGCAAGGCGCGGCTGGAAAGCCGCGTGCCGTTGCTCGACGGCGTCACCTTCCACGCCAAGCTGGGCACGCAGGGCGACCGGGTGGTCCGCCTGAAGCGGCTGGCCGGGATCATCGCCCCGCATGTCGGCGCGGGCGAAGCGCTCGCCGAACGGGGGGCGGAGCTCGCGAAGGCCGACCTCGTCACCGGCATGGTGGGCGAGTTCCCCGAACTGCAGGGCGTGATGGGCCGCTACTACGCGCTGCATGACGGGGAGGACCGGCTGGTGGCGGACGCGGTCCGCGACCATTACGCGCCCAAGGGTCCGTCCGATGCGGTGCCGACCGCGCCCGTCTCGATCGCGGTGGCGCTGGCCGACAAGCTGGACCAACTCGTCGGGTTCTTCGCGATCGGCGAGCGGCCTACCGGCGCCGGCGACCCCTACGCCCTGCGTCGTGCCGCACTCGGCATCATCCGCATTATCCGGGAGAACCGGCTGCGGCTGCCGCTGCTGCCGCTGATCGACTCCGCCGGGGAGCCGTTCCGGCACCAGGGCGTCAGCCCGGTCGCCCCGGCCGACATCCTGGACTTCCTCGCCGAACGCCTGCGCGTCCAGCTGCGCACCGAAGGTGCCCGCTACGACGTGCTCGCCGCAGTCTCCGCGGCGGGGGCCGACGACGATCTCACGCGCCTGCTGGCCCGCACCGACGCGGTCACCACCTTCCTCGGCACCGAGGATGGCGCGAACCTGCTCGTCGCCTATCGCCGCGCGGCCAACATCCTGCGGATCGAAGAGCGCAAGGACGGCCCATTCGACACGCCTCCCGACGCGGATTTGTTGCGGGAACCGGCGGAGCTTGATCTACATCATGCGATACGGCAGAGCCATGTGGTAGCGGCGCTGCTGGAGCGAGAGGACTTTGGCGGGGCAATGAGCACGATGGCGCGCCTGCGGGGCCCGCTCGACGGGTTCTTCACGCATGTGACCGTCAACGCGCCCGAACCCGAGTTGCGCCGCAATCGTTTGCGTCTTCTCAACCAAGTCCGGTCCACCATGGACCGTGTTGCCGATTTTTCCCGTATCGAAGGCTGAAGGGGTTGGGCATGACCAAATGGGTCTACAGCTTTGGCGCTGGGCACAATGAAGGCCGAGCGGATATGCGCAACCTGCTGGGTGGGAAGGGCGCCAACCTGGCCGAGATGGCGTCGATCGGCCTGCCCGTGCCGCCCGGCTTCACCATCACGACCGAAGTCTGCACCGCCTTCTACGAGAACAAGCGGAACTACCCCGGTGACCTGTCCGCCCAGGTGACGGAGGCGCTCGCCCAGGTCGAGAAGGCCGTCGGCCTGCGCTTCGGCGACAAGGCGCACCCCCTGCTGGTCTCGGTCCGCTCCGGTGCGCGCGTCTCGATGCCCGGCATGATGGACACCGTGCTGAACCTCGGCCTCACCGACGAGACGGTCGAGGGCCTCGCCGCCGCCGCCAAGGACGAGCGCTTCGCCTGGGACAGCTACCGCCGCTTCATCCAGATGTACGGCTCCGTCGTGCTGGGCGTCGACCATCATCGGTTCGAGGAGATCATCGAGCACGCCAAGCTCGAGGCCGGCGTGATCGAGGACACCGCGCTCACCGCCGCCGACTGGCAGCGCGTGGTGACCGGCTACAAGGACCTGGTGCAGACCGAGACCGGCAAGCCCTTCCCGCAGGACCCCGAGGCGCAGCTCTGGGGCGCGATCGGCGCCGTCTTCGGCTCCTGGATGAACCCGCGCGCCATCACCTACCGCCGGCTGCACGACATCCCCGCCGAATGGGGCACCGCCGTGAACGTGCAGGCGATGGTGTTCGGCAACATGGGCGACGACTGCGCGACCGGCGTGTGCTTCACCCGCGATCCGTCCACCGGGGAGAACGCCTTCTACGGCGAGTACCTCGTGAATGCGCAGGGGGAGGACGTGGTCGCCGGCATCCGCACGCCGCAGCCGCTGTCCAAGGCCGCCGCCAAGAACGGCGAGGTGCCGCTGGAAGCCGCCATGCCGAACGCCTACGCGGACCTGTTGAAGGTCCGGGAGACGCTCGAGAAGCACTACAAGGACATGCAGGACCTCGAATTCACGGTCCAGCAGAACAAGCTCTACATGCTGCAGACGCGCAACGGGAAGCGCACCGCCGCCGCCGCCCTGCGCATGGCCGTCGACATGGCCCGCGAAGGCCTGATCGACGAGGCCGAGGCGGTGCGCCGCGTCAACCCGTCCTCGCTCGACCAGCTCCTGCACCCGACGCTCGACCCGAAGGCGCCGCGCACCCTGCTCGCCAAGGGCCTGCCGGCCAGCCCCGGCGCCGCCTCCGGCGCGGTGGTGTTCTCGGCCGACGAGGCGGAGAGCCGCGCCGGCAAGGGCGAGGCCGTCATCCTGGTCCGCGTCGAGACCAGCCCCGAGGACATCCACGGCATGCACGCCGCCAAGGGTATCCTGACCACCCGCGGCGGCATGACCAGCCATGCCGCGGTGGTCGCGCGCGGCATGGGGCGGCCCTGCGTCGCCGGCGCCGGCGGCATCACTGTGGACTACAACGCCCAGACCCTCACGGCGGCCGGCAAGACCGTGCGGGCGGGTGAGACCATCACCCTCGATGGCGCCACCGGCGAGGTATTCATCGGCTCCGTCGCCATGGTGGAGCCCGCCATGTCCGGCGATTTCGGCACCCTGATGGAGTGGGCCGACAAGCACCGCCGCATGGGCGTGCGCGCCAATGCCGAGACGCCGATGGACGCGGAAACCGCCCGCAAGTTCGGCGCCGAGGGCATCGGCCTCTGCCGCACCGAACACATGTTCTTCGACCCGGAGCGCATCGGCGCCGTCCGGCAGATGATCATGGCCTCCGACGAGTCCGGCCGCCGCACCGCGCTGGCCCGCCTGCTGCCGTTCCAGCGGGAGGATTTCCGCCAGCTCTTCACCATCATGGCGCCGCTGCCCGTCACGATCCGCCTGCTCGACCCGCCGCTGCACGAGTTCCTGCCGCATGCGGACTCGGAAATGCAGGAGGTGGCCGATGCTCTCGGCACCGATCTCGACGCCATCCGCCGGCGCCTCATGGAGCTCGCCGAGGCCAATCCCATGCTGGGCCACCGCGGCTGCCGCCTGGGCGTGACCTTCCCCGAGATCTACGAGATGCAGGCCCGCGCCATCTTCGAAGGCGCCCTGGCCGTCGCGAAGGAGACCGGGCAGGCCCCGCACCCGGAGATCATGATCCCGCTCGTCGGCACCAAGAAGGAGCTGGAGATCACCCGCGCCCAGGTCGAGAAGGTCGCCAAGGAGGTCTTCGAGGAAGCCGGCAAGTCCATCGACTACAGCGTGGGGACGATGATCGAGCTCCCGCGCGCGGCGATGCTGGCCGACAAGATCGCCGAGGATGCCGACTTCTTCTCCTTCGGCACCAACGACCTGACCCAGACCGTGTTCGGCCTGTCGCGCGACGATGCCGGCAAGTTCCTGCCCTTCTACGTCGAGCACGGCATCCTGCCGAAGGATCCGTTCATCTCGATCGACGTGGACGGGGTCGGGGAGATGGTGCGCATCGCCTCCGAAAAGGGACGCGCCGCCCGCAAGACCCTCAAGCTCGGCATCTGCGGGGAGCACGGCGGCGACCCGGCCTCCATCGCGTTCTGCGAGAAGGTCGGCCTCGATTATGTGTCCTGCAGCCCCTACCGCGTCCCGGTGGCGCGGCTTGCCGCGGCCCAGGCCGCACTCGGGGCAGAGGCCGACCGTACCGCCTGAGACATTAAACCGAGTTTAATCAAGGCGCTCTAGAGAGTTCTCAACCCAGCGTGCTAGTGGCGGCGAATGCTTTCTCGCCGCCACGTCCTTTCGGGCGCCGCGCTGGGCCTGCTGCTGCCTCATTTTGCCGCGGCAAAGCCCCACGCCCACCCGAAGTCCACGCGGTCGCGTCACCGGCCGCTGGTGCTGATCGACCCCGGGCATGGCGGGAAGGATCCCGGCTGCATCGGCGCCAGCGGCACGCTGGAGAAGCACGTCGCGCTCTCCGCCGCGCAGGCCCTCCGCCGCCACCTGCTGGCGAGCGGCCGCTATCGCGTGGCCATGACCCGGAAGAGCGACGTCTTCATCCCGCTCCAGGGCCGGGTGGAGATCGCGCGCCGCGCCGGGGCCGCGCTGTTCATCTCCCTGCACGCCAACGCCTCGACCGACCACCGTGCGCACGGGACCTGCGTCTACCGCTTCGCCTGGCGGGCGTCCGACGCCCGCGCCGCGTCGATGGCGAAGTGGGAGAACAGCGCCCAACGCTTCGAGAACCCGGCGCTGCGCGGCGCGTCGCGCCAGGTCCTGCACATCCTGGCCACGCTGATGCGCCGCGAAACGCAGATCCACGCCGCAAAGCTGCAAGCGGCAATGGTGAAGCGCTTCGCCGCCCACCTCACGATGCTGCCGATCCCGGCACCGCACGCGCGTTTCGCGGTGCTGAGCGCCCCCGATATCCCCGGCGTGCTCGTGGAGATGGGCTTCCTGACCAACAAGCGGGAGGAAGCGATGCTGCGGAGTCCGACCCATCGCGACCGCATGGCCCGTTCCATGCGGCTCGCGGTCGATACTTACTTCGCCACCGTCGCGCAGCCGGTGCGATGGCGGAGTTGAGGCGTCACCCGGATCTCCCGGCCGCGCGGGCGTCCCTGCCACCGGGGGCGGCTCGGCTGCCCGCGGCCATGGTGGCCGGCGCCCTGATGGTTGCCGCCCCGGTCGTTGTCGCCCCGGTCGTTGTCGCCCCGGTCGTTGCCGCCTTTCTCGCCAGTCGCCCGGCCCTGGCGGCGGAGCCGCACGCCGCGCCGTCGGACGCGGCGTCATCCCGGCACAGCGCCCTGACCCGCGGCACCGTGACCGGCTGGAAACTGCCGCGCTTCGCGTCACTGGAAGCCGACGTGGTCAATGTCCGCCGCGGGCCGGGCACGCGCTATCCGATCGACTGGGTGTACCACCGCCGAGGCCTGCCCGTGGAGATCATCCGGGAGTTCGGGAACTGGCGGCAGGTCCGCATGCCCGACGGCACCACCGGCTGGATCTACCACGCGCTCCTCACCGGTATCCGCGGTTTCCTGGTCACCGCCCCGGACACCACCCTGCGACGCGCGCCACGCCCCGATTCCGGTGCCGTGGCGCATCTCCGGCGCGGCGTGATCGGAACGCTCCGGCATTGCGAGGCCGGCGCGGCCTGGTGCGCGGTGCGGGTCCACCAAATGCGCGGATGGCTGCCGCGTTCCGTCTTCTTCGGCACCTATCCCAACGAGGCGGTCGGCAGCCGTTGATCGCCAGGGCGTCGGTTCCTGGCGTTCCCGACGAGTTCGTCGATCGCCGTTGACGGAACGTACACCGGTGGCCGGCATGCTGCCGCCATGCCACCGGTGGCCCCGCCCGTCCCGATCCGCCCGGAAGATGCCGACGCCCAGCCGCGCGTGGTGCGGGCCAACTACTTCGGCGTGAACGCCATCTCGATGCTCCGCCGCGCCCACGACGCGCGGTTCGCCACCCGCTACTTCCGCGGCAACGGCATCGACGTGGGCGGCGGGTACGACTCGCTCGCCCTCTGCCAGGAGTTGTTTCCCGCGATCACCCGCGTCTTCGTCTACGACCGGGAGCATGGGGACGCCCAGGTGCTCGCCAACGTGCCGGACGGCGGCTTCGACTTCCTCTACTCCTCCCATTGTCTCGAGCACCTGCATGACCCGGCCGAGGCGCTCGCCAACTGGGTCCGCGTGGTCCGCCCTGGTGGCCACCTGGTGGTCGCGGTGCCCGATGAGGACCTCTACGAGCAGGGGCACTGGCCCTCGGCCTTCAACCCCGACCACCGCTGGACCTTCACGCTCTGCAAGACGCGCTCCTGGTCGCCGGTGTCGCTCAACCTGCTCGACCTCGTTCGCGGCGTCGCCGACCGCGCAATGCCTCTCTCGCTCGCGCGCATGGACCACTGCTACCGGACGGCACTGCAGGGGCGCGGCTTCGACCAGACGCGCACGCCAATGGCGGAAGCCGCGCTCGAGATGGTGCTGCAGCGGTTGGGCTGATCACTCCGGGGATCACGCCGTGCCGGGTGACGCTGACGGCGCGTGGCGCGTGTCGTGAGCGACCGCTGGCGTCGGGACGCGATCGGCTGCGTGCATCGTGGTCAGCCGATCGCGGCG
>MKTV01000093.1:53233-68217 GCA_001898425.1 Rhodospirillales bacterium 69-11
AGGAATCGGACGTTGCGGCGGCGCAGCGCCGTCACGCCCGCGACCACGCCGGCGCCGGCCTCCCGGTGCGGCTGGTTGACGTGGCTGATGATCACGGCACCCGCCTGGGCTGCCCCGATGCGCGCCGCCACGCGCGAGGCCGGCAGAGAGGCGCCGGCGTCGCCGTTGACCGAGAACCCCGCGATGGCGAGGCCGAGTTCGCCGGCCAGCCGGACGGCCTCGGGGCTGTAGAGCGCGGTGGCGCCCCGATACCAGCGCGGCGCGCGGCCGGTGGCCGCGGCAACGGCCACGGCGCCCTGCACGATCTCCGTTCGGATCGCCTCCATCGTGCCGGCAGGCCGCAGCCCGTAGACCGGGTGCGTGCCCAGCACCGGCGGCAGATGGCGTGCCCCGTGGTTCTCGACCTGGAACAGCGCCGGGTGTGCCAGCAGGACGCGCAGCGCCGCCGGATTGCCGGCCATCCACAGCTCCGTCGCGAAGATCGTCGCCGGCACCTGCAGCTCGACCAACGTGTCCAGGATCCGCCAATCGGTCTCACCGCCGCATGCGTCGAGTGTGAGCGCCACGCCCATCGGCTGCGGCAGGCGCAGGTCCGGGGACAGGAGGTCCGACGCCCGCGCCGAACCGGCCGCGAAAGCCCCGGCGAGCGCGCCCAGAAGCAGATGACGACGAGTCGGGCACGCAAGGCACATGGCAACCATCCGTGGCGAATGCAGGATAGTTGCGGAAACTCGCGTCATGCTGCTGGGGAATCGGCGCGGGGCTGCCATCCCGCCCGAGCGTGGCGGCGAGGGACAGGCCATCAGCGCCACCATCCCGGCGACTGGACATAGCCGCATGCGGCAGCATTGCACCGCCGCGATTGACCCGTTCCGGCCCGCTCCCTACGTTTTCCCGTTGGAGTTCAAGCCATGAACAAGCCCGTTCCGCCACACGGCAGCCCGACGCGACTGGCAGCGCGGCTGTCTGGCCTGGGGTCGCCGCTTCCCGCCGGCCTGCCGCCGGGCCTGGACGCCCGCTCCGCCGCGGTGCTGCGGGAGATCGTCGAGCAATACGTCGAAACCGGGGAGCCGGTCGGCAGCCGCACCCTGTCGCGCCGCCTGCCGATGAACCTATCGCCGGCGACCATCCGCAACGTGATGGCCGACCTGACCGAATCCGGCCTCCTGTTCGCCCCGCACACCTCCGCCGGGCGCCTGCCCACCGACCAGGGCCTGCGGCTGTTCGTCGACGGGCTGCTGAACTTCGGGGAGCTGACGGAGGAGGAACGGGAGTCGATCTCCGCCGCGCTCGCAGCCTCCGGCCGCAGCCTGGAGGATACGCTGGCGGAGGCAAGCACCATGCTCTCCGGCCTGTCCTCCGGCGCCGGTCTCGTGCTCGCGCCCAAGTCGGAAGGCGCGGTGCGGCACATCGAGTTCGTGCCCCTGGGTCCCGGCCGCGCGCTGGTGGTGCTGGTGAACGGCGACGGGCACGTCGAGAACCGCATCATCGAGACGCCGCCCGGCGTGCCGCCCTCGGCCCTGCAGCAGGCCAGCAACTACCTCAACGCCCGCCTGGCCGGCCGCCCGCTGGCCGATCTGCGCAAGATCGTCTCCGAGGAGCTGGCGGCCAACCGCACCGAACTCGACACGCTCTCCACGCAGGTGGTGGCCGCCGGGCTCGCGACCTGGACCGGCGAGGGCCGCGGCGGCAGCCTGATCGTGCGCGGCCAGGCTCGCCTGCTGTCCGACGTGACGCAGATCGAGCGGTTGACCGCGATCCAGGCGCTGTTCGAGCGGCTGGAGGCGCAGGAGACGATGCTGAAGCTCCTCGACCTCGCCGAACAATCGGACGGCGTGCGCATCTTCATCGGGGCGGAGAGCGGCCTGTTCGGCACCTCCGGCGTGTCGATGGTCGTCTCCCCCGCCCGCAGCGAGGCCGGCCGCATCGTCGGCGCGATCGGCGTCATCGGGCCCACCCGGATCAATTACGGCCGCATCATCCCCGTCGTCGACTACACCGCCCGCGTCATCGGCCGCCTGCTCGGCTGACCCCCTCTCCCTTCGCGGGAGAGGGCCGGGGTGAGGGGGTGGTCGGAGGCCGCCTGCTCAGCCGCGCCCCCTCTCCCCTTGCGGGAGAGCGTTGGGGTGAGGGGGTGATCGGGGCCTTCGCACCCGCGTGCCACACGCCGCGCGCCCCTCCCCCTGACCCCCTCCCGCCCTCCCCCTGACCCCCTCCCGCAAGGGAAGGGGGGACAGCTCGCCCCGTCGCTCCTAGCCCCCCGCAGCTCCTACCCTCCCCGCAGCTCCTACCCCTCCGCCACGAACCGGAACCCGCCGGCCCCGCGCTCCACCCGCCCGAGGCCCGGCCAGGGGTGGTGGTATCCGATCACCCGCAGCCGATCCGCCGCCAGCCGGTCCAACACGCGCAGCCGGGTGTGGACGCCTTGCGCGCGATCGGTGTCGTAGGCGGCCTGCGCCTCGGGGAAGGCGTAGGACAACGGATCGTGCCAGGCGGCATCGCCCGTCAGGCACCAGCCGCCCTCGAACAGGAAGGCCAAATGTCCGGGCGTGTGCCCCGGCGTTGCCCAGGCCTGCACCCCGGACAGGAAGGCCTGCCCGTCACGCACCGTCTCGATGCGGTCGCGCAGCGGCAGGATGTGGCGGCGGAACCCCTCCAGGCTGGGCCGGTGCGTCTCCAACGGCGGATCGGCCGTCCAGTAGGCGAGTTCCGCCTCCGCCATGATGATCCGCGCGTTCCGGAACGCGGGTGTGCCCCAGCAATGGTCGGAATGCGCGTGGGTCAGGACCACGGCATCGATCGACTCGGGCGCGATCCCCGCCTCGGCCAGGCTGGCCAGCAGCTTGCCGCTGTCCGGACCGTACGGCTTCTCGTCCCCCAGCCCGGTGTCAAACAGGGCGCGCCCGGCCGGCGTGTCCACCACGAGGCAGTTCTGCGCGACGTGCAGCGCATCCGTCGCCTGGCCGGTGGCCGTCAGCGCGTCGGCGATCGCCTCCGCCGGCGGGCCGCGGAACACCTTGTGCGGCGGACCAAGTGTCAGTGGCCCGTCCGACACGACGGTCGCGGTCATGTCTCCGATGCGGAACCGGTGGAACATGCATTGTCTCCCTGCAGCAGCGGCGCGAGCAGCCTGTCACGCGCCGCCGGATCCTCCCAGGCGAGCCCGACCCCGATCACCGTCACTCGCGCGCGGACCGACGGGGGCAATCGCACCGCGTCCTTCGGCGTGGTGACCAGCAGCGCCGCCATTCGGTCGGCCTCGTCCAGCAACCGGTCGAGCTCCGCCGCATCATAGGCGTGGTGGTCGGGAAACGGGCGGGTCGCGACCAGCTCTGCCCCGGCGGCGGCGAGCGGCGTGAAGAACTTGCCGGGATGGGCGATGCCCGCGAAGGCGAGCACCCGCCGGCCCTGCAGGGCGGCAATCGCCGCGTCCTGCACCAGGTGGGCGTGCAGCACGGGCAGTCGCGGCGGCAGCCGGCTGAGCGCGCCGGTGCGATCCTCCCCGATCAGGACGGCCGCCCCGCACCGCGCGGCACCGGCGGCGACGGGCTCGCGCAGCGGTCCGGCTGGCAGCACGCGGCCGTTGCCGAACCCGGTGCCGCCATCCACCACCAGCAGCGACAGGTCCTTGGCCAGTGTCGGGTTCTGCAGCCCGTCGTCCAGCAGCAGCAACCCCGCCCCGGCCGCGACGGCGGCGCGGGCGGAGGCCGCCCGATCTCCGCCCACCCAGGTCGGCGCGACGGCCGCGAGCAGCAGCGCCTCGTCCCCGATCAGGTCGGGGCCGTCCTCCGGCATCACCCGGTGCGGGCCGCGCACCCGCCCGCCATAGCCGCGCAGCAGCACGTGCACCGCAACCCCCTGACGACGGAGATGCTGTGCCAGATCGAGCACCAGCGTGGTCTTTCCCGCCCCGCCCACCGTGACGTTGCCGCAGCACAGCACCGGCACGGTCGCGCGCCAGCCGGGCCGCGCGACCCGGCGCGCCGTTGCAGTCGCGACCACGGCCGCAGCCGGCGCGAGCAGGCGGGACATCAACCCGTCATGCTGCCAGAAGCCGGGCGCCCGCCACATCTCAGGGCCTCTCCCGTCCGCAGGATGCCGTCGTGGCAGCGGGATCCCGGGACATCTCAGCGCACGCCCAGCAGCGCCATCAGCGCTGCGGCCGTCTCCCGCGGCAGGTCGGCCATCTGGTCCGCGACCGACGCGGCCGCCGCTCCGGCCTGCGCCCGCCGCGCCGGATCGGCGAGCATGCCGGCCACCCAACGAGCCAGCGCCGCCGGATCCGGCACCACCGTCAGCGCGCCCGCGTCCCGCAGCGCCGCGACATGCGCGGTGAAGTTCCCGGTATGGGGCCCGACCGCGATGGCGCAGCCGAGCCGCGCGGGCTCGAGCGGGTTCTGGCCGCCGCCGGGGGGCAGGAGGCTGCGGCCGACGAAGGTGACGGGCGCGAGCCGATACCAGAGTCCGAGTTCCCCAAGCGTGTCGGCGATCCAGACCCCGGGCGCAGGAGATGCCCCGGCGGAGCGCAGCGCGGCGCCGAGGTGCGCGGCCAGCGCCGGTCCCCGTTCCGGATGGCGGGGCGCGATGATGGTGGTCAGGCCCGGATGGCCGGCGGCGAGCTGGCGATGCGCCGCGGCGATCAGCGCCTCCTCCCCCGGATGCGTGCTGGCGGCAAGCCAGACCGGCCGGCCGGCCAGTTCCGCCTGCAGCGCCGCGAGCGCGGCGGGATCCGCCGGCAGCGGCGGTGCCGCGAGCTTCAGATCTCCCGGTGCCGAGACGTTCGGGGCACCGAGAGCGCGGAAGCGGGCGGCGTCCTCCTCCCCCCGCGCGCGCACGGCGGTGAAGCGCCCCAGCACGTCGCGGGCGAATCCCGGCACCCGCGCCCAACCCGCGGCGCTGCGCGGCGACAGGCGGCCATTCAGCAGCAGCAGCGGAATGCCGCGCGCGGCGGCGGCGCGGAGCTGGTTGGGCCACAGCTCGCTCTCCACGAAGGCGGCGGCATCCGGCTGCCAGTGATCGAGGAAGCGCGTCACCCAGCGCGGCACGTCCAGGGGCGCGAAACGATGGATCACCCGATCGGCCAGGCCCATGGCCGGCAACCGCTGCGCGAGCAGGCTGGCGGACGTGACCGTGCCGGTGGTCAGCAGCACGGTCACCGCGGGTGGAAGCGCGGCGAGCACCGGCAGGACCGAGAGCGTCTCCCCGACGCTCGCCGCGTGCAGCCACAAGAGCTTGCCGGCCGGCCTCGGCGACGTCTCGGCGCCCCAGCGCTCCGCCAGGCGGTCCGCGATCTCCTTCCCGCGCATGGCGCGGCGGCGCAGCAGCAGGCGCAGACCTGGGGCGGCGAGGCTCGCCGTGACGCTCCAGGCGCTCTCCGCCAGGCGTGCGCTCACCCCGGACAAAGCTGTTCTGCCCGCGTCGCCACGGCGCGCAGGGCCGCGGTGATCCTGGGCAGCGAGTCCTGCCATGCGGCGCGGGGCACCTCGATCGGCGCACCGCACACCACCACGCCGCGGCCGAACGGCAGCGGAATGGTCATCCGGTCCCAGGTCTTCAACTGGATCCGCCGCGCGGTACGGGCCGCCACCGGCACGATGGGCGCCCCCGAGAGCGCGGCGAGCTGGGCAACGCCGGGCGCTGCCTCCCGCCGTGGCCCGCGCGGGCCGTCCGGCGTGATGGCGACGATGTGTCCGCGCCCGAGCAGCGTGATCAGGCTGCGCAACGCCGCGGCGCCGCCGCGGGAGGAGGATCCGAACACGGTGTCGAGCCCGAAGCGGCGGATCGCCTCCCCGATGAAGCGGCCGTCGCGATGGTGGCTCACCAGCACGTGGATCGGGGTCGGGCGAAAGGTGGGCAGCCGCTGCACGATCGGCGTGAAAGCCGGGACCAGCGTCAGGTGCTCATGCCAGAAGGTGAGGATCGCCGCATGGTTACCGGCGAGTGCGGACAGGTTCGCGGCGCCGTCCACCGTCCACCGCGTCGTGCGCAACGCAAACGACAGGTAGCGGCCGATCAGCCGCGCCAGCAGGACCTGGACCGTGGGATGCCGCAGGAGGGACTTCATTGCCCGCGCGGTAGCATGGCGCCTCCCCGCGCGGAAGGGAGCGCGGGTCAGCGCAGCGCCATCCCCAGCAGCGGCGCGGCGAGCACGTTGACCAGCCCGACGAGAACCATGACCAGCCCGGCGATGGAGCCTTCCTCCCGCCCGATCTGGTGCGCGCGGGCCACACCCGCGCCATGGGCGCCCATGCCGAACAGCGTGCCGCGGGCGAGGACGCTACGCAGCGGCAGGATGCGCAGCAGCGCGTCCCCCAGCGCCGCACCGGCCACGCCGGTCACCACGACGAACACGGCGGTCAGGTCGGGCACGCCGCCGATATCGCCCGAGACCGTCATGGCGAAGGGCGTGCTCATGGAGCGCGGCAGAAGGCTGAGCCGCAGCGCGCCGTCGATCCCCAGCAGGCTGGCGAGCGCCCAGGCGGACAGCATGGCGGTGCCGCTGCCGGCGAGCACCCCGCCCAGCAGCACCGGCCAGTGCCGCCGGATCGTCGCGCGCTCCTCCCAGATCGGCACGGCGAAGGCGACCGTCACGGGGCCGAGGAGGGCGACGAGCCAATGGGTGCGGCCGATGTAGTCGCGATAGGAGGTGTGGGCGGCGAGCGCGATCAGACCCAGCAGCAACGGCGTGGTGGTGAGGGGGGACAGGTACCAGCGCGGCCAGCGTCGGAAGACGCACTTCGCGAGGAAGTACAGCGCGATGGTCGCCGCCGACCACGCCAGGGTCAGCGCAGCGGCGTCAAGCAGACGGGGCATGGCGCAGGCTCAGCCGGACGCAGAGATCGACGGTGATGGCGGTGACGCTCATCACCGCCACCGTGCCCGCCAGGATGACGGCCAGCAGCTTCACACCCATCCAGCCCAGGAACTCGTGATGGTCGAGCACGGCCAGCACGGCCGGCACGAAGAACAGCAGCATCTCGGCCAGCAACCAGTCGGCGCCGCGTCGCATGCTGAGCGGGCTCAGGCGTCGCGAGGCCAGCATGGCGAGGACGATCAGCATGCCGGCGATGCCGCCGGGGACCGGCAGATGGGCGAGGCGGACCAGCAGCTCGCCCGCCAGCCAGAAGCCGGAGAGCAAGCCGATCTGCAGCAGGCGGCTGTGGTGCAGGCGGTAGCGAAAGCGGGTGGTGATCGGGCGCATGACGGTGAGCTCCTCGCCCCCCGATGTAGGCGGACCATCACCATGCCGAAAATGAATTGTCCGACTTGAGATCAGTCGGATAGGGAATACCGATGGAACTCCGCACCCTTCGCGCCTTCGTCGAGGTCGTCCGGCAGGGCGGCTTCTCCCAGGCAGCCCGCACCGTGTTCGCCACCCAATCCACGGTGAGCAAGGCGGTGAAGCAGCTCGAGGACGAGCTGGGCCTGGTGCTGCTCGACCGGCTGGGCCACCGCAGCACGCTCACCGCGGCGGGCGAGATCGTCTACCGGCGCGCCGTGGCGATGCTGGCGGAGCGGGACGACCTGATCGCCGAACTCCAGGAACTCCGCGGGCTCCGCCGCGGCGTCCTGCGGCTCGGCCTCCCGCCGATCGGCAGCGCGACGCTGTTCGCCCCGGCCTTCGCGGCGTTCCGCAGCCGGTACCCCGGCGTGGAAATCCGGCTGCAGGAACATGGCAGCAAACGACTCGAGGAGCTGGTGCTGGCCGGTGAGCTGGAACTCGCGGCCTCGCTGCTGCCCGCCGCGGAGACGCTCGACTGGGCGGAGGTCCGGCGCGAGCCGGTGGACGCGCTCCTCGCCACGGACCACGCCCTGGCCGGCCGCGCGGCGATCGGGCTGCGGGAACTGGCCGCGGAGCCGTTCGTGCTGTTCGAGAGCGGGTTCGCGCTGAACCCGATCATCCTGCAGGCCTGTGCGCGGGCAGGATTCACGCCGACGGTGGCGGCCCGCAGCTCCCAGGTTGATTTCATGCTGGCGTTGGTGGCGGCGGGCTTGGGAGTGGGGTTCCTGCCGCGCATGATCGTCGCCGAACGGCGGCCGGCCGGCCTGCGTGCCGTGCCGCTGACCGATGCGGGCACGGACTGGGACATGGCGATCGTCTGGCGGCGCGGCGGCTTCCTGTCCCATGCGGCGAAGGCGTGGCTGGCGCTGGTGGGGGCGGACGCCGGCGGCGCCTCAACCCCCGCTCAGAACGGATAGGCGACCCGCAGCGTGCCGGCGTGCGAGGCATAGCCGCCGGAATAGGCCCCGTCGTATTGGACCTTCAGGTCCAGATGGTGCCAGCCCAGCACATCCACGCCGACGCTCGTCTTCGCCAGCACGTTCGGCGTGGAAAAGCGGGTGTCGAACGTGCCGGCCGTGGTGGGGGCGCCCTCGAACCAGGTCGGCTGCTTCCAGGTCGAGTCGGGCATCCAGGCGAACCCGGCGGCGCCGTAGATCCGCAGCACGGCGTCCTGCAGGTTCACGCGGCCACCCACCTCCATCATCGGCGACGCGGCGAACATCACCTTCGACGCCGCGCCGAAATGCATGTCCATCAGCGTCGCCCCGCTCTCGCTGTACGCCGGGACCCGAACGTAGTTGACGTCGAGGTCGAGCAGCGGCCGGAGATAGGCGGTGCCGAGCGGGATGTCGTATTCGGTGCGGAAGCGCGCGGTGACGCGATCGAGCTTCTGCTTCGCGGTCGCCCGCTCCGCCCCGTTCGGCCCCTGCACGGTCTGGGAGAAATCGTAGTCGGTGTGGCCATAGCTCGCGGACAGGGCGAACAGCCAGCGTTCCGCCACCTGGTGCTTCACCACCACGCCGACATCGACGGTCTGCCCGGTGCCGCTGCTGCTGCCATCGTTGCTGGTGAGCCAGCTCTGGCTTGGCGCGATCGCGGCGCCGATCCACCAGTTCGGGGCGACCATGCCCTGGCCGCCGATCTGGATACCGGCGCTCGTGCGGCGGTACCCCACGCCTTCCTCGCTGTCGGCGAGGTGTGACACCGAATCGGTGTTGCGCAGATAGGCGCAGCTCTGTTCGGTCAGCAGCGTCGTCTCGTCAACGAAGGTGGGGCAACTGTGCAGCGTCGCCTGGAACGCGCTGCCCGCCTGCACCTGCGCCAGCGCGGGCACGGCGTATTGCGTGCCGGCCGCGTCCTGCAGCGCCGCCTGGTAGGACGCGAGATCGGTGATCCCGCCCAGCCGGACGAACTGGGCCTGCTGCTCCGCCAGCGTTCCGGTCTGCCAGATCGACTGGTAGTAGCCCGCCACGTCCTTCATCGCGGTGGTCGTGCTCGACTGGGCCAGCAGCACGGGGGGCGCGAAGTTCGCCGCCACGATGGCGAGGTTCGCGGTCTGCTGCAGGCCGGCGGTGGTGGTGAGCCCGTAAGTGAGCGGGATGGAGTTCTGCACCTGCGCGCCCGTCGCGAAGATGGCCGGCGCGCCGGCGATCTGCACGCTCAGCTGGCCGGGAAGGAAGCTGGCCGGGAGGTTGATGAGGCGGGGCGCCACCAAGCCGGTGATCGTCATGCCGCCGGTCGCGATCATCTGGTCGCCGATCCCCTGGGCGTAGTCGACGTCGACATTCCAGGGTCCGCCGGCGAGGTGCTGGAAGTTGCCGTTCACCGTCGTGGTGCCGATGGTACGCGCGCCGGCGATCTCCAGCGTGCCGAAATTCATGAACATGCCGTTCGGGCCGAGTGTGATGCGGGACCCGGTGTTGAACACGCCCGTATTGACGAGCGTGTTGACCTCGCCCGCGCGGCCGCCCCACAGGTCGACACTGCCGGTCAGGGTGCCGCTGCTGGTCACCTGATCGTCGCCGAAGGAAGCGCGGATCGCCTGGCCGGACGCGGCGGAGACGGGGCCGCCCGAGAGCGTCACGGTGTTGGTCGCGCCGCCGTCGAGCACGAGCGCCGCACCGGTGCCGGTGCCGCCGGTCAGCGTGCCATTCCAGGTGACCGTGATATCTCCCCCGGTACGCGTCCGGTCGAGCTGGCCGGTCGTGGTCTGCACGCCGCTCTGGAGCACCAGGGCCGAGGCGTCCACGCCGGTGGCGCTGAGCGTGCCCGCGGCATCGACGATGATAGCGCCGCCCTTGCCGCGCGAATTCGTACGGGTGTTGCCTGTGGCCGTCACCAGCGCGCCGTTGGGATCGGCGACCAGGCCGCCGCCGCCGCCCAGGCTCTGGATCATCACCGCATTCGCGCGCGCGCCGGTCGCGGTGACGGTGACGTTCCGCCGTGTGTCCCCATCGGTGCTGGTGAACGTGACCAGCCCACCGTCGCCGCTGCTGGCGCCCGTGCCGATGTACTGGTTCGGGGAGAGCAGGGAGACCGAGGTGCCGGCGCCGGCATACCCGCCGCCGCCGCCGATCGACTGCAGCAGCACGCCATGCGCGGCGGCCCCGCTGGTGCTGACCGGTTGGCTGCCCAGCACGAGGGTGACCGCGCCGCCATCTCCCCCGGTGCCGCCGCTGCCGCCCAGCGTGAGCCCCGCCTTCAGGGCGCCCGTGGTGGTCGCGTTGCCGCCGAGGCCACCGCCGCCCCCGATGCTCTGGGCCAGGATGCCGATGGCGCCCTCCCCGGTCGTCGTGACCCAGCCGAGCGAGCGGACCCGCACGGCCGTGCCGTCTCCGCCCGCGCCGCCGCTGCCGCCCAGGGTGAGGGTCAGCGAGGTCGTGGGCGAATAGACCGGGCCGCCCGCATCCGCCGTGGCACCCAGGTCGACGCCGACCTGGTCGAGGAAGCGGAGCGTCCGGTCCAGCACCTGCGCCAGCGCCGGATCGCCGACGATGGGCACCGCGCTCGACAGGGTCTGCGCGGCCGGACCGGCGACCTGGAAGATGCCGCCGCCGCCGCCGATGCTCTGTGCCACGATGCCGTGCGCCTGCACCCCATTCGTGTTGATCATCCCGGTGTTCACCACGCTGACGGCGCCGCCGGGCGAGCGCTTGCCGGTGTTGCCGCCGATCACCCCAGTGACCGAAACGTTCACATCCGTCGCGCCCGTCTTGTTCTGCGACACGCCGCCCAGCCCGCCGCCGCCGCCCACGCTCTGCGCCAGCACGCCGTAGGAGAGGCCACCCGCCGTCTCGATCCGTCCGGTGTTGGTGACGGTCACCGAACCGCCCGCACCGCCATCGCCGCCCGTGGCACCGATCGCGGCCGTCGCGCCCGTGCCGCCCGTGGCGGACCCGCCGCCGCCCGTGCCGCCGCCCCCGCCGACGCTCTGGGCGAAGATGCCGAAGCTCTGGGATCCCAGCGTCCTGATCAGGCTGTCGTTGGTGACCCCGACGGTCCCGCCGGTGCCGCCGCCGCCGCCCGTCCCGCCGACGCCCAGGGTGAGCTGGAATTCGGGGAAGCCCGGTTGGCTCGCCTTCACGCCCTTCGACCACGCCTGGAACTTGCTGACGTTGTCGCTGACGAGCTTCTGGAAGTAGCCGTTGTACTTCAGGTCGTTCGCAAGTTTCTGCGCCGAGGAGCCCAGCAGCTTGTCGTCGAACGTCTTGAGCAGTTGCAGCGCCTTGTCGGCGAACTTCCCCTTGCCGGCCTCGATGGTCTGCTTCCACTCCTTGTCGATCGAGCCGACCGTGTCGAGCGCCTTCACGACAGGGTTCGACGCGATCGCCCCGTAGACGGTCTTGAGGAAGATGACGACGCCGCTGGTGTCCTGCGGCGGCGACTGGGCCAGGGAGCCGCCGTTGCCGCCACCGCCACCGACGCTCTGCGCCAGGATCGCGGTCGATCCATCGCGGAGGGTCTGGATCGTGCCGCCATTGGTGACGGTGACGTCCCCGCCATTGCCGCCGGCCCGCCCGCTGCCGCCCACCGTGACCTTGGCGCTGAGCTTGCCGCTGCCGCCGCCGGAGTAGCCGCCCGCGTTGCCACCGCCGCCGCCGATGCTCTGGGCGAGCACGCCGTAGGCGTTGCCGCCGGCGGTGGAGAGGGACGCACCGTTGGTCACGGTCACGTTGCCGCCCTTGCCTCCGCCGCCGCCGCTGCCGCCCAGGGCGAAATCGACCGTGACCGCCTTCGCCATGGGCAGGAACTTGAGCCCCAGGTTGAGCGCGTCCTGGCCCTTGATGCCGACCGCGGTGGAGGCGGCGCCCGTGCTGCCCTCCCCTCCGCCGCCGCCCACGCTGGTGGCCCCGATGCCGTAGGAGAAGTCGCCGGCGGTGGCGATCGCCCCCGTATTGCCGATCGTGATGTCGCCGCCCTTGCCGCCGCCGCCGCCCGAACCGCCCAGAGCGATGGCGGTCCCGAGATTCGTGGTCAGGCCGAGGAGGTTGCTGGTCGAATTGGCGGCCGCGCCGTCACCGCCGCCCCCGCCCACGCTCAGCGCCTTGATGCCGCTGGAGGTCGCGCCGGCCGTGATGATCGACGCCGCGTTGGTGACGCTGATGGACCCGCCCGCTCCGCCCGATCCGCCGCTGCCGCCGATCGTCGCGGTGGCGGCGATGGCGGGGATCTCCCCGCCGCCGAACACGGTGGTGGACGCGGAGGCACTGCCCGCATCGCCACCCCCGCCGCCCACGCTCTGGGCGACGATGCCCGCGGCGTTGCTGCCGGACGTGGCGAGCGCGCTGGTATTGGTCAGGTCGATGCGGCCGCCATTGCCGCCGCCACCCCCGCTGCCGCCCAGCGCGAGCGACCAGCCGAGGGCGATGCTGGCGCTGGTCGCGTCCGCCTTGCCGGCGATGCCGCCGCCGCCGCCGACGCTCTGGGCGAACAGCGCGGTCGCTCCGTCGCCGACGGTCGTGATGCGGCCGTCCCGCGCGCCGCCGCGCAGGGTGACCGCGCCGCCATTGCCGCCGACGCCGCCATCGCCACCGAGTGCGACGGCGAAGCCGGGGCCGATGACCTTGGCGCTGCCGCCGTTGCCGCCACCGCCGCCCAGGCTCTGCGCCAGGATTCCGAAGGCGCCCTGGCCGGCGGTGGTGATCTGGCCGTTGTTGGTCAGTTCCACCGCACCCGCCGCACCGCCTGCCCCGCCCGCGCCCGCGCGCCCGCCGAACAGGGCGAAGGTGTCCGCGCCCGCCGCGCTGCTGCTCCCACCGAGCTGCACGCCGCCGGGAAGGCGGTAGGCGTCCTTGATCCAGCCGCCGCCGATGCTTTGGCCCACCATCGCCGAGGCGTTGTCGCCGGTGGTTGTGATGCTGCCGGAGTTCACCAACCTCACGTCGCCGGCGGCCCCTGACGCACCGCCATTGCCGCCGCCCAGGTTCAGGATGTTGCCCTTGTTGTCGGTGCCGTTGCCGCCGATGCCGCCCGCGCTGAGCCCGTACAGCCCGAACGAGCCGCTGCCGCTGGTCTGCAGCCGGCCCGTGTTGGTGCCGGAGACGTCGCCCCCGGCACCGCCGTTGCCGCCGGTGGCACTGCCGTTGGGCGATCCGTTCCCGCCATTGCCACCGACGCTCACCAGCAGCACCGCGGAGGAGCGATCGCCGGTGGTCGAGACGACCCCGGCGTTCTCGAAGCGGATCGACGGTTCGGCCGTCGTCTGTGCGCTGCCGCCGGTGCCGCCAACGCGGCCGGTGTAGATCAGGGAGCCGCCGCCGATGCCGCCGGCCGCGCCGTCTCCGCCACGCGCCTCCAGGAACACGGCGGGGGAGTCGGCACCGCTCGTGGTCACCGATCCGCCGGGCCCGATGCGCATGACGACCGGACCGGCCGCGCCGCCATTGCCCGACGCACCGGGGAACGCATCCAGCCAGGAGTTGTCGCGGCCGCCGGATCCGCCTGGACCGCCGCGGCTCACGGCGTAGACGCCGGTGACCGAATTGCCCGCGGCCTGCACGTTGCCGTCCAGCCGGATGGTCACCGGCCCGCCGGCCCCGCCATTGCTGCCGTCGCCCGCCATGGAGCTGAAGAAATCCCCGACCGTGCTGCCGGCGTCGCCCTGGCCGCCCTGCGACACGGCGCGGATGCCGAAGGCGGGTGCGGTGTCGGACAGCGTGCGGCTGTTCGACACCAGGGCCTGGTCGGCGATCGTGATGGTGATGGCGCCGCCATCCCCGGCGACCGATCCCTTCGGCCGACTCTGGAGCAGGCTGGCGGTGCGTCCGCCACGGCCGCTGTCGCCGCCCTGGCTCAGCAGATCGAGCGCGGCAACACGGTCGATGCCCGTGACGCTGCCGGTCTGCGTGAGCGTGATCGCGCCGCCCTGGCCGCCGGTCCCCGGCGGTTTCAGCCCGGTCGAATCGGATTGCAGGTTACTGTTGCCGCCCTTGCCTCCATACGAGGTGAGCCAGATCAGTTCGGCACCGGGCCCGGAGGCGTCGGAGAAGACGTTTCCGCTGTTGGTCAGCGTGATGGCTCCGCCGGCCCCACCCGGCCCGGCCGAGGTCCCGCCATCGCCCGCCCCGCCCACGCCGCCGAAGCTCTGCGCGTTCACCAAGTAGAAGAAGGTGCGGCTCGGATCGGTGACCGCGCCGGCGATGTCGATCCGGATCGGGGCGGCCGCCTGGGCGGTCGCGGCGGCGATGCTCGCATCGTCCTCCCCGCGCGCCCCGGCCGTGACGCTATAAATCGGATCGGAAACGACCCCGCTCGGCACCGTCTGCGCCTTGGCGGGCGTGCCGAGTCCGAGGCCGGCGATCAGGCAGGCGGTGAGCAGCCCGGCATGCGACGGCATGCGCGACGGCGGCGCAATGCGCAGGGATGACGCCTCAGGGCAGGGCGGAAGAGGGGAGGAGGGGGCCGGTTGCCGCAGCGTGCAAGCGACGGTTGCTCCACGACGCCCTGCCCGCCGTGCCAGAGACGCAGGAGCAGTAATCAAACAAAAGACCACGTTTGTCAAAACGGAACACTCTGCTTCGGCAACTATTCGCAGAGCGCTTCTAACGTGCGGTTCCGAAATGGAGCAAGCGTGATATTTCCGCCCGAGCATTAGTCGGGCCGTTCGGGCAGTCGGGCCAGAGGGGACTGTTGAAGCGTGGGGACTGTTGGAGCGTGCGGACCGTTGGAGCGTGCGGACCGTTGGAGCGTGCGGACCGTTGGA
>MKTV01000093.1:68253-69575 GCA_001898425.1 Rhodospirillales bacterium 69-11
GCGTTGTGCCCGGCATGCTCGAGTCTGGGTCCGTCGTGGGTCCCTAGGGCTCCGGCGCGTGCGCCTCACCCGGCGTATGTCACCGCTTGCTGAAGTCGATCAGCGCGGCGAAGCCCGACTCCGAACCCACCGCGAGGCGGCCGCCATCCGCGCTCCAGGCCAGCGCCGTGATCTTGCCGTGCTCCGGCGGGACCACCGGCAGCACGCGGGAGGAGGCGATGTCGGCCACCACCACCAGCCCGTCGGCAAAGCCGCCGGCCACCATGTCCTCCTTGGGGTGGCAGGCGACCTGGGTGCACAGCACGCCGTCGCCGCCGGCCAGCTCCATCGGCGCCTTGCCCATCGGGCCGCCGCCGAAGAACGGCCACAGCACCATCGCATCCGCCCCGCTGCTGGCAAGCCAGCGACCGTTGCGGCTGAACGACAGCGTCTCCGACTTCGACGGGTAGCCGCTCATGCGCATGTGCTGCCCATCGGACAGCCGCCAGCCATGCAGCGCATTCTCCTGCATGGCGGAGACCACCGCCTCGCCCTCGGGATGGATCGCGACGGCCGTGTGGCTGCCCTTCCATTCCAGCACGCGCGGCGTGTCGGTCTTGGCGGCGACGAACCAGAGCGAGACGCCGTTGTAGTGGGACGCCCCGACCCGCTTGCCCTTGCCGTCGAAGGTGAGGCCGGTGACGGAGGACGGATGCGTCCAGGTCTTGAGCTTCTCCCCCGCCGCATCGAACAGGTGGACGACCTTGCCGACCGAGGCGGCGACCAGTCCCTTGCCCTTGTCGAGCGCATGGGTGGCCACCTGTTCCACCCATTTCATCGCGCCGAAGGAGGCGAGGTCGGTCGACGACCCGTCCGCCCCCACCCGCCGCAGCAACCCGTCGTCGCCGCCGGAGACGAACCCGTCCCCGTCCACGTCGGCCGCGAGGGCCAGGGCCGCGCCGTCATGCACCCGCGCGGCGCGCCAGATCGCCGGATCGGCGGCCGGGACCAGGTGCACCGAACCATCGCCCAGGGCGAAGGCGGCGGTCTTGCCGTTTCGGGAGAAGCGTGCGGCGACGACGAAGGCGCCCAGATCGCGATGGGTGCCGCGGCTGTCCAGCAGGAAGGCCGGTTGGGTGCTCTGGCTCATGCTCCGTCAGTCCGCCACGCAGCCCTCGAACCCGCGGCGCAGGCGCGGCCGGTTCAGGTTGCGGCCGATGAACACGATCTTGCTGGTGCGCGGCTCGCCATCCTTCCACGGGCCGATGAAGTCGCCGTCGGCGATCATGTGCACCGCCTGGAACGCGAAGCGGCGGTCCTCCCCGGCATAGGCCAGGATGCCC
>MKTV01000094.1:0-8120 GCA_001898425.1 Rhodospirillales bacterium 69-11
AGCCTCGGCACCTACGCCGGAATCCTCGAAACACGCGAACGCGTTTACAGCCGCTGGGGGCGAAGCCAACTCGCCGCGTATTGGTCGGTCCTTCTCACGCTGCTGCACCCCTTCTCGCCCCTGGACACGACGATCCATGTCGGGACGCGCACGATGCCACGACGTACGCCGTTCCTCTTCTTTGTCACCAATGCCTTCCAGCTACGGCAATTCGGCCTGCCCGGTACAGAGTGCATCGGCTCGGACCGGCTGGCCTGCTATGTCGGGCCCGACGCCTCCCGCTTCGCGCTCATCAGGCAAGCCACCGGCCTCCTTCTCGGCAGATTGCGCTCCAGCCGCGACTTCGAGCTGCTCTGCGAGAATGACGTCCTGGTGAGCACGAGGCGACGGCGGTGCATCGTCGTGCGCGACGGCGAGCGGGAGGTCATGCACGGCCCGTATCGGTTCCGGCTGCACCGACAGGCGCTGCACGTCCTGGTCCCGTCGGCAAGACTGCTTTAATCCCCATGGATGCGAACGATCGTGCATCTGTCCGACCTGCACTTCGGCCGCACCGAAGCAAGCCTGTACGAGCCGTTGCTCGCCGCCGTGGGCGCGGCCAAGCCCGACCTCGTCGTCGTCTCCGGCGACCTAACCCAGCGTGCCCGCGTCTGGCAGTTCCGGCAGGCTCACGCATTTCTCGAACGCCTGACGGCGCCGATTCTGGTCGTTCCAGGCAACCACGACGTCCCGCTCGACAACCCGATCCTCCGCGCCTTCGCGCCCTGGACGCGGTACCGCCGCTGGATCAGCGAGGACCTGGAGCCGTCCTACGAGGACGACGAGCTCGTCGTCGCCGGCCTCAACACCGTGACGCCCCGAGCCTGGCAGCGCGGCCGCATCAAGGAGAGGCAAGTCGCACATCTCTGCGCGATTTTCGAGCGGTCCGGGGATGCGGATCGCACGCGGGTCGTGGTCGGCCACCACCCCTTTGCGCAATCTCCCGACGATGTGCGCAAAGCTCCTACCCGGGGCGCCCGAAGCGCGCTCGCGCGTCTCGCGGCATGCGGGGCCGATATTTTCCTGACGGGCCATCTCCACGCGTGGCACGCCTCGCCGAGCGATCATGCGGTTGTGGCAGTTCCCGACGTGCTGCTCGTCCAGGCCGGAACCGGCCTTTCCGATCGTCTCCGCGATGAAGTCAACAGTTTCAACCTGCTGCGCGTATCGCCCCGGACCGTCGCGGTCGAGCGGATCGAGCATGTTGCTCTGGAAAGGGTGTTCCGTGCGGCCCAGCGTGAAACCTTCAGCCGTGGGGCGAGCGGATGGACCCGCTCGGTCAGCCAGTAGTACCATCCTCCAGGCTTGTGCCGGGCCGATGGTAATTTCGCTGCTCCCGTTTCTGTGGGGAGGGAACAGAGCCCTGGCCGATCCGCAGAGCCTCAGCTCCTTCGTGCCGGTGCAGACGGAGGACGCCTACGAGACGAACCTGGGCAAGTTAGAGCTGCAGGGCGTTGGCCGGTTCACCCGCGACAGCCACAACCGCCGCGGGTCCGATTTGTGGAACCTGGAGCCGACGGTGAAGCTGGGCGCCTTGCCCGGGCTGCAATTGGACATCAGCGCGCCCTATGCGGCCGGCAGCCAAAGCGGTGCGAACCAGGGCGGCTACGGCGTAGACGTGCTCTATCGCTTCAATGCACAGACCGCTTACCTGCCCGCCCTGGCGCTGCACGCCTACTATCAGGAGCCGTACGGCGCCGGACACAAGAGCGCCCAATATACCCTGCGTGGCATCGCCACCAAGTGGCTCGGCCCCTCGGAGCGGAGCCCGCGCCTGCACCTCAACCTGAACTGGTACCATCGTGTCCAGCCGAGCAATACGCAGCGTGATGACCAGCTCGAGATGAGTCTCGCACTATCGACGCTGATTTCGGATCGCACTGCGTTAGTGACAGACATGGTGCATGGCGCCAAACCAGATAGAAACGCGAACCAAACCATCCTGGAGGTCGGCTTCCGGCACGAGATCAACGACAGCCTTGCCCTCTCGGGAGGGATCGGGGTCGGCGTCGGAGAACAGTCGCCCGCCTTTCGTGCAATCTTCGCCATACAGAAGAGCTTCAAGCTGTTCTAGCCAGCTCCACGTTGCCTAGGGTGTACTGACCCTGTAGATTGGCTGGAAGTTTCGGTCTGAACCGCGCCGCGAAAGCGCGTCAGGACACAGTAAACTGCCCCATCATGCCGCTATCCTCGTGCTCAAGGATATGGCAGTGATACATGAACGGTGCCGTCGAGGCTGGCTGGTCGAATCGAATCAGGAGTTCGACCGGTTCCTTCACAAGGATTGTGTCTCTGGCTCCCTGATCGAGCAGGTCGGGCCGTTCCCCACCCCGACGCAAGACATCGAAATGCACACCATGGATATGGATGGGGTGATTCAGCATTTGACCTGAAACCTCCCAGATTTCCATGTCGCCAAGCCTCACCCGCTCATCGATGCGGCCCATGTCGAACGGCTTCCCGTTGATCGCCATGGCCATTCCGCCCCGAGATCTCATCATGCCCCCCATTCCCATGTTCAGGACGAGACGGCGGCGCCGGAGAGCCTTGGCGGGATCGGGACGAACACGCGGGACCAGGAGATCCGGTGCGGAGGCTCTGGCGCCTGACTTGGCCATCGGCCGGGGCGCGAACCGTAGCACCGTTATGGTCGGAGAATGAGCAGCGGCACCGGACCGGCTGCCCATCATCCCAGCGCCTCCCATCATGCCCATCATCGAGGCATTGGCATCCGGACCGGTCACCAACGAGACCGTCCTGCCGTCGGCGAAGTCCACGAGAACTTCGGCCCGTTGCCCGGGCGCCAAGGTAAGGTTCTGCAGCTCCACCGCGCGTTCCAGCAGGCCGCCTTCGGCGGCAATCCAGTGAAAGCTGCGGCGATCGCTGAAGGAAAGGTCGTAAATGCGAGCGTTGGAGCCGTTGACCAGTCGCAGCCTCACCAAGCGGGTCGGCACTGCGGCCAGCGGATTGGGCGCGCCGTTCACCAGGATGGTGTCGCCACGCCGGCCCTGCATGGCGATCATCATCCCGCTTGGCACCACCAACCGCCCATCCTGGAACTGGCGATCCTGGATCACCAGTGGCAAGTCATCGATTCCGTACTCCGACGGCAATCCCAGACCCCGCTCCTCCTCGTCAGTCACCAGCAATACCCCGGCCAGACCGCGGTAAACCTGTTCCGCCGTCAGGCCATGGACGTGCGAGTGATAGAAGAGCGTCGCGGCCGGTTGGCGGATCGGCAGGGTGGGCCGCCACGTCGCGCCCGGCGCGATTACTTGGTGGGGACCGCCGTCCAGTTCACCGGGGATCAGCAATCCATGCCAGTGCACCGTCGTATCGGCGGACAGGCTGTTGGCTACCGCGAGCTTCACGTCATCGCCGCGCTGGACCCTCAGGGTTGGCCCAAGATAGCTTCCATTATACCCAAGGGTGTCGCTTGGCCGGCCTGGATAGAACGAGGTCTTCCCCGCTTGAACCCTGAGATTGATGACCTGGCCCTGCTGGCGGGCGTCGAGCAAAGGCGGGATCGGGAGATTGGCTTCCGCAGTGCCGCTGGCAGATGCGAGCGGACGCGAGCAGGCTGAGAGCAGCAGCCCACCGCCGACGAGCAGGGAGCGCCGACCAAAGCTGGGCATCTAGATCCGCTCCAGCACGCTTTGGAGCTTTCTGGCGACCGCAGCGGCCTTTTGGGTGAGGCCAGGATTCTCGATCGCCTGCATCGAGGCGACCGGATCAATGGCCGCGATCTCCACGCGCCCTTCGGCGCGTTCCTGAAGGACGACGTTGCACGGCAACATCGTGCCGACCTTGTCTTCTACCTGCAGCGCCTCGTGGGCCATTGCCGGATTGCAGGCACCCAGGATGAGGTAGGGCCGGAAATCCACGCCGATCTTCGACTTGAAGGTCTTCTGCACGTCGATTTCCGTGATGACGCCGAAGCCCTCCAGCGTCAGCGCTTCGCGCGTGCGGGCGACGGCTTCCTCGAACCGCGCATCGATCGTCTTGGAAAAATAGTAGCTCATAGCTGTCTCCTCTTATGAAATGAAAAGCGTGCCCACACTGCGGTAGAGCATGTACGCGGCAACGGCGAAGATGACCGAGGCGAAGACGCGGGTGAGCATGCCTTTCCGGACCGCCAGGCGGACCGCCAGGCGCATGCCCAGCGCCCCGCCGGCCACCCCGCCGACGATGAACAGGCCGGCCACCGGCCAATCGACGAGCCCGGAGACCGCATAGTTCACGGCAGTGGCGGTGCCGAAGGCTCCGACCGACAGCAGGGACGAGCCCACGGCGTTTAGGATCGCCATGCCGCTGCCAAGCATGATGCCGGGCACGATCAGGAACCCGCCGCCGATGCCGAAGAAGCCGGAGAGCAGGCCGGTCAGGAAGCCGATCCCCGCCAGCCGCAGGCCGATGGCCGGCGTCATGCGCACCGACGGATCGCCCTCGCCGCCGCGCCGCAGCAGCATCGCCGCCCCGACGGCGATCATCACCAGGGCAAACAGCAGCAATAGCCAGTCACCCTGGACCGACTTGCCGATGGTCGATCCCACCAGCGCGCCGAGCACGCCGGCGACGGCGAACACGGCCGCGCAGGGCCACTTCACCGTGCCGTTGCGAGCATGCTGCGCCAGGTTGGCGAAGGCGTTGGCGGCGACCGCCAGCGCGCTGGTCCCGATCGCCAGGTGCGCGCTCGGCAGGCCCACGACATAGAGCAGCAGCGGCACCGCCAGGATCGAGCCGCCGCCGCCGATCAGGCCGAGCGCAAAGCCAACAGCCGAGCCGGACAGCACGGAAAGAGCGGCTTGCAGGAGCGAGACTTGCATTTGCGTTCGGCCCGCCCCGCCTCAGCGCCCGGTGCTGGGAGCCGGCGAGGCTGGCGCGCCGGCTCGTGGCCGCACGCGGCCCATCAGCTCAAAGGCCGCCATGCCAACGAGCATCGCAATGACGAAGATCGCCACCGGCCGAAAGGCAAGCCCCAGGCCCGCCAGCGCCGGGCCGGGACAGAGCCCGACCAGGCCCCAGCCCACCCCGAAGATTGCCGCACCGATCACCAGCCGCCGGTCGATGACACGCGCGGTCGGCAGGTTGAAGGCCTCGGCAAAAAGCGGAACGGTCCGGCGTCCAAGGACGAGGCGGAAGCCGATGGCGGCGGTTCCCGTCGCACCGACCAGGACCAGGGCGAGGCTCGGGTCCCAGTTTCCGGCGATATCAAGGAAGCCGAGCACCTTGGCCGGATCGACCATCCGCGAGAACGTCAGGCCCAGGCCAAACAGCAATCCGGCCGCAAGTGCAGCGATGACCTGGCGCATCTCAGCCTCCGATCACGCGCCGGACGACAAACACGGTGGCCATCCCGGCGGTCAGAAACACGGCCGTCGCCGCAATCGAGCGCGGTGACAGGCGGGCGATGCCGGCGACGCCATGCCCGCTCGTGCAGCCGCTGCCGAGCCGCGCGCCAAAGCCGACCAGCAGGCCGCCGGCGATGAGCAGCCCGGTCGAGGAGGTCACTGCAATCGGCGGCACCCCTCCGGCCAAGGCCGCATAGAGCAACGGGGCGGCAATCAGGCCGAGGATGAAGGCCAGTCGCCATCCGGCGTCGCGGACCTTGGACACCAGCAGCCCGCCCAAGACGCCGCTGATCCCGGCGATGCGACCGTTTGTCAGCAACAGCAGCACCACCGAAAGCCCGATCAGGACGCCGCCGAAGAGGGCAGGCAGGGGTGTAAAATATTCCATGGATACGGCTCAGCTTTTGGGGTTGCGGATGGCCGCACATCCGGTTTCCTGGAAGTAGTTGAGCGGAATCTTCAGGTAGGAGACCCCGTTCGCCTCGGGCTCGGGCAGCCGTCCGCCACGGATGTTGATCTGCAACGCATCCAGCAGCAGGCCGGGGAAGGCCAGCATCCGGTCGCGCTCCTGGCGTATCCGCACGAACTCGTCTTCCGTCACCCCGTCATGCACATGGGTGTTGCGCTGGCGCTGTTCGGCCACGGTCGCTTCCCACCGCGGCGCGCGCCCGCCGGGCTGATAGTCGTGCCCGGTGAATAGGCGCGTTTCCGGCGGCAGCGACAGGATGCGGCGGATGCTGCGATAAAGGGCGCGGGCGTCGCCGCCGGGGAAGTCCGCCCGCGCCGTGCCGCTGTCCGGCACGAACAGCGTATCGTGAATGAAGGCGGCGTCGCCGACGACGTAGGTGATCGAGGCCGCCGTGTGGCCGGGCGAGAAGATGACATCGGCCTCCAGCTCACCAACACGGAAGCGGTCGCCGTCCTTGAACAGGCGGTCCCATTGCGAGCCATCAGCCGGGAAGTCAGGGAGGTGGTAAACCTCCTTCCAGATCTTTTGCACCGTGATGACGTGCTCACCAATCGCGGTCGGTGCGCCGAACATCTCTTTCAGGTAAGGACCGGCGGAGAAATGGTCGGCGTGCGGATGAGTGTCGAGGATCCACTCCACCGTTAGCTGCTGCTTGCGGACGAAGGCGGCCATCCCATCGGCGAACGCAGTGTGCGTGCCCCGGCACGCGCGGTCGAAATCGAGAACCGGGTCGATGATCGCGCAACGCTTGGTGGCCGGGTCCGCGACCACGTAAGCGATGCTGTTGGTCTCTTTCTCGTAGAAGCCGGTCACCACGGGACGAGAGTCAGCCATGTTCACTCCTTTGTATGAACGTTCCGCCGCTGGGCGGGGGTGTGGGTGGTCAGCTGCACCGCTCTACTTGCCGGTCGCCGTGTCGTCGGCCGGCGAAGCGGGCTCGGAGGCCGCCTCCTTGGCGCAGAACAGCTCGTAGAGCAGCCCGAGCACCCGCTCGGCCGGCTCGCTGCCAAGGCGGTAGTAGATCGTGCGCGATACGCGGCGGGTCCGTACCAAACCGTCCGTGCGCAGCCGGGTCAGATGCTGCGACAGGTGCGGCTGGCGCATCTGCAGCAGCCGCTCAAGCTCTCCCACGGATTTCTCGCCTTCAACGAGGGCGCACAGGATCAGCAGCCGGTGCTCGTTGCAGAGCGACTTCAGGAACTTGCCGGCCTCGCCGGCCCGGCTGCGCATCTCCTCCATATTCACGCTTGAAGATATATGGAAAGAGAATATGTCTTCAAGACCATCAAGCGGAGGGCCGCATGGCTCGCAGGATCAAGCTCAACGACGGCCTGACCGTCGACACAGGCCAGCCGAGCAGAGACGAGCTGGCGCACCTAGCCCAGGAGGGGTTCAAGACGGTGGTCAACCTGCGGACGAGCGGCGAGCAAAACCAGCCGCTCTCGCCGGAGGCCGAAGGCGAGGTCGTCCGTGCGGCCGGCCTGGATTACGCCAATATTCCCGTGGCGAGCACCGGCCCGCTTCCCGAGCAGGTTGACCAGTTCCGGCAAGAACTCGCCAAGCTGCCGCAACCGGCGCTCGTCCACTGTGCCTCTGGCAAGCGCTCGGGCGCGTTCGCCATTGCTCGGCTCGCCAGCCAGCAAGGGCTCTCGGGCGAGGATGTGCTCGCCAAGGCGCGGGCGCTCGGGTTTGACTGGAAGAGCCCCGAATTGGAAGGCTTTGTCCGTCGCTACGTGGACCAGGACCGATAAGCCGGAAAAACGGCGGTTTTCGGGACGCTCATACTCGGTTGAGGATGCGGGCATGATGCAAAATATGCAGGGCGCGAGTTGGATGATGGGCGGCATGGGCCTGGTGTGGCTTCTGCTGCTCGTCTTGGTCGTGCTTGGAATCGCGGCTCTTGTCAGATATCTCCGCTTGGGCGGTTGATGATCGGGCACGGGCCACACTGGGAGCTACTTCGGCCCCGTGCGCTTGAAGTCACCGGCCGGTGACCATGGTTTCCGGAGCGGGCGTAGCCTCTGTTCCTGCTGCGGCCAACAAAAGTCCGGCAGCCCGGATTGTCTGACTCCAGAACCGCCACAAAACCGTGGAGCTTCAATATTTCCGCCACCCACAGCGACACCGTCGCGCAGCGAGCCGAGCGCCTCGTCCGCATGCAAGACGGGTGTGTCGAGACCAACTAGCTAGGGCCATGGCACCATCAGCGCCAAATGGCGGGCCAAGTGCAAGGGCTGGAGCTGACCAACGGTCATGACCCT
>MKTV01000094.1:8163-19857 GCA_001898425.1 Rhodospirillales bacterium 69-11
CCCTACAATCGCAGCCCGCGCCGCTGTCCTTGACGCTCGCTCTCGGCCTCCCGCTGGGCCCCCGGCGCACCGGCCCGCTCGCCTGCTTTGACCGCCACTGTCCGTGCGGCCACCTGATCGAGCGCACGCTGCTGCTCGGGCGTGATCGATACCACGGCGACCGCGCCCGGCCGTCCTCCGGCCCGGAGCATGGCCCGCACGCCGTCCTCCCCAAACCGCTGCTCTACCGCCGTTCCGAATGCGCGCAGCTCGCCCGCAACACGCTCGTCTGCCTGCACGGCCCGCCACACCTCACCCCGGGCTTTCTCGTCCGGGGCCGCAGACATGGTGCCGATCGCCGCCTCGGCCGCGGCGGACAGACGCGGGATGCCGGTCGTGTCCGCCGTGCGCTGCGCCTCCACGCCCGCCCGGTAGGTCCTCTCCGCACGGGCCTCGGCTTCGCCGATTCGCTCCAGGCTCGGCCCGATCGCGGCGGCCGCGCGCTGCGCCGCCTCGCGCTCCGCGCGGGCCTTCGCCCCCGCGAACAACCCTTCCTTGCCGCGCAATTCGCCGAGCTGGACCGGGTCGGCCGCGACCCGGGCCGCGGCGCTCGTCCACCCCTGGCGTTTGACCAGCTCGTCCAGCGCCGCGCGAGCTGCGTGCGGGTCGCGGTAAGCGCCTTGCAGGTAGCTCCACCGCGCTTCGCGCTCGCGCTGCACTGCCTTGTCAGCCGCCACCACGGCCGCGATCTCGCCGGGGTAGGTGCCGCGCCCAAGACTGTCCCGACCTTGGCCGGACGGGTCGGCATAAGGCGCAATGAGCCATCCCTGGGCAGGGTGCCCTTGCCCTACGGCCGGCTTCGCTTCGACGGGCTGCGTTGCCTTTTTTTGGTCCGCACCGTCTGCGACCTGGCCCCAATATGCGCGTGCCGGATCGACAGCGGCGGTGCGAACATCTGGCCGGGCAGCCGGAGGGGCCTGCCGGACCGCTTCGCACGTGTCCTGCCCCTGTGTGGTTCGCGGCCGTAGCTCCGGCCGCAGCTCGTCCGCCGTGGCCCATGCGACGGACGCGGCCCGCACCTCGCCGCGCCCCATCTGCCGCGCGAGCTGCCGGGCATCTCGCGCCGTGTCCTCGGCCACGAACACCTGCGCGCTCTCGCGCTGCCGGGTCAGCGCCACGTAGCTCGCCGCCGCCCGCCAGTGATGCGTGTGGAGCAGATACGTGTGGTCCAGCGTCTTGCCCTGGCCCTTGTAGATCGTTCCCGCGTAGCCGTGCCGGAAGCCCTCGAACCCGTCCGCCGCCGACCAGGTGACGATGCGGCCCTCTTTTCCGGCCGGCGCATCCAGCCGCACCGCGACCCGTCCGGTGCGGGCGTCCAGCCCGGTGATGGTCCCGGCATTGCCATTGTAGACGCCAAGCTTCTTGGCGGTGTCGGTGAACTGCACCCGATCGCCAACCGCGAACGCCGCCTCGCCATGCTTGGTGGCCAGCACCACGTCCGGGCTGGCCAACTCGCCCCAGTCGCGACGAACTTGGCGCAACTCGGCGTTCAGCCGGTCCACCTCGACGTTCGTGTACACAAACACGAACCGGCTCGCCTGCGGGTTCTCCGCGGTGTCCACCTTCCAGCGCGTGACCAGCGCGGCCCGTGCCGCCTCGCCGTCCGCCGTCCACGTCACCGCGCCGTGCCGGTCATAGGCGGCCACGGCGGTGTCGAACCGGCCCTCGGCCAAGTCGCGCGCCGCCTGGCGCTGCCAGTCCACCTTCTGGCGCGTCACCTCGGTGATCTCGGCCGCCCCGTGCGCCTTGCGCAGCTCGGTGAACAGCCCGCCCCGCTCGATGCTGGCCAACTGCCGGTCGTCGCCGGACAGGATCACCTTGGCCCCGGCACGCTTGGCTTCGGCCAAGACCTCGCCGGTCATGCGGCTGTCCAGCATGGCCGCTTCGTCCACGATGATGACGGTGCGCCTATCCCAGCTCGTGCGCCCGTTTTTCAGGGCGAACAGCGCCGCATGAACCGTGCCCGCCTCGGCGAAGCCGTCTGCTTTCAGGTCCTGGGCCACGGCGTTCGTGGGGGCCAATCCCACGACACGGGAACTGGCCGCCTCATGCGCCTCGCGCACCGCCGCCAACGTGTAGCTCTTGCCCGTGCCGGCACGGCCCTCGATCAGCTTCAGCCCACCCGCGCCGACCGCGTGCTCGAACGCGGCGCGCTGGTCTTTCCGCAGCGTGCGCGATTGCAGCGCCGCCTCCTGATATCGAGCTTTCACGCCCTGGTGGTGGCGCGCCCCGGCCACCGCCGCCCCGTCCGCCAGTGCCGTCCGCTCCTGTTCGCGCACCACCCGCGTACTGAACCGTCCGGCCAGCTCGCCTGTCTCGTGATCGTGCAGCACCAGCAGATCCTTATGGCCCATCACCGCCGCCTTCGCGGCCGCGATGTCGCGGATCTGCGCCGTATCGGGCGTCCCGTCCGCACCCGGGCCAAGGTGTTTGGCCAGGTAGCGGTCCAGCTCCCGCTCGGTGAAGGTGGCGTTGTTCCGCGTCAGTGCCGCCAACACCTGCTCCGGGTCCCGCGCCGCCGCCTCGTTGGCCCTGCGCAGCGCCTCCGCGCGCGCCACGGCCGGGCTGTCTACCTTGCGCATCCGCACCGGGCCGATGTGCTCGCCGGGGTGCGCGGCGGTCGCGTCCACCCGCAGCTCGATGCCGTGTTCCTGAAAATAGCGGTCCTGGTGCGCCCGCCATGTCTCGCCCCAGGCCTCGGCATCCGTCACCAGGGTACGTGTGCCGGCTTTCCGCACCTCAGGGTCCAGGTCGCGCGCCTTCTTCGCGGAGAGCTGGTCGCCCTCAATGCGCCGGGTGGTGATCAACAGGTGGGCGTGCCAGTTGGTGTGGTCGCCGCCGGTGCCCTCGGCCCACGCGCCCTCCCCTTCCCCACGCTCACGGTGCGGCGCGTGGACATCGAGCTGCACGGCCAGCCCTTTAGAGACGAAGTGCTCCTGGGCGAACGAGCGGGCCAGCTCGATCCGGTCCTCTGTCGAGAGCACCCGGTCGGCCGGCAGCGCCAGCACGATCTCACGGGCGACCTGGGCGTCCTTGCGGCGCTCCGCTGCCTCGGCCGCGTTCCACAGCGCGGCGCTGTCGGCCAGCCGGGCGTCGGCGCCCTCGGGCAGCAGCACCTCGTGGTACGTGGGCGCGTCGCGGTGGCGAAAGTGGAACAGCTCGCCGGTCCGCTCGGCCTGGATCGCCTCGCGGGCGTTGTAGGCCGCCGACCGCACGGCGTTGCCGCCGGTGGCGCGGGACAGGTAACGGGCGCGGGCGAAGGCGATGGCCACGGGGGCACTCTGCCGCTTGTTGGCGCTTCCTTCAAGCAGCGTTGCGCAGCAACGCATATTGCGTCTGACCTGTCTTGCTCGCTTCCGCTCGTCCGGAGGTCAGAACCCGCTGCCGCGGTGTGCCGCATGGATGATGTGACCGGAGCAACTTTGCCTCAACGCTACGGATGCGGAAAGTCTCCACCGTCCTGTTGCAGTCGCGTGCTCCGGCGTGATTCCATGATCGCACGTCGGACCTGTGGCGGCCGGCGCCAGCAATGGGCAGCCGGAGGAGGACACGTCATGGCCCGCACCCTCAGCGAACGTATGCGCGCTCACGAACAGCAGAAGGCCAAGCTCGCCGAGGCCGAAGCCCGGCTAAAGCTTGATGAACGCCGGCAACGCACCCGCCGCCTTGTCGAGGCTGGTGCCCTGGTCGAGAAGACCGGCCTGCTTGACCTGGACAGCAACGCTCTCTACGGCGCGCTGCTCTCCCTGCGCGACGGCGCCGACGACAAGACGCAGGTCGAGAAGTGGACCGCCCTGGGTGGCCGCACCTTCGACCGCGAGGCCAAGGCCCGCGACGAAGGCAAGGAACCCGTGCTGCTGACGTTCAGTGCCCCTCTGGCCAAGGATGCCACCACGGCGTTGCGCAAGGTGGGGTTCCGCTACAGCAAGGTGATGCAGCACTGGGAGGGCTTGGCCCGCTTCGACGAGGCCAGCACCCTCGCCAAGGCTCACGGCGGCACAGCACGGCGCATCGGCAACACCACAGGCCTTCCGGGAGGATCGGCGACGGCGGAGGCGGCGGAGTGATCCAGCGCGCCGGCTACGACTTGCTGCGGATCGCCCTCCGCTACGCCGTTCAGCTCTGGCCGCTATGGCTGTTCTGGTGGGCCTGGTCGTACTCGGACGCGTTCTGGCGCGACACGGTGCTGGTCGGCTCAGCGCACGTCGGCGGCCTCGCCCCGGGGCAGATGAACTGGAACCAGTACCTGCTCTGGCGCGCCTGGCCGGTCGCCTCTCTGTTCGGCCCTGCCCTGCTGATGCTCGCCGGCGTCATCGTCTATCGCGCCCGCTTGTTCGGCCGGCTGATGGGCGTGGCCGGCATCCTCGGCATGGCGGTCGCCACGATCCTGACCGTGCGCCCGGAGGCGCTGCGCCTGTCCGACCTGCTCGGCCAGGGCTATCGCCTCAATGTCGTGCTGCACGACGCCAACGCCTCCTTCGTCGCAGCGGGCATGTTCGGCATCGTCATGGTGGTGGCGGGACTGGCTGGCCTGACCCGGCCCTTTCCGGTCGGCAGCCGCACCGCGCCGCTCCTGCTGCGTGCCCGCTCCGACAATTTCGGTCATGCCGCCTGGCTGCCGATGCGCGACGCGCAAAAGCTGTTCCCCGGCCCGAACCCGGTCTATGGCGGCATCGTCGTTGGCGAGGCCTACCGGGTCGATGAGGACCGCGGCGCCCGCGTGGCCTTCGACCCGGCCAAGCGCGCCACCTGGGGCCGCGGCGGCACCGCGCCGCTGCTGATCGACTCGTGCCGCACCGGCCCGACCCACGCCCTCGTCCTGGCCGGCTCGGGCGGCCTCAAGACCACCTCGGTCGGCATCCCCACGCTGCTGACCTGGACCGGCGCCGCCGTCGTGCTCGATCCCTCGCAGGAGATCGGACCCATGGTTGGGGAACACCGCCGCCAGGTCATGGGGCACAATGTGGTCACCTTGGACCCGGCCACGGCCAGGACCATCGGCGTCAACGTGCTGGACTGGATCGACACCGCCTCCCCGCTCGCGGAAAGCCATGTCGCGGCTGTGGTCGGCTGGATCACCGGCGAAGTCCGGCCCGGCACCTCCGGCAGCGGCGAGTTCTTCAAGGGCAGCGGCCAGGACCTGGTCGCCTGCCTGCTCGCTGACCTGCTCTGGGACCCGACCCTGCCAGGTGAGCGCAAGACGCTGCGCGCCCTGCAACGCCGGCTGGTGACGCCCGAGGACCAGATGCGCGAGCTGCTCGGCCGCATCCACGCGGACTCGGCCTCCGCGATGGCGCGCGATCTTGCCGGCACGCTCAAGGGCGCGGTCGCGGAGACGTTCTCCGGCATCTATGCCAACGCCAACCGCGACGCCCGCTGGCTGTCCACCGCCGCCTATGCCGACCTGGTCTCCGGCGGCGCCGAAGGCGCGCTGCCGGCCATGCGCACCGCCGATCTCACGCGCGGCAGGACGACGGCCTTCCTGCAAATCCCGCTCACCGTGCTGCAGACCACCCCGGCCGTCGGCCGGGTGCTGGTCGGCGCCCTGCTCAACGCCGCTTATCAGGCCGACGGCAGAGTCTCGGGCCGCGTGCTGTTCCTGCTCGATGAGGTGGCAAGGCTCGGCTACATGCAGGTGTTGGAGCAGGCGCGGGACGCCGGCCGCAAATACGGCATCACCCTGCTGCTGCTCTACCAGTCGCTCGGCCAGCTCGTCGCGCAGTGGGGCCGGGAAGGCAAGCAGGCCTGGTACGACAGCACTTCCTGGCGGCTGTTCGCCGCCGTCCAGGACCCAGACACCGCGCGCGAGCTGTCGGCGATGTGCGGCGAATACGGCGTGGTTGCCACCAGCCAAGGCGACACCGAGGGCAGCCAGGCTCGCTCCGGCATCGCGTCGAGCAGCTCGGGGCGGTCGGAGAACCGCTCCGAGGTCAAGCGGGCGCTGATCAAGCCGGACGAGCTGACCCACGACACCCGCACCGACGAGGCATTCGTGCTGGTGCGCGGTAGCAAGCCGCTGCGCTGTGGCCGCGCCGTGTGGTTCCGTCGGCCCGAGTGGACGGGCCTGGTCCAGGCGAACCGCTTCCACCGCGACGATCGGGACGCGGCGGACTGACCATGCAGTGGTCGGTGTTTCGCGTCTTGGGCGTTCTGGCCGGCGCCGCGATCGTCTGGTCGCTGCTCAACCAATTCGCTGGCTCGCTGTTCCTGCTCTGCGCCGCCGTCGCGGCTTGGCGGCTGTGGCGCGCCGATCGGGCGATGCCGGGCCAGCGACGCCCGCCTATGCCGCGCCGTCCCGCCGATCGGGCAAGCCAACGGCACGATGAGGACCCCTCCCCTGCCCCGGCGATGGCCCCCGTCGCCAGGAACACCCGTTCGCTGGATCGCGCGCTGGCCGAGCTGGACGGCATGGTTGGCCTCGCCTCGGTCAAGGCGGAGATCGGCAAACTCATCGACGTGCTGGCGGCGGAGCGCGAGCGCGCCCGCCTCGGCCATCAAGGCGAGCCGCCGGCCCTGCACTGCGTGTTCTTGGGCAACCCCGGCACCGGCAAGACGACCGTTGCCCGGCTGATGGGCGAGATCCTGCACGGGCTCGGCTATCTCAAGCGCGGCCACCTGGTCGAAGCGGACCGCTCCACCCTGGTCGCCGGCTATATCGGCCACACCGCCCTCCGGGTGCGCGAAACGGTCCAGACCGCTTTGGACGGCGTGCTGTTCATCGACGAAGCGTATAGCCTGGCTGGCACCGGCCCCGGGCGCAGCGACAACGATTTCGGCCGGGAGGCGATCGACACGTTGCTCAAGCTGATGGAGGACCATCGCGGCCGGCTTTGCGTGGTGGTCGCCGGCTACACCGGCGAGATGCGCCGATTCCTGGACAGCAACCCCGGCCTGCGATCTCGCTTCACCCGCACCATCGATTTTGCCGACTACGCCGCGCCCGAGCTGGCCGCGATCTACCGCGGGCTGATGGCCGCCGCCGGGTTCCACCTGGCCGTGTCGGCGGACAATGCGCTGATGGAGGCATGCGACCGGATGCTGCGGGCGCGCGCGGAGACGTTCGGCAACGGCCGCGACATGCGCACCCTGTGGGAGCGCACCCGCGAGGCGCAGGCCGGCCGGGTGATGCGCCTGCCCGACCGCACGACTGATGACTTGGTGACGGTCAAGGCGGCCGATATCGACGCCGCTGCCGCGGTTGGCGCGGCGGCATGACCCGGCTCGCCGCTGCCCAAGGTGTGCTTAACCGTCTGGCGGAGGCGGCGTCGTGGGCGTGGCGGCAGGATCGGGTGTTCCGCGGCGCGGTGGTCGGTGCCGGCGTCACCCTGGCGGTGTGGCTGGTCCGGCCAGCGCCCTCCCCACCGGACCGGGCGTTGCCGCCGCTGGGCACGCTCCCGGCGGCTGGCCTGGCCATCCCGGGCACGATCGGCGCGGGCGCCATGTCGCAAGCCCGGCAGCCCGGCGAGGTGCCGAAGATCGCACCGGGTCGTCCCCTTGGTGACGCGACGGTCGTCCCGGCTCCGGACGGCGACCGCTTCGGCACCTTCACGCCTAGAAAGCCCCGATGAGCCCGGCAATCCGTGCAGCCCTTCTCCTGTCAGCCTCTTTGCTTGCCTGGCCCGTGGCCGGGCGCGCGCAGTCGCCGGCTCCGGCATCCCCCGCGACGGCCGGGCAAAGCCAGCTCGATCGGATCGAAGGCAAGCTCGACGAGGTGCTGCGCCGGCTCGATCAACTCCGTTCACCGCCCTCCGGGGCTGCTCAGGGGCAGGCAACGGCGGCTGGCGGTGCAGCAATCCCCTCCCCTGCCCCGAGTGCGGCACCTGCGGCGTCTCCAGCGGCCTACAAGCCGGGCGCTTTGGCTATCGCCCATGTCGCACCGAAAGACATCAACAGCTTGTCGGAAATCCCGCCCGACAGCGTGGGAGGGTTCGTCTACGAGGGCGGCTCAATCGCCTTCACCGACATCCGCACGCGCGGCGTGCGCTATGCCGGGCCGGTCGCGGTCGAACTCCAAGGCTGGTTGAAAGCGAAGGAAGCAGGACGCTATGAGATCGGCACCGATCTGTCAGCCCACTTCGCCCTCGGCTCGGTGATCGCGCCGACCTGCTACCTGCAAGCGTGGTTGGAGGGCCGCAGCCTCGATCAGCGCTCTGTCCTTGTCAGCCATCCTGGCAGTCAACAGGCGGAGGCATCCCTCGTGCTGGGAGCCGAGCTGCAGCCTGGACTCTATCGGTTGCGCGTCTGGACTGCCTGCACCGCCCCGCAAGGCGTCAACACCACCTCCGAGCTGCTCCTCAAAGCTCCTTCCGAGCTGAACCTGCGGCCCGTCACTGGGAGCGATCTGCTGCATCGCGAGGAGTAGCGTTGCTTGTCGGCCTTCTTTCTCGTCCGCCCCAAGGTGAATGGCAACGCCAGACTTATCCACAGGCCTTCAGCTATTAAGGAGAGTCTACGTAGTAGGATTAAGGAGGTTACGGACTCAATAACCTGCTGATCCTAAACTTTGATTCAGGTTTTACGGGGCGTGAAAGACCGTGAGTCCGGGGCGTGATCGCCCGTGCTTGACAGGGCGTGATCGCCCGACACAATCCACAGCTCATGGCGAAAGACCTCAAACCACGATGTCTCCAAAGTCAAAGCGACTCGGGGCAGGCCGTCGGGCTTGGTCGAGGGCGTGATAGCCCGATACTGGCAGCGGTTTCAGGTGGCCCAGCGCCCTGAGAAGGCAAAGCTGGCTCGTGAAACGGCCGTCTCGGGCAGGACTATCGTGCTATCACGCCCTGGAGTGGGGTCAAGCGTCAGGCGTCGCGCCGCGCAGCGATCCGCAACCGGGGGAAGGGCTTAGGAGCATAGCCGGGGTGATCCGCTGCAAGCGCCCAGCGTATGGTGAAACGTAACGCCTCCTCCGAATCCTGGGTCCGGTACAGTTCGAGCCAGTAACCCGGTAGCCGCTGTTTCTGAACCACCTTGCGGACATCCTTGGCGAAGTCAGCGACGCGACGCGTCGAGCCGGATTTATGATGGAGCTGGGCCATGGTGAAGCCCCATCCTCCGCCTTGGTGGCCGCCGTGCTTGCGAACCACGCGGTACAACCAACGCTCAATGCCACCGGTGAGCTGGAAGTACTCGCGGTCGATGGAGAGGACCAGCTTGTCATCCAAGATGCCCTGATACAGCCATTCGGCGATCGTGAACTCGATTCCAAGCGACTTTCCGGCTTCGTCCGTGGGGGCCGCCCATTCCTCAATCCAGCCGAAGCCTTGCGGGCGCGTCCCCTTCTGGCGGATCGTCGTCTCGATCACGGTGCCCTTCAGACGGCGAAGGGCCTCGACGATGCGGGTATACTCGGACCCTCCCGTAGGACGGCCGATGCCCTTCAGCAGCTCGTAAAGACTGACGCGGAACTTGCGTGAGGTAGGAAGGCCACGATTCATGGCCTCCCGCATCTGGCTGGCCGCCCAGATTAGGATGTCAGCATCCCAGATCGTGGCCATGCCGGTTTCCGAGTTGGCCGTCACACGGACCCGGATCTCCGTGGCGCCGTTCCGCACGCGATAATCGATCGGCTCAAGGCGTTTGTTCTTGGAGAGGCTGAAGAAGGGCCGCTCCATCATCTCCTGCTGGTCGTGGGTTGGAAGATCGCCCGGCAACGCCACGAACAAGTCGAGCTGGCCGGCCTTCAAACCCCCCTCGCCTGTCCGCCGGGCTTTGCCAGTCACAGCTTATGCGCCTTCGGCATCAAGTGCTTCGCTAACCTTGAACGCGATCCAGGCGCTCCGGCTGATGCCCCGGCGCTTCGCGGCGATGTCCACTCGGCGGAGAAGTTCACCGTTGAAACGAAGCATGATGGGTGTCTTGCGCACGTCTGTCACCGGAGCCGCAACGTCCTCGGCGGCGGCCTTGGCGGCACCGTGAATAAACGCGGTCGCCGCCTGCTCGGCGTCCCGGCCTGGAGCCGCGGCACGATTGACGTTCGGCTTACGAGCGATAGCCATTCGCATTCGCCTTCATGTCGGAGCGCTATACAAACACAGCTTTCGTCAGCGCGGCAAGCTCTTGAACGGCTTTCTGGTCTCTGGGACTCTGCTCTAGGACCGATCTGCCCAAGGCGGCGGCGTTCGGGAATGCCTTGCGCCGTCCGACCGGCAGCGGCAGGTATTCGAGACCGTCCGCCTCCCCGAGGCTTTCGGCCGCCGCATCGTTGTCCGACCCTTGGGCATCCGCAGCGTTCAAAATAATGATGGCACGCAGGCGCTCGTTGATCTCCCGAGCCTCTTTGACCAGGGCAGCGATGTTGTCGATGGCCCAAAGATCGAAGCTGCGCGGCTGCACGGGGATGAGCAGCGTGTCTGCAACCGTCAGGGCTGCACGCAGGCTCCCGGTGTCTCGGCCACCGACATCGATCACCACGTCAGAGTATTTGGGGGCAAGCTGGCGAGTCTGGGTGCGAAGCGCGGCCCCGTGCAGCGCGACGGCGGTGTAGCCCGCTGCACCGAGCTGTTCGGTGCGCAGCTCGGTAAAGCTGATGGCGGTTCCCTGCTCATCCCCGTCCACTAGCAGCACATCGCGGCCGGACAGGGCACGCGCGATAGCCAGGTTGATGGCCAAGGTGGTTTTACCAACCCCGCCTTTGGTGTTGCCGACAACAAGGATCATACTGCGTTCCGATGCCATCAAGATAGCGGTTAAGATCGCTCTGCCGTCCAAGCGATATACACACGCTACACGATGGATGCCGGGCCGCGAAGCGGCCCGGCGCATTTTTCGGACCCTCCTGCCACGCTGCTAGGGAAATAGGGGCGGCGCGAGCCGCCCCGAATTTGTCACGCGGCCCGGCTCTGCCCAGCCTTAGCTTGGTCCGCCGCGTCCTGCCGCGCGTGCATCCAGTCCGCCGCCTGCTGGGCCTTGGCGGCTGCGGTGAAGATCGCCCACTTGTCGCCCCGCAGCACCTTCAGCCAGGACGCCACGTAGGCGGCATGATCCGGTCGCGGCTCCGGGGCCAGCGCCAGGTCGGCGCACACGAACGCCGCTCCAAGCTCCGCCACCAGTTCCTCGGCCGCATACGCCTCATCGCCGAACCGGCCCCGCAGGTCACGCGCGCATCGACTCGGGTGCCCGGTCAGGTGCGTCGCCTCATGGGCGAGAGTGGCATAGTAGGCGACGGGATCGCGGAACGCCTCGAAGGGCGGCATCCTGATCTGGTCCAGGCTGGGCACGTAGCAGGCGCGGGCGCCGCCGTGCCGGATGTCGGCGCCGATTGCGGCGAAGAACGCCTCGGCGTGGCCGATCCGCTCGGCCTCGGGCAACATCGGCAGGGCAGGGGCCGCATAGCCGTCCACCTGGGCGGCGTTGAACACGCTGTAGCCACGGGCGAACACGCGGGACCGGCGGCCGTCCTCCTCACCCTCGCCGGCGTCGTCCTGCTCCTCCTTGTCGCTGATCTTCCAGAACACCACGGGGCTGGCGCGCTCGCCCTTGCGGACCTGTGCCCCCAACTCGGCCCATTGCCGATACGTGGCCCATATCCTGCTCGGGTAGCGCTCGGCCTGCGCCGCCGCCCAAAGCACGACCGTGTTCACGCCCCGGTATGGCTTGACCGTGGCGGCGTTGACCGGCAGCGTCGGTGCCATCCCATCCGCGCCGGGGTGCCACGGC
>MKTV01000094.1:19882-44463 GCA_001898425.1 Rhodospirillales bacterium 69-11
CGATGGCGGCGGCGATCCGGTCGGTGATGCGCTGGTAGATGTCGGCCCGGCCTTCCGTCTCGGCCCGGCGGGTGGTGGTGTCTCCCATTTCGCTTCCCCTTGTGCTGCGAAGCAGCGCCCCTCTGGCGCGCTGCTTCCCGGGGCCGCGTGAGCGGTGGGGTTGGAGGGGGAAAAGCGGCTTCGCAGGGACCCGGCTGCACGGAGCCGGAGCGCAGCGGAGGTGGAGGAAGCTGGGTGGAAGGCGCTTTGGGGGAGAGAAGGGGCAAGGCCCCTCGGCCCCCCTCTACGCCGCGTCTGCGGCGATGACGCGCGTCAGCGATGAAAGCCCGTCAGGGCCGAGACGGCGCCTACCAGCCGGCTCGGGGCAACGCCCGCCAGCGCGGCCCCGACAGGGGAGACGCCAAAGCTAACGGAACGACTGCCAAGCGATATACAACCGAAGGCGGTCCGGTAGACATTGTATGATCTAGGTTAGGTCAGGCACCTAGATGAATCGCTCCTCGATCTCGAAGGCATGGTCGAAGTGCTTTGGTCCGGTCGCCATGTTCTCGGCAATGAACAGCGTTTCCAGCAGCAACGACCGATTCTGCGGGGCGCCGACCTCCTTCAAGATCTCGATCGAGCGGGCTGCCGCGCCGTGCGTGGCGGCATCGGCGCGTACGGCTGTGAGCGCGTCGTCAGGCCGCTCGTACAGCCGCCGGAGCTGCCGTGCCGCCATGCCGGACAGCTCCTGGGGGCTGACCACCTTGTCGACGCCACTATCCCAACTGACGGTGAGCAGGGCGTGGAAGAACAGGTCACGCTCCCGTGCCATGCCTGGCGCCAGCAGGAAGAGTTGGCGCACCGAAGCGGCCTGCCGGAAATGGCTGTAGTCGGCCATGGTGCGGTCGAGTTCAAGCTGGCGGGGCAGGGGGCCGAGCTGGTGGCGGTCGATGCGCGAGACGACGGGCAGAAAGAGGTAGGTGCCGCGCTTGGCGGCCAACTCGCCGAAGTAGTCGGCCATGCGGCCGGCAACCTCGGCACGCGGCAGGTCGGCCCGAACCTGGGCGACGAGGGCCGGGATGTCGGCATAGCCGAGCCAGGCGCGGTCGCGGATGACGCGCAGCACGTCGAACGGGTCGTAGGTGCGGCCCTTCCCGGCCGCGACCGCCCACGAGTAGGCGATCAGCGCGAACAGGTCGCGGCTGATCTCGCGGTCGTCCTCGGGGATCAGCTCGCGGGAAAGATAGAAGATGCCATCCCAGAACTCCTGAGCGCCCAGCATGGCGTCGCCGCGCCGGGCGAGGTGCCGCATGTGGGCGCGTTCGCGCATCCGCTTCAGGTCCATGCCAAGGCTCCGCTGTGCGGCGCTGCTGCGCCGCCGTTCAAGGTTGCGCCGGCCGGTTTCGGCCGGCGCGCTATTTCACGGCCGCCCTGGACTTCGGGAGATGGGCGCGCAACGAAAAGGGGCCGCCCTGGAAGGGCGGCCCCAGTCGGGCAAGAGGGAGAAGGAAGCTACTCAGCCGCCATCGGCACTGGCGGGATGGCCTGGGCGTCGCCAGAGTCCACGGGATATGTCGCTCCCGGAACGCGCAGCACGGCGGGCAGCCATCCCTTGCCGTCCAGCACCTGCGCCGCGTCCGCCACCATGACCTCCTTCTTGGCGTGAGCGATGCGCCCGGCCACGCCCGCCCCGGCGCCCTCGCGCACCGCGTCCAGGATCAGCGCCTTCGGCACCCGGCCCAAGTAGCTCTCCTTGGTCGCCGTCCAGCACTGCCGCATGTCCAGCCCCGCCGCCGTTGCCACTTGGGCGGCGATGCACCGGCTCCCCTCCGGCGTGGTCCAAGTCCGGCCGCCTGCGTTGACCGTCCGGGCCACGCACACGGCCAGCAAGCCTAGCAGGGTCGGCGCGTCCTGATCCTGCAGCCATCCCCACAACGACCTGTGCTCCTGCGGCAGGCGGGTGCGCCATGCATTCTCGGCTTCCATCATCGCCTGCCGGGCAGGGCTGTCGGCGATGTCGGGGCAGGCGGAAGCCAAGGCAGGTGGGTACGCATGGAAGCTCGCGACCGTCTCACCATGCCGCTGATAGAAAGCGTCCGTCGCCAGTGCGTGCAGCAGCACCCGCACGGCAAGCTCGGATTGCCCGGCAATGGCGGCTTGCAGTCCCGCCGTCCGGTGCGCCTCCAACTCGGCCAGCAAGGCGGCAGAGAGGGCAGGGGCCTTGTCCTCCGGCTCGGCCGCACCCCGGATCGGGGTCACGCTGCCGCCGATCGGCGTCTCGCCCGCCTCCTCGTCCGTTCCCGTTTCCCCGGTTCCGTCCGCCTCGCCGCCGTCCTCGTCAGGCGTGACCGGCTCGGGCTGCGCCTCATCCTCGGGCCGCACATAGCCCCGCTCGACCCGAAGCGACCCATCCACGGCCAAGGTGACGACCACGCCGGCCCTGGCCACGTCCTCCGCCCGGAATACCTCCTGTTTGGCGTCCAGCACCGCCAACGCGGCCTCGATCCGGTCCAGTTCGGCCACCACGTCCTCGGGCAGGTCGTCCGCGCTACGGTTGTGCTCGTTTGCCAGATCGTCATAGCGGCTGGCCAGCGCGTCCCGGCGCTGCTCATCTTCGGGAGAGAGGGCTACCTTGCTGGGCCAGACCCGCCGCAGGTTCCACGCCGCTGCCTGCGCCTCCTGGCCGATCTCAACCCAGCGCCATCCCTCGGCCCGGATCGCCTCGGCCGCCGCCTCCATGTGCTCGGCCACCAACCGCTCCAGCAAGGCGGCATCGGCAATCCAGCCGCCCCGGTCCTCGCTGAACAGGTCGCGCTGCACCGTCCCGCCCGCCGCCGTGTAGGCGTCCAACCCCACGAAGATCGCCTTGCGGTCGGTCGCCGGGACAAGCGTATGGGTGAGCAGCCGCCGGATCGTGTCGGGGGTGCGCTGCCACGCCTGCAACTGCCCATAGACCCGCTCCTGTGCTTCCTGATCTTCCGTCACCGCAAAGGCGGTCAGGTGGTCCAGGGTCAGCACCTCGTCCCGGTAGGCTTGGATCAGCGCCGGGGAGACCACGGCCAAGCGCAGCCGCTGCCGGACGGTGTGGGCGGACACCCCGAACCGCGCCGCGATGTCCTCGATGCCCATGCCGCCCTCGTGCAGCCCAGCGAACGCCTCGAACTGATCGGCCGGGTGCATGTCCTGGCGCACCACGTTTTCGGCCAGGCTCGCCTCGGCCCCGTCCACGCCCTCGGCGTCCAGCACGCGGCAGGGAATGGCGACGCTTTTGGTGACCCGCTTCTGCTTGGCCAGCAGCTTCAACGCTGCCAGCCGCCGCGCCCCGGCCACGACCTCGTATCGCCCGGTCGCCTGTCCCTCCTTATCCAGCTTGGGCCGGACCACAAGGGATTGCAGCAGCCCGTGCGCCTGGATCGACGCGGCCAGGGCCTCAAGGCCCGCCCCGGCTCCGGTGCGCCGGACATTGGCGGGAGAGGGGGTCAGCTTGGACAGGCTGATGTCGATGGTGATGGTGGTGTTGATGATGGTCACGATGGCCTTCCTTCTCGCTGCGAAGCAGCGCCCCTGTGGGCGCGCTGCTTCCCGGGGCCGCGCGAGCGGTGGGGTTGGAAGGGAAAAAGCGGCTTCGCAGGGACCCGGCTGCACGGAGCCGGAGCGCAGCGCAGGCGGAGGAAGCTGGGTGGAAGGCGCTTTGGGGGAGAAGAAGGGGCAAAGCCCCTCGGCCCCCTCTGCGCCGCGTCTGCGGCGATGACCCGCGTCAGCGATGAGCGCCCGTCAGGGCCGAGACGGCGCCTACCAGCCGGCTCGGGGCAACGCCCGCCAGCGCGGCCCCGACAGGGGAGACGCCCCGATGGTCTGTCCGGCCTCGTTTCCTTGACTTCGGGCACTCGAAAGGCCACTTGCTACTGCAAGTGGATCGGGAATGCTCGGTCGGCGCTGGGCCTCGGTGAAGACCGGGGCCTTTCGCTTGTCAGGGCAACACCTTTCGCCCCCAGCCATCTGTCGACCCGGACGGGCCGCGTTGGAACTTTGGCTCCACGACGCCATAAGCGTGGTTGGGCTGAGCCGGATTGAGGTAGTGCCGTCCGATCGGGTGCGACACCAAATCGGCAAGCTGAAGCCCTGTCGAGTTCGTCTTCTTGTCGGCAAACACGATCTCGAACGGCAGGGGCAGGCCGTGAACGTTATTGCTCTGGGCCGTGCGGCGGAACGACAGCTCCAGGTCTGCGTCTTCCTTCCTACCCCGGCATTCAACGACCATCGGCGTCACAGCCTGGTGCTGTTGCAGGCTCCGCAGATGGCTGAACACACGCTCCACGCAGAACGCCAGCGCGATCTCGTAGGGATTATCCGGCTGGGCGGAGTGCCGGGTCAGCCGCCGCTTGTCGATGATCGCGGTCAGCAAGGTGAACGGCGCGGCTGCAACGGCTGTGTTGATGGCAGCGAGGAAATCCTGCCGCACCTGGGCATTTTGCAGGATGGAGAATGGCCCCTGCGCCTTGCGGATGTCGCGCGAGTGCAGGACCACCATGTCATGCCCGAAGAACCGGAACTTGAGGTCCAGGAAGTTCGGCACGACACTGGCACTGTAATCGCTCTTGCGGAAAACGCAGGCGCTCAGGACAAAGATCGGGTAATGACGGTCGATCACGTCGAGGCTGTGATCGCCGCTCTCGTCCAGATAGACGATGTAGTCGCTATAGGCTGTCATCGTCGGCTTGCGATCGAGGGCGTCCGCATCTCTGGCGGCGGTCGCCGGCGCGCTGGAAGCGCACGGTTTGACTCAGCTCGTGCCAGCGGCCGCAGCTCGGCGCGCATCGGAATGGCGTGCTCCATTCCTGCCCAGTGACCGCGAAGCTGTGCAAAATGGTCACAACCTTCATCGCGCCCTAGAAGGTTTGCCGCGTCGATTCGGCACCAGGCCCGGCTCCGCCGGCCTGCGAACAGGTTCCGCTAGGGGAAGAGCGTCCGTCCGCTCGCGGTCGAGCTGGAGCACAGCGTCAAGCAGCCGTCCGACGCCTGCGGCAGTGGACGGGATGCCGTTGGTATAGACCGTGCGGGTGCCTGGCTCGTAGACACCGAACAGCGGCCCGCCATCTCGTGAGCCGTTGCGGCCAGCCGCCTTCCTCGGCCGCGTGCGGTAGCGCCGGCAGGCTTCGCGCTTCTCGGCGAGCTGCTGCGTGATCTTCTTCCAGTCGAAGGCGACGTCCGGGTAGAGCCGCCGCATGTGGCGTTTCTCGTCGGGGTCGATCTTGTAGTCGCGGATGCGCATCATCTCGTGATTGCGGCCGAGGAACTTGATGGTCAGATAGCAGAAGCCTTTGCGGGCCGTGATGAAGGCGTTGGCAGGCTTGCGGTCCATCGCCCTCACTGTCCTGTTCATGCGGCCATGCGCCTCGCCGGTAGGAGCTGGATCGCAGGATGGGGCAGGACGCTCTCGTAGAAGCCGAGGAACAAGTCGCCCAGCGCGTAGCGTCGCCGATAGGTGATCCAGCGCTGGGCGAGGTGATGCGGCCGGTCATGCAGCATGTGGCAGCGTTGGCAGAACGCCCGCAAGTTGGCGAGCCGGTTGTTGGTGGGATCGCTGTCCAGGTGCGCGGCGGCCAGCACCACGCGGGTGGTGCGCAGCTTTGTTGCCTCCACCAAGTCGGGCCAGCGGGCAGGACGCCCGCGCCGGTCGCGCCAAGTTGCCGCGGCTTCGTCGAACCAGCGCCCATCCGGCAGGCAGCGGAGCTGCGCCAGGTGCGGCCGGCCGCATCCCTGGCACCGGCCATTGGCGCGCTCGAAGCGCACCCGGCGGCTCAGTTCGTGCCAGTGCGTTGGATAGAGCGGGCGCAGCTCGGGGCGGATCGGCACGTTTAGCCTCGCCCGCTGGCCATGGCCGCGACACGCGGCTTACGGCCGGGCGCCCGCGCCTTGCTAGCCGTCTTCACCGTCGCGGCAGTACCGCCGATCGGCGTAGCCCGTGCGCGGCCGAGAGCGCGGTAGAGCGTTGTCCGGCCGACGCCGAGCCGTGACGCGATCTCCTCCATGGTCAGCAGCGGGTCGGCCATCAGCCGGCGCGCGGTGTCGAGGCCGTCGGCCGACAAGCGCGGCTTGCGTCCGCCGAGCCGTCCGCGGGCGCGGGCGGCGGCAAGGCCGGCCTTGGTGCGCTCGCGCAGCAGGTTGCGCTCCATCTCGGCGAACACCGCGCCGATCTGAAGCATCGCCTTGCCCATGACGGAGGCGGGGTCGATCCCGTCCTGGAGGGAGCGGAGGCGGATGCCCTCACGCTCGAACTCATTTAGCAGGTTGACGAGCTGGTGGGTGGTGCGGCCCAGCCGGTCGAGCCGCCATACAACGAGGGTGTCGCCGCGGCGCAGGTGGGAGAGGGCGGCGGCCAAGCCGGGCCGATCGGCGCGGGCGCCGGAGGCGCGATCCTCGAACACGCGATGGCAGCCGAGCTGGGCGAGGGCGTCACGCTGAAGGTCGAGCTTCTGGTCCTCGGTCGAGACACGGGCGTAGCCGATCAACACGCCGGCGCCGGCCGTCGGCGGAGCAGGGGGGGAAAGGGGGCGCCGTTTCGTGCCGGAATGCATGTGCGATTCTGGCATTGGCACGCTGGTTTCGCAACGCGGTTCCGGCATGAATGTCGTGCCAAATAGCAGTGTTACGCAGGTGGTGTGGCTATCGTGCCGCAAACCCTGGTTTGTGGATCAATTTATCGATCTGGTCTTACACCCGTAGTTGATAGGCGATGTGGCAAGCTGCAATCTCGATAAACTCCCTGCCTCGAAGGGCGCTACCGGGGTCGCAACGGCTGCCTCAATCAAAGATCCGCCCCAGAAAACCGCGATTGCCCCGACGGTCGCGATCGTCGCAGTGATCACGTTGGCCTTGGTGGCCCTGGTCGTAGTAGCCGCCCTGATTCGGGTAATTCGGGTAGGAGGCATCCTGCGGGGGCGGCGCAGGCTGGACAGGCAGGAAGGGCGTCCCTGCCTGAGGCAGGAAGCCGGCCGGCTGGCCCGGCGCTTGCTCGGTCGGGCGGGTCTCGTAAACCGCGCAGCGCTCGATGATCTTGTCGAGTTCCCCCCGGTCGAGCCAGACGCCCCGGCAGGTTGGGCAATAGTCGATCTCAACGCCCTGGCGGTCGGCCATGACGAGATCGATCCGGCAGTGAGGGCACAACAGGCCGGCAGCCCTGGCTTGTGATGCAGTGATCGGGGCGTCTGTCATTTTGTGTTCCTTTCAGAATGGTTTGAGTGCCTGGTCAGGCACCTTCGTTAGATCGGGTCCCTCGTCAGGCCAGGATGTTGACGGCTCGAGCCGCGACAAGGCCGACTGTAAGTAGGGAGATCGTCGCCTCGGCCATCATGAGCAGCTTGCCGCGAGGGGTGAGCGGCATGGTATCGGTCGGCGAGAACGCTGTGGCGTTGGTGAAGGAGAGATACAGATAGTCGACAAAGCCCGGCGCCCAGTCCAGGTTGGTCGGGCAGTTCGGCAGCATTTGCGGAAACAGGAAATCCGTAGCATGTCGGTCTGCGATGCTGCGGATCGCCGGGCCACCGCGGTCGAGGTTCCAGAACCAAAGCGCGAACACGACGACGTTGGTGACCCAGATGTTCAGTGCGTCGAGCAAAAGGGATTGGCCGCTTTCCCCTTTGGCTCCGTGCAGGAGTGCGCGCACCAGCGCGACCAGCGCTTCAAGGTTCATGGCCGTGACAACGGCGGTCAAGAGGAGGGCGAAGGCGCGGATCGCTCGCCGATATCGAGCGATCATGTGCCAGTGTTGGTCCATGCTGGCAACGCGCGTTCGTTCCAGTGTCCAGGCAGTTGCGATCGAGAGCGGCACCAGCATGGTGATTTCAACGGCTGGCGCGAGCCAGCGTGGTCCGAGGGTCAGGTCGTTGACGACGAGAAGCTGCAACCCGGCCACGAGCGCGATCGCACCGCGGGCGAGCCAGAAGTCGAAAGCATGTTGCTGCAATATGTGCGCCGATCGCATAATCTTGCTTTCTTTGGGAGGCGCCTTGTTGATCGTCCTGCCGTGGATCTAAGGCCCGGGTTGCAATGGGAGAGTCTCCGCACCCGGACGCCGGGTCAGGCCGTAGCCTGACCCATTACCCGATCGCTTACGAAGCGCCGATCTGCTTTTGCGGAGCGCCGATTTGCTTCTGCCGCAGCACTGCCAGCCGGTCCCCGAGGTTGGCCGGCGCGGGCAGCCTGCCCTGGACCTGCGCCATTGCAATGGCAATGTTTGGGTCATCCTGCTCCGGCCGGGTCGGCGCGAGCAGCCTGGCCTTGGCGTTCGCGGCCTCTGCCGTGGCCAGGTTGCGCGCGGCGTTGTCCTGCATCGCCTTTAGCGCGACACTCAGGCCACTCGTCGCGCCCGAGAGCCCCGCCGCTTGGCGTGCGGCCTCGGCCCGGCGCTCCGCCATTTCACGCTGCTGGTCGGCCCGGCCCATGTCGCGTTGGGCGCGGTTCAAGTCGTCCCGCGCGGACTTCAGCTTCTGGCCGGCCTGTTGATACGTGCTCTCCAGCGAATGCAGGAAGTCTCCCGCGTCCACCGCGTCCTGCTTCTCGCGGTCTACGTCGCCGGCCATGCCCTCCAGCATTGAAACGAGGGTGGTCAGGCTGCGCTCCAGTTCGGACTTGCGCGCGGGATCGGTCTCGGTGTCCATGCGGTGCTGGAGTTGCTCGGCTGCGGCCATGCGCTGCTGCGACAGGGTCTGGATGGTGTCGGCCTCACGCTTCTCCTTGTCGAAGGCCATGCGCGCCTCGGCTACCTGGCGGCCCAGCACGTCCAAATGCTGTTCCATGGTGCGCAGCTCGGCCTCGGTCGCGGATTGCGGGTCCCAGCGCACGATCGCCTCGACAGCGCCGTTCACGGCTTGATCGGTCTTCACGCCGACCAGGTTGCGAATGAATGAGTACATGGCAGTCTCCCTTGTTGAAAGTCAGCCGGCCATTGCGCCGGCGTTGAGCAGCGCAACCGCAATCTGGATACCGATCAGCACCAACGCGGCAGCGACGTTTCCGGCCTCGATCATCGCACGCAGTCCGCGAATCAGTGCGGTCGCGGCGGTGAAGGTCGCAAGCTGGATCACCAGCGCCACCAGACCCCAGAGCAGGATGTCGAGCACCACCGTGCTCGAGGCCAGGGTGGCCGCCAGCGGTATCGCGAGGGCGACGAGCGTGCCGGCGATTACGATGCCGGCGGCGACGTTGCCCTCCCGCATCAGCCGTCGCTCATCGAATGGCGTGAGAAGCATATAGCAGGCGATGCCGATACCCAGCAGCGCCAAGGTCACGGCGAACTGTCCGGCGAGGACCGGCAGCCCCTGCTGCAGGGTGGCGAGGATGCCGTCCATGGGACCTACGCGAGCTGGAGGGTCACGGGATTGAGGTCGATGCCGGCCCGTATCTCGACCCAGGCGCGACCGCCCACCTGGAGAGCCGCGACCATGATGTATTCGGTCGTGGGCGCCGGGTCGGTGCCGCCGGTCGGTGCGGCATACAGCATGGCCTGGCTTTGAACCGTCCGGGTGCCCGATAGGCCCTCGACGGTTTCGGTCAGCACGCGGGGAGAGATCCGGGTGTCTCCCGGCGCCCAAACGCGGGAATAGGTCTTGCCGTCCTTGGTCTGGAACGTGGGCCAGCCGATCATACCTTCGTTCGGATCGAGCCAGGCGCCCCATTCTGAGGGGTCGGCGGGAGTGATCTCGTCGATGGTGCCGAACAGGCGGCATTCGTCGGGGTCGCCGGCAGGATCGAGGTGAAGCTGCACGAGGCTGCGATCGTCGGGCAGATAGAGCCGCACGAGCTGCGTATTGCCCGCCACCACGCGGCCGACCGCGCTGACGCTGACTTGCCCGCTGCCGCTGCCGCTGTCCGGCTGGGGCAGCTTGATGCTGCCCGCCGCCAGGATGAACGGCGTGGGATCGAGCGCCAGTGTCATGCCGACGCGGAATTTTGACGGTGTGTAGCCCTCGCCGGACAGTTTGTGCCGAAGCAAGCTCCCGACGACGCCAAGGGGGCTGGTGGATGGGGAAGTCACGGACGGTCCTCCGGTTGCAGGGCGGTGGCGTTGCCAGGCGAGATACGCAATTCCAGCACCGCCCCCGGCCAGCACGACCCAGACCCAGGCCGAGCCGACGCCGGGGGTGGCAATGCTTGGCGTGCGGGTAGGCACAGCCTTGGCGACGTCGGGCGGAATATCGGGCGGCAGGGTGCCGGGAGTGCGCGGCTGGCTGTCGCGTTCCGCCAGTTGCCGGTCCAATTCGTTCAGCTTTCCACTCAGTTCGGGGTTGGTCTGCGCCTGCCGGTCGGCCTCGGCCCGCCATTGGCGGTAGCCGGGATCGTTCTGGTTGTTATGGAACCAGTCGCCCGAACCCGGGCGGCCAAGATTGCTCAGCAGAGCTCCAAGGAAGAAGCCGTTCCAAGCGCCGAAGCTGCGATTGCCGCCGAAAGAGGTCTGGGGCGGGGTGGACCAGCCGCGGCTGGGAGAGGGCGCATACTCGCGCGGTCGCCGGGCATTGTCCTGCTGAGTGCGATAGCTGTCGAGCGCGGCGCCGGACCGGCCCTCGGAGAAGCTGCGGTCGCCGGGTGATTGTGGCGCCGCGTAGGCAGGCGGGCGGGCGTAGGATTCGGAAGGCCGGCTATAGCCGCCGCTGGTGGATGGCGTCCGATACCCGCCGCCCCCGCCGAACGAGGGCGTGCGGCCGGATGGTCCGGATCGGGAGTAGCCGCCGCTGGACCGTGCGAAGCTGTCGGCCGGCAGCGCTACGTACGCGAACATCGCGAGCAGCGGGATGAACCAAAGCCGGAAACGCCAGGAGCGAGGGGCTGGCATGAAGGTATCTGTCTTCATGTGGGGTCGCCGCGGTCATTCGACCAAAGCGCACCGGTTCCGGATTCGGCACCAGGCTGGCGCGGGTGGGAGCCGTCACGACTGGCCGAAGGGGATGAGACATCCGACGAGGGATCGCCGGACGCTTTGGGAACGTGCGGCGGCGCAAAGACCTGAATGGCCCCTTGGAGCTGCGAAAATTTCGCCGGGGTCGTGGTGACGATCTCACCGTCGGCGTTGACGTGCCTCGGTCGGCGGGTGCGGATGTCGATGGCCCCACCGCAACTGCCTCGAACATCGCGCCAATGGCGCTGGCTTCCCTTCCGCAACGCAAGCGCCATGAGGACGAGCCGCCACCAGCTTCTAACTTCCAGGCTGTAGAGGTCGAGACAGTGGTCATCAATGCGGGCGTCCTCCCAGACCGCCATCCCGCCTCCATAGTACCGACCATTGCCGACCGCGATTTGCAATGTCTTGACGTGCACGGTCTCACCACCCTCGCGCGTGATGTCGGCGGAGAAGGGGCGTCTCGCTTGCGCGAGTGCACGGATCGCGGCAACGGCGTATGCCAACCGGCCCCAACGCCGCTTGCGTTCAGCCGTCAGTTCGCGTGCAAGGGTCACGCTCAACCCGATGCTCGCAACATTGAAAAAGGGATGCCCATTGACGACGCCGATGTCGATGCGGCGCATGTGGCCTGCTGCTATCACCTCTGCCGCCGCGCATGGGTCCGCGGGTATGCCCAGGGTGCGCGCTAGGTCGTTCGCAGTGCCGAGCGGCAGGATCCCGAGCGGCAGGCTTGTCTCCAGCAAGGCCGGAGCAGTCGCGTTGATGGTCCCGTCGCCTCCCCCCACAATGACGAGATCAATGCCGCTAACCGTCTCGTGATGCCGGATCAGATCGGCCAGCGACCCACGCTCGGTCGATGCAGCACGGACGAGGTGAACACCGTCGTGCTCCAGGACTGCCAAGGCACGCTCGACGTCGGCGGCCACGCCGCCACGGCGGCTGTTCGGGTTGACTATGACCAGCGCGCGCCGGGGACGGGGCAAGGATCCGTCGCTCTTGCTCGCGGTTCTCATGTTTCGCGCTGCGACGATGAGGCGTCCGTGGCCGGAGACCGAGTTTGTACAAGGCTTTGCTTCTTGTGCTCGCTGAGCGCAAAGCCGGCTAGAAGCCAGAACCCGCCGACCAGAAAGCCGGCGGCAACGTCCGTGGTGTAGTGAACCGACAGGAAGATGCGACTGAATCCAATCGTCGCGATAATACCGCCGCCACAGAGACCGATCATAACGCGCTGGTCCCGTCGGGGGAGGTCACGGGCGATCGCGTACGCCACGAACCCATACACCGCCATCGCGCCGGTGGCGTGCGCGCTCGGGAAGGAGGGCGAGGTCGCCTGGACGGCATCGATGAATTCCGGCCGGTGCCGGGCAACCGCAAACTTCCCAGCCCACGTCGTAGCCTGGGCTCCCAGGAAGGTCACCCAGAGCGGCACAATCACATGGGAACGATGAGCCGCCCATAGAAAGCCTGTGGCAGTAAGTACAACCCCCGTGAGTGCCGAACCCGTCCCCAATATCGTGATCCACAGGAAGACGGCCACGAACGGCGACTCCCGCCATGGCGCAAAGGCTGCATTGATCGCCTGGTCGAGACGCAAGACACCGCCAGCTTCAACGACCTCCTCAGTCAGGCCGCTGAGTAGCGCCCCGATGTAGAGGGCCGACACAACCACCATCGTGAGCGGCAGCCCTGCAAAAATGCTGGGATCAAGCCTGGTTCGCCAGTACGCGTAAAGATTCGGGTGGCGAATGCTGAGCCAAGCTCGGATCGGCCGCATGCACGCCGATGCGCGGGCGCCATTCAGCCTCATCAGCGACGCCACATCAAATACAAGACCAAAATGACAGGAAGCATGAATAGTAGCGCTATAACAAGCACTAACCCGATTCTGTCCGAGGTCAGCGCCAGTCTCTTGGCAATTCTACAGCCGACATTACGAACGTGCTCTATGGTGGCCTTAGGCCAGCGTAGATTATCAAGCGGCTTCGCACTGTGATGATGTCTCAAGGCCGCTCGTCCTGAATGACTGGCTGCTTTGGCCTTACGTAAGCGGCAGCCAGCGACGCGAGCCTGCGGCGATGATAGAAAACGAGTATCCCGGCGAGGATGAGGTAGACCCAAGCGAGGGCCGTCAGAGACATGATGGCCCGCGCTTCGTCGTTGCGGAACACAAAGGCAACGCCGACCTGCAATAGGAAGAGGCCGAGCAGAGAAGCTGCACTTTTCAGGCCAAGGCGCAATGGCAGGAGCAAGCTGAGCGCAAAGAGCGACTGCGCCGCCGTCAGGAAGAACTCCTCGTGCTGGCGGGCATCCAACGGCAGGCTGGATGGCGCCCAGGCTCCGGCCGAGATCGCGAGCGGCAACATGCCGACGAGCAGCGTCCACTGGTTGATCTTGTCGCTCACCATCGCGACAAGCCCCGACGTCGCCCGGCCCGCCAGCACGAGCAGGACCGCCACCGTGACCGTCGGCGCCTCGCTCGCCAGCGGCGCCAACCATTGGATGAGCAGGAACTGATCGATGCCGAGCGCGCCGCCAGCCGCGACCAGCGCCTCCGCGAACGGCTCGGCCATCGCGAGGATAATGGCCGCTGCAACCACGGTGAGCGTACCCATGATGACGAACTGCCGGGCCTTGGGTAGGGTCGCGAGCGCGGCGGCGGGACCTGGCTCCTCTTCCCCGTCAGCCTCGGCTTCCTTGGGCTGCTTGCTCAACCGCCAGACATACAGGCCGAAGATCGCCAACAGCGCCAGCGTGTCGACGAGGCCGATCCGATTCCGAAAGAGGATCAGGAACGCGTAGGCGCTGGCCAGCGCCAGGAAGCCGATCTCGACGGCGTTGTGCGGCTCCAGCTCGACACCGGCGCCTGCCGTACCGGCCCATTTGCGGCCGCGCCACCACGCGAGCACCACCACAAGAGGCCAGGCCACGCCCACCAGGAGACGATTGGCGCCGGTCATGTTGGCGGCGGCGAAGCGCACGTAGTCTGACCCGGGCGCGCGCCCGGCCTCAAACGCGTAATAGATGTCGACGGCGTATTCCGGCAGCACAGTGACAAGCGCGAGGGCCGCGACGATGAGCCCTTGGGACACATGCTTCTCGGCCGCTTCTGCGCCCCAGGAGAGCAGGAACCCTGCACCGAGCAGCGCCGCGCCGAACAGTGGCGTGGCCACCAGCGGATCGGCGTGCACGCCGCCAAACCGGAGCCAAAGCCCCGGCACTGCCGCTGCCAAAGCGACGGCGACGTAGGACGCAAACTTACCCACGCCGCGCGCTCCGCCGTCCTGACTGGCGAGCCTCCTTCATCCCGGGCGCGAGTGCCTCGATGATCCGGCACTCGTCGATGCGGCCGTGTTGGCACTGCCCGACGACGCGGCGAAGTTCCTCCCGAAGCACCGTCAAGTCGGCGAGTTTGCGCTCGATCGCATCGAGATGCGCGCGAGCGATCACGCTGACGGCGGCGCAATCCTGGTCCTTCTGGTCGGCCAGATCCAGGAGCGCACGGACCTGCTCAAGGTTGAAGCCCAGATCGCGTGCCCGGCGGAGAAAGCTGAGCCGGTCCAGGTGCTCCTTGCCGTACGTGCGATAGTTGCCGCGGCCTTGACGCGCCGGCGCAGGCAGCAATCCCACACGCTCATACCACCGGATCGTCTCGGCCTTGGTCCCGGTTGCTACGGCGAGGTCGCCGATGCTCCGAGGGGCGTCCGCAGGAGCGTCCATGCTCTCGAATTTGCGATGCGATTGACCCGACACGGAGGGCTTGACCTTGTAGTTACTACAGGGCGTATCTAGCTCTCATCCGGCCCGGGACAAGCCCGGCAGAGCCAATTTGTGAACATGGTCTGCCGGAACCGGAGGGAGACAGGACGATGGACGGAGACCTGAAAAAGCCAATCGCCGGTGGAGCGTTGAGCTTCCGTGTCGAAGGACTGGATTGCCAGAACGAGGTCCGGGCGCTGCGCGAACGGGTCGGCCCTATCGTGGGTGGCGCGGACATGCTGTCCTTCGACACGCGACGCGGTGTGATGGACGTGACCGCGCAGTGTCAGGCCAGCCCGGATGACATCATGCAGGCGGTTGCCGGCACGGGAATGCGCGCCGTCCCCCTCGCCCCCGTCACTGGCGAACCACTGCGACTGCGCGTGCATGGCCTCGACTGCCAGAACGAGGTCCGCGCCCTGCAAGCGGCGATTGGACCGCTCGTCGGGGGCAACGAGCGTCTCGCCTTCGACACCCGGGACGGCACGCTGCAGGTGGCGCCCGAAGGACTTGCGCTCACCTCACCGGCAGCGATCGTGGAAGGGGTGGCCAGCACCGGGATGACCGCTGAAGTCCTGGTGGAGCAGGGCGACGCGGCCGACGAACGACCGCAGGCCGAAACCGGTCCAGGGTCTTCGGGTACGGCCACCCTCTCCCCCGCCCCTGCGCCCCAGCCAACTTCGACTCCCGGCGGTGACGTGCTGGAGTGGCGCGTCGAGGGCATGGATTGCCCGACCTGCACCGGAAAGATCGAGCGGGCTGTTTCCCGCTTGCAAGGCGTCTCGGACGTAACCGTGAGCATGACCACCGAGCGGCTCCGGCTGAGCCTGGCCCCTGGAGGCGCCACGCCGGAGGAGGTTGAGCGCGCCACGGCAGCAGTCGGCCACCCCGCCCGTCGCCTGCCTGGGCAGCGCCCAGTTGCGAGTTCCGTTAGTGACGTTCTGGAGTGGCGTGTCGAAGGCATGGACTGCCCGAGCTGCCTGTCCAAGATCGAGAACGCGGTCACACGGCTTCCAGGCGTGTCCGACGTCTCGGTCAGCATGGCAACCGAGCGGCTCCGGCTGCGCCTTGCCCCTGATGGTGTCACACCTGAAAGCGTCGAGCGGGCAACGGCAGCAATCGGCCATCCCGCGCGTCGTCTGGTCGGCCAACGTTCGGCCGCGATTGTTGGCGAGGGGCTTCTCGAATGGCGCGTTGAAGGCATGGACTGCCCGAGCTGCCTGTCCAAGATCGAGAATGCGGTGACACGCCTTTCGGGCGTGTCTGACGTTTCGGTCAGCATGGCGACCGAGCGCCTCCGGCTCCGGCTGGCGCCGGGGGCCGCGACGCCTGAGGACGTTGAGCGGGCGACCGCCTCGGTCGGTCATCCCGCCCGGCGCATCACGCTGCCTCCCACTTTATCGAGCAGCCCGGCGGCGGCAGGTCCAGCGACGCACGACGATGACGACGAGGCAGACGCGGCCCGTCCCTGGTGGAAAACCGCAAAGGGCCGGGTGGCCATTCTGCTGGCCGTGGCAACCGCGATTGGCTACGGCTCGGCATGGGTCGCGCCGCCCGCGGCGCCCTACCTTGAAGGCGTCGCCGCCTTGATGGGTGTGTGGTTCTTTGGCCGGCGAGCATTCGCCGCTGCGCGGGGCGGCACTCCGTTCTCGATCGAGTTGCTCGTCACCGTCGCCTCTGCGGGCGCGCTGACGATCGGTGCGGCGGGTGAGGCGGCGCTGGTGGTGCTGCTGTTCGCGATCGGCGAATTGCTGGAGAACGTCGCGGCCGGCCGTGCCCGAGCGGGCATCCGCGCCCTGGTCTCGCTGATGCCGCGCACTGCCCGGCTGGAGCGCGCCCAGGGCACTCTGGAAGAGGTGCCGGCGGCACGGCTGGCCGTGAGCGATGTCGTCCAAATCCGCCCGGGCGACCGCGTGCCATGCGATGGCGAGATCCTGGAGGGCCGCTCGGCTCTTGACGAGAGCCCGGTCACCGGGGAGAGCGTGCCGGTCGCACGCGGTCCGGGCGAGGCGGTCGTGGCTGGCTCCATCAACGCCGACGGCGTGCTGCGTGTGCGGGTCACCCGGGCGGCAGCAGACAACACCGTCGCGCGCATCGTGCGCATGGTGGAGGAAGCGACGGCGAGCCGTGCGCCCACGCAGCGCTTCATCGAGCGTTTCTCGGCATGGTGGACGCCGGCCGCGCTGCTCGTCTCGGCGCTGGTCGTCCTAGGGCCACCGCTATTGCTCGGCGGCGACTGGTGGACGTGGACGTATCGCGGGCTGGCGCTGCTGCTGGTGGCCTGCCCGTGCGCCCTGGTGATCTCGGTCCCTGCCGCCATGGCCTCGGGCCTGTCAGCGGGCGCGCGCCGCGGCCTCCTGATCAAAGGCGGGGCAGCGCTGGAAACAATTGGCGCGGCGCGCACCGTGGCCTTCGACAAGACAGGCACGCTCACCGAGGGCCGGCCCATGGTCACGGACGTGGTCCTGCTCACCCCGGGCCTCACCCGCGAGCGCTTGCTGATGCTTGCCGCGGCCGTGGAGCAAGGCTCCTCGCATCCCCTGGCGAAGGCCATCCTGGCGGCGGTGCCGGCTGGTTCCGCCCTGCCCATTGCGACAGGCGCATCGGCAATCCCAGGCCGGGGCGTGCAGGCGACGATCGAGGGCGGACGGGTCGCTGTGGGCAGCCCGCGCTACGCAACCGAGGTCGGCGCCAGCCTGGCTGGAGAGGCGGCCGAACACATCGCTGTTTTCGAAGGCGAGGGTAAGACGGTGTCGGTTGTCGTGGTCGATGGCCAGCCGGTTGGCTTGCTGGCGTTGCGCGACGAACCTCGTGAGGACGCGGCAGAGGGCGTGGCGGCCCTGAAGCGCCTCGGCGTCAGCACGGTCATGTTGACCGGCGACAACGAGCGTACCGGTCAAGCCATCGCAGCGCAGCTCGGGCTAGACGTGCGGGCCCAGCTCTTGCCGGAAGACAAGCTGCGCGAGATCGCCGCCCTGAAGGCGCGGGGGCCTGTCGCGATGGTGGGGGATGGCATCAACGACGCACCCGCGCTGGCGGCCGCCTCGGTCGGCGTGGCGATGGGCGGGGGCACCGACGTCGCGCTGGAGACGGCGGACGCGGCGCTGCTACGCGAGCGGGTGGGCGGGATCGCCGAGCTGGTGGCGCTGTCGCGCGCGACGATGGGGAACGTCAAGCAGAACGTCGCAATCGCGCTCGGACTCAAGGCGGTGTTCGTGGTGACGACCCTAACCGGCGCCACAGGTCTTTGGCTCGCGATCATGGCCGACACCGGCGCGACCATCCTGGTGACGCTCAACGCGCTCCGTCTGATGGCGTGGCGGCCAGATCTGGAGAGCGCCTCTGGCAAGGACGGCAAATGACGTTGAAAGACCGCAACGGGCATCCCTCCGGCCAGCCGGAGGTCCAAGGCTTCCACGACGCCGCCACCGGCACAGTCTCCTACGTCGTCCACGGCGGCCGTGGCACTTCTTGCGCCATCATCGATCCAGTCACTGACTTCGATCCCGGTTGGGGGCGCATCGGCACAAGCAGCGCGGAGCGTGTGATCGACTTCGTGCGAGCCAACAACCTGGCTGTTGAGTGGGTGCTGGAGACGCACCTTCATCATGACCACCTCACCGCCGCGAGCGTGCTCCGCGACATGCTGGGCGGTCAGCTTGGCACCGGCACGGCCTTTCCCGGGGTGGCCGCCGTCGTGGAGGAGGTGTTCGACCTGCCGCGCGGAGCTGGCAGAGGCGTGTTCGACACGTTCTTCGACGATGGCTCGACCTTCAGCGTCGGGGCTCTCGGGGCCGAGGTGCTCTGCACGCCCGGCCACACCTTGGATTCGGTCAGCTACCGGATCGGCGATGCAGTCTTCGTCGGCGACGTGCTGCTCATGCCCGACGCGGGCACCGGCCGCTGCGACTTCCATGGCGGCGACGCGCGGACCCTCTACGGGTCCATCCGCCGCCTCCTGGCGCTCCCGCCGGAAACCCGCGTATTCATCTGTCACGACTATGCGCCTGGCGGCCGGGCGCCGGCTTGGGAAGCCACGGTCGCACAGCACAGGGCGCACAACGTCCATCTCTGCGGCAGTCGGGCACGAGAGGACGAGTTCGTGGCGAGGCGCACCGAGCGCGACCGCGCACTCGGCGCGCCAGCGCTCCTGTTGCCGGCGTTGCAGGTGAACGCCGCCGGTGGACGGCTGCCGCCCCCTGCCCCGAACGGCCGCGCCTACCTGCGGCTGCCCGTCAACCTCGCTCGGGGCGTGCTGTGATGAGCGTGCGCCCATTTTGGCTCGGCGTTCCCGCCGCAATAGCTGCCTTGGCGCTGGACCAAGCCACGAAGGCGGCGATCCTGACATGGATGACGCATCCGCCAATCCCCTTGGCTCCGTTCTTCAACCTGACACTTTCGTTCAACACCGGCGTGACGTTCGGCATTGGCCGAGACCTCGGCGCTGAGGGTGCGTGGCTACTGGCCGTGGGAGCGGCGGCTGTCGTCGCCATGCTGCTTTGGTGGCTGGCGCGTGCGGGCAGCCGAGTAGAAGCGTTCGGGATCGGGCTTATCATCGGCGGCGCACTCGGCAACGTCGTGGACCGCTTGCGACAGGGCGCCGTCACGGACTGGCTCGACCTGCACGTCGCCGACTGGCACTGGCCGATCTTCAACCTCGCGGACGTTGCGATCGTCTCCGGCGTGGCGCTGCTGCTATCGGTATCGCTGCTGCCCCGGCGCTCAGCTCCAGGTCCGGGAACGTCCCGTGGCGTGGTCTGACATCATAGGCTTGGCCACTTTCCCGTCAGCTGTGCCGGCCGACTCCGCGCTCTTGCCGGCGGAACAGCCGGGCGTCGTGCGGCACAATCGTTCCGCGACGCCATCCGGCCAACACGGTTACGGCTCTGCGCTCGGTTTGCGTGCGGTTCTGGCGATCCTCTTCGTGGCGATGACGCCCGTGGCGGCTCGTGCCGCCGCGAGCGACTGGATAGGGGATGCGCGCGGCTCGGCGCGATTGATCACGGCCGTCGAGGCGACCGGGTCTGGGAGCCGGCTGGACGCGGCACTCGAGCTGCGCCTTGCTCCGGGCTGGTACACGTACTGGCGCACGCCCGGTGACGCGGGGTTCCCAACCACGATCGACTGGAGTGGGTCTGAGAACCTCGCTGGGGCGGAACTATCCTGGCCTGCACCAGCCCGGAAGGCGATTGCCGGCCTCCATACCAACGTCTACCACGACAGGGTCATCCTGCCCATTTCGCTCGTCCTTGCTCGACCCGGCGAGCCGGTCCGTCTGCGCGCGGAAGTGGACTACGCAAGCTGCAACCAAGTCTGCATTCCCTATCATGCCAGCATCGACCTGGCGCTGCCTTCCGGCCTGGCGACCCCGGGGCCGGACGCTCCCCTTGTCGCCAAGGCAATGACACAACTGCCGGGATCGTTGGCGGGAGCCGGTCTGCGCCTGGTGTCCGCGACCGTTTCCGGCCTCGATAAGGCATCCACGCTGGCGGTCACCGTCGCCAGCGACACCGCTCCCTTGCGAGCGCCAGATTTGTTCATCGAGGGCGCCCCAAACGAGACGCCGCCGGAGCCAAGTGTTCGGCTGGAGGCCGGTGGCTTGACCGCGACGCTCAACGTGCCGCTCTCGCCGGAAGCCGCGACCAAGGTCATCGGCAAGCCCCTGATCTTCACCTTTGCCGACGGCAGCCGGATTGCCGAGTTTACCGCAGAGCCAACTCGCGGTGCATCGCCTGAGGGCGTCTTGTGGGAACTGCCGGCGATGCTGGGCATCGCGCTGCTTGGCGGCTTGATCCTGAACCTGATGCCATGCGTCCTGCCCGTCATCTCGCTGAAGCTGTTGTCGTTGGCCGGTTATGTAGGGAGCGAGCGACGACACGTGCGGGGCGGGTTGATGGCGACCGCAGCCGGCGTGGTGACGTCATTCCTCGTCATTGCGGCGGCGCTGACCGGGTTGAAGCTGGCGGGCGCGGCCATCGGCTGGGGCATTCAGTTTCAGCAACCTTGGTTCCTCGCCGCCATGGCCCTGGCCATGACGCTCTTCGCTGCCAGCCTCTGGGGCCTGCTGCCGATCGGCCTCCCTGCATTCGCCGCGAGCGCTGCCAATGTTCGGGCGCGGCATCCCTTGCTCGACGCTTTTTTCGCAGGTGCGTTCGCCACGCTCATGGCAACGTCCTGCTCGGCGCCGTTCGTGGGCACGGCCGTCGGCTTCGCCCTGTCGCGTGGTTCCGCAGAGATCATGCTGATCTTCGCCGCGCTGGGGTTGGGCATGGCCGCCCCGCTGCTCGCGGCCGCGGCGTTCCCCGAGTTCGTACAGCTGCTGCCAACGCCCGGTCCCTGGATGCTTTGGTTGCAGCGCGCACTCGGCATAGCGCTGGCCGCCACCGCCATGTGGCTCCTTTGGGTACTGGCTCAGGTCGCGGGAACCACGGCAGCCTTGATCGCTGCAGCCTCACTGATCGGTTTGATGGGCGCGCTCGCGTCGAGACATGCCGCCGTGAACATCCCCCGGCGTCGCGCCGGGACGGCGGTCGTGCTCAGCTTGGGGGCGATAGCCGTTCTCATTCCGGCGCTCGCGATTCCCTCCGTCGTTCCAACGACGCAGGGGAGTCCACAGGGGTTGAAGTGGCAAGCGTTCGACCCTGACGCGATCCGGCAACATGTTGCCGACGGCAAGATTGTGTTCGTGGACGTGACCGCCGCCTGGTGCCTGACATGCAAGGTCAACGAGGCCGCGGTGCTCGACCGCACACCCGTCGCCGACCGCCTCCGCTCGCCCGACGTGGTGGCGATGCGCGCCGACTGGACCCGGCCGGAGCCACGCATCACCGCCTACCTGCAAAGTTTTGGCCGTTACGGCGTGCCCTTGAACGTGGTGTACGGCCCCACGCGCCCGAACGGTGACCTGTTGCCGGAGCTGCTCACGCCGTCAGCCGTGCTGGGCGCCATGTCCCGGTCTTCAGGATCAGGCACCGACCATGTGGCAGGCCGATAGGAGCCTAGCGATGGCCTTTGCGAGAAATTCATCATGAAACGATTGCTCCTCGCGTTAGCGGCGCGTCTCGCCCGGGACCCGAGCACCCGTGGTCGCCTGATGGACTGGGCAGGTAGGCTTCGGCCTCATCAATACGGACCCCAACAGACACCCGTCCACGGCTATCGGCGGTTCGACGACCGTTCCGGTGCCATGGCTCCTTGGGGTGGTCCAGTACTGGACACGCGGCCGGCCTTCCGATCCGGCCGCGGCATCGGATCGCTGCTCTGGTTGGGCTGCGCTGTGCTGCTTGTGGTTTGGTCGCTGCTGAGCATCGGCGCTTACGGCCTGTTGTCTCTATCGGGTGATTGGCTTCTGGCCCAATCGGGAAGCCTCGGCCGCAGTTTGGACGTGCCGGTCGAACTGACCGGGCCAGTCACCTGGGTCTTGCGCCTCGTGCGCGATTTTGGCGGTCCGGCCCTGCTCCTGCTCTGGTTCGGCGTCTCTGCCGCCATCCTCCTGCTCACCGTCGTGGCGTCCCGCATCCTCGGGGTCGGCCGATGACGATAGCTTGTCCGGACCGGTCGGCGACGTGGCGGGCCATACCGCCGCCGCGTCGCTGACAGAGTAAGCATGCACGTCGTCCAAGCGCCTAGGGCCTCCAGCGCCGCGGTTCCGGTTGACCGTTTGGTCCTCCCGCTTGCCGCACAGGCCGCGCTCGCCCCGATCCTGGGATCTGCCGGGGCGCTGGCGCTCGCACCGCTCCATCTTCTTCCGTTCCTGGTCGTGGCCTTCTCCGGCCTGTTTTGCCTGCTGCATACTTCGAGTTGGCGACGCGCGCTGCTGTTCGGTTGGCTGTTCGGCGCCGGGCACTTCGCGGTCGGCCTGGCCTGGATCGGGGAAGCCTTCCAGGTCGATGCCGCGCGGTTCGGCGTGTTCGCCTTGCCTGCGGTGGCGCTGCTCGCCTTGGGGCTGGCCGTGTTTTCGGCCCTCGCTTGCGCCAGTGCGCGCCTGCTCGCCCCCCGTGGCGGGTGGCCGCTTCTGCCGGCGCTCGCCGCCGGTTGGGGGGCGTCCGAATGGCTGCGTGGTCACGTGCTGACCGGCTTTCCCTGGAACCTCGTCGGCTACGCCTGGGGCGTGTCGGACGCCACGCTGCAAGGGGCAGCCGTGCTGGGCATCTACGGGCTGGGTGTCATCACGGTCCTGCTTGCCGCCTTGCCCGGACTTGCCCTTGTGAATGGAACACGTCGAGGCATCCGGCGTTGGTGGCCGCTGCCCGCTGCAGCCCTCGGGATGGTATCACTCTGGGCGTGGGGAGCGGTGCAGCTTGCAGCTGCGGACCCCGGTGTTGTTCCAGGGGTTCGGCTGCGGCTGGTGCAAGCGGGAGTACCACAGCGGCTCAAATGGGACCCAACCGAGCGCGAGCGCATTTTCGCCCTCTATCGGAGCCTCAGCTCGGCCCCGCCTGCCTCCGGAGCGCCCGCGCCGACGCACCTGATCTGGCCAGAAACGGCCCTTCCCTGGGCGTTGGAGGAAATGCCGCCGGAGACACGGGCCAGCATTGCCCATCTTGTCCCGCCCGGGGGCGCGCTGCTCGTCGGTGCGGTGCGCTGGGCACCTGGCCCGGATGGGCGGCTGGCACCGCGCAACAGCGTGGTTGCCCTGGGCCAAGATGGCACGCCGATCGCGGCCTACGACAAGGCAAGGCTCGTGCCGTTCGGGGAGTACGTGCCCGGCCGCGAGCTATTGCCGGCGTGGGTGCGGAAGCTGACCCCTGGGGATATCGATTTTATGCCCGGACCAGGGCGGGCCACGCTGGCGGTGCCTGGCCTGCCGCCAACCGCGCCGCTGATCTGTTACGAAGCGATCTTCCCCGCCCCCGTCTCCGATTGGCCGGCCAATCAGCCTCGCCCGGCATGGCTGCTCTCGGCGACGAATGACGGGTGGTTTGGCCGCTCGTGGGGGCCGTACCAGCACCTCCTGGCTGCCCGGGTTCGGGCGGTGGAACTCGGGCTGCCCCTGGTGCGCGCCGCCAGCACCGGAATTTCGATCGTCACGGACGCGCGCGGCCGCGTGCTGGCCTCCCTGCCTCTCGGTGCATCCGGCACGCTGGACACGGCGTTGCCTGCTGCGCTGCCGGGCGGCACCGCGTACGCCCGTTGGGGCGATTCATCGTTCGAGCTGCTATTGGCCCTTAGCGCAACGACCTCTCTGGTGGCGTCGCGGCACCGGTCCAGGCGGCCGCCGCGGTGACCAGTTCTTACTGGGGCATTTGGGGCGATGTACCCAATCATCTCGTACGCCTCGCGCTGGCCTTCCTGTTCGCCCTGCCGGTGGGCTGGAATCGCGAGCGGGAGGCGCGCAGCGCCGGCCTGCGCACCTTCCCGATCGTGGCGATGGCGAGTTGCGGCTTGTCGATCCTCGCCATCGAAATCCTTGGGGAGCGCGCACCGGAGCAGGCGCGTATCCTCCAGGGCCTCTTTACCGGGGTCGGTTTCGTGGGCGGCGGCGCAATCCTGAAATCCGGCAGCACCGTCCATGGGACCGCCACCGCGGCGAGCATCCTGAACGTTGGCGTGATCGGAGCGGCGGTCGGTTTCGGCTTCTACGACCTCGGCCTCATCCTCGCGCTCGCCAATTTCCTGGTCTTGGCTATCATCACGCCGCTGAAGGACAAGCACAAGGAACCGTCCGGAGACAACGCCGAGCCGCGCGACAGCGGGAAGAGCCGATGAGGCAGAGCTTTGGCGTGCATCCGGACAGCCACGGCGTCACCGGGGTGACGTCCACGACGTGCGTGCTGGTGAATGCCAAGGCAGGGCGTCAACGGACCGACGCCATCGAGCAGGATCTCCGCAGCGCCTTCGCTCGACACGGCCGAACCGTCGAGATCCGGATCGTGCGCCGGGGCAGTCACCTTCAAAGTGCAGCGGCCAGTGCCGTCCGGGACGGCTTCCAGGTCGTCGTCGCGGC
>MKTV01000095.1:0-34625 GCA_001898425.1 Rhodospirillales bacterium 69-11
CCGACACCGAAACACCACCAGCCGCCGAGGCGTTCAAACGCACACGCCAGAGCTTAGGATTGTCGCAGTCCGAGCTTGCGGCGGCTTTGGGGATTCGGCGCGTGAAAACAATACGGGAAATAGAAGGCGGTAAGAGGCCTGCAGGCGATGTGTTGCTGCGGTTAATGGAGCAACTCGTTTCCCGTAATCGCGAAATATCCGACAATAAATAAGCAATCATATTGCGCGGTTTTTCTTAGCTAAACGTCCGTATCTGTTATATATTTCTCCTTATCAGGCAGTTGTTGCCGGGTTTTATTAACCAAGGAGAAATAAAAATGAACGCACATTCCAAATTATCCATGAAATTCCAGCTTGGCCAGGTCGTCGCCACCCCCGGCGCACTTGAGGCAACCAACCACTTCCAACGGCTGGCCTACCTGCATCGCCATGTTTCCGGTGACTGGGGCTGTGTCTGTGACGAAGACAAGGCGCTGAACGACGAAGCGGTTGAGTTGGGGAATCGCATCCTTTCGGCATACCCGATTGATCCCGCGAAACCGTGCGAGGGCTTCGGCGACAACTGCCTGTGGATCATCACCGAGCGCGACCGCAGCGTTACCACGTTCCTGCTTCCCAGCGAATATTAACCTAACCGGGCGGCGTTTGAACGCGCCGCCCATGTTTTCAACATAGGAGAATTTGAAAATGCAATCATCAAACCACACTGAAGGCCCATGGGACATAAACGCCTTCAATCTCACGCAGATCATCAAGGTCAAGTCCGGCCCCGATAAGGACGGCAGGCACTACAAAGACGGCAGGCACCAGATCGTCATTGCCAACGTAGGGCAGGACGGCGACGATTGGGCGGAACGCCGCGCCAATGTGCATCTAATGCGCGCCGCGCCGGACATGCAGGCAGCCCTTGAGTCCGCTTTAAGCGAATTGCGCGAGTGGATGGAAGTGTTCCCGGATGGTTCAGACAACACGCCGAGAGTGATCGAAGAGATCGAAGCGGCATTGCACAAGTCGCGCAATTGGTAATCAACGCCGCCCCGCAGGCCATCGCGGGAGAAAGATTAGGAGAACGTGGCAAAACTCACCAAGGCGCAGGCAAAGCAACATGCGGAGGCCTGCAAGATTTTAGAAAAAGACGTGCTGACATGGGATGATAAATACTTCGTCCTTGAGAACTGGCAGGAATCCGCAAACCACGTCAACAGTTCAGCAGGCGCATTCTTCACGCCGCCCGGTCTGGCGCGAGACTTTGCAATCGAAGGCGAAGGACGCCGGATAATTGACCTATGCGCGGGGATCGGCGGCCTTTCCTTTGCTATAGATAACTGCTGGCGCTACGACCAAGATCACCAGCCAGATATCACCTGTGTCGAGATCAACCCCAACTATATCGCCGTTGGCAAGAAAATTCTGCCCCATGCCCGTTGGATACAAGCCAGCGTGTTCGACCTTCCGGCCGACATCGGCCACTTTGATCGCGCCATATCGAATCCTCCATTCGGCGCAATCAAACATGACGGGCAGGCCCCGCGCTACACAGGGAAGGATTTCGAGTACAAAGTTATGGATATTGCCAGCGACATCGCGGACTTCGGCGCCTTTATAATCCCGCAAATGTCAGCACCGTTCCAGTATAGCGGAATGCGCTATTACCAAGAGCGCGCAACAGAAAAGCACAACAGGTTTATGGAGCAGACCAAAATCCGCATGGAGATAGGTTGTTCAATTGATACGGCCTACTACCGGGACGCATGGCATGGTGTAGCGCCTCTATGTGAAATCGTTGTAATTGATTTTGAAGAAGTGCGACAGGCGAGGATGGAGAAGTCGCACCGCCCGAAAAATCCGTTTGTGTTCGCCGCAGATAGGCATGAACCCCCATCAACCGAGTCAACCACGCAGACGAACAACAAGAAGCAGCTAACTTTATTCTAGCCGTTTGAACATACCGTCAGCAGAGCCGTCAGCCTAAAAGCTGGCGGCTTTTCTCTTATCTGCACCCCCTTATAACATTACATATTGCTTGAACTGCATGAACCGGGTCACGAGGTATTAGCCATAAGTAAGCAGCAGGCTAGTAACCGGCATGTCCGCCAAAAAAGGCCGCCCCGTTTCGGACAACCCCAGAAGCCAGCGCGTCTCCGTGCGGTTTACCGTCGAAGAGATTACCGACCTGGCGCTGAAGGCCGCGCGGGCGAATTCGACGCTTTCAGATTATCTCCGTTCAGCGGCGCTAGAGCATCGGCCAGCCACCAACACCGCCTTGGTCCGGCATGACCTGTCCCGCATCGCCGTGCATCTATCCCGACAGAACGCGGACAAAGCGCTGATCGACGAGATCCGCGCCGCGCTGGAAACCCTGTGAACTGGAGCCGCCACAACACGGGCCGGGCAGGCTCCTTCAAAAGCGTGATCGACTACGCCTCGAAGGACGAAAAGATCGGCCATGTCGAATTCCTGAATCTGGCGGCGAACAAACCGTCACAGGCGGCGAAGGAGATGCAGGCCACCGCGGACGCCGCGAGGTCGATCCAGATGCGGGAACGCCAGGTAGAGGGAAAGCGGACATCGCACAGCGGCGGCGCCGCGAAGAGCCCGGTCTACCACCTCGCCTTCAGTTGGCACCCGGACGACCGGCCGACCCGGCAGCACATGATCGAGCAGGTTCAGGAGGCGTTGAAGCGTCTCAACCTGCAAGACCACCAGGCCGCCATATTCCATCACGTCGACCGGCCGCACCCGCACGCGCACGTCGTCGTCAACCTCATCCATCCCGACACAGGGAAAGCTGCAACCGTCGTCGGCAACGACAAGCGGCTGAACCAGTGGGCGCACGAGTACGAGGCGAAGCGCCAGATCAGATCCCCGAAGAGGGCCGCCAAGATGGAGCCTAACCGGAACCGCGAAGCCGACGAGATCAAGAAGGCTTTTGCGAAGAAGGAAGAGCGGATCAACCAGCGCCACGAGCAAGCAGGCGAGCAGCGCCGCAAACAGCGCGACGACCTCTGGGACAAATATCAGGACAAGAAGGCCGCGATCCGCGAGACCTATGACTCAGAGATGGCCCGCGTCTGGGGGCGGAATAAAGACCAGCCTCGGCCAGAGCTGCGCCCGAAGCACGGCTGGGGCCTGCCGAAGAAGCCGGAATGGATGGATCTCGCCAAAGCTGTCAGGGGAGATATTGCCAATCCGCGTGTTCTGTTCGCGGCATTCCCGGCTGAGCGCAAGCAGGCGCCGGCACCTGCACCAGCACCCTCTCTTACCCCTTCCTTTCACCCCACGCCTAATGGTACGATTCAGCAAGGAAACAGAAAGCAGCAGACGGCATACCACCGTGCTGTACGGGACGAGGCGATAGCTGTGGCGTCGGCTGAGTTCAAGAAAGCCAGCGCCGACATGAAGAAAGAACACGCCAAAGAGGCGGATGCTGAGAAAGCCGAGGTCCGCGCCTTCCGAAAGGAAAGGGGCAAGGCTTGGGCCGCGTGGAGACAGACCCACGGCCTGAAGGAAGATCCGAAGTTCAAGACGGTCGACATTTCCCCTGCGGACTTGAAAGCCGAGCAGGCGAAGAACGCAGCGCGCGGCTGCGCACGGGACGCCTTCAACGCGAAGCCGGACGCATCGGTAGCGTTCCAGCGCAGCGCGGCGATCGACGACAAGCCGATGACGGCGAAAGCGCCGGGTGGGTTCGAGCGATCAGCACCGATTGCGGATGAGCCAGTCGTCGACAAGCCCACAGACACGCGGAGGAGCATGTACAGGGTCGACATCAGCCCGTACGAGGCACAGCGCCAGTTCGGCGAATTCATCCGTGAGACGATGGTGCTGAGAGGCCCGCCTATCATGGACGGGGAGTGGCATAACATCCCGCTGAAGGGGCAGAGGTCGGGAAGGTCCGGCGGATACAGAGGGTTTGCCGACGGGTACATCACCGGCCAGGTCCGCAACAACAAGACCGACCAGACCGTCGACTGGAATCCGAAAGGTGACCACGTCCCGCTATCGCCTGCGGGAGCCGCGAAGCTTGAAGCCCTCGCCCAGGAGCGCAGGCGCGCGACAGCCGAGAAGCTGAAGACGCAGCAGGACAAGGCCGCGCAAACGGCGAAGCGCGTGGTCGAGAACGCGCGCCCTGCCGATCCGAACCACCCTTATCTTGTTCGGAAGGGCATTCAGCCCCACGGCATCCTTCAGAAGGGATCGACGCTCATCGTCCCCATGCAGAACCTGAAGGGGGAGGTCAGGGCATTCCAGCGGATCTACGAGGACGGCAGCAAGAAGTACCAGTGGCAGGCCGAGCGCGACGGGCTGTTCTTCGTCATGGGCAAAAAGAACGACGGCCCCGTGCGCGTCGTCGAAGGCTTTGCCACCGGCGCCTCAGTCAGGGAGGCTACAGGCGACCAGGTCGCGGTTGCGTTCGACAAGAGCAACCTGAAGCATGTCGCCCGCGCGATCAGGGAGAAGACCGATCGAGAGATCATCATTAACGGCGACAACGATGTTCATCTTGAACACAAGCCCGTCGGCAATGTCGGAAGGAAGGCTGCGGAGGAAATCGCGCGCGAGATCAATGCCGCGGTTCGATTACCTCCGAAGGGAGACTGGAACGACTATCACAAGACGAACGGTATTGAGGCTCTGAGGGGCGTTTTGAGCGAGCCGATTGACCGTGGGCCGGTGATTGGACACAACCTTTGATAGATCGCGCCCTCGCATTCGCCACCCGTGCCCACGCCGGACAGATCCGCAGGTATACCGGCGAGCCCTATGTGGCTCACTGCATCTCCGTCGCCGAAATCGTCCGTTCCGTCCCGCACACGCCGGAGATGATCGCAGCCGCCCTCCTGCACGACACGGTCGAGGACACGCCGGTTACGCTGGATGAGATCGCCCGCGAGTTCGGGCCCATTGTCGCCGCGCTGGTTTACGAGCTTACGGACGTATCCAAACCGGAAGACGGAAACCGCGCCGCACGGAAGGCCATCGACCGGGAGCACACGGCGAAAGCCTCACCAGATGCCAAGACAATCAAGCTGGCAGACCTGATCGACAACACGAAGTCCATTGTCGCGCATGACCCCGCTTTCGCCCGCGTATATCTTCCTGAGAAGCGCCAGCTATTGAAAGTGCTGCAAGAGGGCGACCGCACCCTTTGGGAGCAGGCATTGACCAACCAATGACCACGCCCAATTAGAAGCTGCGAGCCATATTTCAATGCATGAGCGAGCGCTGGCCCCGCGGCATGAAGGAGGAGATCGCAGCCGAGTATGTCGGACTGTCCGTCTCGACCTTCCGCCGGGAATGGAGTGAGGGTCGCGCGCCCTTCCCCGTTCTTCTGACGCCCGGCCGTCAGGTCTGGCTGCGGGACGACCTCGATGAATGGCTTGACGCCAAAGCCGGACGGACGACAAAGAACGGCCAGTCCGAGGAATGGGACAAGGCCATTGAACGTCGATCTTCCATACCTTCAGGTATACCGGTCACGCGATAGGCTGTTCGCCTACTACCGCCGCGACGGCCTGCGGAAGCGCCTTGTCGCGGAGGACGGAACGCCTGTAGATCCACGCAACAAGGCTGCGCTGCATCACGCATGGTCGCGGCTTAACGCCGCTCATGAGCAGGCGACGGCCAACGCGCCCAAGCGCACTCTGCGTGCCCGAAGCATCTCCGACCTGATCGCCCGATACCGCGCCAGCCCGGAGTGGCACCAGAAGAAGCCCGAGACCAAGCGAGACTACGAGAAGGCAATCCGTCCGCTTGAGAAGGACTGGGGCGAACTGCCCGTTGCAGGGCTGCGGCGGCATCATATTGGTGCAATCCGCGACCGCTATGCCTGGCGCGAGGAAGACGGGAAGAGGGTTTCCAACGCGCGGCAGGCCAACCGCGTCATCACGGTCCTCTCGATCCTCATCAGCTACGCCATCGACCTCGGCTGGCGTGAGGACAATCCCGCCCTGCGACCGAAGCGCCTTCGGACGGAGGGAGACGGCTTCCGCCCATGGCGAGCGGCTGAGTTCGCACAGTTCATGGATCGTGCCGGCGAGGAGTGGCAGTTCAACGCCCTATTCGCAGCTCTGAGCGGCCAGCGCGGGCAGGACCAGGTGGCCATGCTCTGGGCCGACTATGATGGCAGTTCCCTCTACGTCGAACAGCAGAAGGGCGGATCCAAGGTCTGGATCGAGTGCCATCCCATGCTCAAGGAAGCTCTGGACGTCCGGCGGCTCGCGCGGCCGGATGACACACACATTGTGAGCAACAACGGGAAGCCCTACCGGGCCAACCACTTCCAGCAAATGGCCGGGAAGGCGATAAGAGCCGCCGGGCTGAAGGATGTCGTCTGGCATGGCCTCCGAGGTTCCGCAGCGAGTTGGGCGGCAGAGGGCGGCGCCAGCGAGAAGATGATCCAGGCGCTCCTGGGCCATAAGACGGGGCAGATGTCGCAGCGCTACGCCCGGGGCGCGGAGCAGCGCCGATTGGCCGCGGATGCGGTGCGGGCGATCGTGATTCCTGCTGGACAGTCCCGTGACAAGGCATTGAAAGACATGACAGAGAACGGATCGTGAATACCGTCTAGCGGCATTGTTTTTCCATAACTAGCAGAGAAATCATAATCCCTTGGTCGGCGGTTCAAATCCGTCCGCCGCTACCATCCTCCCTCACAGCATCCAAGGCCTGCCCGGCACGACGAGCTCGCGCTCGACGTGAGGCTCGTGTGTCGCCCTTGGCGCATCGGGCGCGTGCGGTGCGTGGGCGCGTTCTCTCATATTCCGATCCGCTCCTGCCGGTCGCCCAGGCAATTGCCGCAGCATCGAGCGCGCACTTGGCAAGCAGCTTGCAACATCCGTTCATGATTGCCTCCGGTTCAGCATAGCTCAACCGCAGGAGGCTCAGCCGGAGGCAGTTGCCCAATGCGGAAGCAGCAGATGCACCTGATGGCATTCCTGCTCGCAGGCCCGACCTGCCACCACCATGGCATGTGGCGACACCCCGAAACGGAAAACGCCTTTCTCGATCCCGCCGCCTGGGAACACGTCGCCCGCGTGCTCGAACGCGGCTGCTTCGATGCGCTGTTCTTCGCCGATATCTCCAGCATCTACGACGCACATGGCGGCGGATTCGCCACGCATCTCGGGCGCGGCGGCCAGATGGGATTGCTCGATCCGCTGCCGCTGATCGCGATCATGGCGCGTGTCACGCAGCATATCGGCCTCGGCGCCACGATCTCCACCAGCTTCCATCACGCCTACCAACTCGCCCGCGTGCTCGCGACGCTCGACACGATCAGCAACGGCCGCGTCGCCTGGAACGTGGTGACCTCCGCCGCCACGTCGGAGGCGCGCAATTTCGGCATGCAGAGCCTGCCGGACAAGACGACGCGCTACGACATCGCCGAGGACGTGCTGAAAGCCTGCTGCGCCCTGTGGGACGGGTGGGAGCCGGACGCGCTGGTGCTCGACAAGAAGGCCGGGATCTTCGTCGACACCGACAAGGTCCACTACGCGGATTTCGAGAGCCGCCACGTCCGCAGCCGCGGGCCGCTGACCGTGCCGCGCTCCCCGCAGGGACGGCCCGTGATCATGCAGGCCGGCTCCTCCGCGCGCGGGCGCGACGTCGCGGCGCGCTGGGGCGAGATCGTCTTCACCCTGCAGCACGGCAAGCGCGACATGCAGGACTTCTACCAGGACCTGAAGGGCCGCGTGGTGAACGCCGGCCGGCGGCCGGAAGACTGCGCGATCCTGCCCTCGCTCGACCCGATCATCGGGGAAACCGAGTCGATCGCGCGCGAGCGCCAGGCCTACATGAACAGCCTGGTCGACACGGAACTCGGACTCGCCGTGATGTCCGGGCATCTGGGCGCGGACTTCTCGCGCTTCCCGCTCGACAAGCCGATCACCGAACTCGATCTCGATCCTGCCGTCGCGGGATCGATGGACGTGATCGTGCAGGGCACCAAGGCCGCGAACCTGACGCTCGCCGAAGCCGCGCGGCACTTCGCCACCAGCGAACTCACGCCGCAGATCGTTGGCACGCCGGAGAGCGTGGCCGACCAGTTGCAGGACCTGTTCGAGAGCGAGGCCTGCGACGGGTTCATCATCACCCCCACCGTCTTCCCCGGCAGCTTCGAGCAGTTCACGCGCACCGTCGTCCCCGAACTGCAGCGACGCGGCATCTTCCGCACCGCCTATCCCGGCACGACGCTGCGCGACACACTGCGCATGACCCCCTGACCGGAAGGACATGAGCAGCACCATGGCAACGATCTTCCACGACTGCACCGACGATCTGAAACCACTCTGGGATCGCGTCCATCGGGAGGACGACATCCCGATCACCGTCGCCTTCGATCCCGGCACCGGCGCGAATGTCGCGGAACGGCTGCGCGGCTACGACATCTGCATCAACGACCACACCTACTTCGATGCCGACCTGCTCGCGCGCTGCACGGATCTGAAGCGGATCGTCTTCCTGGGCACCGGCGCGTCGAGCTTCATCGACCTCGCCGCCGCGGAACGCTGCGGCATAGTGGTCGACACGATCAAGGGCTACGGCGACACCACGGTCGCGGAACACAGCATCACGCTGATGATGGCCGCTGCCCGCAGCGTCGCGCGCATGCACCAGGACGTGCGCGCCGGACAGTGGCGACAGGTCGAGGGCATCCAGCTTCTGGGCAAGACGATCGGCATCGTCGGCTTCGGCGGCATCGGACGCGAGGTCGCGCGCATCGCCCGCGGCATTGGCATGGAGGTGATCGCCTGGAACCGCTCGCCGGTTCTGAACGCGCCGGTGCCGATGGTCTCCCTGGACGAACTGCTGGAGCGCTGCGACTTCCTCTCGCTGCATCTCGCGCTCAACGATGAAACGCGCGGCTTCATCGACCACGCGAAGCTCAGCCGCACCAAGCAGGGTGTCGTGGTCATCAACACGGCCCGCGCCGACGTGGTGGATGGTCCCGCGCTCGGCGCCCTGCTGCGCAGCGGCCACATCCGCCACGCCGCGGTCGACGTGTTCTCGTCCGAACCGCCGGCCGCGGACGATCCGCTGCTGACCTTGGACAACGTCACCCTCACCGCTCATGCCGGCTTCATGACGCCGGAAGCGACGATGACGATGCTCCGCCGAGCGATCGAGCTGGCAACGGTGGGCGAGGGCAAGAGCTGACGACCACACCACAATGACATGACGGGGGCAGAGCCGATGAAGACGCCGACGAGGTCCCGCACGCCGGAAGGCATGACACGGTCCCGCACGCCGGAAGGCATGACACGGTCACGCACGCTGCGACGTATCCTGCTGGCGAGCACGCTGGCAACGACCGTCCTGGCGATCGGGCGCCCTGCCCCGTCGAGCGCCGCACAGACACTCGGCCCCGTGACCGACGAGATCGGCGTCATCCGCATCCCGAAGAACGCCCCCATCCAGATCGGCGGCATGTGGGTTCTTTCCGGCCCGGACACCGCGCTCGGACTCGACGAAAAGCGCGGGGTCGAGCTCGCGTTCAAGACCGTCGGCGGCAAGCTCCTCGGCCATCCGTTGAAGCTCAATGCCGAGGACGACCAGTGCAACGCGGAAGGCGGCCAGACCGCCGCGACCAAGCTCGCCGCCAATCCGCAGACGGTGATCGTTCTCGGGCCCGCCTGCTCTTCGGTCGCCACGCCCGCCGCGCCGATCCTGTGGCAGGCGGGCATCGTCGACATCGGCACGGCCTGCACGGCGCCGGCGCTGACCGCCCCCAATCGCGGGCCGCAATATGCGGGGTTCGTGCGCACCGTGTTCAGCGACAGCGAACAGGGCAAGGCCGATGCCACCTACGCGCGGGAAGGACTGAAGGCGGCCACCGTCGTCACCGTACACGACGGCAGCCCCTACGCACAGCAGCTCCAGCAGGTCATGGCCGACAACTTCACCAGGCTGGGCGGCAAGGTGCTGTCGCAGGAAGCGGTCTCGCCGAACGACGTCGACATGCACCCGCTGCTGACGAAGATCGCGTCCGAGAAGCCGGACCTGATCTACTTCCCGCTGTTCACGGCCGCCGCCGCGCAGGTCCTGCGCCAGGCGAAGGAAACGCCGGGCCTCGAGAAGACCGTGCTGCTGGGCGGCGGCTCGCTTGCCTCCGCGGCGTTCATCGAGGCGGCGGGACCGTCCGTCGTGGGCTTCCGGATCGGCTATCCCGACGTGTCGGCCGACGCGATGGGCAAGGACTATCCGAAATTCGTCGCGGAGTACAAGAAGGCCTACAACGAGGGTCCGATCTCCGGCTATCACGCCAACGCCTACGACGGCGCCATCCTCGCGATGAAGGCGATCGAGAAGGTCGCGAAGACCGACAGTGCCGGCAATCTCTACGTCGGCCGGAAGGCGCTGCGCGACGCGGTCTTCGAGATCACGTTCGACGGCATCAGCGGCCCGATCGCCTGCGACGCCAACGGCCAGTGCGCACAGTTCAAGCCCTCCGTGCTCGAGTTCACCTCGGCCGATCCCAAGACCTACGACCTCGGCAAGAACCCGAAGAAGATCTGGCCGAAGTGAGCGGGGCGCAGCTCGCGCGCAGCCGGCCACGCGTCACGATCGGGCGCGTGAGCCCGGTCGAAATCGTGCTCTGGAGCCTGCGCATCCTCGTGCTGTTCGTGGTCTTCGCAGGCACGATCGGCGCGATCGTCAAGGACCGCTACACCGCCGCGCAGTGGTTCGACTTCGTCATGTTCGGCCTGACGATCGGGGCGATCTACGCCCAGATCGCACTCGGCTACACGATGGTCTACGGCGTCCTGCGGCTGATCAACTTCGCCCACGGCGACATCGTCATGTGCGGCGCCTTCGCCGGCTACTTCGTCGCCAGCCCGCTCGACCGGTCGGGCTTCCTGACCCAGCATCCCGTCATGGGAATGACCGCGATCCTGGCCGTCGCGATCGTCACGTCCACGGTGATCGCCCTGCTGACCGAACGCATCGCCTATCGCCCGTTCCGGCGCGTCTCGGGATCCGGCCCTCTGATCGCGGCAATCGGCGTCTCCTTCTTCCTCGAGCAGACCTTCCGCGGCATGTTCGGCTCCTCGGTCAAGTCGTACCCCGAACCGTCCTGGCAGCGCAGCACCTTCGGCGTGTGGGGCTTCAACGTGCCCCGCATCGACGTGCTGGTGATCGGCCTCGCGATCATCTTCATGGCGGGGCTCTACCTGATCGTGCAGCGCACGAAGATGGGGACCGCGATGCGCGCGGTCGCCGAGGACGCGGAAGCCGCGGCGCTCATGGGCATCGACGTCGACAAGGTCGTCGTCTTCACCTTCACGCTCGGTGGCGCGATGGCCGGAATCGCCGGTGTGTTCTACGCCTTCGTCTACAAGCAGGTGTATTTCTTCATGGGCTTCACGCCCGGCATCAAGGCGTTCGGTGCTGCGGTGCTGGGCGGCATCGGCAGCATCCCCGGCGCGATGGTCGGCGGCGTGTTCCTCGGCCTCGTCGAATCCGTCGGCCCCTCCCTCTTCCTCGACGGGCTCGGAATCCCCGCACCCTACCAGTTGCGCGACCTGATCGCGTTCACGCTGCTGATCATGGTGCTGATCTTCCGGCCGAACGGGATCTTCGGCGAACGCATGGCGAAGCAGCGCGCATGAGACGGATCGGGATCGGGCGCACGGGCGCCTGGGTCACGTGGCGCCGCACGGCGCTGGTGGGTCTCGCCTTCGGCGCCGGCGCGCTGCACCTCGCGGCCGTCGGCGTCCTGCTGATGCTGCATCAGCGATGGATCGTGATCGACACGCTGAGCCTCGGCCAGGCCACGGTGCTGCTGCTGGCTGCGGGCGCCGGCGCAATGGCCGCGCGCGGAGACGGGTCGCGTTGGCTTCAGGGTGCGCTGGGCGGTGTCTGCGCGGTGCTGCCGCTCGCCCTGCTGTCACGCGCGATGGACGCGCTGACGCTGCAGCCGATCTTCATCGCCCTCTCGCCCGATCTGCAGGCGATGCTGACCCTCGGCCTGCCGCCCGCCGCCGCTACGCCCGCCCTGCTGGCACTCGGCGCCGTCGCCGGACTGGTGGGCGCCGGCTTGCGCGCCGCGCCCCGGCTGTCGCGCGCCCTGCTCCCCGGCGCGGTCGCCGTGCTCGTGGCCGGCGTGTTCCAGGAGCTGATCCAACTCATGCTCCAGCAATACGAAGGCCCGATCGGCGCCGTGCGCGACTTCGTCTACACCTGGGAGGGGCTGACGCAGGAAGGCGCCATCACGGTCTTCCTGGTCGTCACGCTGCTCGCGCAGCTCTTCGGCCGCGCCACGCAAGGCCGCGTCGCCGCCATGGAGCCGGCCCGCCGGCGGCAGATCTGGGCAGGCATCGCGCTGGCCGTGATCGTGGTGCTGCCCGCCGTCGCGGGATCGTATATCGGCCAGGTGCTGATGCTGGTCGGGCTCTACATCCTGATGGGGATCGGCCTCAACCTCGAGGTCGGGCTTGCGGGATTGCTCGACCTCGGCTTCGTCGCGTTCTTCGCGGTCGGCGCCTACACTACGGCCCTGCTCACGGCCGACGCGCCGAACGCGCTGATGCACCTTCCCTACTGGGCCGCGATGCCCGTCTCGGTGCTTCTCGCCGTCTGCGTGGGCGTGCTGTTCGGACTGCCCGTGCTGGGCGTGCGCGGCGACTATCTCGCGGTGGCCACGATGGGGCTGGGTGAGATCGTGCGCGTCATCGTGCTGTCCGATTTCGGCGCGCCGCTGCTGGGCGGGGCACAAGGCGTGCTGCACATCCCGAAACCGCAACTCGGCAGCTACACGCTGTCGAGTCCGGTCGCGCTGTTCTACCTGACCCTGGTCGCCGCCGCGATCGCGGCCTTCATCGCCTGGCGGCTGGAAAACTCCCGTCTCGGCCGCGCCTGGATGGCGTTGCGGGACGACGAGGACGTGGCCCAGGCACTCGGCATCAACCTCGTGCGCTCCAAGCTGCTCGCCTACGGACTCGGCGCCGCGTTCGCCGGGCTCGCAGGCTCGATCTTCGCGACGATGCTGAGCTCCGTGTACCCGTCGAGCTTCCAGCTGCTGATCTCCATCAACGTGCTCGCGCTGATCATCGTGGGCGGGATGGGCAGCTTGCCCGGCGTCATCCTCGGCTCCGTCGTGCTGATCGGATTGCCGGAGCTGCTGCGGGAGTTCGGCGAGTATCGCTACCTGTTCTACGGCGCGGTGCTGGTCGTGATGATGCGCCTGCGGCCCGAAGGGCTCTGGCCCTCCGACGTGCGGCAGCGCGAGCTGCATGCCGGGGACGAGACCGCGGCGCTGGATGCCGGCGCCGACCTGCTGCCGGCGCGGGAGTGACGGCGATGCGCAAGACCCTGCTCAGCGTCTGCAATGTCGGGATGCGCTTCGGCGGCCTCGTCGCGCTGTCGGACGTCAGCTTCGACGTACAGGAAGGCAGCATCCACAGCGTCATCGGCCCGAACGGCGCCGGCAAGACCACGGTCTTCAACTGCATCACGCAGAACCTGCGTCCGACCTCCGGCGAGGTGTGGTTCGGCGACGAGCGCATCGACGGGTTGAAGCCGGACGGGGTCGCAGCGCGCGGCATCAGCCGCACCTACCAGAACATCCGGCTCTTCCGGAACATCACCGCGATCGAGAACCTGCTGGTGGGGATGCACCTGCATCTGCGCTCCAACTGGTGGGGCGCCGTGCTGAACACGCCGTTCACCCGCGCCGACGAGCGCGCCGCGCATGACGAGGCGCTGGAACTGCTGCAGTTCGTCGGCCTGCGCGGCCGCGGCGACGTGCTCGCCCGCAACCTGGCCTATGGCGAGCAGCGCCGGCTCGAGATCGGCCGCGCGCTCGCGACCCGTCCCCGGCTGCTGCTGCTCGACGAGCCGACCGCCGGCATGAACCCGCGCGAGACATCGGAGATGATGGCCTTCGTCGAACGCGTGCGCGCCCGCTACGAGATCACCCTGCTGCTGATCGAGCACCAGATGCGCGTCGTCATGTCGATGTCCGACCGCGTCACCGTGCTGGACCACGGCACCAAGATCGCCGAGGGACGACCCGCCGAGGTGCAACGCGATCCGGCCGTCATCGCCGCCTATCTCGGCACCGCCGCCGCGGCGCACGCGGTTCCGGCCTGAGGAGGCATCGATGACGCTGCTCCAGGTCGACGACATCCATGTCTACTACGACAAGATCCATGCGCTGAAAGGCATCTCGGTCCGCGTGGAGGAGGGCGAGATCGTCACGCTGGTCGGCGGCAACGGCGCCGGGAAGTCCACGACGCTGCGGGCGATCAGTGGCCTGCTGCACCCGCGCGAGGGCGCCATCCGCTTCGAGGACAAGGCGCTCGCAGGCATCGGCGCGCACCATATCGCCGCCCTCGGGATCCGCCACGTCCCTGAGGGTCGCCGTGTGTTCGGACGGCTGACGATCGCCGAGAACCTCGACATGGGCGCGTTCACGCGTCGCGACCGCCGCGCCGCCAAGGACGATCGAGAGCAGATGCTGGCGCTGTTCCCGCGCCTGCGGGAGCGCTACCGGCAACTGGCCGGCACCCTGTCGGGGGGCGAGCAGCAGATGCTCGCCACCGCCCGCGCGCTGATGGGCAAGCCCCGGCTGCTGCTGATGGACGAACCGAGCATGGGGCTGGCGCCGATGATGGTGGAGCAGGTGTTCGAGACGATGGGGCGTATCAAGGCGGAGGGCGTGACCATCCTGCTGGTGGAGCAGAATGCCCCGATGGCCCTGGCCGTTGCCGATCGCGGCTATGTCCTGGAGAGCGGACGGATCGTGCTGGAGGGCGCGGGCCGGGACCTGCTTGGGGACGAACGGGTGCAGCGCGCCTATCTCGGCTGAAACTCGCAGCGGGATACACGAAGAGTTGAAGTTCGTCGGGCAGGTGGGGTAGTTTGGCGCCGCCGGCCTAGGCGGGCGCATGGTGCGATCCGCGGTTCGGCATGGATGTATGATGCACGAGCTCGTTCCCGCCAACGACAATGTCTACATCGATCCGAACTTCGTGAACGCCGTTCACGTCACGATGGATTCGGAGGAGAAGATCCACGAGATCGCAACGGATCTTCGGAACAAGCTCGCCATGCTGCGGCGCGGACGCCTGCGGCGCCACGCCTGACCGCCGCGTCCGACACACCCGGCGGCCGGACGCGCTAAGCGATTCCAACAGGCGCCGGGACGCGACGCCCCGGCTCAGAAATCCAGATCGAGATAGTGCTGCGGCGGCACCACCCCCGGCACCCGATCCGCCAGTACTCCCCGGAAGCTCGGTCGCGACTTCATCCGCGCGTACCAATCCTTCGCCGGCGCCGACAGCGACCAGTCCACATCGCCGATGAAGTCGAGCGCCGACAGATGCGCGGCCGCCGCGAAATCCGCGAGCGACATGGACGCTCCGGCGAGCCATTTCCGCGTCTCCGCGAGCCAGCCGATATACTCCATGTGGTAGCGGATGGCGGTGTAGCCCGTACGGATCGCCGACGGGTCGGGATTGCCGCGCCCGGCAATCCGCCGCATGTGCTTCTCCCCCAGCAGGTTGCGCGTGACCTCCGCGGCGAACTTGCCGTCGAACCATGCCGTCAGCCGGCGCACCTCGACCCGTTCGGCCAGCGTCCGGCCCATCAGCCCGGTATCGGGATACGCCTCGTCCAGGTATTCGCAGATCACGCCCGAATCGGGGATCACCAGGCCATTGTCCTCGATCAGGGTCGGGACCGTGCCCGCCGGGTTCAGCTCGAGATACTCGGGCCGCCGCTCCCACACCTTCTCCACGCGGAGCTCGAACGGCAATCGCTTCTCGGCCAGGACGAGACGGACCTTGCGGGCGTAGGGCGAGAGCGGCAGGTGATAGAGCACACGCATCGCGTGCCTTATGGCACCTGCCTCCGCGTCTCGCCAAGCGGCACGCCGCCGAAAATCCGGCCTCCAGGGCTACGGTCGGACCACGGTCGGACACCGCAGGGCCGCCCCGCAGGCCGGTGCAGGGGCGGCGCGTGGCCCGATTGCCGGCCGGCTCTAGGCGCGCTGCGCTTCGGCGGTCGATGCCCCCAGCGGGACGGGGAGGTAGCGCACATAGTCCTTCGGCACGACCTGCCAGATCAGCGGCAGGGTGCGGTGCCATTCGTGCAGCAGCCGCGCCGCGTAGCGGGAGGAGGTTTCCGCCACGTGCTGGGCCACGAGGTCACGCAACACCTGCTCCCAATGCGGGTGGGCCACACGCTGCCAGCTCAGCGTGTCCGGGTTCACCTTGTCCTCGAAATGCCCATCCGGATCGAACACGAAGGCCATGCCGCCGGTGAAGCCCGCGCCGAAATTGTCGCCCACGGGTCCCAGGATCACGACGGTGCCGCCCGTCATGTACTCGCAGCCGTTGGAGCCGCAGCCCTCCACGACCGCGCTCGCCCCCGAGTTGCGCACGGCGAACCGCTCCCCCGCCTGACCCGCGGCGAACAGCGCACCCGCCGTCGCGCCGTACAGCACGGTGTTGCCGATGATCGTGTTCTCCTGCGACGGCAGGGTCGAGGACGGACCCGGCCGCACCACGATGGTCGCGCCCGACAGGCCCTTTCCGACGTAGTCGTTCGCATCACCAAACACTTCGAGCTTCAGCCCCTGCACCGCGAAGGCGCCCAGGGATTGGCCCGCCGTGCCCCGGATGCGCACGGTGAGATGGCCGGGTTGGAGTTCGGTCATCCCGAACTTGCGCACGATCTGCGAGGAGATCTTCGTGCCGATCGCGCGATGCGTGTTGCGGCTGGTGTAGGCGAGCTGCATCTTCTCGCCGCGCTCGAACAGCGGCTTCGCGTCCGCGATCATCTGCGCGTCCAGCGTCTCCGGCACCGGATTGCGTTCGGTCAGCGTGCAGTAGCGCGCGTAGGGACCGGGATCGGCCTGCGCGAGCAGCGGGTTCAGGTCGAGATCGTCCAGGAACTCGGCGCCGCGGCTCACCTGCTGCAGCAGGTCGGTGCGGCCGATCACGTCCTCCAGCTTGCGGAAGCCGAGTTGCGCCAGGATGTTGCGCACGTCCTCGGCGATGAAGGAGAAGAGATTGATCACCTTCTCCGGGGTGCCTTCGAACTTCTTGCGCAGCTCGTCGTCCTGCGTGCAGACGCCGACCGGGCAGGTGTTGGAGTGGCACTGCCGCACCATGATGCAGCCCATCGCGATCAGGCTGGCGGTGCCGATGCCGAACTCCTCGGCGCCCAGCATCGCGGCGATCACCACGTCCCGGCCCGTCTTCAACCCGCCATCCGTGCGGAGCTTCACGCGATGGCGCAGGCGGTTGAGCATCAGCACCTGATGCGTCTCCGACAGGCCCATCTCCCAGGGCAGGCCGGCATACTTGATCGAACTCTGCGGGCTCGCGCCGGTGCCGCCGACATGACCCGAGACCAGGATCGCATCGGCCTTCGCCTTGGCGACACCGGCGGCGATCGTGCCGATGCCGGAGCGCGCAACCAGCTTCACGCAGACCGTCGCGTCCGGGTTGATCTGCTTCAGGTCGTAGATGAGCTGCGCGAGATCCTCGATCGAGTAGATGTCGTGGTGCGGCGGCGGGCTGATCAGCATCACGCCGGGCGTCGAGTGCCGCAGCTTGCCGATCAGCGCCGTGACCTTCATGCCGGGAAGCTGTCCGCCCTCGCCCGGCTTGGCGCCCTGCGCGACCTTGATCTCGATCTCGCGGCAGGCGTTCAGGTATTCGGCGGTGACGCCGAACCGGCCCGATGCGATCTGCTTGATCGCCGACGACGCGTTGTCGCCGTTCGGACGCGGCTTGGAGCGCGCCGGATCCTCGCCGCCTTCGCCGCTGTCCGACTTCGCGCCGATGCGGTTCATCGCGATCGACAGCGTCTCATGCGCTTCGGGTGACAGCGCGCCCAGGGAGATGCCGGGCGCAACGAGGCGCTTGCGGATCTCCGTGATGCTCTCGACGTCGTCGACGGAAATGGGCGTGCAGGCATCGGTGCGGAAATCGAGCAGGTCGCGCAGCGCCACGGGCGGCAGCTTGCGCACCGCTTCGGCGTAGCGGCGATACTGGGTGTAGCTGTCGGTCGCGCAGGCGGTCTGCAGCAGGTGGATCAGCGAGGGCTCGAAGGCGTGCGTCTCGCCGCCCTTGCGCCGCAGCTTGTAGGATCCGCCGATCGGCAGCGTCACCACGTCGCCGTCCCAGGCGAGCGCGTGCTGGCTCAATACCTTGCGCGCGATGCCGGCGAGGCCGAGACCGGAGATGCGGGACTGCATGCCGGGGAAGAACTCGGCAACGAGCGCGCGCGACAAGCCGATCGCCTCGAAATTGTAGCCGCCGCGATAGGAGGAGATCACGCTGATCCCCATCTTCGACATGATCTTGAGCAGTCCCTTGTCGACCGCCTTCTTGTAGCGCTGGACGGCGGCTTTCAGCGTGATGTCGCCGAACAGCCCGCGTCGGTGGCGATCCGCGATCGACTCCTGCGCGAGATAGGCGTTGACCGTGGTCGCGCCGACGCCGATCAGCACGGCGAAATAATGCACGTCCATGCACTCGGCGGTGCGCACATTGAGGCTGGTGAAGGTGCGCAGCGACTGGCGCACCAGATGCGTGTGCACCGCGCCGGTCGCCAGGATCATCGGGATCGCGGCGCGGTCCGGCCCGGCATTCTCGTCGGTCAGGATCACATGCGTGCAGCCTTCCCGCACGCCCTGTTCGGCGTCCGCGCGGATGCGCAGGATCGCGCCGCGCAGCCCGGCCTCTCCGTCTGCCACCGGAAAGCTGCAGTCCACCACGGCGACGGATGCGCCCATGAAGCTGCGCATCGCCTCGAACTCGGCGTTCGACAGCACCGGACTCTCGAGCTGCAGCAGGTCGCACTGGCTGGAATCCTCATCCAGCACGTTGCCCAAGTTCCCAAGCCGCGTCTTCAAGGTCATGACGCGGGTTTCGCGCAGACTGTCGATCGGCGGGTTGGTGACCTGGCTGAACGCCTGGCGGAAGTAGTGGTGCAGGCCCCGATAGCGATCCGACAGCACGGCGATCGGCGTGTCGTCGCCCATGGAGCCCACCGCTTCCTGCGAGGCCTCCACCATCGGGTGCAGGATCGTCTCGAGCTCCTCGAGCGTGAAGCCGACCGCGACCTGGCGGCGGCGCAGCTCCTCCCCCTGGTAGCGCGCGGGCGCGGGCGCGTCGGTCTTGATCAGGTTGTCGATCACGGTGATGCGCTTCGCCCACTCGCCGAACGGCTGGCGTGCGGAGAGCGCATCCTTCAGCGCCTCATCGCGATAGAAGCGCGCCTCGTCGAGATCGACGGCGATGGTCTGGCCGGGACCGACGCGGCCCTTCTCGATGATCGACGAATCCTCGAACTTCACCATCCCGGTTTCGGAGCCGACGACCAGCAGCCCGGTGTCGGTGATGGTGTAGCGCAGGGGACGCAACCCGTTGCGGTCGAGACCGGCGATGACCCAGCGTCCATCGGTGCCGGCGATCGCGGCGGGTCCGTCCCACGGCTCCATCACGGCGTTGCAGTACAGGAACATGTCCTGATGCGCCTGCTTCATCGTCGAGTCCTGGCCGATGCTGGCCGGGATCATCAGCGCCTTCGCCATCGGCGCATCGCGTCCGGCGCGAACCAGCAGCTCGAACACGTTGTCGAGGCAGGCGGTGTCGGATCCGCCCGCCTGCACCACCGGCTTGATATCCTCCATGAACGGGCTCAGCGCCGCATCAGCGAGCCGCGTCTCGTGGCTCTTCATCCAGTTGACGTTGCCGGTGACGGTGTTGATCTCGCCGTTATGCGCCAGCATCCGGAACGGCTGCGCCAGCTTCCAGGTCGGGAAGGTGTTGGTCGAGTAGCGCTGGTGATAGATCGCGAAGCGCGAGACGAACCGCTCGTCCAGCAGGTCGGGATAGAAGGTCGTCAGGTGTTCCGCGAGGAACATCCCCTTGTAGATGATCGACCGGACCGACAGCGAGCACAGGTACAGCTCCGAAATCTGCGCCGCGATCGCCTGCTTCTCGATGCGCCGGCGGATCACGTAGAGGTCGCGCTCGAACTCGGCCTCCGTCACGCCGCGGGCGTTCCACAGCATGATCTGCTCGATCTCGGGCCGGGTGGCGTTGGCCTTCTCCCCGATCACCGACACGTCGATCGGCACCTGGCGCCAGCCATAGATCTGATAGCCGAAGGTCAGGATCTCGGTCTCGACGATGGTGCGGCAGCGTTCCTGCGCCGACAGGTCCGTCTTGGGCAGGAACACCATGCCGACGGCGATCGGCCCTGGCATGAGCTTGGCGCCGCTGCGCTGCACGGCATCGGCGAAGAAATCCTGCGCGATCTCGACATGGATGCCCGCGCCGTCGCCGGTCTTGCCGTCCGCGTCGACCGCACCCCGGTGCCACACCGCCTTCAGCGCGTCGATGCCGGCCTGGACGACTTCGCGACGCTTGCGGCCGTCGAGCGCGGCCACGACACCGACGCCGCAGGCATCGTGCTCCTGCGCCGGATCGTAGGTGTGGCGCAGCGCCTTCGTGTTGGCGTCCCAGGCGGCGAGGAAGGCGGCGGCGGATTCCGGCTGCATGTCCATGGCGTGGGTCCCCAGGGTGTTGGTCGGTCGGGGTGTTGGTCGGCGTGCTGGTCGGTCGGGGTGCTGATCGCGCGGGGTGTCGGGTCTGTTCGGGTGTTGGTTCTCTCCGGGGAGCCTTGCGGGCCCCCTCCCCCCGGCCCCCTCCCGCAAGGGGAGGGGGAGAAGCGGCGTCAGTCGGCGGCGGCGGCGAGGGTTCGTTTCTCTTGCAACGTCTTGTCGATCTGCGCGGCTGCGTCGCGGCCGTCGCGGATCGCCCAGACCACCAGGCTCGCCCCGCGCACGATGTCGCCCGCGGCGTAGACGCCGGGCAGGCTCGTCTCGAAAGTCCGGTGGTCGACGCGCAGCGTGCCCCAGCGGGAGACGGTCAGGGCCGGTTCGTCGAACATCGCCGGCAGGTCTTCCGGATCGAAGCCCAGTGCCTTGATCACCAGATCGGCGCTCAGCGTGAAGCTGCTGCCCTCGATCGGCTCCACCGCCTGGCGGCCGGAGCTGTCGGGCAGGCCGAGATGCATCCGCACGGCGCGCACGCCGGTCACGCTGCCGTCGCCCAGGAAGGCTTCCGGGGCGGCGAGCCAGACGAACTCGACACCCTCTTCCTCGGCGTTCTTCACCTCCCGCATCGAGCCCGGCATGTTCGCGCGGTCGCGGCGGTAGAGGCACTTCACCGATGTCGCGCCCTGGCGCACCGCGGTGCGCACGCAATCCATGGCGGTGTCGCCGCCCCCGATCACCACCACGTCCTTGCCCGCCGCGTTCAGCAGGCCGGACCGGAAGTCGGGCACGTCGTCGCCCAGATTCTCCCGGTTCGAGGCGATCAGGTAGTCGAGCGCGGGCACGATTCCGCCGAGCCCGCTGCCGGGCCCGCCGATATCGCGTGCCTTGTAGACCCCGGTCGCGATCAGCACGGCGTCGTGCCGCGCGCGCAGCTCCTGCAGCGTCACGTCCTTGCCGATCGCGCAGGTCAGCTCGAGCCTGATTCCGGACTCGGTGAACTGGGCCGCGCGGCGCAGCACGACCGATTTCTCGAGCTTGAAGTTCGGGATGCCGTAGATCAGCAGCCCGCCCATGCGGTCATGCCGGTCGTAGACGGTCACCTGGTAACCGCGGCGGCGGAGCTGTTCGGCGGCGGCGAGGCCGGCCGGACCGGCGCCGATGATGCCGACGGACGCATCCAGCTCTCGGCGCGGCCGGATCGGCTTCACCCAGCCCTTCTCGAAGGCGGTGTCGGTGATGTAGCGCTCGACCGCGCCGATCGTGACGCTCTCGAAGCCCTTCTCGATGACGCAGTTGCCTTCGCACAGCCGGTCCTGCGGGCAGATGCGGCCGCAGACTTCGGGGAAGGTGTTGGTGGCGGAGGAGAGTTCGTAGGCCTCCTCCAGCCGGCCTTCCGCGGTGAGCTTCAGCCAGTCCGGAATGTGGTTCGAGAGCGGGCAGTGGACCGAGCAGAAGGGGACGCCGCACTGGGAGCAGCGGGAGGCCTGGGCGGCGGCCTGCTCTTGCGCGAAGTCCCGGTAGATCTCGCCGAAATCATGTCGACGCGCGTCTGCTGCCCTTTTTTCGGGCATTGCCTGCGGCACGGTCACGAATTTGAGCATGCGCTCGGCCATGGCGTTCCTCACAGACTGGCGAGTGCGCCACTCTAGGAACCATAGGTCCGCTATGTCAAGCGTTCTGCCCTAATCTCCCCCGCGTTCTGTGGCCGGAAGCCAATCGCGAGGGAGAGGGCGCAGAATTAGGTCCGAAAACTACCCTATTTGCTCCTGGGGCAGGACGGGACGGCGCCCACCGCCCGGCTGGAACCGCTTCAAATAGGCCGGCACGACGAGTTCCGCAGGCGTCGGCACGACCCCGAGCTCGTGGAGGCCGGGCATGCCGGGGCTGACGACGTTGTCCCGCTCCAGCATCAGCAGCTGGTCGCGGGTCAGCGGCTTGCCCGGCAGCAGCTCCATCAACCCCGCCTGCAGGCGGACCAGGCCCATCGGCATCTCGATCATCCGCCGATTGCGCTGGGTGAGTTTCAAGATCCAGGCCAGGATCTCCCGGAAGGTCCAGACGCGCGGCCCGCCCAGTTCGAACACGCCGCCCGCGGCGTCCGGCCGGACCAGCCCGGCCATCACCGCGTCCGCCACGTCTGCGACGTAGACGGGCTGCATCTTCGTGTTGCCGCTGATGACCGGCATGAACGGCAGCAGCTGCGCCATGGCGGCGAAGCGGTTGAAGAACGCGTCCTCCGGCCCGAACACCACCGATGGGCGCAGGATCGTGGCGGTCGGGAAGGCCTCCCGCACCGCCGCCTCGCCCGCCGCCTTGCTGGACCCGTAGCCGCTGGGGCTCTGCGGGTCGGCGCCGATCGCCGAGAGATGCACGAGCCGGCTCGCCCCCGCGGCGGCGGAGAGGCGCGCGACCCGGCCCGCCCCCTCGGCATGTACCGCGCGGAAGGCGCCCCGCCGCGATTCGCTCAGGATGCCGACCAGGTTGACCACCAGGGTCGCCCCCTCGACCGCGCGCTGCACGGTCGCCTCGTTGGTCACCGAGGCAAACAGCGGCACCGTCTGCCCCACCGCCCCGGCCGGCTTCAGGAACAGCGCCCCTTCCGGGTCACGCACCGCCACGCGGACCACGTACCCCTGGTGCAGCAACCGCTTCACCACATAGCGGCCGATGAAGCCCGACCCGCCGAACACCGTCGCCACGCTGCGCGTCGCCATGATCCGATCTCCTGTGTTCCACTCTTACTAGGCGGGCCGCATACGTCCCTCAAGCGTGACAACCCCCGTTTCGCAGTTGACGACCCGTCCGGCTGGGGCTACATGCCGCGCCCTACCCGCTGCCCCACCATTTGGTGGAGCGCCTGTTGCCCAGGTGGCGGAATTGGTAGACGCGCAGGTTTCAGGTACCTGTGGCCGCAAGGTCGTGGAAGTTCGAGTCTTCTCCTGGGCACCATCCTCTCATGAGCACCACACAGTTCATGCCGAACGGCACCATCCACCTGCACCGGCACGACCTGCCGGACGGGCTGTCCTTCGGCGCCTCGGTCGCCGTCGACACCGAGACGATGGGCCTGCAGCCGCACCGGGACCGGCTCTGCCTCGTGCAGCTCTCGGCCGGGGACGGGCACGCACATCTCGTGCAGCTCATCCCCCCCGCACTCGGCGGGCGCGGCTACGACTGCCCGAACCTCGCGCGGCTGCTCGCCGACCCCGGCGTGGTCAAGCTCATGCATTTCGCGCGGTTCGACGTGGCCGTGCTGCAGCACAACCTGGGCATCACCGTCGCCCCGGTCCGTTGCACCAAGATCGCCGCCAAGCTGGTGCGCACCTTCACCGACCGGTTCGGGCTCAAGGATCTCTGCCGCGAATTGCTGGGCGTCGAACTCTCGAAGCAGCAGCAGAGTTCCGATTGGGGTGCGCCGGAACTCACCCCTGAACAGCTCGCCTACGCCGCCTCCGACGTGCTGTACCTGCACGCGCTCTGGACGCGGCTTGAGGCGCTGCTGGTGCGTGAAGGCCGGCTCGACCTCGCGATGGCCTGCTTCGACTTCCTGCCGACGCGCGGGCGGCTCGATCTCCTGGGGTACGAGCAGCCCGACATCTTCGCCCACTGAGCGCGGCCTGTCCGCGCCGATAACTCTCGTCCAGCTTTGGACGGGGGTGCGGGCAGTTGTTGACCCTGCACCCGACCGAGGCTCATAGAGAACGCCTCACAGCGTCGGGACCCGAACCGCTTCATGCCCGCCCCCGTCCGCGCCGATCTGGTCGCCGTGGAGACGTCCGACCTCGAAGTCGCGCGCGCGGTCCTCGGTGCCGAGGCGAGCGGCCTGCGCGCCCTCGCCGCCGCGCTGGACGACCGGTTCGGCCAGGCGGTCGACCGGCTCGCCACGGCCACCGGCCGGGTGGTCGTCTCCGGCATGGGCAAATCGGGGCATGTCGCGCGCAAGATCGCCGCGACCTTCGCCTCCACCGGCACGCCGGCGCAGTTCGTCCACCCGGCCGAGGCCTCGCATGGCGATCTCGGCATGATCGTGCGGGGCGATGCGGTCCTCGCCCTGTCCAATTCCGGGGAGACGCCGGAGCTCGCCGACCTCGTGGCGCATGCCCGCCGATTCGGGCTGCCGCTGGTGGCGATCACCGCCCGCGCGGAGTCGGCGCTCGCCAGCGCCGCGGATGTCGCATTGCTGCTGCCCGCGGCGGCGGAGGCCTGTCCAATGGGCCTCGCCCCCACCACATCCACGACCATGCAGATGGCCCTGGGCGACGCACTCGCCGTTGCATTGTTGACCCGGCGCGGCTTCACCGCGGCGGATTTCCGCCAGTTCCACCCCGGTGGCCGGCTGGGCGCGCGGCTCCGCCGGGTGCGGGAGCTGATGCATGCGGGCGAGGCGATGCCGCTGGCCGCGCCCGACCTGCCGATGGACCAGGCGCTGCTGCTGATCACCCAGAAGCATTTCGGCTGCCTGGGCGTGGTGGACGACCAAGGAAGGCTGGCCGGCATCGTCACCGACGGCGACCTGCGCCGCGCCATGGGGCCCGGCCTGCTGCAGCGCCGCGTGCAGGAGGTCATGACGCACGCCCCCCAGACCATCGGGCCGGACGCGCTGGCGGCCGAGGCGCTGCACGCGATGAACGCGCGCAGCCGGCCGATCACCGCCCTGTTCGTGGTCGACCGCGCGCATTGCCCGATCGGGATCCTGCATCTGCACGACCTGCTGCGCGCGGGGGTCGCATGAGCTCCCAGCCCGTCGCCGCCGATCCGGACGGTCGCCGCGCGGAGCCGCGCCGCGCCGGATCCCAGCTTCTGACCGCCGCCACCGCCCGCATCCGCAGCGCCCCGACGCCCGGCCGCCTCGCGCGCCGGCGCGCGATGATCACGCTCACCAAGTGGCTGCTGCCGCTCGCCGCGCTCGGCCTTCTCGGCACGATCGCCGTGTGGCCGGAACTCGACCGCGCGAGCGAGCAGGCCCGCCTCGCCTTCCGCCGCGTGGGTGGGGAGGTCGACGGTGCCAAGCTGGTCACGGCCCGCTACCGCGGCGTCGACGAGCGCGGCCGGCCCTACACGATCACCGCCGCCACCGCGCAGCAGGTCGATCCGGAGCGCATCAACCTCACCACGCCGAAAGGCGACATCACGCTCGAGAACGGCACCTGGCTGATGGTGCAGTCCAAGCAGGGCGTGTACCTGCAGCACGCGGACCAGCTGGACCTGTCGGTGGACGTGACCGTGTATCGCGACGACGGGCTGACCCTGACCACCGCGGCAGCCTCGATCGATCTGAAGAACGGCGCGGCGAGCAGTTCCGACAAGACCCATGCCGAGGGGCCGTTCGGCGTGCTCGACTCGGCCGGCTTCACGGTGCTCGACCAGGGCGCGACGGTGCAGTTCACCGGCCCCGCCAAAGTGGTTCTGAACGGCGCATCCCCATGATCCGGCGACTGGCTCTCCTCACGCTGCTGCTGGCCCCGCTGCCGGCAGCGGCCCAGCAACTCGACCTCTCGCGGGGCGGCCCGATCGCCATCACCGCGAGCGACGGGATCGAATGGCGCCAGGCGCAGCAGCAGGTGATCGCCCGCGGCAATGCGCGCGCCGTGCGCGAAGGCGTGACCGTGACCGCCGACCGGCTGATCGCCTGGTACCGCAAGAAGGGCGGCGCGGAGGCGAAGCCGCAGGCCGGCCAGCCGCCGCCCGGCGCACCCGCCGGCCTCGCCGCCGACCCGGACAACGGCGGCAACGAGATCTACCGCGTGCAGGCGGAAGGGAACGTCCACATCTTCACCGAGACCGACCAGGCGCAGGGCGACCGCGCCACCTACGACATGGACCAGGCGGTCCTGGTGATGACCGGACGCAACCTGAAGCTGACCACGCCGAACGAAGTGCTGACCGCACGCGACGACCTGGAATACTGGTCGCAGAAGCACATGGCCGTGGCGCGCGGCGACGCCGTCGTCGTGACCAAGGACGCCCGCCGGATCTCCGCCGACACGCTGGTCGCCTATACCAGCGACGCGCCGGCACAGCCCGGCAGCCCGACCCGCGCGAACGCGACGCCCGGCACCGGCGACCCGCTCGCCAGCTCCGGCAAGCTGCAGAAGGTCGAGGCCTACGGCCACGTCTCGCTGCGCACCCCCACCGACACGGTGACCGGCGATCGCGCCGTCTACGTGCCCGAAACCGGAATCGCGCGGATCGGCGGCAACGTCCGGATCACCCGCGGACAGAACCAGCTCAACGGCGCGGAGGCCGAAGTGAACATGAAGACCGGCATCTCCCGCCTGCTCTCCTCCACCACCTCGAGCGCGGGAGCCGGCCGGGTGCAGGGGCTCGTGGTGCCGAACGACAAGACGAACCCGTCCTTCGATCCCACCGCGCCCACATCATCGCGACCGGCCACGAAGGGAAACCGCCAGTGACGCCCGCCGATTTCGAGGGTCGCCCCGCACCGGACCTGCGCGTCGTGCCGCACAAGGGCGGCCTGGTCGCGCGCGGCGTCGGCAAGACCTACAAGAAGCGCCCGGTCGTGCGGAACGTCTCGATCGAGCTCCGGCGCGGCGAGGCGGTCGGCCTGCTGGGCCCGAACGGCGCCGGCAAGACGACGACCTTCTACATGATCGTCGGCCTGGTGAAGCCCGACACCGGCGAGATCCGCCTCGACAACGCCGACATCACCACCCTCCCCATGTATCGCCGCGCGCGGCTCGGCATCGGCTACCTGCCGCAGGAAGCCAGCGTCTTCCGCGGCCTGAACGTCGAACAGAACATCATGGCGGCGCTGGAAGTGGTGGAGCCCGATCCCGATACGCGGGACCTCATGCTGGACGAGCTGCTGGCCGAGTTCGGCATCGGCCATCTCCGCCGCACCCCGGCGCTCGCGCTCTCGGGCGGTGAGCGGCGTCGCGTCGAGATCGCCCGCGCGCTCGCCACCCAACCCTCCTACATCCTGCTCGACGAGCCGCTGGCCGGCATCGACCCGATCGCGGTCGGCGAGATCCGCGACCTGGTGAAGCACCTGAAGGATCGCGGCATCGGCGTGCTGATCACCGACCACAACGTGCGCGAGACGCTGGAGATCATCGATCGCGCCTACATCATGCATGACGGCCAGGTGCTGATGGAGGGCCGGCCGCAGGAGGTCGTGGCACACGAAGACGTGAGGCGCGTTTACCTGGGAGAAAGATTCAGTCTCTAGCATGCTTCTTGCATGCGAAAGCGTTTGACCCCTCCCCGTTTCGGCCGATAATCGGCCGCCATGGCGCTCGTCCCCCGCCTCGATCTCCGCCAAAGTCAGACGCTGGTCATGACGCCGCAGCTGCGTCAGGCCATCAAGCTGCTCCAGTATTCGAACGTCGAGGTCAGCGCCTTCGTGGAGGAGGAGCTGGAGCGAAATCCCCTCCTCGAGCGTGATGAATCCCCCGAATTGCCGGTGCTGGACCGTGCGGCGCCCGACCAGGTGCCGCTCGCCGCGGACCCTGCCCCGGACGTTGCCGTCGCCATCGGGACGGACGTGCTGCCCAGTGAGGCGGCAGCGCCGCTCGATACGGACTACGCGAATGCCTACGATGCGGGCGGCCCGGCCGACGGCGCCCCCACCCTGGGCAGCATGGAGCGGCGCGGCGGCGCCCTCGACTTCTCCGACGACGATCGCGGGATCGAGGATCTGGCGGAGGCGCGTCCACCGCTGCGGGACCATCTGGGCGATCAGTTGCGCCTGAGCTTCTCCGATCCGGTCGACCGGATGGTGGGCGCGCATCTGATCGCCCTGCTCTGCCCCGCCGGCCGGCTGACCGCCGACCCCGCCGCCATCGCCGCCACCATGGACCTGCCGCTCGCGCGCATCGAGGCGGTACGTGCGCGGATGATGCGCTTCGATCCGCCCGGCCTGTTCGCCCGCAGCCTGCGCGAATGCCTCGCGGCGCAGCTTGCCGACCGCAACCGGCTCGACCCGGCGATGGAGAAGCTGCTCGACAATCTCGAGCTGCTCGCCAAGCGCGACATGCGCCGGCTGCTCGCGCTGTGCGAGGTCGATTCGGAGGATCTGGCCGACATGATCGGGGAGATCCGCGCCCTCGATCCGAAGCCCGCCGCGACCTACGACAGCAACCCGGCGCCGCCCGTCGTGCCGGACCTGCTGATGCGCCGCATGCCCGACGGCTCCTGGTTCATCGAGCTCAACCCCGACACGCTGCCGCGCCTGCTGGTGAACGAGCGCTTCTTCGCCCGCGTGGCGCCGAAGGCGAGCCGGGAAGAGCGCGGCTTCCTCTCCGAACGTCTCGCCACCGCGAACTGGCTGGTGCGCTCTCTGCAACAGCGGGCGCAGACCATCCTGAAGGTCGCCGCCGAGATCATCCGCCAGCAGGACGGGTTCCTGCAGCATGGCGTCGCGCATCTGCGGCCGCTGATCCTGCGCGACATCGCGGCGGCGGTGGAGCTGCACGAGAGCACGGTCAGCCGGGTGACCGCGAACAAGTTCATCGCGACGCCGCGCGGCACGTTCGAGCTTAAATATTTCTTCACGACGGCCATTCAGGGTACCGGCGGTGGCGAGAGCCACAGCGCCGAGGCGGTGCGCCATCGGATTCGCGGCCTGATCGAGGCGGAGCATCCGGAGGCGATTCTCTCCGACGACGCGATCGTGGCCGTGCTCCGGCGGGAGGGCGTGGACATCGCCCGGCGGACCGTGGCCAAATACCGTGAGGCGTTGCGCATCCCCAACTCCGCGCAGCGCCGACGGGAGAAGGCGGTGCCGGCCTGAGCGCGGGCCGCTGGTCTCCCTTCCACAACCGGGGAGAGAGCGATGCACATCACCGTATCCGGCAAGCAGGTGGAATTGTCCGACGCGCTGCGTACCCGCGTGTCGACGCATCTCGGGGCGATCGCGACGAAATACTTCGATCACGCGATGGAAGCCCAGGTCACCTTCAGCCGCGCGCGGTGCTTCTTCACCTGCGACATCAACCTGCATGCCGGCCGCGGCCTGCGCCTGCGGGGCGAGGGCGAGGCGGCCGATGCCAACGGCGCGTTCGACGACGCGGCGGAGCACATCGCCAAGCGCCTGCGCCGATATCGCCGCCGGGTGAACGACCATGCCCGCGACCTCGCGAACCGCGAGCGGCCGGAAGCCGCGCGGCAATACGTGCTGCGGCAGGAGGAAGGCGAGGCGGAGCCCGCGGCCGACACCGAGACCGCGACCCTCGCCTATGCCACGGTCATCGCGGAGACGAAGACCGAGATCACCCGCCTGTCGGTGGGGGAGGCGGTGATGCGCATGGACCTGGCGGACCAGGCCGTCCTGATGTTCCGCAACAGCGCCACGGGCGAGCTGAACGTGGTCTACCGCCGGAGCGACGGGAACATCGGCTGGATCGACCCGGGGCAGTAACCGCCGGGCGGTGCCGGCGTCCCCGCCCGGCGGCGCGTGGCGCCACGATGCGGCGCGACGGGGCGGGGTGCCGACCCCGCTGCCCTGGGCCGGGCGCCGTTCGATGAAACCGCTGATGCACGCTGATGCACACGGATGAGGCTGGTGCCGCAACCGTCAGCGAGCCGCCGCCCCGATCCCCCGAGGCGCCCCACCAAGGCGCCGTTCACCAACACGTCCGGTCTCGCTCCTGAGGACAGGTCCAGCTAGGCCAAACCTGATTCAACGTCCGTCGATCGACGACGTAGACGCAACCCCCAACGTGAAAGAAGGCGCGGGGCGCTTGCCCACGCAGCGGCGCGCGCCAACGCGAGAATGTCTGGCGGCGCACCGCGAACGACCCGCGCCGGAGCCTCGGACCGCACCGCCGGCACCGCCCCATCAGCGTGAATCAGCGTGCATCAGCGGTTCCATCCCGTGCCCCCGCCCGGCACCGCCGTCGCGGACGGGAGTCAGCGGTTCCGTCCCGTGCCACCGCCGGCGCCGCCGCCGCGCACCGGATCAGGCAGCCGGCGCGATGATGATCCGCCGGTTCTGCTTGCCCTTGTTCTCGATCTTCACGACGGTCAGCCGCCCGATCTCTCCGGTGCGGGCGACGTGCGTCCCGCCGCAGGGCTGGAGGTCCACCTGCACCTCGCCCGTTCCGATGCGGATCAGCCGAAGCCGGCCCGACCCGCGGGGCGGCTGCACCGACATGGTCCGTACCAGGCCGGGGTCGGCGTCCAGCACCGCCTCGTCCACCCATTCGATCCCGACCGGATGATCCGCGGCGATCAGCGCGTTCAGCCCCGCCTCGATCTCCTCCTTGGGCGGCGGGTTCGGCAGGTCGAAATCCAGCCGTGACCGGTCCGCGCCCACCGATCCGCCGGTCACCGCGGCGCCTTTGATCAGGCTGCACAGCAGGTGCATGGCCGTGTGCATGCGCATCAGCCGATGGCGGCGGTCCCAGTCGACCTCCGCGTCCACCTGCGTCAGGGAAGGCGGCAGGGCCGCGCCCTCGGCCGGGACGTGCAGGATCGTCTCCCCCTCGCCTTTCACGGTGTCGGCGATCGGCGTCTCCCCGCCCTCCCAGCGCAGCACGCCCGTATCGCCCGGCTGCCCACCCGAACGCGCGTAGAACACGGTGCGATCGAGGACGATGCCGGCGGGGTCGCTCGCCTGGACCGTGGCGGTCGTGCGCGGCAGTGCCGGCTGGTCCAGGAACAGGCGTTCGGTCATGCGGTCCTCCATTGCGTGCGCAGCCAGTCCCGCCGCGCGGCGAGCCACAGCAGGCCGATCGTGGTGACGGAATTGGTCATCCGGCCCTCGGCCGCGGCGGCGATGGCCTCGGCCGCCGGCCAGACACGGATGCGGATGTCCTCGTCCTCGGCGGCGAGTCCGGCATGGCCGACCAGGCCGGCGGCATCGGCGGCCGGCGCCTGCACGCGTCCGACATACAGGTGGCACAGCTCGTCCGCGCCACCGGGCGTCAGCAGGAAGGCGCCGACGGGAAGCAGCGCGCCCACGTCCAGGCCCATCTCCTCGCGCATTTCACGCCGAGCGGTGGTTTCAGGCGCCTCATTTTGGTCGCAGAGGCCGGCGGGCAGTTCGACCAGCACCGGGTCCACCCCGGCGGCCAGCGCCGGCAGGCGGAACTGCTCGATCAGCACGACGGCATCGCGCACCGGGTCGTAGGGCAGGACGGCCGCCGCGGCACCGCGACGCCAGAGTTCCCAGCGCCGCTCCCCGGACATCGCACCGTCGAAGCGGCGATGCCGGAAGCGGACCAGATCGATCGGGAAGCGGCCGGACCAGGCGCGCTCTTCGGACTCCACGACCACGTCGGGATGGGGCGGCAAGCTCATGCCCCGACCATAAGGGCCGCACCGCGGTGCAGCCAGAGGGCGGCGGACGCGCCGTCCGGCGCCGCCCGGGTCAGAGTGCCGGGACCGCCATGTTGACGAGCTGGCGCAGCCGCGCGGCCCCGGCCGGCCCCTTGATCGCCTCCCGCCAGCTCGCCTCGGCGACCCGCTGGTGCGCGGCGATCGCCTCGTCCGCCCCCGTGATCATGGCGACGCCGGTCTGTGCGCTGGGGTGGGTATCCGGGCGGAACGGGTTGATCGCCAGGCTCACCCGGTCGCGGGCGCGCAGGATCTTGAAGGCCGAACTCGGTTCGGCGTTGGTGAGCAGGCCGAACTGGAGCCCCATGGGTTCGGCCTCCATCAGCGTCGCCATGTTCTCGATCTCGGTCACGGCCACGTCGCGGCAGATCCGGCGCACCCGTTCGGAGACGGCGATGCCGTCGGCGATCCCGGTCTCGAGCAGCCGCTGCACGGAGGAGATCGACACCATGCAGATGATCCCCGGCCGCCGGCTCGCATACATCCGCTTGCGCGCGGTGAGGATCCCCAGGACCTGTTCGGCCATGCTGCGCATCGCCAGGCGTTCGCCGCCGGCCTGGTCCGCCGCCTCGTCGAACGCCTCGGCGAGCGCCGCGTCATAGGCATCGGACGTGGTCAGGTAGGAGATCGCTCCGAACATCTGCAGGATCTGGTCGGCGGTCTCCTCGATCTGCCGGACCCGCTCGAAATAGCCGATCGGCCGATTGTAGTACTCGACCCCGATGCCGAGGAGCGAGAGCGGCGAGATCTTGAGGAGTTCCGCGAGGCGCTTGATCGTGTCGAGCTTGATCACCTCGCCTTTCTCGTAGCGGTACAGCGCCGCCCGAGACACGCCGAGACGCGCCGCGATCTCCTCGGCCCGCAACCCGGACTCGAGTCGATAGGCCCGAAGCTGCTGCCCGATTTCGGTGAAGCGCATCGACATGGAAATTCCTCTTCGTCCGCTACTCGAGGGCGGCCAGTCACACTGCGGGATGCGCGCGCCCGATCCGGCACACGAATCTCAGAAAACGCTCCGGTCAACGATCCTAAGTCACACGAGAGCGTGGCTTCAACCCCTCGCCATGCGCAATGCTCACGCACCCGAAATCGCAAACGCGTGCTCGGGCGCCGCGCCTGCCCGGCGGGCCGCAGCATTGGGCGCGCGCGGGTTTGCGCACGCGCCAGGCATCGGGGTTCAGGGCAGGGTGTTAGCTGCTCTCGCCGCGGATCGAGAAGTTCGCCAGGCCCTCGATCGCCAGCACCATGGCGGAGTGGTCCAGGTCCGCGCCGCCCTGCGCCGCGCAGGAAGCGAACATCTGCTGCGCGATCGCGGTGTTCGGGAGGGCCAGGTTCAGCTCCTTTGCCGCGCCGAGGGCGAGGTTCAGGTCCTTCTGGTGCAGCTTGATCCGGAAGCCCGGGTTGAACGTGCCCTTCAGCATCCGTTCGGCATGCACTTCCAGGATGCGGGAGGAGGCGAAGCCGCCCATCAGCGCCTGGCGCACCTTCGCCGGATCGGCACCGGCGCGCGCGGCGAAGACCAGCGCCTCCGACACCGCCTGGAGGTTCAGCGCGACGATGATCTGGTTGGCCACCTTGCAGGTCTGGCCGGCGCCGTTCTCGGACCCGACATGGGTGATGTTCTTGCCCATCACGTCGAACAGCGGCTTGGCGCGGGCGAACGCCGCGTCCGGGCCGCCCACCATGATCGTGAGGGTGGCCTGCTTCGCGCCCACCTCGCCGCCCGACACCGGGGCGTCCAGGTAGTCGCAGCCCTTCGCATTCACCCGCTTGGCGTAGTCCTTCGTGGCGATCGGGCTGATCGAGGACATGTCGATCACCAGCGACCCGCTCTGCAGGCCCTCTTCGACACCATTGGCGCCGAACAGCACGGCTTCGACGTCGGGCGTATCCGGGACCATCAGGATGACGACCTCCGACTTGGAGGCGACGGTCTTCGGATCGGCCACGACCTCGGCGGCGGCGCGGAGCTCCTCGGTCAGGCTCGTCCGTTCCGGGACGATCAGCGTATGGCCGGCATTCTTCAGGTTCAGCGCCATCGGGCGCCCCATGATGCCGAGGCCGATGAATCCGATTCGCATGTTCTCTCTCCCCTTCCCGTTCAGCCGCCGAAGCGTTCGCGCCAGCCGAGACCGGCCACGGTCTCGCCGGCCGGCCGGTATTCGCAGCCGACCCAGCCCTGGTAGCCGAGTGCATCCATCCGCTTGAAGACGAACTCCCAGCCGATCTCGCCCGTGCCGGGTTCGTTGCGGGCCGGCACGTCGGCGATCTGCATGTGCGCGATGATCGGCATGTAGCGTTCCATGCGCTTGGTGATGTCCCCTTCCGTCACCTGCACATGGTAGACGTCGAACTGCAGCCCGATGCGATCGCTACCAATCGCCTCGACGACGGCGGCGCCCTGCGCTTGCGTGTGCAGGAAATAGCCGGGCATGTCGCGGTGGTTGATCGGCTCGATGACCAGCTTCACCCCGGCCGCCTGTGCCTGTTCCGCGGCCCAGGCGAGGTTGGCCGCGAACAGCGCGGCGGCCGTCCCGGGTGCGACGTCGGCGGCGGGGATGCCGGCCATGCAGTGCAGCAACGGGCACTCCAGCGCCGCCGCATACTCGAGCCCCTTGACGACGGCCGAACGGAACTCCGCCTGTCGGCCGGGCAGCGAGGCGAGGCCGCGCTCGCCATTCGCCCAATCGCCGGGCGGCAGGTTGAACAGGACCTGGCTCAGCCCCTCGCCGCGCAGGCGGGTGCGGATCTCGGCCGCGGGGAAATCGTAGGGAAACAGGAACTCGACCCCTTCGAAGCCCGC
>MKTV01000095.1:34635-38308 GCA_001898425.1 Rhodospirillales bacterium 69-11
GCGGCGAACCGGTCCAGGAACGGGACCTCGTTGAACATCATCGACAGGTTCGCGGCGAAGCGCGGCATGGCGGCCCTCCCTTGAAACGGGCGCGGAGGCTACAAGCGGGGCCACGGCTTGCCTAGCGGGCACCGGTGCGCCGCTTCGGCCGCGCGCCGCCGGCCGCCGGCCGCCGGTGGATCTGGAGTTGGACGTGTGGGCACGGCTGCGGCGAAGACGCCGACGCCGGAGACGCGCGAGGGGGACGGATGGTCGCCGAACGTGTGTTGATGGGCTTGCTGCTGGGCGGAATCGCCATCGGCTGCGTGCTCGTGCTGTATCCGTTCTTCTCCGCGCTGCTGTGGGCCGCGATCCTGGTGTTCACCACCTGGCCGGTCTGCGAGTGGCTGCGCACCACGTTCCGGCTGCGCCGGCCGATCGCCGCCGGGGGCATGGTGGCGCTCACCGCGATCGTGCTGGTCCTTCCGCTCGCCCTCGCCGCCCCGAGCGGGGCGGAGGACGTGGCGCAGTTGCGACATGCGGCGGAGGCGGCGCTGCGGGCCGGCCTGCCCGGCTCCCCGGACTGGGTGTTCGACGTCCCGCTGATCGGACCCACGGTGGGCGAGCTGTGGAATCGCTGGGCCGCGGACGTCAGCATCATGCTCGAAGCGCTGCGTCCGTATTTCGGCATCGTGCTCGAAGGCGGGCTCGGCTTGCTCCTGGGCATCGCCAACGGCGTGCTGATGTTCCTGCTGGCGCTGTTCGTCGCGTTCTTCTTCTATGTACATGGAGAGCCGATCGCGGAGCGGCTGCGGCTGATCCTGCACCGCGTCGCCGGCGTGCGGGCGGAGCGGCTGATCGCGGTCACCGGCGCGACCGTCCGGGGCGTCGTCTACGGGATCATCGGCACCGCGATCGTCCAGGGGCTGCTGACCGCGTTCGGGCTGTGGCTCTCGGGCGTGCCGCGGCCCGTGCTGCTGGGCGGGATCGCCGGCCTGCTCTCGGTGCTGCCGATCGGCGCGCCCGTGGTGTGGATCCCGGCCGCCCTGTGGCTGGCGGGGAGCGGACATCTCGGCTGGGGAATCTTCCTCGGCGTCTACGGAGTCGTCGCCATCTCCGGGGCGGACAGCGTCATCCGGCCCTGGTTCATCGCGCGCGGCGCGCAACTGCCGTTCCTGCTGACGGTGCTGGGCGTGCTGGGCGGCGCGCTGGCCTTCGGGCTGCTGGGCATCTTCCTGGGGCCCGTGCTGCTGGGCGTCGGCTACTCCCTGCTCGATGAATGGTCGAGCGTGCGGGAGCGGCCCAGCGCGCTGGACGTGTGATCGCACTGGAATCGGAACGGATCCCGGCCTAGGAACGGGAGGAGTTTCGCGCGGAAACCCATGCCCTGGTACGTGCTGTCCCGGCTGCTGCAAGCGGTGCCGGTCCTGCTGGTCGTCGGCTTCATCGCCTTCGCGCTGTTCGCCTTCGTCGGCGACCCGGTCACCATCATGCTCGGGCAGGACCATACGGAGGCGCAGCGCCAAGCCCTCGTCCAGCACCTCGGCCTCGACCAGCCCTTCGTCGTGCGCTACGCGCGGTTCCTCTGGGCGGCGCTGCACGGCGATTTCGGCATCAGCTACCGGCTGGGCCGTCCGGTGTCGGAGCTGATCGCCACCCGCCTGCCTGCGACCCTGGAACTCGCGATCGTCGCGTCGGTGCTGGCGATCGCGGTGGGCGTGCCGATGGGCGTCTATACCGGGATCCACCCGCGTGCGCCGCTCGCACGGCTGTTCATGGCGGCCAGCCTGGCGGGGGTCTCGCTGCCCACCTTCCTGCTGGGGATCCTGCTGATCCTCGCGTTCTCCGTCGGCACCGGCGGCTGGCTGCCGAGTTTCGGGCGCGGTCCCGTGGTGACGGTCGGCGGGTGGTGGACCACCGGGCTCACGAGCTGGGCCGGGCTGCGCGCGCTGGTGCTGCCGTCGATCACGCTGAGCCTGTTCCAGATGACCCTGATCGTGCGGCTGGTCCGCACCGAGATGCTGGAGGTGCTGCGCAGCGACTACATTCGCTTCGCGCGTGCGCGGGGGCTGGCCGACCGGACGATCCATTTCCGGCACGCGCTGCGCAACACGCTCGTGCCGGTGATCACCATCATCGGCCTGCAGTTCGGGGGCATCGTCGCCTTCTCCCTGGTGACGGAGACGGTGTTCCAGTGGCCGGGCATGGGGCTGCTGCTGGTCCAGTCGGTCGCCGCCGCGGATATCCCGGTGATGTCGGCCTACCTGATGCTGATCGCGCTGGTCTTCGTGCTGATCAACCTGGTGGCCGACCTGCTCTACTATGCGGTGGACCCCCGGCTGCGGACCGCGCCATGAGGCGCGGGATGAGCGCCGCACCAGAGGATGACGGGCCGACGCGCGGGACCCCAGGCCGGGTGACGGCGGTTCTCGGGCGGGTGTGGGACGGCGACCTGGCCTGGCGCTTCCGGCAGGCGCCGCTCGCGATGCTGGCCGCCCTGGCCGCACTGGTCCTGGTGATCGGCGCGGCGGCGGCCCCCGTCCTCGCACCGCATGATCCGACGGATCCGGCCAGCCTGTCGCTGCTCGACAGCTTCAGGCCGCCGGTCGGCGTGGCGGAGGCGGACTGGTCCTACCCGCTGGGCACCGACGCCCAGGGGCGGGACGTGCTGTCGTCCATCCTGTATGGCATGCGGATCAGCCTGGGCGTCGCCGCCGCCGCGGTGCTGCTGGCCGGCGCTGTGGGGACCGGGATCGGCTTGGTCGCCGGCTACGTGGGCGGCCTGATCGACACGCTGCTGATGCGGGTCGCCGACGTGCAGCTCACGTTCCCGGCGATCCTGACCGCGCTTCTGGTCGACGGGGTGGTCGCCGCCGCCCTGCCCCGCGGTGCGCGGGAGGCTTGGCAGATTCCTGTCCTGGTGTTCGCGATCGGCATCAGCCTGTGGCCGAACTTCGCCCGCACCGTGCGCGGCTCCACGCTGGTGGAGCGCAACAAGGATTACGTGGCCGCGGCTCGGGCGATCGGGGCGCCAGGCTGGCGCATCATGCTGCGCCACATCCTGCCCAACGTGCTGGGGCCGGTGATGGTGATCGGCACGCTGGGCCTGGGGATCGCCGTCCTGACGGAGGCGACGCTGTCCTTCCTGGGCGTGGGCCTGCCGCCGACGCAGCCGTCACTGGGCACACTCATTCGGTTCGGGAACGACTACCTGTTCTCCGGCCAGTGGTGGGTGACGATCTTCCCGGGCCTCGCGCTGGTGCTGCTGGTGCTGTCCATCAACCTGCTGGGCGATTTCCTGCGCGACGCGGTGAATCCGAGGCTGCGGTGAGGGGGGTGTCTGTGCGTGAGTTGGGGGTGGAGGTCCCCACGCGGCGTGCGCTGCGCGCTTGGCGGCGGGTCGGTCGGCGTGGCCGATGGAGGGGCCGAATCCGCTGGCGCCTTCGGACGAATGCGCGTTCCATCCGCGGGGACCGCTGGTGAGCCGGACGGGGCGGCCGCCCGCAATGGAAACGGAGGATGATGTGGCGATTGCGTGCCATGCGGCGGCGGATGGTCGGAGGTGAGTTCCCCGGAGCCCGATGCTGCGGATGAGGCACGCTCGCCGTGGCGGGCGGTGATCGGGCTGCTGTTGATTGTTGGGCTGGTGGTCGGCGTGGTGTTCGTGATGCGCGAACTTCGTCAAACGGCAGCG
>MKTV01000095.1:38351-46567 GCA_001898425.1 Rhodospirillales bacterium 69-11
TCGGTCGCGACTGAGCGACGGCGATCGCCCCCTTCACCCGCCGATTTCCGGTGCGGGTTGGGTGCTAACCCCCCCTCTCCCACCCCCGCTCCCCCTGCCGCCAATACGTCGCCTCGTGCCCCCCAGCCCGCACCGCCTTCCAGCGCGTGCGGGCCGCGGCCACCGCTTCCTCGTCCGTCCCGTCGAACAGGTCGAAGACCCGCGTGAACGCCTCCAGCCGCGCGGTCTCCGCCCCCTCCGTCAGGAACAGGAACCGCGCCCCGTTCGGCGCCGCGTCCTCGACCGAGAGCCAGATCGGCTGCAAATCCGCATCCCCATCCGCCGCGGTGCCGTGCGGCAGCCAGTCCGGCTCCGCCACCTCCCACAGCGCGCGGTCCAGGGTGGCGACCGTCGCCTCGGTGCGGCACAGCACCAGCGCGCGCTCCCCGGCCGCCAGCGTGCGCCCGAGCAGCTGGGGCAGCGCCTGGGCGACGCCGGTGCGGGTCAGGTGATAGAAGCCGACCTGCGCCATCCGCCCTGTCCCGTCTCCGGCCCCAAGGCCCCGCGCGGGCTCACGCCTCGTGGTTCTCCGCCACCAGCCGATCGAGCAGCCGCACGCCGAACGCCGTCGCGCCCTTGGGGGTGATCGCGTTGTCCTTGGAACTCCAGGCCATGCCGGCGATGTCCAGGTGCGCCCAGGGCTTGCCGTTGACGAAGCGCTGGATGAACTGCGCCCCGGTGATGGAGCCGCCGGGCCGGCCGCCCACGTTCTTCATGTCGGCGATGTCGGAGTTGATCTGCTTGTCGTAGGCCTCGTCCAGCGGCATGCGCCACAGCTTCTCGCCGGTCGCCCGCCCGGCGGCCACCAGCTTCGTCGCCAGGTCGTCGTCGTTGCTGAACAGGCCGCCGTATTCGTGACCGAGCCCGATGATGATGGCGCCGGTCAGGGTGGCGAGGTCGACCATGAAGGCCGGATCGAACTTCTGCTGGCAGTACCAGAGCACGTCGGCGAGCACGAGCCGGCCTTCGGCGTCGGTGTTGATCACCTCGATCGTCTGGCCGGAATAGCTCGTGACCACGTCACCCGGGCGCTGCGCGCTGCCCGAGGGCATGTTCTCGACCAGGCCCACGATCCCGACCACGTCGACTTTCGCCTTGCGGCCGGCCAGCGCCGCCATTAGGCCGGTCACCGCGCCGGCGCCGGCCATGTCCCACTTCATGTCCTCCATGCCGCCGGCCGGCTTGATGCTGATGCCGCCGGTGTCGAAGGTCACGCCCTTGCCGATGAAGGCCAGCGGCTTCTGCTTGCCCTTGCGGCCGTCCCCGCTCGCACCGTGCCACTGCATCACGACGACCCGCGGCTCCTGCACGCTGCCCTGGGCCACGCCTAGCAGGGCGCCGAAGCCCAGCTTGGCCATCTCCTTCGGCCCGAGGACCTCGACCTTCACCCCCAGCTCCGTCAGCGCGCGGCAGCGGTCCGCGAAGGCGACGGGGGTCAGGACGTTGGCCGGCTCGCTCACCAGGTCGCGCGCCAGGGCCACGCCGTTGGCGACCGCGGAAAGCCGCTCCCACGCGGTCTTGGCCGGGCCCGAGTCCGCGGTCAGCAGCGTCAGCTTGGCGAGGCGCGGCTTGTCGGACGGCTTTTCCTTCGTGCGATAACGGTCGAAGCGATACAGCCGGAGCTTCGCGCCGAACGCGACGTCCGCCGCCTGGGGGCCGGTCAGCGCCGACCCGGCCAGCGCGACGGCCGGCTCCCGGACCAGGGCATGCGTCGCGGTGCCGCCGGCCTCCTGCAGGATCGCGGGCGTCAGGTCCGATGGCTTGCCGATCCCGATCACCACCACGCGGTTCAGCCCGGCGCCAGGACCGAACACCGTCACGCTCTTGCCCTTGGCGCCGGTGAACTCGGCGGCGGCGATGGCGCGGGCGATGGCTCCCCCGGTCGCCTGATCCGCCTGCTCCCACAGCCCGGACGGGGTCTCGCCCTCCGCCACCAGCAGCGCGAGCGCGCCGGATTTCGGCAGGGCAGGCTTGGCGAAGGCGATCTCGACCATCATCGGCTCCCGGCTACGTCGCGGAACTGTATCAGCCCCCAGCCGCTTTGCCACACCCCATGGCGCGGCGTATGTGCAGCGTATGACCGAGATCCTGCCCGCGGACGAGGACGGCATCGCGCGCGCGGCGGCCCTGCTGCGGGCCGGCGAACTGGTCGCGTTCGGCACCGAGACGGTGTACGGCCTGGGCGCTGACGCGACGAACGCGGCTGCGGTGGCGGGCATCTTCGCCGCCAAGGGCCGGCCGCATTTCAACCCGCTGATCTGCCATTATCCCACCGCCGAGGCGGCGTTCACGCAGGTCGAGGCCGATGACCGTGCCCGGACGCTTGCCGACCGGCTGTGGCCGGGACCGCTGACGCTCGTGCTGCCCCGGCAGCCGGACTGCCCCGTGGCGCTGCTGGCCGGCGCGGGGCTCGAGACGCTCGCCGTCCGCGTGCCCGCGCATCCGGTCGCGCTCGCCCTGTTGCGCGCGGTGGGACGCCCGATCGCCGCGCCCTCCGCCAATCGGTCCGGCCAGGTGAGCCCGACCACGGTCGCGCACGTGCTCGCCGGGCTGGAGGGGCGGATTGCGGCCGTGCTCGACTGCGGTCCCTGCCCGGTGGGTGTGGAATCGACCGTGCTCGACCTGACGGGACCGCGCCCGTTCCTGCTGCGCCCCGGCGGCGCCACCGTCGACGCGATCGAGTCCCTGATCGGGCCGATCGGGCGCGGCATCCCGCACGCGGTGGCGGAAGCGGCGCGGGGCCTGCGCTCCCCAGGCCTGATGGTGTCCCACTACGCCCCGTCGCTTCCCGTCCGGCTTGGTGCGACCAGCGTGGCCGCGGACGAGGCGCTGCTTGCCTTCGGGGCACCGCTGCCCGGCGCCGGCGCGGTGTTCTCGCTGTCCGACCGCGGCGACGTGACGGAAGCGGCGGCGCGGCTGTTCGAGGGATTGCGCAGCCTCGACGCGGAGGGAACCCGCCGCGGCCTGCGCCGGATCGCGGTCATGCCGGTGCCCGAGCACGGGCTGGGCCTCGCGATCAACGATCGCCTCGCGCGGGCCGCCGCCCCACGCGGCTGACGGTCGGGGACGAGACCGCGCGGCCCACGATCAGGGACAAGACGTAGACCGCGACTCGTGCACCGGTGCCGGCGCTCCGCCCGCAGCGCGGCTGTGACGCGTGCCGGCGAGCGTCAGCACGCCGCCGGCATGGACTGCGCCTGGCCGGCTACTCCGAGACCCGCAGCGGGGCTTCGGTGCGCCGGCCGGCTACTCCGCGGCCCGCAGGGGCGGTTCGGTCCGGAACGCCGGCATGACCTCGCGCGCAAACCGGCGCAGGTTCTCCCGCGAGGTGCCGCCACCGTTCAGCAGCACGTACTCGACCCCCATCGCCTGCAGCCGCTCAAGCTTGCGGGCGATATCGTCGGGGCTGCCGTACAGCGCGCTTTCCTCGCTCGCCTCCAGCGTGTCGGAGAACGCCATGATGCTCGATTGGCTGGTGCCGTCCGGCCCGGCGCTCATCGCGTGCATGCGCCGCTGTGCCGCGAGCCGCCGCTCGACCGCCGCCTGCTTGTCGGCCGCGTCGCGCGCCACGTGGAAGGCGCGGGCGACGCCGACCCGGGCGGGATCGAAGTGGTCGCCCCGCGCCTCCACCGCCTCCCGATACAGCGCGAAGCGGCGGCCGGTCTCCTCGGTCGAGGCGAACTGATCCAGCAGCAGCGCATGCCCGCGTGCGGCGACGCGTCGGATGGACTCGGGATGACCGGCGCCCTGCCAGAACGGCGGATGCGGCTGCTGCACCGGCGGCGGTTCGACCAGGATGTCGGAGAAGCGCCACCAGCGGCCCTCGAACGAGAAGCGCTCCCGCCGGGTCCAGGCCAGCGTGATGACGTCGATCGCCTCCTCGAACCGCGGCGCCGCCTCGGCGATCGGAATGCCGAAACCGGCGAACTCGTTGTGGCGGTAGCCCTTGCCGACGCCGAAATCCAGCCGTCCGCCGGACAGCAGGTCGAGCGTCGCAGCCTGTTCGGCCAGCAGCACCGGGTTGTGCCAGGGCAGCACGATCACCGCGGTGCCCAGTCGCAGGGTGCGGGTGCGGGCCCCGATCCAGGTCAGCAGCTGCAGCGTCGCCGAGACCTGGCCGAAGCCGGTGAAATGGTGCTCGACGACGAAGGCGCTGTGGAACCCCAGCGCCTCGGCCTCGATCACGTAGTCGATGAAGTCGTGGAAGCCGGCGGCGCTGTCCACGTCGGGGCCGCGCCCCTGCGCCTGCGCGGCGCCGAACAAGCCGAACTGCACTTGCAGCCTCCCTCGGCCGGTGACCGGGCGAGCTTGCCGGACCTTCGATCGGCTCGGCAAGCGCCGGCCAACGCCCCGCCGCGCGCTCAGGCGGCCGCGCGGGAACGGCCGCGTTCGGCGACGAACTGGGCGAAGGCGTGGTCGTCGTGCCGGATGTGCGTCTGGACCCACTCCGCGGCGAAGGCGAAGAACGCCTGCAGGGCCTCGGGGTCGGCAGAGCCGAGGCGGTCCCGCAGCCGTTCGAACTGCTGGTCGAAGCCGGCATGCGACCGCCGATGCGCCTCCAGGTCCGGATACCCGGCGCTGCGCATCGCGGCTTCCTCTTCGGCGAAATGCGCCGACATCTTGGTCGAGAGGTGATGGAGCATGGTCGCCGCGGCGTCCTGGCCGCCCCCCTCCATCATCGCGCGGAAGAACGCGTTGAGGTCCTCGACCATCTCACGGTGATGGGCATCGATCCTTGGCACGCCGATCGTCAGCGAGTCGTCCCAGGCGATCATCCGCATCGTCGCCGCATCGCCGCGCACCTCGTCCAGGAACTGCCCGACCTCCACCCGCAGCCGTTCGGCCTGCTGCGCGAGTTCGGTCGCCGCGGCATTGATCTGTTCCGCGGCGTCGCCCGTCTCGCGGGCCGCCGCCTCCACGCCCGTGATCGCACCGGAGACGGCCTGCGTCCCCGCGGCGGCCTGCTCCACGTTGCGCGCGATCTCTCCCGTCGCCCCGCTCTGCTGCTGCACCGCAGCCGCCACCGCCGCGCTGATGCCGCTCATGCCGGAGATGACCTCGGCGATCGAGCCGATGGCGGTCACGGCGCCCTCGGTCCCGGCCTGCACGGCGACGATGCGCGCCGTGATATCCTCGGTCGCGCGCGCCGTCTGGCTGGCCAGTCCCTTTACTTCGCTCGCGACGACGGCGAAGCCCTTCCCCGCCTCCCCGGCCCGCGCCGCCTCGATCGTGGCGTTCAGGGCGAGCAGGTTCGTCTGCGCCGCAATATCCTTGATCAGCGAGACGATCTCACCGATGCCGGCGACGTTGCCGGACAGGGCGTTGACGAGTTCGGTCGAGTGCCGCGCCTCCTCCTCCGCTCGGTCGGCGACCCCGCGCGAGCGCTCGACCTGCGATGCAATCTCGCGGATCGAGGTCGCGAGCTCCTCCGTCGCCGCCGCGACGGTCTGCACGTTCCCCGACGCCTGCTGCGCCGCCCCGGCCGCGGCGGTGGCTTCCGAACTGCTGGTGCGCGCCGTCGCGTCCATCTGCGTGGAGGAGGCCTGCAACTCCACCGCCGCGGCGCTCACGGCTTGGACGATCGAGCCGACCTGCGCCTCGAACGAGTCCGCCATCTTGCGCAGGGCGAGGCGCCGCTCCTCCGCCGCGCGGAGCTTGGCGGCCTCCTGCTCCTTCTGCAGCTTGATGTTGGCGATCGAATTCTCGCGAAACACGGTCATGGCGTCGGCCATCTGGCCGATCTCGTCGCCGCGCCCCTGGCCGGGGATCTCCACCGCGGTATCCCCGTCGGCGAGGCGACGCATCGCGCGCGTCATCCCGACGACCGGCCGCGCGATGCCCAGCCCGATGAACCAGGCCAGCGCACAGCCCACCGCGACACCGATCACCGCCAGGACCAGCGAGCGCATGCTGGTGTCCTCGATCAGCGCCACCGTTTCCGCCTCGATCTTGCGTTCGTCCTCCAGCCCGGACTCGCGGATCGCCACCGCATCGGCCGCGATCCGCGCCGCGATCGCGGCGTTCGCGTCGTCCACGAGGCGGGTGATGGTCGCCATGGTCTCCGTGAGTTGCCCGAGCGCGTTGGCGTAGGTGCCGGCGAGCGCGCGGATCGACTGGATCTCCTCCCGCAACGCCCCGGCCTCGGGCTCGTCCAGTTTCGCCAGCTCGCTGCCCAGCTGCGCGAGGGTTCCGTCCGCCCGCACGCGCATGGTGATGTCGCGGCGGTTCAGCATTTGCGTCACCGTGAGACGGGTGCGCAGGGCGAGGTCGGCCACCGCCGAGGCGGGCGCCAGTTTCTGGCCCAGTCCGCGGGGCAGCAGGGAGTCGCGCAGCGCCCTCGTCTCGGCGACCAGACGCTCCCCGGTCGGCTCCATGATCCCGGCCACGAGGCGTGTGTAGTCGGCACCGCGGGCGCGTACCGTCGCGAAATTCTTCATGTAGTCCTCGAACGCCTCGCTCATGGCGCGGGCGCGGCGGAGCCGTTCGGGTTCGGTGATGCTGCCCTGCGCGTCACGGAGCAGGATGCGGATCCGATCGGCGACCTCTACCGTCTTGCGGGCATCCTCATCCCGCAACGCAAGCGCGAATTCCCGCGCGTAACGTTGTAGTTCAGTAACATCTCGATCCATTTTGAGCGCAATTCCGACGACCGCGACCCGTTGCCGGTAGTCGGCGAACTGCGTACGGATGCGAGCCAGGCTCAACCCGTCCATCGAGGCTACGGCGATCAGGATGGCCAGGATCGAGCAGAAGCCAAGAAGAATCCTGGTTCGCAGGCCAAACGAGCGGGTCAGAGCACGCATCCGTCAATCCCTCTCCGCGCCCGGCGTGCAGAGGGCCCGCCGCAGCGATCGAGGGACTTTGCGTCGACGACGTAAAGAAAATACGAACGTCCGCGACGACTTACCCGAGACGCCGCCGGTACAACCCGATCAGACGCTCCCAATGCCGTTCGGCGGCCGGCTTGTCGTAGATCCGGCGATGCGGGAAGGCGAAGCCGTGATGCACGCCGCCATAGAGCTCGATCTCGCCGGGCGATCCGGCGGCCGCGAACAATCCGCGCAAGGTCTCGACCATCGGCAGGGGCGCGAGCTCGTCGATCTCGGCACATGCGATGTAGAGTTCGGCGCGGCCCTGCCCGAGGGTTCGGTGCGGACTCTCCTCCGCCTCCTCGTTCACCAGCCATGTGCCGTAGAACGACGCGGCGGCGGCGATCCGGTCGGGGTAGCGCGCCGCAGCCGCCAGGGCGTAGGGGCCGCTCATGCAGTAGCCATGCGCGCCGACCGGGCCGGCCTTGGCGAAGGCCTGGCGATCGAGCCAGCGGATCATGGCGCCGACATCGCGCATGACCGGCGGAATGGTCATCTTCGTGCGGACCGCACGCATGCGCTTGTGTTCTTCGGAGCCGTGTTCCAGCACGTCCGGTCCGTATTTCGTGTCCCGCCCCGCGCGGTAGTAGAGGTTCGGCAGCAGCACGGCATACCCCGCCGTCGCGAGCCGGCGCGCCATGTCGTACAGCTCCTCCCGGATGCCGGGCGCGTCCATCAGCATGAGCACGGGCGGATGGGCGCCGCCGCGTTCCGGATGCACGACGAAGGTCTCCATCGCGCCATCCTCTGTCTGGATGTCCAGGATCTGCTCGATCATTTGCCGTCTCCTCCCGTCCTCTTGGCCGACAGGGTTCCACGCAGGCGTGCAACGGGGCAAGCCGGCGATCTGGTAGGATCGGCTGGCGCGGCGGACGCACCTTCCCCCGGTCCGCCGGCCCGGAGGACGCAGGCATGGAAACGGACGACTACCACAAGGACCGGATCGCCAATCGCCGGCTGCATCCCGAGACGCTGATGATGGGCTACGGCTACGCGCCAGGTCTGTCCGAGGGCGCGCTCAAGCCGCCGATCTTCCTGACCTCGACCTTCGTGTTCCAGAACGCCCAGCAGGGGAAGGACTTCTTCGACCTCACCTCCGGCCGGCGGCAGCCGCGGCCGGGGGAGAAGGCGGGGCTGGTCTACTCCCGCTTCAACAATCCCAACCTGGAAATCCTCGAGGACCGGTTGGCGATCTGGGACCAGGCGGAACGTGCCGCGGTGTTCGCCAGCGGCATGGCGGCGGTCGCCACCACGCTGTTCGCGTTCCTGCGCCCCGGCGACACGGTGCTGCACAGCCGCCCGCTCTAC
>MKTV01000095.1:46593-47570 GCA_001898425.1 Rhodospirillales bacterium 69-11
CCAGATGGCGGCGTTCGGCATCACCCCGTTCGGCGTCACCGACGGCACCGATCCCGCCGCGATCCGCGCCGCGGCGGACGCCGCCCGCGCGAAGGGCCGGGTCGGGCTGATCCTGGTCGAGACGCCGGCCAATCCAACCAACGGGCTGGTCGACCTCGCAGCCTGCGCCGCCATCGCGGACGAGCTTGGCACCACACAGGGCCACCGCCCGCCCGTCGTGGTCGACAACACGCTGCTCGGCCCGCTGTTCCAGACCCCGCTGCGCTGCGGGGCGAACCTGACGCTGTGCTCGCTCACCAAGTATGTCGGTGGCCACAGCGACCTCGTGGGCGGCAGCGTCAGCGGCAGTGCGGCGCTGGTCCAGACGGTGATGCGGTGGCGCAGCGCGATCGGCACGCAGCTGGATCCGAACTCCTGCTGGATGCTGATGCGCTCGCTCGAGACGCTGCATGTGCGCATGAGCCGCGCGAACGAGAACGCGCGGGTGGTGGCGGAGTATCTGGCCGCGCACCCGAAAGTCGCGCGCGTGCACTATCTCGGGTTCCTGACGGAGCCGCGGGCGAAGGCGGTGTTCGAGCGGCAGTGCACCGGGGCGGGCTCGACCTTCGCCTTCGACGTGAAGGGCGGCGAGGCGGAGGCGTTCCGGCTGCTCGATCACCTGCAGATCATGAAGCTGGCGGTGAGCCTGGGCGGGACGGAGACGCTGATCTCCCACCCGGCCTCCATGACGCATTCCGGGGTCCCGCGTGCGATGCGGGAGGAGATCGGGCTGACGGACGCGCTGATCCGGATCTCGGTCGGGATCGAGGCGGCGGAGGACCTGGTGTCCGACCTGGCGCAGGCGCTGGAGTTCGTCTGACGCCGCGGGCAGCGTGTGCGTGTCATGACCCGTGCCCGCCCTGTGTCATGGCCGCGTCCGCCCCGTGTCATGGCCGGCGCAGGCCCCGTGTCATGGCCGCGACCGCCCCGTGTCATGG
>MKTV01000095.1:47649-57809 GCA_001898425.1 Rhodospirillales bacterium 69-11
TTCGGAAAGTCATGGATGGCCGGCCTGCGCCGGCCATGACACGGGCCATGACACGGGGGGCACGGTCTACTCGGTCAGCCCCCGCCTTCCAGATACGCCGCACGGATCTCCGGCCGCGCCAGCAGTTCGCGCCCGCCGCCGGCCATGGTGATCGCGCCGTTCACCAGCACGTAGCCGCGATGCGCGAGCCGCAGCGCCTGGAACGCGTTCTGCTCGACCAGCAGCACGGTCAACCCGGTCTCCTGGTTCAGCTCCCGGATGGCGCCGAAGATCTGCTTCACCACCAGCGGTGCGAGGCCGAGTGAGGGTTCGTCCAGCAGCAGCAGCCGGGGCCGCGACATCAGGGCGCGGCCGATCGCCAGCATCTGCTGCTCCCCGCCCGACAACGTGCCGCCGCGCTGGCCGATCCGCTCCTTCAGCCGCGGGAACAGGGTGAACACCTGCTCGAGCAGCCGCTCCTTGTCGGGCTGGCCCGAGACCTCGGCGCCCATCAGCAGGTTCTCGTAGACCGTCATCCGGCCGAAGATGCGCCGGCCCTCGGGCGCCTGGGCGATGCGGCGCCGCATGATCTCGTGCGTCGGCAGGCGGGTGATGTCCTGGCCGTCGTACAGGATCCGCCCGTCACGCGCCCGCGGGTTGCCGCAGACCGTCATCATCAGCGTGGACTTGCCGGCCCCGTTGGCGCCGATCAGCGTGACGATCTCGCCCTCATGCACCTCGAGGTCGACGCCGCGCAGCGCCTGGATCGCGCCGTAATAGGCGGTCACGCCGGACAGGGAGAGAAGCGGGCGGCTCATGCCCCGGCGCTCATGCTTGGACCTCGACCTCTTCGTCTTCCTCGCCCTCACCGAGATAGGCGGCGATCACGGCGGGATCGGCGCGGACGTCCTGCGGCGTGCCGTCGCTGATCTTCTTGCCGTGGTCCAGCACCACGATGTGGTCGGAGATCTTCATCACCACGCCCATGTCGTGCTCGATCAGCAGCAGGGAGCAGCCCTCGCCGCGGATCTTCAGAAGGAGCTGGTTGAGCTCCTCGCTCTCGCGTGGATTGAGGCCGGCGGCCGGTTCGTCGAGGCAGAGCAGGACCGGGTCGATGCACATGGCGCGCGCGATTTCCAGCCGCCGCTGCGCGCCATAGGGCAGTGCGCCGGCGGGATCGTCGGCCCGTTCCGTCAGGCCGATCGCGTCGAGCCAATGCCGCGCCTTGTCGACCGCGGCGCGTTCCGCGGCCGGATAGCGGCTGAGCCCCAGCACGGCGAGCACCCCGAAGCCGGTCGAGGCCATCAGCCGGTTGTGCTGTGCGACCAGCAGGTTCTCGAGCACGGTCATGCCGGCGAAGAGCCGGATGTTCTGGAAGGTCCGCGCGACCTTGGCGGCACTGGCGATGCGGTGCCCCGGCATGCGCTGCAGCGGGAACCGCTCCCCCGAGGGATGGGTCAGCACGATGCTGCCCTCGGTCGGCCGGTAGAACCCGGTGATGCAGTTGAACACGGTGGTCTTGCCGGCTCCGTTCGGGCCGATCACGGCGGTGATCTCGCCCGCGCGGGCAGCGAAGGACAGGCCGTCGACCGCCTTCAGGCCGCCGAAGCGCATGGTCAGGCCGCTGACCTCCAGCATCTCGGCCTCAGCCACGGCCTTGCGCCACCAGTTCGGCCGCGATCTCCTTCCGGGCCCCCAGCGCCACCGTCGGGGTCCGGCCGGAGACCAGGCCGCGTGGTCGCAGCACCATCATGACCACCAGCGCCAGGCCGAAGATCAGCATGCGGTAGAGCGGCAACTCGCTCGCGATGCCGGCGAACAGGTCGCTGCCCATCTGGTCGGCCATCCAGCTCAGGAACCCGCGCAGCAGTTCGAGCCCGCCGATCATGATCACGGCGGCTAGGGCCACGCCCAACTGGCTGCCGAGGCCGCCGAGGACGACGATGGCGAGCACGGTCGCGCTCTCGATGAAGGTGAAGCTTTCGGGGCTGATGAAAGCCTGGCGGGTGGCGAAGAAGGCGCCGGCGAAGCCGCCGAACAGCGCGCCGGTGGCGAAGGCGGTGAGCTTCGTGTTGGTCACGTTGATGCCGAGCGAGCGGCAGGCAACCTCGTCTTCGCGCAGCGCCTCCCAGGCGCGGCCGAGCGGCTGGCGGCGCAGGCGGAGCGACACCCAGTTGGTGAGCAGGGCGAGTGCGAGGATCACGTAGTAGAGGTAGATCACGCGCTGCAGCGTCGTGGGCTCGATGCCGAAGAACCCGGCGACCGTGCCGGGTCCGCCGCTCATGGAGAAGCTGAGGCCGAACAGGGTGGGGCGCGGGATGCCGACGATGCCGTTGGGACCGCCGGTCAGCGACACCCAGTTGGTGATGACGACGCGGATGATCTCCCCGAACGCGAGGGTCACGATCGCCAGGTAGTCGCCGCGCAGCCGCAGCACGGGGAAGCCCAGCACCACGCCCCAGAGGGCGGCGAGGATCCCGGCGAGCGGCAGGCAGGTCCAGAAGCCGAGGTCGAAGGTCTGGGCGAGCAGCGCATAGGAGTAGGCGCCGACCGCGTAGAACGCGACGTAGCCGAGGTCGAGCAGGCCGGCGAGCCCGACCACGATGTTCAGCCCCCAGCCCAGCATGACGTAGGTCAGCACCAGCGTCGCGAGGTCCACGTAGTAGCGGGAGCCGGTGAGCGGCAGCGCGACCGCGACCACCAGCAGGGCCGGGGCGAGCCAGCGGCCGGCATGGGTCAGCGCCTCGGCCAGGGCGCGGTTGCGGCTGACTTCCTCCCGCCGCGCGCGGGCGCTGCGGCGGCCGACCACCAGCAGGCGGCCGAAGAACACCAGGGCGACCACGACGGCGGTGGCGATGGGCCGGGGATCGAGGGTCAGCCCGTTCGGCGTGGGGGTGGTGACCAGCCCGACCATCGGCCCGAACAGGCCGAGGGCGACGACGGCCGAGAGGAAGGCGTCCCGCAGCGCCGCGCTCATACCGGCGCGCTCACGTTGTGGCTCGCATGCAGATCACCTCGGCGCGCGGTCGCGTCCTTGTTTCCGGCGCGGCCGCCCCACCAACCCCGCGCCATCATACCTTCTCGACCTCCGCGCGGCCGAGGATGCCGGTGGGCAGGAAGATCAGCGCGATCGCCAGGATGGAGAACGCGGCCACGTCCTTGTATTCGACGGAAAAATAGGCCGACCAGAAGACTTCGATGAGGCCGATGAGCAGGCCGCCCAGCACCGCGCCGGGCAGGCTGCCGATGCCGCCCAGGACGGCGGCGGTAAAGGCTTTCACCCCGGCGATGAAGCCGATGTAGAAGTCGATCACCCCGTAATAGAGCAGGAACATGAGCCCGGCGACGGCGGCCAGGGCGGCGCCGATCACGAAGGTCAGGCTGATGGTGCGGTCGGTGTCGATGCCCAGAAGGCTGGCCATCTTCAGGTCCTGCTCACAGGCGCGCATGGAGCGGCCGAGCGGGGTCCGGGTGACCAGCCAGGTGAAGATGCCCAGCACGATCAGCGTGGTGACGACGATCGCGATCTGCATCCACGAGAGCTGCACGGTGAACCCGTCCTGCTGCATCACCTGGAAGCCGCCGGGAATGACCGCGTCGATCGGCTTCACGCGGGCGCCCTGGCTGACCTGGACGAAGTTCTGCAGCGTGATGGACATGCCGATCGCGCTGATCAGCGGGGCGAGGCGGAAGGACCCGCGCAGGGGGCGGTAGGCGACCCGTTCCACCGTCCAGCCGTACAGCGCCGCGAGCCCGGCGGCGAAGACCAGGGTCAGCGCGAGCGCCAGCGGGACCGAGGTGATGCCGAGGATGGACAGCCCGAGCAGCGCGATCAGCGACAGGAAGGCGCCGACCATGAAGATGTCGCCATGGGCGAAGTTGATCATGCCGATGATGCCGTAGACCATCGTGTAGCCCACGGCGATCAGTCCATAGATCATCCCCAGCGTGACGCCGTTGATGAGCTGTTGCAAGGCGTAGGCCAAGCGCCCCCACTCCCGTATCGCGTCCCCTGCATGGCAGGAAACACGTCTCGAAACCGGGCGCAAGCCGCTTTGTTCGTTCGCGATTTTCGCGGGGGCGGATCGGCTCCAGGGCGGCGCTCCACCGCGCCACCCTGGGCTTCAGCCTCCCGCTCGGGGCCGCCTCAGGCCGGCGCGACGCCGTAGCGGTGGAACCAGGCGAGCATTCGCTTCCACCCGTCCTCGGCGGCGGCGTGCACGTAGCTGGGCCGGTAGTCGGCGTGGAAGGCGTGCCCCGCCTCCGGGTAGATCACGATCTCCACGGTCGTCCCGGCCGCCTTGGCCTTCGCCTCGGCGGCACGGACCTGCTCGACGGGGATGCCGCCGTCCTTCCCGCCATACAGGCCGAGCAGCGGGCAGTTGATCTTGTCGGCGAAGTCGAGCGCCGGCACCGGCTGGATCGGCGTGGGCGCCCCGCCCAGCGGGCCGTACCAGGCGACGGCGGCCTTCAGGCGGGTGCTGTGCGCGGCGTAGAGCCAGGTCATGCGTCCGCCGCGGCAGAAGCCGGTCACGCCGACCCGGGCGGCATCGCCCTTGTTGGCCACCGCCCAGGCGAGCGTCGAATCCATGTCGCTCATGTATTCGGCATCGGGTTTCTTCGCGATCACCTCGCGCACGATCTGCTGGACGTCGGTCATGCGGCTCAGATCGCCCTGGCGGGCGAAATACTCCGTCGCGACGGCCAGGTAGCCGGCCTTGGCGAGGCGGCGGCAGGTGTCCTTGATGTATTCGTGGACGCCGAAGATCTCCTCCACCACCAGGACGACCGGGAAGCTCGTGCCACTCGCCGGACGGGCGAAATAGGCGGGCAGGCTGCCGTCCGCGGTCGGGATCTTCACCTCCCCGGTCGCGAGGCCGGACTCGTCGGTGTGGATCGCCTGGGCCTCCACCCGCGTCGTCGCGAGGGTGAAGCCGCTGATCAGCCCGGTGGTGACGAGACCGCGGCGCGCGAGCGGGAACCTGTGCAGGCCGGGCAGCTCCGGGATGTCGTTCATGTCGTGTCCTCCTCCCTCCTGTGGTGTCGCGCCGACCCGGGCCGGCGGACGCCGGACGAGGAGGGGACCCGTCCGGACTGACGCCGGGGATGATCGTCTTATTTCATCCGCCCCCGCGGAGTCTCCGGTCCCGTGGACGCGTGGGGCGGCCGTGCGCCGCCCGGGTGCAGGGCGGCGTCCGGTGGCGCCGGCCGGGCGCCCCGCTTGCCCTCCGGGCGCACCGGTGCAACAAGATTTTGAATCCGTGGAACATTCCACGCAGTCAAGCCAGCCCGGCGTGCGGAGGTGCCAAGTATGTCAGATCTCGAGATCATTTGGACGAAGGTGGACGAGGCGCCGGCGCTCGCGACGTTCTCCCTGCTGCCGATCGTCGAGGCGTTCGTGGGAACGGCCGGCGTGACGATGAAGCTGAAGGACATCTCGCTCACCGGCCGCATCATCGCCAATTTTCCCGAGAAGCTGACGCCCGCACAACGGATCGGCGACGAGCTCGCCGAACTCGGCCAGCTCGCGCTGAAGCCCGAGGCGAACATCATCAAGCTGCCCAACATCTCCGCCTCCGTCCCGCAGCTCAAGGCGGCGATCAAGGAGCTGCAGGGCAAGGGCTACGACGTGCCCGACTACCCCGACAGCGCCACGACCGAGGCGGAGAAGGACGTCCGCGCGCGATACGCCCGCGTGCTGGGCAGCGCCGTGAACCCGGTGCTGCGGGAGGGCAATTCCGACCGCCGCGCCGCCGGTGCCGTGAAGCAGTATGCGCGCAACAACCCGCACAAGATGGGCGGCTGGTCGGCGGACTCGAAGACGCATGTCGCGCACATGACCGGCGGCGACTTCTACGGGTCGGAAGTGTCCACCACGGTGTCCGCCCCGACCACCGCGCGGATCGAACTCGTCGGCAAGGATGGTAGCGCGACCGTCCTGAAGGCGAAGACGCCGCTGCTGGCCGGGGAGATCATCGACGCGGCGACCATGAGCCGGAAGGCGTTGCGCGCCTTCCTGGCGGAGCAGGTCGAGGCCGCGAAGCGGGACGGCGTGCTGTTCTCGCTGCACCTCAAGGCGACCATGATGAAGGTCTCCGACCCGATCCTGTTCGGCCACGCCGTGTCCGTGTTCTTCGCCGACCTGTTCGACAAGCACGGGGACACGCTGAAGCGGCTGGGGGTCAACCCGAACAACGGCGTGGGCGACCTGCTCACGCGGGTGGAAACGCTGCCCGCGGCCGAACGCGACGCGATCAAGTCCGACATCGCGGCGATCTATGAGCGCCGCCCCGCGCTGGCGATGGTGAACTCCGACCGCGGCATCACCAACCTGCACGTGCCCAGCGACGTGATCGTGGACGCGTCGATGCCGGCGATGATCCGCGAGTCCGGGCGGATGTGGGGCCCCGACGGCAAGCTGCACGATGTCGACGCGGTGATCCCCGATCGGTGCTACGCGCGCATGTACCAGACCGTGATCGAGGATTGTAAGGCGCATGGCGCGTTCGATCCCCGCACCATGGGGTCGGTCCCGAATGTCGGGCTGATGGCGCAGCAGGCCGAGGAATACGGCTCGCACGACAAGACCTTCGAGGTCCCCACCGACGGAACGGTCCGCGTGGTCGCCGAGGACGGGTCGGTGCTGCTGGAGCGCCCGGTCGAGGCCGGCGACATCTTCCGCATGTGCCAGGTCAAGGACGCCCCGATCCGCGACTGGGTCCGGCTGGGCGTGCGCCGCGCGCGGCTGACCAACACCCCCGCGGTGTTCTGGCTGGACGCCAAGCGCGCGCACGACGCGCAGGTGATCGCCAAGGTCGAGACTTACCTGAAGGACGAGGATACCTCGGGTCTCGACATCCGCATCATGGCCCCGGTCGATGCGATGAAGTTCTCGCTCGAGCGGATCCGCGCGGGCAAGGACACGATCTCCGTCACGGGCAACGTGCTGCGCGACTACCTGACCGACCTGTTTCCGATCATGGAGCTGGGCACCTCGGCGAAGATGCTGTCCATCGTCCCGCTGATGGCGGGCGGCGGGCTGTTCGAGACCGGCGCCGGCGGCTCCGCGCCCAAGCATGTCGAGCAGTTCCAGCAGGAAGGCTACCTGCGCTGGGATTCGCTGGGCGAGTTCCTCGCCCTCGGCGCCTCGCTCGAGCATCTGGCGCAGTTCCGCAAGAACGCGGACGTGCAGGTGCTGGCGGAGGCGCTCGACGACGCCAACGGCAAGATCCTGGAGTTCAACCGCTCCCCCGCCCGCAAGGTCGGCCAGCTCGACAACCGCGGCAGCCATTTCTACCTGGCGCTCTACTGGGCCCAGGCATTGGCCGCCCAGACCAGCAGCCCCGCGCTGCAGGCTCGGTTCAAGAAGCTCGCCGAGACGCTGGCCGCCCAGGAGGACAAGATCAACGCCGAACTGATCGCGGCGCAGGGCAAGCCGGTGGATGTCGGCGGCTACTACCTGCCCGATCCGGAGAAGGCCTCGGCGGCGATGCGGCCGAGCGCGACGCTGAACGCGGCGATCGCGGCGGTCTGAGGGCCGTCTCTGCCGCGACGGCCGGGGGGCGAGGCGGTCCTCCGGGCGTCGTGGCGGCCGGGGCGTGAGATGGGTTCCGGGTGCGGGCGCCGGGTTCGGCGGCGCCCGACCCGGCCGATCTTAGGGCTTCGTCAATCTCTTGGGCCTAGCGTCCGTGCGATGCTGTCGGCCGCTTCCCTCACCGCGTTCTGCTCCGCCCCTGCGCCCGCGGGCGACATGGCGCGGCCTCGCGCGCCGCGCGGGGCACAGGCGGGCGTGACCCATGTCCGTGGGGGCGACCCGTTCACCGCGTCCCAGCCGAAAGCCGCGGCCGCTGCGCCAGCTACCAGCGCGGCCGCACCGGGCCCGCCAGGGCCGCCCGGGACCGGCGGCAACGCGGGGCCCGGCGGAACCCGGCCCCTGCCCCGCGGATCCGTGCTCGACCTCGCCGTGTGAGTGCCCCTCCCGCCGCGCGCAGGCGAGGCGGGCGGTCGTCCACCGCGCCCCGATCGGCTTGTCGTGATCGGAACGGACGCCCGTCCACGGCTTCGGCAACGGTGATTGATTCCGGCAACACTGCTCGCGTCAGGACTCCACCGAAGCCGCGAAAGGCTTGATCCGCCTGGGGTGACTCGTCACTTTCCCCCCATGTCCGGTTTCGACCGCCGCATTCCCGAAGGTGACAACCGCGAACGCATGGTGTGCGGTACGTGCGGCTATATCGCGTACGAGAACCCCAAGGTCGTCGTGGGCTCCGTCGTCGTGTCCGACGGCGCGGTGCTGATGTGCCGCCGCGCGATCGAGCCACGGCGCGGGTTCTGGACACTGCCGGCCGGATACATGGAGCTGGGCGAGACGATCGAAGAGGGCGCGGCTCGGGAGGCGATGGAGGAGGCCCAGGCCGACATCGTACTGGACGGCATCCTCGGCGTGTTCAGCATCGCGCGGATCGGCCAGGTCCAGGTGATCTTCCGCGCCCGCTTCCGCGACGACATGCCGCGCTTCGCCGCCGGTCCCGAAAGCGCCGAGGTCGCGCTGTTTGCCTGGGACCAGATCCCGTGGGATGACATTGCCTTCCCCTCCGTCCACTGGGCCCTGCAGGCCTGGCGCGACGGCGGAAGCTCCCCCCTGTCCGCGCCCGCCGGCAACCCCGCGCACGATCCGCGCGGCGTTCACCGCATGAGCGCGACCCAGCGTACGGAGGATGGACTTTGACGCGCACGAGCCTGCTGCTGCTGGCCGGGCTGGCGGCGATGGCCGCGGCGCCGGCCCCGAACCTGCCGGTACCGCCCATTCCGCCCACCCATCCGCCGACCGACGTCGCGGCCCCGGTGCCGGATACCGACGTCCACGCCCCCATCGTTGTGGCGAGTGAGGATCCGCGCGTGCAGATCCGCAACTTCCGGGTCAATCGCTTCGACCAGAGCCGCGGCTTCCTGCCAGGATCGCGCTATGAATCCTCCGAGGAACGAAAGGGCATCCAGACGCCCGGCCTCAGCGTGACCGTGCCGCTGCACTAGACGCCGCACACCCGGCGACACAATTTCCGAAATCGCCGCGTCCGCATACGCGCGTGCGATTGCCGTTGACCTTTCGTTAACTCCGCTCGGCCCAGAACAGGACCAGAACGGCGCTTGCCGTTCGGTGCCGGAGCGACCGAGGATGCGCGGACGAAAGCGACATGGCGACCTCAGCGAGGGTGTCTCCTCACTGCAGCGGCGCGAGCACGCGGCACCGGCCGCGCGGGTTCAATCATCCCACGGGCCGGCAGACCGGATCCATGGCGAAGACGCACGCGGGAGCGTGGATGGCGGCGCCGCTCTTCCCCTCTCGTCCGGCAGCCGCACGCCGGTGGACCTGTCCAGCCTGTTCGTGATGCCGGATCTCGGCGCCAGCGGCGTCGTGGGAAGCCGCCGCGTCGGCGCACTCCCGTCCGCCGAGACACGGGTCACCGGCAGCCACGCGGAGTGCGGATCCGAACCTCCGCCGCCGCCACCGCGGGCGAGGGATCGCGCCGCGCGGATCCGGCTCTCGGACGGCACGCAGATCAGTTTCGCCAGCGCAGCCGCGCTGGATGATCCGAATGCATGACATGACTCACGAAGTCGTGACGATGTTCGGCCACCCGAGGGCTCGCTGTCCTTGGGCCGGCATGGTGGATAGAGCGCATCCTGGAACGCGCCGACCCGCCCCGAGTCGCCTAGCGGCCGCGCAACGTCATCGGTTCCCCATGCGGCTTTCCTTCCGAGTGACACTCCTGCTGCTGGTGTGCCTCATACCGGTCGTCGCAGTCGGCGTCTCGGCCGTCCGGCAACTCGAGGCCGCCCATGGCACGGAGCTGTCCGGCTTCCTGATGCGGCAAGCCGAACTGGCCAACGGCGACCTCGAGGGCATCATCTTCGCCACGCGGCAACTCGGGGCGGCCGTGGCGCAATTTCCCGACCTGCACGAGAGCCCGGCGGCATGCCAGAACCGGCTTGCCGCCCTGGGGCGGACCCTGCCGGCCTACCGCTTCCTCGCCGTGGTCGGGGAGGCTGGAACGATCCGCTGCGCCTCCACCCCGGCCATCGCGGCCGAGGGTCCGAAGCCCCCCTGGCTGGCTGGCCTGGGCGCGGCGCCCGATGGCGCGATCGGCCGATACAGTCAGCTCGAAGGCGTGGCGGGCGTC
>MKTV01000095.1:57821-64366 GCA_001898425.1 Rhodospirillales bacterium 69-11
ATCGCGACCCCACTCCCGGGCGGCGAACTGCTCGTGACCGCGCTCGACCTGCGCTGGCTGACACAGCACCTGGTGGATGCGCGGCGGTCCCCGATCGCGCGTCCCTCCCGCCCTGGCGTCATCATCGCCGATCGGGAGGGCACGGTTCTCGCGCGTGCGCCGGAGGGCGACCAGTGGACCGGCCAGCGCCTGCCAGCACCTCTGCGGGGGATGAGCAACGACGAACGGTCGGATGTCACCCTCGTCGCCGGGCCGGACGGGAGCCAGCTGGCCGTCGCCTTCGTGCCGGCATCCATCCCGCCGCTCGGGTTGACCGCGATCGCGACCCTCCCCGCCGCCGACCTGGCGGCCGCGGATGCCGATGTGCTCTGGAACGGGGCGATGTTGCTGGCCATTCTGGTCGTGGTGCTGCTGCTCATCGCCCTGGTCTATGGCGATCGACTCCTCGACCGGCCCCTCACCCACCTCTCCACCCTGGCCTCCCGCTGGTCGGGCGGCGAGACCGCGCCTCGAGCCGACCCGGCGAAGATGCCGGGACCGTTCCGGCCGCTGGCGGCGGCCCTGAACGCCACGGTGATGCGCCTGACCCGCGACGATGCGGACCAGCGCCGGCGGCTGGATCGGATCTCGGCGGAGCTGAACGAGCGCCGGCGCGACCTGTCCCACGCCAACAACCGGCTCCAGGTCGAGATCGCCGAACGCGACAAGAGCGAGGTGGCGCTGCATCACGGCCAGAAGCTGCAGGCGATCGGCCAGTTGTCGGGCGGCATCGCGCACGACTTCAACAACCTCCTCGCGACCATCCTTGGCAGCCTGGAACTGATGGAGCGACGGGTCGCCCAGGGCACCGCCGATCCGGCGAACGCCGACCGGCTGCGGACCCTGATCGAGCGCGCCATCGGTGCGGTTCAGCGCGGGGCGCAGCTCACCTCCGGGCTGCTGGCCTTCTCCCGCCGGCAACCCATGCCGGCCCGGCCGACCGACCTCAACGCTCTGATCACCGATCTCGCGACCCTGGCCACCAGCACCCTGGGGCGGCGGATCCGGCTCACGACGGAGCTCGACCCGAATCTCTGGCCGGCCATGGTCGATCCCAGCCAGATCGAGGCGGCGATCCTCAACCTGTGCCTCAACGCGCGCGACGCGATGCCCGAAGGCGGGACGCTCACGATCCGGACCACCAACCTGGCGATCGGTGGACCCGCCGCCGCACCAGACCTCGCGCCCGGCGCGTATGTCTCGATCGCGGTCGGGGATACGGGGATCGGCATGACCGCCCCGGTGCAACGGCGCGCGTTCGATCCTTTCTTCACCACCAAGGGCGACGCCGGCTCCGGCCTCGGCCTCAGCCAGGTGCAGGCGGCGGCGCGGCAGGCGGGCGGCGCGGTCAGGCTCGAGAGCACGCCGGGCACGGGCACCACCATCACCCTGCTGCTGCCGCGCGGCACCGACCAGGCCGATCCGCAGAAGCCGGTCGCCGCCCCGGTGGATCGCAGCGCGCCGGCCGCCCGCGTCCTGGTGGTGGACGACGATCCCGCCGTCCGGCAGGTCACGGTGGAAATGCTGCATGACCTGGGCTGCGACGTCGTCGAGGCACCGGGCGGCTCCGAAGCGCTGGCGCAGCTGGCCGGCTTCGAGCCGGACATCATCCTCGTCGACTACGCCATGCCCGGGATGAACGGTCTGCAGCTGACGCGCATCCTGCGGGACCGTGGGATCACCCGCCCCATCGCGATGGTCACGGGCTATGCCGAACTGGACGACACGGAAGCGGGGCAGAGCCCGCTGGACGGGCTGCTGCGCAAACCCTTCACCATCCAGGAGCTCCAGGCGCTGCTGTCCACCTTGCGCAGCAAGGGGGAGCGCGGATCGAATGTCGTGCGGCTGAATCTGGCACGATGATCCAGATCAAGGCACTCTCTCGCATAACGTGAGCAAACGAAGCTCTACGAGGACAGGCGAGCGGGAGGCGTACGATGGCCCTCAAGAACATCCTGGTGCATCTGGACAGCGGCACGCGCAGCGCAGTCCGTCTGCAGGCGGCCGCGGCACTGGCGCGGCGTCACGAAGCGCACCTGACGGGTCTGGCCGTCATCGACATTCCATCCGTCGACTTCTTCTACGGGTCCGCGATGCCCTTCGCCGGCACCGGCCCCGAGGACGTGGTCGAGCGCATGCGCGCCGACGCGATGGCAGCGATGGAGCCGGTGGAAGCCCGCTTCCGGGAGCGGCTGCGGCTGGACGGGCTGCAGGGCGAGTGGCGACTGGTGGAGAGCCACCTGCCCGCGACCATGCCCCTGCACGCACGCTATGCCGACCTCACGGTGCTCGGGCAGCCCAACCGCTATGAACCGCAGGAGAACGTGGGCATGGACGCGATGGTGGCCAACACCATCATGACGTCCGGCCGTCCGGTCCTGGCCGTGCCGTTCGCCGGCGAGTTCCCCCTCATCGGGGAGCGCGTGCTGGTCGCCTGGAATGCGAGCCGTGAAGCGGCGCGGGCGGTGAACGATGCGCTGCCGTTGCTGGAAGCGGCGAAACTGGTCACGGTGGTCGCGGTCAATCCCCGCCACGGCATCGGCGGGCACGGCGACGTGCCGGCGGCCGACATCGTGCTGCACCTGGCGCGGCACGGGGTGAAGGCGGAAGCGGCGCACACCGTCGCCAACGACATCAGCGACGGCGAGGCCCTGCTCTCCTATGCGGCCGATCTCGGCGTCGACCTGATCGTGGCCGGCGCCTACGGGCATTCGCGCGCGCGGGAGATGGTGTTCGGCGGCGTCACCCGCACGCTGCTCAACGAGATGACGGTGCCGGTCTTCCTGTCGCACTGACGCCGGCGAGACCCCGACGGCGTCGACGATGGTCATCATGGCGATGGCCCTCGTCGACGGTGACCCCCGTGGGCGATGTCCCCCGCGGGCGGCGCCCTCCGGTGGCGGCGACCCCGGTTGGCGACGCCGCCCGTGGGCGACCGTCCTACCAGGCGAAGTGGGGCAGCGTCGCGACCGGGTGCAGGTTGGCCTCGCGCGCATGCGCCTCGGCGCGGGCCGTATCGAACCGGCCGTCCGGTCCGCGCAGGCCCGCCCCGTGGATCCCGTCCAGCACCCAGCAGGCCGCGATGCCCACCCCGCCCGCGCCGGCGATATCGGTCCGCAGCGAGTCACCCACGGCCAGCACCCGGTCCGGCGGCAGGCCGAGTTGCTGGAGCGCAGGCTGGTAGATGGCCGCATCCGGCTTGCCGAGGGAGCGGACGTCGCCGCCGAGTTCCTGATACCGCAGCGCCAGCGCACCGGCGCACAGCACGCGCACGCCGCCGCGGATCACTTCCAGGTCCGGATTGCCGCAGATCATCTTCAGCCGGTGCTTCGCGCATTCCTGCAGCACGGGCTCGAACTCCGCCATGTCGCTGGGGTTGCGATGATCGTCCGGGCCGGTGTTCAGCACGAAATCCGCCTCGTCCGGCGTCGGCACCACGGTGAGCGGCAGGCCCTCGTAGACCGGCTTGTCGCGCTCCGGCCCGATATGGAACATGCGCGTGCCGAGTTTCGCCCACCACAGGTCGGGGGGTGAGGTCAGGGACCGGCGCACCGCCTCCCCGCTCGTCAGGATGTGGGTGTAGAGCGTGTCGGCGATCCCCATCCGCCGCATCATGCTCTGCACGGCATCGTTCGGCCGCGGCACGTTGGACAGCAGCAGCGTCCGCTTGCCTGCACGCTGCAGCTGTCCCAGCGTCTCGACGGCATGGGGGAAGGCATTCACCCCGTCGTGGATCACCCCCCACAGATCCAGGATGAACCCGTCATAGCGCGCGGCGAGCGGGGCGAAGCCCGTCAGATGTTCCATTCCGTCAGCCCTTCGCGAAGTGGTCGGCCGCGGTGCCGACCGCGTCCTCGATGCGCGCGAATCCCGCACGCCGCAGTTCGGCGGCAAGCTCCGCCTTGAGTCGGGGGATCAGGGCCGGCCCGTCATACGCGAAGGCCGTGTAGAGCTGCACCAGGGACGCGCCGGCGCGGATCTTGTCGAACGCGTCCCGCCCGCTCGCCACACCCCCGACGCCGATCAGGACGAGGCGTCCGCGCGCCAGCCGGTGCGCCTGCGCCAGCACGCGTGTCGAGAGCGTCCGCAAGGGGGCGCCGGACAGGCCCCCGCGTTCCTGTGCGAAGGGGGAGAGCAATCCATCCGGTCGGGAGATCGTGGTGTTGCTGACGATCAGGCCTTGCACGGAATGGGCCGCGCAGGTCTCGACCACGGCGGCAAGGCCTTCCTCCGACAGGTCGGGCGCGAGCTTCACCAGGATCGGTGGCCGGGGGGTGATGGCCGCAACCGCCTCGAGGATGGCGCGCAGCTGCGCCTCCCCCTGCAGGTCGCGCAGCCCGGGCGTATTGGGGGAGGAGACGTTGATGACCGCGTAATCGGCATGCGGCGCGACCGCGGCGATCAGGGCGGGATAGTCCCGGACCGGATCCGCACCCTCCTTGTTGATGCCCACGTTGGCGCCGAGCGGCACGGGGCGGTGGGAGAGGGCGGCGAGGCGGGTGCGATAGGCATCCAGCCCGGCGTTGTTGAACCCCATCCGGTTGATCACGGCGCGATCCGCGTCGAGGCGGAACAGGCGCGGGCGGGGATTGCCCAGCTGGGGCCGCGGCGTGACCGTCCCGGTCTCGACGAACCCGAAGCCGACTCGCATCAGCGCGCGGACCGTCACCGCATTCTTGTCGAAGCCGGCGGCCAGGCCGATCGGATTGGGGAAGCGGCGCCCGAAGACGGTGATGCCGAGGATGGCGTCGTCCGGCGCGGGATCGCCCCCGGCCAGGCCCAGGCGCAACGCACGCAGCGCAAGCCCGTGCGCCGTCTCGGGATCGAGGCGTCGGAGCAGCGGCAGGACGGCGGACGCGAGAGCGGGTGTCATCGCCGCGGGTTATGCCCGCAAGCACCCCCGGCGTGAAGGCGAGGACGGCGCCGCGGGCCCGCGCGGGGCCGTGCCGTGGGTGCGGGTGTTCGTGTGATCGCCGCGTCCGGCCGGTTCGACGGCCGGATCAGTCGACCCCGTGCATGTCGGCGCGCAGATATTCCATCACCCAGCGATCGGCGTTGAAGACGGAGAAACCGCCGATCAGCCCCCCCAGGAAGACCGTCGTGCGGTTCGCCTCCATGATCGTCTGCAGCAACTCGCGCGAGAACGCGCCGCAGATCAGCAGGACGAAGGGAAACAGCGCGGCCCCGCGCAGCAGGTCGAACAGCAGGATCAACGAATTCGGCCGCGGCCCTCTGCCCCACATGCTGTGTACCAGGCGGGTCGCCGGGAACATGACGGCGCAGCCGATCGTGCCCGCATCGAACAGCGGGAGGTCGACCGCGGCCAGCAATCCGAAGGAAGACAAATGTTGATCCCCGCTAATCGAAGAGGTCGAGCGTGTTGCCGACGGCGACGAAGGTGGCCAACCCGCCCCCGAGCGCGACCAGCACGTCCAGCGCTTCGTCGACCCGCAGGCCGATCCCGTGGCAAGCGAGGTTCCAGGCGCACACCGCGAGGATGGCGCCTCCTGCCGAGAGACGCGTGAGCGACAGCAGCGCGCGGAGGCGCCGGCGCACGACCCGTTGCGTCGTGGTCCGGCACCGCCGGGTGATGCGGTCGGCGGATCGATGCATGAGGTATTCGGGCGACACGGCCCAGGCGACCGGGTCCGTCTCATACCCGTAGTCGCGCGGTGGTGGCTCGTCCGGCTCGCTCCAGCGACGTTCGTAATCCTGACACTCACGCACGAGCGGAAACCTCCTGACCGCGCTCCGGTGTCGCGCGGCGGCGTGCGGAGCACGCACCCGCCGCCACGGCGACCGGCTTGCGCTGCGCCCTTCCCGCCCCGACATTGCGGGCGCATGTGGAACGAGCCTTATCTCGAGACCTGCTGCCGATCGGCGCTGCACCGCCTGCACCTGAGCGGCGCGGCGGGGCGTCCGGACGGATTGAAGGATGGTTCCTGCCTGAAGCGCCTCGCGGAGATGGGGCTCGCCGCGCAGCGCTCCGACGGGCGATTCTCGGCGACGCCCGCCGGGGAGGCGCGGCACGCGCGGGAGATCGGACGCCTGGTCCCGCAGCGCTGATCCGACGGGCCGCCGCCATCGCGGTCAGCCGAGGCTTGCGGTTGCGACCGCGCCGGGATCGGCCAGGGCGACGCTCAGGATCCGCGCCCCGTCCATGGCGGAGACCATCACCATGTCGCCGACGGCCAGCATGTCCGCCGCATCGCAGAAGTAGTCGTCCGCGGTGACGGTCTCCAGCCGGTCCTTGCCGGCCTTGTAGTGCCAGAGCGTGAAGCCGTTCGCATAGGCGAGCACCGAGAGATTGCGGATCGCGAAAGCCATGGCACACGTCCTTCCTGCAGAGGGAACCGCACAAACGAAAACCGCCGCCCTGGGGAGGGCGGCGGTTGCGGGGCGGCGGAGAGAGGGTTCGCCCAGGGCGCACCTCGCCCCGGGATGGAGCGATTCTACGGGTGCGACCCGTCGATTGTCAAGGATTATATTCCTTTTCTATGCTTTAA
>MKTV01000095.1:64425-67814 GCA_001898425.1 Rhodospirillales bacterium 69-11
CACAACCTCCAGTCGCATCGCTCGCTTGCATGGGCCGGGTTGGGGACCGCCTGCCGTTCGCCCCAGATGCGGAGAATGCGCGCGTGGACGAGATCGATCCGCCGGCGGCGGTACAGCATGTCGAGGCACCGCACCACGTCGTCCGGCTCGCACGGTCGCGGCAGAGTTCCGCGTCCCGGCGTATACCGCTGGCCTTCCCGCCGGGCGACCAGCGCCCCCATGGTCCACAGCCACGCCTCCTCGGCGGAACGGAACGGTTCGCTGCGCAACTTCGAGGTGGGCGAGGACGCGGTGGTTCGGGTCTGGCGGGCGACGGCGGCCATGGCAATTGCTCCTGCAGGCGGGGCACATTGGAACGGAATGCGAACATTAAACCATAGGTTGCATGCCATTGCAAGCACTCGCGGCGTATTTTCCTATTCCAATTGGTCAGGATTCCTACCAGACTCCCGCCGGCCCCGAATCGCTCCGCTTCGGGGCCGACTACAGGATCATCGATGAAGCATGAGGATATCTGGCGCGCGCTCGACACGCTCGCCGCCGAGAACGGGTTGTCTGCCTCCGGCCTCGCCAAGCGCGCGGGTCTCGATCCGACCACGTTCAACCCGTCGAAGCGCCGGATGCCGGACGGGCGCGCGCGGTGGCCCAGCACCGAGAGCATCGCCAAGGTGCTGGATGCGACGGGCGCGACGATGGAGGCCTTCACGACGCTGGTCTCGGGGGCTCGTGCGCTCGCGAGCACGCCCCCGCCGCGGGCGGCGTCCCGCCGGGTGCCGCTGATCGGACTCGCCCAGGCCGGGGGCGAGGGGTTCTTCGACGACGGTGGCTATCCGGTGGGCGGGGGCTGGGACGAGGTGAGCTTGCCGGAGATCGCCGATCCGAACGCCTATGCGCTGGAGATCAGCGGCGATTCCATGGAGCCGGTGTTCCGGGATGGCGACCTGGTGATCGTCTCACCGGCGGCGCCGATCCGGCGCGGCGATCGCGTGGTGGTCCGCACCGGGGAGGGCGAGGTGATGGCCAAGCAGCTCGCGCGGCGTTCGGCGCGCCGGGTCGAGCTCAAGAGCCTCAACCCGGCGCATCCGGACTACAGTTTCGATCTGACCGAAGTGGCCTGGATCCACCGGATCATCTGGGCCAGCCAGTGAGCCCGCCATGGGGAAGCGCGGCGTCCGCCTCCGCCCTGGCGATCGACGATCCGGTCAGGTGATCTTGCCGAGGATGTAGCCCACACCGAGCGCGAGGAGCGCGCAGGCGATCGGTTGTTCGCGTGCGAAACGCGCGAGCTGGTCGCCCGCCTGCTCCGGGTGGTTCGCGACGTCGTTGATCACACGACCGGACGCGTCATAGAGCCTGCTGGCGGCGCCCTGCACCTCTTGCCCGACATCCTGATGCAGACCGTTGCTTGCGTGCTCGCTCATTCGGGTTCTTCCTTCCAGTCGACGGACCATCAAACGCCACCTGCCGGATGCGGGTTTCACCCTCCCGGCGTTCACCTGACGGTGCCTTCGGCGGCGGAGCCTTCGGTGCCGGAGCCTTCGGGGCCGGAGCCTTCGGCGCCGGAGCCTTCGGGGCCGGAGCCTTCGGCGCCGGAGCCTGGGCTGGCGAAGCCCGGGCCGCATCGGCCGGTCAGGCGTTCCGGCGCGAAGCGGCGATCGCCGCACGCAAGGCATCCCCTTCCAGGACGACGTCCCGGCCGCAGGTGATCTGCTGCGCGGTCCATCCCTCGCCCATGGCGGCGTCCCGCACGGCGGTGGCGAGATCGGGGGCCATCAGCAGCCCCTCCGTCCCGTCCGCGCGCGTGCGGTGCAGCAGGTAGCCGATCGGCGCGAAGCAGCTCATGCGGGCCATTCCGCTGCATCGGCCCCCAGCGGCGCGCAGGGGCGCGTCCAGGCGGCGGGCGTCTCGGACAGGTCGGCGGCGTGCGTCAGGGCGGAGAGCCGGCCCTGCGGGCCTTCCGATTCCACGAGCAGGTCGGCGATCTCGTCCCGGCGCGGCGCGGGCGGTCCCGCAAGTCCATCCGGCACGCGGCCCATGTCGCGGATCCACCGGCCCGTGCGCGCGAGCGAGACCTGCACGTGCCAGCTGCCGCCTTCGGTGGCGCGCCGATGCAGGGCGGCCAGCGTGCCGAAGGCGAGCAGGTAGCCCGAGGCGTGATCCAGCGCCTGGCAGGGCAGCGGCCGGGGCGCGGTCTCGCCGGCGGCCGCGGCCTCCGCATGGTTGAAGCCGCTGGCCGTCTGCACCAGGCTGTCGAAGCCCCGGCGGCCGGACCAAGGCCCGGCGCTGCCGTAGGCGGAGAGCGAGACGTAGACGATGCCGGGCCGCTGGCGTGCGACCTCCGCCGGGCCGAAGCCGAGGTCGGCCAGCCCGCCGGGTCGGTAGCCCTGCATGAACACGTCGGCGTCGCGCAGCAGCGCCTGCAGCCTCGCCTGGCCAGCCGGCTCCCGCAATTCGATGAAGGCGGAGCGTTTGCCGCGATTGGTGTCGAGCAGCAGCAGCGGCAGGTTCGGCAGGTTGGGGCTGGCGACGTTCAGCACCTCCGCCCCGTGCGCGGCGAGCGTGCGGCCGCAGACCGGACCGGCGAGCACGCGGGTCAGGTCGAGCACGCGCAGGCCCGCGAGTGGGCGGTCGGCGGGGGGGAGCGGCTGCGCCGGGGCGTCCCCGATGCGCGTCAGGCGGACCAGCGGCAGGGTGGGCACGGCCTGGCCCTGCGGATGGGCGTCCCACTCCGCGAAGCTGCGCATGGCCGTGGCGCAGAGACCGGCCTCGGCCACCGCGTCCTCGAAGGCGAAGGCGTCCCAGGTCTTCAGCGCCTCGGCCACTGCGGCCTTGTCGTAGGCGCAGTCGAGCAGGCGGAGGATGCCGTCGCGATGGTGCGGGAAGTTGGTGTGCAGGCGCACCCAGCGTCCGTCGCCACATTGGTAGGTGCCGGCGATGGCGTCCCAGGGATCCTTCGGCGCTTCGCCGGCCAGCGAGACGTAGCGTTCCGACAGGAACTCGAGCGCGGCGTGGCGCATGTCGACCGTGACGCGCTGCCGGTGGCCGCCGCGATGCCGCCAGAGCGAGGCGGCGGCCAGCGCGGAGGCCGCGATGCTGACCTGCGCGGCCGTGCCGACGCGGAAGCTGGAGGGCAGGACGGGATCTGCGCCGGTCAGGAACACGTCGTCCAGCGCATCGGCCGGCAGGCGGGCCTCGGTCCAGAGGCCGGAGAGGATCTGCTGCGGGGTCATGACGCGCGAGCGTTGCAGGATTCCGTGCGCGACGGAAGCTGCTCCCGTGTCGTGGGCCGCCCCCGTGTCATGAGCCGACTCCGCGTCATGGCCGGCGCAGGGCGGTCATCCACGGCTTTTCGAGCGGCACGAAGTCGTGGATGGCCGGCACAAGGCCAC
>MKTV01000096.1 GCA_001898425.1 Rhodospirillales bacterium 69-11
GATCTTTTTGGCAATGAACTCAGAGGCTAGCCGGTTGGCCTCGGGGTCGGTCAGAGTGTCGCTGAATTGCCCCAACCAGACGCCGAAACCGGGGGAGTTATAAAGTTGCTCCCAAAACGTTTCGCGGTCCTCGGCCGACGTTTCCAGTGTTTTGCGCGGGTCCGGAGCGTGGATGTAGCAGCCGGGCGACGTGCTGCAGAGCGCGAAGATTTCGTCATAGCGCGCCCGGATGCCGTCCATCTCCTGCTTCGAGATTTTCGCATTGTGCAGCGGCGCACACCAGTTGGGAGTGCGCTGGAACACGGTCAGGTGACTAACGGTCTTTGCGAGTTCCTGGATCGTCTGCACCGCGGTCGCTCCGGTGCCGATGATACCAACCCGCTTGCCGGCAAAATCGACCCCTTCCTTCGGCCAGCGATGCGTGTGACAGGACACGCCGGCAAATGTGTCTATGCTATCGATGTTCGGCATCGTGGCGGCCGAAAGAACGCCGATGGCGGTAACCAGAAAACGGGTCGAATGGCGGGTGCCATCCTCCAGCAAGATTTCCCAGCTGCGCGTGTCCTCGTGATAGTACGCCCCCGATATCCGGCTGTTGAACTGGATATCGCGCCGCAAATCGAACTTATCAGCGACGTGATTGAGATAGCGCTCGGTATGGGGTTGGGCGGAGAAATGCTCGTCCCAGTCCCACTCATCGAGCAGTTCCTTCGAGAATGCATAACCGTAGGTCCAACTCTCGGAATCAAAACGCGCGCCGGGATAGCGGTTCCAATACCACGTGCCGCCGACGCCGCTGCCAGCTTCGAACGCCCGCACCCGCAAGCCAAGCTCACGTAATCTGTAGAGTTGATAGAGTCCCGTCACGCCGGCGCCGATGACGATAGCGTCGAATTCGAGGGTCGCTCTCGTTCCGGATGCCAACTGAACTTCTTGCGCCGTGTCCATGTTCTCCTCCTTACCGGCGATGCGCCGGTTTAATTATCCAAGCCGTAGCAACGGCAAATTGTCTGACAGTCGCGCTGCCGCCGATTGCAACGAGTGGCTCAATGCCGCCACCGCGTCGCCGTCGAGGTCCCGTGGGTGACCTGCGGCGGTGAGAATCAGCAGGAGTTCCCATGTAGATGACAGGACCGGCACCGATACCAGCGTGGCATCGCGATACATGTTGCCTCGATCCACCGCGAAACCGTCGATCCGCGCTTCCTTCACGCGCGCCAGGAATTCCGCGAAGGAAGGCTGCTGGTACCACTTTACCTGATAGAATCGCGTCTCCAACTCCGTCTCGCAGCTTTCGCCAAAGGCCGTGAGGATGACACCCGACGCACCAGCCGGGCTGGGATGCGGCCGGCCGACCGCGACGTGCGGGTCGGGACGCAGCCCGCCCACCCAGTCCAGCAGCAGCATCGCCAACGGGCCCAGGACCTTGGACAAATAGACCGAGACGCGATGGGCGTCGGCCACCGCCTGGATCAGCGGTCGCGCGATGTCTAGCATGCCGCTGCGCCGCAAGGCGCCATGGGCTAGTTCCAGAATGTTCAGGCTCACCGCGTAGGTGCGGGTGGTCCCATCGAAGCTGACCAGGCTTTCGGCCTGCAGCGTTCGGAGGATGTTGTATGCGGTCCCGCGATGCAGGCCGGAGGCGCGCGCGACCTCGCTGGCGTTCAGCGGCCGCGGGGAAGTGTGCAGGGCCCGTAGGACCGTGGCGGCGGCGCTCACAGCGCCGACCGGTTTACCGAGCACGCCGATCCGCGCAACCGTGGATGCCTGAATTGGTTTGACCGCAGGGAGCCGGTTTTCGTCTCGCGCGACTGGGGTAGGCATGATCCGATCGGTCTGGTGAAAAGGCAGAAACACATGATGCACGGAGATACAGCTGACTTCAACCACAAACGAATGTCTTGAATAGGAGACGTAAGAACGGTCGTTTGTAGAGTTGGCGCCCGGATTTCTCGAACGAGATGCTTCCCAGGCGCTGAACAATCATGGAGATGAAGGCGATGGTAACGAACGCGATCAGGCGGTCCTCTAATGGCACTTGCGCTACAAGCTCAGCCTGCGCGATCTGAGCAAGATGCTCCTGATCCGTGGCATCGTGTTCAGCTATGAGGCCGTGCGGACTGGGAGGCGAAGCTGACGCCTGCGCTGGCTGAGACCCTGTGCCGCCGCCGGCGCGTCAAGGTGGGGCGCAATTGCTCGTGGATGACACGTATCTGAACGTCCAGGGCCGCTGGGTCTATCTCTACCCTGGCATCGACCGCGCCGGCGCGCTGGTCGACGTGATGCTGAGCGAAGCCGCGACATGAAGGCGTCCAAGGCGTTCTTCCGTTCCGCCAAGGCCGTCACCGCCATCATATCAACAAGGATTACGACGGACGGGCACGACAGGTACCCGCGCGCGATCCGCAGCGCGCGGGGGCCGGCGTGTGAAGCACCGACCAGTCGCTACCTCAACAACAGGCTGGAGCAGGACCATCGGCGCATCAAAGGCCGATACCGACCGATGCGCGGCTTCAAATGTGCCAAGTCGGCAGCCAAGTTCTGTCAAAAATACGATGAATTCCGCAACTTCGTCCGTCCCATTCTGCCATCGGCAGCAGTCGATCCCGGCCAACTACCGCCGCCTGTACATCTTCTGCGCCGCTACCGCGGTGATCAGCATCCTCCAGGCGGTGTAGTTCCATCTTAAATCACCTGCCGCTGATACTTGCCGGCGCGAAGGCTGACGGAACCTGGAGAAGCCGCATGTCCCCACCGATCCCCCGTGGATCTGCTAACCCTGGGTCTACAGCGCCGGAGGAAGCATGGCCGAGTGCCGATCTCCGCCCCCTGGCCAATAGTCTATTTCCGCTCGGCAGTACCGCCGGCATGAGAGTCGGTTGGGGTTTACCTTGCATGCTCGGAGAGGACACGGTCGGCTAGCTAGACCCGACGCAACAGCTGTTCAGCCGGTCTTTACTAGGACTCGGCCGTCCCGACCGAAGAACCACCGATGATTGGCACAAATCCGAACCTCGGAGATATTCTACCTAACGCTTGTTCTAGCTGCCAGATCAGGTTAGGCAAAACAGCAAGAAGGTGATCGCATGTGCGACGTACTGCCAACGTTTGAAAAAGCGCGACCCGATGCAACCCACAGTGGACAGGAGGCAACATGGACGCGGCGGTAGACGTGCGAGTTGACACTGATCCCTGGATCATGCCGCTCAATCGGGTCGGCGTGTCCGACCCATGGATGCACCAGGAAGACACCTATTACGACTATTTCCCCCGGCTGCGTCGCGACGATCCGGACCACCGCCTCGAGGATAGTCCTTACGGTCCGTTCTGGTCTATCACGATATTCAGGGACGTCTTGGAGGTGGAGACCCACCGCCACGTTTTCGCGTCGCGCGGGGACCTCGGTGGCATCTCGATCCGGGATCTTCCAATGCAGTTCCGGCGTTCGGCCTTCATCTCAATGGACCCGCCGACGCACGACGACCAGCGCAAGGTGGTGAGCCGGATCATGCTTCCATGAACCCCGCCGATACGATTCGCTCCCGCATCGCATGGGGCTGCGCCGGAATGGGAGAAACGTCGTATGGCTGAAATGGTATCTCGCGTTCCGATGCTGATGCCCGAGGCGGCCCGGAGCGCCGCCTCGGATGTGGAACTCAATCCAAGACTTGCCGGCCTCAACGTGTTCCGGGTGCTGCTGCGGGATCCCGAACTCGCGCGCGATCTGGCTGCCACATTGCAGCGGCTGCTCGCCGTGGACGCGGCGTTGGACGCGCGTCTGCGCGAACTGGTGATCATGCGCATAGGATGGCGCACCACCTCCATGTACGAATGGACCCAGCATTGGCGCGTGGCGCGCCGCCTCCAGATTCCGGAGGCGGATATCCTCGCGGTGCGCGACTGGCGCAACGCCACGAACCTCTCGGCCGCTGACAAGGCGGTGCTCGCGGCAGTGGATGAGACGCTTGATGAAGGAATGATTTCCGACTCGACGTGGGCAACCTGCGCCGAACATCTCGCCTCGCCGCGCGAACGGATTCAACTCGTCATCGTGATAGGCAACTGGACGATGTTCTCGCAACTTCTCAAGAGTCTGTGCATCCCGCTCGAGGAAGGCGCGACCGCCTGGCCGCCCGACGGCTTGGCGGGCCCAGCGAACGGGCCGGGAACGCATGCGTAACGGGGGAGCGCTGGCCGGCATACGGGTGGTCGATCTCACCATCAATGTGCTTGGGCCACTGGCCACGCAAGTGCTCGGCGACGCAGGTGCCGATGTCATCAAGGTGGAAGCGCCGGGCGGCGATCCCACCCGCGACATGGGACCGACCCGTACCCAAGGCATGGCGCCGATGTTTCTGAACCTGAACCGCAACAAGCGCAGCATCGTGCTGGACCTCAAGCAGCCGGGCGATCGCCGGATCCTGGATGCGCTGGTAACGGGCGCCGATGTTTTCGTGCATAACATGCGGATCGGCGCGGCGACCCGCCTCGGGCTCGATCCGGCGACGCTGCGCGCCGATCATCCGCGGCTGATCCATGCCGCCGCGACAGGTTTCCGTCCGTCCAGCGCGCTTCGTGACAAGCCCGCGTTCGACGACGTGATCCAGGGCATGAGCGGCGTCGCCGGTCTCAACCGCGATTCATCGGGCGCGCCGCGCTACACGCCGGTGGCGCTCGCCGATAAGTTCTGCGGTCACACGCTCGCCTCGGCCATCGTCACCGCGCTCTTCCATCGGGAACGCACCGGGGAGGGGCAGGAGGTCCATGTGCCGATGCTGGAGACGATGCTTGCCTTCAACCTGCCCGAGCATCTTTGGGGGGCGACGCTGTGCGAACCGGAGCTGGGGCTCGGCTACAGCCGGATGCTTTCGCCGCATCGCCGGCCATATCCGACGGCGGACGGGCATATCTGCGTGATGGCGGTGACGGATGACCAATGGCACCGTCTCTTTGGCGCACTCGGCCGCCCGGAACTGATTCGCGATCCCCGGTTCGCCAAGCTGGCCGATCGCGTCAGGAACATCGGCGCGGCTTATGAGGTTCTGTTGGAGGTGTTCCCGACGCGCGGCAGCGCGCACTGGCTGGCTGCGCTCGATCGTGCCGACGTGCCCTGCGGCCCGGCGAATTCCATCGCCGACCTTCTGGAAGATACCTATCTCGCCGAGGGCGGGTTCTTCCATGAGGCCGTGCATCCGACCGAAGGACGGCTGAAGTTGCTGTCGCCGCCCGTCACATTCTCCGCCTCGCCCACCTCGATCCGCCGGCTGCCGCCGAAACTCGGCGAGCATACCGAGGAACTGCTGCGCGAACTGAACATTCCGCCGGCGCCGGCGTCCGCCAGCGAGTAGCCGGCGCCGGTCCAGGGCGGATCAAGCTGCCTCGGCGATGCCGCCGATCGTCGCGTTCACCGGATGAGCCTTCAGCGCCGGCAACACCCGCTGCGCGAACAGCCGCATGTTGGCCTCGGCCATGTCATAGGGCATGCCGCCGAAACTGAAGACCGGAATGAAGCCGCCGCAATCCGTGAGGCTCTGGTATTGCAGCATCTGTTCGAGGACCTGATCAGGTGTGCCGCGCACCTGGAGATCCGCCAGGAAGTTGACGAAGGCATCGATCCCGTGCTTCGCGATATTGCGGGCCAGCGCGCCGTAATATTCGTAGCCATTGATGTCCGCAAGGCCTTCGTTGTGGAATTCGTAATGGGCCAGCGCGGACCGGCTGTAGCCGCGGGCATAGCGCTCGTGCATCTCCTGCGCCACCGCCGCGTCCTCGTGGCAGCTCACGAAGCAGAACATCAGCGGCTTCGGCGGCTCCTCGCCCGGATGCATCTGACGATAGACCGCGCGATACTCCTCCAGCTCGGCGATCGTCTTCTCCCAAGGCTTTTGCGCGATGATCATCACGCCGATCCCCAGCCGCGCCATGATCCGCGACGATTCCGGCGAAACGGCAGAGGCATACACACGCCCCTTGAAGCTGCGGAACGGCCGGGGCCGTATCTCGATCGGCTTCTGCTTGTACAGCGCGCCGTCGGCTTCAAGGATGCCAGTCTCGAGCGCGCGCAGCACGGCCTCGGTATGCTCGACGAAGCGTTGCCGCGACCGGCCCATGTCCAGGCGGAAGCCGTCGAATTCGATACGGCCGAGGCCGCGGCCAAGACCCAGGATGACGCGGCCATCCGACACATGGTCGAGCACGGCGATTTCCTCGGCCAGCCGCACCGGGTCGTGCCACGGCACGACCATCACCATCGAGCCAAGCCCGAGGCGTTTGGTGCGCGCAGCCATGTAGGTGAGGAATTGAGCGACGTTCGGACACATCGTGTAGTCATCGAAATGGTGTTCGGCCGACCAGATCGATTCGAACCCGAGCGGCTCGGCCAGATCGGCGAGCGCCAGTTCCTTCCGATAGACCTCATGATCGGTCAGGCCGTTCAGGTTCTGAAAGAAGGTGCTCATTCCGACGTGCATGGGTTTCTCTCCCTGGCGATATCATTGCCTCAGTGACGCGGTGCTTCGGCCATGAGGCCGAGCGCGCTTCGGATGGCCGTGTGATAATGCGTCAGCGCCGGTTCATTGCGGCCGAACACGATGTGCTGCTGTGCGCCGGAGCGGAAGGCGCGCTGCATTCCTGCCGCGAGCGGGAAATCCTCGTCCTGCACCGTGCGCATCAGCAAATCCATGTTCTTGTCCCAATACCGCCGCGCCTTGTCGGTCAGCGGCGGCTCCGGCGTGTATAGCGAGACGTGCATGATGCTCTCATCGGTGCCGTTGCCGGCCGGATAGACGCGCCAGGTTTCGATGTGGTCACCTTGCCAGATCAGGGCGACGTTCGGGAACAGCACGTAAACGACCGCGGTGTGCCTCAGCACATTCCATTCCGATTCCGGCTGCCCGCGGAGATCGCCGATGGTTTTGCGCGGAACGGCCATGCGCAGGTTGGGACCGTAGCCGCGAAAGGTCGCCGCGTTGCCGTGCAGCAGCGGCGCGATGGTGGCGCGATGCAAGATCGGTACGTGATAGGTTTCGAGGAACGTGTCGATGACCAGCTTCCAGTTCATCGGCTGCCGCAACACCCGTGTTTCGTAATGCGTGTAACCGGCGAGCCCATAGTCTGCGATTTCGGGTGCGAGACCGCTGAGCAGCGCCTCGGGGTCGATCGGGGCATCCCCGGAAGCGCGCACCCAGATGAGCCCGTCCTTTTCCACCGCCGGCAACCGGGCCAGCGCGTGCGCCGCGGGATCGATCTCGCCGAACGCGCGGCGCTGCGCGATGCTGGCCAGGCAGCCGTTGAGATCGTAAGCCCACGCGTGATAGGGGCAGATGAACAGATTCTTGGCTGCGCCACGGCCTTCGGCGACGCGCGTGCCGCGATGGCGGCATACGTTCATGAATGCCTTCACCTCGCCCTGCGCGTCGCGCGCGATCAGGATGGGCGGTCCGGCAAAGTCGTTGGTGATGAAGGCGCCGGGTTCCGGCACATCGCCGCTCAGACCCATGACCTGCGGGTGGCCGTGAAACAAGTGCTCCTGTTCGAGCGCCGCCTGGTCAGCGCAGACGTAATCGCTCACCGGATTGTGGAAAACGCTTTCGGCAAGCGCGGTTCCTCCGGTCTCGACGGCATGGAGCAACTGGTGAGCCAGTTCAACCTGCTCGATGTGGTTCATTGAAGCGACATTCCCCTAACCAATCGGTTTCGTCTTCGCCCGAAAGCGCATCGGAGGGCGGAGGACGCCGTGACGCGACCACCACTCCATGGCAGCGAGACCGCCAGATGGTCCCAACCCTGTTCGGGGGCCGGCATTGCACCTCGGCGAACCCCACATGGCGCCGCCGCGGGGTGGATACTCCGCTCTTGCATATTCTACCAAACGTTCGCAAGAATCCGACAGACCCTCAAGGCTGGGGCGGCGTGATTCCAGCTCCATTGGGCAAGGGGAGGCAAACGTGCTCGATCAAATCGTGTCGTCCGAACGAATTGCGGCGATGCGCCAGCAGGGTCACTGGCGAGACATGGTGCTGACGGACTTCCTCGACCGCTGGGTGGCCGAGCGGCCGGAAGCCGTGGCAATCGTGGATCATAACAGCGTAACGGGTGCGCGGACGGAGCTCTCCTTCAGGGCCCTGTCCGAGCGGGTCGATCGGCTGGCCGCGGGTCTCGCCGGGCTTGGCGTGAAACGCGGCGACGTGGTGTCCTTCCAGTTGCCCAACTGGTGGCAATTCACCGCGCTGCATCTGGCCGCTCTCCGCCTTGGCGCCGTGAGCAACCCGTTGATGCCGATTTTCCGGGAGCGTGAGCTTGGCTTCATGCTCGGACTCGCGGAAAGCAAGGTGCTGGTGGTGCCGCGCGAATTCCGCGGCTTCGATCACCTGGCGATGGCGGAACGGTTGCGGCCGGCGCTGCCGACGTTGCGCCATGTGCTTGCCATCGGGGGCGCCGGAGCATCTTCGTTCGAGGCGCTGCTCGAGCACGACGCGCCGCTCCTTGCGCGGGTCCGGCCCGATCCGAACGACGTGATCCAGTTGCTTTATACCTCGGGCACCACGGGTGAGCCGAAAGGCGCCATGCATACTTCGAACACGTTGCTCAGCAACGTGATCCCGTACGCGGAGCGGCTGGGCCTCACCGCGCGTGATCCGGTGATGATGGCGTCCCCGATGGCGCATCAGACCGGTTTCATGTACGGCCTGATGATGGCGATCTGCCTCGGCGCCAAGAGCGTCCTGCAGGATATCTGGAACGCCGATCGGGCCGCCGACATCATCGCCGCCGAAGGGGTGGCGTTCACCATGGCCTCCACCCCGTTTCTCAGCGACCTCGACGCCGTCGCGCAGCGCCGGCCGGAGGCGTTCCGCAGCTTCCGGATCTTCCTCGCGGGCGGCGCCCCGATACCCCGCGTGCTGGCCCGCCGCGCCGCCGAAACGCTGGGGGCGGCGATCGTGTCAGGCTGGGGCATGACCGAGAATGGCGCCCTGGCAATCGGCAAACTCGATGATCCGCCGGAGAAGATCTTCGAGACCGACGGCTGCCCGTTGCCCGGTATGGAAATCCGCGTCGTGGATGTCGATGGCAGCACGCTGCCTCCCGGGACAGAGGGCCGGCTGCAGGCGCGCGGGTGCAGCAATTTCGTCGGCTACTACAAGCGCCCGGAATTGAACGGTATCGATGCCAGCGGCTGGTTCGACACCGGCGACCTCGCGCGCATCGATGCAGACGGGTATGTCCGCATCACCGGCCGCTCGAAGGACATCATCATCCGAGGCGGCGAAAACATCCCGGTGATCGAGATCGAGCAGCTTCTCTACAAGCATCCGGCGGTGCAGGAGGTCGCCATCGTCGCGATGCCCGATGAACGGCTCGGGGAGCGCTGCTGCGCGTTCGTGGTGACACGCGAGGGCCAGGAATTCGGCATGGAGCAGATGCGGCAGTTCCTGGCGGCTGAAGGAATGACACGCCAATACATGCCGGAACGGCTGGAGATCGTGCCGGAGATGCCCAAGACGCCAAGCGGCAAGATTCAGAAGTTCCGGCTTCGCGACATCGCTCGGGACCTGGCGAAGTGACGTTCCGAACGACGACCGACTACGCAGCAAACCGTCTACTTCGAATGAGACAGTTCGCCGCGGCCAGTCCCGCGACGTTACCTCATGAAGCAACCTTCAATTGCTGATGTGCTGGCACGTCCAGCTTGAACAGCCGCGCGGCATTCAGGCCCAGAACCTGGGCCCGCTGTGTGTCATTCAGCTTCGGCATGGTGCGCTCGATCGCCTCCGCTGAATGCGGCCATGTGCCTTCGTGGTGCGGATAATCGTTAGCCCACATGAAACAGCCTTCGATATCCCACTGCTCCATCAAGGTCAGGCCGGAAGGGTCTTCCTGGAAGCTGGCGAACCCGTGTGCGCGGTAATAGTCGCTGGGCAGACCTTGGAGCTTGGGACGCACCCACATGTGGTGCTTGCGATAGGCCTCGTCCATCGCGTCCAGCAGCCAGGGCACCCAGCCGATGCCGGCCTCGATCGTGGCGAAGCGCAGGCCCTTGAACCGTTCCAGCACACCCGAGGCACACAGGTTCGCCACGGGTTCGATCGTGGGCGACAGGGAATGTGTCACGTAGTTGATCACCGCACCGCCATTGCCGCGCGACGCACGCGGATCGCGCCCGGTGGAGACATGGAACGTAATCGGCAGATCACACTCCTGAATCAGTGCCCACATCGGATCGAAATGCGGCAGATTGTAGTTGACGTGATCTACATCATGCGCGCCCCAAACGGGCTTACACGGCAGGGTCAGCGCTCGATAGCCTACCTTCGCGACGCGCTCGATCTCCTGCATGGCGCCTTCCAGATCGCCGGTGGCGATCGCGGCGACCGGTAACATACGGTCTGGATAAGGGCCAAACTGCTCCCAAGCCCATTCGTTCCATACCCGACACTGTGCCTGCGAGAACACCGGATCCGGAGTCGCCCACATTGCCAGCCCCTTGTTGGGAAAAATGACCTCCATATCCACGCCATCGTTGCTGTTGTCGCGGATGCGGTCTTGCACGTCGGCGCCGGATTGCGAGCGCAGCCAGTCCTCCCCCTCGAAGCTCATGACGCGGACGCGGTCCGGCCGATATCCTTCGCAAAAGCGCCACTGTACGCCCTTGTCGTCGGTGATGATGCGCGGCGCCCGGTCGCGGTATTTTTCCGGCAGCCGCGTCGCCCACAGATTGGCGGGCTCATTGGCGTGGCTATCGGTCGATACCATGAAATACTTCTCGGGGTCGCCGAGGCGCGCCGTGCGCTGCCACCCGGCATGACCGGGGGTCTCCAGCCGCCACAGATTCGGTGCATTGATTTCGACTGCTTGGTTCACTTGGACTTCTCCTTCTCCATTAGAGGAATCTGCGTCGGCCGTTTGCAAGGATCGGCATCGGCCCCCGTTGACCGAGTCCCAGGGACGTTGCCGCCGCATGGTGGCGGCAGGGCCCCGAAGGCGCCCCGGTGCGATCGCCGGCGCCGGATGGAAGCCGCGTGCAAGGTTTGTCGGGTACCAGCCGTAAATCGGGGCCTCCGTTCGGCGGAAACGGATAGATGTCACGTCATCTATTGTGGTGTCAATCACGTTGACGCACTCTGCGATGCGGGGGATGGGGCGTGCCCCAGCCTCTCTCGGGACGCGCCACCAGAAAAATCCGAACCGACGTTCTCGCTCGGGCGGACAGGCGGCCGCAACCTACCGGGAGTGACATGAACCGCGGAGGTGGCGGCTCTGCTCGAGCTGCCATATCCCGGCGCCGGTAAAATCGAACAAGCGGCGGATGGGCGGTTGCCAGATTAGTTGATATGTCATACACTGGCATCCCATGAAATTGACAGACGGCGTTCCCCGCACACGCGAAGGCTTCGGAAGCCTGGTTGCACGGGTTGCGCGGCAATGGCGCCGGATGGTGGACTGTCGTCTGCAGCCATTCGGATTGACGGAAGCGATGTGGCTTCCCCTGATCTACATTGCCCGTGCCGCCAGGCCCATGCGCCAGAAGGACCTGGCCGCGGCCCTGTCCGTCGACAGCTCATCCATCGTTCGGCTGCTCGATGAGCTGGAGGCGTCGGGGCTTGTCGAGCGCCGCGAGGAAGCCACCGACCGACGCGCGAAGATTATCGTCCTGACCGGGACCGGGCGGTCCATCATCGAGCAGGTAGAGGACGTATCGCGGACCGTCCGCGACAGGACACTGCAAGGCATAAGCG
>MKTV01000097.1:0-1182 GCA_001898425.1 Rhodospirillales bacterium 69-11
AGGCCCAATTCCAATGGGCGTGACGAACCGGACAGCCGTGGGCTTGACCCGGCCACCCCCGCCGGCGCCGGTGCCGGTCGGGGTGGCCGGGTCAAGCCCGGCCATGACGGAAAAGGTGGGTGGCGCGGCAGCGTGCCGGTGGGGGTGGCCGGGTCGAGCCCGGCCATGACGGCGTGGGTGGTGACGTCGGGGGTGGTGGGGTGGCGCCGTGCCCGTGGGGGATGGCCGGCGCGAGGCCGGCCATGACGGGAAGAGCCGGTGCCGCGAGGGATGGCCGGGTCTAGCCCGGCCATACGGCTTCCCGGCCCGGCGGGCCGGAAAGCCTAGTCGGGAACCATCGGGTCGTAGGCCACCGTGCGGTCGCCGGTGTGATAGGACGCATCTCCGCCGGCGAAGATGTCGCGATCCTTCGTCTCCGGCAGGAATAGCATCCCGATCACCGCCGTCGCCCCGGCGATCACGATCGGATACCACAGCCCGAAATAGATGCTGCCCGATTGCGCGTTCATCGCGAACACGGTCGCAGGCAGCAGCCCGCCGAACCAGCCATTGCCGATGTGATAGGGCAGCGACATGGAGGTGTAGCGGATGCGGGTCGGGAACAGCTCGACCAGGGCGGCGGCGATCGGGCCGTAGACCATCGTCACCAGGATCACGAGATAGGTGAGGATGATCACCAGCAGCAGCGGCTGGGCGCGGAACACGTCCCAGGGCGCGGTCATCTTGACCACCGACGGGTTTGCCGCCGCCGGGTAGCCGACCGCGGTCAAGGCCTCGTTCAGCCCCTTGTTGAACGCGGCGAGCTGCGTTTTCGAATCGGCGCCAGCGCGGGCGGTGTCGACCGATTGCACCGTGCGGTCGCCGATCCGGACGCTCGCGGGCGTGCCGGGCGGGGCGTCTTCCTGCGTGTAGGTCACGGACGCACGGGCCAGGGCGCTCTTCGCCACGTCGCAGCTGTTGCTGAAGTTCGCGGTTCCGACCGGGTTGAACTGGAAGGAGCAATCGGCCGGATCGGCGACCACCACCACCTTCACCGTCTCATGCGCCTTCGAGAGCGCCGGGTTGGCGGTCTCGGCCAGCAGCTTGAAGACGGGGAAGTAGGTGACGGCGGCGATCAGGCAGCCGCCCAGGATGATCGGCTTGCGGCCCACCTTGTCGGACAGCCAGCCGAACAGCACGAAC
>MKTV01000097.1:1188-9114 GCA_001898425.1 Rhodospirillales bacterium 69-11
GTGCCCAGCGCCAGCGACCAGGCGACCAGCAGGTTGCCGGTGTACCCGTCGACCTTCAGCACGGACGTCAGGAAGAACAGCGCGTAGAATTGCCCGGAATACCAGACCACCGCCTGCCCCGCGACCATGCCGAGCAGGGCGAGCAGGGCCCATTTGGCGTTGCGCCATTGGCCGAATGCTTCCGTGAGCGGAGCCTTCGAGTGGGTGCCTTCTTCCTTCATTTTCACGAAGGCCGGGCTTTCCTGCAGTTGCATGCGGATCCAGACGGAGATCGCGAGCAGCAGGACCGAAACGACGAAGGGGATGCGCCAGCCCCAGGCGCGGAAGTCTTCCGGCGTCATGGCCGCCTGGGTGAACAGGATCACCAGCAGCGACATGAACAGGCCCATGGTCGCGGTGGTCTGGATCCAGCTCGTGTAGAAGCCGCGCCGGCCATGGGGCGCGTGTTCGGCGACATAGGTCGCGGCGCCGCCATACTCGCCGCCGAGTGCGAGGCCCTGCAGCAGGCGCAGTGCGATCAGGATCAGGGGCGCGGTGAAGCCGATCTGGTCGGAGGTGGGCAGGATGCCGACGATGAACGTCGAGGAGCCCATGATCAGGATGGTGATCAGGAAGGTGTATTTGCGGCCCACCAGGTCGCCCAGCCGTCCGAACACCAGCGCGCCGAAGGGGCGGACCAGGAAGCCGGCGGCGAAGGCCAGCAGGGCGAAGATGTTGCGGGTGGTCTCGTCGTATTGGCTGAAGAACTTGGCGCCGATGACGGCCGCGAGTGAGCCGTACAGATAGAAGTCGTACCATTCGAAGACGGTGCCGAGGGAGGAGGCCAGGATGACCTTCTTCTCCTCGCGCGTCATGGGTCTGACCGCGGCGTCGGTCGTGGGAGGTGCGGGTTGCAGTGCCATCGTGGCATCCGTTTCCAGGGTTTATCGTTGGCTCGCAGCCGGCCCCCGCTGATGCGGGTGAGCCGCCCCGGTGTGGTTGCCGAACCGCTGCGATGCCGTCCCGGACGGCGTTCTGTTACCGCTACCCTGCCGCGGAGCGCGGATCCGCGCAGGCTGAGGGAGCGAGGTTGACCGAGACCGTTTCCGCCACGAATCGGCGCCTTCCCGGCGCTTGCTTCGAATCGTCTCGTTTCTACCCCGACGACGCAACCCAGGATAGCGGATTCTTCATACAAGCTCCTGGATCGGCGGTCAGCGGCCGCCGTCCACCTGCAGGATCTGCCCATTGACGAACCCCGCGAGATCGGAGGCGAAGAAGATCACCGCGTTGGCGATGTCCTGCGCCGACCCGAGCCGCTTGAGGGCGATCCGGTCGACGAGAGCCTTCTGCCCTTCTGACCCATAGCTCGCCCATTGCGCTTCGGTCGCCGCGTTGGTGCGGATGAACCCGGGGGCGACCGAGTTCACCGTGATCCCGAATGCGCCCAGCTCGTGCGCGAGCTGCCGGGTCAGGCCGACCACCGCGTGCTTGGCGCTGCAATAGGCCTGGATGCCGGTCAGGGAGGGCTGCAGCCCGGCGCCCGAACTGATGTTGACGATGCGCCCGCCGCCGGCCCGCTTCATCGCGGGCGCCGCGGCGCGGCATAGGGTGAACGCGGCGTTGACGTTGATGTCGAAGATGACGTTCCAATCCGCGTCGGAGACGTCCTCCAGCGGCACCGGCCCCTGCCCGGCCACGCCCCCGGCGTTGTTCACCAGCACGTCGATCGCGGCCCCGGTCTGCGTCTCGATCTGGTGGATCCAGGCGGCGGCGGCGGCGCGGTCGCGCAGGTCCAGCACCTTGACCATGATGCCGCCCGGCGCGGCGGTCTCGGCGAGCGCCTCGGCCGAGACGTCGGTCGCGAACACCCGCGCCCCCAGCCGCGCGAAGCTCTGCGCGATGGCGCGTCCGAACCCGTGGCCCGCCCCCGTCACCGCCACCGTCCTGCCGTCGAAGCGAATGTTCATCCTGACCTCCTGCGCCGCGCCGCTGCACGCTGGACAGCGGCGGCGCATCGGTCAATCGGGCGGCGCGAAGGCGCGCAGGAAGGTGTCGACCGCTTCCTGCACGGTCGCGTCGATCTCCGCCTCGGCCGGCCTAGCGAGCCCGAGGGTCGCGCGCAGGTAGAGCCCCGATCGCAGCAGGCCGAGGAACTGGTCGGCCGCCACGGCCATGTCCCCCGCACGCAGCCGGCCGGCCCCCTGCTGACGCTCCAGCCACGCCGCGAGCGCGCGGCGGAACAGCCCCGGCCCGTTGTCGTAGAAGGCGCGCCCGAGTTCGGGAAAGCGCTGGCATTCCGCCGTCACCACACGATGGATCGCCAGCGCCCGGTCCTGCAGCAGGAAGTTCAGCAGGTCGCGCCCCATTCCGCGCAATGCGCTCCGCAGGTCCGCCACGCCTTCGGGCAACACCGAGGTCACGGCGAGATGCGTGCGGCAGGCGTCGTGGATGATGGTGGCGAACAGCGCCTCCTTGGACGGGAAGTGCGCGTAGAGCGTGGCCTTGGAGACGCCGGCGGCGCGCGCGATCGCGTCCACGCTGGTCTCGCCATAGCCCGACCGCATGAACAGGTCGCCGGCGGCGCACAGGATGTCGTGCCGCTTGGGCGACTCGGTGTCCGGGCTGGCCGTCGTGATCTCGCTCATGCGCGCGTACATGGCGCAGGGCGGACCGCCCCGCAAGCATTGACTGAACCGTTCGGTTCACCTTGACGGAGAATGAGGCTGCGGCCATCTTCCGTTCGACTGAACCGTTCAGTTCAGGGAGTCCGCATGAACGCCGTTGCCGAGAAACCGGCCCCCGCCGCACCCGCGGCCCAATCGGCCCGTGTGCCGCCGGGGGCCGGACCGGCCGCCGCCCCCACCCGCCGCGCGCGCCGCCGCTGGCTGCGCCCGCTCGCGGCGCTCGTCGTGCTGGCGGGCGTGGCGGTCACCGGCGCCTGGTGGCTCGAGGAAGGGCGCTGGATCGAAAGCACGGACAACGCCTACGTTCAGGGCGACATCGCGGTGCTCTCCCCGCGGGTCGAGGGCCAGGTGCAGGCGATCGCGGTCGCCGACAACCAGCCGGTGCGAGCCGGGGATACGCTGATCCAGCTCGACCCCGCGGACTACCAGGCCAGGCTCGACCAGGCGCGCGCCTCGGCGCAGGAGGCGGACGCCGCGGTGGAGACGGCGACGCGGCAGATCGCGCAGCAGCGCGCCACGATCGAGGCGGCGGAAGCGGCCATCGTCCAGGCCCAGGCGGAGCAGACCCGCACGGGCGCGGACGCCAACCGCGCGGCGACGCTGGCGGCGAGTGGCTGGACCTCGAAGCAGGCCAACGACCTCGCCATCGCCGAGTCACGCAAGGCGGCCGCGGCGCTCACCTCTTCCGTCGCACAGAAGGTCGCGGCGGAGCAGCAGCTCGCCGTGCTGCAGGCACAGGCGGTGCAGGCGACGGCGCGCGCCGCCAACGCCCGCGCGGCGGTGACCCTGGCGGAGAACGCGCTGGCCTACACCACCATCAAGGCGCCGTTCGACGGCGTGGTCGGCAACCGCGCCGCCGAACTCGGGCAGCGTGTCGCACCGGGCGCGCAGGTGATCGCCGTCGCGCCGCTGCGCGAACGGCTCTACGTGGTCGCGAACTTCAAGGAGACGCAGCTCCGCCACATGCGGCGCGGCATGAAGGTGCGGCTGATTCCCGACATCGATCCGGGCGCGGCGGTCGACGGGCATGTGGACAGCATGGCCCCCGCGACCGGCGCGCTGTTCAGCCTGCTGCCGCCCGAGAACGCCACGGGCAACTTCACCAAGGTCGTGCAGCGCGTGCCGGTGAAGATCGTGATCGACCCGGCGCAGGCGGGGTCCGCCGACTGGCTGCGCGCCGGCCTGTCCGTCACCGCCGAGGTCGACACGCGCGGGCCGGATGCCGAACGCCAGGGCATGGTCGGCGCCGCGTCCGCCCGCTTCGCGCGCCTGCTGCCGTGACCGCCGCAGCCGTCGGCACGCCGGCCGGCGCAGCACTCGGATGGCGCCAATGGGCGGGCTTCATGTCCATGGTCGTCGGCATGTTCATGGCGATCCTGGACATCCAGATCGTCAGCGCCTCGATCAGCGACATCCAGGCGGGTCTCGCGGCCAGCCCCGACGAGGCCGCCTGGGTGCAGACCAGCTACCTGATCGCCGAGATCGTGATGATCCCGCTGTCCGGCTGGTTATCGCGCCTGCTCTCCACCCGCGTGCTGTTCGTCGCCAGCGCGATCGGGTTCACGGTGTTCTCGCTGGCCTGCGCGAGCGCCTCCTCGCTCGAGGAGATGGTGGTGTTCCGCGCCGCCCAGGGCTTCATCGGCGGCGCGATGATCCCGACGGTGTTCGCGACCTCCTTCCTGCTGTTCCCCGGCAGCCGCCGCGCGCAGATCTCGGTGCTGATCGGCCTGACCGCAACGCTCGCGCCCACGATCGGGCCGACCCTGGGCGGCTGGCTCACCGAACGCCTGTCCTGGCACTGGCTGTTCCTGATCAACGTCCCGGTCGGCATCGGCGTCGCCGCGGCGGTGTGGTCCTGGCTCGACATCGACCGGCCGGACTGGTCGCTGCGCCGCAACTTCGACCTCACCGGCCTCGTGCTAATGGCGCTGTTCCTCGGCGCGCTGGAATACGTGCTGGAGGAAGGCAATCGCTGGGACTGGTTCGCCGACGAGACCATCGCCTGGTGCGGCGCCATCTCGGTGGTCGCCGGCGTGCTGTTCTTCTGGCGCATGCTGACGCGACCCGACCCGCTGGTGGAGCTGCGCGCCTTCCGCGACCTGAACTTCTCGGCGGGCTCGCTCTACAGCTTCATCCTGGGCATCGGGCTGTACGGGTCGGTCTACCTGGTGCCGCTCTTCCTCGGCCGGGTGCGCGGCTACAACAGCCTGCAGATCGGCGAGACGATGTTCGTCACGGGCGCCGCGATGTTCGTCTCCGCCCCGATCGCCGGCGCGCTGGCCCGCAAGATGGACCTGCGCCTGATGCTGGCGATCGGTCTCGGGATGTTCGGCGCGGGCATCTGGTGGCTGTCGCACCTGACCGTCGACTCGGCCTTCTGGGAGCTGTTCGGCCCGCAGGCGCTGCGCGGCTTCGCCATGATGTTCGTCATGCTCCCCGTCAACCAGGTCGCGCTCGGCCGGCTGCCGCCGCAGGCGCTGAAGAACGCATCGGGCCTCTACAATCTCATGCGCAACCTCGGCGGCGCCTTCGGGCTCGCGCTGATCAACACGGTGGTCACCGACCGGCTCGCGCATCACACGCTGCATTTGCAGGAGCAGGTGACGTGGGCGCGCGACGGCGCGATGCGCTTCCTGGACACGATGACGATGGCGATGACTCCGGCGCATGGAGAGGCCGCGGGCCTCGCGGCGCTGAAGCGGATCGCCGCGATCGTCCACCAGCAGGCGTTGACGCTGAGCTACAACGACGTGCTGCTGCTGATGTCGCTCACCTACTTCCTCGCCCTGCCGCTGGCCTTCTTCCTCGCCAAGCCCTCGATCGGTGGCAGCGCCGAAGCACACTGACCCGCCGCCGCACGCTCACGCGTGGCGCTGCAGCAGCACGATGCGGTTCGTGTTCGTGCCGCGGCGGTTGTTGTCCACGCCCCAGCACTTGGCCGTCTTGGTGAAGGCCTGCCGGTTCACCATCACGCCCAGCAGGGTGAAGGGCAGGCCGGCGACGGCGGCGGCGACGTGATGCTCGAGAAGCACGGAGCCGCCCCGCACCTCTCCCACCTCGAAGGCGGCGAACGCCCCCGGGCGAAGCTGCGTGGCGAACCGCGTGAAGCTCCGCCGCACGAACGCCTCCCAGGCCGGCAGGCTGCGATGCGAGTCGATCGCCACCGATCCTGGATCGATGCCGGCGAACCAGCAGCGCAGCCAGTTGTCGCCGCGATAGTCGACCACGTCGAGGAAGGGCGGCGAGGTCACCAGCAGGTCGACCGACCCTGCGGCCGGACCGGTCGCACCGTGGCAGGCGGGATCGGCGCCGTTTGCCGCCCCGTCGGCCGGCCCGGTGGTGAGCCAGGCGGGCGGGTGCGGGGGCGGCGGTCCATCGGCGAGCAGCGCGCGGCTCTTGCGCAGGATCAGCGCGGCCACGTCGCGGGGCGGCGGCACCTGGTTCCGCGCGGCATTGATCTTGCGCTGCGACTCGCTCGAGACCGCCTGGTTCGGCGGCATGGTGTATCCCGAGAAGAACCCCGGCGAATGTCCGGTCAGCCGGTTCAGCGCCACCATGCGGATCCAGCCATCGACCGCGTCGAACGTCCCGGTCGCGGCCCGCGCGCTGAGCCAGCGGCGGAGGGCGCGGATCTGCCCGAGCGTTTCGGGGTGGTAGAAGGGGGAGAGGTCCGGCTCGTCCGGATCGGGACCGGGATCGGCCCAGTCCAGCCCGGTAAGGCGTGCCGCGACGTCCGCCAGCGCGGGCGGATCGAGGCGCGGCGCGGTCAGCATGGCGCTGAGCGGGTTCACGTCCGTCCCGGCCGGGCGCCGGCCCATCAGCGCCGCCTGCACGAGCGTGGTGCCGCGGCCGGCGAACGGGTCGTAGACGGTGTCCCCCGGCGCGGTGAGCCGCTCGATGAAGAAGGCGGGGAGTTGCGGCTTGAAGCAGGCGCGGTAGCTGATCTCGTGCAGGCTGTGGCCGTCGCGCTGCCGCGCCGTCCAGAACGCGTTGACGAAATAGCGGAGGCCATCCGCCTCGTGGCACTCCGTGCGCTGTCCGCCCCAGGTGAAGCACGCGAGGTCCTCCAGCAGGCGAGGACCGTCCAGCACGACACCGGCCGGGCGCATCATGTCGAGGAGCGACGCCATCGCGCCGGGTACGGCACCGTCGGGCATGCGGATTCCTGCGCTCGATTCGCCCGCAGTGTAGCGCGTTCGCCGCCGTGTCGCGCCTTGCGGGCTGCGCCCGCATGCCGACCAGCGGGGCTGCGCCCTCCTGCCGATCGGCGGGGCTGCTCCCTCGTGCCGATCGGCGGAGCTGCGCCCTCGTGCAGAGCAGCGGGGCCGTCGAGCGCGGACGCTGCGGTCAGCCGCAGCCTGGGTTGAGCGCGCGGCAGCTCGCCTCGAACCCGTCGGAGATGAAGGACGGCCGCTTGTAGAGTCCCTTCATCCAGCTCGCGAGCATGCACAGCTCCTCGAGCCCCAGCACCTCATCGAGCGTGTTCGGCGGAAAGCGCAGGCCGAAGCTGTCGGAGACCGTCGCGAGCACGCTCTCCACCTGTTCGATCACCAGGCCGCAATCCGTCTCGAGCTGGGCGGTGCGCACGAGCTTGGCCTCGTCCACCTCGAACTCGTCGCGGATCAGCTTCACGATCCAGCGGAACATGTTCATCCAGTTCTTCACGTCGTCGGTCGGCGGGGGCATGGCACGTGGGCTCCTGGGCCGCGGCACCTTTCCGCAGAAAACGTGTGGATTTGGTTAAGCCCGCCGCGCAAACGGGGCGTTGCAGGGGGGGCGCCCGGCTGGTAAATGAGCGCTCCCCGCGGTCGGAGCGTAGCGCAGCCTGGTAGCGCATCAGTCTGGGGGACTGGGGGTCGTGGGTTCGAATCCCGCCGCTCCGACCAACTCTCCCGCTCCGGCATTCAGCGCGTCCGGGGCCGCCCATCCCATCACACAGCTTCATCGGACGTCGGCATGACGGGCTGAGGCGCCGCATACGTCCGCGCCGCATTCGCCCGTTTCGCATGGCGGCGTTTCGCTTGGCTGCATTCCGCTCGGACGAGCCGCCCCCATCTCTTGCGGATGCCACGCGTTCTCTCGCTGCTCGCCCTCCTTATTGCCTCTCTCCTTGCCGTGCCGGTCCAGGCCGCGGCGCCGCCGATCACCGGCGACTGGCTCGTCGAGGGCGGCGACGGCGTGTTCCAGATCGCCCAGTGCGGCCAGGGCCTGTGCGGCCGGCTGGTCGGCATCCAGCGAGACCCGGGGGACCCGATGCCGG
>MKTV01000097.1:9129-45291 GCA_001898425.1 Rhodospirillales bacterium 69-11
CCCCGCAATGCGGGCTCACGCTGCTGACGGCCGACGCGACACCCGACGAGGACGGCGCCTGGCACGGCTACATCACCGACCCGCGCAGCGGCACGGCCTATCATGCCATCCTCCGCCTGAGCCCACGCGGGCAGCTCCTGATGCGCGGCTATGTCGGCATCCCGCTGCTCGGGCAGACCCAGACCTGGACCCGCTTCATCGGTCGGATCGGGCCGGACTGCCGGTTCATGTCCGGGTTCGGCCCGCAGGGGACGATGCCCCAGGCGGCGCATTAGGGCGTGATCGCGAACCTGCGTCCGAAATGCTCTCGCGCCCGTGCGGCTCGCATCGCCGCGCAGGCGCGCCGGCGCGCCTCGGCACTCAGGCGCGGTAGCGCGCCGCCGGCTCCGCGTTGCGGAAATTGGGCAGCATCGCGCGCCGTGCGTCCTGGAATGCGTCCCACTGGCCGGCATCCGGCAGCGGCGGGATGGTGACCGGCTCCCGGCGATCGAACCCGACCAGCGCCGCGTCGACCAGCGCCCCGACCTCCATCAACCCGGGGATGGCGTCCGCCGAACGGCCCGACCGCTCCCAGATTTCGGTCCGCGTGGCGCCCGGCAGCACCACCTGCACGTAGATCCCGCGCGGGCCGAGCTCGAGCTGGAGCGACTGGGAGTAGGTCAGCACGTAGGCCTTGGTGGCCGGGTAGATGCCGGGCATCACCTCCGGCGCGACCGCGAGGACCGAGGCGAGGTTGACGATGCTGCCCGCCCCGCGCGCGACGAACCGGGGAATGACCGCCGTGGTCAGCCGCGTGACCGCCAGCACGTTCAGGCGGATCAGCCAGTCCTGCTCCTCCGCCCCGGCGTCCGCGAGCCCGGTGGGCAGCGCCGCGCCCGCGTTGTTGACCAGGATCCCGATCCGCTCGTCCTTCGCGAGCCGGTTCTCCACGCGCTGGAGCTGACCGGGATCGGTGAGGTCGGCCGGCAGCACCTCGACCGTCCGGCCGGTTTCGGCGCGCAGCCGGGTCGCCACCGCCTCGAGCCGCGTCCCGTCGCGGGCGACCAGCACGAGGTCATGGCCGCGGCGGGCGAACCGGTCGGCGTAGGTGGCGCCGATGCCGGAAGAGGCGCCGGTGATCAGGACGGCAGGAGCATTCATGGCGGGTGTCCTTGCGACGAGGGGCTGGGGGGGACGAGAAGGATACATGACGATCGTCATGTCGACCTGCTCATGGATGGGCCCGCATACCGAGGCGTCAAGGGGAGGCGCTTGAACGAAGCCCGCATTGGCGCGTTGTCGGGCAAGGTCCTGAGTGGAGACATGCCGTGTCCTTGCCCCCGCACACCGTCCGGGTGCTGCTCACAGCGTCCGCGATCGCCTTGGCGGCCCCTGCCCTCGCGGCGTCATCGCCCGAGAAGGCGCCCGGGATGCCGCCGATCACCGGCAGCATGTACAACGGCAACAACGCCCATCCGCCCCAGCTGGAAGATGCCGGCGCGGCGCAGCCGGGCGCGACGAGGGCCGGCCAGCGGCCGAACGTGGTGAACCAGGCGGTGACCGGGACGGGAACGGGCGCGAGCCAGGGTCACACCAGCCAGTCGGGCGGCGGCAACTAGCGCCTGGCCGGCTCGCCTGCGGCCGGCGCCGGGGGAGCGACCGTGCGGCGCGGTTTCGACGCCCCCGCCCCGATGCTCTCAGGAAGTTCAGTTCCGCCGTCCGCCTGGGCTGCGACCCCCACCCTGCCCCGCACGTTCGCGATCGGCAGGGGTTGGAGGTCACGGATGACGAAGCGGACCGATGCGGTCGTGACGCGGCGCCGTGCGCTCCTCGCGGGTGCGGCGGCGGCCGGCTTCCTCGGGCTGTTCACGCGCGGGAACGCGATCGAGCTGCGGGGTATGCCGGCCTGGGACCCGCTGTCCGGCCCGCCGCCCGACATCGTCAAGCCGGGACCGTGGCAGTTCTTCACCGCCGAGGAAGGCACGGCGGTGGAGGCGCTGGTCGACCGGCTGATCCCACCCGATCCGAAATGGGCCGGCGGCAAGGATGCCGGATGCGCGGTCTACATCGACCGCCAGCTGGCCGGCCCGTTCGGACGCTCCGCCGGCCTCTACATGCGCCCCCCGTTCGACGAGCAGGCGACGGATCGCGGGCCGCAATCGCCCTTCACGCCCGCGCAGCGCTACCGCCGCTCCCTTGCCGACCTGGACGAGCACTGCAAGGGCGCGTTCGCGGGCAAGTCCTTCGCGCAGATCCCGGATGCCGAGAAGGACAAGCTGCTGTCGGGCCTGGAGAGCGGGGCGGTCACCCTGAAGCACAACACCGGCCGCGGCTTCTTCGAGCTGCTGCTGCAGAACACCAAGGAAGGGTTCTTCGCCGACCCGGCCTATGGCGGCAATCGCGACATGGTCGGCTGGCGGATGATCGGCTTCCCCGGCGCGCGGTACGACTATCGGGACTGGATCGAGCGCCACAACGAGACATACCCCCGCCCGCCGGTCGCCATCAGCGGCGCCCCGCAATGGACCCCACGGCAAGGATAGACCGATGGCACGCAAGCTTCCCGCGACCGACGTCGTGATCGTCGGCCTGGGCTGGACGGGGTCGATCCTGGCCCACGAGCTCACCGAGGCCGGGCTGAACGTCGTCGCCATCGAGCGCGGGCCATGGCGCGATACGTCGAGCGACTTCCCGGTGACCTATGCGCAGGACGAGCTGCGCTACCACATCCGGCACGAGCTGTTCCTGCGCCCCGCGCAGGAGACGCTGACCTTCCGCCACAACGCGCGGCAGACCGCGCTGCCGATGCGCACCTGGGGCACGTTCATGCCGCCAAACGGCGTGGGCGGCGGCGGCGTGCACTGGAATGCGGAGACGTGGCGGTTCCTGGAATCCGACTTCGTGCTGAAGTCGCATCTCACGGACCGGTACGGCGCGAAGTTCCTGCCGGACGACATGACCATCCAGGACTGGGGCGTCACCTACGCCGACCTCGAGCCGCATTACGACCAGTTCGAGTATCTGTGCGGCACGTCGGGCTATGCCGGCAACCTCGCCGGACAGAAGCGGCAGGGCGGCAATCCCTACGAGGGTCCGCGGTCGCGCGAGTATCCGACGCCGCCGCAGAAGCAGCCCTACGGACCCACGCTCTGGGCCAAGGCCGCGGTGGAGAGCGGGTTCCAGCCTTTCCCGCAGCCCTCCGGCAATCTCTCCCAGGCCTACACCAATCCGCTGGGCGTCACCCTCGGGCCCTGCACGTATTGCGGCTATTGCGAGTGGTTCGGTTGCGGCAACTACTCCAAGGCGAGTCCGCAGACGACGATCCTGCCGACGCTGCTGCCGAAGGAGAACTTCAAGGCGCACACGTTGTGCACCGTGCAGCGGATCAACACCGATGGCACCGGCAAGCGCGCGACCGGCGTGACCTACATCGACAGCAACGGCGAGGAATGGGAGCAGCCGGCCGATCTCGTGCTGCTGTGCGCCTTCCAGCTGTTCAACGTGCACCTGCTGCTGCTGTCGGGCATCGGCACGCCGTACGACCCCAACACGGGCGAAGGCGTGATCGGGCGCAACTACTCCTACCAGGTGACGTCGGCGGTCGACGCGTTCTTCGAGGACCAGAACTTCAACCCGTTCATCGCCTCCGGCGCGATCGGCATGTGCATCGATGATTTCAACGGAGACAATTTCGACCACGGCTCGCTGGGCTTCGTCGGCGGCGGCTATATCGGCGCGGTGCAGACCAACGGGCGCCCGATCCTTGGCACGCGCGCACCCTCGGGGACTCCGAGCTGGGGGGCGGAGTGGAAGAAGGCGGTCGCGGAGCATTATCTCAGCACGTACACGACCGTGACGCATGGAAGTTGCTACAGTTACAAGGACTGCTTCCTCGATCTCGATCCGACCTACACGGACGCCTATGGCCGCAAGCTGCTGCGCATGACGTTCGACTTCCACGACAACGAGATGAAGATGTCGCAGTACCTGACGGACCGTCTGGCCGACATCACGCAGAAGATGGGGCCCAAGGTGATGGAGAAGCATCCGCGCACCGCCCCGTACAACGTCAACGTCTACCAGACGACGCACACCTGCGGCGGCGCCGTCATGGGCGACGATCCCAAGACGAGCGCGGTGAACCGCTACCTGCAGAGCTGGGACGTGCCGAACCTGTTCGTGTTCGGCGCGACGGCGTTTCCGCAGAACGCGGGCTACAATCCGACGAACACCGTGGGCGCGCTCGCCTTCTGGGGCGCGAAGGCGATCCGGGAGCAGTACCTGAAGAATCCCGGCCCGCTGGTGCAGGCATGAGAGCCGCGGTCCTCGGCGTTCTGCTGGGCGCGGCGATCGCGCCCGCGGCGTGGGGTGCGGCGCAGGATTTCGACGAGGTCCAGCGCGGCCGCTACCTGGCGACGATCGGGGACTGCACCGCCTGCCACACCGCCCCGGGCGGCAAGCTGATGGCGGGCGGACGCTCCATCGAGACGCCGTTCGGCAACATCGTCTCCCCGAACATCACGCCGGACCGGGAGACCGGGATCGGCGCATGGACGGACGACCAGTTCTACGCCTCGATGCACGACGGGACGTCCGCCGACGGGGACAACCTGTATCCCGCGATGCCCTACCCGCATTTCACCAAGGTGACGCGGGACGACGTGATGGCGATCCGCGCCTGGCTGAACACGCTGGAGCCCGTGGTGAACCGCGTCGAGGCGAACCAGCTGCCGTTCCCGTTCAACATCCGTGCGGCGATGATCGGCTGGAACGAGCTGTTCTTCACACCCGGCGTCTGGCAGGACGATCCGAAGAAATCGGCCGAGTGGAACCGCGGCGGCTACCTCGTCGAGGGGCTGGCGCATTGCGGCGCCTGCCACAGCGCGAAGAACATGCTGGGCGCCGACGAGTCCGGCGGGCATCTGCAGGGCTACGCGCTGCAGGGCTGGTTCGCCCCGGCGATCACCAGCGGCGACGGCGTCGGGCTCGACAAGTGGACCGAGGACGACATCGTCGAATACCTCAAGACCGGCACGAACCGCTTCGCGACCGCGGCCGGACCGATGGCCGAGGCGGTATCGGATTCCACGCAGCACATCTCCATCGCCGACCTGCGGGCCATGGCGGCGTATCTGAAGGACCAGAGGGGGCCATCCGGCGACAAGCGCAAGCCGATGGATGCAAAGGACCCTGTCATGCGGGCGGGGGAAGCGATCTACGTCGACAAGTGCGCCGCCTGCCACACGATGAACGGCGAAGGGATCGCGCGGCTCTTCCCGACGCTGTCGGCGAGCCCGACGGTCGAGGCGGAGAATCCGTTATCGGTGCTGCACGTGATCCTGAACGGCACCCGCGCCGTGCAGACGCGGCTTGCGCCCACCGCCCCCGCGATGCCGGCTTTCTCGTGGGAGCTGACCGACGCGCAGGTGGCGGCCGTCGCCACCTATGTGCGGAACGCCTGGGGGAACGCGGCGCCCGCGGTTACGGCCGGCGACGTGTCGAGCGCGCGCAAGACCCTCGAGGCGCGGCGGGAGTAGGCGCGGAAGGGCCCGCGCCACCCCGGTATTGCCGGGCCGACCACCCTGTCATGCGGGCCACGTGCCAGCCACTCCGTCATGGCCGGCCTCGTGCCGGCCATCCACGACGTTTTGCGAGGCACGAAGTCGTGGATGGCCGCCCTGCGGCGGCCATGACACGGGGGCGCGGCCTGGTGCCCGCCGTGAAAGGCCGGCACGAGGCCGGCCACGACACGGGGGCGCGGCCTGGTGCCCGCCGTGGAAAGCCGGCACGAGGCCGGCCACGACACGGGGGCGCGGCCTGCTGCCCGACACGGCGAGCGTGCGGGGTGCCGGCACGGGGCCGGCGCGGAAGCACTCTAGACCGCGTGGACCTTCGCCTCGCGCTCCCAGAAGCGCACGGCGCGGCAGGCCTGGACGAAGGCCTTCGCATCGCCCGCCTTGTTCAACGCGACGAAGCCGCCATCCATGTCCGTGAGCCCCGCCTTCTGGAACAAGGGCGCGGCCGCGGGAACGTGGGCGATGAACTTGGCATGGGCATAGGCGTCGTTCAGGAAGTCCTTCGCCGTCGCTTCCTGCGAGAGCAGCTTCGCCCCCTCCTCCGAGACGAGCACGGCCACCGCGTCATACAGCACCGACGGGCCGCCGTTCACCTTCTGCTTCGCAGGCATCATCTTGCCGTCGCTCATCGTCACACCGCCGACCTTGGGTGCGACCAGCTCCACCATCGCGCCCTCCGCCTCGGCCGCCTTCTGCAGCGCACCCAGCATGGCGGCGTCGACGCCGTCGGTGACCAGCACGCCGATCTTGCGGCCGGCAAAGGACGAAGGACCGTTCTCGATGATGCTCAACGCCTTGGAGGGCTTCAGGTCCGTCTTGACCGGCCGCGCGGGCGGGGCCGCCTTCGGCAGGTCCTTCAGGCCCAGACCGTCGGCCACCATCTTCGCCAGATCCTCATCGACGTTGAGCAGGTGCGACACCATGCGGGCGCGGATCGCCGGCGTCTCGACCTTGCTCAGCTCGAAGACGAAGGCGTTCTTGATGTGGGTCTGCTCGATCTTCGTCTGGCTCAGGTAGAACTGCCGCGCCTGGCTGTAGTGGTCGGCGAACAGTTCGGGGCGGACGCGCAGCTTGTCGCCGCTGACCGTCTCCTGATAGCTGCGGAAGCCGCGCTCCGGAGACTCGCGCGGGCCACCGGCTTCGCCGCCCCACGAGTTCGGCTCGTAATTCGCCCGCCCCTTCGGATTGCGGAACGCCATGTGGCCGTCCTGCTGGAAGCTGTGGAACGGACATTTCGGCGCATTGATCGGCAGGTGCGTGAAGTTCGGGCCGCCCAGCCGCTTCAGCTGCGTGTCGAGGTAGGAGAAATTGCGCCCCTGCAGCAGCGGATCGTTCGTGAAATCGATCCCCGGCACCACGTTCTGTGTGCAGAACGCCACCTGCTCGGTTTCCGCAAAGAAATTGTCCACCATGCGGTCGAGCACGAGCCGGCCGACCCGACGGACCGGAATGATCTCCTCCGGGATGATCTTCGTCGCATCCAGCACGTCGAAGTCGAAATTCCGCGCGAACTCCTCGTCGAAGAGCTGCACGCCCATCTCCCACTCGGGGAAGTTGCCGGTGGTGATCGCGTCCCACAGGTCGCGCCGGTGGAAGTCCGGATCCGCGCCGTTCAGCTTCAGCGCCTCGTTCCAGACGACCGACTGCATGCCGAGCTTCGGCTTCCAGTGGAACTTGACGAAGGTGGAATTGCCCTTCGCGTCGACGAAGCGGAAGGTGTGGACGCCGAATCCCTCCATGAACCGGAAAGAGCGGGGGATCGTCCGGTCGGACATGATCCACAGCGCCATGTTCATCGCTTCCGGGCTCAGCGAGATGAAGTCCCAGAAATTGTCATGGGCCGTCTGCGCCTGCGGGAAGTCGCGATCCGGCTCCTGCTTCGCGGCATGGATCAGGTCGGGGAACTTGATCGCATCCTGGATGAAGAAGACCGGGATGTTGTTGCCGACGAGATCCCAGTTGCCCTCCTTCGTGTAGAACTTGGTTGCGAAGCCGCGCACGTCGCGCGCGACGTCGGCCGACCCCTTGTTCCCCGCCACGGTGGAGAAGCGCACGAACACCGGCGTGCGCTCGCCCTTGCGCTGGAAGATGTCGGCGCGGGTGACGTCGGACAGGGTGTCGGTGGTCTCGAAGAACCCGTGCGCGCCATAGCCGCGGGCGTGGACGACGCGCTCCGGGATGCGTTCGTGGTCGAAGTGGAAAATCTTCTCGCGGAAGTGGAAATCCTCGAGCAGTGCCGGGCCCCGCGCGCCGGCGCGGAGCGTGTTCTGGTCGTCGGCAACGGGCACGCCCTGCTGCGTCGTCAGGACGGGGACGTCACCTTCGGCGACCTGGTGCGTTTCACCACCCTGACCGCGTTGGATCTTCGCGTCGGCAATCTGGGCGGAGGACAGTTTCGGGGTAGACGGATCGGCGGCCATGCGCGGTACTCCCAACAGGACGGGACCGCGCTTTGGGCGCGGCACTGCCTGGGAGAACGCTCGAGGGTCGAAGCCGTTGCGCCGAAGCGGAACGGCCGTCCTCACACGTTGGCGGAAGAGGTCACGACACGTTGGCGGAAGAGGTCACGCCGCCGCGATCCGCTGCACCCCGCCCATGTAGGGCCACAGCACCTCGGGCACCAGGATCGAGCCGTCCGCCTGCTGGTGGTTCTCCATCACCGCGATCATCGCGCGGCCGACCGCGACGCCCGAGCCGTTCAGCGTGTGGACATGAGCGACGGCCTTGCCGTCCGCCCCGCCGCGGAACCGCGCGTTCATGCGGCGCGCCTGGAAGTCGCGGCAGTTGGAGCAGGAGCTGATCTCCCGCCAGGCCTGCTGGCCGGGCAACCAGGCTTCCAGGTCGAAGGTCTTGGCGGCGGCGAAGCCCGTATCGCCGCTGGAGAGCACGACACGGCGGAACGGGATTTCCAGCAGCTTCAGCACCTGCTCGGCGCACTGCGTCATCCGCTCGTGTTCGGCGGCGCTGTGGTCGGGATGCGCGATGGAGACCATCTCGACCTTGCGGAACTGGTGCTGGCGCAGCATGCCGCGGGTGTCGCGCCCTGCCGCGCCGGCCTCGCTGCGGTAGCAGTCGGTCAGCGCGGTCATGCGGATCGGCAGCGCCTTCTCGGGCACGATCTCCCCGCCGACGGTGTTGGTCAGCGGGACCTCGGCCGTGGGGATCAGCCAGCGGCCGTCGGTGGTGCGGAAATTGTCCTCGGCGAATTTCGGCAGCTGGGCGGTGCCGTAGAGCGTCGCATCGTTGACCAGCGAGGGCACCACCATCTCGGTATAGCCATGCTGGGTCGTATGCAGGTCGATCATGAACTGCCCGAGCGCGCGCTCGAGGCGGGCGAGCGGTCCGCGCAGGACGGTGAAGCGGGCGCCGGCGAGCTTCGCGGCGGTCGCGAAGTCCATCATGCCGAGCGCTTCGCCGAGTTCGAAATGCTGCTTCGGCTGGAAGCCGAGGTCGCGCGGTTCGCCGACCTGATGCAGCACGACGTTGGCGCTCTCGTCCGGGCCGTCGGGCACGTCGGCGTCCAGGGTGTTGGGCAGGCTCTCCAGCAGTCCCGTCACGGCGCGGTCCAGTTCGGCCGCGCGGGCTTCCAGGCCCTCCATCTCGGTGCGCAGCGCCGTGGCCTCCGCCTCCAGCGCGCTGGTGTCGGCGCCGGCGCGCTTGCCCTGGCCCACCTCGCGGGCGAGCGCATTGCGGCGGGCCTGCTTCTCCTGCAGGGCGGTCAGTGCGGCGCGGCGCTCGCCATCCAGCGCCAGGATCTGCGGCGAGGCCGGCGACAATCCGCGTCGGCCCAGCGCCGCGTCGAACGCGGCCGCGTCGGCACGAATGGCGCGGATGTCGTGCATGGTCCTAGACCTCCACCGGCTTGGGTTCGACGAATTTGGCGCAGAGGATGGATATCTCGTAGAGCGCGATCAGCGGCACGGCGAGCCCGATCTGGGTGATGATGTCGGGCGGCGCGAGAATGGCCGCGATGACGAACATCCCCACGAAGGCGTAGCGGCGGAACCGCTTCAGCGCGGCGGACGACGTGATCCCCACCTTGGCCATCAGGGTCAGCGCGACCGGCAGCTGGAAGGTGATGCCGAAGGCGAAAATCAGCTTCATCACCAGATCGAGGTATTCGCCCACGCGTGGCAGCAGCTCGATCGGGACGCCGCCGCCGCCGGTGTTCGACTGGAAGGAGGCGAAGAAGCGCCACGCGAACGGGAAGACGAAGAAATAGGCGAGCGCCGCGCCGGCCACGAACAGGATCGGCGTCGCGCACAGGAAGGGCAGCAGGGCGCGCTTCTCGCTGCGGTACAGGCCGGGGGCGACGAACAGCCAGATCTGCGCGGCGATGATCGGGAAGGCGACGAACCCGCCGCCGAAGAAGGCGACCTTGATGCGGGTGAAGAACGCCTCGTAGAGCTGGGTGTAGATCAGATGCGGGTCGGGGTTGCCCTGCTCGCGCAGGATGTCCGCCAGCGGCTTGGCCAGGAAGTAGTAGATGTCGTCCGCGACGTAGTAGGCCCCGGCGAAGCAGACCAGGAAGGCGACCACGGACCACAGCAGCCGTCGGCGCAGCTCGATCAGATGCTCGAGCAGCGGCATCGGCTTGTCGTCGATCGGGTCTTCCTTTTCGGAGTCTGCCACGTTCGGTCTCGTCTCGGGGTTGCGGGGGCCGGGCGGTCAGGCGCGCGGCGACGATCGCTGCTGGCGCACGGCCGCGGGCGGGATGAAGGCCGGCGCGTCGGGCACGGCCGGCGCCGGTTCCGGCACGGGCGCGTGTGCGGCCAGGCGGTCCGGCGGCACCAGGTCGGGCGGCACCCAGGCCGGGATCTCGGGCAGGGCGGGTTCCGCGAGGTCGGCGCCCGACACTTCGGGCGGCGCGAGGTCGTCGCCGGACACTTCGGGCGGGGGCACCGGTTCGGCCGTCACCTCCGTCACCGGGGCGGCGGTCACCCCGGCGGTGTCCGAGGACGGCTGGTAGGTGGTCGGCGGCACCAGCGGGTCGTCGAACGTGCTCCGCAGGGAGCGATCCGGGTCTACCGCCCGCTCGACCGCGCCGCGCACGTCGAAGTTGCGGATCTCGTTGATGGAGTTGCGGACGTCGTGCAGGTCCGCGTCCTTCATCATCTCGTCGACATGGGTCTGGAACTCGGACGCCATGCGGCGTGCCTTCTTGATCATGCCGGTCACGGCGCGGATGGCGACCGGCATGTCCTTCGGGCCGATCACGACGAGCGCGACGGCGGCGATCAGCGCAATTTCCGACCAGGCGAAATCGAACATCGACTTGTGTGAGGCCTCCAGGCCGGGCTTGCTAGCAGGAAGCGGGGCCGGGGGGAACGGTTGGCGTGCGACCGGACCCCGGCCGGCCTGCTCCACGCCGCGTCCGGCGATTTGTCCACCGCCCGTCCCGAGCGTATCACCGGGGGAGCGACGGAGGGCAGACGATGGTGCAGACGGCGGATTACCGGGTTCCCGGGCTGGAGCAGCGGGCCGAGATCGTGGTCGATCGCTGGGGGATTCCCCACATCCGGGCCGCCAGCCAGCACGACGTGTATTTTGTGCAAGGTTTCAACATCGCCCGCGACCGGCTGTTCCAGATCGACCTCTGGCGCAAGCGCGGACTCGGGCTGATGGCCGGGGATTACGGCCCGGGCTTCGTCGCGCAGGACCGTGCGGCGCGGCTGTTCGTCTATCGCGGCGACATGCAGGCCGAATGGAACGCCTACGGCAACGAGGAGACGCAGGCGATCTGCACCGCCTTCGCCGCGGGCATCAATGCCTACGTGGACCTCGCCGCCCAGGATCCGTCCCTGCTGCCGCCCGAGTTCGCCGCGATGCACCTCACCCCGGCCCGCTGGGCGCCGGAGGACGTGCTGCGCGTCCGCTCCCACGCCCTGTCCCGCAATGTGGAGCAGGAGGCGGCGCGGGCTCAGGTCGCGGCGCGGGCCGGGCTGGAGGCGGACCTCGCCCGCAAGAACCTGGAGCCGGCCTGGACCCTGCGCCTGCCCGAGGGCCTGGACCCGGCGGACATCCCGCCCGAGGTGCTGGACGTCTACTGGCTGGCGACCGTCGATCCGGATATCAGCCCCGAACGGCTGGCCTCGACGCGCGCCCAGGCCTGGACCTGGACCAAGGTCAACGATTTCGACGAGGTGATGCAGGACGCCTCGGCCCAGGGCTCCAACAACTGGGTGGTCTCGGGCGCGCGCACCGCGACGGGGCGGCCGGTCCTCGCCTCCGACCCGCACCGCGAGTACCGCAACCCGTCGGTGCGCTACGTGGTGCACCTGACGGCGCCCGGCCTGGACGTGATCGGCGCGACGGAGCCGCCGACGCCGGGTGTGTTCATCGGCCACAACGACCGGATCGCGTTCGGCCTGACCATCTTCCCGATGGATCAGGAGGATCTCTACGTCTACGAGACCCACCCCGACGATCCCGACCAGTACCGCTATGGCGACGGGTGGGAGCGGATGACGGTGCTGCAGGAGGCGATCCCGGTGCGCGGCGAGGCGCCGGAGGTGATCACGCTGCGCTTCACCCGCCACGGGCCGGTGGTCCACGCGGATCCCGACCGCCGCCGCGCCTTCGCGGTGCGGTCGGTATGGAGCGAACCCGGCACCAGCGCCTACATGGGCCGGCTCGCCTACATGACCGCCGGGTCGGTCGCCGCGTTCGGCGAGGTGCTGCGGCACTGGCACGCGCCCACCGTCAACCAGATCTGCGCCGACCAGGCGGGCGATATCGGCTGGTTCGCGGTCGGCAAGACCCCGCGGCGGCCGAACTGGGACGGGCTGCTGCCGGTCCCCGGCGACGGCCGCTACGAGTGGGACGGATTCCATCCGCTCGAGGACCTGCCCCGCGTGATCAACCCCGCGCGGGGGTTCGTGGCCACGGCGAACGAGATGAACATGCCGGCCGACTACCCGGCGAGCGAACGCAAGCTGGGCTTCGAGTGGGCGGAACGGTCGCGCTCGACCCGCATTCACGAGGTGCTGGACGCGCAGCCGAAGCACAGCGTGGCCGATTCGATGGCGCTGCAATGCGACGTGTTCTCCGTCCCGGCGCGGCGGGTGGCCCCGCTGCTCGCCGGGATGACGGAGCCCGCCGAGGCGCTGGCCCTGTTGCGGGACTGGGACTTCCAGCTCCGCGTCGACTCGGCTGCTGCGGCGCTGTTCGAGGTGTGGTGGGTGAAGCACCTGAAGCCCACGCTGCTCGACACGGTGACGCAGGATCCGATCGCGCGGCCGCTGCTGGCGCCGGGCGACAACGAGACGATGCTGGCGCTGCTGGAGGGCGGCCGGCTTGGCGGGCTGATCGAGGCGACGCTGCGCGATGCGATGGCGACCTGCCGCCGGCTGCTGGGCAATGACCCGGCGGGCTGGCGGTGGGGCGCGCTGCATCACGGCTATTTCCCGCACGTGCTGTCGCGCGTCGCTGATCCGGCGACGTTCCGGGACGTCGGCAAGCTGCCGACCGGCGGGTCGGGGTCCACGCCGATGAACACCACGTATCGCGGCACCGACTTCCGGCTGACGGTCGGCGCCTCGTTCCGCATGGTGGTGGACGTCGGCGCCTGGGACCAGTCGAAGGTGATCAACACGCCGGGCCAGTCGGGCAACCCCTCGTCCCCGCACTACGACGATCTCGGCCCGCTCTGGGCGCGGGGCGAGTACGTGCCGATGCTCTATTCGAAGGAGGCGGTGGACGCCGCGGCGGAACTGCGGATCACGCTGACCCCGGGGTGACGGGGCGCCCTGCGCGCCTGTGTCATGGCCGCGCTCGTCGCGGCCATCCACGACTTTCCACGGGCCACGAAGCCGTGGATGGTCGGCACAGGGCCGGCCATGACACGGGAGCGGCAGGCACGAAGCCGTGGATGGCCGGCACAAGGCCGGCCATGACACGGGGGCGGCACAAGGCCGGCCATGACACCGGTAGGGGGGCGCCACCTTGCGGGGCGCCGCCGGGGGACGACGCCCAGACCGCCCCCTACAGGAACCGCAGCAGCACGAACCCGCCGATGATCCCCGCCGCGACCAGCGTCGTCACCAGCGTCAGCCGGCGCTCGATGAAGTCCCGCACCGGATCGCCAAACAGGCGGATCAGCGCCGCCACCATGAAGAACCGCGCGCCGCGCGTCGCCAGGCTCGCCGCCATGAACAGCCAGAAGTCGAAATGCGCCGCGCCGGAGGCGATGGTGACGATCTTGTACGGGATCGGCGTGAGCCCCTTGATCAGGATCACCCACAGCCCGTACTGCGCATACATCGCCTGGAACGCGGCGAACCGGTCGCCATAGCCGTAGAACTGGATCACCGGCCGGGCGAGCTGGTCGAACACCGCGTAGCCGATCCAATACCCGAGCGCACCGCCCAGGACGCTGGCGACGGTGCAGATGGCGGCGAGGCGCCAGGCTCGCGCCGGGCGGGCCAGCGCCATCGGGATCAGCAGCACGTCGGGCGGGATCGGGAAGAAGCTGCTCTCTGCGAAGGCGATCGCGGCGAGCCACCAGGGCGCGTTCCGGGAACCGGCCAGAGCCAGCGTGCGGGCATAGAAGCGGTGCAACATGCGCGGCTCATAGACCACAACCCCGTCTCCCGGAACCGGCGTTCCCGTGACCCGGACCGGCTGGTCACGCCCGCCCCCCCGCCCTATCGTGCGGTCATGCATCGCGCCCTGATCCCCGCCCTTCTCGCGGTCGCCCTCGCCGGCTCGGCCGCCGCGCAATCCACCCCGGCGCCCGCCGGGCAAGGCCAGGCGGCTCTGCCGCATGCCTTCCTGTATGGCGCTTGGACAGGCGGGATCTTCCCGCCGCCGGTGACGCTCACGGCGCAGGAATGCCTGGCCGCACCCACCGTCATCTTCACGCGGGATGCCGTGCTGCGCGCCTCCCCCACCGACGTCACCTACCAGCAGCGGCTGGTCGAGACCGTGCGCGCCGTCGCCGGCGGGGTCGAGTTCCGCCTGAGCCAGCCGCTGCAGAGCCCGATGAGCGGCGGCGCCTTCGGCCTGGGCGGGTCGGTGCAGGCGCCGGAGCCCGGCTTCGGCTGCGGCAGCCCCGACCTGCTGCGCGTGCAGAAGCGCGGCGACGACCAGATCGCCTTCCCCAACTGCCGCGAGTTCCCCTACCCGCTGGTCCGCTGCCCGGCCCGGTGAAGCCCACCGCGCGACACGATCCGCGCGTCGTCAGCAACCAGGGCGCGATGCGACCCGCGCGCCACCAAGAACGAAAGATGGAGACGCGCCGAGATGACCATTACCGTCGCCCGCCTGCTGGCGGACAGCCTGGAAGCGCATGACGTCGACCAGATCTTCTGCGTCCCCGGGGAGAGCTATGTCGGCCTGACCTCGGTCCTGTCGGAGCGCAACTCGATCCGCATGATCGTCTGCCGGCACGAGGGCGGCGCCGGGTTCATGGCCGCGGCCGACGGGCGCCTGCGGCCTCGCGCGGGCGTCTGCATCGTCTCGCGCGGGCCCGGCCTCGCCAACGCCATGGTCGCGCTGCACTCCGCCTTCCACGACGCGACGCCGATGGTGATGCTGATCGGCCAGGTGGAGCGCAAGGATTTCGGCCGCCAGGCGCTGCAGGAGCAGAACTACTCCAAGCTGCTCTCCGACGTGACCAAGAGCGTGATCGAGGTGAACGAGCCCGAACAGGCCTCGGAATCCATCGCCCGCGCCTTCCATCTTGCCGAGGCCGGCACGCCCGGCCCGGTGGCGGTGATCCTACCCGAGGACATCTTCGACGAGGCGACCAACGCGACGCTCGACCAGCCGCGCCCGCGGGTCGTCGCCGGTCCGCGCAGCGACGACCTCGCGCGGCTCGCCGACATGCTGGCGAAGGCGGAACGACCGCTGATCCTGGCGGGCGGCGCGCTGCTCGCCGACACGCTGCACGACCAGGCGGCCTATGGGGCGCTGCGGCAGCTCTCGGAGAGCTGGGTGCTGCCGATCAGCCCGACCCATCGCCGGCCGCAGCTGTTCGACGCGCGGCACCCGAACTATGGCGGCTACATGGGCATCCGCGTGCCGAAGCCGCTGATCGACGAGATGAAGCGGTCCGACCTCGTGGTCGCGCTGGGCGAGCGGCTCACCGACACGGTCAGCCAGTCCTACACCTTCCCCAGCGCGCCGCAGCCGCAGGTGCCGCTGGTGCATGTCTGGCCCGACCCGAACGAGGTCGGCCGCGTCTGGCGCCCCGATCTCGGCATCCCGGCCGATCCATACGAGGTGCTGAAGGCGCTGCTCGCCCTGCCCGTCCCCGCCGATGCCGCCCGCCGGCGCGGCTGGGTGGACGGGCTGCACAAGATCCACCTCTCGCTGCTGGAGAAGACCTGGGACCCGGCGCCCGACGGCATCAACTTCGCCGCGGTCGTCTGCGAGGTCGACAAGCACCTGGCCGACGACGCCGTGGTGACCTCGGATGCGGGCAATTTCGGCTCCTACATCCATCGCTACATCGGCTTCCGTCCGGGGCAGGAGTTCCTGTCCTCGGTCGTCGGCGCGATGGGGTCGGGCATGCCGATGGCGGTGGCCGCGACGCTCCGCCGGCCGGGCAAGCAGGTCGTCGCCTTCGTGGGCGACGGCGGCGCGCTGATGATGGGCAACGAGCTCGCGACCGCCTGCCAGTATGGCGGCGCGCCGATCCTGATCATCTCGGACAACTCGATGTACGGGACGATCGGCATGCACTCCTACGTCCGCTACCCGGAGCGGAAGTTCATGGAGGCGACCAAGCTCACCAACCCCGACTTCGCCGCCTGGGGCCGATCCTTCGGGGCGGAGGGCATCACCATCCGCACCGAGGCCGAGATCGCCGACGGCATCGCCCGCGCCTTCGCGGTGAAGACGAAGCCGGTGGTCGTGCACTGCCTGACCTCGGCGATCCAGATGAGCGCCTGGCGCCGCTTCGGCGGCGAACAGCTCGCCTGAGTCCCCGCCGATGGCCGGCTTGCGGAGCGACGGGACGATGATGCCAGCCGCGCCGCGCGGCGGCATGATCGACCGGCTCGCGCGGAACTGGGTCTATGGCGGGTTCCTCGCCGGGGTCATGCTGTTCGCCCTGCTCCCGCTGCTCGCCGGCGCCATCTCCTGGGCGCTGCTGCTGACCATCGCGCAACTGCCGCTCTACATGCTCCACCAGTTCGAGGAGCACGACGCCGACCGGTTCCGCCGCTTCGTCAACGCGCAGATCGGCCACGGACAGGAGGTGCTGTCCCCCCGCGCCGTCTGCGTGATCAACATCGGCGGCGTCTGGGCGGTCGACGTGGTCGCGATCTGGCTGGCCGCCACGGCCGGGATTGGCTTCGGCCTGATCGCGATCTACGGCGTGCTGGTCAACGCCGTCGTCCACATCGCGGCCGGGCTCGTCCTGCGCCGCTACAACCCGGGCCTCGTGACCAGCATCGTGCTGTTCCTGCCGGTCGGCGGCGCGGCGCTGTGGGACGTGCAGCAGACCGGGCAGGCCACGCCGCTGCAGCACGCGATCGGCCTCGGCGCCGCCCTGCTCATCCACGCCGCCATCATCGCCTGGGTGCGCCGCCCGCGCTGACCCGAGCCACCCGGCCGCGCGGCGGCTGGCGGCTGGCGGCTGGCGGCTGGCGCATTGACAAGCGCTGCGCCATGATGTCCTACAAATAGGACAACTTCCCGAGGACCTTCGATGACGGCCTCGCCGCTGCGCACCAGGCTGCAGGCGCAAACCGCCCTGCTCTGCCCCGGCGTCTACGACGCGTTCTCCGCCGCACTCGCCGCCGCGGCCGGGTTCGAAGCGCTCTACCTCTCCGGCGCCTCCATCGCCTACACGCGCCTGGGCAGCCCCGATATCGGCCTGGTCGGCATGACCGAGGTCGCCGACACCCTCGCCCGCATCACCGACCGCGTCGCGACCCCGGTGATCGTCGATGCCGACACCGGATGGGGCAACGCGCTCAACGTCGAGCGCACCGTCCGCACGCTCGAACGCGCCGGCGCCGCCGCCATCCAGCTCGAGGACCAGTCCTTTCCCAAGCGCTGCGGCCACCTGCAGGACAAGGCGCTGATCCCGGCTTCCGAGATGGCCGGCAAGCTCCGCGCCGCCCGCAGCGTGCGCGACCAGGCGCTCATCGTCGCGCGCACCGACGCGATCGCGGTCGAAGGCTTCGACGCCACGCTCGACCGCGCCGAGGCCTATGTCGATGCCGGCGCCGACGTGCTGTTCATCGAGGCGCCCGAGAGCCGCGCCCAGATGGACGCGATCGTCGCGCGCTTCGGCGCCCGCGTGCCGCTGCTCGCAAACATGGTCGAAGGCGGCAAGACCCCACTCGCCTCCGTGCAGGACCTGCAGCAGATCGGCTACCGCGTCGTGATCTTCCCAGGCGGCACCGTGCGCGCCCTCGCCCGCACCCTGCAGGACTATTTCGCGACGCTGCACCAGGACGGCACCACCGCCGCCTTCCGCGACCGCATGCTCGACTTCACCGGCCTCAACGCGCTGCTCGGAACCCCCGACATCCTGCAGCGCGGACGCGACTACGAGACGGAGCGCTGACCCGATGGATCCCGTCACCCTGGCCGTGCTGAAGGGCCGGCTGGAAGGCATCGCCGACGAGATGGATGCCACGCTGTTCCGCAGCGCCTTCAACCCCACGATCGCCGAGGCGCACGACGCCTGCCACGGCCTGTATGACGCGGCCACCGGCGCGACGCTGATCCAGGGCAAGTTCGGCCTGCCGATCTTCGTGGGTGTCATGGCCTTCGCGACGAAGGCGGTGATCGACAAGTTCCCCGACGCCGCCGATGGCGACGTGTTCATCTTCAACGACCCCTATCTCGGCGGCACGCATCTCTCCGACCTGCGCCTGATCCGCCCCTGCTTCCGCGACGGCCGCATCTTCTGCTGGCTGGGCAGCGTCGGGCATTGGCACGACGTGGGCGGCGCGGTGCCCGGCAACTACAACCCGGCCGCCACCGAGTATTTCCAGGAGGGCGTGCTGATCCCGCCCGTCCGCCTCTACCGCGCCGGCGCGCTGAACCAGGACATCCTCGACATCGTCCTCGCCGCCTCGCGCCTGCCGGACGTCGCCTACGGCGACCTGCAGGCCCATCTCTCCGCGCTCGACCTCGGCGTCGCGCGGCTGGCCGTGCTGCTCGACGAATACACGCCCGACACCGTGGCCGAGGCGCTGCGCGAGCTGCAGGCGCGCGCCGCCACGCAGATCCGCGCCGAGATCGCCACGCTCCCGGACGGCACGTGGTCGCAGGAGGACTTCCTCGACAACGATGGCCGCACCGACGAGCCGCTGCGGATCGCCTGCGACATCACCAAGCAGGGGGAGCGGCTCACGCTCGACTTCTCCCGCTCCTCCCCCGCCTGCGCGGGGCCCGTGAACATCAGCCGCGCCACCACGGTCGCGTCCGTCTACGTGGCACTGAAGCACCTCTTCCCCGAGGTCGCGGCCAATTCCGGCGTGATGGACCCGATCGAGGTGATCGTGCCCGCCGGCTCCCTGCTCGACGCCGAACGCCCGAAGCCGGTCGGCGGCTACACCGAGACGATCCTGCGCATCATCGACGTGCTGTTCTCCGCCTTCGCCCGCATCCGCCCCGACCGCGCCTGCGGCAACGCCTACGGCACGATCAACGCACTCAGCATCGCCGGAACGCGCGCCGACGGGCGGCGCTGGGTGCTGTTCCAGTTCTTCGGCGGCGGCCATGGCGGCACGCCGGAAGGCGACGGGCTCAGCCACGGCAACCCGCCGATCGCGACCGCCATCATCCCGCCGGTCGAGGTGATGGAAGCCGCCTACCCCGTCCGCTACACGCAATGGGCCCTGCGTCCGGATTCCGGCGGCGCCGGCGAGCAGCGCGGCGGCCTCGGCGCGGTCTACGAGATCGAGCTGCTGGAAGAACACGCCGAGGCCTTCGTGTTCGCCGAACGCGCCCGCTTCGCGCCCAAGGGCGTGCTGGGCGGCGGTGACGGCGCGCCAAACCACATCGCCTATCGCCGCGACGACGGGTGGGAGACCCCGCCGTTGGGCTCCAAGGTCGTCGGCGTGCAGCTCGAACGCGGCGACCGCATCCGGCTCGAGAGCCCCGGCGGGGGCGGGCGCGGCGATCCGGCGCGGCGCGATCCCGAGGCGGCGGCGCGCGACCATCGCCTGGGATACGTGTCGTGAGCGGCGGGCGGCTCGTCGTCGGCGTCGATGTCGGCGGCACCTACACCGACCTGTTCCTGTTCGACGAAGCGACTGGCCGCGCCCGCGTCGGCAAGGTGCCCAGCACCCGCGGCCAGGAAGCGGCCGGCTTCGCCGACGGCATCATCGGCCTCGCTCCCCTGCCGGACATCTCCGCGATCGTGCACGGCACCACGGTCGGCACCAACGCGCTGCTCGAGCGCAAGGGCGCCCGCGCCGGGCTGATCACCACCCAGGGTTTCCGCGACGTGCTGGAGATGCGCCGTCGCGACCGCCGCCAGACCTGGGGGCTCACCGGCAACTTCGTCCCGGTGATCGAGCGCGACCTGCGCGAAGAGGTGCCCGAACGCACGCTGGCCGATGGCAGCATCCACACCCCGGTCGATCCCGATGCGGTGCGGGCCGCCGCCGCCCGCCTGCGCGACGCCGGCGCCCGCGCGCTGTGCATCGTGTTCCTGCACAGCTACGCCAATCCCGCGAACGAGCGCGCGGCCCTCGCCGCCGCGCGCGAGGTCTGGCCGAATGGCGACATCACCATCTCCAGCGACATCCTGCCCGAGATCCGCGAATTCGAGCGGACCAGCACGGCCGCGCTGAACGCGGTGCTGCAGCCGGTCGTCGGGTCCTATTTGTCCACGCTGGATGCGCGCCTGCGCGATGGCGGGTTCGGCGGCGAGTTCCTGATCGTGCAGTCGAACGGCGGCGTCATGAGCGTCGAGACGGCGCAGCGCCTGCCCGTGCGCACCGCGCTCTCGGGCCCCGCCGCCGGCGTGATCGCAGCCGCGCATATCGCGACCGAAGCCGGCTTCCCCGACGTGATCACCGGCGATGTCGGCGGCACGTCGTTCGACGTCTCCCTGGTTGCAGGCGGCGAACCGGCACTCGCCGCGCAGAGCACGATCGATTTCGGCCTCGTCGTGCGCACGCCGATGATCGAGATCACCACGATCGGCGCCGGCGGCGGCTCCATCGCGCGGGTCGACGCGGCGGGGCTGCTGCAGGTCGGGCCGGACAGCGCGGGCTCCGTCCCCGGCCCGGTCTGCTACGCCGCCGGCGGCACCCGCCCCACCGTGACCGACGCCAACGTGGTGCTGGGCCGCATCAATGCGGAGCGGCCGATCGGCGGCAAGCTCGCCCGCCTCGACCGCGACGCCGCCGCCGACGCCATCCTGCGCGACGTGGGCCGCCCCCTCGGCCTCGACGCGACCGACGCCGCGGCGGCGATCCTGCGCGTCGCCAATGCGCGCATGGCCTCCGCGCTGCGCCTCGTGTCGATCGAGCGCGGCCATGACCCGAAGCGGTTCAGCCTGATGCCGTTCGGCGGCGGCGGCGCGCTGCATGCCGGGGCGCTGATCCGCGAGGTGGGCCTCGCCCGCGCCCTGGTGCCCCGCTACCCCGGCGTGACGTCCGCGCTGGGCTGCGTCATCGCCGACATGCGGCACGACCGGGTGCGCACGCTGAACCGGCTGCTCGCCGCGATCGAGCCCGAGGCGCTGCGGGCCGAGATGGACGCAGCGGTGGCCGACCTCTCCGCCCTGCTCGACCGCGCCGGCGTCGCCTTCACCGGCCGCAGCGTCACGCATGAGCTCGACATGAGCTATCTCGGCCAGACCCACACCGTCGCGGTCCGCCTCGACCTCGCGCCGGACGGGTCGGGGCCGGTGACACAGGCGGCGCTGCTGGCCGCGTTCGAGCGTGCCTATGGCGGCGCCTATGGACGGCTGCTGCCGGGGGCGCAGGTGCGGGTGCTGAACCTGCGTACCGCCGTGACCGGGCGGCGGCCGAAGATCGACCTGCTCTCGCTCGCCCCCGATCCGGACGCCAGCCTCGACGCCGCCCGCCGCGACCCCCGCCGCGTCTGGGTCGGCACCTGGCAGGAGGTGCCGGTGTTCGATCGCCTGCTGCTCCCGGTCGGCGCCTGCATCGCGGGCCCGGCCGTGCTGGAGCAGCCGGACACCACGATCCTGGTCGAACCCGGCCACCAGGGCCGCGTCGACCGGTTCGGCAACCTGATCCTGGAGCCGGAAGGTGCGGCGAACTGATCTCCGACCCGGGACGAGTGCCGCCGTGACCTCCCCCGTCCGACCCGCCGACCCGATCCCCGACGCCACCGGAGTACCGGCATGAGTTCCTGGTCCGACTGCGCCCTGCTGCTCTGCGACCTGCAGAACGACTTCATTCATCCCGACGGCGCCTATGGCCGCGCCGGCCAGGGCAACGCGGAGATCGCCGCGCTCCCCGCGCGGCTGAAGCCGCTGGTCGACGCGATGCGCGCCGCCGGCGGCTGGGTCGTATCCACGCATTTCACGCTGGTGCCCGGCCGCGGCGGCGAGCCCTTTATCTCGCCCCACCTGAAGAAGCTGCGGCCGTTCCTGGCGAAGGGCGACTTCGTGCCGGGAGGCTGGGGCCACGCCCAGGTGGACACGCTGGGGCCCGCCGACATTGCGGTGGAGAAGGTCGCCTTCTCCGCCTTCTACATGAGCCGGCTGGAATGGGTGCTGGCCCGCGCCGGCGTGAAGCGGCTGCTGGTCGCCGGGATCGTGACCAATGGCGGCGTCGCCAGCACCGTGCGCGACGCGGCGGTGCGCGACTTCGAGGTCACCCTGCTGTCCGACGGCTGCGCCGCCTTCGACCCCGAGACGCACCGGATCGCGGTCGAGGCGCTGCGCCCCGTGGCCAAGGTCGGCACGATCGCCGAGGCGATCTCGGCGATCGGCTGAGCCACACCCGAGCACGACGGTCCGCCGGAGGTCATCGTGGTGTGGCGAGCGTGGCTGGCGGCAATGCGTTCGGCCGCGGCGCGGGTGGCCGCCGAACCCGCCGCGGCGCCGGCGAGCGCCGGTCCGGCTACGATCCCGGCGGCACGGTGAAGCACGGCATGCCCGCCCCCGACAGCCGCCCGCAGGCGGCCGAGGCCTGCTCCGCCGACAACCCCACGAAGCGCGCGCGGAACAGCGTGCCGCTGCGCTGCACCGGGGTGACGCTCTGCTGCGCGCCCGCCAGCAGCGAGGCCGCCCGCGACCGCGCCGCGCTGAGCGCCGCATCCGAGGTCGCCGGGCTGGGGAAGGCCCCGACCTGGATGCTCCACACGCCCACGGGCTGCGCCGAACCGAACGGGCTGTTCCGCGGCATCGCGGTGATCGGCGCCGTGGCCACCGCGCGGGTGATCGGTGCGGGGGAGGGCAACGCCTCCGCCACCACCGGAACGGCGACCGCCGCCGGGGCCTGCAGGGCGGCGCGCCGATCCACGGAGGCATAGGCCGGCTGGGAGGGCGACGCGTAGGCCGGCTGGGACGGCGGCGCGTAGGCTGGCTGGGAGGGCGGCACGTAGGCGGCGGGAGCCGAGGCCGCGGCGTAAGCCGGTGGCGGCGCGAGCGATGGCGCGTAGGCCGTCGACCCCGCGCGGGCGGCCGGTGCCGCGTAGGCCGCCGCATAAGTGGGCTGCGCCGCAGGGGCGGCCTGCTCGGCAGGAGCGCGAGACGGCGCGGCGGTGGTGGGCGCGACCTGCGCTGATTGGGCCGCGCCGACCCATCCCGTGCGCGTCAGCACGCCGGTCGGGGCATTCGGCGTCACCAGCCCACCGCCATCGAAGGCCCGCAGCGACGGGTCGTTCGCCGCAACGTCACCCCCGACCGCGCCGCCCCCCATGTACGCCTGGTCGGCCGATGCGACCTGCCCGCCGCCCATATACGCCCGGTCCGCCGAAGCCACCGCGCCACCGCCCATGTAGGCCCGGTCCGCCGACGCGACGGCCCCACCGCCCATGTACGCTCGGTCTGCCGACGCGACGGCTCCGCCGCCCATGTAGGCCCGGTCTGCCGACGCGACGGCCCCACCACCCATGTAGGCCCGGTCTGCCGAGGCCACCGCTCCGCCGCCCATGTAGGCGCGATCCGCCGCGGAGCCGCCATAGCTCCGGGACGCCGAGGCCATCGCCGTCCCACCCGCATAGACGGCCAGCGGCCCCGTCATGCTCTCCGGATTGCCCAGCCGGGGCGCGATGGAGGAGAGGTAGCCGATCGTCTCGTCCGGCAGCCCGGACGCGCCGGACAGATAGGCGTCCAACCGATCCGGCCCGGCATTGTAGGCGGCGAGAAACCCCGGCGAGCCGAAGCGCTCGTACATCTCCCGGATATAGGCCGTGCCCGCCATGATGTTGTCGTGCGGATCGAACGGGTCGTCGCCCAGGCGGTAGCGCCGGCGCAGCATGTCGTAGGTGGCCGGCATCACCTGCATCAGGCCCATGGCGCCCGCGCTCGACGTCACCAGCCCACCGCGGCCGTCGAACTGGCGGCCGCCACTCTCCTGGCGCATGACCTCGCGGATCCAGCGTTCGGGAACCTGGTAGCGGGACGCGGCCTCCCGCACATACGGGCCCCACGGGTCGTCGGGCGTGCCGGGCACCGGGTAGGACCGCGCGGCGCGGGCGCGATAGCTGCGGGCCTCGGCGCGGGAGGCGGCCAGGTCGTAGCCGTAATCGCCGGTCCCGTCATAGCCGCGGCGCCCGTCCCAGCGCGTCTGCGAGCCCGAACCCGCGCACCCCGCACAGAGCATGAGCAGGCCGATTGCGACCAGCTTGGGCGCGACCAACCTGGGCGCGAGCCGCCGCGGCACGAGTTGCGCGAAGGCGGGCGGAAAGCATGGGTGCGGCGGGGAGACCGGACGGGACATCACGAGGTTACCGGAACCGCGGCGACAGTGCCGCTCTCGCACCATAGCGCAATGACACGCGCCATGCCGAGAGTTCATGTGCAGTCACAGCTTGTGGCGCCAACCACCTCAGTGTTCGGCACGAACCTGCACGTTGACGCGGGCCGCGGCGCCCTCGGAGTCCAGCACGGTGAGCCGGTAGAACCCGGGTCCGGGCGGCAGCCAGGCGGCTTCGCGCCGGATGCGGTCGGCACTGAGCGGCGCGCCATCCACCAGGAAGGTCAGCGGCCGGCGTCCGCCCATCGCCCGCACGGTGACGGGGCCATCCGCCGACAGCACCGCGTTCGGCGGCGGGAACAGGAGCCGCAGCGCATCCGTCGACGCCGCCGACGACACCGGCCGCGGCGGTCTGTCCATCGGCCGCGGCGATGCGCGGGGTGCCGCGGGCAGCAGGTCGAAGACGCGGCCCAGCAGCGGCAGGGCCAACGCGGTTCCGGTGGCCGCCGGCATGGGCGTGCCGTCCGGCCGGCCGATCCACACGCCGACCACGTGCCGGCGATCGAAGCCCAGCGCCCAGGCGTCGCGCCCGCCCCAGCTCGTGCCGGTCTTCCAGGCGAGGCCGCGATGGACGAAGTCCGGCAGCGGCCGGGTGAGGACGTCCGCCACCTCGGCCGCAGCCGCGGCCGGCAGGAATCGCGGCCCCGCGGGTGGGTTCGAGGGCGGGGACGGGTTCGGGGACTCATCGACAACCGAGGGCGGACCCTGGGCCCGGGACACATCCACGACCGCGGGCGCATCCGCGGCCGCCGGGGCATCCACGACCCCAGGCGCATCCTCGGCCAGCAGGCGCAGCATGCCGCCCGACCCGTCCGTCGCCAGCGCGGCATAGAGGGCGGTCGCCTGGCGCAGCGTGATCCCGGCCCCACCCAGGGCGAGCGGCAGGGAGGGATCGGCGCCCCGCGGCATGTGCAGCGGCGCGCCGGCGGCGGCGAGCGTCGCGGCGAAGCGCAAGGGGCCGACGCGATCGAGCAGGGCCACGGCCGGCAGGTTGAGCGAACGGCGCAGCGCCTCCCCGGCGGTGATCGCGCCGGCGAAGCCGCGATCGAAGTTCTCGGGCGCATAGGCGCCGAACCGATGCGGCAGGTCGGCCAGCACCGTGTCGGGCGCGGCGCTGCCGTCGGCGAAGGCCATGGCGTAGATGAACGGCTTGAGTGCCGATCCCGGCGAGCGCACCGCCTGGGTGAGATCGAGCGCCCCTGCCCGCCGCCGATCCCGCCACGCCCCGGCGAAGAGCGCGCGGATCTCGCGCGACCCGGCGTCGGCCACCACGATCGCGAGCGATACCCGATCCGGCAGCACCTGGAGCCGATCGGCCGCCAGCCGTTCCAACGCCACCTGCAGCGGCAGGTCCAGCGTGGTGTGCACCAGGGGGGCGCGGGGCAACGCCGCCACGACCTGGGGCGCGTGGCGCGGCAGCGCGACGCGCGCGGTGGGCACCGGCGGCGGCGGCGTGGCGTCGAACAAGCCGGCCGCGACGCCCACCGCCAGCACGCGGTCGCGGACCCGGCGCGCGGCCGCGGGGTGGCGGTCGGGGCGGAGCGCCTCCGGCCGCCGGGGAATGGCGACCAGCAGGGCGCGCTGCGCGGGCTCCAGGGCCTCGGGCGGGGTGCCGAACCAGGCCAGCGCGCCGGCGCGGATGCCTTCCAGGTTGCCGCCGAACGGGGCGAGGGTGAGCCAGATGCGCAGCACCCCCGCGCGCCCGAACCGCGCCTCGAGCTGCAGCGCGCGGGCCATCTCGATCAGCTTGGACCTGACGGTGCGCGGCCGCGGCTCGAGCAGGCGGGCGGCCTGCATGGCGAGGGTGGACCCGCCGGAGACCACCCGGCCGCTGCGCAGGAGTTGTCCGGTCGCGCGGACCAGCGCGATCGGATCGACGCCCGGATGCCAGCGGAAGCGGCGGTCCTCCACCGCGATCAGCAGGTCCGCCAGGGGTTCGGGCGGCGCGCCGGCCGGGAAGCGCCACACCCCACCGGGGGCGGGCAGCAGGGAAAGCGGCCGGCCGGCGCGGTCCTGCACCTCGGTCCCGACCGCCGCGAGCCGCGCGAGATCCGGCGGAAAGATTCGGTCGAGCGCGATGCCGAGGAGCGCAAGGACCAAGCAGAGGGAGAGGGACAGCCGCAGCCACGCCCCCCCTCCCCTTGCGGGAGGGGGATGGGGGGCGGGGGCGGTGCGGGTCGTTGGGTGCTGCGGGTCGGGGTCCGCGCCGGCATGCGGGGATCCGGGGTGTGCGCCGGCAGCCGCCGGCTCGCGATCAGCGGCGGTGCGGAGGGATCCGGGGTCGGCTTGCGGCGCACCCTCCCCCCTTCCCCCTCCCGCAAGGGGAGGGGGGGTGGTGCGGGGCGTGGTCACTCGCTCGCCTGGACCGTGATACGGCCGGTGTTCTGGCGGGCGAAGATGGTCGGGCGGTACATGTCCGCGACCTCCGCACCCGGCAGCTCGAACGTGCCGGGGGTGACGGCGCGCACGCGCACCGCGACGCGGAAATCGGGGTGCTCCGCGTCGAGCGCGATCACCGCGGCATAGCGGTCGTCCGCGGCCGGCTGCGCCTCGGTCTCCGACAGCTTGCCGATCCAGCCCATCCCCGGCACGTCGCCGGGTCCCAGCCGGCCGGCAAGCTCCCAGCCCGCGGGGAGGCCGTGCTGCACCAGCGCGCGATGCGCCTGTCCGTCCTCGGCCTTGCCCTCCAGCAGCAGCACGAACACGGTGTTCTGCCGCAGCCCATCGAGATCGAGCGGCTGCCCGTCCAGCGTCAGGAACTTCCGGGTGATCCGCATCTGCGCGCGTGCGGCGGGCAGCGCGGCGGCCGGAACGCCGGTCGCGGAGACGCTGCGCCACACCGCGCGCTCGCCCAGGTTGCGCACCGTCACCGCGCCATCGAGCGGCAGGGTGATCACGGGCGCCTCTGCCTGCGGGGTGCCGCCGACCGCGATCCGGATCGGCCTCGCATCGCGGCCCAGCACCGCCGCCGCGCCGGCGGCCCAGGCCTGTTCCTGCGTCGAGAGCGCGTTGGGCACGAGGTCCGGCCCCGGCATCTGCCCGACCAGCGTCGCCAGCCGATCGGGCAACAGCCCGCTCTCCTTCAGCAGCAAGGCGAGCGCCGCCTGGTCGCGCAGCGCGGTGCCGTAATCCTCGCTCCACCAGCGGCGGCCCGTGTCGGCGAGCGCCGCGGCGAACGCCGCTTCCGCGCGCGGCCGGTCGTGCGCCAGCGCCAGCGCGGCGCCGAGTTGCGCCTTGGCGAGCGGGGTGGGCAGCCGGTCGATGCGTTCGGCGATCACCCGCGCGGCCCCCGGCCGGCCGCGATCGGCGCGGGCCAGCAGGTAGAGCCGGTAGGGCTGCGTGGCGCGGTCGAGCGGATCGTCCCCGGCCTCGTCGGCGCCCTGGGCGACGAATTTCAGCGCGTCCGCCAGCGCCTGGTCGGGAACGGCGGCCCCGGCGGCGCGGGCGCGCTGCAGGAAGTCGGTCGCGTAGAGCGACAACCAGGGTTCCGCCTGGCCGGAGGCGCTCCAGAGCGCGAAGCCGCCATCGTAGCGCTGGCGGTCGAGCACGGACTCCACGGCCTGCTGCAGCCGCGCGGCGCGATCGGGGCCGGCGAGCGGACCGTCCGGCAGCAGCGCCAGCGGGAAGCCGCGGGACGTCGCCTGCTCCAGGCACCAATAGGCGTAGCGGTCGAGCGCCTGGACCAGCCCCGCGACGTCGTAGCGGACCGGACTGCCGAACGTGGCGGTGGCGCGCCAGGTGCCGGAAAGGAAGCCGCCGGCCGGGGTCAGCGTGGCCTCGGCGCCGGGCGGCAGCTCCGCCCCGGCGACCACGGTCGCGGCGCCGCGGGCCGGGCGCACGGTGATCCCCGTCTCCCGCCGCACGTGGAACCCGTTCGGGCCGGTGACGTCGAGCCGCACGGTGCCGCGCCCTGCCCCCGTCGCGGCGAGCAGGGTGGAGGGTAGCGCCTGGGCGCCGGTCGCGAGGGTCGCCGCGAGACGCGTCTCCCCCTGCAGCGCGAGCGGCCCGGCGACCGAGACGGTGGCGACCGCCTCGCCGGCCGGGAGCTCCAGGTTCTGCAGCAGCACGGTCAGGCGGGCGACGTCGCCGGGGGCAAGGAAGCGCGGCAGCAGCGGTTCGGCCACCAGCGGATCGCGCACCAGCACGTCGGTCGCGGCGGCACCGAGTTTCGAGCCGGACCAGCCGACCGCCATCAGCCGGACCTGGCCGGCGAAGTCGGGGAAGTCGAGCGGGAAGGTCACGACCCCATCCGGCCCGGCCTGCACCGGCGCGGCGAACAGCGTCACCGTCTTCTGCGGGATGTCGGGCAGCGCGAAGCTGCCGGCATCGCCGCCCTGGCGCAGCGCCGTCGCCGGCGCGTCGGGCGGCGGGATCAGCCGGCCCCAATCATCCCGGATGTCCATCCCCAGCCGTCGCCGGCCCAGGAAGTGGTTCGTCGGGTCGGGCGAGACGAAGCTGGTGAGCCGCAGGATGCCCTCGTCGACCGCGGCGAGGCTCACCCAGGCGCCGGGATCGGTGCGGAGCCTGATCTCGGCGCGGGCCCGCGGGTCGTATTTCGGCGCGACGTCGAAGGCGAGCGGCAGCTTGCGGGTGGCCGGATCGATGCCGACCCAGGTGAGCCCGATGGCACGGCTCGGCCGCGCCTTGGCGTCCGCGGCGGCGCGGAACACGTGCACCGCGACATAGGCACCCGGCCCCCAGTCGGCGGAGACGGGCACTTCCACGTCGGTGCCGCCGGCCGCGACCGGCAGGGTGCGCAACGCGTGCACGCGGTCGGTCAGCACCAGCAGCGTGGCCTGCCCGGCGAAGGGCGGCGCGATGTGGATGCGCGCGGTCTCGCCGGGCGCGTAGGACTTCCGGTCGGCCGAGACGTCGACCTGGTCGGGCACGTCCGGACTGTCGGAGGCGATCCAGCCGGCGCGGAATCGCACCGAGGTGGCGGCGAGCCCGTCCTGCTGCAGCACTTCGAGCCGGTAGCGGCCGAAATCGAGCTTGCGGGCGATGTGCAGCGGGGCGTCGGCGGGGATCGTGACCTGCCGCGTCTCCAGCGGCTCGTCACGCCAGACCGTCTCATAACGAGCGAGCGATCCGCGCATCACCACGCGCCAGTCCGGGCGCTCGCGCACCAGCCGCACGCGGGCGGGCAGCGCGACGCGCGCGCCTTCGGGATTGACCGTGATCACGTCGAACGCCGCTTCGGTGTTCGCGTCGATCGCGCCGCCGGTGAAGCCCGGCTTCACCCCGATCAGCGGGCCGGACGGCCGCACCGGCACCTCCGTCGTGGCCAGCGAGGCGTGGCCCGACGGATCGTTCACGCCCACGCTGACCGAGAGCTTCAGCGGATGCGTCGTGTCCGGCGCCCGCGGCAGCGGGATGTCGAGCGTGGTGTGGCCCTCTGCGTCGGTGTCGGGCAGCGGCAGGTCCTTGGAGTCGGGCGCGTAGGTCTCGTCCACCAGCCCGACCGCGTAGCCGGCGAGCACGGGGAACGGCGCCGGATCGACCACGAGGCGCATCTGTGCCTGGCCGGTCAGCCCCGCGGCCGGCGCGCCGTAGAGGAAGCGCGCGGTGACGGGCAGGCTGTACGGCTTGCCGGGGACGATCGGGCCGGGGCTCGCGCCGAACTCCACCGCCATCCGGTCGGGCACGAAGGCGTCGACGCGGAACTCGGTGCGGCCGATCGGCGGCAGGCCGGGATCGGCCTTCACCTCCACCGTCCAGGTGCCGGCGGGCGCGCCGGCGGACAGCACGACCGGCACGTGCAGCGCCGCGTCGCCGAGACGCGGCGGCGTCACGGCCTCGAATTCCTGGCCGTTCGGGCGCTTGACGATCACCCGCGCCGGGATGTCGACCGGGCGCCCGGCGGCGTCCCGCAGCAGCGCCATCAGTTGCACGGTCTCGCCGGGCCGGTAGATGCCGCGGTCGGACCAGACATAGGCGTCGAGCGGGCCGGGATCGGGCAGCCCCGCCACGCCCCGGTCCGACAGGTCGAACGCCGCGGCATTGAGGTCGAGCAGGGTGAAGTCGTTGCCGCCCAGCACCTCCACGGCGCGGGGCGCCACCGGCCCCTCACCCCGCAACAGCGGTGCCGCGAAGCGGCCGACGCCGTCCGCGTCGGTGGTGGTCTCGGCCAGCACGTCGTTGTTCTCGGCGAGCAGGCGCAAGGTCACGCCGGCGCGCGGCTTCACGTCCGCATAGCCGCGCACCTGCACGGTCAGCCCATCCGACCCGCGCCAGACCGTGGGGGCGAAGTCGGTGCGCAGCAGCATCTGCACCCCCGGCGTCGCGTTGGGCGTGCCGTCGCCGGCGCGCACGATCAGCGCGTAGAGGCCGGGGCCGGCGGTCTGCATCGCCTCGGGCAGCGGAAGGGCCGTGCGCGTCGGCTTGTTGGGCTGCCAGCCGGCGATCGGGGCGGTGCCCTCCCAGATCACACGGCCGGTCTCCTCCTTGATCTGATCCGCGGTCCAGAGGTCGACGGGCTGCCCGAGCCGGGTGGCGCGGATGAAGGCGACGACGTTGCGTTCGGAGAGGCGGGCGATGGTCAGCTTCACGGCCGAGAGGTTAACCGTGGTCATCCCGACCGCCGGGGTCTGGTCGCGCGGCAGCAGGAACAGCCGCGTGTCGAAATCGACCCGCGGGTGCTTGTCGGCCATGGCGATGGACAGCGTCGTGTCCTTGGCGAGGCTTAGCCCGCCCTCCCCCGGCAGGCCGGCCCGCAGGGTGACCCGCGTGGTGGCGCCGGCGGGCAGGCCGGAGATGCAGATCTGGTCGCCTTCCCGCGTCACGCCCGCCGTCGGCACCGGCGGATCGAGCCGCACCCAGTCCTGCGGGTGGAAGTCGTCCCGCCGCGTGGGCGGCACGGTGAAGGTCAGGCAGGCGCGGGCCGGATCGGCGTCCGGTTCGGTCTGCACGCGGCGCACCAGCACGCCGGCCGCGCGGCGCGCCTGCTCGAGCGCCTGGCGGACCTGGGCGTCCTCGGGCATGCGGTCCGCGGCGGCCTGCAGCGCCTCGATCGCCTGCACCGGCCGCTTCTGGGCGGTCAGCGCATCGGACATGGCGAGCAGCGCGGGCACCTCCGCCGCCGGCCCATCCGCCATGACGAAGCCCTGCCACGCGGCCTGCAGCGCGTGGGCCGCATCGGGCGGCGTGCGGCGCTGCTGCGCCTGGGCGAGCGCGAGCCATTGCGCGGCGGTGGCGTTGCCGAGGCCGATCCGCTTCTCCCACGCCGTCGCCGCGGCCGCCCAGTCGCCGGCCCTGGTCGCCGCCGCCGCGGCCTCCTCCGCCTGCTTGCGCGCCTGTGGCGAGCCGCCCGCCGGCGCGCGGGCGGTGAGTTGGGACGCATAGCGGTTGGCGTCGGCGGCGACGCCCGGAAGCTCGAAGGTCTGGGCGCGGGCCAGACCGGTCCAGAGCAGGAGGCAGGTGAGCCCCAGGAGGAGCAGAGGCAGCAGGCGGCGCATGGCTTCGGTTCCTCCGGTCCGATCGGGCGCGGCGGGGCCGCTCGTCCCCCCGCATCCAAGCGTCGATCGGTTGACGATATCTTACGCCATCGCACGCCAGCGGCGGAACGTTTGTGAGGCGGACCCGATTTCCGTGCGTCACGCCACCCTGGGCGGGGCCGACGTGCGGCGCGGCGCGGCGCGGCGCTTGTGCGAGGACCGGTCAGGTCTGGTGAGACGTGGCGGCATCGCGGCCGGGGCATGTGATCCTGGCCGCCCCTCCCATCTTGCGTCGAGAACATAGAGAGAACATGATGCCGTCCATGGTCGCCCCATGGGAAAGCGTCTGCCGGTCTTGTGGCCGCACGATCATACGATCCTGGCCCCCGTCGATGGAGGCGAACGGCTGCTGCCGAGCCGCGGCGCCGGACGATCGCCAGGGATGGCTGCCGTGGGTGGACCGCCCGTCGGATCTCGGCCGCAACCCGATTTCGATCGCCTCGGTGGGTGGGATGCGGCCCAGCGGGACACGCCCGGACGCGGCCTCCTCCGCATGTCAGCCCCGACAATGACGCGATCGGGGGACAGCGGAGGTGGGTGCGCGGCATCCCCCCTCCCGGCAGGCCGGGGGCGCGTTCCGGACCATATCCGGCCTGCTGCCTCGGCCCGACACGACGTTTGCCGAAGGCCGCCTGGATCGCCTAGAACGCCACGTCGGCGGCATGAGAGTTGAACGCGTGGAGACACGCGGGGGGCCCGACGCCGCCACGTCATCGAGATGCCGGGTTAGCACAGCGGTAGTGCAGCGGTTTTGTAAACCGAAGGTCGGGGGTTCGAATCCCTCACCCGGCACCACCCGCTCATTCCGGATCGCGCCCCATGCCCCAGGTCCTGCAAGCCGACGACACGACGTTCGAGGTGGAGGTGCCGCTCGTCGTCGTGGGCGCCGGCGCCGCCGGGCTGATCGCCGCCCTGGCCGCACGGGAGGCAGGGGTCGAGGTCCTGGTGCTCGAGCGCGACGCCGTGCCGCAGGGCTCGACGGCGCTCTCCGCCGGGCTGATCCCGGCGGCCGGCACCGCGATCCAGCGTGCCGCGGGCATCGTGGACGATCCCGCGCGGTTCGCCGCCGACATCGCCGCCAAGGCCGAGGGGCTGGCCGATCCGGCGCTGGTCGCGCTGGTCACCGGCGCGGTCGCACCCGCGGTCGACTGGCTGCACGCGCGCTTCGGCCTGCCCTTCACCGTGATCACCGATTTCCGCTACCCCGGCCACGACGCGCACCGCATGCACGGCCTGCCCAGCCGGTCGGGTGCCGCGCTGATCGACGCGCTGCGCAGCGCCGCCGAGGGCGCCGGAATCGACATCCTGTGCGAGGCGCGGGTGACCACGCTGCTGGTCGATGCCGGCCAGCGTGTCCGCGGCGTCGTCTACGCGCGGCCCGACGGCACGACCGAACGCGTCGGCTGCCGTGCGCTGCTGCTGGCCTGCAACGGCTATGGCGGGAACAAGGCGCTGGTCGAAGCGCATATCCCGGCATTGGCGGACGCGCTGTATTTCGGCCACCCCGGCAACCAGGGCGAGGCGCTGCGCTGGGGGGAGGCGCTGGGCGCGGCGCGGCGGGACCTGTCCGGCCACCAGGGGCACGGGTCGGTGGCGGAGCCGGGCGGGATCCTGATCACCTGGGCGACGATCACCGAAGGCGGCCTCCAGGTGAACGCGCGGGGCGAACGCTTCTCGGACGAGGCGCATGGCTACTCGGAACAGGCGGCCGCCGTGCTGGCCCAACCGGGGCGCTTCGCCTGGACCGTGTTCGATCGCCGGATCGCCGCCATCGCGCGGCAGTTCGAGGATTTCCGCCAGGCGGAGGCGGCCGGGCTGGTGATCGAGGCCGCGGACGCGGCAACGCTCGCGGCGCGGATGCGGGTGCCCGCCGACGCGCTCGCCGCCACGTTGCAGGAGGTCGCGGCGCTCGAGGCAGCGGGCGCCCGCGACGCGTTCGGGCGGGACTTCGCCGGCGTGCGCCCGCTGACGGCCCCGTTCTGCGCCGTACGCGTCACGGGGGCGCTGTTCCACACGCAAGGCGGCCTCGTGGTGGATGCGGCGACGCATGTGCGGCTGGAGAGCGGGGCGTCGCTGCCCAACCTGCTCGCGGCGGGCGGTGCGGCGGCGGGCGTTTCCGGGCCGCATGCGTCGGGCTACCTGTCCGGGAACGGGCTGCTGACCGCGGTCGCGCTGGGATGGCTGGCCGGGCGCGAAGGGGCGCGGCTCGCGGCTGCCGACGGGGCGCTGCCAGAGCACGGCTGACCCGGACGGTCAATCGTCCGTGCACGCGTTGACAGCCGCGCCCGGCATGTCACGCAATGTCGAGAAGCGTCGGGAAACCCTTACCACCCCGCATTGACGTGGGCGTCTGGTCCGCGGCTTTGCATAGCCGTTACCCTGTCGTGATTGGACCGGGACAGTGTGACAAGGTAAGTCTCACCCGATTTCGAAATCGCATCGCACGTTTTTTTTACGACCCGTATGAGGGAGCTGGCTCGATGCCGGAGTTCCTGGATCAACACGCGTTGGAGACGTTCCAGCGTGACGGTTTCCTTGCATTCGATCCCAAGATTCCGGCGGCCGAGATCGAGTCGATCCGGCAGATGCTGATGACGTTGCATGAGAGCGACACCGGCTTCGCCGAGGGCGCCTTGTTTGACGCGATCGGGGTGGATGACGGTCAACAGCCGCGCCGCTTCCCCCAGATCCTGCATCCGCGCGCCTTTGCACCGGGGTTGCTGCAAACGAGTTTCTATCGCAACGCGGAGGCGGTGGCCCGGCAGATCCTGGGTGAGCATGTGCGCTTCAAGGCGGACATCTCCTTGCTGAAGCCCGCTCGGATCGGGGCGGCCACGCCCTGGCACCAGGACGAGGCGTTCCAGGACCCGGCCAACGAGTACCACGAACTCAGCTTCTGGCTCGCGCTGCAGCCGACCGACCGGTCGAATAGCTGCATGGAGTTCATCCCCGGCTCGCATCAGTGGCCCGTGCTGCCGCACGGGTTCCCGGACGGCGACCCGCGGGTCCACGCGCTGGAGTGCTCGACCGGCTTCGACCCCGCGGAGGCTGTGCCCTGCGCGCTGCCGACCGGCGGCTGCACGATCCATACGCAGCGGACGATGCACTATGCCGGTCCCAACACGTCGGAGCGGCCGCGGCTCGCCTATGTGCTGATCTTCGACCTGCTGCCGACTCCGGCGAAGGCCCCGCGCAGCTTCCCCTGGCGGGAGCAGCACCGCACCGCACGGGCGGAGCGGGAGCAGGCGTGGCGGCGGCGCGGCGGGCTTCTGGTGCATATGTGGCGCCAGCGGCATCGCGTCCGAGCGGAGACCCTGCTGTTCGACCTTCGCCGCGCGGTCTCGGCGATGCGGCGGCTGCACAAGCGCCCGATCTGATCGCGGTTCGGCGCCCCTTGCTGGGGCGATCATCGGAAACGGGGGCGGTTCCAGCACGGTGTCGCTGAACGCGGGGTGACGGCTTCCTGGCCGTCTGTCCGCGCGCGCCGATTCTGGTTCCTGCTGCCGCAGCTGCGTCTCATGAGCTGAGAGTGCGCGTGGCCCCGATCGCGTCCTGCCGGCCCGAGCGGGAGGAAGGTGACCGAGCGGCCGGTGGAGGCGGGAATACGCTTAGAGGATGCGGGAGTGTGGCCCGGCCGCGTCGGCGAGCGCTTGATCGACCGCCTGGTTGCTCACCCGTGCCTCGTCCCGGAGCGCGGTGATGTTCTGCCGGATGTGTGCGACATCTTCTGCGGACAGACCTGGACGGTCGTTCGCAAAGAAGGTGGACAACCAGGTGAAAACAGTTCGCACGATAAGCTCCAACGCCCTCCCGAATGCGGAACTATTTACCTTCCGCACGAACCTGTTTCAACCACTCGAATTCGTGAAACGTAACGACGGCTCATGGTGATTTCTGGCAGCCGGCCGGAAACGCACGCGATTTCTGGTTCCGGAACTCGGTGGTGGGCGGATGCGGTTCCGGTCCTGAGCGCTCATACGTCCCGCTCAACCCTCATGGCGCGTCGTCTGGTGGGAGAACACGCGTTCGCAGTCATCGCGACGGCACACGGTGGTCTGGGCGAGAGTTTCGGCTGATCAGTGTCGGCGTCGGTACAGTCGCCCCTCGGTACGACGGGGCCGCCCGCAGCGACATGGTCAGCCTGCAACCGGGGTCACGTGCTACTTATGCGAGGCGGCAATCTGAAACGCGGTCGGCCAGGGCTGCGAATCCATCGCCCCGATCGCGCCTGCGACGATG
>MKTV01000097.1:45324-46892 GCA_001898425.1 Rhodospirillales bacterium 69-11
AGTGTCAGCCCTTCCGAGTGCCGGAAGAACCAAGCGACCACGAAACCGCTCAGCACAACAGCGGATACGATCTCCATCACCGGATCCTTATTGCAGAAGCTGGTGTTCCCCAGGAGGGAACAATCATCATGCGCTTGATTTCCGCCTGCATTGGCGGCTCACCCGCTGGGCGGCCCTGAGGCGGCAGGTCGCGACCAGCGATCGCGCGCGCGGCTGGAACGGTACGCGCCGTCGATGGCCATGGGCTGACTGTGTCATCGGTGGCGCGACGAAGCAGACAAGCCGCGCGCGAGTGACTTGATTTTTGTCATCACGGCGGGTGACTGCCGAGGACGGAGCAGTCGCAGTGAGACCATTCATCATCCCCTCCTTTTGACTTTAGTCGGAACGATACGCCGAAGATTCGTCCTGATCCACTGCGAAAAATGGCAGCACTCGGAAGAGTGAGGTCTATGATCGTTCACATGACACGCAACAGATGTAAGCCGCCCTCTACTCCCTGCCGCTTGCTCGAGGCGCTGCCAGGAAAAGACGTGACACACGCGTTGAGTGTCGGATCCAGGCGCTTCGTCACGCTGGCGAGTTCCGGAAGATGACGGCAGTCCCGAGGGTCAGCGTGGATCTCCAGAGCGACGTATCCCTGAGCAGGCACCGTCGAACCGAGTATCCGGTCCTTACAAGAGCCTAATGAGCGGCATCCCTATCCGGGTCCGAGCGCGATACGACCTTTCGCTCTCAAGCTCGGCGCGACACGGCCTCTCGCTCTCAGGCACGGCGCGACACGGCCTCTCGCGCACACGCACCAGGGACGCGGATCCACCTTCCCATCCGCATACGTCGCCGGACCTGAGGCGGTGTCGGAGCCCGAGCGGATGGTCCCGCCGACTGGGGCTGCGGACGGGCTCCGCTGACCGCGCCGTGTAAGCGCACGTGCCCGGCTTGAAGGCGCGGTTTGGGGGAGGTCGGCGGGAACGACCAGGCGATCCGCGGGGGAGCCACGTTTCCGCGATGCGCGACAAATCGCACCGGTTCGCCGTCCGTTCCCGCGAACGAGGGTTGCGCTCGCCGGGCGGGAACTGTAGATGCGCCGACCACTTGCTGCTGTAGCTCAGTGGTAGAGCACTCCCTTGGTAAGGGAGAGGTCGTGAGTTCAATCCTCACCAGCAGCACCACGCGCGCGATGACCGCCATGCCCCCATCCGATGCCCAGGACCCGACAGACCGCGCCGCGCCGCGCGCCCCGGCGACCAGCGCCGCCGGCGCCAGCGCACTCGCCGCACGGCGGGAGCGCGAATCCGCGGCCCTGCGCGCCAACCTGCTCCGCCGAAAGCAGCAAGCGCGTGTCCGACAGGAACGCTCGGCCGACGCCGCGTCCCCCGCCGAAGGCGACGGCGCGTCGGAGCCGCCGGACACCGACCCGATCGCGGCCAAGTCCGAACCCGCCGGATCGTGAGGCGCAGGCGCGGTGCGGCTGCCGCCCAGGACGCGGCGCCATGACCCCGCCCCGCCGCTGCCCCGCCCCGACGGCGCCCCGCCTCCCCGCATCCCCGGCGCGCACGCCGTTTGCG
>MKTV01000097.1:46916-47577 GCA_001898425.1 Rhodospirillales bacterium 69-11
CCACCCACCCACTCCGGAGAGCCCACCCCGCCATGGCCGTGATGTCCGACCGATGGATCCGCCGGATGGCGAAGGACCACGGCATGATCGAGCCGTTCGTCGAGGCGCAGAAGCGCGACGGGGTGATCAGCTACGGCCTGTCGAGCTACGGCTACGACGCCCGCATCGCCGACGAGTTCAAGGTGTTCACCAACATCGACTCGGCGGTGATCGACCCCAAGGCGTTCTCCGAATCGAGCTTCGTCGACCGCAAGACCGACACCTGCATCATCCCGCCCAACAGCTTCGCCCTGGGCCACACGGTCGAGTATTTCCGCATCCCGCGCGACGTGCTGGTGATCTGCCTCGGCAAGTCCACCTATGCGCGCTGCGGCATCATCGTGAACGTCACGCCGCTGGAGCCCGAGTGGGAAGGCCAGGTGACGATCGAGATCAGCAACACCACCCCCCTCCCCGCCAAGATCCACGCGCACGAAGGGATCTGCCAGTTCCTCTTCCTGCAGGGCAACGAGCCCTGTGAAACCAGCTACGCCGACAAGGCGGGCAAATACATGGGCCAGCGCGGCGTCGCGCTGCCGAGGATGTAATCGCGCATGGACCGTATCCGGATCCGCGGCGGCAAGCCGCTCGCGGGCGAAATCGTGATCGGCGGGGCGAAGAA
>MKTV01000097.1:47648-58827 GCA_001898425.1 Rhodospirillales bacterium 69-11
TCGCCGACATCCAGACCATGACCGCGCTGCTGCAGCAGCACGGCATCGCGGTCGAGCCGACCGACAATGACGGGCGCACGCTGTCGATCGGCGGCGCGATCGGCAACACCGAGGCGCCCTACGATATCGTCCGCAAGATGCGCGCCTCCGTCCTCGTGCTGGGACCGTTGCTCGCGCGCGTCCGCGCCGCCCGCGTCTCCATGCCGGGTGGATGCTCGATCGGCACGCGCCCGGTCGACCTGCACCTGAAGGGGCTCGAGCAGATGGGCGCCGAGATCGACCTGCAGGGCGGCTATATCGACGCCCGCGTCGACGGGCGGCTGCGCGGCGCGACCATCGTCTTCCCCTTCGTCTCGGTGGGCGCGACCGAGAACCTGCTGATGGCCGCCGCCCTCGCCGACGGCCGCACCGTCCTGGCCAACGCCGCCCGCGAGCCGGAGATCGGCGACCTCGCCACCTGCCTGGTCGCGATGGGCGCGCGGATCGAGGGGATCGGCAGCGACCGGCTGACCATCGACGGGGTGGAGGCGCTGCACGGCGCGGCCCACTCCATCATCCCCGACCGGATCGAGACCGGCACCTACGCCTGCGCCGCGGCGATCTCCGGCGGGTCGGTGTTCCTGCGCCATGCGCAGCTCGAGCATCTCGGCGCCACGGTGCGCACCCTGCGGGATGCCGGCGTGGAGGTGACGCAGGAGGGCGGCGGGCTGATGGTCCGCCGGCTGAACGGGCTGCACGGCGTGGACGTGATGACGGAGCCCTATCCCGGGTTTCCGACCGACATGCAGGCGCAGTTCATGGCGCTGATGTCGGTCGCCGAGGGGGCCGCGATGGTGACCGAGACCATCTTCGAGAACCGCTTCATGCACGTCCCCGAGCTGAACCGCATGGGCGCGCGGATCAACGTGCACGGGGCTTCGGCGATCGTGCGCGGCGTTCCCTCGCTGTCGGGCGCGCCGGTGATGGCGACCGACCTGCGGGCCTCCGTCTCGCTGATCCTCGCGGGTCTCGCGGCGCAGGGCGAGACGCTGGTGAACCGCGTCTACCACCTCGACCGCGGCTATGAGGCGGTGGAGCAGAAGCTCGCGGCCTGCGGCGCGGAGATCGAGCGCCTGCCCGGCTGAACCGCGAGACCCGCGGTCGCGGACCGCGCCGGCGGGGCGTATCCCGCGGACCGCTCGCTGACGGGCTGCACCCTGATCTCGCCGGTTCCGGTCCAGAACTGCAGCCGCAGCCGGTGCGGACCACCGGTGCGGCGCGCGATCACTGGAATGCCCGCCTGCTGCAGCAGGTGCAGCGCGAGCCGGACGTTCTCGGGCCCGACCGGCTGCGCCGTGGGGTCCGGCCCCGACAGGCCCGCGCCGCCGAACACCTTGGCCCTTAGCGTGTCCGCTCGGCAGCCGATCCGGGTCATGCCGGCCAGCAGCGCCGGGATCGCCACCGCCCCGACGCGGGGGCCGCGCGCGGAGCGGCTGGCCTGCGGCAAGAGGAAATGCGCCATCCCGCCCACGCGCCGCACCGGATCCCACAGGCAGACCGCCACGCCGGACCCGAGAAGGGTGGTGAGTTCGGATGGGGTGGCCGGGCAGCAGAGGCTGCCGGGGGGTAGCGCGATGCGATGCCGCGCGACGGCGGCGACGGCCGAGGATGGCTGGAGCACGAGCGTTCCCCCAAACCGAGGGCCTGGGCCGCGCCGACGCGGCCGGCCTCGTGATCGCACGGCGGCGCTTAACGAAGGGTTTGCGCGCCCGGATGTCGGGTTCGCAGCCGGCCTCCGCTTGCCCGTCGCAGCGCAGGGGCGCGACTCGACATCCGGACGGTTGGAGCCGCACCGCGGCTTGCGTATTCTGACGGCGGGCGCCCTTAGCTCAGTTGGATAGAGCAACAGCCTTCTAAGCTGTGGGTCGCTGGTTCGAATCCAGCAGGGCGCGCCACTTCAGAACAGACTACTTGCGCGAGGCGGAAGCGGCGAAGTGGTCGTCATGGCGATACCAGGCTCAACGCCGTCGCCACCAGCAGATAGAGGGTGCGTGGCCGCCGGACCAAAGGCGTGAATCCAAAGGCGGCATAGAAGGCCGCCGCACTGTCGTCGATGGCATCAGCGAAGATGGCGTGCGCTCCGATGGGCGCCGTCGCCACGGTCCTGATCGCGTCGAACAGCAGGGCTTCTCCAAGCCCCTGTCCGGCGTAATCGCTATGCCGCCCAAGCCAGCCGATCAGTACGGCCGGAACGGTCGGATAGCGCGGCAGCTTCTTCGCCAGCGGCTCGGGAACCTCGATCAGGGGCACATTGCTGGACGACAGGGTGTAGAAGCCCGCCACCCGGCTCGTCGCAATCTCCCTGGCGACGAAGCAGGTGGCGTATTTGCGCTTCACGTCCTGCGAGACGGTCTCGCGGAAGTAAGCCTCGATCCGGTCATTGCCGCAGGTGAAATCCGCCCGATTGTGCGCTTTCGCCAGAGGCTCGATGGCGAAGCGGACGCTCACCGGCGTTCGATCAGCTCCGCATGGCGCTTGGCCGCACGAGCTAGCCGCTCGTTCGGCTTGGGTGGATTGATCAGCGCCTCGGCGAAGCGGATTTGATCCTCGCGCGCGAGGCGCATGATCTCAGCGTCCTCGACGACGCGCCTTGCGTCCTCGCCGGCGGTGGCGATGAGATAGCCGGTCAGGGTCAGGCCACGCAGGCGAGCGGCGCGCTGCATCTGGTCATAGACCTGGACCGGGATGCGCGCCTCCAATCGGGCGGTCTCGGCTTCGACTTGGGGCTTGGGCACAGGAGCCTCCTTCGGCCAATAACATACGGCAAAATGCCGTATCCTTCAAGGCAAACGGTGGGGCTCAATCACCTTCCACCTCAGCATTGGCGTACACGGAAATTGGCGGCAACCGCGCAGGTCTTGGTGGTCAAGCGCACGTTTGGCGGAGTCATGAAGCCCAAACGCGATTCCGATCGCGGCAAGCATCTCATGCTGTTCCACATCTCCATTCCCGCCAGGAATCCGGAGCGCGTCGCCAGGGCCATCGCCGAACTGTGGCGCGGCGAGGCCTTCCCGTTCCTGCCGCTCGCCGGCAACGGCTCATGGGTCGCCTTCGCCGGTGACGAGCGCGGCTCCGGCATCGAAGGCTATCCGCGCGGGGCGCGGATCGCGCCGTCGAAGGAGGATCACCTCACCGGCTTCACGGTGACCGTCGACGAAGCGCTCGCAAACGAGACCGGCGAGAGTGCCGGCCGTGTCGCGACGCATGCCGCCATCTATACGTCGCTGTTGAAGGACGAGGTCATCGGACTCGCCGCACGTGAGGGCTGGCTCGGCCGCGTGGCGCAGCGCGGCCGCTTCCATGTCATCGAGCTCTGGCTGGAAAACGCCGTCATGCTCGAAGTCCTGCCCGACGACTTCAAGCAGGAATACCTGGCCAGCCAGACGCTGGAAGGCTGGCGAGCCGGAGCGGCCGCGTTGGCGCGCAAGCAATCCGGGTAAACGCATCTCTGCGTTCCGCGCCGGGTTCCGCATCTGATTGGCGCACGCGTCGTTCGCATCGTCGACCGGTGCCGTGCGCCACTCCGCTCTCACGCGCACGTGACGGAAGCGCTGGGCTGCGCGGCGCCCCGTTGCCAGCCCGGTCGCGCGAGACTACCCACGAGCATCGCCCCGATCCGTCGAGACAAGCAGGCGCCATGGAACATCAAGACGGCCTGCCGGTCCCGGCGCGCTACTTCGCCATCCTCACCATCGCGCTCGGCCTGATCATGGCCGTTCTGGACGGGGCCATCGCCAACGTCGCGCTGCCTACCATCGCGCGCGAGCTGCAGATGTCGCCCGCCTCCTCGATCTGGGTGGTGAACGCCTACCAGCTCGCCGTCACCGTCTCCCTGCTGCCCTTCGCGGCACTCGGCGACATGCTGGGCTACCGCCACGTCTACCGCGCCGGGCTGGTCGTGTTCACGCTGGCCTCGCTCGCCTGCGCGCAGTCGGACTCGCTGCTGGTGCTGGCGATCGCGCGCATGATCCAGGGCTTCGGCGCCTCGGGCATCATGAGCGTCAACACCGCGCTGATCCGCTTCATCTACCCGCGCGCCATGCTGGGCACGGCGATGGGGATCAACGCGCTGATGGTCGCGGTGTCCTCGGCGGTCGGCCCGACCGTCGCCTCGGCCATCCTGTCGGTCGCATCCTGGCAGTGGCTGTTCTACGTGAACGTGCCGATCGGTCTGGCGGCGTTGCTGCTGGGCCTGTGGACCCTGCCGGCCACCGCCACCACCGGGGAGCGCTTCGACACCTGGAGCGCCGTCCTCAACGCCGCGACCTTCGGCCTGCTGATCACCGGCATCGACGGGCTGGGCCAGGGCGAGACGCGGGTCGAGGTGCTGGTGGAGATCGCCCTCGCCTGCGTCGCCGGCACCTGGCTGGTGATGCGGCAGTTGCAGCGCAAGCACCCGCTGCTGCCCGTGGACCTGATGCGGATCCCGATCTTCGCGCTGTCGATCGGGACCTCGATCTGCTCCTTCTGCGCGCAGACGCTGGCCTATGTGTCGCTGCCGTTCTTCCTGCAGGACGCGCTGGGGAAGTCGCAGGTGGCGACCGGGCTGCTGATGACGCCCTGGCCGCTGACGGTCGCGGTGGTCGCGCCGATCGCGGGGCGGCTGGCCGACCGCTACAACGCGGGGCTGCTGGGCGGCGCGGGGCTGGTGGCCATGTCGGGCGGGCTGGTGCTGCTGGCGCTGCTGCCGGACCATCCGGCGACGGTGGACATCGTGTGGCGGATGGTGATCTGCGGGTTCGGGTTCGGGCTTTTCCAGACGCCCAACAACCGCGCGATGCTCTCGGTGGCGCCGCGGCACCGGACGGGGGCGGCGGGCGGCATGCTGTCCACCGCGCGGCTGCTGGGGCAGACGACGGGCGCGGCGCTGGTCGCGGTGGTGTTCGGGCTGGTGCCGCACCATGGGACGACGGTCACGCTGCTGGTGGGGGCGGCATTTGCGCTGGGGGCCGCGGGGGTGAGCACGCTGCGGCTGATGCAGCCGGCTCCGGGGGAGGAGGCGGCGGCGGGGCGGGAGAGGTAGGATCTTGGAAACCAGGATGCAGCGCATGCTTCAGATTGATATATGCCCGGAGGCGGCGTGCACGACGCGCAACGACTATGCTGGGCTGGACTCCCCTGCTATGCGAGTTGGATCACATACGGACGTTGCGCGAAGTCGAAATGCTCATCTTCCCAGGTGCTCGTGGCGGACTGCCGGCTGGATGGGATGATCACTTGATCTGTCCTCCTCAGCCACATGCACTTGATTTCGACTGGCGATTCGCTCGAACTACTGCAGAGCGGTTAGCGCGCTACTTACTCGACAAGGGACCAGTGCTGGCGATCGGAGCACCAAGCGTCGCTCGGATGCTCGAACATGCAGGTGTCGACGTAGTCTTGGTGGATCGTCAGCCCGACCAGAGTGTGACTAGGCAGTTCGCGTGCGATGTAAACGAGTTTGTGGCGGACCGGTCCTATCGCACCGCGCTGGTGGATCCCCCGTGGTATCCAGCCCAGGTGATGAGCTGGGCAAACGTCGCGGCACACGCCGTCGGCGTTGGCGGAACGGTTCTTGTCTCGATATGGCCGGCTCACACCAGGCCGACAGCGAGGTCGGAGTTGTCGGCGCTTTTCGACGACTTCTCCTCATGGGCCGATATCCTGCAGGGGGGAGACGAACTCCGATACGATACTCCCCCGTTCGAGGCCGTCGCACGCCGAGTCGGCGGAGATTGCTCGCTTTCCCGTTCACCTCTGGTGGGAGAGCTGGTTCGACTGGAAATCAAGAAGCTACCTGCGCTGACCCCGTTGCCAAAATCTACACATTTCTGGCGCCGGTTTACGATCGATGACTACCAGCTGGCGGTTAGATGCGCAGAAGGAAATGGTTCTAATACCTTCAAGCAAATTTCGTCAGCACACGGCTGGCTTTGGCCCTTTGTGAGCGCCCGCGCGCCAGATTTAGAACAGATTGATCTATGGAGTTCTGCGGGCGAGGTTGCTGCCTTAGGTTCGCCCGACGCCGTGAGCGAGACGCTCCGACGCGCGTTCTCGAGTCTGAACTCTGACACTTTCGAACGGCTGCTTGCCGAAGTACCCGCGCTGCTCCAGTGGAGGGTACCCCGCCCACCCTATCGGAGATGCAAGGAATGGCTCCACCGACAATAGCTCTCCGATTTCGCGACACTACTCCGGGGATCGACACAATCTCAGAGCACAGATCCGTGCTCAATGAACTCGGCAAAGTCGGTTGGGGCTGGTGGAAGAAGACGTTCGAGCCGGTCGACGGTGAAAAGATAATTTCTCTGCTTCAAGGCGACGATTCGATCGGGATCATCCTCGTTGACCGCTCTACTCAGCGATGCTTCATCTGTGAGTGTACAGAATTCAGCGCGCCGGGCGTTGCAGACCGGACAATTGTCCCTGCCTATTACAGAGATCATCTTGCTCAGATAGCCGGCGTCTTCACGATGAGATCCATCGTGGAGCTCAGGTACGATGTCGAATTGGGGGATGCAATCGGGGAGCAGACATTTCTCTGGATCGGCACCGCCCCCGACCCCGCACTTGGCCATATTGCCAAGCCGGCCCGCGCGTCCGGCCGCTCTTGTGTGCTCCACCTATCAGATCTCCATTTTGGTGCAGACTACGGCTTCCGAGTGCAAGGCGATGATGTTGAGATCGGTGATGGACGGCGAACACTAACTGATTGCATTGTGGCAGACCTCGACCGACTGGGGGTTACAGACGACATCGCAGCTGTCATCGTTACTGGCGATTTCGCAACCCATGGTACATGGAACCACAAAACGAAGCGCGCTGCTCTTTCGGAATTCGACGCACTCAGGAGCAGATTGAATTTAACCCGAGAACAGATAATAGCAGTTCCAGGCAATCACGATGTCGTGCGGTATCCGCCGGACGCTGATAAGGACATCCGCGAAAACGCCATCGCTCGCCAAGCAGACACAGATTACGAGACACAATTCAGGACCTTTGTAGATGATCTGATTGGGCGCAGTTGGAAGGCCTCGCTAAACTACGTGCGGCGAATTCAGCTCAATGAAACTGATCTTGACATATGTGTCCTGAACTCGTGCACGATCGTCGCTACGAAGTGGACGGAGTACGGCTACGTAGGTCGGGGTGGAATCGACACTATTGTTGATCTGGGTCAACAACCTATTGAACGGCCCACCTTCCGTTTTCTTGCACTCCACCACCACTTGTTGCCGGTCGGGAACGTCGAGGCGCCAAATTCAAAAGGCGTGTCGTTGACACTGGATGCCTCCGAGGTCCTTGCAACGGCGCAGCGGTCGCGTGTGCACGTCGTTCTTCACGGACATCAACACAAGCCGAAGGTGACAGCTTATAAGAATTTGCCGCTAAACGGCGAGGCCTCTAACGACCAGATCTACGTTGTGGCAAACGGAAGCGCCGGCGCAAAAAATGAGAGGTTGCCCGCGGGAGAGCGCAATACTTATTGCCTATTTCGTATACACGCAGACGAAGTCGAGTTGTGGATTCGTGAGCTTCGGCTCGATGCTGTCGCAGGAGCTCAGATCTTTCATGGCACGCTGCCCATAGCCGCACTCCACGCAAGATCAACATAGCGCTGCGATCCTCCGTTTTGGGCCGGCTTGGGACGTCCAACTCGGATGTCAATTTAGGAAGGAAGTTACTCGTGTAGTTTGGGGGACGGAGCTCGGCTACGAACGGGTAAGTTGATACCCCTCCCCCACCCGCCCCACCTGTGGCACGTAACCCGCGGAGTCCAAGCCCCGGGGAGCCGCCCATGCCCGACCACCCGCCGCCGGAGATCACCGCGGCCCTGCAGCGCATGGGCCTGCTCCCCCCACCCGCGCCCAACGCGCCCCCGCTCCAAGGCGAGCGCCTGACCGGCGGCGTCTCCTCCGATATCTGGCGCATCGACCTCCCCATCGGCCCGATCTGCGTCAAACGCGCCCTCCCCAAGCTGAAGGTCGCCGCCGACTGGCGCGCACCCGTCTCGCGCAACCTCTACGAAGCCCGCTGGATGCAGCGCGCCCAGGCTGCCGTCCCCGCCTCCACCCCCGCCCTGCTCGGCCAGGACGAACCGAGCGGCACGCTGGCCATGGCGTTCTTGCCGCCGGGGGAGCATGCGCTGTGGAAGACGCAACTGCGCGACGGCCATGCCGACCCGGCCTTTGCCGCCGCCGTGGCCCAGCGCCTCGTGCGCATCCACGCCGCGACCGCGCGCGATCCCTCCGTGCCGGCCGACTTCCCGACCGACGCGATCTTCTATGATATCCGGCTCGAGCCCTATCTGGTCGCGACCGGCCGCGCCCACCCCGACCTCGCCGGCCGGCTCGACGCGCTGGTCGCCACCACCCAGGCGCACAAGCACGCGCTGGTGCATGGGGACGTGAGCCCGAAGAACATCCTCGCCGGCCCGTCCGGCCCGGTGTTCCTCGACGCGGAATGCGCCTGGTGGGGCGATCCGGCCTTCGACCTCGCCTTCTGCCTCAATCACCTGCTGCTGAAATGCCTGTGGACGCCGGCGGCGCAGGCCGGCTTCCTCGCCTGCTTCGACGCGCTCGCCGCCACCTATCGCGCAGGCGTCACGTGGGAGGATCCGGCCGCGCTCGAGCGCCGCGCGGCGCACCTGCTGCCCGGCCTGTTCCTCGCGCGGGTAGATGGCAAGTCGCCGGTCGAGTACATCACGGCGGAACAAGAGAAGGACCGGGTCCGCCGCACCGCCCGCGCGTTGCTCCTCGCACCGCCGGACCGGCTCGCGCCGGCCGGCGAGGTCGGGGTGGGCGCGGCCGGTCGCGACCAGATAGGGCTCGAGCCGGATATCATAGAAGATCGCGTCGGTCGGGAAGTCGGCCGGCACGGAGGGATCGCGCGCGCCGTCCTCGGCTTCGACGCCACCGACCAGGCGGCGCTCGACGCCCGCCTCATCGCCCTCGACGGCACGCCCAACAAGTCCCGGCTCGGCGCCAACGCGGTGCTGGCGGTGTCGATGGCCGCCGCGCATGCCGGCGCCTCGGCCGCGGGCCAGCCGCTCTACCGGCATCTCGGCGGGCCGGAGGCGGACCTGATCCCGCTGCCGCAGATCCAGATCTTCGGCGGTGGCGCGCATGCCGGGCGGCGCGTGGACATCCAGGACTTCATGGTGATGTGCCCGGCCGCCGACAGCTTCGCCCAGGCGCTGGACTGGACGGCCGAAATCTACCGCGCCGCCGGCGCCCTGATGGCGGAGGCCGGCGCGCTGGCCGGCGTTGCGGACGAAGGCGGCTGGTGGCCGAACTTCGCCACCAACGAGGAAGCGCTGGACATGCTGGTCCGCGCCATCGAGCGCGCGGGCTACAAGCCGGGCGACCAGGTGGGCATCGCGCTCGACATCGCCGCCTCCGAGTTCGGCCATGGCGGCGTCTACAAGCTGGCGCTGGAGGACCGCGCGCTCGACACCGGCGGCATGATCGACCTGCTGACCGGCTGGCTGCGCCGCTACCCGATCCTGTCGATCGAGGACCCGCTGGCCGAGGACGACGCGGAGGGCTTCGCCGCCTTCACCCGCCAGCACGGCGGCAAGGTGCAGATCGTCGGTGACGACTTCCTGGTCAGCGATGCGGGCCGCGTGCGCGACGCCGCCGCACGGGGCGCCGCCAACACGGTGCTGCTGAAGCCCAACCAGCGCGGCACGCTGACCGAGACCGTCGCCGCCTGGGACGCCGCCTGCGAGGCGGGCTATGCCGGCATCGTCTCCGCCCGCTCCGGCGAGACGGAGGACACCACGATCGTGCATCTCGCGGTCGGCTGGGGCGTCGGCCAGCTCAAGGTCGGCAGCTTCACCCGCAGCGAGCGCATGGCGAAGTGGAACGAGGCGCTGCGCGTTGAGGAGGCACTGGGCCATCGCGCCCGCTTCGCCGGCGACACGATGATGGGGCACAGCCGGTGATGCCGGCCACCTCCGGATCGCCGATGAAGATCGTCTACCAGAGCGCCGCCGGCCCCGACCTCGCGGCGCGGCTCGGTGCGATCCCGGATCTCGAGATCACCGTCTGTCCCGAGGAGGACACGGCGCTGCTCGATCGCCTGCTGCCCGAGTGCGACGTGATCTGGCACGTGCTGAAGCCGCTGACCGCCGAGATGATCGCGCGCGCCGGCCGGCTGCGGCTGATCCAGAAGATCGGCGTGGGGGTGAACACGATCGACCTGGAGGCGGCGAAGGCGCGCGGCATCCCCGTCTGCAACCTGCCCGGCACGAACGCGCGCGCGGTGGCGGAGCTCGCGCTGTCGCTGATGCTGGCGGCGATGCGGCGGATCCCGCGCTTCGATGCGGAACTTCGGGCCGGCGTGTGGACCAACCCGGCGCTGCAGGACGGGATCGGGGAGCTGGGCGGCAAGACGGTCGGGCTGGTAGGCTACGGCGCCATTCCCCGCATGCTCGCCCCCGTGCTGCGCGCGCTCGGATGCCGCGTGCTCTACTACGCGCGCCACCCGGTAGCCGACAGCCCCGACACGTGGCGCCCGCTGGAGGCGCTGCTGCAGGAGGCGGACGTGGTCAGCCTGCACGTCCCGCTGACCGCCGAGACGGAGCGCATGATCGATGCGGCCGCCTTGTCACGGATGAAACCAACCGCCGTGCTGGTGAACACCGCGCGCGGCGGGTTGGTGGACCAGGCGGCGCTCGTCGCGGCTCTGCGCGCCGGCCGCCTGGGTGCGGCGGGCCTGGACGTGTTCGCCTGCGAGCCGATCCCGGCGGACGATCCGCTGCTGGCCCTGGAGAACGTGGTCGTGACCCCGCACGTGGCCTGGATCACCACCGGCACCTTCGACCGCAGCTTCGCCCTGGCCGCCGAGAACTGCCGCCGCGTCGCCGCCGGCGAGGACCTGCTGCACCGCGTGGTGTGACCGCGTCGCCGTGGCCCCGTGTCCTGGCGGCCGCGCGTCCCTGCGTCATGGCCGCCGCCCCTGTGTCATGGCGGCCGCGCCCCGTGTCATGGCCGCCGAAGGGCGGCCATCCACGACTTTCCGTGCGGCACGAAGTCATGGATGGCCGGCCTGCGCCGGCCATGACACAGGGCGGCACGACCGCCGCGTCACGGCCGCCCGCGCCCACGCGGGCCGCCGCCGCCAGCCCCGTGCTCGCCCTATTCCCCGGCCGCCCGCC
>MKTV01000097.1:58853-66191 GCA_001898425.1 Rhodospirillales bacterium 69-11
GCCTGCACCGCGGCAGCGGACTGGCCGGTGAACTCCGCGTGGTGGTCGCGCGCATAGGCGTAGCTGTCGCTCCGCCACTCGCGGGAGCCCTGGAAGTGCGGATGGACGTAGCGCGCCATCAGCTCGTAGTGGCGCTTCGTCTCCGGCCAGTCGGCCCAGTTCTGCGCCAGCTCCATGATCGCACCGAACCCGCCCGATCCCTTCAGCAGCCGGTTGATGAAGGCGATCGCGTCGTCCGGCGTGCCGATGCAGGCCATGCCGCTCTCGACCATGTAGGTGTAGCGGTCCTCGATGTCGCCCGGCACGATCGGGAAGGTCGCCACGTCGCGGAAATAGTCGCAGAACTTGTCGAGGCCGAACTTCACGTTCTCCCGCGCCTTCTCGCGCGTCTCGGCGATGTGCATCAGCGTCACGAGGCGCCAGTTCTTCCGGTCCGGCACATGCCCGTTCAGCCGCGCCTGTTCCGCGTACAGGTCCCAGTTCTTCGCGTGATGCGTCATCGCGTCGTCGCTGGTGCCGCCGATCGACAGCATGCCGATCCCGTGCCGCCCGGCCGCCAGCGCGCCGGCGGGCGAGCGTGACGCGGCGACCGCCATCTCCATCATCGGCCGCGTGTAGGGTGGCAGCTGCAGCCGCGCCTCGTCCAGGGTGAACCAGTCGGAGCTGCGCGAGATCGTCTCGCCCTTCATCAGCTCCACGATCACGTCGAGCGATTCGTTCATCATGCGCCGCTGGTCGGCGGGCGAGATGCCGATCTTCTTCGCGTCATGCACCAGCGAGCCCGGCCCCACGCCGAACATCGCCCGCCCGCGCGTCTGGTAGTCGAGCTGCACCATCCGGTCGGCCAGGATGAACGGGTTGTGGTAGGGCAGCGACACGACGCCGGTGCCGAGGCGGATGTGGCGCGTGCGTTCGGCGGCGGCGGCGATGAAGACCTCCGGCGAGCTGATGATCTCGAATCCGCCGGAATGGTGCTCGCCGATCCAGGCCTCGTGGTAGTTCAGCGCGTCGAGATGCTGCAGCAGCTCCATGTCGCGCTCCAGCGCGAGCACGGGGTTCTGCGACAGGTCGTGGAACGGCGCCAGGAAGATGCCGCTGCGCAGATGGGTCATGGGGCTGGGTCCTCTCGGTTGCGGTCAGCAGGAAGGCGTCAGCCTACACGTCGAGCCGGTATCCGTCGCCGTCGCGCACCAGCCGCCCGGCCGTTGCACCAGCGAAATGCGTTCCGATCACCAGCACCGGCCGGTCCGCGAGCTCCGCGAACACGCGTCGCCGCGTGGCGATCCCCGCCTCGGCATCGCTGTCCGCGAGCGTCGCCCATTCGGGATGGGCGATCTGACACGGATGGTGCATGAAGTCGCCGGTGATCAGCGCCTCCTCCCCGCGCGAGGCGATCCGCACCGAAACGTGGCCCGGCGTGTGGCCGAGTGTCGGGACCAGGCCGACCTCGTCGCACAGGACGTGGTCGGTCTCGACCAGGGTCGCGAGGCCGGCATCCAGGATCGGCCGCACCGAATCATCCAGCACGTGCTGCATGTCCTCGCGCGTGCGCAGGGTCGACCAGTGCTCCCACTCCGCGCGGCCCATCACGTAGCGCGCCTTCGGGAAGGTCGGCACCCATCTGCCGTCCTGCAGTCTCGTGTTCCAGCCGACATGATCGACATGGAGATGCGTGCACAGCACGGTGTCGATCGACTCCGGCGGGAATCCCGCCTTGGCCAGGTCCGCCAGGAACGGGCCCTGCCGGTCGTTCCAGTGCGGGATGCGCCGGTGCTGCTTGTCGTTGCCGAGGCAGGTGTCGACCACGATGCGCCGCGTCGGCGTCTCCACGACGAAACTGTGGATGCTCATGATGAGCCGTCCGTCCGGATCGGCGAAATGCGGCCGCAGCCAGGCGATCGGCTGGATCGCCTCCTTGCTCGCCTGCGGCAGCAGGAACCGCGTGCCGCCGGTCATCTCGAGTTCCACGACCTTCGTCACGGTCACGTCGCCGATGCGCCACTTCATGGTCCGCCTCCCCTCTCGTTCGCGACAGGCTAGCGCCGGTGCGGCCCCTGGGCCAATCGGCGGCCGGCTTGTGCGCGGCGGCAAGCTCCCTCAGGATCGCGCCCAACGGAGGAAGCCATGGGCCTGCATGTCGACTACTACGCGTCCCTGAATTCGCCCTGGACGCATCTCGGCGCCGCGCGGATCGAGCGCATGACGGCGGATCACGGCGCCTCGCTCCGTATCTGGCCCGTGGATTTCGGCACCATCTTCCCGGCCTCCGGCGGGCTGCCGCTGCCCAAGCGCGCGCCGCAGCGCCAGGCCTATCGCATGATGGAGCTGAAGCGCTGGCGCGACCACCTCGGCATCCCGATCAGGCTCGAGCCGAAATACTTCCCCGCGCAGGAGCAGCTCGCCGCCTGCTGCACGATCGCCGTGCGCGAGACGATCGGCGACGCGGAGGCGATCCGCCTCGCCCATCGCGTGCTGAAGGCGCTGTGGGAGGAGGACAAGGATACCGGCGACCGCGCCACGCTGTCGGACCTGATCGCGCAGGTGGGCCTGGACGCGGACCGCGTGCTGACCTTGGGCGCCGACCCGCGCTGGGCCGAGAAGCGCACGGCCGACACGCGGGCGGCGCTCGATCGCGGCGTGTTCGGCGCGCCCAGCTACGTGATCGGTGACGAGATCTTCTGGGGCCAGGATCGGCTCGAGTTCGTGGAGCGGCGTCTCGCGCGCGGCTGACGCGACCAGGTTGGAGCAACGCCGCATGGCGACGCCGATGTTCCGTTTCGATCCGATGACGCTGCCGCCCGAGGCGGAGGCGCTGCGCGGTGAGGTGCGCGCCTTCATCGCCGACCACGCCGACGCGATGAGCTTCTCGCGCAGCGGCTTCGACCGCGACTTCTCGCGCGCGATGGGCCGCAAGGGCTGGATCGGCATGACCTGGCCGAAGCAGTATGGCGGGCAGGAGCGCAGCGCGCTGGAACGCTACGTGCTGATCGAGGAGATGCTGGCCGCCGGCGCGCCGCTGTCCGCGCACTACATCAGCGACCGGCAGAGCGGGCCCAACATCCTCCGCTTCGGCACGGAGGAGCAGAAGCGGCACTTCCTGCCGCGCATCGTGGCCGGTGAGCTCACCTTCTGCATCGGCATGAGCGAGCCCAACTCCGGCTCCGACCTCGCCGGCACGCGCACCCGCGCGGTGAAGGTCGACGGCGGCTACCGCATCAACGGCACCAAGCTCTGGACCTCCAACGCGCACCGCTCCGACTACGCGATCCTGTTCTGCAAGATGGCGCAGCCGGGCGAGGAGGAGGTGGATCGCCACGGCGGCGCCACGCAGTTCCTGCTGGACCTCAAATCGCCCGGCATCGAGATCCGTCCGGTGATCGACCTGCTGGGCGAGCACCATTTCAACGAGATCTTCCTCACCGACGTCTTCGTGCCCGACTGGCTGCTGCTGGGCAAGGAAGGCAATGGCTGGAACCAGGTGACGAGCGAGCTCGCCTTCGAGCGCAGCGCGCCGGACCGGTTCCTCGCGCTGTTCCAGATGCTGCGCGAGATGGTGCGCCTCGCCGGCCCCGACCCGGACCGCGCCACCGCCGCCGCGCTGGGCAAGCTCGTGGCCCAGCTCGCCACCTTGCGCAGCATGTCGCTGTCGATCGCGGGCATGCTGCAGGAAGGCCTGCAGCCCAACACGGAATCCGCCGTGGTGAAGGACCTCGGCACGCGCTACGAGCAGGACATTCCGGTCGTGGCGCGGCAACTCTTCCCGACCGAACCCGAACTCGAGGCGGTCGAGACCTACGTCTCGATGATCGCCCGCAGCACCATGAGCGCGCCGCGCCTGTCCATCCAGGGCGGCACGCGCGAGATCCTGCGCGGCATCATCGCACGCGGTCTCGGCCTGCGCTGAAGGAGACGACGATGGCGATCCGCGACGAGACCCGCATGCTGCTCGAGAGCATGAACCGGCTGTTCGAGGACAAGTGCACGAAGCAGGTCGTCGACGCGGCCGAGACGGGCCAGTTCGCGACCGATCTCTGGACCGCGGTCGCCGAGACCGGCGTGCCGCTGGCGGCATTGCCGGAATCCGCCGGCGGCGCCGATGCCGAATGGTCCGACCTGTTCGCCGCGCTGCGCGTCGCGGGGCGCTACGCCGCACCGATCCCGCTGGCCGAGACGATGCTGGCGGGCTGGGTCGCCGCCTCGGCCGGTCTCGACGTGTCCGATGGGCCGATGACGGTCGGCCCGGTGCGCGCCGGCGACGAGCTCACCCTGGCGCGGGACGGCAATGGCTGGCGCCTGTCCGGCACCGCGAGCCGCGTTCCGTACGCGAAGGCGGCGTCCCGCATCGTGCTGATCGCCGACGGTCCGTCCGGGGAGATGGCGGTCGCGCTCGATGGCATCGCCGGCGCGACCCACACCGCCGGCAAGAACATCGCGGGCGAGCCGCGCGACACACTCGGCTTCGACGGGCTTGCCCTGCCCGCCGAGGCCGCCGCGCCCCTCAGCGACGGCGTTTCCCGCGCGGCGTTGTACCGCCGCGGTGCGCTCGCGCGGGCCACGATGATGTCGGGCGCGCTGGAACGCGCGATGGACATGGCGGTGGGCTACGCGCAGGAGCGCCAGCAATTCGGCCGCCCGATCTCGAAGTTCCAGGCGGTGCAGCAGAACCTCGCGGTGCTCGCCGGCCAGACCGCGGCCGCCGTCGCCGCCTCCAATGTCGGGATCGAGGCGCTGGGCGGCGATCCGGAGCGCGAGGAATTCCTGATCGCGATCGCCAAGGCGCGGGTGGGCGAGGCCGCGACGCTCGCCGCCGAGATCGCGCACCAGGTGCATGGCGCGATCGGTTTCACCAGGGAATACGCGCTGCAGCATGCGACGCGGCGCCTGTGGTCCTGGCGGGAGGAGTTCGGCTCCGATCCCGAATGGGCCGCCAAGGTCGGCGCCTATGTCTGCGCCCGCGGCGCCGACGCGCTGTGGCCGACGCTGACCGAAGCGGCCTGAGCGGGATGTACCTCAACACCTTCGCCGCCGGGACCGATCCGCACGACATGACGGCGACGGACGAGTTCAGGAGCCTGCTGACCAGCGCGGGCGAACTCGGGATCCCGCACCGGCCCGACATCCGCTACCGCTCCGCCAACGTCGTGCTGCGGCAGATGCGCTTCCACTATCTCGACTGGGGCGCGCCCGACGCGCCGCCGGTCGTGCTGCTGCATGGCGGGCACCAGTCGGCGCATTCCTGGGACCTGGTGAGCCTGCACCTCGCGCAGACATACCGCGTGCTCGCGCTCGACCAGCGCGGCCATGGCGACAGCGAATGGGCGCGCGACGTCGAATACTCCAACCACACGATGTCGCTCGACGCCGAGGCGTTCATCACCACGATCGGCCTGCAGCGCCCGGTGCTGATCGGCCACTCGATGGGCGGGCGCAACGCGATGCTGCTGGCGCACCGCGCGAGCGCGCTGCTGCGCGGCCTGGTGATCGTGGATGTGGGCCCGGAACTGTCCGACAAGGGGCGGCAGGCGATCGCCGGCTTCGTGCGCGCGAACCAGGAGTTCGACGATCTGGAGCATTTCGTGCAGAGCGTGCGGCAGTACGATCCGTACCGCCCGCGCGAGCACATCGAGCGCACCGTCAAGTACAACATGCTGCAACGCGCGGACGGCAAGTTCGTCAGCAAGTGCGATGCGACCCCGCGCCGCCTGGGCCTGACGCATGGGCGCAGCCTGCAGGACAACCTGACGCTGGACGATCTGCGCGCCCTGGACTGCCCGACCTTGCTGGTGCGCGGCGCGAACTCGAACATCCTGGAGCCGGACGCGGCGGAGCGCTTTGCCGCGGCGCTGCCGAACGGGCGGCTCGTGACGGTGCCGGAGGCCGGGCACAACGTGCACGGACAGAACACGAAGGGCTTCCTGGCCGCGCTGACGCCGTTTCTCGCGTCGCTGTAGGGGTTGGGGGGCTGGAGGGGGTGGCCGGCGCGACCCCGTGTCATGGCCGCCGAAGAGCGGCCATCCACGACTTCGGGGGGCACGCGGAGTCGTGGATGGCCGGCCTGCGCCGGCCATGACACAGGGGCAGGCACCGGCACCGTCCACGCCTCCGCCGGCCATGCCACAGGGCGCCCGCCACGACGCGGAGCACCAGCCGCCCCAGCCCGCGCGCCCCCTACCGCGCCAGCATCCGGTGCAGCGTGTCCGGCTCGCGCAGCACGATGTGCCCGCCATCCATGTCGAGCACGCCCAGCTTCTGCCACGCACGCAACTGCTTGTTCACGCTCTCCCGCGACGAGGCGACCAGCGTCGCGAGATCGCGCTGCGACAGCCGCAGCCCGATGCGCGTGCCCTCCACCGAAGGGCGCCCATACGCATCCGCCAACTGCACCAGCACGCGCGCAAGCCGCACCGGCAGTTCGAACAGCGCAAGCTCCTCCAGCGCCACCGACGTTCGTCGTAATCTGTCACACAACATCGCAAGCAGGCGCAGCAACAGGTCGTTGTTCGCCTGCAGGAACGGCAGCAGCACGCGGCGCTCCAGCACCAGCAGCACCGAGTCCTCCAGCGCATGCGCGTCCGCACTGCGCGGCTTGCCGTCCAGCAACGCGACCTCGCCGAAGATCTCGCCGCGATCGATGACGTTGAGCGTCAGCTCCTTTCCGTCGGCGGACACGGCGCTGATGCGCACGCGGCCCTGCAGCACCGCCATCATCGAGGTGCCGACGTCACCTTTCTGGAAGATCGTCTGACCGCGGCGGAATCGCCGCTCGATCGCCATCTGCAACACCGCATCGCGTTCGCTCTCCTGCATCGCCGCGAACAGCGGACTCTGCAGCAGGACAGCGCGCCTGGAATCGGTCACTCGGCTCGTCACGGCCCGCTCCCGCGCCTATGCTCCCGTCCTAGGCGCTTCCGCCGGGTCGCGCCACCGTTACGTGAGAGAGGAGACGACAGGATGCGGCCGCCCGCCCCGCTCGCCGCGATCACACCACCGCCCCACGGCGCCACGTGGCCCGAGGCGATGGCGGATCAGGCCGGCCTGAACTGGATGTTCCTGGAAGAGGCCGCACGCTTCGCCACCGAGAACGAGACGCCCTGGCCGTACGACCTGCGCCTGCATCTCGACTCCGGCTTCTTCGAAGCCCCGCCCGACAACGAGATCCTGGGCCCGATCCGCCCGCGCGGTCCCGCCAACGGGCTGGTGCTGCGAAATGGCTGGAAGGTCGCGAGCTGGGGGGAGACGGACCAGGTCGACTTCACCTTCTCCGCCGCCAAGAGCTATCTCAGCCTGCTCGCCGGCATCGCCTGGACCGACGGGCTGATCCCCGACCTCGACGAGCCC
>MKTV01000097.1:66197-77123 GCA_001898425.1 Rhodospirillales bacterium 69-11
AAGCGCGTCGACGATGGCGGGTTCGACGCGCCGCAGAATGCCCCGATCACCTGGCGGCACCTCCTGCAGAACACCTCCGAATGGGAAGGCACCCTGTTCGGCAAGTCCGATCGTATCGACCGAAACCGGAATCTCGGGCTCGAGGGTCGGGGGAAGAAAGGCGACCTCCGCCCGCTGCAGCCGCCCGGCACGCATTGGGAATACAACGACGTCCGCGTGAACCGGCTCGCGCTCGCGCTGCTGCGCGTCTTCCGCCGACCGCTGCCCGAGGTGTTCGCCGAACGGATCATGCGCCCGATCGGCGCGTCCGACGCCTGGAGCTGGCACGGCTATCGCACCTCCGGCGTGGAGATCGACGGGCGCGTCATCGAATCCGTCTCGGGCGGCACGCATTGGGGCGGCGGCATGCTGATCCATGCGGAAGACCAGGCGCGCATCGGCCTGCTGATGCTGAACCGCGGCCGCTGGGGCGAGCGGCAGGTGATCCCCGAGGCCTGGGTCGACCTGTCCTTCACGCCCTGCCCGCTCAACCGCAACTATGGGCTGCTCTGGTGGTTGAACACCGGCGGCGGACGCTATCCCAGCGCGCCGGAGGACAGCGTGATGGCGACCGGCGCCGGCGGGAACGTCACCTGGATCGTGCCCTCGCGCGGCCTCGTCGCCGTGCTGCGCTGGACAGATCCCGGCGCGATCGACACCTTCACCCGATTGATCATGCAGGCCTTGGAAGAATGAAAGACTACGAAACGATCCGGATCGAGCATCCGCAGGACCACACCGTGCTGGTGACGATCAACCGGCCGGACGTGGCGAACGCCATGAACACGCAGATGGGGCTCGACCTGCTCGACGCCTTCGACGGGTTCTGCGCCGCCCCCAACAAGCAGCACTGCATCGTCATCACCGGCGCCAGCGCCCACGCCTTCTGCGCCGGCGGCGACCTCAAGCAGCGGCTGGGGATGACCGACGAGCAGTGGCAGGACCAGCATCTGATCTTCGAGCGGATGGTGCGCGCGATGATCGGCTGCCCCGTGCCGATCATCGCCGCGGTGAACGGCGCCGCCTATGCGGGCGGGATGGAGATCGCGCTGTGCGCCGACTTCATCTACGCCGCCGAACACGCCCGCTTCGCGCTGACCGAAGTGACCCTCGGCATCATGCCGGGCGCGGGCGGGACGCAGAACCTGCCGCGCGCGATCGGCGCCCGCCGCGCGAAGGAGATCCTGCTGACCGGCCGGCCCTTCACCGTGCAGCAGGCGCATGAATGGGGCATGGTCAACCGCATCTGCAAGGCCGAGACGCTGGTGCAGGACGCGCTGGAGACGGCCGCGGTGATCGCCGCCAACGCACCCATCTCCACGCGCCAGGTGAAGCAGTCGGTCAACATGGGGCTGAACACCGACCTGCAGACCGGGCTGATGTTCGAGATCGAAGCCTATAACCGGATGGTCCCCACCGAGGATCGCCGCGAAGGCATCCGCGCCTTCAACGAGAAGCGCAAGCCGGTCTACCAGGGCCGCTGAGCCTCCGCTCCACGCGTGTCCGCGACACGCGTGAAGCGACGCCGTTCGGGAGGCGCCTGCACCAAAGCAAATGGGCCAACGGGAATGGACCAGAGGAAACCGTCATGAACGCCATCACCGACCTGTCGTCCACCGGCCTCACCCGCGCGCTCGCGGAGCAGGCTCGCACCCTCACGCTCGCGGATATCCCCGAGGACATCCGCGCCTGGGCGCGGCAATGCGTGCTCGACTATGTCGGCTGCACGCTGGCCGGGGCGCAGGAGGATCTGACGCAGATCCTGCTTGCCGAACTGCAGGAACAGGGCGGTGCGGCGGAGGCGCAGGTGTTCGGCCATGCCGTGCGCCTGCCCCCCGCCTCCGCCGCGCTGGTGAACGGCGCCGCCTCGCACGCACTCGATTTCGACGACGTGAACCTGGCGATGCCGGGCCATCCCTCCGTCGCGATCCTGCCCGGACTGCTGGCGCTCGCCGAACAACGCGGATCGAGCGGGGCCGCGGTGCTCACCGCCTTCGTCGCCGGGTATGAGCTGCAATGCCGCGTCGGCCGCGTGATCTCGCCCGGCCACTACGACGGCTTGGGCTTCCATGCCACCGCGACCGTCGGCTCCTTCGGGGCGGCCGCCGCCTGTGCCCATCTTCTCGGCCTGCCGGCTGAGCAGTTCGCCATGGCCTTGGGCATTGCGGGCACGCAGGCGGCCGGGCTCAAGTCGATGTTCGGCACGATGTGCAAGCCGCTGCATGCCGGCAAGGCCGCGTATCACGGGCTGCTCGCCGCCAAGCTCGCGTCCCGCGGCTTCACCGCGCGGCCCGACGTGCTGGAATGCGGCCAGGGCTTCGCCCGCACCCACAGCCCCGATTTCCATCCGGAGCGCGCGCTGGAAGATCCGCCGCAGGGTTGGTACATCCGCAACAATCTCTTCAAGTACCACGCCGCCTGCTACATGACGCATGCGACGATCGAGGCCGCGCGCAAGCTGCGCACGGAGGGCGTGCCGCTCGACGACGTGGCCGCGATCCGGCTGCGGCTCGAGGAATCCTGCGACCGGATCTGCAACATCCCGTCCCCGCGCAGCGGGCTCGAGGCGAAGTTCTCGCTGCGGCTGACGGCAGCGATGGGGCTGGCGGGGTACGACACGGGCCGGCTCGCCACCTTCTCGGAGGAGGTCGCCACCACCCCGGCACTGGTCGCGCTGCGCGACAAGGTGAGCTGCGACTTCCGCACCGGGATCCCCAACACCTTCACCGAGATGGAGGTGGAGCTGCGTGACGGACGCCGCGTGCGCGCGGAGCATGATGCGGGCATCCCCGCAGCGGACACGGCGGAGCAGCAGGGCCGGCTGGTGGAGAAGTTCACCGGCCTGGTGGAGCCCGTGCTGGGTGGCAACCGTAGCCAGGCGCTGGTCGAGACGATCCTCGGCTTGGACGGGGTGTCGGACGTGCGGGGTCTCGCAACCCTCGCCGCCTGAGCGCGCACGGCTCCTGTCGGACTCGTCATGGCCGGGACGCGTTCGGCCATGACTGGGCGCCCGGATACAAGGCGGGTTCGCGAACACTAAAGGTCTTGCCTAACTGATCGTGAGACGATAGTTAGGCGAATGCCTAACCAATCGGCCAGTCTCGACTTCCTCTTCAACGCCCTTTCCGACCCCGCCCGCCGCGTCATCGTGGAACGCCTGAGCCGCGGTCCGGCCTCCGTGAGCGAACTCGCCAAGCCGCTTCCGATGTCGCTGCCCTCGGTCATGCAACATCTCGGCGTGCTCGAGGCGGCCGGACTCGTGCGATCGGAGAAAATCGGCCGGGTGCGGACATGCTCGATCGAGCCGGCCGCGCTCAGCCTGGCCGAACAATGGATCAATGCGCGGCGGACGGCGTGGGAACATCGGCTGGATCGCCTCGGCGCCTATCTCGCCCGTTCATCAGAGCAGGAACCAGACAGTGGCGACTGACCCATCGACGTTGACCCTGCACATGCACCCGCTCTCGTCCTATTGCTGGAAGGTGCTGCTGGCGCTCTACGAGTGCGACGTTCCCTTCCGGTCCAGCCAGGTCAACGGCGTCCCGGCGAACGATGCGGCGTATGTCGATCTATGGCCGATCGCCAAGATGCCGCTGTTGCAGGAGGGCGACCGTGTCGTGCCCGAGAGCTCGATCATCATCGAGTACCTGCAGACGCATCACCCCGCCACGACGCGTCTGATCCCGGCGCAGAGCGAGGCGGCCCGCGATGTGCGGCTGTGGGACCGCGTCTTCGATCTCCATGTCCACGCGCCGATGCAGAAGATCGTGTCGGATCGCCTGCGACCGGACGACGCGAAGGACCCGTTCGGTGTCGCCGAAGCGCGTGGCACGCTCGACAGGGCCTACGCCATGCTCGATCGCCGGATGGCCGACCGGGAGTGGGTTGCCGGCGATGCGTTCTCGATGGCCGATTGCGCCGCGATGCCGCCGCTCTTCTACGTCGAGGCGATGCATCCCTACCGCGCCGCCCATCCGGCCCTGGCCGCGTATTTCGAGCGGCTTCTCCTGCGGCCGTCCGTCCAGCGCGTGATCCGCGAGGCACAGCCCTGGTTGCGGTACTTCCCCTTCGCGGATGCGCTCGAACCGCGGTTCCGCGACGCGACACCCCAGTGACATCGATCGGAGGACGGACGCCGTGACCCGACGCAGATCCGAAGCCACCCCCACCCCGCCACCCGATCCGACGCCCCTCGCCCGCTCCGTCGCGCACGCCACCTTCCACCTCGAGCGCAGCTATGATGCGTCGCGTGCGCGCGTCTGGGCGGCGTTGACGGACCCGGGTGCGAAAGCCGAGTGGTTCGCGGCGCCGTCCGACAAGCTGGAGATCCTCGAACGTGCGATGGACGTGCGGCCGGGCGGACGCGAGCGGCTCAGGGGGCGCTGGAGCGGCGGCACCGTGTCGACCTATGACGCGACCTATTACGACGTGATCGAGAACGAGCGCCTGATCTACTGTTACGAAATGCACCTCGACGACCGGAAGATCTCGGTTTCGGTCGCGACCATGCAGTTGCAGGCGGACGGGAAGCGGACCCGCGTCCTGCTGACGGAACAGGGTGCCTTCCTCGACGGCTATGACGACGCCGGCGCGCGCGAGCGCGGGACGGCCGAATTGCTGGATGCGCTGGGCCGCGCGGTGACGGGATAAGCCGAAGGGAGCGGGTCCCCCGGCGCGCTCGCCTGCCTGCCGCCGGAGCGCCGGATCGGGCGACGATCAGGCGCAGACACTCTCCCCTTGCGGGGGCGGCACGCCGCTTGCAATGTCCGCCGCCATGGACACGATCGACTTCGACGTGGCGGTGATCGGGGCCGGCATTGCCGGCTCCACCGCCGCCGCCGCCCTCGCCCCCCACAAGCGCGTCGTCCTGGTGGAGGCCGAGGAAGCACCCGGCTATCACACCACCGGACGCTCCGCCGCCATCTGGATCCTCAACTACGGCCCGCCCGACGTGCGGGTGCTGACGGGCCAGTCCCGCGCGTTCTTCGAATCTCCCCCGCCCGGCTTCACCGACGTTCCCCTGACCTCGCCGCGCGCGGTCATGTTCCTGGCACCCGCCGACCAGCGCGACGCGTTCGGCCAGTTCATGGCCGAGGGCAGCGGCGTGCGGGAGATCGCGCCCGCGACTGCGCGTGAGCTGGTGCCGGCGCTGCGCCCCGACTACGCGGTCGCCGCGGCGATCGAGGATGACGGGTTCGACATGGACGTCGCGGCCCTGCACCAGGGCTACCTGAAGACGCTGCGAGCGCATGGCGGGCAGATCGCGCTGCGCTACCGCGCGGGCCGCATCGTGCACGAGAACGGCGCCTGGCAGATCACCACCACCACGGGCGAGGTGATCCGCGCCCCGATCGTGGTCAATGCCGCCGGCGCCTGGGGCGACGAGGTGGCCGAGATGGCCGGCCTGCGCCCCCTGGGCCTCACCCCCTGCCGGCGCACCGGCGTCATCATCGATCCCGCCCCCTTCGACGTGCTGAACTGGCCGCTGGTCAACGACGTGGCACATACCTGGTACGTGCGGACCGAGGCGCGCACGCGGCTGATGGTCTCCCCGGCCGACGAGACGCCGATGCACGCGCATGACGTGCAGCCGGACGAGCTGGACGTCGCGATCGCGATCGACCGGATGCAGCAGGCGCTGGATATCGAGGTCCGCCGGGTGGAGCGGAGCTGGGCCGGCCTGCGCACCTTCACGCCCGACCGGTCCTTCGCCTTCGGCTGGGCGGCGGATGCGCCGAACTTCTTCTGGTCGGTGGGCCAGGGCGGCTACGGCATCCAGACCTCGCCAGCCGCGGGCAAGCTGGTGGCGGACATGATCCTGGGCCGCGACCCCGGCCCGGCGGGTGCGATCATCCCGGCGATCGATCCCAAGCGCTTCGCGAAGTAGCTCTGGTGCTGCGTCCCCCCTCCCCTTGCGGGAGGGGGTCAGGGGGAGGGGGATGCGGCGTGATGTGACGCGCGGGTGCGAACCCCCGGTCGCCCCCTCACCCCTTCCCTCTCCCGCGAGGGGAGAGGGGGTTCTTCCCTCAGGCGGCTTGGGTGAAGCGCTTCACGAAGGCCGACCAGCGGTGGCGGCGGAGTTCGCTGCGGGCTTTCTCGTCCGTCGTCATGTAGTTGAGCTGCACGCTGTAGCGCTGGCCCACGAACTGGCGATGCCCGTGCCAGGTGGCCGGGCCGTTCGGAAACACCAGCAGCGTGCCGTTCACCGGGGGCACCTCGACCACGTAGTCATCGAGGTCCTCGGGCCCGCGCAGCAGGCGGAGGCAGCCTTCCTGCCGGCCGAACGCCTCGGTCTGCGGGTTCAGGTACAGCAGCACCGTGACCCGCTTCGCCGTCGAGTCGCAGTGGATGCGGCCGTCCTTCGCCTCGGTCCAGCCGCGCATCGTCACCATGGTGGGCGCGTCCGCCAGATCCAGGTCGAACCGCGTCGCGATCACCTGCCGCAGCCGGTCCCCGCCCATCGCGTCCATCAGCGCCCGCGCGGCGGGGCCGAGCTTGAGGGAGTCGGGGGGAAAGGAGCCGCGCTTGCGGAGCGGCGGAAGGTCGGCGACGACGGCGCGCAGGCTCTCGGGCGGCACGAAGTCGGGCACGACCACGTGGGGGAACGGGTCCGTGGCGACCGGGGTCGCGGCCAGCTTCGCGTAGTCGAGTTCGATCATTCGTCCCAGCTCCTCACGCCGACGCGGCTTCCCCATAGCACGGTGTCTCGTGCCGGGCAGGTCGCGCGTTGAAGGTCGGGGCGGAGCGGGCTATCTGCAATCCCGATCATGGACACCATCAGCCCAAACGGGGTCGACCCAACCGGGGTCAGGCCCGACGCCCCCGCGCGAGGCCCCTTGCCGGCGTATCGCGCCCGCCTGGCCGAGGGCACGCTGGAGCCCGACCCGTCCCAGCTGGAAGCGGCCGAACGGCTGCAGGCGTTGTGGCAGCGGTTGCGCGGCTACGATCCGCGGCCGGAGCCGATCTCGGCCGGCTCCGTGTTCCTGCGGCTGCTGCGCCGGAAGGCCGCCGAGGCGATGCCGGACGCGCCCAAGGGCCTCTACCTCGTGGGCGAGGTGGGCCGCGGCAAGTCGATGCTGATGGACCTGTTCTTCGACGCGGCCGAAACGCCGCGGAAGAAGCGCCTGCACTTCCATCGCTTCATGCAGAACGCGCATGCGAAGGTGCATGCGTGGAAGCGCGCGCATCCCGACACCGCCGATCCGATCCCGCCGCTCGCCGACAACATCGCCGCCGAAGCCGCGCTGCTGTGTTTCGACGAGTTCCAGGTGAACGACATCGCCGATGCGATGATCCTGGGCCGGCTGTTCCAGGCGCTGTTCCAGCGCGGCGTGGTGGTGGTGGCGACGTCCAACGTGCGGCCGGACGATCTGTTCAAGGGCCAGCCGGGGCGTGACGCGTTCCTGCCCTTCATCGACCTGATCAAGCAGCGGCTGGACGTGCTGCTGATGGATGGCGGCCGCGATTTCCGCCGCGAGCGCATGCGGGGCCTGCGCACCTGGCATGTGCCCGCCGATGCGCGGGCCGACCGCGCGCTGGACGAGGCGTTCGCGACCCTCACGGGCGGCGTGACGGCCAAGCCGGAGACGCTGACGGTGATGGGCCGGCCCGTGAAGGTGCCGCTGGCGGCGGATGGCGTCGCGCGATTCGATTTCTCCGCGCTGTGCGGCACCGCTCTGGGGGCGGGCGACTACCTGGCGATCGCCAATGCGTTCCACACGGTGCTGATCGACGGCATCCCCCGCCTCTCGCCCGCCAATTTCGACGAGGCACGGCGGTTCATCACGCTGGTGGATGCGCTCTACGACCAGCGGGTGAAGCTGATCGCCTCGGCCGAGGCGCAGCCGGACCAGCTCTACGAGCGCGGCGAGGGCGCGAAGATGTTCGAGCGGACGGCGTCGCGCCTGGACGAGATGCAGAGCCAGGACTGGATGGAGCTCGAGCACCTGGTGGGGTGAGGCGCTCGTCCCCCCGTGTCATGGCCGGGTTTGTGCGCTCCGTGCCATGGCCACGCTCGTCCTCTTCGTGTCATGGCCGGCGCAGGCCGGCCATCCACGGCTTTTCATGCCGCACGCAGTCGTGGATGGCCGGCCTGCGCCGGCCATGACACCGGGCCAACTCACCCAGCCTTCAGCAACTCCACGAGGGCCGGCATGTAGTCCTGCCCGTGACCGGCGGTCACCAGACCCTCTAGCGTGCGGCCCACCACATCCGCGATCTCGTGCCGGACGCCCGCCTCGCCCGCCGTCTCGCGGTAATACCCAAGGTCCTTCGCCGCATTGCTGATGAAGAACGGCACGTCCGACGCATCCCGCGTGCGCATGAACGGCGTCAGCCGCTGCAGCGCCGCCCCGGCGCCGCCGCCCTGGGCCAGCACGTCGATCAGCACCTCGGGCGCCACGCCCGCCCGCTCCGCATGCGCCGCCGCCTCCGCCAGCAGCGTCATGAAGCCCAGCGACACGTAGTTGTGCAGCAGCTTCATCCGGTGGCCGGCACCGACCGGGCCGACATGGGTGACGTTCTCGCTGAACGCATCCAGCAGCCCCCGCACCTCGGCCAGCACCGCCGGATCGCCGCCCACCAGCAGGTTCAGCGTCCCCTCATGCGCGTGCTTCGCCAGCCGCGTCATCGGCGCGTCCACGAACCGCCCGCCCTTCTCCGCCACCACCCCCGCCATCCGTTCCGTCGAGCTCGGGATCGAGGTCGAGCAATCCACCACGATCGCTCCCGGCCGCAGCGTCTCCAGCACGCCGCCAGCCCCGGTCAGCACCGCTTCCACCTGGGGCGAGCCGGTCACGCACAGGATCACCACGTCGGCGTCCGCCGCCACCTCGGCCGCACTCGCGCGCACATGCACGCCGGCGGCGCGCAGCTCGTCCAGCGGCCGGTTGCCGGGATGATCCATGACCGCCAGCGGAAACCCGTGCTTCAGCACGTTGCGAGCGATCCCATGGCCCATCAGGCCGATGCCGATCATGCCGATCTGCTGCGTCATGCGAGTTCCTGTCCGCGCGTCTTGGGGGGCGGCATTCGCGCGCGGGCCGCTCGTCCTGTCAACGCGCGACCGAGCGCGTTCGGCTGGTGCCGGCGCGTGGACCGCGACGCGGGACGCCAGAGCGGCCAGCCGTTCCCCCTACGCGCGGCCCCGTCAGGCCGCTGCCGACCGGCGGCGGACCTTGCCCACGATGTAGGCCACGCCCTCGGGTCCCACTTGCGTCGTGTGCTCGCAGCCGGCGGGGATCTCGCACTGCTCGCCAGCACGGAACAGCGTGGCCGAACCGTCGCGGGTGACGGTGATCTCACCCCCCAGCACCATGATGCGGGCGTCGAAATCATGCGCATGCAGCCCCTCGCCGGAGCCGGGCGGCTGGCCGCCATGCACCACGTCGTAGCCCTCGCGCCGCAGATCGCTCTCGAACGCCTCGCGCGTCAGAGGACCGTCCTGGCGACGCCGGCCCGAAAGCAGCGCCACCCCCTCCGGCCCGACATGCTCCGCATGCATGCAGCCCGCCGGAACGTCGAAGCACGCGCCCGCGCGGAAGGTCACCGGGGCGTTGTCGCGGGTGATGGTGATCTCGCCCCCCAGGACAAAGGCCCGCGCATCGAAGTCATGGCAGTGGTTCGGTGCGACCATGTTCGGGCGCAGGCTGCTGTTCACCACCCGGAACCCGTCCTGCCGCAGCGCCGCTTCGAATTCGACCTTGTCCATGCCGTCCCCTCCCTGCTTCATTACCGCATTCGTGCGCTATGGAGGACGGTCTGTCAACTTTAGAGGACGACATCACGCGGCGCACCGGCGTCGCGGTCAAGCAGCGGCGGGAGGCCGCCCAGCTCAGCCTCCGGACCCTCGCCGCGCGCAGCGGCATCTCGGCCTCCATGATCTCGGACATCGAGCGCGGCGCGAAATCCCCCACCGTCACCACTCTCGTCCGCCTCGCCCAGGCGCTGGATGTCCAAGTGGCGGCGCTGGTGGATGGCGGCGCGGACCCGGCGCCGCGCATCCGCGTCCTCCGCCGCGACGAGCGCGCGACGGGCGATCACCCGACACGGTGGGAAAACCTCGGTCCCGCCGCGTTCGGCGGCCGCATCGACTTCGTGCGGCTGCACATTCCGCCCGCGACCGACCTGCCGCCTGCGGCCGCGCACGCGCCCGGCACGGTGGAGCACATGCACGTCGTCGCCGGCACGGTACGGGTCACGGTGGGAGAGGAAGCGGCGGAGCTCGCCGCCGGCGACAGCTGCAGCTGCCGCACGGACGTGTCGCATCAGGTCGCGAACCCCGATCCGGCGCAGGAGGCGGTGGTCTACCTGATCCTCGAACGGGGGTGAGTCCATCGTCTGGCCGAGAAAGGTCGCGGCGCACAGGCGCGCGATCATGCAGACCTTGAAACCGTGCATCTCGAGTATATTGTTCCGAACAGTCGGAATATTTTGGGGACCGTGATGCCGGCCATCGGCGCCATGCTGAAGCCAACCGAGGCGGCCGTGGTCGCGCGCGTCACCGTGCGCGACGTCAACCGCGCCATCGATGAGCGCATCCTCCCCGACAGCTTCATCTCGCTCGAGCGCGGACGACGCGTCACAGCGACGGCCTGCTCCCTCATCTCGTTCTACTTCATGAGTGCTCGGCGCCTGACCTCCGAGGAGCGGCTGCTCGCGATCCGGGAGGTTGGCCGCCGCCTCGACCAGAGCCGCGCGAGCGCTGAGGCTCCGGACGTGGAAGACTGGACCGTGCGCGACGAATTCCTCACGATCGATCTCGCGCCCTTCGTGCAGCAGACACGGGAACGTCTGCAGCTTCTCTCGGCAGCCGAGGCTCGCGTCGTGTCGGATCCCGAGATCCTGGGCGGCCTGCCTGTGCTGCGGGGAACCCGCGTGCCCGTGCAC
>MKTV01000097.1:77132-80632 GCA_001898425.1 Rhodospirillales bacterium 69-11
GCATCTGTTACCGCCGGCATCCCGACCGACCGCCTGCTCTCCGCCTATCCGACGCTCGATCACGCGGCAATCGAGCTTGCCGCGATCTATGCCGCGGCCAACCCTGCGCGCGGCCGCCCGCGCGAAGCCCAACCCCACGGCGGGAACGTCATGTCGGAGCGGCGTGTGCCCCGTCGCGTGCAGGCTGGATGAAGTTCCTGATCGACGAATGCCTCAGTCCGGAGCTCGCGAACCGCGCGCATCGTCGCGGGCACGGCGAATCCTCTCACGTCGTGTGGATCGGGCTCTCCGGCCGGAAAGATTGGGAGCTGAAGCCCGTCATCCTGTCAGGGGATTGGACGTTCGTGACGCGGAACGCCGTCGATTTCCGTGGTCCTGCGAAGCGTCCCGGAACGAAAGGGCAATACGCAGACGTCAGCCTTCACGCCGGACTGATCTGCCTCAATGGCCCTCCGGCCATGGATCTGGATATGCAGATCGAACTGTTCGAGCAGGCGCTGGACGAACTCGCGGCCGTCCCCGATCTGGTGAACCAGGTGCTCGAAATCACGCTCGAGTCCGAGTCGCTTCTGATGCGACGCTACCGCCTGCCGGACGTCGACTGACGGTGCTGGAGACACACGCCGGCCTTCCGCTTGGCACACCCGCCACCCAGCCCTACCCTGCGCGCACCCGACCCAAGAACCCTGAGGAAACATCAAGAATGATCTCCCGGCGCGGCCTGCTCGCCGCCTCCGCCGTGGCCCTCGCCACGCCCTCCGTCGTGCGGGCGCAAGCCAGCCGCGTGCTGAAGTTCATCCCCCAATCCGACCTGACCGTGATCGATCCGGTCTGGACCACCGCCTACAACACCCGCAACCACGGCTACATGGTGTTCGACACCCTCTTCGGGATGGATGCCAGCTACCACATCCAGCCGCAGATGCTCGCCGCCGTCCGCACCGAGGACGACGGCAAGCGCTGGGACCTGGTCCTTCGCGACGGGATGATCTTCCACGACGGCACGCCCGTCCTCGCCCGCGACGCCGTCGCCTCCATCCGTCGCTGGGCCAAGCGCGACGCGCTGGGCGGCTCCCTGATGGCCGCGACCGACGAGCTTTCCGCGCCCGACGACAAGACCATCCGCTTCCGCCTGAAAAAGCCCTTCCCCGCCCTGCCCTACGCCCTCGGCAAGACCTCGACGCCCATGTGCCCGATCATGCCCGCGCGCCTGGCCGAGACCGATGCGTTCAAGCAGCTCACGGAACTGGTCGGCAGCGGTCCGTACCGCTTCAAGGCCGATGAACGCCGGTCCGGCGACCGCACCGTCTACGAACGCTTCGCCGAGTACAGGCCGCGGGAGGGCGGCACGCCCGGCTGGACCGCCGGCCCCAAGGTCGCGCATTTCGACCGCATCGAGTGGATCACCATCCCGGACGAGGGCACCGCCGCCGCCGCGCTGCAGGCCGGCGAGGTCGACTGGTGGGAACTGCCGACCGACGACCTGCTGCCCGCGCTGCGCCGCGCCGGGCACATCAAGGTCGAGGTGAAGGATCCGACCGGCGTCTTGGGCTTCCTCAAGATGAACTGCCTGCAGCCGCCCTTCGACAACCCTGGCGTCCGCCGCGCGCTGCTGGGGGCGGTGGTCCAGGAAGACTACATGACCGCGATCGCCGGCACCGATCCGAAGATGTGGCGCACCGGGGTCGGCGTCTTCTGCCCCGGCACGGAACTCGCCAACGACGCGGGGATGGAGGTGCTGACCGGCAAGCGCGACTTCGATCGCGTGCGCGCCGACCTGAACGCCGCCGGTTATGACGGGCAGAAGGTCGCGCTGATGGTCGCGACCGACACCCACTACCGCCGCGCCATGGGCGATGTCGGCGCCGACATAATGAAGACGGTCGGCATGAACGTGGACTACCAGGCGCTGGACTGGGGCACCGCGGTGATGCGGCGGGAGAACAAGGGGCCGGTGGACAAGGGCGGCTGGAGTGGGCTCTACACGACCTTGTCCGGCCTCGACCTGCAGGTGCCCACCGGCCACGCCTTCCGCACCACGGGGCAGACCGGCTGGTTCGGCTGGGCCGACAGCCCGAAGATCGCCGCGCTGCGCAACCAGTGGCTGGACGCCGGCGACATCGAGACGCAGAAGCGGATCGCGGTCGACATCCAGCGCCAGTGGTGGATCGACGTGCCGCACATCCCGATCGGCCAGTGGTTCCAGCCGACGGCCTGGCGTGATGACGTGACCGGCATGGTCGACGGCTTCCCGATCTTCTGGAACTTGCGCCGCGCCTGACCCCGTTCGATCCGGCATGGAGGCATGGCGCAGGGGAGGCATTCGCGAAGGAACTTCATCCTGACGGCGTGATCTGGTAACGTTCCGGCCTTCGCAGGATCGGAGGATCGCCATGCGCCGTTTCGCTCTCCCCGCGCTCGCCGTGGCGGCCTGCATCGCGGGCACGCCCCTGCGCGGAACGATGGTCGGCGGGACGGCGCTGGCCCAGACCTCCCCGCCCGGCACCCAGCCCAGCGCCGAGCAGATTGCGCGCGCGCTGAGTTTGCCGGCAATGCGGATCACGCCGTCGATGCTGCAGGGACCGACCCGCGGCATCGTCCCGGCCGGCGCACCACCCGCCGCGCCCACTTACGCGGCCCTGCCCGTTGCCACCACGGCGCCGCCTGCCGGCACGGCGCCGACGGCCATGGCGGCGGCCTCCGTCCCGGCGGCTCCCTCGGGGGGCACGTCCGCAGGCGCCGCGCGTGCGGCGGCGCGGACCGCCACCGCGGCCGATCCCTGCCCGCCCGCGAGTGGCGTCTGCGCCCTGACCATCGAGTTCGAGACGGGATCGGCCGGCCTGACCAGCCGCGCGGTGACCACGCTGGACAGTCTGGGCAAGGCGCTGGCGACGCTGCAGGATTCGGGCTTCCGCTTCCGGCTGGAAGGCCACACCGACACGGTCGGGAGCGAGACCTACAATCTCACCCTCTCCGAACGGCGGGCCGCGGCCGTGGCGGCCTACCTCGCCAGCCATTACGGCATTGACCCGGCGCGGCTGCAGCCGGTGGGGATGGGCAAGGAGCACCCGCTGGTCGTCACCCCCGACCAGACGCCGGAAGCGCGCAACCGCCGTGTCGAGGTCGTGAACCTGGGCGCCTGAAGCAGGAGGCAGTCACCGGTAGCTTCCCGACCGTCATCGCCGAACCTCGGCCCGGCGATCCCCCACCCGGACGAAGGTGCCGGTGGGGATCCGCGGGTCGGGGCCCGCGGATGACGGAGGGGGCCGGCGTCCCCACCCGGAGGACGGTGCCGGGTGGGGATCCGCGGGTCGGGGCCCGCGGATGACGCAGGGGACCGGCGCCCCCACCCCGAGAACCCTATGGGGATCCGCGGGTCGGGGCCCGCGGATGACGTAGGGGGACCGGCGCTCCCACCGCGAGAACGGTGCCGGTGGGGATCCGCGGGGCGGGGCCCACGGCTGTCCGGTTCGATTTTGCTGTACTTCTACCACGGCGTT
>MKTV01000098.1 GCA_001898425.1 Rhodospirillales bacterium 69-11
CCCAGTATGGCCGCCACCGGCAGATGCACGGCCACCACAATGGCGAGACCATGCCAACCGAGCGCCGTCCATGCGCGGCCGATCGGCTCCAGACCGAAGCGGAACACCAGATAGGCGATCAGCCCCAGCCCCGCCACGAATATGAGGGCGCCGAGATATTTCGCAGCCACGGCTTTCATGCGACGGTCAATGCCGGAGCGGCGCGGCGGTCGGCCCGCGTCTTCACCTCATTCGCGATTCCGAACGCGGACATGTAATACGCAAACCTCTCACGCAATTGCGCCGGGTCGAGCCCTGAATCCTCAAAGCTGTACCGGTTTACACCATAGCCGCCCCGCGGCCGCTCCAGTATGAATTTTCCGATAGCCTGACGTGCCGCCTCACTCAGCGTCATGCCGAAATGCGCATAAAGGGCGGCCACGCTTGCCATCGGCTCCGCCGTCAGTTCGGCATAGTGAATATGAAAGATTCCCGGTCCGCTTTCCAGTTTTTGCGAAGCCTGCACGATCAACTGCGCGCCTTCGTCCCAGCGTTCGCTGACCTGATGGCCGATTTGCAGCGGGTCGAGCGCGCGTGTGAAGGGCGCGCGGATCAACTCGGTCAGTTTGGCGACAGACGGCAGCACGCTCAACGGATCGCGATGCACGAAAACAAAGCGTGCATCGGGATAAACCGTCTTGATGGCATCCAGCGTGAAGATATGGTCCGGGCATTTCAGAACCCACTGCCCCACCCCGTTCTGGTGTTGCAGATGCTGCAGGAACCGCTTGTGGAAGCGGAACGACGCTTCGTGTCCGTTGTCTTCCAGCCAAGCCTGATAGGACGGAACATGATGCGTGGTGTCGAAGCGCAGGCTTTGAAAAACGTGGGCGCAGATCTCGGTGCATTCCTGCGGCGTCATCGCCGTCAGCGGATGCAGGTTGCCGATACCGGGCGACAAATTCTCGAACGCGCGAAACTGGCGGTCCACACGCGCAACGCGCCGGTCGCGGCCGCCGCGCGCCAGCGGATAGGGATAGATGGTTTCCCAACAATGCGGCGCGCGGTTTGCGGGGTCGAGCGCCAGCAATGTGTGCAGGAATGTGGTGCCGCTGCGCGGCAGGCCGGTAATGAAGATCGGGCTTTCAAC
>MKTV01000099.1:0-4726 GCA_001898425.1 Rhodospirillales bacterium 69-11
ACACCCGCCGTCCGGCCTTCCATGTCCCCAGCACCACGCCCTCGAGCGCGCGGCCGTCGAACGGGGTGTTCTGCGCCTTGCCTGGCAGCTCGCCCGCCTCGACCTGCCAAATGCGCTCCGGGTGAAACAGGCACAGATCCCCCGGCGCGCCTTTCGCCAACCGCCCCGCCTCGATCCCCAGCAACGCGGCGGGTCGGGCGGTCAGCAGTGCGATCGCCGCCGGCAGTGGCAGCGTGCCATTATGGACCTGCGCGAGCGTGACCCCGAGCAGGGTCGCGAGCCCGACGCCGCCCGGTGCCGCCTGGGCGAAGGGCAGGCGCTTGTCGTCCGCGTCGCGCGGCTGGTGGTCGGAGGCGATCGCATCGATCGTGGCGTCCGCCAGGGCGGCGGCGACCGCCGCGCGGTCCGCCTCCTTCCGCAAGGGGGGAGAGAGCTTGGCGTAGGTGCGGAAGTCGCCGATCGCGTTCTCGTTCAGGTCGAAATACGGAGGCGCGGTGTCGCAGGTGACGGCCAGCCCCGCCGCCTTCGCCTGCCGGATCAGGTCCAGCGCCTCGGCCGTCGAGACATGGGCGAAATGCACCGATCCCCCGGTCAGTTCGGCCAGCCGGATGTCGCGCGCGACCAGGATCGCTTCGGCCGCGGCGGGGATGCCGGGCAGGCCCAGCCGGGTCGCGAGGTCGCCCTCGGTCGCCGCGCCACCGCCCGAGAGCGACGGGTCCTCGGGGTGCTGGATCACGCGCATGCCGAAGCCGCGCGCATAAGACAGCGCGAGCCGCATCAGCCGCGCCGACCCGATCGCGCGGGTGCCGTCGGAGAAGGCGGCGGCTCCGGCTTCCCGCAGCAGCCCGAGTTCCGCCATCTCCTCCCCGCGGCAGCCACGGGTGACGGCGCCGTAGGGGATGATGGTCAGGCTGCCGGTCTCCTCGCCACGGGCGCGGAGCAGCCGGACCAGGGCCGGGTCGTCGATCGCCGGCTGGCTGTCGGGCAGGGCGGCGAGCGTGGTGATGCCGCCCGCGGCGGCGGCTTGCGCGGCGGAGGCGATCGTCTCGCGGTACTCGTAGCCGGGCTCGCCCAGCGCCGCGCGCATGTCGACCAGGCCGGGGCACAGCACCGCGCCATCCTCGGCCACCACCTGCGCCCCGTCCGGCCGGCCGAGCGAGGGGCCGAAATCGGCGATGCGTCCGTCGCGCACCAGCAGGTCGCCGGTGAGGTCGACGCCGTCGGCCAGCAGGCGGACGCCGGTGAACAGCGTGTCGGGGCCGGGCTCAGGCGTCATTGCGGCCGCTCCGCGACAGCGTGTCGAGCACCGCCATGCGCACGGCGACCCCCATTTCCACCTGCTCCTTGATGACGCTGCGGGCGGGGTCGTCGGCCACCTCGCTGTCGATCTCGACGCCCCGGTTCATCGGGCCCGGATGCATCACCAGCGCGTCCTTCTTCGCGTAACCCAGCTTCTCGGCATCGAGGCCCCAGAAGCGGAAATACTCGCGCGAGCTGGGCACCAGGCCGCGGGTCATCCGCTCCTTCTGCAGCCGCAGCATCATGACGATGTCCGCGCCCTCGAGACCCGCGCGCATGTCGTGGAACGCGCGCACGCCCAGGCGTTCGATCTCGGCCGGCAGCAGCGTGGGCGGGCCGACCACGCGCACGTCGCAGCCCAGTGTGGTCAGCAGGTGGATGTTGGAGCGGGCGACGCGGGAGTGCAGCACGTCGCCGCAGATCGCGACCGCCAGCCCCTCGATCCGGCCCTTGCGGCGGCGGATGGTGAGTGCGTCCAGCAGCGCCTGAGTCGGATGCTCGTGCGTGCCGTCGCCCGCGTTGATCACGGCGGCGTCCACCTTCTGCGCGAGCAGCGCGGGCGCGCCCGATTCGCCATGCCGCACGACCAGCAGGTCGCAATGCATGGCGTTCAGCGTCCAGGCGGTGTCGAGCAGCGTCTCGCCCTTGTTCACCGAGGAGGTCGAGACGGACATGTTGATCACGTCCGCCCCCAGCCGCTTGCCGGCGAGCTCGAAGCTCGTGCGGGTGCGGGTGGAATCCTCGAAGAACAGGTTGATCAGCGTTCGGCCGCGCAGGAGATCGCGCTGGGTGCGACCGGAGCGGTTGAGCAGGACGTAGCTCTCCGCCAGGTCGAGCAAATGGGCGATCGCGGGCGGTTCCAGCCCCTCGATCGCCAGCAGGTGTTTCTGTCGGTAGGACACGAGCGGGTCAGTTGCAGCAACCGCCCCCGACCGTCAACCTCGGCGCGTCCCCGCCGCCCCGTCTCGTGCCCCGCATCGGACGTCTGGCCCAGCGCGCCGGCGCGTGTCCCCCTGCATCGCGGCGCCGTGGAACGGGAGAGGGAGCGGTGCGGACCGGACGGGCCCGCCGTCAGGGGATCGGCGCCGGCGGCATGTCGGTCGGGATCAGCGGGACGATCTGCGGGCGCGGCAGGCCGAACCCGCCGACCGCGGTCGCGAGGATCCGCAGATCGCTTCCCCGCAGCAGGAGGTCCGCATCGGCGCCGCAATTGCTGACATCGCCGCTGGTGCGCAGGCCCGACCAGTGCACGCCGTAGAGCGGGTTCTTGCCCGGCCACCGCCGCTCCACGATCAGGCTGCCGCCGCTCTCGCGCATGGCCGCGACGTCGAGCATGCAGTCGGCCTGGCCGGCGCGTTGGGCGACGAGCCGCACCGGCTCCTGCAGGCCGGGGCGATCGGGTGCGAACACGACCAGGTCACCGACCTGCGGCGTGATCGTCGCGATTTGCGTCGCAAGGTTGATCAGGCCGACCGCGGAGACCAGGGCGAGGGCGAGCGTGAGCGCGATCCCGTTCCAGGGTATGGGCGGCCGCGCGCCACGTGCGGGAAGCGGGCGCCGTGTGTCCTTGCCGCGATTGCCGCCCAGCATCCGCATCCCCCACCCTTCGTGATCCGTCCGTCGCTGCCCAACCGGCACGTTCGGCCGGCGCGTTCGGCCGGGGCAGCATCGGGGAGAAGCGTTCACAATCGGTGAATGCCCCGGCACCCATGTGCCGGTGGCCGCGGGCAAGGTGTCCGACGTTCAGTAGCCGCGGGTGCGGTCCACCAGCCCGGTCAGTGGCAGAGCGCGGTCGTGGCGGTCGAGATTCGCGAGCACCGCCTCTGCCCCGCCCCGGTGGCCGGTCGCGCTCGCGATGTGGGGCGTCAGCCAGACCCGCGGATGCGACCAGAGCGGATCGTCGGGCGCGGGCGGCTCCGGATCGGTCACGTCGAGGATCGCGGCCGACAGCCGGCCCGCATCGAGGGCCGCGAGCAGGTCCGGCGCGACCAGGTGACCGCCGCGCCCGACATTCACCAGCGCGGCACCCATGGGCAGCTGCGCGAACAGCCGCGCGTCGAGGATGCCGCGCGTCGCATCGGTGAGCGGCAGCAGGCACACCAGCACGTCACAGTTGGCCAGGAAGGCCGGGAGTTCCCCGGCGCCTGCGTGGCACGTGACCCCCGGGATCTCCTGTCGGGACCGGCTCCAGCCGGAGAGCGGGTAGCCGAAAGGGGCGAGCCGCGCGAGCACCGCGCGTCCGAGATTGCCAAGGCCCATGACGCCGACGCGCGTATCGGCGGCGGCCCGCATCGGGCGGGCCTCCCACCGGCGGTCGCGCTGGTCCTGCAGGTAGCGCTGCATCTCCCGCTGCAGGGACAGCACGGCCCAGCAGACATACTCGGCCATGCCGGAGATCAGTTCCGGCTCGATCATGCGCACGACGGGCAGGTCGAGCGGCACACGGGAGAGGTCGAGCTGGTCGACGCCGGCCGCGACGCAGAACAGCACCTCGAGGTTCGGGTAGACCGTCAGGTCCTCGGGCGGGATCCAGGCCGCGAGATACCGGATGGCGGCCGGGTCGTGCGGTTCGGGCCAGATGTGGAACGGCAGGCCGGGCCGGCGGTCGGCGAAGATCCGCCGCCACGCCTCGCCTCGGACGGGTTCCGCCTTGTAGAGGAAGGCCATGATGCGTGGTGCCGGACGGGGCGATCAGGCCAGGCGGACGCCCAGCCGGCCGGCGAGATCCTGGATGAACTGCCAGGCCACGCGGCCGGAACGGGCGCCGCGGGTGACCGACCACTCCACCGCCTCGGCGTGCAGGGCGTCGGGTTCGATCGGCAGGCGGAGTTGCGCGGCATAGCCGTCGATCATCGCGAAATACGTCGCCTGGTCGCAGTTGTGGAACCCGAGCCAGAGGCCGAACCGGTCGGAGAGGGACACCTTCTCCTCGGTGGCTTCCGAGGGGTTGATGGCGGTCGAGCGCTCGTTCTCGATCATGTCGCGCGGCATCAAGTGACGCCGGTTCGAGGTGGCGTAGAACAGCACGTTCTCGGGCCGGCCCTCGATCCCGCCGTCGAGCACGGATTTGAGCGCCTTGTAGTCCGCGTCCTCCTTCTCGAAGGAGAGGTCGTCGCACAGGATCAGGCAGCGCCGCGGCTGGGCGCGCAGCACGTTGAGCAGGTCGGGGAGGGTGCGGATCTCCTCGCGGTGGATCTCGATCAGCGCGAGGACGCCGGGGTTTTCCGCGTTGGCGGCGGCATGCGCGGCCTTGACCAGGGAGGACTTCCCCATGCCGCGGGCGCCCCAGAGCATCACGTTGTTGGCAGGCAGGCCGCGCGCGAAGCGCAGCGTATTCTCGAGCAGGATCGTCTTCTGCCGGTCGACGCCCTTCAGCAGCGCGATGTCGACGCGCGACACCTTGGGCACGGGGGCGAGATGTGCCGGG
>MKTV01000099.1:4742-16565 GCA_001898425.1 Rhodospirillales bacterium 69-11
AGGCGTCGGCCCCGTCGAGGGCGAGGGGCGGGGCCGGGGGTGGGGCGAGCCGCTCCAGCGCCTCGGCGATGCGGGTGGCGAGGTCGATCAGGCGCTGGTCCATGGGGCGGCGGGGTCCGAGGCTGCTTGACGAAAGGGGGGCGGAAAGTATGGTCCGCCCCCGATCACCGCAAGGACCAGAATGATGAGCTCGCTCAGCCTGATCTCGCCCGCCTACGCGCAGGATGCCGCGGGGATCATGGGCAGTGCGACGCAGTTCCTGCCGCTCGTCCTGATCTTCGTCGTCTTCTACTTCCTGCTGATCCGTCCGCAGCAGCAGAAGCAGAAGGAGATGCGGGCGATGCTGGGCGCCCTGAAGCGCGGCGACCGCGTGGTGACGGGCGGTGGAATCCTGGGCACGATCTCGCGGGTGCCGATGGTGCAGGACAAGGACGGCAAGCAGGTCGCGAGCCAGGAGATCGAGGTGGAGATCGCCCCGAACCTGAAGGTGACGGTGCTGCGGGAGACGATCACCACGGTGATCAAGCCGGTCGCGGCGAACGACGTGAAGCCGGTGAAGGACAAGGCGTCCTGACGGGCGTCGCGGCCTCGTCGTTCGGGGCCGCGGGTGGTGCGTCCCTCGGCGGGTCCGAGGGGATGCGGTGTCGGATGAGATGAAACCGCTGATGCACGCCGATACACGCTGATGGGGTCCGTGGCGCGGGCGCGATCACGCCAAGGCCCGTCCGTTCGGAGCGGGGCGGTCCCCCGACCGCGCGCACTTCGCCCGTGAGCCGAGTCATCCGTCGTCGCGGCCAGGGCATCGTCATCCGTCGTCACGGCCAGGGCATCCGCGGCGTCGGCAGGCTCCGATCGCCCGAGGCTCGCCCATCATCTGCGCTACGGAGCTGACGGCGGGCCGATGGCCCGCTTTCCCTTCGGCATGAGAATGAAGGCGCGCCGCGGCGCGCTTTTTTTATGCCGGATGTGGGGGGAACGCACGAACGCCGCCAAGGGCGTCGGCCCATCAGCGTGCATCTGCGGTTTCATCGACCCGTGCCAACAGCACGGACGACCCGTCATCGACCCGTGCCAAGCGCTCGGACGGCCCGTTATCGACCCATCCCAGCCCCACGGACGAACCGGGGCAGCGCCCCCCAGCTCAGACGCCGGGCGTTACTGCCCCGACCCGATCACGCCGGCGACGCGGCCCGAGGCGGTGTGCGTCACGCGCGGGCCAGGAGCCTCGGCGACTTCCTCATAGGTGCGCCAGGGGCGTTCGGCGACCGGACGGAGGTCGGAGGGGACCGGGTTCAGCTCCGGCGTGGGGGCTGGACGCACGTTGTGGGCGACCAGCACGCCATTGTCCGGCCGGTCGTAGATGAAACCGTAGGTCGGATAGACGCTGCCGAAATCGCCGCTGTTGCGAGCGAGGCCGACCCGCACGGCGGTCCAGTTGTTCGCTTCCGACACGTCGACCACCGGCACGCCGCGCGAGATGCCCCCGCGGGACGCCCAGTTGGCGTGCGTGATCTCGATCTCGCGGGCGTTGATCACCTTGCTCACCACGGCGACGTGGCCCAGGCTCATGCGGCCGTTGGCGCGGAAGGCGAGGACGCTGCCCACTTCGGGGATGCGGCCACGGGCGTAAGTGCCCTCGGCATTGTCCCACCACTGCCACGCATTGCCCGTCACCTGGATGCCCGAGACATTCCGGGCGAACGGGACGCAGGAGATACCGACGCTCCGGCGTGCCGCCACCTGGCGCGTGTGGGCGGTCCGGATCGACCGGCCATGGGCCGCGGTCGGCTTGATCGCCGTCTTGGACGATCCATGCTGGGCGATATGGGTGGTGGGGGCTCGCTTGCTCGAGCTCTGCGAGGCGGCGTTTGCCTGGGCGGTCAGCAACGGGCAGCACAGCGCAAAAATTGTGCCGAACATCAGGTGCTTCGCGCCGCCGTTCCGCATCAGACTCGTGTCCCTTCGCTGCCTCAGACTTGACGGCGGGTAGCAGCAGGGTTGCAAACCTGACAACCCGAGCGGCGGCTCATTCCGCATACGGCCGCACGAATTGCCATTTGTCCCATGTGGATAAGTCTTCACATCAGGATAACATTCCCAATATCGCGGATTTTGTTGCAACCTCCCGGACATTTTGGTTGCTTGTTGTATGCAAGACACGCTGTGGCATTTTTGCCGCAGCCGCGCCGACGGCCAAATCCGCCTCGCAAGGACCCGGGCATCGACTCGAAACGGCGGCCAAGATCCGTCTCATTCGTTGCATGACGTATCGCGTTTCGGTATGTATCCGAACCTCGTGCCACCCGCCCCGCGTGCGCTCCACCGCCCGCACCGCGCCGCCCGCCGCACCGTCCACGCTCGTCCGTCCGCCCCCACAGGGTCCTGTCCGCAGCCACCCGATGCACGCGATGCCGTCCCGCCATCCCCTGCGCCGTGCGGCGCCCCGCCACCCAGGCCGAGACGCGGCATGAGCTTGTCGCGGCGCACCCGCTCGGTCGCATCGTCGCCCCGCCGGCGGCGCGCCCCAATGCGGCACATCGCGCGCCAGCCGGTGCCGGAAGGGCAGCGTCTGCATCGCCGGGACCTGCTGGCCAGCGCCGCGATCGCTGCCGTCGCGCTGCTGCTGGCCACCCTGGTCTGGCTGACCACCCTGCGCGCCGTCGGGGAGCAGCGAATCGAGACCCAGGCGCGGGCGGAGCGCATGCTGGCCGCCCAGGCCGCGACTCTCGCCGAGCAGATGCGGCTCGAACTGGTGACGATCGATCAGAGCTTGGCGGTGCTGCAAACCGCCTGGGACGAGGCGCCCGACCGGTTCCGCCTGGCCGACTGGGCGAAGCGGCTCCCCGCGCTCACCGCGGTGACCGACGACCTGTTCATCGCGGATGCGCGGCAGGTGATCGTGCAGGACATCCTGCCGGACGCGGTCGGCCAGCCGGTGGGGGCGGGCTACGTCAACTTCCCGCATGGCGGCCTCGACCTGTTCGAGCGGGATGGCCGCAAGGCGCGCGCCACCGGGACGCTGGTCGGGGAGACCGGGCAGCGGCTGATCGAGGGCCGCCAATACCTGATGTATCTCGTCCGCCCGCTGCTCCGCCCGGCCGGCTGGGTGATCGGCGCCTCGGTCCGGTCGGAGGCGCTGGTCAGGCTGTACGGGGAAGCGTCGCTGGGCGAGAACGCGCTGACCGCGCTGATCGACCTGCGCCAGGGATCGGTCGCGGCCCTCGCCGGTTCGGCGGCGCGCCGGCCCACCGTCGCGATCGCCGGGACGCCGATGTTCCTCGCCATGAAGGACCGCGCCGAAGGCGGGCTGTGGGACGGCCCGTCGGCGGTCGATGGCGGGCAGCGCCTGCACGCCTTCCGCCGGGTGCCCGGCCGCGAGCTGGTGGTGGTGGTCGCGATGCAGCGCGCCCAGGCCCTGGCGCCGGCGCGGAGCTGGGCGACCGGGGCGTATGCGCTCGCCGTCCTCGCGACGCTGCTGCTGCTGGGCACCGCGGGGCTGGTGGTGGCCGTGGTGCTGACCGTCCGGCGCGCGCGCCGCCGCGCGCAACGGGCGGAGCGCGACCGGACGGCGGCGGCCGCGCTGCAGGAGGATCTGCGGAGCGCGCGGATGCGGGCGGCCGATCTCGGCGCGGAGCTTGCGGTGCTGCGCCGCGCCTGTCCGGATGCGGTCGCGGTGGTCGACGCCGATCTGCGGCTCGTGGACTGGACCCCGCCGTTCGCCGCCGCCTCCGCGCCGCCCGATCCGGCCCCCGCCGCGCCGGCGCGCCACTCCGGTCATGCGGCGCCGCTCGCGCCCGGCCTGCCGCTCGACGAGTGGCTTCGCGCCCAGGCGCGGGCCGGCCGGTTCGGCGACCTCACGGACCTGGAGGCGGAGGTGGCGCGCCGGATGGGCGTGCTGCGCGGCGACCGGCCGCTGCTGACCCAGGCCGGTCCGGATGGCCGGCCGTGGCACGTGCGGGCGCTGCCGATGCCGGCGGGGGGGCTGCTCCTGCGGCTGGGACCGGACGCCGACGAAGCGGGCGCCGCGCATCGGCTTGCGACACGAGCCCAGCCGAACGCGGCGGACGGCCCCGGGATGGCCCGCCTGGAGATGCCCGCCCCCGCGCTCGGCGCGTGACCCCGCTTCGCCGGCGTCATCCGCCGCGCGTGCCGGGGGCGCCGCCGTCATGCGCTTCCCCCTCGCGATCTTTCCCCTCCTGATCTTTCCCCCATGATCTTTCCCTGGGGGCGCGTCTGGGCGACAGTCGGCGCATGGCCGATCCGATCACCGTGGCGGTGCTGCAAGCCCGCCTCTCCGCCATCGCCGAGGAAATGGGCGAGGCGATGCTCCGCACCGCCTACTCGCAAATCCTCAACTCCTCGCGCGACTTCTCGATCGCCCTGATCGACGCGCAATGCCGGCTGGTCGCGCAGGCCGACCACATCCCGGTGCATGTGGGCGCGATGCCCTGGGCGGCGAAGGCGCTGGCTGCGCGCTTCCCCGATCCGGCGCCGGACGACGTCTACATCCTGAACGACCCGTATCGCGGCGGCTCGCACCTGCCGGACATGACCGTGTTCGTGCCGGTCTTCGCCGAGGGCGCCCTGTTGCTCTGGTCGGTGGTGCGCGCGCACCACTCCGATATCGGCGGCGCCACCCATGGCGGCTACAACCCCGGCGCCACCGAGATCTGGCAGGAAGGCCTGCGCCTGCCGCCGATGCGCCTCACCGAGGCCGGCGTGCTGCGGGAGGACCTGCTCGAGATGCTGGCGCTCAACGTGCGCCACCCGCGCGACTTCCGCGGCGATCTCGCGGCCCAGATCGGCAGTGCGCGCCTGGGCGCGCAGCGCCTGGCCGCCGTGGTGGCGGAGTTCGGCGCATCCGAACTGCGCGACTCGATCGAGGCCATGCTCGATGCCGCCGAACGCCATGCGCGCACCATCGTCGCCGGCTGGGCGGACGGGGTGTACGAGGGAGAGGCCGAACTGGACGACGACGGCTTCGACCGCAGCAACATCGTCATCCGCGCGCGGGTGACGAAGCAGGGCTCCGACCTGACGGTCGACCTGACGGGTTCCGACCCGCAGGTGCGGGGGTTCGTGAACTCGTCGCACGCCAACACCCAGTCGGCGGTGGCGATGGCCTTCGCCTTCCTGCTCGACCCGGACCTCGCGAAGAACGAGGGCGCCTTTCGGCCGCTCACGGTCAAGCTGCAGGAGGGGACGGTCGTCTGGGCGCGGGAGGGCGCGCCGGTCACCATGTGCACCAGCCACTGCTCGAACGAGATCGTGGAGGCGATCGTGGTCGCCCTCGCGCCCGCCTGTCCCGAACGGGCGATGGGCGGGTGGGGGCGGCGGCTGCGGATCGCCTTGAGCGGCACCGACCCGCGCTCCCGGCGGCGGTTCATCTGGCACATGTTCCAGGCCCGTCCCGGCGGCGGCGGGTCGGTGGCGGGCGACGGGTATTCCACGATCGGCGAATGGCATTCGGCCGGCGGGATCAAGTTCGGCTCGCTGGAAGTCGCCGAGACGCGGTTCCCGCTGCTGTTCGAAACCCATGAATGGCGGCCGGGATCGGCCGGCGACGGGCACCACCGCGGCGGGGTCGGGGCCGACATGCGGCTGCGCATCGAGACCGACGGGCCGGCGGTCGCCAACACCGCGGGCGAGGGGGTCGTGCACGGCGCGCGCGGCATCCTGGGCGGCAAGGACGGCGCGCCGCATGCCTACACGCTGCTGGGGCCCGACGCGCCCGCGCGCCCCCTGCGGAGCAAGGAGGTGGGGGTGCCGGTGCCGGCAGGGTCCGTGCTGCACATCCGCTCCGGCGGCGGCGGCGGGTGGGGCGACCCGGCCCGCCGCGACCCGGCCGATCGGGCGCGCGACGCGGCGGAGGGGCTGGCCTGACCATGAGCTACACGATCGGAATCGACGTCGGCGGCACCTTCACCGACATCGTGGTCGCGACCCCGGATGGGCGCAGCATCATCGCCAAGGCGCCGACCACGCCCGCCGACCAGGCGGATGGCGTGCTGGAGGGTCTCGCGCTGGCGGCCGACCGCCTCGGCCTCAGTCGCGGCGCGTTGCTCGCCGAGACGGCGCGCATCGTCCACGGCACCACGGCCGCGACCAACGCGCTGCTGGAGGGCAAGGTCGCGCGGGTGGGGATGCTGACCACCGAGGGCCATCGCGACGTGGTCGAGATGCGGGAGGGGCTGAAGCCGGAACGCTACAACCTCCGCATGACGCCCCCGGCGCCGCTGGTCCCGCGCGCGCTGCGCCTGCCGGTGCGGGAGCGGATCCGCGGCGACGGCAGCATCGAGGTGCCGCTCGACCCGGCCTCGCTCGATGCGGCGATCGCCGCGCTCGCCGCGGCGGAGGTGCAGGCGGTCGCGGTGTGCTTCCTGCATTCCTGGCGGAATCCGGCGCATGAGCAGGCGGCGGCGGATGCGGTGCGGGCGCGGCTGCAGCATGCCTACGTCACCACCTCGGCTGACGTGCTGCCGCAGATCAAGGAGTTCGAGCGGTTCTCGACCGCCGTCGCCAATGCGGCGGTCGGGCCGGTGATCGACCGCTACTTGGGCGGGCTGCAGCGCCGCCTTGCCGACGCCGGTTATCGGGGCGAGCTGCTGGTGATCCTGTCGCATGGCGGCGTCGCCTCGGTCGCGGAGGCGGTGCGTCTCGCCGCCGGCACCGCGCTGTCCGGCCCGGCCGGCGGCGTCGCCGCGGCGGTCGCGCTGGCGCGGGGCGGCGTCGCGCCCGACCTGATCACCTTCGACATGGGCGGCACCTCGACGGATATCGCGCTGGTGCGGGGCGGGCAGCCCGCGCTCTCCTCCGGCAAGGGGGTCGCGAACGCGCGCATCGCGCTGCCCAGCCTGGACATCGTGACCCTGGGCGCGGGCGGCGGCTCGATCGGCAAGCAGGACAAGTCCGGCCTGCTGGCGGTCGGGCCCGAGAGCGCCGGGGCCGATCCAGGGCCGGCCTGCTACGGCCAGGGCGGCACCGAACCCACCGTCACGGACGCGAACCTCGCCTTGGGCTATCTCGACCCGGCGAGCTTCCTGGGCGGGCGCCGCACGCTCGACCGCCCTGCCGCCGAGGCCGCCGTGGCGCGGCTGGCCGAGGCGCTGGGCCTGGCCCCGGCTGAGGCGGCGGGCGGGATCCACCGCCTGGTCAACACCCGCATGGCCGACGGCGTGCGGGTCGCGACGGTGCGCCGCGGCGTGGATCCGCGCAGCCACGCGCTGCTCGCCTTCGGCGGCGCCGCCGGGCTGCACGTGACCGCCGTCGCCGCCGAACTCGGGATCGGCCGCGTCGTGGTGCCGGTCGCGGCCTCGGTGCTGTCTGCCTGGGGGATGCTGAACACCGATTTGCGGATCGAGCTGATGCGGAGCCTCGGCCAGACCGGCGGCATCGACACCGCCGCGCTCGCCGCTGCCTTCGCGGCGATGGAGGCGGAGGGCCGCGAACGGCTCGCCTGGTTCGACGGGGAGGTGGCGTTCCGCCGCTCCGCCGACATGCGCTACGGCGAGCAGGTGTTCGAGATCGCGGTCGGGCTCGACGACCTCGACTGGTCCTCGCCGGCATTGGCGCGCGACCTGGAGGAGGCGTTCCACCGCGCGCACGAGGCGCTCTACACCTATGCGCTGCGCGATCAGGACGTGGTGCTGGTGAATGCCCGCATCTCCGCGGTTGGTCGCCTCCCGGCGACGGAGGCCGCGGCAATGGGGGAGGGACGGGCACCGGCCGATCCCAAGGGCACACGGCGGGTGCATCTGGGTAGCTGGGCCGAGGTCCCGGTCTTCGACTTCGCGGCCCTGGGCGAGGACCAGGCGGTCACCGGCCCCGCGATCGTCGAGTCGGACACGACGACGGTGCTGCTCCGCTCCGGCGATCGCGCCCGCTACGACGTGCGCGGCTGGCTGGACGTGGCGGTCGGAGGCGGGTGACGGGCGTCGGCAGCCGAACTCGCGCTGCAAGGCGGCCGCGGGCGTGTGAGGGGCGGTCGGGCCGGTGAAGGCGGTCGGGAACGGATGAAATCGCGGTAGGGTACTTCTGGCGGCCGAAGGGTTCCTGTAAGACCCGCGCGTATGAAGGGCGGACCGGCGCACCGACTCTCACCCGTCATGGACGGCCGCCGTGCCGGCCATCCCCACCGGCACGCTGTCGCATTCTCCGTGGCACGACGTGTCGCACGCTGGCCCATCGGTCCCCAGCGTCATGACCGGACGAGCCCCGGGCCTCCATCGGCAGGGTGCCGGCGGGAATCGCCGGCACGGCGGCCGGCCATGACGGATGAAGGCGGAGGACGGTTCGCGTCGGGAGATGACGGAGGCCGATGAGGGGCAGGTGTCGTCCGTTCAGCCGGCGCCGTCCCTCGAGAATGAGCGACTTGATCCAAGTCATTGAGGGGAATTCCTGATCGACTAGGTCGGAGATGGAGGGGCACACACCCCGCGGCTCAACCCCGGCTCCGTCCTCGTCTCGAGAGGCATTGCGTATGACCCAGTTCCACGCCTTCTGCCGCCGTTCCCTGGACGAGATCCGCGCGCAGGGCCGCTATCGCGTGTTCACGCCGCTCCAGAAGCAGGCCGCGCGCTTCCCGTATTACCGCCGGCCGGACGGGTCGGAGGTGCTGGTCTGGTCCTCCAACGACTATCTGGGCATGGGCGGCCACGCGGTGCTGGTGGAGGCCGCCTGCGCCGCAAGCCGGGAGATGGGGGCCGGCGCCGGGGGCACGCGCAACATCAGCGGCACCAGCCCGGTGCATGACGCGCTCGAGGCGGAACTCGCCGACCTGCACGGCAAGCAGGCCGCGCTGTTGTTCACCTCGGGCTTCGTCTCGAACCAGGCGGCGCTGTCGACCCTGCTGAACAGCCACCCCGCCGGTCCCGACCAGCGCTGGATCGTGTTCTCCGACGCGAAGAACCACGCCTCGATGATCGCGGGCATCAAGAACTCCCGCGCGCAGTGCCAGATCTTCGCGCACAACGACATGGCGCATCTCGAGGCCCTGCTGCGCGCTGCCCCCGCCGCCGCGCCCAAGCTGATCGCCTTCGAGTCCGTCTATTCCATGGACGCCGACATCGCGCCGATCGGGGCGATCTGCGACCTCGCCGCCCGCTACGGCGCGCTGACCTACCTGGACGAGGTGCATGCCGTGGGCATGTACGGCGCCGAGGGCGGCGGCGTGTCGCAGCGTGATGGCGTCGCGGGCCGGGTGGACCTGATCGAGGGCACGCTCGCCAAGGCGTTCGGCGCCCATGGCGGCTACGTCGCCGGCGATGCCGACGTGATCGACTGGATCCGCTCGACCGCGCCAGGCTTCATCTTCACCACCTCGCTGCCGCCGATGGTGGCCGCCGCCGCGCTCGCCTCGGTCCGCCACGTCCGCGCCGACCACGCCCGCCGCGCGCGGCTGTTCGAGCGGGCCGCGACCCTGAAGGCGAAGCTCGATGCCGCCGGCCTGCCGCGCATCGCGTCGGTGAGCCACATCGTGCCCGTGCATGTCGGCGATGCCGCCCTGTGCACCGAGGTGAGCCAGCGCCTGCTTGCCGAATTCGACATGTACGCGACGCCGATCAACTACCCGACCGTGCCGCGCGGCGACGAACGCCTGCGCCTCACCCCGACGCCGCTCCACACGGATGCGATGATGGACGCCCTGGTGGAGGCACTGCGTCGCATCCTCCCCCAGGCCGCGCGGCAGGCCGCATGACTTCATTCCACGCCCCCTCTCCCCGCGCGGGAGAGGGACGCGGTGAGGGGGCGATCGGGGCGGACGCACGTCATTCCCGACACGCGCACCACACCCGCCCCCTGGCCCCCTCCCGCCAGGGGAGGGGGGACGGATCACGCCCCACCCCTTTCCCCGCGCGGGAGAGGGATGGGGTGAGGGGGCGATCGGGGCACGCGCATGATCGCTGAACTCGGACATTTCGCGCTGATCCTGGCGTTGCTGGTCGGCTGCGTGCAATCGACCGTGCCCCTGATCGGGGCGTCGCGGCGGAATGCCGCCTGGATGGCCGTGGGGCGGTCCTGCGCCCTGGTGAGCTTCGTGCTGGTGGGTGGCGCGATGCTCGCGCTGATGCACGCCTACGTCACGTCGGACTTCACCGTCCTGAACGTCGTGCAGAACAGCCACACCGACAAGCCGCTGCTCTACAAGATCACCGGCGTCTGGGGGAACCACGAGGGCTCCATGCTCCTGTGGGTCTTCATGCTGGCGCTGTGCGCCGCGGCGGTCGCGCTGTTCTCCGAGAACCTGCCGCCCGCATTGCGCGCCCGCGTGCTCGCCGTGCAGGGGATGATCGCGGTCGGCTTCCTGCTGTTCATCCTGTTCACCTCCAACCCGTTCCTGCGCGCCTGGCCGGCGCCGCCGAACGGGCAGGGGCTCAACCCGGTGCTGCAGGACCCCGGCCTCGCCTTCCATCCGCCCTTCCTCTACCTCGGCTATGTCGGCTTCTCCGTGGCCTTCGCCTTCGCCGTGGCCGCCCTGATCGAGGGCCGGGTTGACGCCGCCTGGGCACGCTGGGTGCGTCCCTGGACGCTCGCCTCCTGGTGCGCGCTGACCATCGGCATCGCGATGGGCTCCTGGTGGGCGTACTACACGCTGGGCTGGGGCGGGTGGTGGTTCTGGGACCCGGTCGAGAACGCCTCCTTCATGCCCTGGCTGGTGGGCACGGCGCTGATCCACTCCTCGATCGTGGTGGAGAAGCGGGACACGCTCAAATCCTGGACCATCCTGCTCGCCATCATCACCTTCTCGCTCTCGCTGGTGGGCACGTTCCTGGTTCGCTCCGGCGTGCTGACCTCGGTGCATGCCTTCGCCACCGACCCCGCGCGCGGCACCTTCATCCTGCTGCTGCTGCTGGTCGCGATTGGCGGCTCCCTCACGCTGTATGCCGTGCGCGCGCCGGCGCTGAAGGGCGGCGGGTTGTTCGCGCCCCTCTCCCGGGAGGGCGCGCTGGTGCTGAACAACCTGCTGCTGTCCTGCGGCTGCGCGACCGTCTTCCTCGGCACCCTCTACCCGCTGTTCCTCGACGCGGTGGGCGGCCCCAAGCTCTCGGTCGGCTTCCCGTTCTTCAACCGCACCTTCGCGCCCCTGATGGTGCCCATGCTGATCGGCGTCGGCATCGGCCCGCTGCTCGCCTGGAAACGCGGCGACCTGCCGGGCGCGCTGCAGCGGCTCTGGGTCGCCTATGCCGCCGCCGCCGTGACGCTGGCCATCATGTTCTACGTCACCCATGGCGGGCCGATCCTCGCGGTCCTCGGCTTCGGCCTCGCGGCCTGGCTCGCGGTCGCCGTGCTGACCGAACTCGCCGATCGCGTCCGCCTGTTCCGCGCGCCGATCGGCGACAGCGCCCGCCGCGCCATCCACCTGCCGCGTGCCGCCTGGGGCATGACCTTCGCCCATTTCGGCCTCGCGGTCTCGGTCGCGGGCTTTGCCGCCTCCGCCTTCGACCAGGAAGCGATCGAGGTGCTCCGTCCCGGCGGCTCGCTCCATCTGGCCGGCTATGAGCTGCGGCTCGAGGACGTGCGCAAGGTGCCGGGTGCGAACTTCATCGCCGACGACGCGACCGTGCGCATCATCCGCGACGGCACCACGATCGCGACCGTCCACCCGCAGCGCCGCTTCTTCCCCCTGCAGCAGCAGACCACCGGCGAGACCGCGATCCGCACCAACCTGCTCGCCGACCTCTACCTCGCACTCGGGGAGGGCGACGCCGCGGGCAACTGGACGCTGCGCGCCTATTGGAAGCCGCTGGTGCCCTGGATCTGGATCGGCGCGGTGATCATGGCGTTCGGCGGCCTGGTCAGCCTGAGCGATCGGCGCTGGCGGGT
>MKTV01000099.1:16588-46085 GCA_001898425.1 Rhodospirillales bacterium 69-11
GCACCCCAGCCGCGGTGCCCGCGCCCGGAGAATGACATGCGCCGCCTGATCTACCTGCTGCCGGCCCTGCTGTTCCTGGTGCTGGCGGGTTACTTCGCCTGGGCGCTGCGCCCCGGCTACGACCCGCGCGCGCTCCCGTCCGCCCTGCTCGACAAGGAAGCACCCGCCTTCGACCTCGCGGCGCTGCAGGGCGGCGGCACGCTGTCCCGCGACGGGCTCAAGGGAAAGCCGGTGGTGGTGAACTTCTTCGCCTCCTGGTGCGTGCCCTGCCGGATCGAGCACCCGTTGCTGATGCGCCTCGCGCAGCAGGACCACGTGCCGATCTACGGGATCGCCTACAAGGACAAGCCCGAGGACGCCGCCAGGCTGCTCGCCCAGATGGGCGACCCGTACCGCCGCATCGGCCTCGACCGTGACGGGCGCACCGGCCTGGATTTCGGGGTCTACGGCGTGCCCGAGACATACGTGATCGACCGCGACGGCCACATTCGCAAGCGCTTCGTGGGGCCGCTGACCGCCGACCAGGTGAACGACGAGCTGCTGCCGCTGCTGAAGAAGCTGTCGGCGTCATGAGCGTGCCACGCCGCCTGCTCTCGCCCGCCCTCGCCACGTGGACCGCCGTCGCCCGGCCGTTCGGATGCCGCGCCCGCGTCGTGTCGATCGCGAGCCTGGCCGTTCTTGCCGTCTCCGTCGCTGCCCTGGCCCTTACGGCCCTGCCGACCACCGCGTGGGCGGTGCAGCCGTGGGAACGCCTGTCCGACCCGGCGCTGGAGGCTCGCGCCCGCACGATCACCTCCGAATTGCGCTGCGTCGTCTGCCAGAACGAGTCGGTCGACGAGTCGAACGCCGACCTCGCGCACGACATCCGCATGCTGGTCCGCGAGCGGCTGAAGGCCGGCGACACCAACGCCCAGGCGCGCCAGGCGGTGGTCGACCGCTACGGCGACTTCGTGCTGCTGCGCCCGCCCGTCGAGCCCGCGACCTACGTGCTGTGGTTCGCCCCGGTCGCCCTGCTGCTGGTCGGCGCGGCCGGCAGCCTGGTCTATCTGCGCCGCCGCGCGCACGCGCCCGGCGGACCCGCCCCGCTCGACCCCGCCGAACGCGCGCGCCTCGACGCGCTGCTGCGCGACGGAGACGCCTGATGCTGCCGCTCCTGCTGCTGGCGGTCGCGGTCATCGCGCTGCTGCCCGTCATCTGGCCGCTGCTGCGGGGCGGGCGCGCCGTCGCCGACCGCGGCAGCTTCGATCGCGCGGTCTATCGTGACCAGCTCCAGGAGCTCGACCGCGACGTCGCCCGCGGCGTCATCGGATCCACCGAGGCGGAGTCGGCCCGGCTCGAAATCCAGCGGCGGCTGCTCGCCACCGCCGGCGATGGCGAACCCGCCGCCCGCCCCGGCCGCAGCCCGTTCCTCGCCGTCCTCCTCGGCGCCTTCGTCGTCCTCGGCGCCGGTGCGGTCTACGTGCGGATCGGCGCGCCCGGCGTGCCGGACCTGCCCTATGCCGATCGGCCGGCCGCCGATGCGGTGGCAGGCGAGGACCACCAGGACATGCGGCAGGCGGCGGCACGGCTTGCGGAGAAACTCGCCGCCGATCCGAACGACGCCCAGTCCTGGCTGCTGTTCGCCCGCACCCAGGCGATCCTCGGCGCCTGGGACCGCGCGGCCGACGCATTCAAGCACGCGATGGCGCTCGGGCAGACCGGACCCGAGGTCCAGGCGGGTTACGGCGAGATGCTGGTCATGCAGGCGCGCGGCATCGTCACGCCCGAAGCCCGCGCCGCGTTCGACACCGCCCTGAAGGCCGACCCGAAGAACGACGTCGCCCGCTATTACCTCGCCCTCGCCGCCGCCCAGGGCGGCGAGCCGGCGCAGGCCATCGACCGGCTCCAGGCGCTCGCCGCCGATCTGCCCGCCGACTCCCCGATGCGCGACCAGTTGGCCCGGCGCCTCGCCACGTTCGCGAGCCAGGCCGGCATCGCCGCCCCGGCGCTCGCCGCGGGCAAGGCCACCGCCGGTCCCGACGCCGCCGCCATGGCCGAGGCCGCGCAGATGCCCGAGGCCGACCGGAAGGCGATGATCGAGGGCATGGTGCAGAAACTCGCCACCCGCCTCGCCGAAACCCCCGACGACCGCGACGGCTTCACCCGGCTCGGCCGCGCCTACGCGGTGCTGGGGGAACGCGACAAGGCGGCCGATGCGTTCGTCCACGCCGCCGACATCGCCCCGGCGCAGCCGGAACTGAAGCTGATGGCCGTGCAGACGCTGCTGGACGGGCTGAAGCCCGGCGATCCGTTCCCGGACCGCGCCGCGAGCCTGCTGCGCGAGGTCGCGAAGGTCGCCCCGGACCGCCCGGCCGTGCTCTGGTACCAGGGCGTGGTCGCCGTGCGTGACGGAAAGCGCCAGGACGCCCGCGCGGCATGGACGCGCCTGCTGGCGAAGCTCCCGCCGGACAGCGAGGATGCGCGGCTCGTCAAGGCGGCGTTGGACCAGGTGAAATAGCGTGCGGTGACGCGGGCGCCGGAGCGGTGCCGAGCCGGCGGCGTAGTTCGGTCGGCGGGCGGCGATACACTTCGGCGAACACGGCGTTGAACCGGCGCAGGCTGCGAAACCCCGCGCGGAGCGCGACCTCGCTCATCGGCAGGTCCGTCGTGTCCAGCAGCCGCTTGGCCCGCTGCACCCGCGCCGTGCGCGCGACCTGCGCCGGGCTTGCACCGACATGCCGCGCGAACAGCCGCGCGAGATGGCGTGCGCCGACACCGAGGCGGCTGGCGAGCGCGTCGACGGTGGCGCCGTCGGGGTCGAGGGCGCCTGCCTCGATCAGCCGCAAGGCGCGGGCGGCCGTGGTGCGGGAGCCGTTCCAGGCCGGCGAGAACGGCGCGGTTTCCGGGCGGCAGCGCAGGCACGGGCGGTATCCCGCGGCTTCGGCGGCTGCGGCGGAGGGATAGAAGCGCACGTTGGCGGCGAGGGCCGGGCGCACCGGGCAGACCGGACGGCAATAGATGCGCGTGGTCCGCACCGCGGTGAAGAACCGCCCGTCATAGGCCGGGTCACGCGCGAGGCGCGCGCGTTCGCATTCGGCAACGTCCAGCATGTCCGGGAGCATCGCACGCGGCGCTGGCTGCGTCCCGCGCCGGCCGGGGGACGGGGTCCGGAACCGGCGAGCATGCCTTGCGGACCTTCGGATAAGCCAACCGGCGATCATGGAGGGCTGGCATGGACCACCCGTTCGACACTCCGGTCCGGCATGCGCTCACCGGTCCGCCGGCGGCGCTCCGGGACGGCCCCGGCGTCCGCAGCCGCTCCTGGCCGCGGCTGCTCCGGCAAAGGCCGCATCCGTGAGCGCGCCCTTCTTCGGCTGGCGTGTCGTCTGGGGGGCGGCCCTGGTGGCGGTGTTCGCCTGGGGCGTCGGGTTCTACGGACCGTCGGTGTTCCTGCACGCCCTGCATACGGGTCGGGGCTGGCCGGTCTCCGTCGTCTCGGCGGCGATCACCGCGCATTTCCTGCTCTCGGCCGGTCTCGTGGTCCGGCTGCCGGCGCTGTATCGGCGCTTCGGCCTGGTGGCCGTGACGCGTGCCGGCGGGTTGCTGGGCGGCGGCGGCGCGGTGCTCTGGGCCAGCGTGCCCGACCCCTGGCTGCTCTTCCCCGCCGCGGTGGTGAGCGGGGCGGGTTGGGCACTGACCTCCGGTGCCGCGATCAACGCCATGGTTGCGCCCTGGTTCGAGCGGCGCCGCCCGATGGCGCTGTCCCTCGCGTTCAACGGCGCGAGCATCGGCGGCGTGCTGTTCGCGCCGCTCTGGGCGGTGCTGATCGAGCGCCTGGGATTCCCGCATGCGGCGCTGGCGATCGGGGCCGCCATGGCGGTCGTGGTGTGGTGGCTGGCCGGTGCCGTGCTCCGCCCCACCCCGGCGAGCCTCGGCCAGCAGCCCGATGGCGGGCCGGCCATGGGCGCGGCGGACGCATCCGTCGCGGCAGGGCGTGCCGCGCTTCCCGGCGGGATGCGGGTATGGCGCGACCGCCGCTTCGCCACGCTCGCGATCGCCTTCGCCCTCGGATTGTTCGCGCAGATCGGCTTGATCGCCCATCTTTTCTCCCTGCTCGCCCCCGCGTTGGGGGAGGCGGGAGCGGGCGGGGCGATCAGCCTCGCCACCGCCTGCGCCGTGCTGGGCCGCACGCTACTGGGTCGCCTGCTCCGTCCGGGGGTGGACCGGCGCATCGCCGCCTCGGTCAATTTCGCCGTGCAGGTCACGGGCTGCCTCGCGCTGCTCGCGGCCGCCGGCAGTTCGGTGCCGCTGCTGGTGACGGGCTGCGTGCTGTTCGGCCTCGGGATTGGCAACCTCGTGTCGCTGCCGCCGCTGATCGCGCAGGCCGAGTTCTCCCGCGCCGATACGAACCGGGTCGTGGTGCTCGTGACGGCGGTCAACCAGGCGGTGTTCGCGTTCGCCCCCGCGATCCTGGGCGTCGTGCGCGACGCGGCGGGCTGGGCGGGCGCGCCGATCCTGCTCGCGGCGGCGGTGCAGGTCGTGGCGATCGGGGCGGCGCTGGCGGGCAGGGGCCGTGCGGGCGCTTGACCATCCGGCCTGGCGGGCCGCGACCTCAGCGGAACGACACTCTGCGCGCACCGAACTGACGCCTCGCCAGACGTTCGAGCGCGGCCTGGACCTGTTCTGCCGCGGAGTTCTGACGGAGGCCGGCCGGCGCGAGATCGAAGCGCCCGACGCCTGACGATCACCCGGCGCCCCTCCGTGTCGCGGCTGGCGCGCCCTCCGTGTCACGACGGCGCCACCGCTCCGTGTCATGGCCGGCGAAGGCCGGCCATCCACGACGTCATTCCGTTACCAACGAAACGACGACCACCGTCGCTCTCCCCGAGCACGCGCTCAAGCCGCGCGGCCGTAGCCACCTCCGCCCGGCGTCTCGATCACGAACACGTCCCCCGGCTGCAGCTCCGCGCTGTCCGTCCCGGTCAGCACCTCGTGCGGCCCCGCGGCGCGTTCCACCCATTGCCGCCCGACCGCGCCGTCGTCGCCGCCTTCGAGCCCGAACGGGGCCACGTTCCGCCGCGACGAGACGATCACCGCGGTCATCGGCTCCAGGAACCGGATCCGCCGGATCGCGCCATCCCCGCCGCGCCACTTTCCCACGCCGCCGGATCCGTGGCGGATCGCGAACTGCTCCAGCCGCACGGGATAGCGCAGCTCCAGCACCTCGGGGTCCGTCATCCGCGTGTTGGTCATGTGCGTCTGGATCGCCGCCGTGCCGTCGAAGCCGGGACCCGCACCGGTGCCGCCGCAGATCGTCTCGTAGTATTGCCGCCGCGCATCGCCGAAGAGGAAGTTGTTCATCGTCGCCTGCGAGCAGGCGATCGCGCCCAGTGCCCCGAACAGCGCGTTGCAGGTGGCCTGCGACACCTCCGTGTTGCCCGCCACCACCGCGGCCCCCGGTTCGGGCGAGAGGAACGTGCCGCGCGGGATCACGAGGTTCAGCGGCTTCAGGCAGCCATCGTTCAGCGGGATGTCGTCGCCCACCAGGCAGCGGAACACGTACAGCACGGCCGCCCGCGTCACCGCCGGCGGCGAGTTGAAGTTCCCCGCGTCCTGGCTGCCGGTACCGGTGAAGTCGATCGTCGCGCTCCGCGCCGCGCGGTCCACGGTCACCGCGACGCAGAGCGGCTTGCCGTTGTCCATCCGGTATTCGAACCGCCCGTCGCCGAGGCGGTCGATGACGCGCCGGACGCTCTCCTCGGCATTGTCCATCACGTGCTGCATGTAGGCGCGCACGATCTCCCAGCCGAACTGGCCGACGACGCGCTGCAGCTCCTGCACGCCCTTCTCGTTGGCCGCGACCTGCGCCGCGATATCGGCCACGTTCACGTCCGGGCTGCGCGCGGGATACTTCGCCCCGCGCAGCAGCGCGCGGAACTCCGTCTCGCGGAACTGCCCGCCATCCATCAGCAGGAAGTCGTCGATGACGACGCCTTCCTCCTCCAGCGTGTGCGATGCGGGCGGCGTGGAGCCCGGCGTGATCCCGCCGATATCGGCGTGGTGCCCGCGGCTGCCGACGAAGAACAGGATCTCGCGGCCGGCCGGATCGAACACCGGCGTGATCACCGTCACGTCCGGCAGATGCGTCCCGCCATTGAACGGGTTGTTCAACGCGACGACGTCGCCCGGCTTCAGCGTGTCGGCGCGGTGACGCAGCACGGTGCGCACGCTCTCGCCCATGGCGCCGAGATGCACCGGCACGTGCGGTGCATTGGCCACCAGCGCGCCCTGCGCATCGAAGATCGCGCAGGAGAAATCCAGCCGCTCCTTGATGTTCACGCTCATGGACGTGTTCTGCAGCACCGCGCCGGTCTGTTCGGCCACGTTCATGAACAGGTTGTTGAACAGCTCCAGCAGCACCGGATCGGGCTTGCCGGTCGCGAGCCCGGTGCGCGACGGCAGCTTCTCGGTCCGCCGCAACAGCATGTGGTCGAGCGGCGTGATCTCCGCCGTCCAGCCCGGCTCCACCACCGTCGTCGCATTCGCCTCCCGGATCAGCGCCGGACCGCGCAGCCGGTCGCCCGCGAGCAGCGCCGTGCGCTCGAACACGGGCGCATCGTGGCGCGCCCCGTTGGTGAACATCGCGACGGTGTCGACGGGGTCGGGCATCGCCCCGTCCCGCGCCGCCAGCGTCGCCTCGTACACCGCGTCTCCGGCGGCGACGGATTCGACGGCGACGGTTTCCACTACCAGCGCGCGATCGGGGGTAGCGAAGCCGAAGCGCGCGCGATGCGCGGCGGTGAAGTCGGCGACGATGGCATCGAGGTCGCGCAGTGCGACGATCAGCGTCGCCTCGGTTCCGGCGTAGCGCAGATGCAGGTTGCGCGCGGTCTCGATGCGCGCGGGATCGGCGCCCTGGGCGGCGAGCGCGGCCTCGGCCTCGGCGGCCAGCCGGTCCGCGACGCTTTCCAGCTCCGGCAGCGCATGCGCTTCGAGCGGCAGTTCCACTGCCTGCTCCCGCATGGCCGTCTGGTCGGCGAGCCCCATGCCATAGGCCGAGAGCACGCCTGCGAACGGGTGGATGAACACCGTCTCCATGCCCAGCGCGTCCGCGACGAGGCAGGCGTGCTGCCCGCCGGCGCCACCGAAGCACTGCAGCGCGAACCGGGTCACGTCGTGGCCCTTCTGCACCGAGACCTGCTTGATCGCGTTCGCCATGTTCGCGACCGCGATCTGCAGGAAGCCCTCTGCCACCTGCTGGGCGGAGCGCGGCGCGCCGGTTGCGGCCGAAACCTCCTCGGCCAACGCGGCGAACCCGGCCTGCACGACTTCCGCGTCCAGCGGCAGGTTGCCCTCGGGCCCGAAGATCGACGGGAAATGCGCGGGCTGGATCTTGCCCACGCAGACATTGGCGTCCGTGACCGTCAGCGGGCCGCCATTGCGGTAGCAGGCGGGGCCGGGATGCGCGCCGGCGGAATCCGGCCCGACCCGCATGCGCGCGCCGTCGAAGTGCAGGATGGAGCCGCCGCCCGCGGCCACCGTGTTGATCGCCATCATGGGCGCGCGCATGCGCACGCCGGCAACCGCCGTCTCGAAGGCCCGCTCGAACGCCCCGGCATACAGCGCGACGTCGGTCGAGGTGCCACCCATGTCGAAGCCGATGATCCGGTCGAGGCCGGCCATGCCCGCGGTGCGCGCCGCACCGACAATGCCGCCCGCCGGGCCGGACAGAATCGCGTCCTTGCCCTGGAACGCGCCCGCTTCCGCCAGCCCGCCATTCGACTGCATGAAATAGAGCCGCGTGCCGGCGAGTTCGGATGCGACGCGGTCGACGTAACGGCGCAGGATCGGTGAGAGATACGCGTCCACCACCGTCGTGTCCCCGCGCGGGACCAGCCGCAGCAGCGGCGAGACCGCGTGGCTGGGCGACACCTGCGCAAACCCCGCCTCGCGCGCCAGCTCCGCCAGTCGTTGCTCGTGCTCCGGATATTTCCAGGCATGCATCAGGACGATGGCGCAGGCCTCGATGCCCTTGGCGCGGGCGGCGGCGAAGGCGTGCCGCGCGGCGGTCTCGTCGAGCCGCTCGATCTCCTCGCCGTCCACGCCCACGCGGCCGGCGATCTCGACCACCTCGTCGTACAGCATCGTGGGCAGGGTGATCGCGAGATCGAACAGGCGCGGACGCGCCTGGTTGCCGATGCGCAGGCAGTCGGCGAAGCCGCGGTTGACCACCAGCAGCGTCCGCTCGCCCTTGCGCTCGAGCAGCGCATTGGTGGCGACGGTGGTGCCCATCTTCACCGCCTCGATCACGCCCTCGGGGATCGGGTCGGCGAGCGGGATGCCCAGGACCGCCTTGATGCCGGCGATGGCGGCGTCGCGGTACCGCGCCGGGTTCTCGCTCAGCAGCTTGTGGGTCGACAGGCGTCCGTCCGGATCACGCGCCACGATGTCGGTGAAGGTGCCGCCGCGATCGATCCAGAACTGCCACGTGCCTTGGGTCATGCGCCTCTCCGGGTATCGAGCGCATCTGGACAACGCCGCGCCGCATGGCGCAAGCCCCCGTCCCCCGGGAGACGGGACAGGCCGGCCGGGGTCACGGCACATGTTTTATCGCGGAGAGGGCGGACCCGCATGCGTCGGGGCAGGCGGCGGGAACGAGGTGGAACGAGTGAAAGGAAAGGCGCCGGTCACGGCGCCGCGCCGGACGGTGTCCGGCACGCCGAAGCGGGAAGGATCGCGCGGATCCCTCCCGCCGTGGTGTCAGACGCTGCGGCCGGGGGCCGTGTAGCCGCGCTCCGCCGCAACTTCGCCTTCCGAGAAGGAGCGGCTGAGCGGGACGAGCTGCCAGAGAGCCGAGAGCCCGACCAGGATGTAGACGATCGGGGTCAGCACCGTGAGGCCGAAGATCGCGGTCACGAGGTTGAAGCCGAACAGGCCGATCAGGCCCCAGTTCAGGCCGCCGACGATCACCAGGATCAGGGTGACCAGGTTCAGTGCGCGCATGGAGAAGCCTCCGCGGTTGAGGTGGAGCAACGGCCCCGCACTCACGAAAGTTTCGTCACGGTACCTGGAACGAACCCCTCTAACCCGCCCATTCCGTTACGCCGCGTTGCTCGGCAGCCCCCGCGCGACTAGGGTGCGCCGCGTCGTGAGCGTGGGTGAGAGGCCGTCGATGTTCTTCCCTTCCGTGCTGGCGTGCGCGCGATCCGCGCCACCGCCGGCGATCCGCAGCTCCCGCGGAGCGGCACGCCCATGACCGCCATGCTCTCCCGCCGGGCCCTGCTCGCCTCGGCCTCCCTCGCCGTGCTGCACCCCGCCCGCGCGCAGCCGGTCGCGAAGCGGCTGGTGGCCGGCACGCGCGTGCTGGAGGTGAACGGCCGACCGGCCACCGTGTTCGCACTGTCGCAGCCGGACGGCACGCATGGCGTCCGGCTCGACCTCGGCGAGGCGTTCCGGGTCGAGCTGGACAACCAGGCCGGCGAACCGACGATCGTGCACTGGCACGGGCAGACGCCGCCCCCGGCACAGGACGGGGTCACCGACACCGGCTTCGCCGCGCCGATCCCGGCCGGTGGATCCGCGCAATACGATTTCCGCGCACGGGCGGGCACGCACTGGATGCACTCGCATCACGGTCTGCAGGAGCAGCGGCTGATGGCGGCGCCCCTGGTGGTGCGCACGCCGGAGGATCTGCGCGCCGACCTGCAGGACGTGACGGTGCTGCTGCACGACTTCACCTTCCGCGATCCGGCCGAGGTGCTGGCCGGTCTGACCGGGTCGAACACGGCGGGCGGGCACGCGATGGCGGGGATGGGCGGCGCCGTGCCGGGAATGAGCGGCGCCATGGCGCATGGCGGCGTCATGACCCATGAGGGCGGGCATGCGGGGGCTGACGCCGGAACCGCATCCCATGGCGGCGGGATGGCGCATGGAGGGGCGGCCGGCGCGCCGCACGCCGCCACGGCGATGACCGGCATGCCGATGGATCTCAACGATGTGGCGTTCGATGCCTTCCTCGCGAACGACCGCACCCTGGCCGATCCGCTCGTGGTGCGGACCGAGGCCGGGGCGGCGCTGCGCCTCCGTTTGATCAACGGCGCCACGGCGACGTCGTTCTGGATCGATCTCAACGGGCTCGAGGGGCAGGTCGTGGCGGTCGACGGCAATGACGTCGTGCCGCTCGTGGTCCGCCGCCTGCCGCTCGCGCAGGGACAGCGGGTCGACCTGCTGCTGCGCCTGCCGCGCGGGACCGGTGCAGTGCCGATCCTGGCGCAGCGCGAAGGGGATCGCGCCCGCACCGGCCTGATCCTGGCGCCGCCCGGCGCCGCCATCCGCAAGCTTGCCGACCAGGCCGACCAGGCGGTGCCGCCGATCGACCTCTCGCTCGAGCGCCGGTTGCGCGCGGCCGCGCCCCTGCCGCCGCGCCATCCCGACCGCGTCCACGAAGTGATGCTGAGCGGCACGATGCAGCCCTACGCCTGGGCGATCGACGGCCGCGCCTGGGCCGACCACCGCCCGCTGCGCGTCGCGGCGGGGGAGCGGGTGGAGCTGAACCTCGTCAACCGCAGCATGATGGCGCATCCGATGCACCTGCACGGGCACCATTTCCAGGTCCTGGCGCTCAATGGCACCGCGCTGCCGGGGGCGGTGCGCGACACCGTGCTGGTGCCGGTGGGCGGCCGGGTGCGGGTCGCGTTCCAGGCCGACAATCCGGGCCGGTGGCTGTTCCACTGCCACAACCTCTACCACATGGCGACGGGGATGATGACGGAGCTGGTCTACGACGGGGCCGCCTGAGCGCAAGCGGCGCCGCGGCCCCGCATCGGGGCTTGCGGGGCCGCGCGTCGCGGTGCTGTGCTGCACGCGCGAAGACAAGGACCATCCTCATGCCAGACCTGCCGCGCTCCGAGACCGAACTCGCCCTGGTGGAGCTGGCCCGCCGCGTGCTGCCGGGCGGCAGCTTCGGCAACCTCAGCAGCGACGTCGTGATCGCCGAGGGTCGCGCCGGCCGGGTCTGGGACGTCTCGGGCAACGAGTATGTCGACGTGCTGCTAGGGTCGGGCCCGCTGTTCGCCGGCCACTGCCACCCCGACATCGTCGCCGCGGTGCAGGCACAGGTCGCGCGTGGCGCCACGTTCTTCGCCAATAGCGAGCCCGGCATCCGCCTCGCCGCTGCGATCGTCGATGCCGTGCCCTGCGCCGAACAGGTGCGGTTCACGTCGACGGGGACGGAGGCCGATCTGTACGCGATGCGCCTCGCCCGCGCGTTCCGGGGCCGCGACAAGATCCTCAAGTTCGAGGGCGGCTTCCATGGCATGAGCGAGTACAGCCTGCAGAGCATGGCGCCGAAGCGGCCCGGCAACTTCCCGCAGGCGATCCCGGACTCGCCCGGCATTCCGCGGTCGGTCGCGGGCGACATGCTGGTCGCGCCGTTCAACGATGCCGACCTCGCGGCGAGCCTGATCCGCGAGCACCGCGAGGAGCTGGCCGGCGTGATCGTCGAGCCGTTCCAGCGGCTGATCCCACCGAAGCCGGGCTTCCTGCAGGCGCTGCGCGACGTGACCGCCGAATGCGGCATTCCGCTGATCTTCGACGAGATCGTCACGGGGTTCCGCTTCGCCTATGGCGGCGCGCAGGAATACTACGGCGTGGTCCCCGACATCTGCACCTTGGGCAAGATCGTCGCGGGCGGGTACCCGCTGGCCGTGGTGGCCGGACGCACCGAGTTCATGCGGCATTTCGACCGCGCGGCGGTGGGCGATTCGGTGCTGCCGCAGATCGGCACGCTGTCGGGCAACCCGGTCGCTTCGGCGGCGGGGCTCGCGACGCTCGACGTGCTGCGCCGGCCCGGCACGTACGAGACGGCGTTCGCGACCGGGCGGCAGTTGATGGACGGGCTCGCGGGGCTGCTGCGCGAGTCCGGCTTGCCGGCGCAGGTGATCGGGATGCCGGTGCTGTTCGACGTGATCTTCGCCGAGGGAGAGATCTCCGACTATCGCGGGACGCTGCGCCAGGACGCCGAGGCGATGCGCCGCTTCAACCGCGCGATGCGCGCGGCGGGCGTGTTGAAGGGGGACAGCAAAGTGTACGTCTCCGCGGTCCACGATGCGGCCGACGTGCAGGTGGTGCTGGCCGCCTTTGCCCGCGCGGTGGAGGAGGAGGTCGCGTTCCGCCGGGGGTGAGGCGAAGAGGCACGTCAGCGGCGTGTCGGCTGATGGGGAAGTTCTCTGGGTTTCGCGAGGGGAGCCCGTGCGACTCGCGGAGCCCCGTGCGACTCGCGTCATGGCCGGGCTTGACCCGGCCACCCCCACCGGCACCGTGCTGCGAGGATGGCCGGCTCGACGGCCGGCCATGACGTGCACTGGCGCGGGGCCGCCGACGCGCGCATCCTCGTCCCCCGACGCACGCACCACCAGTGCCCCTTGACCCACGGACGGCCACTGCACCCCGATGGACGCACGGCCGTCGCGCGCCGCCCGTCAAACCGGGTCCGGCCGCGGCGTGCGCAGGCCGGCCGTCTCCCCGCCATCCACCGTGACGACGGTGCCGTTCACGTAGCTCGACTGGGCCGAGAGCAGCCACGCCACCACGTCGGCCACCTCTTCCGGCAGGCCGAACCGGCCGGCGGGGATGCGCTGCTCCAGTCGCCGGCGGCGCAGGTGATCGGCGCTCACCCGCGCCATCATCCTCGTGTCGATCTGTCCGGGGCAGACCGCGTTGAACCGCACGTCCGCACCGAACTCCAGCGCGAGCGCCTGCGTCATTCCGATCACCGCCGCCTTGGAGGCGCAGTAGATCGCGAGCCCTTCCTCACCGGCCTTGCCGGCTACCGAAGCGATGTTGACCACCGACCCGCGCGCGGCGATCAGCCCGGCCAGCGCGAGCCGGGTGAACAGGAAGGCGCTGCGGGCATTGACGCCCAACACCACGTCCCAGTCCTCGGCGGTCGCGTCCGCGAAGTCGACTCGCCGGCCCATCCCCGCATTGTTCACGAGCCCGGCGATCTGCCCGCCGCCGGCCGCGAGCGCGGCGTCCACGACCGTGCGGCAATCGGCTTCCCGCGCCACGTCGCCGGCGACGAAGCGCGCGCCGGTCGCCGCCGCCAGCGCCTCCCCGGCCGCCACGTCGCGGCCGGTGAACAGCACGGCGGCGCCGTCGCGCGACAGCCGCTCGACGCAGGCGCGTCCGATGCCGTGGGTGCCGCCCGTCACGATGATCATCCGCCTCGTCCTTCGCCGTCGCGCCGCGCCCGTCGCGGCCTCGGGGGCCGTTCTGCGCCACCCGTGCGGGGATGGGAACCATGCGGTCCTTCCGGAGCGGCGTCGCGACGGTCCGTGCCGGGTTGACGGCCGGCGGCGGCGGATGACACGCTTGTTGCAGTGCATCAGAGGTCCGGCATGCCCATCACCCTGATCCGCAACGCCGCGACCGTGGTCGCCTGGGATGCCCAGGCCGGCACGCATGTCTACCTCACGGATGCCGATGTCGCGTTCGAGGGCGGGGCGCTCACCTTCGTCGGCCGCGGCTATGACGGGGCGGCCGACACCACGATCGACGGCGCCGGCCTGATGGTGATGCCGGGGCTCGTCAACATCCACTCGCACCCGTCCAGCGAGCCCATGAACAAGGGCCTGATCGACGAGATCGGCTCGCCGGGCTTCTACAACTCGTCGCTCTACGAATACCTGCCGATCTTCCGCGCCGACGCCGAAGCGGTGCCGCATTGCGTGCGCGTCGCCGTGTCGGAGCTGCTGCTGTCGGGCGTGACCACGCTGGCCGACCTGTCGATGGCGCATCCGGGCTGGCTCGACCTGCTGGCCGAGGCCGGCATGCGGGTCTGCGTCGCGCCGATGTTCCGCTCCGCCCGCTGGTACACGAAGAACGGGCACCTCGTGGAATACGAATGGTCCGAGGCGGCGGGCGAGAAAGCGATGGGGGAGGCGCTGGCGATCATCGATCGCGCCGAGCAGCATCCGTCGGGACGATTGTTCGGGATGGTGGTGCCGGCGCAGATCGATACCTGCACCGAGGGGCTGCTGCGCGAGAGTTTCGCCGAGTCGAAGGCGCGCGGTCTCGCCTGGCAGATCCATGCGGCGCAATCGGTCTCCGAGTTCCACGAGATCACCCGCCGGCATGGGTACACGCCGATCGGCTGGCTGGATCATCTCGGGCTGCTGTCGGAGCGGTCGATCATCGGGCATGGGATCTTTCTCGACGACCATCCCTCGACGCCCTGGCACACGAAGACCGATCTCGCGCGGCTGGCCGAGACCGGGACGACGGTCGCGCATTGCCCGACCGTGTTCGCGCGGCGCGGCATCACGCTGAAGGATTTCGGCCGCTACAAGCGAGCGGGCGTGAACATGGGTGTCGGCACCGACACCTATCCGCACAACATGCTCGACGAGATGCGGCTCGTGTCCTACCTCGCGCGCACCCAGGCGAACGACCCGCGCACCATGAACAGCACCGACCTGTTCGAGGCCGCGACCATCGGCGGCGCCCGCGCGCTGGGCCGCGACGATATCGGGCGGCTCGCGCCGGGATGCCGCGCCGACCTCGTGCTGGTGGACGTCACGCATCCGATGATGCGGCCGGCCTACGACCCGGTGCGCAGCCTGATTTACGCCGCGGGCGATCGCGCGATCCGCACCGTGTTCGTGGACGGGGAGAAGGTGGTGGACGAGGGCAGGGTGCTCACCATCGACTACCCCGCCGCGGCCGAAGCGCTGCACGAGGCGCAGGCGCGGGTGCGCGCGGCCGTGCCGCGGCTCGACTGGGACCATCGGACGGCGGAGCAGATCTCCCCGCCGACCTTCCGCTCCGCATGACGCTGCTGTCGATCGAGGGGCTGCGCACCGTCTTCCGCACCGACCAGGGCGACGTCACGGCGGTCGACGGCGTCGACCTGTCGGTCGCGCGCGGCAGGACGCTGGGCATCGTGGGCGAATCCGGCTGCGGCAAGTCGGTGCTGTCGCTGTCGGTGATGCGGCTGATCGCGCCGCCCGGCCGCATCGCCGCGGGCCGCGTGATGTTCGACGGGCGCGATCTGCTGTCGCTCTCCTCGGCGGAGATGCGGGCGCTGCGCGGCAACCGGATCGGCATGATCTTCCAGGAGCCGATGACCAGCCTCAATCCGGTGTTCACCGTGGGCGAGCAGCTCACCGAGGCCATGCGCGCGCATGATCGCCGCGCTTCGGCGGCGGAGTTGCGCCGGCGGGCGGTGGCGGCGCTGGACCGCGTGCGCATCCCGGCCGCCGCGCGGCGGGTGGACGACTATCCGCACCAGATGTCGGGCGGCATGCGCCAGCGGGTCATGATCGCGATGGCGCTCGCCTGCGGGCCGGACCTGGTGATCGCGGACGAGCCCACGACGGCGCTCGACGTGACGGTGCAGGCGCAGATCCTCGACCTGCTGCGCGAGCTGCAGCAGCAGAGCGGGATGGCGATCATCCTGATCACCCACGATCTGGGCGTCGTAGCGGAGATGGCGGACGAGGTGGCGGTCATGTACGCGGGCCGCGTGGTGGAGCGAGCCGCCGGGGCCGCGGTGTTCGACGATCCGCAGCACCCGTATACGATCGGTCTGCTGGGCTCGATCCCGCGCATCGAGGAGACGCGCGACAGCCTGCTCGCGATCGAGGGCGCCGTGCCCGCGCCCTTCGCCTTGCCGCAGGGCTGCCGCTTCCACCCGCGCTGCGCCTTCGCCGGTCCCGACTGCACCGAGGCCCAACCCCCGCTGCTGGAGATCGCCCCCGCGCACCAGGCCGCGTGCATCCACGCGCCCGTGGAGGCGTTCGCAGGATGACGGTGCGCCGCCTCGCGTCCTGGCCGCGCACACCGTCGTGGACGTCCGCCGTGTCATCGCCGCCGTCCCCCATGTCATGGCCGGCGAAGGCCGGCCAACCAGGACTTGCGAGGTGGCACGAAGTCATGGATGGCCGGCCTTCGCCGGCCATGACACAGCGACTGCGCGCCACCCCGACACAGCGACTGCGCGCCACCCCCGCTCCCGCCGGACCGGGCGCCCGCACGACCCCGGCCCTCGCCGCACGGACACCACGCGCCACCCCCGCCCACGCGACAGCCGCATGACCGCACCCCTGCTCGAGGTCGAGAACCTCTCCCGCCACTACGCCGTGCGCCGCGGCCTGATCCTGCCCCGCCGCGTCGGCACCGTCCGCGCCGTCGACGGCGTCTCCTTTACGCTGGCGCGCGGCGAAACCCTCGCGCTCGTGGGCGAGTCCGGCTGCGGCAAGTCCACCACCGCACGGCTCGTGCTGCGGCTGGTCGAACCCACCACCGGCACCGTCCGCTTCCAGGGCGAGGACATCACCGACCTGCAGGGCGAGCCGCTCCGCAAGCTGCGCCGCCGCATGCAGATCGTCTTCCAGGATCCGTTCGCCTCGCTCAATCCGCGCATGACCGTCGGCGCCATCCTCGAGGAGCCGCTGATCGTCCACGGCCTCGGCGATGCCGCCCACCGCCGCGCCCGGGTCGAGGAACTCCTCGGCCTCGTGGGCCTCGCGTCCTTCCACGCCCAGCGCTACCCGCACGAATTCTCCGGCGGCCAGCGCCAGCGCATCGGGATCGCCCGCGCGCTCGCGGTCGAGCCGGCGCTGATCGTGTGCGACGAGCCGGTCTCGGCGCTCGACGTCTCCATCCAGGCCCAGGTCGTGAACCTCCTCGAAGACCTGCAGCGGCGGCTCGGCCTCTCCTACCTGTTCATCGCCCACGACCTCGCGGTGGTGAAGCACGTCGCCGACCGGGTCGCGGTCATGTATCTCGGCCAAATCGTCGAAATCGCGCCCAAGGACGCGCTGTTCGCCGACCCCCGCCACCCCTACACGCGCACCCTCTTGGCCGCGATCCCGCGCCCCGACCCGCACCGGGAACGGCACGATCCCGTGGCCGGTGGCGACATGCCGAGCCCGATGGCGCCACCGGATGGGTGCCGGTTTCACACGCGGTGTCCCTTCGTGGTGGAGCGCTGCAAGCGCGAGGTGCCGGCCCTGCGCCCGTGGGCCGCGGGCCACCTGACGGCGTGCCACCGCGCGGAGGACCTGCCGGCCATGGAGACCGCGCGCGCCGCGTCCCTCGCCCCGGCCGCGGCGAAGCGGCTCGCCCTGTACGAGGCGCGACGGGGGCGGGTTGCGGCGGGGGCGGGGTGAACCGACCCCCGGGTTTCCAGGCCCTGAGTTGCCTCCCGGACGGCGGCGGTGATCACCACGGAGGAGACGGAGAACCACGGAGGGCCACGGAGAGCGGTTCGCCGGGACGGGACGTTCCCCGAAACTTCCAGTTTGTAGGACGTGGTGCGGCCCCACCCGAGAGCCCCGCTGGGCGCGTCCATGCGGCCCGCAGCCTGATTGTCGTCAATGCATCCGAACGGCACGGGCCGTCCGTGCGAGGAGCTGTCTCAGTTGCGCGCCGCCCCGGATGCTTTGATCGAGCGCAGCCCTCGGGTGCCCTGATCAGGCGCAGTCCTCGAACGCTTCGATCGCACGCCGGCCCGAGACGCCGGGATCCACCGTAACCACGAATCCAGCGTCCGGCAGCGCTTCGACCCTCTCCGTGGCCCTCCGTGGTCCTCCTGCTTCCTCCGTGGTGAATCCCCGCGCCCGCCCGCCGCACGCACCGATCTCCATCCCCATCAAGAACTCGCCCGCTCCATCAAGAACTCGCCTGCTCCATCAAGAACTCGCCCGCCCCATCAAGACCTTGCCCCTCCACCGAGAGCTTGCCCGCTCGGTTCCCCGCACGTATCCCCCCGGGACATCCCCGCCGGAGCCCGCATGCAAGACCTGATCGGACCCGATGCCGTCGCCGCCCTGGCGACCTTGGCCGAGGTCGTCTTCATCAACGTTGTCCTCTCGGCCGACAACGCCGTGGTGATCGGCATGGCGGCGCTGGGGCTTCCGGCCCAGCAGCGCCTGCGCGCACTCTGGATCGGCATCGGCGTCGCCACCGTGCTGCGCATCGGCTTCGCCATCGTCGCGACCTCGATGCTGAAGGTGATCGGCCTGCTGCTCGCGGGCGGCATCCTGCTGCTGTGGGTCGCATGGAAATTGTGGCGCGAGATGTCCGCCTCGGCCCGCCGGGCGGAGAGCGAAGGCGAGGCGGTGCTCGAAGGTGCACCGGCCGGCCCGCCCACCAAGACGCTGAGTCGGGCGTTGTGGCAGATCGTGGTGGCCGACGTGTCGATGTCGCTCGACAACGTGCTGGCCGTGGCAGGCGCCGCACTGCATCACCCGACCATCCTCGCGGCCGGGCTCGCGATCTCGGTGCTGCTGATGGGGGCGGCGGCCTCGCTCGTGGCGCGCATCCTCGAGCGGCATCACTGGGTCGCCTATGTCGGGCTGGTGGTCATCCTCTACGTCGCGGCCAAGATGATCTGGCACGGTGCGCAGGACGTCGGGCAGGCGGTCGGCATGATGCCGTAGCGAGCGGCGCCGATCGGTCCCCGCCGGTCAGCGCACGCCGCGGCCGGATCGCGCGGGGCCGCACGGTTCACTGCAGCTTGGATTGTCCCGGCTGCGGCAAGCTGGTCCACAGGGCGGGCAGGCGACCGACGAGGTGATCCTCCTGCGGCGCCGCATGGCGCAGCGGGGCGGGGGCGGCGGCCACGTGGGCGCGCGGGGCGAACAGGTCCTGCGGCCAGGGCAGATCGGGAACCGGGTGCATGCTCTGTCTCCGTCGGTGAAATGCGGAATCCGTTGCTGTTGTCTCGTCGTTTCGCGCCATCCCCGCCGTTCTCGCGCGCAACCGTGAAGATGCACAATGCGTACCAGTACGGAGAAGCGAAGCGGCGCTGCCCCATGAGCGCACGCAACCCACCCCACGCCTCGCGCATTCAAGCCGCAGCAGGCGAAGGAAGCAGGTCATGGCACGCGACGAGGCGACGGAACGGGACGGCACGAAGACCGATGCGGCCACCGGGGAGACGGCGCGCGAGCTCGCACAGGACGCGCTGGATGCCTACGCCGACGGCATGAACGGCACGGGCGACAAGCTGGCCCGCAAGGCGGTCGCGCTGGACCGTGACGCCGTGGTCGAGGTGGTGCAGGAGATCGACGAGGCGGCGGATGACGGATCGAAGGACCGCTGACATGGAGCTGCCGGTGGCCGGCTATCCGATCTCGGAGGAGTCGGTGATGAACTGGTTCCAGGCGCAGTACCACCGCATGCCGACCGAGGCCGAGGTGGGCGCGGTGATGGATGCGATGGCCCGGCGCGACGCCACGCCGCCGCTCCAGCCACCGGTTGCCGATCCGGAGGGGTTCGAGACCGGCCCGTCCGCACCGCCGGCCACCCGGCGCTGACCGGAGCGGGCGCGGACCAAAGCGGACTCGGACCAGGGCGGCCGGGGACCAGAGTGCCCCCGGACCAGAGCGACCCCGGACCAGAGCGGCGGCGGGCCGGAGCGGGCGGGGACTCGCGCACGGCCGGCGTTCCCCGGCCGCCACGCCGCATCCCGACGACGTTCCCGATGGGTCACGTTCCTTGACCCTGGATCGGGCGCGCCGTACACGCGCGGCATGAGCGAATCTCCCTCCGCGCCGCTGGACATTGCGGCGGCTACCGAACGCGCGCATGTGCTCGCCCAGGCGCTGCCGTTCCTGCGACGCTATGCCGGGGCCACCGTCGTCGTGAAATACGGCGGCCACGCGATGGGGGAGGAACATCTCGCCGACCAGTTCGGCCGCGACATCGCCCTGCTGAAGCAGGTCGGCATCAATCCGGTCGTGGTGCATGGCGGCGGGCCGCAGATCAACGCGATGCTGAAGCGGCTCGCGATCCAGTCCACCTTCGTGGACGGCCTGCGCGTCACCGACGCCGCGATGGTCGAAGTGGTGGAGATGGTGCTGGCCGGCACCGTCAACAAATACGTCGCCAACCTGATCACCCGCGCCGGGGCGCTTGCGGTCGGCATCTGCGGCAAGGACGGCGGCATGATCCGCGCGCGGAAGCTGCGGCGGACCAAGGTCGATCCCGACAGCCGGATCGAGCAGGTGCTGGACCTGGGGTTCGTGGGCGAGCCGCAGGCGGTGGACGTGCGGGTGATCCAGGCGCTGACCAGCGGCGGGCTCGTGCCGGTGATCGCGCCGGTCGGGATCGGCGAGGACGGGCAGACCTACAACATCAACGCCGACCACGTGGCCGCCGCCGTCGCCGGAGCGCTGCACGCCACGCGGCTGCTGATGCTGACCGACGTGTCGGGCGTGCTCGACAAGGACAAGCAGCTCATCCCCGAACTGTCGCTCTCGGACGTGGACGAGCGGATCGCCGACGGCACCATCACCGGCGGCATGATCCCGAAGGTGGAGAACTGCGTCGAAGCGGTGAAGCAGGGCGTGAAGGGGGCGGTGATCCTCGACGGCCGCGTGCCGCATGCCTGCCTGCTCGAGCTGTTCACCGAAGCCGGCCCCGGCACGCTGATCCGGCGCTGACGGCGGCCGAGCGGGCGGAGCGACCGCGCTCCGCCACGCCGGCCGTGCCTGATCCGGGAGCGGCACGGACTTCCCGGCCGCGCGGGACATTGTAGGCCTGTCCCGGACAGGCCATCCTCCGGCACATGCTGCCGCAACCGCCACCGCCGACTCGCCGAGATCTGTTCCTGGGCTTTCTCGGCGTCGGGGTCTGCGGTTTCGGCGGCGTGTTGCCCTGGGCGCGGCGGATGATCGTCGACCAGCGCCGCTGGCTCTCCGCCACCGAGTTCACCGACCTTCTCGGGCTCTGCCAGTTCCTCCCCGGCCCGAACGTCATCAACCTCTCGGTCGCCCTCGGGTCGCGCTTCCATGGGGTGAGCGGGGCCGCGTCCGCCTTTTGCGGCCTGATGTTCGCCCCCATGGCGATCGTCATCGCCCTCGGCGCGCTCTACGCGCAGTACGGGGGCCATCCCACCGTGCGGCATGCGTTCCTGGGACTTGCCGCCGCGGCGTCCGGCCTCGTGCTCGCGACCGCGCTCAAGATCAGCGCGCCGTTGCGCACGAATCCGGTCGGCATCGGCATCGCCGCGGTCACGCTGGCGGCGATCGCCGTGGTGCGGCTGCCGCTGCCGATCGTGCTGCTGGTGATGGCGCCGCTGTCCATCTTCGTCACCACGCGGGCAGGCCGATGAGCGGGACGCTGCCTGCGCTGGCCGCGATCTTCGCACAGCTCTCGCTGCTCGCCTTCGGCGGCGGCAACACGATCCTGCCGGAGATGCAGCGCCAGGTCACCCAGGTGCATCCCTGGATGACGCCGCAGGAATTTGCGGCGCTCTACGCGCTGGCCCAGGCCGCACCGGGGCCGAACATGCTGGTCTCGACGCTGATCGGTTGGCGAGTGGCCGGGTTCGGCGGTGCGCTCGTCGCGACCGGCGCGCTGACGGGGCCGTCCTCCGTGCTGACCTTCTTCTCGGCGCATCTGTGGCACAAGTTCCGCGACCGGCCATGGCGACGGACGATCCAGGCCGGGCTGATGCCGGTGACGGCCGGGCTGGTCATGGCCGGGGCGGTGGTGCTGGCGCGGTCGACCTCGGTGGACTGGCGCGCCGCCGCGCTGACGTTGGTGGCGACGCTCCTGTTCCTCAGCGAGCGTCTGCACCCGATGCTGGTGCTCGCCCTCGCGGCCGTGGCCGGGGCGCTGGGCCTGGTCGGCTGAGCCTCCCCCCCCCCGGCGTGTCGCCGGTCGGTCGTCAGCCCTCGGCGGGCTCCAGGTCCACGGTGACGGCGAGGCTGTGGTCGCCGCCGCCCAGGATCACGCCACGCACCGGGCTCACGTCGCCATAGTCGCGCCCCCAGCCCAGCACCACGTGCTCGTCGGCCACCACCAGGTCGTTGGTGGGATCGAGGTCGATCCAGCCATGCGCCGGCCCGATCCAGCAGCCCACCCAGGCGTGGGACTGGTCGGCACCCTGGCGGCGGGCCTGTCCCGGTGGCGGGCGGGTGCGGATGTAGCCGGACACGTAGCGCGCCGGCAGGCCGAGGCCGCGCAGCGCGCTCAGCATGACGTGGGAGAAGTCCTGGCAGACGCCCTCCCGCCGCTGCAGCACCTGGGAGACGGGCGTCGCGACGGTGGTCACGCCGGCGCGGAAACGGAAGTCGCGGCGGATGCGCGCGTTCAGCTCCAGCAGCCCGGAAAGCACGGGGCGGTTGGGCGGGAACGACGCGGCGGCATAGGCGGCGGCCTCGGGATGGGCGGCGGCCATCGGGCTGTCGAAGCGGAACTCCGACGCCCGCCAGCCTTCGGGTCCGCGCGCGGCGGCGACGACCTCCTCCCAGGGCGGGGTCGTCTCGGGTGGCGGGGGCGGCGGAAACAGCACGTCCACCACCGATTCGGCCGTCACCGCGAAATCCGCGTGCGGCAGGTCGAGGAACAGCCAGGTGACCGTGTTGCCGAAATGGTCGATTCCGTCCCGCCGGCGGGCCGGCGGCGGATCGGTCAGGATCTGCTCGCTCACCACGGTCTGGAAGGGCAGGGCGCGTGGGCGCAGATGGACCATATGCGCCGCCAGCTCGACCGCGCTGCCATAGGCGTAGCGGCTGGTGTGGCGGACCCGGTACCTCATGCGGCCCCGCGCAGCGACGGCGAGTCCGTCTCCATCCCCAGGCTGCGGGCGATCGGCAGCAGCGTGAAGTAGCGGCGGGAGACGCGGTCGGCGAGCGAGGCGATCGCGGCCTCCAGCGCGCGCAGCCGCGGCGGCAGGCGCGCGGTCGTGGCGCTCTGCTCCGGCGTCTCCTGCACGTCGGCCACGATCCGCTGTGCCTCCGCCAGCAGCGGATCGACCGCGAGCAGCAGCGAATCGCCGTCCTCCACGATCTCCCGCAGCAGGTCGCGCATCGCGAGCAGCTGGAACATCAGCCCGCGCGGATTGCCCTCGTCCGCCAGGATCAGGTCGAGCGCCGGAGCCGGCTGCAGCACGGCGAGGTAGCGGCCGCGATAGGTGATGACCGAATCGCGCAGCTCGAGCGCGAGGCGCAGCCCGGCCTCCACCCGGCCCGGCTGCGCGGCGGCGTTCGGCTGGTCCAGGGCAAGGGCGAGTTCCGTGACGATCGCCTGCGCCCGCTCGACGCGCCGGCCGAAATCCAGGAACAGCCGGCCGCCGCCGCGCACCATGTTCTCGGCCGCGAGCCCGGCAACGGCCGCGGCGAACTCCAGCACGCGCGCGGTCAGCAGCGTCGCCTGCTCCAGCGCGCGCGGGTCCGCATCCGGCGGCAACTGGCGCATCGCCTCACCGAGATCGCGGAGCGAGCGGGTAAGGACCGCGTGCATCTCCCCGGTCAGCCGGTCGCGCAGCTGGTCGACCTGGCGCGCGACATGGCCCAGCAGGCCGCGCATCGGGCCGCTGTGGCGGAAGCCGCGCAGCACCGCCGAGGCCAGCAGCGCCGTGCCGAGGACGCCGGCATCCTCCGCCTGCATCATGCCCCCGGCGCTGAGCGCATCGATCAGCACCTGCACCTCGCTGACCTCGCGCGCGCTGAGCGAGGAGCGCATCAGCCGGCCGATCATCGCCCGCTGCAGCCTGGCACTCTCCTCCAGCCGCTCGAGATAGCGGCCCAGCCAGTAGAAGTTGTCGGCGACGCGGCTGGGCAGGTCGCCCGCGGCGCGGCGGATCGCGAGCGTGGGCGTCAGCAGGCCGAGTGCGCCCTGCACCGCGCTGCCTTCCTCCGCCATCACCCAGACGTCCTTGGACAAGGCGTTGCGCGGCAGGCGGCCGGCCAGCGCATCCTCCTCGGACAGCGCGCGGGCGAGGCCGCCGGGCAGGGCGTGCCATTCGTGCCCGTCGAAGGCGAGGAACAGGCGCAGCGCGATCGGCTTGGGCTCGAGCCCGTTCGGACCGGCGCAGGGCGCGACGGAGGGGGTGGGTGCCTCGGAAGCGGCCCAGCGGGCGGGATGCGCCGCGATGCTGGCGGCCAAGGCGGCGCGCTTCTCGGCGGACAGCAGCGTGGGCAGCACGGGATGGGCTGCCCCGTCGGTGGCGGGACGGATCAGCCAGCCCGTGAGGTCGCGCAGCACCGTGCGCACCACCGCCTCCTCCCCCAGCCAGAGCGTGGCCTGGGACGGAAGCCGCAGCTCCTCGCCGAGAAGGCGGCGGCAGAGCGCGGGCAGGAAGGCGGCGAGGCCGGGGGCCTCGGCCAGCGCGGTGCCGACCTCGTTCACCACGCGCACGCTGCCGTTGCGGATCGCATCCAGCAGCCCGGGCGTGCCCGTCCCGCCCGGGGAGAGTTCCAGCGGATCGAGCAGCGGGCCTTCGAGCCGGCGCAGCAGCACGCCGATGCGCTGCAGCCCGCGCAGCGTCTTGAGGAAGACGAGGCCGCTCCGAATGGTCAGGTCGCCGCCTTCGACCAGCCCGATCGACAGCTCGCGCGAGAGCAGCACGTGCTCGAACCACAACGGGTCGGCATGGCCGCCGGTCAGCAGGGCGGCACCTGCCCCGTCCGCGGGGGCGAGACCCTGCAGCGCGTCGCTGGTGCGCTCCAGGAAGGGCCGCAGCTGGCAGATCCGCTGGGAGGCGAACAATTCCGGGACCACGCGCGCCAGCATGCGGCGGTTTTCGAGCGCATAGGCGAGGCCGGTGACCTGTCCGGTGTGGTCGGCGAGCACCCGCCACGCGCCGTCCGGTCCCCGCAGCAGGTCGGCCGCGTAGAAATGCAGCATCCGCTCCTTCCGCGGCGCGGGAAGGTCGCGGCAGGGACGCAGGAAGGCGGGGTTGGCGAAGACGAGGTCGGTCGGAAGAACGCCGTCCGACAGCAGGGTCTGCGGACCGTAGAGGTCCTCGAGCACCGCTTCCAGCAGGCGCGCGCGCTGCGTCAGGCCGGCTTCGAGCGCGGCGAACTCGCCCGCGGAGAGCGGCAGCGGGATCGGGTCGCAGCGCCAGTTCGTGGCCTGCTCGCCGGGCAGGATCGCGGTGATTCCCTCTTCGGCGAAGGCCTGGTCCAGCAGATGCGCGCGGCTCGCCAGCGCCTCCCGCCCCAGGCCGAAGATCGAGCCCAGCAGGGTGCGCCAATGCGGGCGCGCATGTCCCGACCCGTCCGCCATCTCGTCGAGCGGCGGGCCCGCGGGGCCGCTCAGGGCGCCGGGGTCATCCATGGACCGGGGAAGGGGGCCGGGGCCGGCCGGAGTCGGCCATCGTGCGACGGGCGACGCGGCGGCCCGGTTGGCTGATCGAAACGGCCAAGCCGTGGCAGGCACGCACGCCGAAAATCCCTTGCAGACATGTACGGAGGCGCGAGGGTGCCCGGTCGGCGGGGGCTTGTCCACACGAACGGCATCGCCCCGCGCCCTTGAGAGGACCAATTGGTGCGCCCTTCGGCCGACTTGCCCCCGCGCCCTTCGGGCGACTTGCCCCCGCGCCCTCGAGGCCACCAAGCCCCGCGCCCAGCGGCGCGCCGCCCTGACCGGGGCGGGCAGCTGGGCCGCGTGCATGGGCGGCGGATCGCGCTAGAGTGCGGCGATGAACGACGACGCCCTGCGCTTCCCCGTTGCCGAACCGCCCGCGCCGGGCGAGCTGGTCGACATCGCCCCCGGTATCCAATGGCTGCGGCTGCCGCTGCCCTACCGGCTCAACCACGTGAACCTCTACCTGATCGAGGATGACGGCGGCTGGGCGGTGCTCGACACCGGTCTCGGGACCGATGATTGCCGCGCGGCCTGGGACGCGGTGCTGGCCGGGCCCTTCAAGGGCCGGCGGCTCACGCGGATGATCGTGACGCATTTCCACCCCGATCATGTCGGCCTGGCCGGCTGGCTGCACGAGCGGTTCGGGCTCGAGCTGTGGATGCCGCGGCCCGAGTACCTGTACAGCCTGGCCCTGCAATACGCGCCCGGCGACCTGGGGGCGGAGATGCACCGGCCCTTCTATCGCCGGCACGGGCTGGACGCCTCGGTCACCGAGATCGTGCTCTCGCGCGGCCACGAATACCTCCGCCGCACCACCGGCGTGCCCACCACCTACCACCGCATCCGGCACGGCGACACGCTGCAGCTGGGCGGCCGGAGCTTCCGCGTCCTGACCGGGGGCGGCCACGCGCTGGAGCAGGCGATGCTGGTCTCCGATGCCGACCGGGTGTTCCTGGCCGCCGACCAGGTGATCGCCCGCATCTCCCCCAACGTCAGCGTGCACGCGATGGAGCCGGACCTGGACGCCCTCGGCATCTATCTCGCCTCCCTCGGCGACCTGCGGGACACCGTGGGCGACGACGTCTTCGTGCTGCCCGGCCACGGCCTGCCCTTCCTCGGCCTGCATGCTCGGATCGCGGCGTTGAAGGCCCATCACGGGGAGCGCTGCGAGGTCATCGCCGCGGCCTGCCGGGACCGCGCGCTGACGGTCGCGGACATCGTGCCCCATGTGTTTCCCCGGGAACTCGACGCGCATCAAACCAGTTTCGCCTTCGGCGAGGTGCTCGCGCACGTGAACCACATGCTGGCGGCGGGCACGCTGCTGCCCTGCGTCGGGGACGGCGCGACGGATCGTTACCGGACCGTCTGAATCGACGGGCGTGCGGCACGCGTGTTTGAACGCGATGTCGGCGACCCACGTGGTAGCGTGGCGTTCGATAATACTCCGACATTCAGTCGCCGCGGCTTTGCGCTCCGCTTCGCAGGTGGAGCGGCCCCGAATCCGTGTGGTGGCGAAGGCGGTCACGACCCTGTGAAGAAAAGGTCGGCATGAGACGGTGTCCCGACTTCCATACGCCTCTCCGTTATTTGTGTGGTGATTCACCGTGAAATAACCGACAAAGTAATTGTTAGGGAAGCAGCAGGTGTCATGACTGAAATCGTCGATGTTGCGATCATTGGTGCCGGCCCATACGGACTCTCGCTCGGGGCGCACCTGGCCGGCCTTGGCATCGATTTCCGCATCTTCGGCAGTCCGATGCACACCTGGCGGACCTCCATGCCCAAGGGTATGGTGTTGAAATCAGAGGGAAATGCGTCGAACCTCTACGATCCGAAGGGCGAGTACACGCTCGAGGCGTTCTGCCGTGAGCGCGGGCATCCCTACAAGGACGTGGGCCTGCCCATCCCGCTCTCGACCTTCATCGAGTACGGAATCGCCTTCCAGTCGCGATTCGTCCCGAACCTGGAGGACCGGCTGGTCACGGCCGTGATGCCGACCCGGTATGGTTTCGATGTCCACCTGGAGGACGGTGAGGTCGCGCCCGCCCGCCGCGTGATCGTGGCGGCCGGCATCCGCGCCTACGAGTACATGCCGCCGCAGCTCGCCGACCTGCCGATCGAGCTCGCCTCCCACACCGCGATCCACGTCAACGTCGACCAGTTCATCGGCCGGGACGTGGCGGTGATCGGCGGCGGCGCCTCGGCGATCAACATCGCCGCGCTGCTGCACCAGAAAGGGGCGCACCCGACCATCATCTGCCGCCGTCCGGAGGTCGATTATTGCGGCCCGCCCGGCGAGCGCACCCTGATGGACAAGCTGCGGGAGCCGGAGAACGGACTGGGCACCGGCTGGCGGTCCTGGGCGTGCTGCGCGATGCCCGACGTGTTCCACGCCATGCCGGAGCCGTTCCGCGTGATGGTGGTGCGCAAGCACCTGCCCGCGGCTCCCGGCTGGACGCTGAAGGCCCAGGTGGACGGGATCGTCCCGACCATCGGCGGCACGCAGCTCGTCAGCGCGGATGCCGTAGGCGGCCGCGTGAAGCTGCGGCTCGAGAGCGCGAAGGGCGTGCGCGACCTGGTCACAGACCACGTCATCGCCGGCACCGGCTACCGTGTCGACATGCGCCGGCTGGCGTTCTTCGGCCCGTCGATCCTCGACCGGCTGGATTGCGTCGAGCACACGCCGCGCCTGTCGCGCAGTTTCGAGAGCTCGATTCCCGGCCTGCATTTCGTCGGCACGGCCGCCGCCAACAGCTTCGGCCCGATGCTCCGCTTCGCGTTCGGCGCCGGCTTCGCGTCGCGCCGGATCAGCACGCATCTCGCCCGCAGCCTGGTGCGCAACCGCAGCGCGGTCGGGACGGCAGGGGCCCGCTGGTCGAAATCGGCCGGTCTCGCCGGCACCTGACGGTCCGCCGCCGGCACCTGACGGTCCGGCCACGCGGGCACGGGGCGGCGCGCCGGTCCCCGCACGCGCGCTATCCTACGCGGCGCAGGTCCAGGGTGCGCGGATGTTCGCGGGAGCGGAGCAGCGGCGGCTCTTCCATCGTGCCGGGCGTGTGTCCGAACGGGAAGAACCGCGCCCGCCGCCGAGCCTCCGCCTCGTTCGCGTTCACCGGGAAGCGGTCGTAGTTGCGGCCGCCCGGATGGGAGACGTGGTGCGTGAGCCCGCCCAGGCTCCGCCCGCTCCAGCGGTCGTACACGTCGAATACCAGCGGCGTGTGCGGCTGCACCGTCGGATGCAGGGACGACGGCGGGTTCCACGCCTTGAACCGCACCCCGCCCACGTACTCTCCGGCGCGATCGGTCGGATCGAGCGGCACCGCGCGGCCGTTGCAGGCGAGCACGTAGCGCTCCTCCACCCAGCCGCTGACGCGGGTCTGCACGCGCTCCACCGAACTGTCGACATAGCGCACCGTGCCGCCGCCGCCTGGCTCCTCCCCCAGCACGTGCCAGGGTTCCAGCGCGTGACGCAGCTCGAGTCCCATCCCGCGCAGGCTCACTTCGCCGATCTGCGGGAAGCGGAAGGCGAGATGCGGTTCGAACCAGGCCGGATCGAGGGGGAAGCCGAGGCTCGACAGCTCCTCGACCGCATCCGCGAAATCCTGCGCGGCATAGTGCGGCAGCATGAAATCGTCGTGCACGCGGGTGCCCCAGTGCACGAGCCGCCGCTCGTAGGGGCGTTCCCAGAACGCCGCGATGGCCGAGCGCATCAGCAGCATCTGGGCGGCCGACATGCGCGCATGGGGCGGCATCTCGAGCGCGCGGAACTCCACCAGGCCGCGGCGGCCTGAACTCGTCTCAGGCGCGTACAGCTTGTCGATGCAGAACTCGGTCCGGTGCGTGTTGCCGGTCATGTCCGCGAGGATGTTGCGGAACAGCCGGTCGGTCAGCCAGGGCGCCACCGGCTCCTTGGCGCGGATCTGCGAGAAGGCGATCTCGAGTTCGGCCAGGCTGTCCTGCCGCGCTTCGTCGACGCGCGGGTGCTGGCTGGTGGGGCCGATGAACTGGCCGCTGAACAGGAAGGACAGGCTGGGATGGTTGTGCCAGAACCCGACGAGCGACTTCAGCAGGTCGGGGCGGCGCAGGAAGGGCGAATCGGCGGGGCTCGCGGCCCCCATCACCACGTGGTTGCCGCCGCCCGTGCCGACATGCCGGCCGTCGAGGTTGAACTTCTCGGTGGCGAGGCCGACCTGGCGTGCCTCCTCGTACAGCTCCTCGATGCGCGCGACCATCTCGGCCCAGCTCGCGGCGGGATGCACGTTCACCTCGATCACGCCGGGGTCCGGCGTGACGGAGAAATGCACGAGCCGCTCGTCCTCGGGCGGCAGGTAGCCTTCCAGGATGATCTTGCGCCCGACCTCGGCCGCCGTGTCCTCGATCGCGGCCGACAGCGCGAGCCAGTCCTCGGCCGCGG
>MKTV01000099.1:46108-57358 GCA_001898425.1 Rhodospirillales bacterium 69-11
AGCAGCCCGTCGCGCGCCTCCACCGTCAGGGCGGTTCGCACGACCGAGGGATCGCTCTCCCCCACCACCGGCAGATCCTGCGGCACCGGGCGGAAGCGCTCGATCGCGGCGCCGGGGCCGTCGACCACCCGCATCGCCTGGGCGGAGGGCAGGGGCGGCTTCGGCGCGAACGGATCGGGCGGGACGTCGACCTCCAGGTCCTCGTCGCTGACCCAGGGCAGGCTCTCGAGCGGCAGGCGCAGCCCGATCGGGCTGTCGCCCGGGATCAGGAACAGCTCGCCGGCGCGGAAGAACCACTGGCCGGACTGCCAGCGCCGCGCGCCGTCCCGGATGACGCGGCGCAGCGGCAGCACGCTGCCGACCGCGGCGCCGAGGCCCTGGCCGAACACGCGCGACAGCCGCGCGCGCTCCATCGGGTCGCGCAGCTTCGACTCTTCCGCCAGCACGTTGGCCGGCAGCCGGTGCTCCTTCCACAGATAGTAGTGCGTGTCCTCGTGCGCCGGGATGACCAGCGCCGGATCGACCTGCAGCCGCTCCGCGAGGCGGGCCGCGAAGGTCGCGGCGTCGCGTGCGGTCGCGTCGTCGCGGTCCTCGACCGAGGCGAGCAGGGCACGGTCGCGCCACACCGGCTCCCCATCGGCGCGCCAATGCGCGAGCAGCGCCCAGCGGGGCAGCTGCTCCCCGGGATATTGCTTGCCCATCCCGTGCTGCAGCACCGCGCCGGGCGACCATCTGTCGATCAGCCGGCGGATCAGCCGTTCGGCATAGACCTGCTTGGTCGGGCCGAGGGCGGCCGTGTTCCACTCGGGCGCGTCCATGTCGGAGGCGGAGACGAAGGTCGGTTCGCCCCCCATGGTCAGCCGCACCGCGCCGCGGGCGAGCGCGCGGTCGACTTCGGCGCCCCGCGCCAGGATCGCCTGCCAGGTCGCCTCGGCATAGGGCTTGGTCGTGCGGGGTGTCTCGCGGATGCGGCGGACCGACATCTCGAAGTCGAACGTGACCTCAGCCTTCTCCACCATGCCGGTGATCGGCGCGGCCGAGATCGGGTCGGGGCTCGCGGCCAGCGGGATGTGGCCTTCGCCGCAGAACAGGCCGGAGGTGGCGTCGAGCCCGACCCAGCCGGCGCCGGGCAGGTAGACCTCCGCCCAGGCGTGCAGGTCGGTGAAGTCGGCTTCGGGTCCGGGCGGCCCCTCCAGCGGCTTCACGTCGGGGGCGAGCTGGATCAGGTAGCCGGAGACGAAGCGCGCCGCGTAGCCGAGGTGGCGCAGCATCTGCACGAGCAGCCAGGCGGAATCCCGGCAGGAACCCTTGCCGCCGCCCAGCGTCTGTTCCGGCGTGAGCACGCCGGGCTCCATCCGCACGATGTACTCGACGCGGCGCTGCACCATGGTGTTCAGCTCGACCAGCATCTGCACGGTCGGCCGTTCGCCACGGGGCACTTGTGCGAGCAGGGCGGCGAGCAGCGGGCCGGCCGCTTCGGCGCGACGGTACGGGGCGAGTTCGTGGTCCAGGACGGGGTCGTAGGCGAACGGGGTGGTTTCCGCCTCGGGCTCGAGGAAGAAGTCGAACGGGTTGATCGTCACCATGTCGGCGACGAGATCGACGGTGATCTCGAACCGGTCGACGCGTTCGGGGAAGACGACGCGGGCGAGGTGGTTGCCCTGCGGATCCTGCTGCCAGTTCAGGAAATGCGGCTTGGGCTCGATCTTCAGGTCGTAGCTGACGATCGCCGTGCGCGCATGCGGTGCGGGGCGCAGCCGGATGGTCTGCGGGCCGAGCGTGACGAGCCGGTCGTAGTGGTAGGAGGTGCGGTGGGTCAGCGCGACGTGCAGCGGCATAGGGCTCTCGTTCCGGAACGCTGGTGTGACGAACGGCCGATGGTGCGTTGCAGCACGCTGGACCGGAATCGCGCAAGCGTGAAGCGCCCTCCCGGTCTTGGCGCGCGGGCCCGTGATGCCATCTCCGAGCGCACGATGTGTCCGGTCGGGACGGCGGATGCAATGATCGTGGTCGGATCCGACGCGGCGGCGCCTGCCGGTGACCGTGCGGGGTCCGAACCGTCGTCGTGAGGGGAGCGCTAACTGGCGCCCCTCTCGACCACCCCGCCGTCATCGCCTAACGTGAAGGATAGCCGTCCCGAGGTCCCGCCTCCGGACCGGGGGGAAACGAACAGCGATTTTTCGGGAGAGATGATGTCTAGTCTCAGCTATGCCGCACCCACGACGGTGGATGAGGCGGTCAAACTCCTTGCCGGTGCCTCCGGCCTCGCCAAGGTCCTCTCTGGTGGCACCGACCTTCTGGTGCAGTTGCGCGCCGGGCGCCTGAAGCCGGACCTGATCGTCGACACGAAGAAGATCCCCGGCATCATCGGCATCCGCAAGGGCTCCGACGGCGGGTTCGTGATCGGCGCCGCGACCCCGGGTGCCGAGGTCGAAGCCAATGCCGAACTGAACGCCGCGTGGCCGGGCATCGTGGAAGCGCTCGACCTGATCGGCTCCACCCAGGTGCAGGGCCGTTGCTCGCTCGCCGGCAACCTGTGCAACGCCTCGCCGGCCGCCGACAGCGTGCCCGCGCTGTTCGCCGCGGGCGCGATCGCGGTCGTGGTGGGCGGCAAGGGCAAGCGCGAAGTCCCCGTCGAGCAGATCCCGACCGGCCCCGGCCGCACCTCCCTCGGCAAGGACGAGTTCATCCTGGAGTTCAAGCTGCCGCCGCGTGGCGCCCGCTCCGGCGATGCGTATCTCCGCTTCATCCCGCGCACCGAGATGGACATCGCGGTGGTGGGCTGCGGCATCAACGTGACGCTGGACGAGAAGGGGGTCTGCACCGCCGCGCGCGTGGCGCTGGGTGCGGTGTCGCCGACCGTGATCATGGTGCCGGAAGCGGCGCAGGTGCTGGTCGGGCACACGCTGGACGCCGACACGCTGGCGAAGCTGGACGCCGCGGCGCAGGCGGCGGCAAAGCCGATCACCGACAAGCGCGGCACGGTCGAGTATCGCAAGAAGGTGGCGGGCGTGCTGGCTCGCCGGGTGGCGGCGATCGCCTTCGATCGTGCGCAGGGCAAGACGAACGGGAAGGCGCACTGAGATGGCGAAGCAACACGTCACTGCCGTGATCAACGGCGAGGAGACCGAGTTCCTGTGCGAAACCCAGCAGACCATGCTGGACGTGCTGCGCGACGTGATCGGCCTGACCGGCAGCAAGGAAGGCTGCGCGTCGGGCGATTGCGGCGCCTGTTCGGTGATCGTGGACGGCCGGCTCGTGTGCTCCTGCCTGATGCTGGGCGTGGAGGCCGAGGGCAAGACGATCACGACGATCGAGGGTGTCGCCGACGGCGAGACTCTGCATCCGGTGCAGCAGAAGTTCCTCGAGCATGCGGCGCTGCAGTGCGGCTTCTGCACGCCGGGACTGATCGTCGCGGCGAAGGCGTTGCTGGACGAGAATCCCAACCCAACTGAGACCGAGGCCCGCTACTGGCTGGCCGGCAACCTGTGCCGCTGCACCGGCTACGACAAGGTGATCCGTGCCGTCATGGACGCCGCGGCGGTGATGCGAGGAGAGGCAGCCCGATGAACTACGTCGCATCCGATCTCAAAGTCGTCGGCACCCGCCCGGTTCGTCCCGACGGTGTCGACAAGGTGACCGGCCGCGCGGTGTTCGCAGCCGATACGCGCGCCGCGGGCATGCTGTGGGGCAAGATCAAGCGCTCCCCGCACGCGCATGCGCGGATCCTGTCGATCGACACGTCCAAGGCGGCGGCGCTGCCGGGCGTGAAGGCCGTGGTGACCGCGGCCGACTTCCCCGACATCCCCTCGGAAGAGGCGTTCGTCGGCGAGGGTCCGATGAACTTCCGCGACCTTGCGCTGAACGTCATGGCGCGCAGCAAGGCGCTGTATGAGGGCCACGCGATCGCCGCCGTCGCCGCGACGACGCAGGAGATCGCGGATCGCGCGCTCGAGCTGATCGACGTGCAGTACGAGGTGCTGCCCTTCGTGATCGACGTCGAGGCCGCGATGGCCCCCGACGCGCCGATCCTGCACGACGACCTGTTCACCGCGGGCGTCAATCCGAAGGCCGAGAAGCCGTCCAACATCGCCAAGGTCGTCACCTTCAAGAAGGGCGACGTCGAGGCGGGCTTCAAGGACGCCGAGGTGGTGGTCGAGGGCCGCTACACGACCCAGCCGGTGCACCAAGCCTATATCGAGCCGCATGCCTGCCTCGCCAGCTACCAGCCGGACGGGCAGGTCTCGATCCACGCCTCGAGCCAGGGCCATTTCATGGTCCGCGCCTACACGGCGAAGCTGCTGGGCATGGACATGGCGAACATCCGCGTGAACCCCGCCGAGATCGGCGGCGGCTTCGGCGGCAAGACGCTGATCTACCTGGAGCCCGTCGCGGTCGCCCTGTCCAAGAAGGCGGGCCGGCCGGTGAAGATCCAGATGACGCGGGAAGAGGTGTTCCGCGGCTCCGGCCCGACCTCCGGCGCCACGGTCGAGGTGAAGATCGGCGCGAAGAAGGACGGCACGATCGTCGCCGCCCAGCAGGTGCTGAAGTATCAGGCCGGCGCGTTCCCCGGCTCGCCGATCGGCCCCGGCTGCATGTGCGGCTTCGCCATGTATGACCTGCCGAACGTCGACGTGGTCGGCTACGACGTCGTCTCCAACCGCCCGAAGGTCGCGGCCTATCGCGCCCCCGGCGCCCCGATCACCTCCTTCGCGGTCGAGAGCGCGATCGACGATCTCGCCCGCAAGCTGGGCATGGATCCGCTGACCCTGCGTGAGAAGAACGCGGCGAAGAACGGCACCAAGACGCATTACGGCCCGGTGCACCAGAACATCGGCTTCACCGCCGTGCTGGACGCCGTGAAGGCGCATCCGCACTGGAAGACCCCGGTGAAGGACGGCCAGGGCCGCGGCCTCGCCGTGGGCTTCTGGTTCAACATCGGCGGCGAGTCGACCGCGACCGTGCACGTGAACGAGGACGGGTCCGTTACCGTGGCCACGGGCAGCCCCGACATCGGCGGCTCCCGCGCGTCGATGGGCATGATGGTGGCCGAGGTGCTGGGCATCGACGTCGCCCGCGTGAAGGCGACGGTGGCCGACACGGCCTCCATCGGGTTCACCCATCTGACCGGCGGGTCCCGGGTCACCTTCGCGACCGGCATGGCGGCGACGCAGGCGGCCGAGAAGGTGGTCGACGACCTGAAGAAGCGTGCCGCGGCGACCTGGGAAATCCCGGTCGAGGCGGTGGAGTGGAAGGACGGCAAGGCCTATCCGGCGGGTTCCAACGCCGGCGCGTTCGAGCCGCTGGATCTCGCGGCGCTGGCGCTGAAGGCGGCGCGGACCGGTGGTCCGATCGTGGCCGAGGTGTCGGTGAACGCGCAGGGCGCGGGTGCGGGCTTCGGTGCGCATATCTGCGACGTGTCGGTCGACAAGGAGACCGGCCATGTCACGATCGAGCGCTACACCGCGGTGCAGGACGTCGGCCGTGCGATCCACCCGAGCTACGTGGAAGGCCAGATCCAGGGCGGCGCGGCGCAGGGCATCGGCTGGGCGCTGAACGAGGAGTACATCTACAACGCCAAGGGGCAGATGGAGAATCCGGGCTTCCTGGATTACCGCGTGCCCGTGGCCTCCGACGTGCCGATGATCGAGGCGGTGCTGGTCGAGGTGCCGAACCCGCGCCATCCGTTCGGCGTGCGCGGCGTGGGCGAGGTGCCGATCGTGCCGCCGATGGCCGCCATCGGCAACGCGATCAAGAGCGCGACCGGCGTGCGCATGCCGGACCTGCCGATGTCGCCGCCGAAGGTCCGCGCCGCTCTCGACGCCGCGGGCTGAGCGGGGCTTCGTGCCCACGGTCCACTTCTCCTCCGGCTCCGGCTGCCAGGCCTTCACGGGCGGGCAGTCGGAGGTCGAGGTCGAGGCGACCACCTTCCGCCGGCTTGTCCTGGAACTGGAGCAGCGGTTTCCGGGCCTGGGCAAGCAGGTGGAGGAGGGGATGGCCGTCGCGATCGACGGCGAGATCTTCCAGGACGCGTACCACGCGGAACTCAAGGCGGGGAGCGAGATCTACCTGATCCCGAAGATCGCGGGGGGGTAGGGGGCGACCGGCGATCACGGCGTCGTCGAAATTGCGGCGAGCGTGGATTGTTTGCTACTCCGGCGCGCGGCGTGATCGCGCCTCGCTCCCGCTGAGTCTCACGTCGGACCGGATGCCGAGCGGTGATGTCGCCCGCGCAGATTACCGCCGTTCCGGAGACGCGTACCCGCATGCGCCGCATCGTCCTCATCGGGAACTGCCAGGCTCAGGCCATGACAGCTCTCTATCGCCGCTTCGTTGCGCCCCGCACCGGCGACGAGGTGACCTATGTCGCCTCCTACGAGAACCTGACCGATGAGGGGCGGCGGGCGGTGGAATGCGCCGACATCGTGGTGCAGCAACTGTTCGGCGTCGCGCCGCTGATCGACCTCGATGACGTCACGACCAGCGCGCAACGCCTGCTGATCCCTAATGTCAGCGCGTCCTTCCTGTGGCCGTATGCCGGTCAACCCCATCCGAAGAATGCCCCGCGTCCGTTCCTGGCGGCTGGGGCTTACGTCGGCGAAGCGGGCGATTCCTATCTCAATCGACTGATCCTGAAGGGTGTCGATCCGGACGCGGCCGTTGCCGAGTATGTCGGGCTCGACATTGCCAGCAAGGCCAATCTCGACCGGCTGTTCGAGCTGGTGATGGATCGCCAGCGTTCGCGCGACGATGCCTCCGGCTACCGCGTGGCCGAGGTGATCGAGCGACACTTCCGCGACGAACCGATCTTCCTCACGCCGCACCATCCCAACCTGCGCGTCACGATGGTCGTCGCCACCGAACTGTTCAGGCAGCTCGGTGCATCCCAGGACGATATCGACCTGATGCGCGCCTGCGTGCACGTCACCCCGTTTCCGAAAGAGGAGCTGCCGGTCCATCCGGGCGTTGCGCGGCATTTCGGCTTGCGATGGGTCACGGATGACCGCCGCTACGGCTTCCTGCGAGAGGGCCGCTTCACGTTCGTCGAGTACGCCCATCGCTATGTTCGTTTCATCTGGAACGAGGCGCTGGCGGAAGGACTCAGCCTGGCCCATGCCGGTGATCCGGTCGCGGCCGAACGCCTGCTGCGCGACGGGCTCGCGCAGAGTCCGCAGTCCGGCTCCGGATGGGAAGGGCTCAGCCGCGTACTTCATCGGCTTGGCAGGAAGTCGGAGGCGGTGGATGCGGCCCGTCGGGCCGTTGCCGCCGAACCTGATGGTGCTGCCCTGCACGTCCATCTCGGGCACATGCTCCGCCATAACGGTGAGATGGTCGAGGCTGAGATATCCCTTCGGCGCGGCATCGAACTCCAGCCGACCGAGTCACATTTCCACGCGCTGCTGGGGCATCTTCTGCGAGATCTGGGGCGACTGGACGAGGCTGCGGCCTCGCTCCGGACAGCCATCCGTTTCGATCCGTACTCGGCGCATCTCCACGGAGAGCTCGCGACGACCCTCGAGCAGCAAGGCGCGCTGGACGAGGCGGAACGGATGAGGCGCCGTGCAGTGGCGCTCGACCCGGTGGAACCCCGTCATCGGCGAGCTCTCCTCGACCTGCTGGTCCGCCGCGACCGCCTGCCGGACGCGATCGCGGAAGTGCGTGCTCTGCTGCAAGCGGATCCGGACGATCTTTCGACGCTGCAGATGCTGGTCGGATTGTTGGAACGGGGAGGGCAAGGACGCGCAGCGCTCGAAGCGCAGCAACGCGTGATCAACGCCGCGCCGGGGGACTGGCGCCATCAGCATCGGCTGAGCGAGATGCGTGAGCGGCTGGGTGACCTCGAGGGGGCGATCGACGCGGCGCGGTGGGCCGTGGCTTTGGCGTCTTCGGAACGCGAGGCCCGCCTTCACCTCGCGGGGCTGCTGCGGAAGGCGGGAGCGGGCGAGGAGGCGTTGACCGAGCTTCGACTGCTCGCGGCTGCGGATCCCGGCGATTGCGCACTGCGGTTCGACATCAGCACGGAGCTGGCGCGGGCGGGGGATATGGCCGGGGCTCTGCCATTCGCGGAAGAGGCGGTCGCGCTCGCCCCCCAGAACCCTGTGGCCCAGGCGCATCTGGGCCACCTTCTGCTGACCATGGGCCGGTTGGACGAGGCCGAAGCGCCCTTGTCCTGGGCTGCGTTGCTGCGGCCGCAGGATGCGCATGCCCACCATCAGCTCAGCGTCCTGATGGAGCGACGAGGTCGCTCCCCCCTGGCGATCGTCATGGCCGAACGAGCCGCGGCGCTCGATCCCGCCCGTGTGGAGCGGTTCATCCACCTCGCGCACCTGCGGATGCGGCGGCAGGATCATCCAGGAGCGGAAGAGGCGCTTCTGACCGCGTGTGAGCGTGCCCCAGCCAATGCCCAGGCGCGCGTGATCCTGAGCGCTCTGTACGAGCGTCTGGGGCGCCGGGATGAAGCCCTGACCCTCGCGAAACAGGCGGTCGAGCTCGCGCCCGGCAATGCCGATGCGCTGGCTCAACTCGGGTTCCTGATGATGCAGTCCGGACAGATCGAGGCAGCCGAACGGCTGTTGCGCGAAGCCGTCGCGGGTCACGACGGTCACCCGCATCATCACCACCAACTGAGCGAAGTGCTGAGCCGGCTCGGCCGACACGACGAGGCGGTCTCTGCAGCGCGGCGCGCCCTGGCGCTCGATCCCGACAATGCAAGGCGACGCGCGCATGTCGCGCATGTCCTCAGCCTTGCAGGGCGCGAGACCGAAGCGGACACGACGCTCCGGGAGGCGATCCGTCTGCGGCCGGACGATCATGATCTGCACGTACGCCTCGCCGCCCTCCTGGTGCGCTGCGGGCGTCCAGCCGACGCCATTCCGATCGCGCGGACAGCCGTCTCCCTGGCGCCGCGGGTCGCCGCGGCCCATTCACACCTCGCCGTTGCTTTGGAGCAAATCGGGGCAGGAGGGGAGGCGCTGGAGGCTTATCGTGCCGCGCTACGGCTCGATCCGGAAAATGGCTCCTATCGCGCGCGTGCGGAGACGCTCGAACGGGGTCTGGCAGCTCTCCAGGGCGCCTGATCACGGGTGGCCTTGGCCGCTTGGCCGCCTGACCCGCTTAGCCCCCGTGTCCCCACCTCAACGCACCGACGCCATCGCCTCCTGCCCGACGGTGACCCCCGTCAGGTACATCGTCACATCCCCGAACCAGCGCGTCTCGAAGCTCATCCGCACCGGAATGGGCGGCGTGTTCGGGGCGACCTGGGCCAGCCAGGCCATGCCGTGCAGCGGCTTGCGGTCCGCCTCCCGATTGCCCTGCAGGCGGAACCCGGCGATCAACTCCCCCTGGAAGCTGCAGCGCAGCGCCGGCCCGGCGTAGCTCGATCGACCGGTGGGCGCCAGCGTCTCCTGGCCGTCCGTCCGGGCCGCGATCTCCGTCGCGCGCCGCCCGTCATAGGTGTGCACCGTCGACTCGCACCGGCCCGTGTCCGCGACCTGATGGATCAGGTCGGCGATCGCGCTCAGGTTGTCGATCGTGTTCGCCTGCACAGCAGGGGGGACCGGCTCCCGTTCGCCTTCATTGGGCGGGACCAGCGCGCGGATCAGCGGTTTGCCATCCCGATAGTCGATGCGCGCGACCCGCGGCTCTCCGTGCCACTCCCCCACGCCCTGGAACTCGCGCGGCACCGGCGCGCCGGCCTGCCAGGTGCCGTCCACCTGGTTGAACTGATGGCCCCGGTAGAAGAACCCCACCAGCCCGGTGGTCCGATAGGCAAGGCGCATCTGGTAGGTCCAGGGGCCGAGACCGAACCCCGCCTCGACCTCGGCAACCGGCAGGCCGGCGGCATAGGTCCGGTATTCGGCCCGCAGTTCGGCCGCGCCCGCGGGACCCGCACCGAGACCCGTGATCATCAGGCTCGCCATCCCGAGGCAGGGACGCGCGATGCCCCGCGGGATCAGGCGCCGCAGCGCAGGACTCGTCCTCATGCCGCCGACCCGTCCCTCATGCTCTCGACCGACCCGTGATCCCTTCGACTTATGTTGCACTGCATGAAAGGCAAGCCCCGGCGGCCGGCGAGGGCGGGTTCACAACCCCCGCGCCGCCGCCTAGCTTCCCCCGATTCGAATCCAGGAGGAGCGCCAGATGGCAGGGATGATGGAAGGCAAGGTCGCGGTGGTCACCGGGGCCGGCGGCGGAATCGGGCGCGAGATCGCCATCATGATGGCGGCGGCGGGGGCCAAGGTGATCGTCGCCGATATCGGCGCCTCGTTGACCGGTGAGGGCGGCTCCGCCACCCCGGCCGAACAGACCAAGGCGATGATCGAGCAGAAGGGCGGCCAGGCCGCGATCTGCACGGAATCCGTCGCGAGCTGGAGCGGCGCGCAGAAGATCATCCAGTCCGCGCTCGACAATTTCGGCCGCATCGATGCCGTGGTGAACAATGCCGGCATCCTGCGCGACGTGATCTTCCACAAGATGACCGAGGACGACTGGCTGTCCGTCATCTCGGTGCACCTGAACGGCAGCTTCTTCGTCTCCCGCGCGGCGGCGGAGCACTACCGCAAGCAGGAGAGCGGCACGTTCGTGCACATGAGCTCGACCTCGGGCCTCATCGGCAATTTCGGCCAGGCCAACTACGCCGCCGCCAAGCTGGGGATGACGGCGCTGTCGAAGTCGATCGCGCTCGACATGCAGCGCTACAACGTGCGCTCCAACTGCATCGCGCCCTTCGCCTGGAGCCGCATGACCAGCTCCATCCCGGCGACCACGCCGGAGCAGCAGGCCCGCGTCGCCAAGATCCAGCAGATGACGCCGGACAAGAACGCGCCGATGGCGGTGTTCCTGTCCTCGGATGCGGCGAAGGGCGTGACGGGCCAGGTGTTCGGCTGCCGGATGAACGAGATGATCCTGTTCAGCTCGCCCCGGCCGATCCGCATCGTGCACAGCGCCGAGGGCTGGACGCCGGAGACCATCGCCGAACGCTGCATCCCCGCGATGAAGGCGGCCTTCATGCCGCTCGATCGATCGGGCGAGGTGTTCGGCTGGGATCCGGTCTGACGTGACGCGACACCGGGGGCGGGACGTGATCCGCCCCCGGTCCAGCCCTCGCATGGACGTGCGACACACGCCTCTCCGGTCCGCTGGCGGATGAGCGATCGCCATGCGCCCCGGCCCGAAGCCGCGGGCACGCCGCCGGTCCATCAGGTCGCCATCATCGGTGGCGGCTTCGGCGGGATCGGCATGGCCATCCGC
>MKTV01000099.1:57409-67492 GCA_001898425.1 Rhodospirillales bacterium 69-11
ATCGGCGGCACCTGGCGCGACAACCACTACCCCGGCTGCGCCTGCGACATTCCCGCCAATCTCTATTCGCTGTCCTTCGCGCCGCGCGCCGCATGGTCGCGCCGCTATCCCACGCAGCCGGAGATCCTGGACTATTTGAACGACTGCGTCGCCCGCTTCGGCCTGCAACCCCACCTGCGGCTGGGGGCGGCCATGGAGGAGGCGGTGTTCGACACGGCGCGCGGCCTCTGGTGCCTGCGTCTCGCGAATGGCGCGCGGATCGAGGCGCGGATGCTCGTGTTGTCGGTGGGGCTGCTCCAACGCCCGGCCATCCCCGCGATCGAAGGGCTCGACCGCTTCGCCGGCGCCTGCTTCCACTCGGCGCGCTGGGACCATGGTGTCGAGCTGGCGGGCAAGCGCGTGGCGGTGATCGGTACCGGCGCCAGCGCGATCCAGTTCGTGCCGAGGATCGCCGAACAGGCGGCGCAGCTCGATCTGTATCAGCGCACGCCGCCCTGGATCCTGCCGAAGCACGATCCGCCGGCCGGCAGGCTGCGCCGGCAGGCGTTGCGCGTCGTGCCGCTGCTGCGCCGCACGCTTCGCGCCGTGACCTACTGGCAGCACGAGGTGCGCGCCGTCGGCTTCGTGCTCGCACCGCGGCTGATGGAGGCGGTGGAACGCCGTGCGCGCAGCTACGCCAAGCGGCAACTCGCGGATGGCGACGTCCGCGCGGCGATGACGCCGGCATACCGCATCGGCTGCAAGCGCATCCTGCTGTCGAACGACTTCCTGCCGGCCTTGAACCGGTCGAACGTGACGCTGCTCACCCGGCCGATCACCCGTGTGACCCCGCACGGTGTGTGCACCGAGGACGGTGTGGAGCGGCCGGCCGACATCCTGATCCTCGCCACCGGCTTCCGCGCGTCCGACCCGCTGGGCGATCTGCGCATCGTCGGGCGCGATGGCGCCGACCTGGCCCAGGCCTGGCGCGACCGCGTGCCGACCCGCCTCGGCTTGGCGGTGAACGGGTTCCCGAACCTGTTCCTGCTGGGCGGTCCCAACACCGGCCTCGGCCACAACTCCGTGGTGTTCATGCTGGAGGCGCAGATCGACCACGTGCTGGATTGCCTGCGCCGGATGTGGTCGCGCCGTGCCGCCGAGATCGAGGTGACCGCGCAGGCGGTGCGCAGCGCGGAGGCCGACCTGCAGCGGCGCATGGCCCGTACCGTGTGGATGTCGGGATGCCGGAGCTGGTATCTCGACGCCACCGGCCACAACACCGCGCTCTGGCCGGGCTTCAGCATCGGTTACTGGCTGCGGACCCGTTTCACGGCGCGGTCGGTGTATCGCCTGCGCGACGAGCCCGCGCAGGCGAGCGCCGTCCCGCCGGAGCCGTGACGACGACGTGGCCCGGTCGCGGCGTCTCGGGATTGAGGCGCCGGGGGAGGCGGGGCAGATTGCCCGCATCATGACCTCCACACTCTCCAGCGTCCTGTTCGATCCGCGGCGCATCGCGCTGATCGGCGCTTCCACCGACGCCGCGCGGCTCACCGCGCGCGCCCAGGTCTATCTTCGCCGCCACGGCTTCACCGGGGAGCTGTTCCCGGTGAACCCGCGCGCCGAGACGGTGCTGAACGAGCGCGCCTACAAGTCGCTGCGCGACGTTCCGGGACAGGTCGACTTCGCCTACGTGCTGGTGAACACGCAGAACGTCGAGGCGGCGATCGGCGATTGCGTCGCCCGCGGCGTGCCGGTCGCCTGTGTGCTGGCCGATGGGTTCGCCGAGGCGGGGCCGGAGGGCGTCGCGCTGCAACGGCGCATCGTCGACGCCGCGCATGCGGGCGGGCTGCGGCTGCTCGGCCCCAATTCCATGGGCGTCATCAACGTCCCCGCGCGCACCGCCTGCTCGGTCAACGCGGTGCTGGAGATCGACGCGCTTCCCGCCGGCCGCTGGTCGCTCGTGTCGCACTCCGGCAGCGTCATGGGCACGCTCGCCTCCCGCGCGGCGGCCCGTGGCGCCGGTTTCGCCAAGATCGTCGGCACCGGCAACGAGGCCGATCTGTCGGCGGGCGAGATCGCCGACATGCTGGTGGACGATCCCGACACCGACGCGATCCTGCTGTTCCTGGAAACGATCCGCCGTCCCGACCTGTTCGAGCGCGCGGCCCGTCGGGCGCATGCGGCCGGCAAGCCGATCGTCGCCTACAAGCTCGGCCGGTCGGAGGCAGCGGCGAAGCTCGCCACCACCCACACCGGCGCGCTGGCCGGATCGGATGCCGCCGCCGACGCGTTCTTCCGCGCCGTCGGCATCGTGCGCGTCGACCAGTTGGAGGCGCTGCTGGAAATCCCGCCGCTGCTGCTGGGGCGCCGTCCCGTGGAGAACCCGAAGCGGGCCGTGCGCATCGTCACCACCACCGGCGGCGGCGGTGCGATGGTGGTGGACCGCCTCGGCATCGCGGGCATCGCCACCGCGCACATGCTCGACACGACGCTCGCCGGCGCGAGCCGCGATTTCGTCGCCACTGCGCTGAACGACGCGCGCGACGCCGACGACGCCGACCTCGCCGTCGCGGTGATCGGCAGCTCCGCCCAGTTCCGACCGCAGGAAGGCGTGGCCGGCGTGATCGCGGCGAAGGGCCGCAACCCGATCTGCGCCTTCCTGGTGCCGGAGGCGCCCGCCGCGCTGCGGCTGCTGTCCGGGTCCGGCGTCGCCGCGTTCCGCACGCCCGAGGCCTGCGCCGACGCCGTGCGCGCCTACCTCGCCTGGCAGCCGCCGCGCCCCGTGCCCGATGCCGGCGACGTCGCCCCCGCCCGCGCTCTGCTGGGTGCCGCCGGGGACGAGCCCGGCGCGCGCGCGGTCTTCGCCGCACTCGGCCTGCCGAACGGCGCGGTGGCGGTCGATCCCGACGCCCCGCCGCCACTCGCCTATCCCGTGGCCCTGAAGGCCGTCTCCGCCACCATCGCCCACAAGACCGAAGCCGGCGCAGTCGCGCTCAACATCCAGGACGCCGCCGCGTTGCGCACCGCCGCGGCTGGGATGCGCGCGCGGCTGGGGGACCAGATCAGCGGCTTCATCGCGCAGCCGATGGCGAAGGGCCTCGCCGAGGCGATCCTCGGCTACCGCCGCGATCCGCTGGTCGGGCCGGTGGTCGCGCTGGGGGCCGGCGGCGTGCTGGCCGAGGTGTACCGCGACGTGGTCCTCCGCCTCGCGCCCGTCACCGAGACCGAGGCGAGGGGGATGATCGCCGAGGTCCGTGGCCTCGCGCCCGCCCGCGGCTATCGCGGCCTGCCGAAGGGCGATCTCGACGCGCTCGCCCGCGCGGTCGCCGCGTTCTCGCGCCTCGCCGCGCTGGAGGAGGTGACGGAGGCGGAGGTCAATCCGCTGATCGTGCTGCCGGAGGGGCAGGGCGTGGTGATGGCCGACGCGCTGCTGGCGTGAGCCTCCCCCGAATCCCCCTCTCCCCTTGCGGGAGAGGGACGGGGTGAGGGGGCGACCGGGGCGAACGCACCGCCGTCACCAACCTCCGGCACCCCCTCCACCCAGCCCCCTCCTGCAAGGGGAGGGGGGGCATCCTTCGGGCTCGCCCTCCACCGCGGCCGGCACCGCGCCCTCGCGCTCTACACGATCGCCACCGGCCGCACCGGCGCGCCCGTCGCGCCCTTGAACTTCGTGGCCAGCAGAATGAAGCACGGGGCGGAGACGCGATCCGCCGCGAGCTCCTCCAGCATCAGGTTCTCGATCAGGTAGACGCCGCACTCCGCCAGCACGAACTGGTGCACCGGCATCATCAGCCCGCCATCCGGGTTCGGCAGCACCTCCACCGCCATGTTGTCGGCGCCGATCGCGACCACGCCCTGGTCCACCAGCCAGCGCGCGCCGGCCACGTCGATCCCCGGCTCGCCATGCAGGTATTTCGCGTTGTCCACGCCGAAATGCCGGCCCCAGCCGGTGCGGATCAGTGCGATGTCGCCCGGCTGCACCGCGAAGCCGCCCGTATCGGCCGCGCGTTTCAGCTCGTCAGGCGTGATCGCGCGGCCTGGCGACAGATGCGCGCCGCCATCCAGCCCCGCCACGTCGAACAGCACGCCGCGCGTGATCATCGGCGGTGCGTTCTCGATGCCGAGCCGGGTCAGGCCCCAATCGGTCACGACGTCCGCGGCGCGGTTCCCGTTGTAGAGCATGTCGCCTTTGGAGAAGTGACCGAGCGCGTCGATGTGGGTGCCGACATGGGTGGTCATCTCGATACGCTCGAGATTGGTGCCCGCGTCGTTGCGTGCGCCCATGCCGCGGCGGCGCTTGATGCTGTCCTTCCAGGACGCCCAGATCGACATCAGGAACGGGGTCTGGTTCGGCGCCATGTAGGGTGCGCCCATCGCGATCTCGTGGCTGAGGTCGTAGACGCGCCCCTGTTGCACGCTGCCCAGCGCGGCGAGGCGCCGTTCGGGGGTCAGCAGGTTGCCGGCGCCGATCTGGTCCGTCGGTCCCCATTGGGCGTGGCTGTGCAGCAGGCCGGACATGTTGCGCTCCCCTCGTTTGCGCCGAACGTGCAACGCGGCGTGGCGGCCGGCAAGCTTCCGCTCCGGCGCGGCGCGGGCCAGACTGACTCTCCCGAACGAGACGAAGAGCGATGCCGAACGCGCCGACCGAGCCTGCCGCCCTGTCCCATCGACGTACCTGGTTGCTGCTTGCCGGTGCTTTCGTGACCTTCGCGGTGGGGGCGGGCAGCATGCACGCCTACACGGTCTTTCTCGTCGCCTTCATCGAGGCGTTCGGCTGGACACGCGCGGACGTTTCCGTCGCCTACGCCGTTTCCCAGCTCGTCACCGGCACCAGCTCGCCGCTGGTCGGCGTTCTCGTCGACCGGCTCGGTCCGAGGCGACTGATCCTGATCGGCGGCGCCGTGCTCGCGCTGGGCGCGTTCGCGACGAGCCACGCGACGTCGCTGTGGCAGATCGACGTGCTCTACGGCGTCGTCATGACCCTGGGCGCGAACTGCCTGGGACTCGTCGTGTTCGTGCCGCTGCTGTCGCGGCACTTCGTGCGCCGGCGCGGCATGGCGGTCTCCATCGTGCAGTCGGCAAATGGTTTCGCGCGTGCCTATTCCGCGCCGGTCACCACGCTGATGATCGACGGGCTGGGCTGGCGCGGGGCGTATCTGTGGCAGGGTGTGTTCGTCGCGGTGGTGATCGCGCCGCTCGCGATGCTGTTCCGCGGCACCGAACGCAGCGCCGCGCGATCGAGTGCCGACGCGCAAGGGTGGACGCTGCCGCAGGCGAGCCGCACGCCGCATTTCTGGCTGCTGATGGCGGTGTACCTGTTCACCGGCCTCGGCAGCTTCCTCGTCGCGCTGCACCAGCTCGCCTTCGCCATCGACGTGGGGTTCGACAAGCTCTACGCCGCCGGCGTCCTGGGCGCGGGCGCGTTCCTGTCGCTGCCGGGGGTGATCGTGACCGGCACGCTGTCCGATTATGTCGGGCGCGAGATCTCGGCCATCGTCACCTATGGCACGTCGATCATCGGCGTGGTGTGCGCGCTGCTGATCACCAGCCCGGACCAGCACGTGCTGCTCTGGCTGCACGCCTGCTTCTTCGGCCTGACCTGGGGCGCGCGGGGGCCGGCGATCACCGCGAAGACCGCGGATCTGTTCCCCGGCCCGCATCTCGGGACGATCCTGGGCGTGATCACGATCGGCACCGGCGCCGGCGCGGCGCTGGGGGCCTGGATGGCCGGGTTCGTGTTCGACGTGACCGGCAGCTACCGCGTCGCGTTCTGGCTCTCGATCCTGTTCTACCTGTGTGGCACGGTCGCGTTCTGGGCGCTCCGCCGTCCGCCTGCCGTGCGGGCCTGACATCATCCCGGGGTTGCCGCAAAAGACGGGCACCGGCTCTCGCTACGGGATTGCGCAACCGATCACAGGACTGTAGTTTGCCCAAATCATGGGCAATTGTCGTTCACAAAGCACACCTGCTGCACGCGAGTCGATCGCAGAGCCTCGCGTCCCACGGGCAGCCCCCGTCTTCGCCCCCATCGCGCTCGGCAACGACGTCGTCATCGACACGCCGGTCATCGTCGCCCCCATGTCCGGGGTCACCGACCTGCCGTTCCGCCGGACGGCCAAGCAACTCGGGGCCGGCATGGTGGTCTCGGAGATGATCGCCTCCTGGGCAATGATCCGGGAAAACCGCAAGACGCTCGACATGGCCGAGGTCGACGGGTGCGGCGGCATCTCCGCCGTGCAGCTCGCCGGCTGCGACCCGCAGGCGATGGCCGAGGCGGCGCGGCTGGCGGTCGACAAGGGCGCGCACCTGGTCGACATCAATTTCGGCTGCCCAGTGAAGAAGGTGGCGGTCGGCCAGGCGGCGGGGTCCGCGTTGATGCGGGACGAGACCGCTGCGGCGGCGATCCTGCAGGCCACCGTGCGCGCCGTGTCGGTGCCGGTCACGCTCAAGATGCGCATGGGCTGGGACCACCAGAGCCTGAACGCGCCGCGGCTCGCCCGCATCGCGGAAGAGGCCGGGATCCGCATGGTCACGATCCACGGCCGCACCCGCCAGCAATTCTACACCGGCACCGCGGATTGGGATTTCGTCCGCCAGGTGAAGGAGGCGGTCCGGCTGCCGGTGATCGTCAATGGCGACATCCTGACCGAGGAGGACGCGCTCGAGGCGCTGTCCCGGTCCGGCGCGGATGGCGTGATGATCGGCCGCGGCTGCTATGGCCGGCCGTGGTTCCCGGCCCAGGTGGCGCACCGCCTGCGCACCGGCCAGCCGCTGCCGGAGCCCGCGCTCGCACGGCAAAAAGCCATCATTCTCGGGCATTACGAGGCGATGCTGAACCGGTTCGGCAGCAACGCGGGTGTCCGGCTCGCGCGCAAGCACCTGTCCTGGTACTCCCGCGGCCTGCCTGGTTCGGCCGAGTTCCGCGCCGCCATGAACCGTATCCCCGAGGCTGCCGACGTGCTCCGACTGCTCGACGCGTTCTATGACCCGCTGATCGCCCGCGGCGTGACCCGCACGCCGCCCGCCCGCGACGCCCTGGCGCTGGAGGCCGCATGAGCTCCGTGATGGCCCGCGCCTCCCGCCTGATCGGCCGCCCCCGAGCGGTCGATTCGGCGGCGGTGCTGGGCGCGCTGCCGGTCCCGGTGGTGCTGCTGGATTCGGAGAACCGCTTCCGCCACGCGAACCATGCGGCAGAGCAGTTCCTGGGCATCTCGGCCGCGAGCCTCGCGCAGTTGCGGCTCGAGGATCTGGTCCCGACCGACAACCCGCTGTTCATGCTGATCGAGCAGGTGCGCCGCACCGAGGCGACCATCGCCGATCACGACCTGACGCTCGAAAGTCCCCGGCTGAACAAGCGCGGCATCACCGTGCAGGGCTCGCCGCTGCCCGAGGAGCCGGGCACCGTGCTGCTGATCATGCAGGACGCCTCGGCCGCGCGCGCGCTCGATCGGCAACTCGCCTTCCGGGGCGCGGCGCGCAGCGTCACCGGGATGGCGGCGATCCTCGCGCATGAGGTGAAGAACCCGCTCTCCGGCATCCGCGGTGCCGCGCAACTGCTGGAAGCGAGCGTGGCGCCCGAGGATCGGGAGCTGACCGTGCTGATCCGCGACGAGGCCGATCGGATTCGGGGCCTGGTGGATCGCATGGAGGCGTTCGGGGAGAAGCCGATCACCCGCGGGTCGGTGAACATCCACCGGGTCCTGGAACACGTGCGCAAGCTGGCGCAGTCGGGCTTCGCCGCGCACGTCCGCTTCGTCGAGAGCTACGATCCCTCGCTGCCGCCCGTGTGGGGAAACCGCGACCAGCTGGTGCAGGTGGTGCTCAACCTGGTGAAGAACGCGGCCGAGGCCGTAACCTACCCCGGCGCCTCCCATCCGGAGATCACCTTGTCCACCGGCTTCCATCACGGCGTCCGAGTCGCCGTCCCGGGGTCCTCGACCCGGCTCGACCTGCCGCTCTATGTGTGCGTGCGTGACAACGGACCCGGCATCCCCGACGACATCCGCCCGCATCTGTTCGAGCCGTTCGTGACGTCCAAATCGTCCGGAAGCGGCCTCGGACTTGCACTGGTGGCGAAGATCGTCGGCGATCATGGTGGGCTGATCGAAGTGGACAGCCGGCCGGGCCGGACCGAATTCCGGCTGCATCTGCCGGTGATCACCGAGAAGGAGAGCGACCTGTGACGCTGCCCACCGTCCTGGTCGCGGACGACGACCGGTCGATCCGCACGGTGCTGACCCAGGCGCTGGGCCGCTCCGGCTATCAGGTGCGCAGCACCGGCAACGCGGCCACGCTGTGGCGCTGGGTCGAGGAAGGGGAGGGCGACCTCGTCATCACCGACGTGGTCATGCCCGACGAGAACGGGCTCGACCTGATCCCCCGCATTCGCCGCATCCGCCCGGACCTGCGCGTCGTGGTGATGAGCGCGCAATCGACCCTGATGACCGCGGTGAAGGCGGCACAGCGCGGTGCGTTCGAATACCTGCCGAAGCCGTTCGACCTGCAGGAACTGCTGAGCGTGGTGGGCCGCGCGCTCGCCGCGCCATCGGAGCCCAGCGTCAGCGCGCCAGAGCCGCGCGACGCGGAGGAGCGCCTGCCCCTGATCGGCCGCAGCCCGGCCATGCAGGAGATCTACCGGACCATCGCGCGGCTCACGACCGCCGACCTGACGGTGATGATCAACGGCGAGTCGGGCACCGGGAAGGAACTCGTCGCGCGCGCGCTGCACGACTACGGGAAACGGCGCGGCGGCCCGTTCGTTCCCATCAACATGGCGGCGATCCCCCGCGAGCTGATCGAGAGCGAGCTGTTCGGCCACGAGCGGGGCGCCTTCACCGGCGCCACCAACCGCTCCCAGGGCCGCTTCGAGCAGGCCAATGGCGGCACGTTGTTCCTCGACGAGATCGGCGACATGCCGCCCGAGGCGCAGACGCGGCTGCTGCGTGTGCTGCAGGAGGGGGAGTTCACCTCCGTCGGCGGGCGCCAGCCGATCAAGGCCAACGTGCGCATCGTCGCGGCCACCCACCGCGACCTGCGCAACGCGATCCGCCAGGGCCTGTTCCGCGAAGACCTGTTCTACCGCCTGAACGTCGTGCCGATCCGCCTGCCGCCGCTGCGCGAGCGGGTGGAGGACATTCCGCTGCTCGCCCGCCACTTCCTCGACCGCGCGCGGGATGACGGCCTGCCGGCCAAGTCGCTCGACCAGCCGGCGGTGGACCGGCTCAAGCAGCACAACTGGCCGGGCAACGTGCGCGAGCTCGAGAACCTGATGCGCCGGCTCGCCGCGCTCTGCCCCGACGAGACGATCGGGGCGGAGGTGATCGAGGCCGAACTGCGCGATCTCGCCCCGCCCGAGACGGCGCTCGTTCCGGCCCAGCCCGCCGGGCCCGAGACGCTGTCCCGCGCGGTCGAGCGGCACATCAAGGAGTTCCTGGCGGCGCACAATGACGGGCTGGGGGCGACCGACATCTACGACCGCATCATCGCCGAGGTGGAGCGGCCGCTGATCCGCCTGACGCTGGCGGCGACTCGCGGCAACCAGATCAAGGCGGCCGCCATGCTGGGGCTGAACCGCAACACGCTGCGCAAGAAGATCCGCGACCTGGAGATCCCGGTCGTGCGGGGTCTGATGTGACGACCGACCGGACGCCGTTCCGGACAAGGCTTCCGGGGCTGCGCCTCGCGGCGGCGCGGGTCGCCCTTCCGCGTCATGGCCGTGCTCGACCCGGCCATCCGGCGCGGCACGGGGCAACGTGGCCGGCGGACCTCGCTCCCCCCCGTCATGGCCGGGCTCGACCCGGCCATCCTACGCGGCACGGAGCAACGTGTGCGGTGCGGGTCGCTTCCCCCCGTCATGGCCGTGCTCGACCCGGCCATCCGGCGCGGCACGGGGCAACGTGGCCGGCGGACCTCGCTCCCCCACGTCATGGCCGGGCTCGACCCGGCCATCCCACGCGGCACGGAGCAACGTGTGCGGTGCGGGTCGCCTCCCCCCGTCATGGCCGGGCTCGACCCGGCCATCCTACGCGGCACGGGGCAACGTGGCACGGTGGTAGGAGCGTGCCGGTGGGGATGGCCGGGTCGAGCCCGGCCATGACGGGGGAG
>MKTV01000099.1:67512-84380 GCA_001898425.1 Rhodospirillales bacterium 69-11
CCGCCTCATCACGCCCCACCCGGCCGCACCCCGGATCCGCGCCGCATGACGCCGGCCGCCGACCGCCGCTGGTACTCGGTCCTCGGCGAGATCCTCCTCGGCAAGGCCGTCACGCTCGTCCTGACCACGCTCGCGCTCGCCGTCGGGCTCTCCACCTTCATCATCCTGGCGCGCGGCTCGCCCCTCGGCATGAAGCCCGGCGTGTCCGTGGGCCTCGTGCTCGCGAACCTCTCCTGCCTCCTCCTGCTGGGCGCCATCCTCGCCGGCCGGCTCACCCGCGTCTGGGTGGAGCGAAGGCGTGGATCGGCGGGCGCGCGGCTGCACGTGCGGCTCGTCCTGCTGTTCAGCGGCGTGGCCGCGACGCCGACCATCGTCGTCGCCTGCTTCGCCGCCGCCTTCTTCCATTTCGGCATCCAGGCCTGGTTCTCCGACCCGGTGCGCTCCGCCCTGTCCGAGTCGCTACAGGTCTCGCGCGGGTATCTCGAGGAGCACCGCAACAACATCCGCGCGGTCGCGCTGGAGATGGCGAACGACCTCACGCGCGCGGGCCAGCTCCTGTCGGCGGATCCGCGCGTGTTCGTGGACGTGCTCGACACGCAGACCGCGCTCCGCGGCCTGACCGAAGCGATCGTCTACGAACCCACCACCGGCCAGGTGCTCGCCGCCGCCGGGCTGTTCGTCGGCATGGGGGTGGAAGCGCCGCCGCAATCCGCGACGCAGCAGGCGCTGTCCGGCGACGTCGCCGTGCTGAACGCGGGTGACGGCACGCGGGTGCGGGCCGTGGTCAAGCTCGACTCGACGCCGCCCCTCGTCCTGATGATCGGGCGGCCGATCGACCCGCTGATCCTGGGCTACATGCACCGCACCGAACAGGCGGTGTCCGAATACCAGCGGCTCGACGAGAACCGCTCCTGGCTGCAGATCGCCTTCGCCTGGATCTTCGCGATCGTCGCGCTGCTGGTGCTGCTCGCCGCGGGGCTGATCGGGCTCGTGATGGCGAATCAGATCGTCCGGCCGATCGGCGCGCTGATCAACGCGGCCGAACGCATCCGATCGGGGGATCTCGGCGTGCGCGTGGCGGAGGTCGCGACCGGCGACGAGGTCGCGGGACTCGCGCGCGCCTTCAACCGCATGACCGGCCAGCTCGCCGCGCAACGCACCGAACTGATGGACGCGTACAGCCAGATCGACGAGCGGCGGCGCTTCACCGAAACGGTGCTCTCCGGCGTCTCGGCCGGCGTGATCGGGCTCGACGCACAGGGCCGGATCGAGCTGCCCAACCGCGCCGCGGACGAGCTGCTGGGCGTCGACCTGCTGGCCGCCACGGGTCAGAAACTCGGCGACGTAGTGCCGGAATTCGCCGACCTGCTGCGCGACACCGCCGCGGCCCCCGAACGCGCGCGCACGGCGGAGCTGCAGATCGGTCCCACGAATCGCCGCCGCACGCTGCTGGTGCGGATCGGCGCGGACCAGTCGGGCGGCCGCACCGACGGATTCGTCGTGACGTTCGACGACATCACCGAACTGACCTCGGCGCAGCGCAAGGCGGCCTGGGCGGACGTCGCGCGGCGAATCGCGCACGAGATCAAGAACCCGCTGACGCCGATCCAGCTCGCGGCCGAACGCCTCAAGCGCCGGTTCGGCAAGGAGGTTCATTCCGACCCCGACACGTTCGCGCAATGCGCCGACACGATCATCCGGCACGTGGGCGATATCGGCCGCATGGTCGACGAGTTCTCGGCCTTCGCGCGCATGCCGCAGCCGGCGATCAAGCCCGAGGATGTCGGCCAGATCGCGCGCGAGGCGCTGATCCTGCAGAAGACCGCCCGCCCGCAGATCACGTGGGAGAGCGACATCCCGGCGCGCGGACCGATTGCGCCCTGTGACCGGCGGCTGGTACGGCAGGCGTTGACGAACCTGCTGCAGAACGCCGCCGACGCCGTTTCCATGCGGGAAGGTGCCGGACACATTGCGATCTCGATCCGGCCAGACGGGGAAACCGTTCGCATGACCGTGACCGACGACGGAATCGGGCTTCCGCAGGATGACCGCGCGCGCCTGGCTGAGCCATATGTAACGCACAAGCCGAAAGGGACTGGGTTGGGGTTGGCAATCGTGAAGAAGATCATGGAGGATCACGGAGGCAGCCTGCTGCTCGACGATCGCGCCGAAGGCCCGGGCGCGGTGGCGAGCCTGACCCTGCCGCTGCGGACGCCTCCGGCACAGGCCGCCGCGGCCACCGGCCAGGAAACAGCGCAGGCGGTGCCGCATGGCGCATGAAATCCTGATCGTCGACGACGAGCCCGACATCCGCATGCTGATCGACGGCGTGCTGGCGGATGAGGGCTACCAGACCCGCGCCGCCGGCACCTCGGACGAGGCGGTCGCCGCGTTCCGCAGCCGGCGCCCGTCCCTCGTGATCCTCGACGTGTGGCTGCAGGGATCGAAGCTCGACGGCATCGGCCTGCTGCAGATCTTCCACAAGGAGGAGCCGCAGCTTCCCGTCGTGATGATCTCGGGCCACGGCACGATCGAGATGGCGGTCGGCGCCATCCAGCAGGGCGCCTACGACTTCATCGAGAAGCCCTTCCAGTCGGACCGGCTGCTGCTGTCCGTGCGTCGCGCGCTGGAAGCCGCGGCACTGGCGCGGGAGAATGCGGAGCTGCGGCTGCGGGCCGGCCCCGAGGCGACGCTGACCGGCCAGTCCGGCCCGATCGGCGGCCTGAAGGCGGCCATCGAGCGCGTCGCCCCCACCGGCTCACGCGTGCTGATCCAGGGACCGGCCGGATCGGGCAAGGAAGTGGTGGCGCGCATGATCCATGCGCGCTCGCGCCGCGCCGACGGGCCGTTCGTCGCGCTGAACTGCGCGACGCTGAACCCGTCCCGCTTCGAGGAGGAGCTGTTCGGGCTGGAAGCCGGGACCGACGCGACCGCGCAGCCGCGCCGCGCCGGCGTGCTGGAGCGGGCGCATGGCGGCACGCTGCTGCTCGACGAAGTGTCCGACATGCCGCTCGAGACCCAGGGCAAGATCGTCCGCGCCCTGCAGGACCAGACGTTCGAGCGGCTGGGCGGCTCCGCGCGGGTGAAGGTGGACGTGCGCGTCCTGTCCACCACCAACAAGGACCTGCAGGCCGAGATCTCCGCTGGCCGGTTCCGCGAGGACCTGTTCTACCGGCTCGCCGTCGTGCCCGTGAAAGTGCCGGCATTGAAGGAGCGGCGGGAGGACGTGCCCGCGCTCGCGCAGCATTTCCTGGCCCGCTCCGCCGAGACGTCGGGCATCCCCGTGCGCGAGCTCTCGGCCGACGCGCTGGCCGCGCTGCAGGCCTATGACTGGCCGGGCAACGTGCGGCAGCTGCGCAACCTGATGGACTGGCTGCTGATCATGGCGCCGGGCGGGCCGGCCGACGCGATCCGCGCCGACATGCTGCCGCCCGAGATCGGCTCCGGCGCGCCGGCGCTGCTCAACATCGACCCGACCGCCGACATCATGTCGCTGCCGCTGCGCGAGGCGCGCGACCTGTTCGAGACGCAGTACCTCCACGCCCAGTTGCTGCGCTTCGGCGGCAACATCTCCCGCACCGCCCAATTCGTCGGCATGGAGCGCTCCGCCCTTCACCGCAAGCTCAAGCAGCTCGGCGTCAACTCGGAGGAGAAGGTCGGGTCCTGAGTCGGGGAGGTCTCCGGCGGGAGGCCTCCGAGGGGAGGGGCTTGGCGGGCCGGGGAGGGGACTGAGCGGGCCGTGACGGAGGGGCGTTCCGTCCTTCTCACGACGTTGGGGCGGGGGCGTTCCGTCCTTACTCCCGTCGTCATGGCCGACCCTGTCTTCTGTTTCACCCGGCACCTTCGTGCCTCCCCCATGGCGGGGTCCGTGCGGGGCGCGGCGGCTGCGATTCAACACAGAGGAAGAAGGCGAGGGACAGAGGACACAGAGGGTCCGAACTCTCGCGACCGCCTGGGGAACGCTCCGCACGTCTTGGCAGCGGAGGTGACGCCGGCCAGTGCCTCGACACGAGAGGAGGCGAGGCGGTGTGGAGGCAGGATCGCGCGTTCATCCGGCGCGACGCGCCTTTGTTCGAGGGCGTGCCGAACACGTCCTTGCAAGGTTGGCTGGATGCGGCCGGAGGGGCACCGCTTGGAGGCAGACACGGTGCGGTGGTCCCGCACGCTCTGTGTCCTCTGTCCCTCGCCTTCTTCCTCTGTGTTGAAACAAGGCTGCCGCTCCCCGCACGGACCACGCCAGCGGGGAGGCACGACAGGACTGCCCGAGAGCCCGGACGACCTCCCGCGACATACCTGCCGCGAGAGCTCGGACGTCCTCCCGCCCCGAATCTTCCCTAGCGGAACACCCGGTACAGGGGCAGGCCCGCGAGCAGGGCCCGCTCGTCGCCCCTGTGATCGTTCACCACGCGCGTCTCCGCATCGAACACCATCGTGGCTCGCTCTCCCCCACGGAATGCCGGCCAATGAGGCAAGCCCTTCGCGTTCGGGTCGCCGGTGCGGGCAAAGGCGAGCCACGCGGCGCTCATGCGATCGGCCATGACCTGCGCCTCCGGCTCGGTGCCGACCATCGAGGCGGACATCGCGACGTTGTCGAATACGAAGGCGAGGTCGAGCGAATGCGGGCTGTGCCATCTGCCGCCATCGGCCGGCGTCGCCCAGTCGAGCTCGTACAGCCACACCGGGGCACCGCCTTGTGCGGCCTTCCGCTCCGCCTGCGCCCAGGCCTGCTGGCGCACGCGCCGGTCCGTGGTGATCGCGAAAAACAGCTCCGATGGCGTGGCCTGCGGCATCAGCTTGCGGAACCCGGCCAGCACGCGGTCGAGCTCCCCCGCCGGCACCCAGGGCGCGAGCCGCGCCGCCAGGCTGGCCTCGTCCAGCGTGAACAGCGACGGATCGTGCGCTCCGAACAGCGCCGTCGTCTCGGTGGCGGTGGTGCCGACGAGGAGGGGGATGGAGGCGGATACGGGCGGCGCATCCGGGATCCAGGGTTGCCGGGGCAGGACGTCGCCATCCACGACCGGGCTGTAATTCGCCTTATGCGCGCCGCTGGTGACCGTCTGCAGCGCGGCGACCAGCGTCTCGACGGGCACGGCGTTCAACCGAGCGGCGTCGGTCGGTTCGAGGCCGAGTGCGGCGAGGAGCGCGACGGCGTTGCGGGTGGCTTCCTCGGGCGTCAGGCATTCGAGATGGGAGCCGCTCTGCACGATCGCGCGGTGGAACAGGCCGCGCGCCTGCGGCATCGCCATCAACGTGCTGATCTTCGCGCCACCACCGGACTGGCCGAAGATCGTGACGCTGCCTGGATCGCCGCCGAATTCGCGAATCGTCTCCTGCACCCAGCGCAGCGCGGCGATCAGGTCGAGCAGCCCGACATTGCCGGACTGCGCATAGTCCGTGCCGGCGAGCTGTGCGAGGAACAGGTGGCCGAACAGATTGAGCCGGTGGTTGAGCGTGACCACCACCACGTCGCCCTTGCGCGCGAGCCGGCCACCGTCGAACACGTTGCGTGAGCCGGAGAGGTTGGCGAACCCGCCGCCGTGGATCCACACCATGACGGGCCGCTTGACGTGGTCGCGCAGCGCCGGGGTCCAGACGTTGAGGACGAGGCAGTCCTCGCTGCTGTCCTTCTCGTACGTCCACGAGGTGGTCAGGGCCGACTGCTCGCCGCCGATCTGCGGGCATTTGGGGCCGAAGGCGACCGCGTCTCGGACACCCGCCCAGGCGGCCGGCGGGGAAGGTGGACGGAACCGCGCGTCGCCGGTGGTGGACGCGCCGTACGGAATGCCGCGGAAGACGCGGATCCCGTCTTCCATCGTGCCGCGAACGTTGCCGCGAGGCGTCTCGGCGATCACGCTGCTGTCCTCCGCTGGTTGCGTCGACGCTCCTCAGGCGACGACGGGCGCGCCGATCCCGTCGCGATCGGCGCGCGCCGCTGCATAGCGCGTCAGCCGCGGCCGACGAACGGCATCTTGGTCGCCATGATGGTCACGAACTGCACGTTCGACTCGAGCGGCAGGCTCGCCATGAACGCGACCTGTGCGCCGACATGCGCCACGTCCATCCGCGCTTCCGGCATGACCTGGCCATGCGCCTGCATCTGCCCGTTCTCCGACTTCGCGGTCATCGGCGTGGCGGCGTTGCCGATGTCGATCTGGCCGCAGGCGATGTCGTAGGGACGGCCGTCGAGCGAGATGGTCTTGGTCAGGCCGGTCACCGCATGCTTGGTCGCGGTGTAGGCGACGGAGCCGGGGCGCGGCGCGTGGGCGGAGATCGAGCCGTTGTTGATGATGCGTCCGCCCTGCGGCGACTGGTCGCGCATCATGCGGAACGCCGCATTGGCGCAGAGGAACATGGCGTTGAGATTCACCGCCACGACCTTGGTCCACATCTCGTAGGTGAAGTCGCCGAAATTGGTCATCGGCACGTTGCCGCCGGCATTGTTGAACAGCAGGTCGAGCCGGCCATACGTGTCCTTCACGCGGGCGAACAGCGCGGCGACCTGGTCGGGATCGGTGACGTCGGTCGGCACCACCAGCATCTTGCCGCCGCCGCCCATCGACGCGGTTTCCTCGAGCGCATCCTTGCGGCGGCCGGCGAGCGCCACGGACCAGCCGTCCTTCGCCAGCGCCAGTGCCGAGGCGCGCCCGATCCCGCTGCCCGCGCCGGTGATCACCGCGATGCGTTCCGCCATGGTCCTTCTCCCCCCTCGGATGCGCGACGGCGCGTGTCCGGCGTCGCTGCGTGTCGTGTTACCGGCATCATCTTGGACCGCGGTTGCGGGCCGGGGAAGATGGTGAAACGCTGGCGGCAACGAGGAGAGGAGAGCGACGAGATGGAGACCCTGTTGCCGCTGGCGCACGAAATCGGTGAGCGGCTGAAGCGCCGCGGCGAGACCATCGCGATCGCCGAGTCCTCCACGGGCGGGCTGATCTCCGCGGCGCTGCTGTCGCTCGCGGGCGCCTCGGCCTATTTCCGCGGCGGCGGGGTGATCTACACGGCGCAGGCGCGGGCCGGGTTCCTCGACATCCCGAACCCGCTGCCGGCGCCGATCGAGCGAGCTTCGACCGAACCCTATGCGAGCCTGCTCGCCGACACCGTGAAGGCGCGGCTGGACGCGACCTGGGGGCTGGGCGAGACCGGTGCGACCGGCCCCACCGGCAATCGCTACGGCGACAAGTCCGGGCACACCTGCATCGCGGTCACCGGCCCCGATTTCTCCCGCGCGATCACCCTGGAGACGGGGCAGGATGACCGGATCGAAAACATGCGGGCCTTCTCGCGCCGCGCGCTGGAGTTGCTGCGCGAGGCGCTGGCCTGACCCCTGACCGGCGGCGGCGCGTGTGCCGGCGCCATGAGCGTCGCCGCCCGACATGCTGCGAGATCATGCCGGACCGCGAGTATGCGCCGGCATGGTCCAGCGTGCCGCCTGTACCGCCGTCAGCCGGGCTGCGGCCCGTCATATCCCTCGATGATCAGCATGTCGGCCTCGGACCGCCCGTCGCGCAGCGCCTTGGCCGCCTGGTATTCGGGGGAGTGGTAGCAGGCCAGCGCGGTCGCGTAGTCGGCGAACTCCAGCACCACGTTGCGTGACCGAGACTGGCCTTCGGGCGATTCGAAGGCGCCGCCGCGTACCAGGAAGCGCGCACCGTATTTGCGGAACACCGCCGCGTTGGCGGCGACGTATTCCTTGTATCCCTCGGGGTCCGACACGTCGACGCGTCCGATCCAGTAGCCCTTGGCCATCTCGTCCTCCCTCGAAATCCGGGGACCTGCGGGCACGTTCCCCGGTTGCGTGTGCTCAATGGTGCGGCTTGTCGCCCAGCATGCCCGCGAGCGTCGGCTCGATCGCCGCGGCGAGACGCGCCATGCCGTCCGCGGTCGGGTGCAGCGGCGGGTCCGGCGGGGTCAGCAGCGGATCGTAGAACAGCGCGCGATCGAACCGGCCGGCGGGCGCGAAGATCGGTGTCGGGTCGAAGAAGGTGACATGCGGATCCTGACCCTTGCCGTATTTCGCGGCCAGTGCCCGGTTCACCGCAACCGTCGTCTCGCTCGCCCACGCCGATCGTTCGCTCGGCAGGATGCCGATCAGCAGCACCTTCGTCTCCGGCAGGCGCTTGCGCAATTCGCGCAGGATCGCGTCGATGCCGGCCAGCGTGTCCTCGGTGCCCCAGTGCACGCGGCCGAGATTGTTCGCGCCGATCAGCACCACGGCGGCCTTCGGCGCGATGCCGGCGACCTCGCCATTTTCGATGCGCCACAGCAGGGAGGCGGTGGTGTCGCCGATGAACCCCAGGTTGACCGCGTTGCGGTCGCCATAGAAGCGCTGCCAGACAGGGACGAAATCGCGCCAGGCGGGCGGCCCGTGCTTCTCCCAGTTCTGGGTGATCGAGTCGCCCAGGAAGATCAGCTCCGGGTGCTTCTGCTTCAACTCCGCGAGCTTCTCCGCATGGCGTGTCCGCCACCACGGCAGGTCGGTCCGCGCGATCGGCACTGCCGCGAGCACGGTCCGCGGCCGTTCATGCGCCGGCGCCGCGCCCATCAACAGCAGGCCGGCCAGAGCCAGGCGCAGCATCCGCTTCATCGAAACTCTCCGTCTCCGCGCCCCGCCTGTAGCATCGGGCGGCGGCGGTGGGGAGGCCGGTGGTGCGGCGTCGCCGGACCTCCGGCTGGTGCGGGCCGGCGGGACGCGTGGCGCCGCCGGCGCGGTCAGCAGACCTGCGCGACCCTCGGCAGAGCCTCGCTGGTCGCGGGTTCGGCGGCGTTTGTGGTGGCGGTCGCCCCCTCGTCGCTGTCGATCACCACCAGCGCGTTTCCGGCCAGCGGCGTCGGCGTCCGATCGGGCCGCAGCACGGCCGCCACCCGCGCATCGTCCCGCGCGGCGCGCTCCAGATCGGCGTCGAGCACGCCGTGGCGGTCCAGGAACACGTTCATCGCGGCGGGAATGCGCACGCAGCCCTTGGAGGCCGGGCGGCCGATCCGCGGCTCCAGCACGTCCGGGTCGGTCGCGTGCATCAGCAGGCGGATCTCGCCGGTTTCGGGCGTCGCGGTCCAGCCCTTCTCGGCCTGTTGCCAGCCGAAATCCCAGACGCGCATGCCGCGCTCGCCCAGGCCGCGGATGTGGTTCTCGTTGTAGGTGCCCTCCGCGCGGTAATCGAGGATGGCGTCGGAGTGCATGAACACGCTGGTCGGCGTGATGAAGTAGCCGCGCCGGCCGCGCTGCCCGGTGGACACATGGCTGCCGCCGATCACCATCCAGTCGCCGGTGGCCCGCGGCCCATCGGGTTGTGCCAGCACGATCATCAGGGTCTGCACCGCGGGCGCGCGGTCGATGACGACCAGCAGTTCGGGGCGGGTGAGCCTCAGCCAGCTTCCCGCGATCGCCGCCTTCGTCCGGGCGATCCAGCCGGCAGCGTCAGGGGGCGACGGAAGAATGGCGTGCGGCACCTCGGCCGCGAGGTCTGCCCGCAGTCGCTCCGCCTCCGCCAGGACGGCCGGATCGGGGGACGGCGTCGTCTGAGCGGCCGCGAACACGGGCGCTGCGGGCGGGGGCGCGGGATCGGCGCAGGCGGCGAGCACGGCCGCGAGCAGCAGGGCAGGGAAGGGGCGCACGACGTGCTCCGAAGGACGAGACCACCGCGATGCCATGCGCGGCGAAGGCGCGCCATGACGTGTGTCAACGCGCGGATGTCGGTCCCGTGCCTCGGCGGGGTGCGTGGGCGTTGGTCAGAAGATGCCGGCGGCAAGGCCGGCGGCGAGCGCGGTGCCCAGCTCCTCGCAGCGGGAGAGGGTGGCCGCGTCGATCCGCTTGGGCGCCAGGATCGCCTCGGGCGTCTGCGCCCCGGTCAGGACGATCAGCGGCTCCGCGACCACGCGCAGCCGCCAGCCGGTGGCAATGCGCGCGATCTGCCGCGCGGCGCCGGTCCCGTCGGTGCCCGCCGCGATCATGGCGGCGTAGGGGCGGCCGTTCAGCCGATCGAGCACCGGGTAGTAGCAGCGGTCGAAGAACTCCTTCATGGCGCCGCTGAGCGCGGCCAGGTTCTCGGGCGCCGCGAACAGGTAGCCGGCGGCGGCGAGCAGGTCCTCCGGCGTTGCGCTCTCGGCCGCCAGCAGGCGCGTCGACGTCGCGGGTTCGCTTGCGGCGCCGCTGGCGGCGGCCTCCGCCATCGCCCGCGCGGTGCCGGTGCGGGAATGCACGACGATCAGCAGCACGCGGCTCATCGCGGCACCTGCGGTCGAACGTCGCTTCGCGGCATGGCTCTGCGGGGCATCGGGGGCAGGGAGACCGAGCATCCTCGCGTGTCAAGCGCGGGGCCGGCGTCGTCTGCCGCATGGTGGCGTGGCGGGGCCTCGGTTCGCGCCGAAGCGCCGTGCTGCCGCGGCGTCACGGTCCGCACGTATCACGCGGCGCCTTCGTGCGAAGCCGCTTCAGCTCCGCGCGGCGGCGCGGGCCTCGGGAATGAGCGCCGTGAGCGCCTCGATCCGCGCGGCCGGGGCGGGGTGGGTCGCGAGGAAGGTCGGTCCGCGCGCCGGCACCATCGCATCCATGCGCTGCCACAGCTTCGGCGCCTGTTCCGGGTCGAAACCGGCGCGGGTCATGGCGAACAGCCCGTAGCGGTCCGCCTGCAGCTCCTGCTTGCGGGAGAAGGGCAGCAGCAGGCCGAAATCGGTGCCCGCGCCCAGCACCGCCGCGATCTCGCGCGCGAACGGCACGTCGGCGATCCCCAGCGCGACCTGGATCACGCGCAGCCCCAGCGTCTTGATCGCCTCGGCGTTCATGCGCGTCTCCGGATGCCGCGCATCGACATGGCCGACCTCGTGGCCGATCACCGCGGCGAGCTGGTCGCGGTTCTCGGCCACGCGGAACATGCCCTCGAACACCCCGATGCGGCCGCCCGGCAGCGCGAAGGCGTTGACCTGCTGGCTCGCGAACAGCCGCACGTCCCAGCGTGCCGGGTCGCGTCCCTGCGCGCGCAGCACTCGCGTGGCGATGTCGCGCACGATCTCCTGCCGCCGCGCATCGGTGCTGAGCGGGGTGCCGGCGCGGATCTTGGTCCAGGTCTCGGCCGACATGGCGAGGATCTGGGATTCGGGGATCAGGTTCGGGACGTAGTCCTCCGGCTCGCACGCCGCGACCGTCGGCGCGAGCGCGGCGATGCCGAGGGTGCGGAGGACCGCGCGTCGGTCCGGGGCGTGGCAGAGGCACATGGTGCGATGTCGTAACCCACCCATCCCGTCCAGGGCGAGGGGATTGGCCCGCGGCCCGTTCGGTTCAGACCTTGTCGCCGCTCCCGTCGGGTGCGCACACTCCGGCCCTCCTGACCACCGACCGGACCACGCCCGCATGCCCGCCATCGACGCCGAAGCCTTCCTCCGCGACCTCTACGACCTCCGCAAGATCGGAACCTTCCGCACCGGCGTGCACCGCCCGACCTACTCGCCGCAGGACATGGAATCGCGCCGCTGGCTGCTCGAGAAGCTCACCGCGTGCGGGCTCGAGGCCTCGATCGACGGCATCGGCAACGTCTACGGCCGTCATCCCGGCCCCGGGCCGCACCTCCTGGTCGGTTCCCACATCGAAACCCAGAACGAGGCGGGCTGGCTCGACGGCGCGCTGGGCGTCGTCGCCGGCGTTGCGCTCGCGCGTGTCGGCCTGCCCGTCGACGTCTGCGCCTTCGCCGACGAGGAGGGCCATTTCGAGGGCGGCTTCCTCGGCAGCCGCTCCATCATCGGCGAGCTGACCGAGGACGAGATCGACCGCAGCCGCAACCGCACCGACGGCACGAAGCTGCGCGACGCGCTGAAGGCCGCCGGCCTCGACGGCAAGCCGCGCATGCAGCTCGAGCCCGGCCGGCACAAGGGCTTCTTCGAGATGCACATCGAGCAGGGAACCCAGCTCGAGACCGCCGGCCTGCAGATCGGCGTCGTCACCGGCATCGTCGCGATCTGGCAGTGGCGCATCGTCGTGACCGGCCAGCAGGACCATGCCGGCGGCACCACCATGCAGGAACGCAAGGATGCCGGCCTCGCCGCCATCCGCCTGCTCGCCGCCATCGACGCCGAGTTCCCCCGCCTCTGCGGGGAGCGCAGCACCTGGACCACCGGCCGCATCACGCTCGAGCCCGGCGCCCCCAGCATCATCCCTGGGCGCGCCGAGGTGCTGTTCCAGTTCCGCGACGTCTCCGTCCCGGTGCTGGAGCGGATGGAGGCCGGGCTGCGCGCCCTGGTGCGGGAAGCGGCGCGGCGAGAGCGCTGCAGCTTCGAGCTGCAGGCGATCTCCAAGGCCATCCCGGCGCTGTGCGATCCGACGATGATGGCCGCGCTGTCCGGCGCGGCCGAGGCGATCGCGCCCGGCAAGTGGCAGGAGATGCCGTCCGGCGCCGGCCACGACGCGCAGAACATCGCCCGCCGCATGCCCGCCGCCATGCTGTTCGTGCCCTCGATCGGCGGCATCAGCCATCACTGGGCCGAGGACACCAAGGACGAGGACCTCATGCAGGGCATCCGCGTATTGGACGAGGCGGCCCGCCGCTTCCTGGCCGCGTGATGCGATCCCTCGATCGGCTCCGGCTCGAGCGCGGCGTCCGTGCGCTGCTCGCGCCGTGGGAGACCGCGGCGGGCGCGCCCCGCGGCACACAAGGGCCCGGCGTCACCATCGGGCTCGTGCAGGACGGCGACATGGTCACGCACCAGGCCGCGGGCCTCGCCTCGATCGAACTCGGGGTTCCGATCGGGCCCGAGACCTGTTTCCGCATCGCCTCCGTCAGCAAGCAGTTCACCTGCGCGGCGATCCTGCTGCTGGCCGCCGAAGGCAAGCTCAGCCTCGAGGATCCCGCGCGCGAGCTGCTTCCCGAACTGCCGGATTTCGGCGTGAAGCTCACGGTCGCCCACCTGATGCACAACAGCAGCGGGCTGCGCGACATGCTGGAGATCATGCGCCAGGGCGGCGTCGACCTGGGCATGGGCGTCGGCACCGACACGCTGCTGGACGGCATCTGCCGCCAGCGCACGCTGAACTTCGCGCCCGGCACCCGCTTCCTCTACAGCAACACGAACTTCCTCCTGCTCGGCCTGATCGTCGAGCGCCTCTCCGGCCAGCCGCTCGCCCGCTTCCTCGGCCACCGCATCTTCGCCCCGCTAGGCATGACGCGGACGGCGCACGTGCCGGATCCGTTCGCGCCGGTGCCGGGCCTTGCCACCGGCTACCTGCCGCACGAGGGCGGCCACCGTCGCGCGGCCCATGGGTTCGTGATCGGCGGGGAAGGGGGGCTCGTCTCTTGCGTCGAGGACCTCGCGCTCTGGGACCGCAACTTCGCCACCGGCGTGGTGGGCGGGGAGGCGCTGGTCCGGCAGCTCGAGACGCAGCACGACTTCCCGTCGGGCGTCACCAACCGCTATGCCCGCGGGCTTCGCATCGATGCCTGGCGCGGCGTACGCACCGTCAGCCATGGCGGGTTGTGGCCGGGCTTCCGCACCGAGTTCCTGCGCGCGCCCGAGATCGGCAGCACCGCCATCGTGATCACCAACGACGGCGGGGCCGATCCGGCGGAGATCGCGCATTGCGTGCTGGACCTCGTGCTCGAAGGCCGGTCCGGCGTGCACCCCGTGCCGGCGCTGCCCGCGCCCACCACGCTCGCGCCGCTGGCCGGCCGCTGGATCCAGCGCGACGCGGCGACCACGCTCGATATCGCGCTCCAGGAGGGCGGGCTGGCGGTGACGATGGGCGGCGCCACCGTCCGGCCTCTGCCGCTCAAGGATGGGCGGCTAGGCGTCACCCACGGGACGATCCTGCTGGCTCTCCGGCCGCTCACGGACGGCACGCTGGAGATCGAGCAGGATGCCGGTCACACCGCGATCTGGCATCGCGTCGATACGAAACCCTCGCTGCCGGACGGGCTCGCCGGCACGTATGGCAGCGAGGAGATGGCGGCGCGCTGGACCATCGCGGTCACCGGCGAGGACGCGCGCGTGACGATCGACGGGCCGGTCGCGCGTGGCACCGTCTGGGCGCTGGAGCCCGTCGAGGGCGACGTGCTGCGGTTGATGGTGCCGAGCCTGCTGGGGAAAGCGTGGCATGACGTGCGGCTGGTGCGCGGGGCGGAGGGGCAGGTGACCGGGCTGTCGGTCACGACGAACCGGCTGAGGGGCGTGCAGTATCAGCGGCTGGCGTGACCCGCGCGGAAGCGGTCCTGTGATGCGCGGCCCGGCTGTCCGGCTCCTCTGCCTCTACGGCCTGCTGCTTCTCGGGGGCGGCGTGGCCGTGGCCGACCCGCTGCCGCCCACGACGGCGCCCGCCGCGCCGCTGCCCGGCGCCCCCGCGCAGCCCGGGTCGCAGGTGGTGGCGGAAGTCGACGGGCGGCCGGTGACGCTGGCCGATGTGGGCGACGCGATCCGCGCGCTGCCGCCCAGCATGGCCGCGCTGCCCTTCGACGTGCTCTTCCCCGCCGTGCGCGACCAGCTCGTGACCGAGCAGGCGGTGGTGAACCGAGCGCACCAGGCGGGGCTGGACGACGATCCGACCGTGCGGCGCCGGATGCGGGCCGCTTCCGACCGGGTGCTGGCCGATACGTTCGTGCAGCAGGCCGCCGATGCGACGGTGACCGAGGCGGCGTTGCGGGCGCGGTACGCGGAGACGATCGCCGGCAAGCCCGGACCGGTCGAGATCCGCGCGCGGGTGATCATGGTCCCGGCCGAGGCACGGGCGCTCGAACTGCTGGACGCGTTGCGGGGCGGCGCCGATTTCGCCGCGCTCGCGCGCCGGGAGAGCAAGGATCCGACGGCCGGCGTGGGCGGCGATCTCGGCTGGGTCGAGCGGGACCGGCTGGGCCCGGAGATCGGCGCGGTCGCGTTCAGCCTCGCCGTGGGGGAGCTGCCGGCCTACCCGGTCCAGAGCGTCGCGGGCTGGTTCATCCTGCGGGTCGAGGCGCGCCGCCAAGCGCCCACGCCGTCCTTCGCGGCGGTGCGGGAGCGTTTGCGCACGGAACTGGCGGCAGCGGCAATGCCGGCGGTGACCGCCGCCGCGATGAAGGGGACCGTCGTCCGGGAATACACGCTCACCGGCAAGGAAGTGACGGACGGCAAAGGGAAGGTGCCGGAAACCCGTCCATAATCGGAGACGTGCCTCAAAACGTTTACGATCCCGCGCCGTTCATGCTAGGCATTTCGCCGACGTCATGAGGTGAACTGGGACGATGAGCGCGATGGCCGGGCAGTCCGGCCTGCCAGCACCGACCGGATTGCGACGCACGGGCCGCCTCGCGGCCTGGGGTACGGCCGCGCTGCTCGCTGCCTTCGCGACGGCAAGCCCGGCGGCGGCGGGGACCCCGTTGATGGTCGGCTCCGCCCTGAGCTTCGACGGGGTGAAGGTCGAGATCACCAGCTGCAGCTTCACGCTCCCCGGCTGGTTCACCCTCGGCTGCGGCCTCGGCGGGTTCGAGATGTCCGGCAGCACCGCGGCGGACGGATCCGCCCAGCTGGTGATCGACGGGATCGGGAACCAGCCGATCTACAGCTACACCGGCCGCGGCACCTGGAGCGGCACGTATTTCGACCTGCAGGTGACCGAACGGATCACGACCACCCGGCCCGGCGCGACGATCGACGGGGCGACGTTCAGCATGGTCGCCTCTTCCACCAGCAACCGCCGGTCGGCGATCACCGGGTCGGCGAACCTCTCCGGCCCGGCCGGCTCCCCGATCGACACGCTGTCGATCGACCTTCGCAAGCCGTCCGACACCTCGGGCCTGTTCTCGGGGGTGAGCACGCTCAACGTCACCAAGGACCTGCGCGTCACCACCAGTAATCTGGGTGGCGTGAACACGCTGATCCTGTCCTCGGTCACCCAGAGCTTCCACTTCGCGCCGGAGCCCGCGTCGATCGCGGTCTTCCTGGTGGGGACGGCTGGCCTCGGCCTGCTGCGCCGCCGCGCCCGCCGCCGCCGCGGCTGATTGGCGGGCGGAGCCGCCCGGCCTACGCTGCGCCTCCCACCGGGAGGAGCGAAGCATGACGACCAACGGGATGACGCGGGCCGCCGCGGATGCGTCCGCACCCCCGGCCACTGACGCCTCCGCATCGAGCGTCCCCGGCCAGCCCGCATCTCCCGCCCGCTCGGCCGCCGAGGTCGCGGCGCGCCCCGCCGCCACCATCCTGCTGCTGCGCGACGGCACGGCGGGGCTGGAAGTGTTCATGGTCGTGCGCCATCACGCGATCGACTTCGCGGCCGGCGCGCTGGTCTTCCCCGGCGGCCGGGTGGAGGAGGCCGATGCCCGCATCGCCGCCGATCCGGCATTCTGCGATGCGGAGGACGGGCTCGCGCTGGCCACTCGCGCGTTCCGCGTCGCCGCGATCCGGGAGACGTTCGAGGAATGCGGCGTCCTGCTGGCCCGCCCGGCGGGCGACGACCGGCTGATCGGTGCCGCGGCGCTGCGCGAGGTGGACGCGGCGCACCGAGCGGCTTTGAATGCCGGGACGATCGACTTCGATGCGATCTTGCGGGCGCACGGCCTCGTCCCGGCACTCGACACGCTGGTGCACTTCGCCCACTGGATCACGCCCACCCACCAGCCGAAGCGCTACGACACGCAGTTCTTCCTGGCCGCCGCGCCCGAGGCGCATCTCGCGGTGCATGACGGGACCGAGTCGGTGGACTCGGTCTGGGTCTCCCCGGCGGAGGCCCTGGCCGGGGCGGAGAACGGCCGCTTCAAGCTCGTCTTCGCCACGCAGAAGAACCTGGAGAAGCTCGCGCGCTTCGACACGACCGCCGCCGCGCTGGCCGCCGCCCGCGCCACCCCCGTCGTCACGGTGCAACCTGAACTTGTCGGCCGCGAGGGGACACGCCGCCGGCTGCGGATTCCCGCCGCGGCCGATTACGG
>MKTV01000099.1:84426-94561 GCA_001898425.1 Rhodospirillales bacterium 69-11
CGCACCCTCGCCCTGGCCGGCATCGCGGGGTTCGGGTATCGCGAACGCATGTCCGCTCCGACCCTGGCCGATCCGGCCGCCGTCGACGCCGCGATCCTGTCGCGCCGGTCGATCCGCCGCTTCCTGCCCACCGAGGTGCCGCAGGCGACCGTCGCCGCGCTGCTCGAAGTCGCGGCCCGCGCGCCCAGCGGGACCAACATGCAGCCCTGGCAGGCCTACGCGCTCGCGGGGCGGGCGCGGCAGCGGCTGTGCGACGCGGTGCTCGCGGCGTTCGACGCCGACGCGCCGGGCCACACGCAGGAAGTGCCCTATTACCCCGAGGCATTCTTCGAGCCCTACCTCTCCCGCCGCCGCACCGTCGGCTGGGCGCTCTACGGCACGCTCGGGATCACCCGCGGCGATACGGCGCGAATGAAGGCGCAGCATCGGCGCAACTTCCTGTTCTTCGATGCCCCGGTCGGGCTGATCTTCACGATCCACCGTGACCTGGCGACCGGGTCCTGGCTCGACTACGGCATGTTCCTGCAGAACGTCATGACGGCGGCGCGGGGCCATGGTCTGGATACCTGCCCGCAAGCTGCCTGGTCGCGCTATCACCGCATCATCCGCGCCGAACTCGACCTGCCCGAGGAGCAGGTGGTGGTGTGCGGCATGGCGCTGGGCCACGCCGATCCGGACGCGCCGGAGAACGCGTTGCAGACCGAACGCGTGCCCGCCGAGACGTTCACCCGGTTCATGGGCTTCGCGGACTGACCCTGCCGCGGCGCGAGCGGCTGGTCGGAGCGTGGCCGGGCAGCCGCTTCGCCGTTGCGCAGGTGTGACGCAGGCAGGGTGCGTCGCCCCGGCGCGTCACGAATGCTTGCAACCAGGAGCGGCTTACGGCTTTGACCGACCCTGGGAGCGGCAAGTCGCTCCGTGACGCGCGGAGAACGACGTGGAAGCGACCTGGACCTTGCTGGACGTGGCCGGATGGGTCGCCCTGCTGCTGTGGGGCGTGCACATGGTGCAGACCGGGATCCAGCGCGGCTTCGGGCCCGAGCTGCGGCGCTTTCTGGGCACCACGCTGCACAACCGGTTCGCCGCGCTCGCCGCCGGCCTGGGTGTCACGGCGGTGCTGCAGAGCTCGACCGCGACCGGGCTGATGGTGGCGGGCTTCGCCGCCGCGGGCGCGGTCGCGCTGCAGCCGGCGCTCGCGGTCATGCTGGGGGCGAATGTCGGCACGACGCTGATCGTGCAGGCCTTCTCGTTCGACGTCTCGGGCGTCGCCCCGATGCTGTTCCTGCTGGGCGTGCTGCTGTTCCGCCGCGGCACCGCCGCCCGCACCCGCGACCTCGGCCGGGTCGCGATCGGCCTCGGCCTGATGCTGTTCGCGCTACACAGCCTGATCCTGCTGCTCGAGCCGTTCGAGGACATGCCGAATTTCCGCATGGTGTTGGGTGCGGTCGCCACGCAGCCGGTGCTGGACGTGCTGCTGGCGGCGGGTCTGACCTGGGCGGCGCACTCCTCGGTCGCGGTCGTGCTGCTGACCATGTCCTTCGCCGCGAAAGGCGCCATCCCGCCGCACGCCGCCTACGCGCTGGTGCTGGGCGCCAATCTCGGCACCGCCATCAACCCGGTGCTGGAAGGGGGAGCGGGGGACGATCCCGTCGGCCGCCGCCTGCCGATCGGCAACCTGCTGACCCGCGTGGTGGGCGTGATCGTGGCGCTGGCCGGGCTGGACTGGCTGGGACCCTGGCTGACCCGGCTGGAGCCGGACCCGGTGCGCGCGGTCGCCGACTTCCACACCGCGTTCAACGTGGTGATCGCCGTGGTGTTCCTGCCGCTGCTCGCGCCCTATGCCGCCCTGCTGGAACGGCTGCTGCCGGCGCGGGTCGAGCCGGACGACCCGTCCCAGCCGCGCTATCTCGATGCCGCGGCGCTGGAGTCGCCGCCGGTCGCCCTGGCCGGCGCGGCGCGGGAGGCGATGCGCATGGCGGACGGGATGGAGGCGATGCTGAGCGAGGCCGCCCAGGCGCTGTCCGGCACGGACCGGCATCGCTTCGCGGCGGTCCGCCGGGGCGACGACATGCTCGACCGGCTGAGCGCGGCGGTGAAGACCTACCTGACCCAGCTCGACCCGGAGGCGCTGACCGACCTCGACACCCGGCGGCTGCACCAGATCCTGGGCTTCGCGACCCAGCTCGAGGCGGCAGGGGACGTGATCGACCGCAACGTCATGGCGGTGTTCGCCCGGCGCCTGAAGCGCGGCCTGGCGCTGCCCGAGGCCGAACGGGCGGAGGCGGCGCAGCTGCTGGAGCGGCTCGCGCGGACCGCCCGCATGGCGGGGTCGGTGCTGATGACCGAGGACGCCCGCGCCGCGCGGCTGCTCGCCAGCGAGAAGGAGGCGTTTCGCGTGCTGGAGGCCGCCGCGACCACCGACCATCTCAACCGGCTGCGGGCCGGGGGCGCCGAGGCGGAGGCGAGCATGATGCACCTGGAGCTGCTGCGGGAGCTCAAGCGGGTGAACGGGCACCTGGTCGCCGCCGCGGCCTATCCGGTGCTGGAGGAGCAGGGCGAGCTGCTGCCGAACCGGCTGCGCCTGGATCCGTAGGCGTCGCGTCGGCCGCGGTCGGACCTGGGCACCGGCCCCGCGGTCGCCGGACTCACGGTCGGCCCCGCGGCCATCGGACTCGGGCATCGGTCACGCGGACTCGCGTCGGCGCCCCGCGGGCGGTTCGAGTCGGCGCGTCCACCCGGGTCTGCGAGGCCGGAACCGCGGCTTCGTGACCTCGCCCGCGGCCGGGAGAAACGTCCGGGACGTGACCCGGCCCCTGTGGAACATGGGGAGAACACGCAGACGGCACCCCACGGCCGCCCCGCGAGTCGCTACGATGACACCGTCCGGATGCGCTGCTGTGGCGCGGCGGCCACTGTGGCGAAGGTGCAACATATCCACGACAGGTAGTGGCTGCGTTGCGAGGCGAGGACCAGATGTTGATTGACGACCCCCGCGGTAAACCCGGAAAGTCCCCTGACGCCACCGCCTCCGATCGGCATGCCGAGGAGCGGGCGGGGGCGCGGCGAAGCGGAACCGGGGGAGATCAGAACGTGCTCGATGTCGTGCAGATGCAAGGTCGTCATCAGGTCCGGATCGACCGTTCCCGCGACGCGTTGCTGACGGAATTCGGCCGCGCCACCCTCTCCGACCGCTACCTGATGCCGGGGGAAGACTTCCAGGACCTGTTCGCCCGCGTCGCCTCCTACTACGGCGATGACGGCGCGCATGCGCAGCGGCTGTACGACTACATGAGCCAGCTCTGGTTCATGCCGGCGACGCCCGTGCTGTCCAACGGCGGCACCAATCGCGGCCTGCCGATCTCCTGCTTCCTGAACGAGGCGTCCGACAGCCTGGAAGGCATCGTCGGGCTGTGGAACGAAAATGTCTGGCTCGCCTCCAAGGGCGGCGGCATCGGCTCGTACTGGGGCAACCTGCGCTCGATCGGCGAGAAGGTGGGGGCGGTCGGCAAGACCTCGGGCGTGATCCCGTTCATCCGGGTGATGGACAGCCTGACGCTCGCGATCTCCCAGGGTTCGCTGCGGCGCGGATCGGCGGCCGTCTACCTGCCGGTCTCGCATCCCGAGATCGAGGAGTTCGTGGAGATGCGCCGCCCGACCGGCGGCGATCCGAACCGCAAGGCGCTCAATCTGCACCACGGCATCCAGATCCCGGACGAGTTCATGCGCGCCGTCGAGCAGGACGGGCTGTGGGCGCTGCGCTCGCCCAAGGACGGGTCGGTGGTGCGCTCGATCTCCGCGCGGTCCTTGTGGATCCGCATCCTGACGGCGCGGATCGAGACCGGGGAGCCGTACCTGGTCTTCTCCGACCACGTGAACAACGCACGGCCCGAACACCACAAGCTCGCCGGGCTCGAGGTGAAGACGTCGAACCTGTGCAGCGAGATCACGCTGCCCACCGGCCGCGACCAGCACGGGATGGAGCGCACCGCGGTGTGCTGCCTCGCCTCGCTCAATCTCGAGAACTGGTTCGAGTGGGAGAAGCACCCGACCTTCGTCGAGGACGTCATGCGCTTCCTCGACAACGTGCTGCAGGACTTCATCGACCGCGCCCCGCCCGGCATGGAGAAGGCGCGGTACTCCGCGATGCGCGAACGCTCCGTGGGCCTCGGCGTGATGGGCTTCCACTCCTTCCTGCAGGCGCTGAACGTGCCGTGGGAGAGCGTGATCGCGAAGGTGTGGAACAAGAAGATCTTCAAGCACATCCGCGCCCAGGCCGATGCCGCATCCACCGTGCTGGCGGAGGAGCGGGGGCCGTGCCCCGACGCCGCCGAGTACGGCGTGAACGAGCGGTTCAGCCACAAGCTGTCGATCGCGCCGACCGCGTCGATTTCGATCATCGCGGGCAACTCCTCCCCGGGGATCGAGCCGATCGCGGCCAACGTGTTCCTGCAGAAGACGCTGTCGGGCAGTTTCTCGGTGCGCAACCGGCATCTGCAGAAGCTGCTGGCGGAGAAGGGGCACGACACGGACGAGGTGTGGTCGTCCATCACGCTGACCAAGGGATCGGTCCAGCACCTGGACTTCCTGACCGAACAGGAGAAGGCCGTCTACAAGACGGCGTTCGAGCTGGATCAGCGGTGGATCGTGGAGCATGCGGCGGACCGGGCGCCGTATATCTGCCAGAGCCAGTCGGTGAACGTGTTCCTGCCGGCGGACGTGCACAAGCGCGACCTGCACCAGATCCACTTCATGGCGTGGAAGAAGGGCGTGAAGTCGCTGTACTACTGCCGGTCGCTGTCGATCGCGCGGGCGGACAACGTGAGCGAGAAGGCGGTGGCGCCGACGGCGTTCACGGGGGTTCTGGCGCCGGCGAATGACGGGCAGGCGGAACTGCCGCTGGTGGCGCGCGCGATGGCGCTGGCGACCGGTAGCGCGGGGGCGAACCCGACGGATTACGAGGAGTGCCTGGCCTGCCAGTGAGGGGCCTCACAGAAGGTCCCTGAAATCCTCCACCGTCAGGCCGGCTTGGCGAATGATGCTCCGCAGCGTTCCCGCCTTGAGATCTCGATTGCCATGCACAGGGACGGTGACGGCCCGGCGGGGTTCGCCCTGGTGCACCAGCACATGATGGCTGCCGACGACGCGATCGAGCGTGAAGCCACCGCGCTCTAGCGGGGCGACCACGACACGGCCGCTGAGTGTCGGCAGGCCGGGGGGCACGCCGCGAGCGAGACTTTTCTGAACTGCGGTGCCACGTCGCGCGGGATCGGCAGCCCGTGCGCCTGCCGGTAGGCGATGATGGCCCGGATCGCCTCCTCCGCCATGCTCAGCGCCTCGGCCTCCGTGTCCCCTTCGGTGACGACCTCCGGCACTCCGCGAATGGTTGATACCTCGCAAAGACTGCGCCGCAAGCGAACCCGAGCGGGCCTGTGACTTGCCACCCCGTGCCTGCTGTGCTTCGTCGGGCCCGCTTACCGACACGAAGGCCATCGAACGTCAATGATCCTCTCCCGCCGCTCGGCGCTCGCAACCGGCGCCGCCGGTCTCGTCGCCGCCACGACCCGCACCGCTCGCGCCGACACCCCGACCATCCGCATCGGCGTGCTCACCGATCTCTCCGGCCAATACCGCGACAACTCCGGCCCCACCACCGTCCTCGCCGCCAAGCAGGCCGTGGAGGACTTCAATCCCTCCGCCCACGGCTTCGCCGTCGAGATCATCTCCGCCGACCACCAGCAGAAGCCCGACATCGCCGTCGGCGTCGCGCGGCAGTGGTTCGACCGTGACCAGGTCGACGCGATCGCCGACCTCAACAACACGGCCATCGCGCTCGCGGTGAACGGCGTCGCGGTCGAGAAGAACAAGGCGCTGCTGATCTCCGGCGCCGCGTCGGCCGACATCACCGGCAAATATTGCAGCCCCAACCTCGTGCATTTCTCGCCCGACACCTGGTTCGACTCGCATTCCACCGGCGGCGCGATCGTGAAGGAGGGCGGCAAGGACTGGTACCTGATCGTCGCCGACTACACGTTCGGCCACGCGCTGGCCGACGAGGTGACCAAGGTCGTCACCGGCGGCGGCGGGAAGGTGCTGGGCCGCGCACCCTATCCGTTCCCCGGCACGACGGACTACTCGTCCTTCCTGCTGCAGGCGCAGGCGAGCGGGGCCAAGGTCGTCGGTCTCTGCAACACCGGCGGCGACATGGAGAACTGCGTCAAGCAGGCGGCCGAGTTCAACCTCGCGCAGCAGGGAATCAAGATCGCAGCGCTGGTCGGCTTCATCACCGAGGTGAAGTCGATGGGTCTCGAAACCGCGCAGGGGCTGCTGATCTCCGGCACGTTCTACTGGGACCTGAACGACCGCACCCGCGCCTTCACCAAGCGCTTCCTGCCGAAGACGCCGGACAACTACCCGAGCGCGCTGCATGCGTCGTGCTATGCGGCGGTGACGCAGTATTTGAAGGGTGTCGCGGCGCTCGGTCCCGCCAAGGCGCGCGCGGGCAAGGACGCGATCGACTGGATGAAGGCGAACCCGACCGACGACGACTGTTTCGGCAAGGCGAGCATCCGAGCAGATGGTCGTTTCATCTGCAACGGGTATCTGTTCCAGGTGAAGAAGCCGTCCGAGAGCAAGATGCCGTGGGACGTGTTCAACGTCGTGTCCACCACGCCCGCGGACAAGGCGTTCCGTCCGATGTCCGAAGGCGGGTGCAAGCTGGTCCATGCCTGACGAGCGGCGGCGGCGGACTGCCTGCGCGGCAGCCGCCGCCGCACGCGGCGCACGAGCCGCGTGCCGATGCCTCGATCGTGACCTGAACGTTGGCGCGTGGCCGGTCCAGCGGGCTGCCGCCGTCGTAGCATCCGTGCCGTGCGGGAGTGGGCAGCGACCGCGCCGGCAGGCGCCCCGCTCCCGCTCCATCGCGGTAAGGAGACGCCAGGGTCATGAACATCCCCAGACTCGCGACATTGCTGCTCGGTGCGACGCTGTGCCTGCCTGCGCTGGCGCAGCCGCCCTCCGCCACGACCACCGCACGCGGGGCCACGACGACGGCGCCGTCCACGGCGACACCGCATGCGACGGCGGCACCGGCGGCCTCCCAGAGCAAGCTGCTGGACATCAATTCGGTGTCGATCGAGCAGCTGGACACGCTGCCGGGCATCGGCAAGGCACGCGCCGAGGCGATCATCAAGAACCGGCCCTATCGCGCGAAGAACGAATTGGCCTCGCGGCATATCATTCCGCAGAGCGTCTACGACCAGATCAAGGACAAGATCGTCGCCCGGCAAGGCTGACCGCCGAGGCACCCGCACACGCACCGCCGTCGCGCGCACCGTCCGATGCCGCCGCAGCCAAACTTGCAGCGTGGGGCTGGAAGTGATGCGCGCGAGGGACGGCGTCAGCCGCTGTCACGGACGCGATCGGCCGGTCCAGGGCGCGGCATAAGCGTCGCTCGATTGTGACGGATGGTATGATCTGCAACAACGCGAGGCGTCTGCGCCGAAGCGTATCGTGACCCCGCTTGAGTTGGGGGTTCACAATGAACAACGATATGCTCCGCCGGGTCACGGCCGAGTTCTTCGGCACGTTCTGGCTGACCTTCGGCGGGTGCGGTGCGGCCATCCTGGCCGCTGCGTACCCTGGTCTGGGAATTGGTTTCCTCGGCGTCGCGATCGCCTTCGGCCTGACCGTGCTCACCATGGCCTATGCGGTCGGGCACATCTCGGGCGGGCACTTCAACCCCGCCGTCACGATCGGGCTGTGGTCCGCGGGACGCTGCGCGAACAAGCACGTGCTGCCCTACATCGTCGCGCAGGTCGTCGGCGCCGTGATCGCCGCGGCGGTGTTGTGGAACATCGCGTCCGGCACCGCAGGGTGGCAGCCGAACGGTTTCGCCTCCAACGGCTACGGCGATCTCAGCCCCGGCAAATACACGCTCGGCGCCTGCATCCTGACCGAGTTCGTACTGACCTTCTTCTTCATCTTCATCATCATCGGCACCACGTCGAAAGGCGCTGCCGTCGGCTTCGCCGGCATCCCGATCGGTCTGGCGCTGACGTTGATCCACCTGATCTCGATCCCCGTCACCAACACCTCGGTCAATCCGGCGCGCAGCACCGGCCCGGCGCTGTTCGCAGGCGCCGCGTATGTCGGCCAGCTCTGGATGTTCTGGATCGTCCCGCTGCTCGGCGCGGCAGTCGGCGGCGCGCTGGGGCGGTGGCTGTACGAACCGGCCGACGTAATCGGCGACACGCAGGTGATCGAGGAACGGCCGGCCTACTGACGGCTCGCTCCGGCCGGCGGCGGCTTTGCCGCGTGGCGCATCCCCTGCCATCCTGATCCGGCGACACCGCAAAGCGGGCGGCGGAAACGGGCAGGGGACGTCCATGGATCAGGCGGATGCGTTCGACTACATCGTGACAGGCGCCGGATCGGCCGGCTGCGTGCTGGCCGCGCGCCTCTCCGAATCCGGGCGCCACCGCGTCCTGCTGCTGGAAGCCGGGCCGCGCGACACCAACCCCTGGATCCACATCCCCCTCGGCTTCGCGCGCACCTTCGTCGACCCGAAGGTGAACTGGAAATTCGAGAGCCAGCCGCAGCCGCAGCTCGCCAACCGGCAGCTCTATCTCCCGCGCGGCAAGACGCTGGGCGGCACCAGCTCGATCAACGGCATGGTCTACATCCGCGGCAACCACCGCGACTACGACGAGTGGCGGCAGCGCGGCTGTGTCGGCTGGGACTGGGACTCGGTGCTGCCGTTCTTCAAGAAGGCCGAGAACCAGGCCCGCGGCGCGGATCCCTATCACGGGGTGGACGGGCCTCTGCGCGTGTCGGACCAGCCGCGCCGGTTCGAGCTGGCCGACGCGGTGCTGGATGCGTGCGAGCAGGCCGGCGTTCCGCGCAACCCCGACTTCAACGGCGCACGCCAGGACGGTTGCGGCTACTACCAGACCACCACCGGCGACCGCCGCCGCTGGAGTGCGGCCCGCGCCTATCTCCGCCCCGCGCGAGGGCGCCCCAATCTCGAGATCCGCACCGGCGCGCACGCCACCCGCGTGCTGGTGGAAGGCGGCCGCGCGGTGGGCGTGGAGTATGCAGGGCCGGAGGGGCGCCGCATCGCCCACGCCCGCGCCGAGGTGATCGTCTCGGGCGGCGCCTACGGCTCGCCGCAACTGCTGCTGCTCTCGGGGATCGGACCGACGGACCATCTTCAGGCGATGGGGATCGAGGTGCTGCGCGACCTGCCGGCCGTCGGCAGCAATCTGCATGACCACTTCAACACCTATCTGAGCTGGCGCTGCGCGCGGCCGGTGACGCTGAACGACCTGGAGAACAGCATGCTGCGCAAGGCGGCGGCCGGCCTGCGCTATGCCCTGTTCCGCGACGGCCCGATGGCGAGCAACGGCATCCATGCCGGGCTGTTCACCCGCAGCGACGAGCGGCTGGAACGGCCGGACCTGCAGATCAACCTGCTGGAATGGAGCACGCTGGAGCGCACGAAGCAGCGGGTCGTGCCGCACCCGTTCCCGGGCTTCACGCTGAGCCCCGTGCACCTGCGGCCGGACGGGCGGGGGACTGTGCGGCTGTCGAGCCCCGACCCGCTGGCGCCGCCCGCGGTCAGCTTCGATTTCCTGAAGACGGAGTATGACCTGCAGGCGTTGCTGGCCGGTATCCGCCTGGCGCGCCGCATCGCGGCCCAGCCGGCGCTGCGGCGCTACGTGGTGGAGGAACTCGCCCCGGGCCCCGCCGCGCAGGACGATGCGGCGCTGGAGGCGTTCGTGCGCCAGACCGGCATCTCCAACCACCACCCGGCAAGTTCCTGCGCCATGGGCACCGGCCCGAACAGCGTCGTCGATCCGCGGTTGCGGGTGCATGGCGTGGACGGTCTGCGCGTGGCGGATGCCTCGATCATGCCGGTGGTTGTGGGCGGCAACACGAACGCGCCGACGATCATGATCGGGGAGAAGGCGGCCGCGATGATCCTGGAGGACGCCGCGGCCTCACCTCGGCGGGCAGCGGCGTAGGGAGCGGCCCGCGGCAAGGTTCGTGCCGATGGGGATCGCCGGGTCGGGCCCACGGCTGTCCGGTTCGATTTTGCTGTACTTCTACCACGGCGTTGATTCTACTGGCTTCGGTTCGG
>MKTV01000100.1:0-1843 GCA_001898425.1 Rhodospirillales bacterium 69-11
AACGATACGGCCAATCAGAATGGTGGCTGGCTCTATCGTTGGGTCGTGCACAACCATCCCACTCGACCTTTCTCGATCACGCTCGATCACGCTCCTACATGTTGAATCATCTTAGTTTTCTGGCTTGTCGTAGCCTCGGACGTCATGGCATATTGGGGTCGGTTTCTAGGGGGATCAATCGTCCTTTTGACCCCAGTCGCCGACCCCTTCTACCCGTCTGGCGACCCCACCTCAGAGTCTATGGGAGAGCGCAGTGCCAAGCCTTACCGACGGGGAAATACGACGCGCTCTGAAACAGGTGGAGCAAACCGGCAAGCAGCTAAGCCTCGTCGACGGCGAAGGTCACGGGACTGGGCGCCTCGTCCTGGTGATGAAGCCCATGCCAACTCGCGTCACGGCCGACTGGATGGCGCAGCAGTGGCGCGATCAGAAACGTCTGAAGAAGAAGCTCGGCTCGTACCCGTCGATGTCACTCAGCAAGGCGCGGGAGATATTCGCCCGCGACTTTGCCGACCTGATCCAGAAGGGCCGCAGCATCAAGATCGCCGGTGACACCCGCCCGGGCACGGTCGCGGACTTGTTTGAGGCCTACGTCCAAAATCTGAAGGACGCGGAAAAGCCTTCGTGGAAAGAGACAGAGAAAGGCCTCAACAAGATCGCTGACGCTCTCGGCCGCAAGCGACCGGCGCGTGAAATCGAGCCCGATGAGATCGTCGAGGTGATCCGGCCGATCTATGAGCGCGGCAAGAAGGCGATGGCCGACCATGTGAGAAGTTACGTTCACGCCGCCTACAGCTGGGGCTTGAAGTCGGAGCACGACTACCGGAGTGCTTCGCAGCGCCGCTTCCGCCTCGTCTACAACCCCGCCGCCGGCATTCCAACTGAACCGAAGAAAGTTGGAACGCGCTGGCTGAACGAAGACGAATTCGTACAGCTCTACCGCTGGCTCGAATGTCCCGATGCGCCCGTTCATCCGCCTTACTCGAGAGCCGTGCGCATCCTCATGCTCACGGGTCAGCGCGTCGAGGAGATCGCACGTCTGCACGTCGACAATTGGGATACAGCGGAAAAGATCATCGATTGGTCGAAGACAAAGAACGGGGCGCCTCACGCCATTCCCGTGCCGCCAATCGCGGCGGAGCTGATCGATTCGATCAAGCCGAACGAATACGGCTGGTTCTTCCCGTCGGCGAAGGACCCAAAGCGACCGGTCAGCCATGGAACGCTTTACAGCTTCATGTGGCGACAGCGCGATCGCGGCGTAATTCCCGTCGTGACCAACCGCGATCTTCGCCGGACGTGGAAGACGCTCGCGGGGCAAGCCGGCGTGTCAAAGGAAATCAGAGACCGAATTCAAAACCACGCACTGCAAGATGTCAGTTCGAAGAGCTACGATCGCTGGAACTATATGCGTGAAAAGCGGTCGGGCATGGCGAAATGGGGCAAGTTTGCTCGCGCCATGCTCTCAAAGAAGCGCCATCTGACATTAGCGGCCTAGCGCTTGCTCATCACCTCTCAGCGTGCGGGCTCTCGAATTGAGAGCGCCCGCATCGCCGACCTCGCACCACTGCTTTTTCATTCAGATGACGAGGACGCATCAACTCGCTCGGATACGACGGCACCGGCGACCGCCGCCTTGCTCACTAGACGCACGCGCTCACCTTCTTCTGCTTCGAACACCGGAGGACCGTTCCCGCGCAACCCGGACGCGCTGCCGCTCATCGACGTGTCTTCGCCATTCACCGCCGCTTGCCGAAGTCCCATCGCAGACAGGTCCAGAACGAGCGGTCGGAGTAATTTCCGCGCCACGTCGCCGCCGCGCGACAATACGTCGATGAAATCT
>MKTV01000100.1:1872-40167 GCA_001898425.1 Rhodospirillales bacterium 69-11
ATAGATCATTCGCTGCTCTCGAAGCTGCGCAAAGCGCACGCCATCCTTCCCAAAAGGGCGCTCGAAGACGTGCCGGCGAATTTCGGCCCCATCAAGGACCCACCAAGGACGAAGGCCGCTCGCGTCAACGAAGCGCTCCGCATGCCTCTGCACACAACGCCATGGCGAGCCATTCGCCAGAGCCGGATCCTCTAATACCTCCTCTCGCAGTTCTGCACACAGCTTCCGTCTCACCGACAGACCCGCGTAGCGCTGCACGCGACCTTCTCGCTGCTCAAGATCGAGTGGGTTGGAGGAGAGGTCCCAATGCACCACATGCGAGCACCAAGGGTGAAAGTCCAAGCCCTCTTGTCCAACTGAGGTCGTCGCCAGCACGTGCGGCCAGAAGGGTGTGTTGAAGCTCCGGCGCACTTCGTCAGGACGAGCCGGTGCGGCCTCCGCCACGCCCTCGGCCTTGACGACCAGCTCGGTGTCCGCGTCGCCGAACGGCACCGCGACGTGGCAACGCACTGGTATCTTGTGAGGCTGCCCACCGATTCCGTGGAAGCTGAAGCTGCCCGCGCGCAAGCCGAGAGAGGACTGCAAGTCCTTGGCTAGACCCGCACCGCCTGTATGGAGATTTTGAGCGCGCAGCCAAAAATGCTCATCGAGAACGCTCTCAAGACCGCCATCGACGACCGCACCCATGACTTGGTCGACCGCACTGCTTCCCCGCAGTGAAGACAGGATCACGGGATTGTCGAGATAAGGACGAAGTCCGTGCCAACTGAGTTGAACCAGATCGGGATACCGTGCGGGCTCAAGAATCGTCGGATCATGCCGCGACAAAGCACGGCCGAGCACGACGCCAGGCGCACCAATTGCATAGTCCACGAGGTCAGAAACCTCGACAGGCGAGAGCCGGTCGATGGGAGGCGCCTGCCGCCATTTGCGAACGGCAGCTTGCGCGGCACGATCATCCCCAATCGCCTGCCGCCACCCTGCGGCAGACTGCTCCACGACACCTGCGAGACGTTCAATGCAGGCTAAGGTCCGGGCAATCGATCTGTGCCGCCGCCGAGCCTTCACGGTGTGCCGTTCAACAATGCCCCTGGGCAAAGCAGCAAGGATCTGCCGCCGGATTTCTTTGCGAACGTCGCCGATCGATGCGCCGGCTTTTGCAAGTGGGTCCGTATTGCGGATTAGCCAGGGCGATGGATGGAACGCCGCCATCACAGGTCCGGGCACGGCGGACAGCTTGAACCGACGCCGCCTGTAGGCCCTTTCATATCCGCCGTGCTTCTTCGGAAGACGATCAGCCTCAACACCAAAGCTGAGAAGCGCAGCGACACTAGGTGGCGTTGCGCGGAAACGGCTGAACATCAGAAGCTTGGGATCAGCCGACGCACCCTCCCAACCTCCTCCAAGCGCCCACCAAGGAAGCGACGGGGCAACCCAAGGAAGAGAAAGCTGTTTTGGTGAGGCGACACTGCTCATGGCCCGAAGTTTCGCATCGGGCCAGGCCTTTGGTGCATCGAGCTTGTTCCGGCGCTCTTGCGTCATCCGTGTGAGCTTTCGCGCGGCCTTGATCTTCGCACGCTTCCAGGCCGCATAACGCGGCCCGAGAGATTGAGCTGGTAGCGGGACTGACGACCAATAGGGTAACGCCTCATAGCGCATGCGCTCCGCGAAGCTGTCCGCCAAGTGTCGGTACACGTGGAAATCTTCAGAGGACGGGTCCGCACGGAGAAATCTCGTACCGGCCAACGGATCTGCAGACGCCACGCTGTCCCGCTCCGTGCGCGACATCACTGGCGTCAACAGAACGCGCAGTGCATCTCGAAGCCTCGCAGCCTCGGCGACCTCGCTCTTCAGCTCCGGACTGCTCGCGTCGACATGCGCGGCGATCCCGCGCAGCTTGTCGCCGAACTCGGCAAAAAGTGTCCTGGCACGCTCCCGTGCCTGGGCACCTGCGAGAAAATCGATCAACTTCAGCAGTTCCGCTTGAGCCAGCACACCACGCGCCTCCTCCCAGCGAGTAGCCAGAAGCCGATACGGCGTCGCGCTGAGCAGCAGGATCGCCGGCGGACTAGCTGAGTCCGCGGGCTCTAATAGCGCCCTGAGAAGAGGGTCAGCGTCTTTCTCGTCGAGCAGATGCCGGTAACGCTGAAATTCATCGAGGATGACGAGATCCGGCGGTTGATCCCGCAACGTCGCCAACGCCAGAGCACGTCGGAGACGTCCCATGAACGTCGTTGGTCGAAGGGGTTTAATCTTTCGCTCCGCATCGCCATGCACTGCCAGATCGAGCATCGCACGGACAGGTTCACCGAACTCAGTGGCCAACGCCTCTCGAAACCACTTTTGCAGATGAGGCGGCGCCTCGGCGAACTTTGTTTCCGCAACGGCGACAGCCCAATCCCACGATCCACGCGCACTGAGCCGCAAGAGGTCTGGATCGAGATCGCGCGCGAAAGCGGGATAGCACAGTTCAAGCAGAATCTTCAGGAACGCACGCTCTTCCTTACGACCCCCAGTGAGGCGCGCACGTGCCCCGGGAAAGGACGTCGCAGGCGTGAGTGCATAGATCAGTACCGGACTAGCGGGGCGCTTCTCTATGGCAATCAACGAAAGCCGGTCGGGTGTCTTAATCGCCTTCTTGAGCTGGGCGTCCTCCAAGAAATCAACAATCCGGCCCTTGTTCTGGTGCGAAACCGCGTGACCATTGGCGATGTAGTAAATGGTCAGCGGGCAGCGACCGCCATCAGACATGCGGCGAGCCAGTTCCTTCGCGACTACGGTCTTTCCAAGTCCCACTTCGTCGGCGACCAAAAAGCGACGGCGACCCGCACGGCCCGTGAAGGCCGCAAACGCCGCATCGACAGCAGCCTCCTGGAACGGCTTTGGCGCGCTCATTGGCGCCTTCCCTTAGTCTCTGCGACGCCAAGTCCGCTGCAGAGCTTGCTCCACAGATCATCGAAGCGTCGCAGCATATCGGCAGCTTGTGGTTCTTCCTGCTTTGCCTCCTCAAGCACCGCCGGCAGGTATTTGGAGACACGCCGCTCGATCGCGCGAAATTTCTCCGGATCACGCGCCCAGGCGGCCAACATCTCTTCCAGCGTCGGAAGCGAGGAATCTAGCGCCGGATTCGCACTCAGACCCGTCCGTTGCTGGCTTTCGTCGCTCGTCCAGTCGCCTTCTGCCTCGCTCCCGTCGTCCGCCAGCAATCCTGCCAGCCACAGGAGGAAGCCTCTGACGCCAAGAAGGCGCACAAACGCCGCGCGATCGCGATCCTCCCCGAGAGGTGGCTCCGCTGGCGCTCTCTGGAGCCAGGAGAGTCCTTTGTTATTACGGCTGACACGCAAACGCACGAACTCGCTTCGCTCCGCAGGAGGGATCGGCCCGAGATCTACGACGGGTTGCCCGGCAGGCCAGACGGCGAGTTCGCCATGAAGTGTGCCCACTTCCAGCGCGATATCCGGTTCGTCGGGGTGGGGGCCACCTGGATGAAGGTCGGAGTCATGCGTGAGGCGGGCGCCCTCATCACTGATAGTCAGTTGCACCGCCCAGCGCGCCGCGACCTGGCTGCGCGCCCGTTCAAGCGCCTCGTCTTCCAATATCGCCGCATCGGGCGAATGTTCCGCGCTCGGCACCGCAACCAACCGGGCCATACCAAGAAGAGCCTTCAACCCTTTCTCGACTGACGGCGTGACGACCAACTCAGCTGTCACCTCGGCATTCCGTCCAGTCCAAGCCCGCATGGTTGCATTCGCGCTGCCGAGCCAGAGCCGCCGCTGCTGACCCTTGCGTATGAAGAGCAGCTTCGCGTGGAGGCCACTCCCGACCTCTTCCTCCTCGTCCTCGGCCAGCTCACTCCCATTTGCTGATGCAGCGATGGACGAATCAGTCTCGGGATCCCCATTAGGATAGTCGGGCGCTTCCAAAGCGAGGAGCTCGTCGAACGCTGCCAGCGATGGACCGACGCGCTCAATCTCGCGCATGGTCGTCAGCAGCACCCGTCGCACCGATTTCGCGCCGGCGGGCGCCTGCCGTTCAAGAAAGGGCTTGTCGATGAAAGGGCTTACCACCACGATCTCATCGGTTCCCATCGGCGGACTAGGGACCGTCTGATCTCCAAAGCCCGCCGACCAGCGAAGCCGCTCGACCCGCACGCCGGCCGGCATGCGCCACGGCACCTTCGCGATGCTGGCAGCCAGCGAAGCCGAGCGCAGTCCTTTGAGCGCAGCCCTTTCAGCCAGCGTGCGAGCCAACTCGTCCACGCCTGGAATCGAGGTCGCGCCCTTTTCCCCAGAAACGAGCAGTAGCCCGATGTCGCGATTTACACACTCCGTGAGATTCCGGCTGCCAATCCAGAGCCGCCAGCCGACCTCCTCGTTGACGCCGCGCGTTCGAACAAGTGCAGCCTTGGGATGCCAGCTATGTGTCGCCTCGTCGAAATCCACTTCGCGCACAAATTGGTCCAGCACCGCGGCGATGCGCGGCGTCCGGCGCATCTTCGCCAGACGACCCCGCTGGATCACAATGCGCACCTTTCCCCGAAGGCGCTCGACCGCATCGGCAAAGTCAGACGGGCTGCCGCGACCCGCATCGCTATCTTTCCCCGCGAGGGCAAGCAAAGCCGCTCCAATCGATCCGAGATCCGCTGAATAAGAGGCCAGCAAGGCGAGTTCGACGCTCTCTTCAGGACCAGGTCGTAAGCCCTCGAGAAAAGAGAGCGCCGGCCAGTTGTCGCCCGCCTCGCTCATTCGGCATCCGCCAGATCGTTTAGGAGGGTGCTAACCTGATCCCACCGGTAGTGAAGGGGGCCTGCAACGCCATGCTCGTCACTCGACCATTCGAGGCGTCGAGCACGTCCATTGGGCGTCAACGGAAGGCGCGCACGAGGGCCCTTGCGGGCCTCAGCTGCTTCGTAGACGGCGACAAGCGATACCGGATCGGTCGACTTGGAAGCGATCCAGTCCCTCGTAGCGGTGACCACAGAGCGCAATTTAGGAGGCAGTGCGCCAATATCGGCTTCCAGAGCATCAACATCGATCTTGGCGGCTACCGGACCACGCTCCCCCACAACGCTCACCAGATGATCGCGATGTCGCCTTGAGATCTCGCGCTTATCATCAACTTCAAGGATATGCTCCAAAAGCGCGTCATATATGGCTCGACCCACGCCTGCGAGGCTCGCTGCCTGTTGGGCCCGAACGAGTGGTCCCTGATCGGAACCAGCGATTGCGCGGGTCTCGTTCGCCCACATTCCCGTTGGCGCCGCGGCTTCCGTCCGAACCAGCCGAGCAAGCAAGGAAAGCTCGTTCCCGTTGGGGCGGCGCAACTGAGCGAGTCGATCACGCAGGAACGACGCCTCGGCGGTTGTCAGCCTGAGGGTAAGACGGTCGCTTCGCCAATTGCTGGGGCGAGCCGGAAGCGGCACGAATGGCGGATCGAAACCGACGAGCAGCTGACCATCGTCATCTGTTGCGAGGCCGGCGCCCCTCAGCAATCGATGCGCCTGCGCTCTAGAAATCGTTCGTCCGTCCGGGCGCGTATGCAATATCCCCCAGACCGCGAGTGCGTTCCAATATACGGTCGATGGCGGCTGACTTGAGTAATTCGGATAAACGCGGCCTCCGATCACCTGGTACTCGCCAGCGTGTTTGAGACGACCCGCGATGTCCTTTTCGCGCTCACGAAGCGCGCGCGTAGCTGCCGGACCGGTCAGGCCCGCCAGATCTTCGAAAAGCCACGGAACGAACACCGCGTATCGAGCGCGCGTATGCAGCACCGAAGTCCCGGGAAAAAAGCGATCAGCGTAACCCTGATGGATCGTGAGGAAGCCGATTTCATCGCGCACGCCCATGGACTCTTGGTCCATCTGCGCCTTGGCCCGTGCCAGAGCCGCGCGCGACAGATAGGTCCATCCCAAAGCCGGTTCACTCGCCGAACTATTCTTTCGGTTCGAGACCTTTGCGGACGAACGCATCCCTCTCATCCCCCAACACCAGCAACGTTTTGCCTGGTGTCACCGAGCCCACGCCACTCGTCGCACGCTTCAGCCGAATGCATGATGCAGCAAGGAAGGCATTAAGCCGCTTAGCGCTTGTTCAACCTCGGCTTGACCAAGTTCGACCGCGTTAGCTTTCACATGCAGAGCTTCAAACCACTCCTGCGCGTCAAGAGATGGGACCGGCACCGTTATGTTGGGTAGAAGTTCGGCTGAAAGCGTCTTATTTCGTGCGATAGATCCCGGTGAAGCGGCAACCACCTGCGCAAAGCCTTCGGGAGTGCGGAAATAGTACCAGAGAAACATCGGGAGACATCTCGTTCGATCGACTTCACACGTAAGCATTCGATGGTTTCCGACGCAGCCATCATCAACAGCTGACGCAAGCGCGATTGCCTGTTCCCACGCCATCAAATTACTAAATACGAGGTCATCGGTAGCAATTCGGAATAACTTCTGCCAAGTGAACTCCGCCCCTGGTATTGTCCGGCGATGGAATATCCCCTTGTAGAAGCTGCGCACACCAATTTCGGTATAGGTCTTCTCGGGATCTATTTGCACCTGACGTCGAACAAGTGGCGCGACGTCGCCGAGTTTTGCGCGAGGTGAGTCGGAAGTGATTTTGCCAAATGCTCCTACCAGCGCTCTCAACTCGTCAAGCACAGCTAGCAACTCGCGTTGCTTGGCGACTGCGCCTTCGATGATCTCAACAGGCCGACGGTGGTCCGCCTCCTTGGCATGAGGATTCTTGAGGTCCAAATCCACCGCGATTGTGCGACCTTCTGCCTCGCGTTTGATGAGACTAGGCCCAAAGACTTTCCATGCTTGTGGTCCTTCCTTGCGCGCGGACCACCACTCAAGGCAGTTGTTGAGCTCTTCGTACAGTAATGGCTGCGTTTTTGAATACTTGCGCCGACCCTCTGGGAGCGGCTGCTCCCAATACCAAATGTCACCCGTCGGGCCTGAAGTGTCGAAGAAAATGATGTTGGTCGGAATATCGGTATAAGGGGCAAACGTTCCTTCCGGCAGCCGGACGATAGTGTGCAAATTGAACTGCTCTAGCAGATCCGCCTTGATGCGCGCCGCGATGCCGTCGCCAAACAATATCCCATTCGGAACGACTACGCCGGCTCGTCCGTGACCTCCTCGCTTCAGTCGTCGCATAATGAGCTGCAGAAACAGGAGAGCAGTCTCGGCCGTCCGGCGATCGTCAGGGAAGTTCGTGAGGATGCCTGCTTCCTCTTCTCCGCCGAACGGAGGATTGGTCAGGACCACCTCGACGCGATCACGCTCACCGATCTCTGTCAGCTTGAAACGCAGCGCATTTCCGAATTCGATGTCGGGCGCCTCCAACCCGTGCAGCAGCAGATTCATCTGCGCCAACAGGAACGGGAGCGATGAGTCTTCGCCGCCGCGCAACGTCGAGCGCTGAAGGATCTCGCGCTTCTCCACCGTATCCGCGCTTGGCCTCATGTGATCGAAGGCTGCGGCGAGAAACCCTCCGGTGCCGCACGCCGGATCGAGAACGGTTTCGCCCAGCTTCGGGTCGATGACATCGACCATGAAGCGGACCACAGGCCGCGGGGTGTAGAACTCTCCGTTCTGACCCGCCGCATCCCGCATCTCTCGTAGCAGCGTTTCGTACATCCGCCCGAGCGTCTGGATATCCTCCGTGCTGTCGAAGTGAATATCGTTGACGAGGTTGATTACGTCCCGAAGGACGTAGCCACTCGTCGCGTAGTTGCGCAGGTCACGAAACACGGCTGAAACAACATCACGGCGCTGTCGCCCTTCGCCATTCCCGCGAAGGCTCCGCAGATACGTGAACAAGCCCGGTCCCTTCGTTCCGTCGGCTCGGACGGTCTGCTCCCCATTGATGAACGAGAGCAGATCCGGTCCCGTGATGCCCGCAGAATCGGAAGCCCAGTCGCGCCACCGGTATGGCGGATCGATCAAGCCGCGGTAGGTCTCGCCGGCGAGCACGGCCTCGTCTTCGTGGACCCTTTCCATGTCGTCCACGAACTTCAGGAACATCAGCCACGTCAGGGTCGGCAGGCGCGTCAGGTCCGTCTTCAGCTCGCGATCCTTGCGCATCTTGTTGCGCGCGGACTTAATGACGCTGTCGAGGCGTTGAGCCGTCGTCTTTGGCGCCTTGTCCTTCTTCTTCTCACGTGGCGGCATTCAGAGGTGCTTTCCTAAGCGGCGTACAAGAGGCCGGACATTTCGTTGACGGCTGCGCGAAGCTTCTCCGGACCTCCGAAGCGTCGCGCGATTTCACTCGGATTGCCGAAGCCCGCGAGCGGCGGCACTTTCAGGATGCCAGGCAGCACGAACTGAGCCGCGCCGTGGTCGGCGTATTTTTCGAGCAGGGCCTCAAGCACGGCCCGCGCCTCGGCGCCGTACTGGTCGAAGAAGTCCCGGCGGTCACGCTGCAGGCGTTCCGCGCGCTCCCTGCGAGTCCTTAGCGGTGCATTCCACGCGAGATGACAAAGGAGGTCGAAGGGATCGTCATCTGGCCGACCGGCTTCCTGCGCCAAGGTCTCAAGGTCGATGCCGCGCTCGGCGAGTGCTTCGACCACGGCCTGGCGCTTATCGGCATCGAGCCAGTCCGCGCGAAAGCTCGCTGCGGTCGGATAGAGCGTTCGGACCTTCTCACCGGTCCAGTCCGTCAGCTTCTTGCAGGTTAGACGTTTTCCGTCGGTGTCCAGCTCGTAGACGAGGTGGGCAACCACCTCCACCGCCCCGCCATCGACGTAGTACTTGCGCGGTTCGCCCGGCTCTTCGTCCGGCGGCAGCCCACTCGGCGGCTGCTCGCCTTCCGGCTCGTCGGCCGTCTCCTGCGGAGGCTTCTCCTCGCCTTCGGTCGTCACCACCTCGCCGTCGGCGTCGATCTCGGTGACCGTTTCGGCCGTCGGCTCGCCATCGAATTCCGGGTCCGCGAACTTCTCCGTGGCGGTGCCGGTGTAATCGAGGATGTTGAAGAAGAGCTTGCCGTAGTCCTCGCGCAAGCGAGTGCCGCGCCCAATGATCTGCTTGAACTCGGTCATCGAGCCCACGACACGCGCGAGAACGACATTTTTGCAAGTCGGCGCGTCCACGCCCGTAGTCAGAAGCTGCGACGTCGTCAGGATGACGGGAACTTTCGTCTCCACATCCTGAAACGCATTCAGCTTGCCCTTCCCGATGTCCCCCTCGTCGGCGGTGACGCGACAAGCGTAGTCCGGATAGGCGATGACGAGATCTGAATTGAGGTTAGCAAGCGCGCGGCGCATCTCGCTCGCATGCTCCTGATCGACACAGAACACGATCGTCTTGGCGAAGCGGTCCGTCTGGGCAAGGAAGTGCGTGAGATGTCGGGCGATTGCTTCGGTGCGGGCGCGCAGCGCGACGACACGCTCGAAGTCCTTCGTGTGATACTCGTCGTCGGGAATCTCGCGTCCGAAGCGGTCGAGCTCGCCCTTGGTCGGCCGCCAGCCGGCGGCGTCATAATCGGTGACCACCCGGTGCACGCGGTACGGTGCAAGGAAGCCATCGGCTATGCCTTGCGCCAGCGAATAGGTGTAGAGCGGCGCGCCGAAATAGGCGTAGGTGTCGCGGTTGTCATCCCTGAGCGGGGTGGCGGTCATGCCGAGCTGATATGCCGGCTCGAAATACTCCAGGATCTCCCGCCAGCTGCTGTCGTCGCGCGCGCTGCCGCGATGGCATTCGTCGACGATGATGAGATCGAAGAAGTCGCGCGCGTATTCGCGATAGAGGCCCGGCCTTCGCTCGTCGCGGGCGATGGCTTGATAGATCGCGAAATAGATGTCGCGAGCCTGGCTGACGACACCATTCTCGATCTTGAAGCGGGCGTCGCCGAACGGCGCGAACGTCTTGCCCATCGGATCATCGACGAGGATGTTGCGGTCCGCGAGAAAGAGGATCTTCGGTTTGCGGAAATCTCCGCGCTTATTCCATCCAGCACTCCAGAGCCGCCAAGCAATTTGGAAAGCTACCGCCGTCTTTCCGGCGCCGGTGCACAGCGTCAGGAGCGCGCGGCGCCTGCCGGTGAGAATGGCTTGGAGCGCCTGATTGACCGCGCCTTCTTGATAGTAGCGGAGCGGCTTGCCTGGGTCGGGAAACCCCGGCGTGAGAAGCCGATCGGCCGCAGCATCGTCAGCTAGACCTAGGCCCGCGCGCTGGCGCGCCCACAATTCCGCCGGTGCTGGAAAGTCGGTGCGCAGCGTTTCAGCACCGGTGAAGAAGTCGAACTCCACGATCTCGGCGCCGTTCGTGGCAATGGCAAACTTCAGCCCCAGAATCTCGGCGTATTCCCTGGCCTGCTGCAGGCCATCGGCAGCGGACTTGTAGCTGGCCTTCGCTTCCACGACGGCAATGGGGTAGTCGGCGCTGTAGCGCAGGATGTAGTCGGCCCGCTTCTGCCGACCGCGGCGAGCACGACCCCCGACGAAAATCACCCGGCCATCGGTGAAGGTGCGCTGCTCGTTGATCGCGTGGGGAGCGTTATCCCATCCGGCGGCTTGCAGACCCGGCACAACGAATTTTCGACAGGTGTCGGCCTCTGTGTTCATGCTCCTGCGCCCCCCGCCTGGCCTCCGCTTGCCGCCGCCGACTTTGTTCTGGCTTGGTTGATGCGTGCCTCGAGCTCCGCCACCCGGCTGAGCACCTCTTCGAGCGCGGGCGCCTTGCCAAAGATCATCCCTGCCATGGCGGCGTAATCGCGCGCGAGTTCAGCGGCCATTTCTGCGCTTGGCGAGAGCGTGAAAGAGCCGGGCGCCGCAGTCGCGAGGTTCAGATCTGGACTGTTGAAAAACATGCGGGCGTGCCGCACGCAGTCGACGCCTAGCGCGAGATCGCTCGAAGCAGCGCGACCGACATCGGAGTCGAGTAGCCGGTAGACGTCGTAGTAGTGCCGCGAAATCCGCTGGCCGCCACCGCGAAGCGCGCCGCGCGCGTCGAACCATTGGCGTAACCCATGCAAGATCACGATCTTGTCCCAGAAGGTGCGTTCCGCGACGACAGTTCTGACGTCGGGCACGCTCAGCTTGAGATCGGCGAGCACGTCCGCGACGTAAGGTTTGACGATTGCGGGTTGGTTCGGATCGAGAGCTGACTTGGCGCCTGACTCGATCTTGACCGCCGGCCTGACGTAACCTTCGTCAGCCGCAGTGACCTTCGGATACCAGATCAACAGGCTTTGCCGGTCGGGGTCGTCGGGATCGAGCTCCACCCGCCCGGCTTCAGACTCCAGGCCCGCAGTCTCCAGCGTCTCGCGCAAATGCCCCTCGACCTGCAGGCGCATCGTCTCGTTCACGTAGGCCTGACTCGCGCTCTTGATGGCGTCGAGGCGCCGTCGCCGTTTCTTGCCGCTCAGCGCCTCCAGTTCATCGACCGTCGCGCCCTCGCCCAGGTCGTCCCGGAAGATCGTGATGTCGATGTCTTCCGAGAAGCGGGAGATCAATCCGAACGCCTTCGACAGCGAGGTCCCGCCCTTGAAAAGCAGTCGAGGGCCGCCCGCCTCGGCGCCGTTGAAGAGCGCATCGAGGGTCCAACAGACCCAGAAGTCCTTTTCGATGTTCTGCTCCGGGGCGCCCAAGCGCTGCGCCGCGCCGAGGAAGGCGTCGCGGCGGTCCTCCGCAGCAGCCGAAAGGAAGGTGACGAAACCCGGATTCATCGGCGGCTCCCGGGCTGTCGCTTGGTCGGATTGTCCCGGGACGAGGAGGACGGCGCTTTATCGAGCAGGGGCCGCAAAAAGGTCTGCATCCAATCCGGCAGGCTGGTGAAGCCGTCGCGCAAGTCCGCCGCAATGGCCGCACCGTGATCGGGATCGGCGAGGATCGCGGCCAGGCGGCGGCGAATACGATCGCGATCGCCGTCGATCGTGCTGCGCAGCCACTGCAGCGCCTGAACGACGCGCATCGCCGGACGGCCCGCCCAGTGCAGGCGGCTGGGCGCGGTGAGTTTGAAGGTGATGGTCTGGGCGCCCAACCTGATCGGACGCAGGCGCGCGTCGGTGTGGACCGAGATCTTGGCCGGAACCGCATCCGTCAGCCCGAGGTCGTTGGCGGCCGTCAGCCCGTCGACCAGCATGCGCGCCTGGTCTCGTCGCACTAGCGCGTCGATGACCCGGCGTGGATCGGGATTGGTCGGTTTCCCGGTCAGGCTGTTGGGCCGAGGGAGATCGTAAAGACCGCGCGTGATGCGGCGGATCTCTCCGGCGCTGGTCATACGTGACAGCGCCTGGTCGATCGCATCGCGCGAGCCGATGTCCAGAAAGTCGGTCGGCGTCCAGACGCCGAACGGCGCCTGGGCAACCATCCTCTTTTGAATCTGGGATTTGAGATCCATTATCGACGCACCCTGTCAGAAAAATGTATACCTATTTCTGACCGAGGAGTCGAGGCTGTCAGAAAAATGACTACAAATTTCTGACACGCTTTCCTTTCGCGCGTCGGCCATGAGGCCCGGTTGGGGACCCTTACCGGGATCTGAATCCTCTCCCTTGAGACCGCCACTCAGCCCGCCGAGCCGACTGAGATCCAGCGAACAAGACCCGGCGTCATATAGACCAGGGCGCCCCGCGGGGCGCGTGTCGCCCGCAGATAGTCTTCAAGCTGACCGGAATGGAGGCGAATATCCGCGTCGGACGGATCGACGTCGCTCTTCCAGTCGACGACCACCTCGGCGCCATCCCCGGCATAGGCGATCGCATCGATGCGCCCGGCGAGCGCCCTTGGGTTCGAGCGACCCTCGAGCAGCGCATAGACCGGCCACTCGGGGGTCAGCCGTTCGCGAAGCGCCGCGATGTCCGACAGCTGCAACGTGCGCCAGGCGGTCGCGGCGATCTCGTCGGCGTCCGGGAGCACATCGCCGTCGTCGGGATCGCGGACCAGTTCCGCGAGTAGCTCGCGGGCTCGGCTGGCAAAGTGCCCCACCTCCTCGACGAGCTCGCCCGTCAGTACCTCTTCCATCAACTTATGCAGAAGAAGACCGCGCACGCGCCCCGCGCCGACCGGCAAATCGACCTCGGGCGCATCGCCAGCGTCGAGCGTGATGGCCTCGGTCGCCTGCAGGCGGTCCGGATCATGATCGCTCGGCCGGACCCAGGTCAGCGGAACGGCCGCTTCTTCGATGATCGCGTGCTCGGCTGCGAACTGCTCAGCGGTCTGGGTGTTCGGCGAGTCGGCACTCACCGGCGTCAGCGCCGGCGTCATGCGGGAGACATCCAGCTCCGGCAATGTGTCCTGGCCCAGGTTGACGACGCAAGCCCAGGACTTCTGCTCGGCCTGCGCCAATTCCGGCACGATCAACAACTCACGGGCTCGCGTGCAGGCCACGTACCAGAGCCGTTCCCGTTCGCGCATCAGACTCTCGTCATCGGTCTCGAGCGCTGCGCGCAGCTCGGGCGGCACGACGTCACCGATCACCCAATGCAGCGTGTCATCGTCAGCCCGGTGCACAAACGGCTCGCGGGAGCGCAGCAAGGTTGCGGTGTTGATCGGGATCACCACCGGCCATTCGAGCCCCTTGGCGCTGTGGATCGTAATGATCTCGATGGCGTCTCCCTCAGCATCGACGCGGCCCTCGCCGTGGGCCGCGCCGTTGCGCCAATCGCGGCTCACGTCGCGGGCGAAGCGCTTCATGCCTTTGACGCCGTAGGGCCGCGCCCGTTCGAGCAGCGCCTCGACGTTGGCGGCGGCTCGCGCGCTGCGATCGCCTTCGCGCGCGCTCAGGATCGGCCGTACCGCCAGGCGCTCGACGGCTTCGGCGAGCAGCAGTGCGGGTGTCGTTGCCCGCGCCCGGCGGCGCAGGTCCTGGAGGATCGTGAGGACCCGCCGCGCGACGGGATGAGCGACGTGATCGGAGTCCGTCGCGAGCGAGAACCGAGGGATTGCATCGGGCCGCTCGCCAAGCGGCGGCAACCCGGCGGTAATGTCGAGCAACTCCTCCTCGCTGAGGCCCGCCAACGGACCGCGCATCAAGGCGCCGAACGCCAAGGTGTCGCCGCCGTCCGCCAGCACGCGCACGAGCGCGACGAGATCCTGCACCTCCTGGCGGCGGAAGAGACCTTTGCCAGCCTGGGAGGCGATCGGGAGCCCGCGGGCTTCGAACGCCCGTTCGTAGCGCCAGAGCTCCGAGCCCGTCGGCGCGAGCAGCGCGATGCCGCCCGGCGTCAGCGGCGCAAGCTCGCCGTCTTCATCTCGGATCGTCACGTTGCCGATCAGCCGCGTGCAGAGATCGGCGACAGCTTCGGCTTCGGCATCGCGGATCTGGGCGGCCCGCGAGTCCGGCGGCACATCGATCGTGATCTTGGCGGCGCACGGCAGATCGTGATCCGGCGGATCGAGCGTTGGCGCGAGCTCCACGTAGCCCGGCTGATTCCGGGCCGAGAGCGGCGTGGCGAAACAGCGGTTGATGTGGGTCAGGATCGCCGGCCGTGAGCGGAAGTTCGCCGTGATCTGGACGATGTTGCTCGGCCAGCGCCGGGCGATAGCGTTCCGCGCCTCCGCGTAAGAGCCGACGTCGGCGCCCCGGAAGCGGTAGATCGCCTGCTTGGGGTCGCCGACCATGAAGAGAGCGCCCTCGCGCAGACGGCAGTCCTGCCAGCGCGCCGGGCTGTCGTCGGCGGCGATGCGAAAGAGGATCTCCGCCTGGATAGGGTCCGTGTCCTGGAACTCGTCGACGAAAATGTGGCGATAGCGCTGCCCGAGCGTGCGGCGGACCGCATCGTGGCTGCGCACGAGCGCGCGTGCCCGTTCCAGGAGATCGTCAAAGTCGAGAACAGCGGCAGCGCGCTTGAAAGCGGCGTAGTCGGCAAGCACCTCATCGAGCTCGTCGGACAGCTTGGCGACCAACGCCGTCGCCACACGGCCGAGGATCACCCGGTAACAGTGATCCACCCGCGCAAAATGGCGACCGGCCTCGGCGTTGAACTCGGCGCCGCGATCCTTGCCGGCGGCCTTGTCCCACGCCGTCTTCGTCCTTGGCGTCAGCAGATCGAAGGTGTGGCGCCGCATGCAAGGCAAGCGCGCCGGATGAGCGAGCCTCCAGAGCGTATCGAAGTCAGGCGGCGTCACGAAGCTGCCGGCGAAATGATTGGCCAGCGTCTCGAGCTGTCCGGCCACATCGAGCGTCTTGGGCTCGACGGGCTGCGCCGAAAGCCAGCGGCGGAAATCCGCGACGGCCTCGACGAGATCGATGTCCGGCCGGCCGCTGAGATCGGCCGCAGGCGCCCGCGCGCCGCGATGCTCCAAGCGAAACCGCGCCAGCGCCTGCAAGGTGGCGGCCACGTGATGCGGATCGTACCGCGACAGGGAGGCGATCGGATCGTCGGCTCGCGCCGGTCCGTTCAGGCGCCTTCTGAACCATTGCTCGAACACGGCCTCGAAGGCAGCTTGGGCCTGCGTCGCATCGAGAATGCTCGCGCCGGGATCGATATCGGCTTCGACGGCGTAGCTGCAGATGATGGTCTGGCAAAATGCGTGGATGGTCGTCGCGGTCAGCTCATCAAGCTTGCGCGCGCCTTCCGAAAGGGCACGCCGCTGCGCGTCGGTCAGGCCGTCGGGCAAGGCCTCCCGCAGCGGTTTCGGAATACGTCCCGCGAGCAGATCGTCGACGTAGCAGTGGACGCGTGCGCCGAGCGCGCTCGCCGCAAGCTCAGTGAAGGTAATGGCGGCGATCGAGCGCGGTTCAGCGCCGCTCGCCAACAGCATCGTCAGGCGCCCGGCCATGAGCGCGGTCTTGCCGGTGCCCGCCGCCGCCTCCACCAGCAGCGTAAAATGCAATTCTGTGAGCGCCCTCAGGCGCGCGGACTCGTCGGCGAGCTTCGTCATCGCACGCTCCAGATTCGCGCGAAGTCGCCAAAGGCGCGGCCCAGTGCTGCTTGTTTGATCTGGAAATAGACCGCCGGCGCCGCCGGCAGCGCTAATGCGAAGTCGTTCCAGTCCTCGCGTGCGTCGGGACCAGGCAAGGCGACGCCCCGGCGCAGAAGATCAAGGGCCGCGCTGACATGCACGCCAATATCGGCGACCGCCTGATCGACGTCGGGAAGATCGTATGGCCGGGGCCGGTCGGTTCCGAGGAAGACCAGGCGCGCGATGACCCGCGGGTTGTCCGCCACGAGCTGGCGGGCGGCCAGCGCGTAAAGGACGCGCTGCAGCTCGGCGCCACGCCCGAGAACGATCTCGCTGGCCTTCGGCGGTTCGGCCCCGGTCTTGTAGTCGGAGACGCGAACGCCGTTGCGGGCGCTATTGAAGTCCACCCGATCGATGCTGCCGCGAATGCGCACCCCGGCGCCGGGAATGACCACCTGTGCCGTCGGCGGCCACAGCAGATCGCCGGCGGCGTTCGCGCCATCGTCCTCGCGGCCGAACGCCAGCTCGGTCCAGCTACGCGTGACGCGCTGAAACGCCTCGTCGAGGGTCAGCGCCTTGAGGGAAAGATCACGTGCGGCTGCGAGCATATGGCGCCACAAGAGGACGGGCGGCGTCGACCGCTCGACCGGCCACTGCGCGCCGATGACGCCAGACGCCGCATCGAGGGCGTTCTCGATCTCGTGGCGGGCCGCGCGCACATAGCCGGGATTGGGTTCGAGCGCGTCGACTGTGCGTTTCAGCATCTCGTGGACGAGTTCGCCGAAGGCGCGCGCGTCGAGCGACAAGGGCTGCTCGTCGTCGGCCAGCGAGCGCCAGCCCAAGGCGTAGCGCCACACGAAGGCAAGCGGGTCGCGCAGCATGAGGCGGAGCGATGTCGCGGATTGAACCTGCGCGATGGCGCGCGCGATGACGGGATGGTCGCCACGCACGCAGCCGTCATGAGCGGTGACAGCCGGACTTCGGCGATTGCGCCAGCAGGCGTCCGCCGCTTGCAGCACCGGCGAGCTCGCCGCCTCTTCGGGCCGGGCGAGCAGGCGATCGGCTTCGCTGAAGGCATGTCTCGGGATGCGCGCGCGTTTCAGCGCCCTGGTGTGCGGGTCATGCGGCACGAGCGGACTGGGCGACTGCAGCCCGCCTTGGGCGTTGCGGCGACTCCGCGAGAGCACCAAAGCTCCGTCGGCCTGCGCGCCGATGATGGCATACACGCGCCGGTCCTGTTCGGTGACCGACTCGGCCTCGAGGGCGTCACGCGACAGGATATGACTCGGAACCAGCGGATCTTCGCCGGTGCGCCGTGGCCATGATCGCGTCGTCAGGCCGAGCAGACGGACGAAGCGTCGTGGCGCCGCTGCGAGATGATTCGCCGGGCACCAGACCGCGCAGGCGCCCGGGTCGCGCCCATCGGGAAGACGAAGCTCCTGCAGCGAGAATTCGAGCGCCTCAGCGGGCGCGCGGCGCAGCGCCTCCACCCAAAGCGCCCGTGCCGCGCGTCCGAGCACCAAGCCGCCAGCCGCATCTGCGGCGTCGGCCCCTCTGGCAAGCACCTCGAGAACCGGGATGAGCAGCGGCCGCACATCGATGCCATCGGTGCGATGAGCGTGGGCTTCGTCGAGCGCGCGGCGCCATTGTTCAAGCTCGAAGAGGGCAGCGCCAGGCCGCAGGCCCTGTGCCCAGGTCGCAGGCAGCGCATCGAGCCCACCGCTGCGTCCAGCGGCGTGGCCGAAGAGGCGGCGCACGCGATCCTGGCTCAATCCATTGAGCAAGACGTCGGCCAAGGCGGCACAGGCCTGGCCTTCGCGCGACGCCAGGGCCGGCACGCCGTGCGAGAAATGCAACGGCAGACCGGCATCGGCCGCCAGCACCAGCATGTGGTCGTCCCACTCTTCGGTCGCCGTGGCGCAGACGGCGATCTCGTCCGGCCGGGCGCGGCCCGACACGATGAGTTCGCGGATCCAACGCAGGGCTTCGACGGCCTCGGCGCGCGGCGAGGCGCACGAGACGATCTCGGGCGACGCCCGTGTGGGCCGCGAATCGGAGCGAAGCTCGCCAGCGAACCAGGCGGCATCGGGATCGCCGGAATCTCGCCAGGTGAGCGGCACCTGTCCCGCCAGGGCAGTGAGCAGCGGCCGCCAAACTGGCGCGACGCGCACGACGCGATCAAGTTCGACCGCGCCGAGAACCGCTGGCGCGTGCGTCACGCGCTGCAGGGCTGCATCGCGCAAATCGCGTGGGGACAGGACACCTGCCGGCAGGCTCGCGCGCACGCGCGTCTCGATCGCCACAAGATCCTGGAGCCGCGCGCTCTCATGGGCGCGGTCGGCCAACGCGAAGTCGGCATTCCACAGCCGGGTCAGCGTCGAAGCCACAGAACGCGTCATGCCGGGCAGGCTGCGGATGCTCTCGAGGTCGGCGAAACCGCCGGCTTCAAGCGCTGAGCGGATCGCCGGGTCGAGGTTCTCGGATCGGGCCGGGCGCGTGAAGCCGCCGGCGAGGCGCGCCGCCAGCTGCGGCAAGGTCATGATTTGCATGCCGGCTTCCGCATGGCGGGCAGCGGCGATCCGCCTCATGCGGAAGGCGAGCGGCCCCTCAACAATAACGGTCCGACGATTCATCGACCCCCGGTCTCCCCGCTCCACTACCACTTCGTTTTGCCGAACAGGCATCGAAGCTGCCAATCACTGCCGCTCAGGAGCATAATCGTCCGGCGGCGAATAAGGCGGAAAGCCGAACCTTCAAAAACTTCCGTCCCCGAGCGCCTTTTCATCCCGGACCGTCGCCTGCGCCCTCGGTGCCTGGCGACGTCTCGGTTCGGGCGGCCAACAACTGACCTCTGATCAGCACTTTACCAAGCCCACGCGAATAACCGCGATCATCCAGCGATCGACAACCCGGGATTAAAGCGGCTGAAGGCGCCGGGATGCGGCGATACGATCCGCTGATCGGGGCTCAAAAGGTCCAAGTCGATAAGCCCATGGAGCGCGCCGCCATGCAGCAGGCGAAGCACCTCCGACAGCGCCAGACAGGCCGCCACCGCACCGACGAACGGCGCACCCACGGCCTTGCCGGCCAACAGCGTCATCCCGCACCGGTCCAGCACGCCTTCGGCGAGAAGCTTGGCATAGGCCGGTCGCTCCTCGACCTTCTCGCCGCCTGCGGCTGCTTTCCACATCTCTGCCGCCGGCCGGCGCCCCGGCAGCAGGTGAAGGCGCATGGTGCGGAAGTCGCGATGCCCGCGGCCCAAGCCCGCTTCGACGACGAGATCGAACCCTACCTGGTCGAGGGCGCGGCGCCCGGCCGCGTTGTCGAGGCCGCACAGGGCGATCGCCGGCTCATCGGGCTGGCGCTTGAAATCTGCCGCGAACAGCCGCTCCTGAACCGATGTCGTAAAGCCGCGCCGCTCGGCCCACGCCGCCATCGCGCGCGTCTTCTTGTGCCCGACCATGTCGCTGTCGCTCAGGATCGAGGTGCTCTGCGTTGAGGCGGTGATGACGTCGACGTCCTGCAGCACCAGCGCGAGCTCGGCAGCGTTCCGGTAAGGGAGAAGCCCGAGACCCCAGAGGTAGGCCTGGCCAAGATGCCCCAATCCGATCAGCCACAGCCGGGAGGGCAAGTAGGTCAGCGCCGGCTCGCTCGCATCCGCCTCGAGCCAATCCACGTCGGCGCCGGGGCGCCAGAGCGAGAAGCCGACGACGCGGCGGCCCGCCGCCGGCATGCCGCCGCTCACATGGAGATAGGCTTCGTTGACGGCCAAGGCGGCCGCCAACATGCCGCTCAGCGGCACAGCAAGGCCGGCGGCCGGCTGAAGATCGGAGTGGATTGGCAGGATCCCACCCCTCCAGCCGCTTGCCGCCGTGCGCACGCAGAAGCCGTCCCGGCGAGCGCCGGGCCCGCCGCCGATGATGATCGTCGGGCTCTCGTCAGCGCGGCGTTCCAATGAGCCGCCGAGCGCGACAACAGCGTCGGCGAGCGTTCGCCCGAGCGGCATCGACAAGACCAGCGGTGCATCGAGTGGGCCGCCGACCGCCACGCCGCCGAGAAAGACGCGGCGGCCGAGGGCGATAGTCGTCAGGAGCGCGGCCTGCTGAACCGGCTCGTGAATGGCGGACGCATCGATTTCGACGGCGAGCCGGTAGCCGCCGAACAAGGCCTCGGCCTCCGCGATGCTCGCGGCTGCGCCGCTGTCGATCGCGTGCTTGACCAGCCGGTGAAGAGAATCTGGTGAGATCAACGCGGTCATAAGCATCGCCTCCTTAGAGTCCGATATGGAAGAAGCGGCTGCGCTCGACCGCCGGGACCGTCGCCCAGTGCTTGCCGCCGAGGTATCGGTACATGCCGATGTCGCAGCGCGGCTGACGCCCGGTCGCGAAACTCGGCAGGATCAGGGCGATATGTCCGGCACGCGAGATCATAGGGTGGTCGCGGTCGGAGTCGCTCTGTCCCGCACCGCCTGGATGGACGTGGATGTCGGCAACGACCGACAAGCCGCGCGCCTTGCAGATCGCCCACAGTTCGCTGAAGTAACGCCCGTTGAAGCGCACGATGCCGCTGTCGAGGCAGTGGGGATCGAGGTCGTCGTAGAGGATGAAGTCGACGACGCGCGCACGGCCATCTTCCCGACGCCCGAGCAGGAATGCGCCGCTCTCCCGGCTGCACCGGCGACCGCGCTCACGCAGCTTGTCGCGAAGCTGCAACCACAGGAGCCACGAGCAAGACAGCTCATGCCGCGGCGCGAAGAGGCGCCGCATAGTCGCGAGATTGAAGAAGTTCATGAACCAGCTCCAGATACTGGACGATCCCATCGCCTGGGCGCCAGATCTTCGACGGCATCTCGTGCCGCCAGTTGTCGTGGCCTGCGAAGCTTTCGCGGTCGCAGGGCAGGTAAAGGGCGGTGCCGTTCTTCCAGTCGGTGCGGAAGACCGCGGATACGCGCCCGCCGCGCCCGCGCGGCCACAGATCGAAGGCGAGCACTTGGTTGGTGTTCAAATCCCAAGGGCCTCCGGTCGGGGCGGCCTGCGGGTAGCCGGCGCAGTTAAAGCGCAGGATGTATTCGCGGCCGTCCCTTGCGCTGACCCCGATGAAGACGAAGGGCCAGGAGACGCCGTGCAGGCGCCAGCGGCCCTCGGCCCCGCCGAGGCGGAACGCAGCCTTCGCCACGTCCGTCTCGAAGGCGCGCTGATCCGGCCCGCTCACGCGCCGTCCCCCGAGGCGCCATTCACCCGCTCGTCGGCGACGAGGTCGAAGGCGAGGCCGCAGACCTTGCCGTCGGTGAGCGCGCCGATGTGGGTCCCCGGGGCCGGCCGGTCATGCGTGCCGGCGATCTGCAGCACATGCTCGCCGGCCTCCTCCTCGGACATTCCGAACTTGTGCTCGGCGGCCCACTGCTTGACCCGCGCGACGGTCGTGCCCGGCGCGAACCGGCGCTCGACCGTCTCGTTGTTGAACGTCACCGTCACCTCTATGTGGCGGCAGCGGTGGATGTGGACCTTGAGGCCCTTGGCCGTGGCGCGATCCTTCAGCAGCACGGCCTCGTCGATGGGCTCGTCCTCGTCCTCGAGGAAGAGCATCGCATCCGAGGCGACGCCGTGCTTGTCGGCCAGGAGGCCCTTGAGGATGGCGAAGGTGACGTCGGGCTCGAGCTCGATGTGCGCGATCTCGCCGACACCCTCGCCCTGGTAGAACAGGTCGATGGACTTCATGTGTCTGCACTCCGGGGATCGAAGTGCGAGGCCCTAGTGCCTGGCTCCGTCCCTTTACCCCGTTGATCGACGGCGGCGCAGGAACCCGGAAAGGCGACGGCGAGGATTCTAGTCGAGCGTGAGCGGCCCTGGCGGCGCCGCGGCGCAGATAAAGAAGTGTGGGCAGCGTGGGCAGGTCACCGCATCCACCTCGGTCGGGAATGCGCCACCGGCGATGCCGGCCAGCATCCCATCGCTCTTCTTCTTGCGGTTGCCGAGCTTGGTGGCGCTGATGGCGACGGCCTCCGCCGTTTCATCGGTCAGGTGGAGCGCCTGGACGACCGCGCGGCCGCCGAACCGGCTCTCCGCTGCAAGATGATAGAGGGTGTATTCGAGCCGGTCGTATTCGTCGCTGCGCTTGTGGCCGGTTCGCACCCGGCGGATGACGACCGTGCCGTCCGGCAGCTCCGCAAGCTCGTTCGGCTCCACTAGCACCCGCCCGTTGGGAAAATCGATTGCCAGAGGCTGCGCCTCGCGAAAGCGCCGTCCCGCCCCAGCGCTGACCAGCGCGCCGATCAGCCGGGATGCGAGCCGGCGATAGTCCGCCGCAAAAGCGTGGTCCGCCGGGCCGCGCACGAGCCAGATTTTCTCGAACGCGGATTCCGCGTCCGAGACACTGGGCTCGGCCGTGCGCCGCGCATCGGCAAGCCACCGCAGCAGATCGTAGAGACAGTCGTGGGTTCGTGAGAAGGCCGTGGGCTTGCGCGCCCCGCCGAGGCCCAGAACATGGGTGTAGAAGAACCGGCGCGGACACTTCTCATACGACCCCAGACGGCTGTCCGTGACGCACCAGTCGGTCGGCCAGGCGATCGTGATCGGCTGAGACGTGGACGCGCCCGCCGGCAGCGGAAGAGTCGGTGGATTCGGGATCTCGTCTACAAGCGCCGCTGGGATCCAACCTAAGAACGGCGACGTCGATCGACCGCTCCCATTGCGCTGCTTGCGCGCATGGTAGAGGCGAAGGTGTGTGCGGGCGCGCGACAGCGCGACGAAGAAGAGGCACTCCTCCTCGTCGTCATGCGCACGCTTCGCCTCGTCGGCCGGTGCAAGATCCCCGGCGCCGTCGACCATGCCGCGCGGCGGCGGACAGCGCTGACCGCGATTTGAACTCGGAAAGCTTGCGACCGTGAGGCCGGGAATATGGACGGCTTCGAACTCGAGGCCTTTGCTACCGTGCACCGTCATCAGGCGCACCGCATCCAGATGCAGCGCGGCGGCCGGGACTTGGCGCAGATCGCGCTCCTCGGCCAGCAAGACTAGCTGGCGCACACGGTCCAGCGTCCGTTGTATCGGCAACCCACCGCCCACCGGCACTTGCTCGCGCACGAAGTTCAGGAATTGCCAGATGGCGACCGCACGCATCTGTGCGGTGAGGCTGTCCGCCTGGCCAAGCTGTTTCGCCAGGTCCGTGCGATCGAGCATATACGTGGCCAGGAAATCCCAGGCGCTCACGTTCGCGCGCAGGCCGGCCAGGTCGGTGGCCAGCCGCTCGACACCGGCGCGCCCGGCTGTCGACAAGCCCGGCGCCGCCGACGCTTCGGCGAGACCAGCAAGCGCTGGCTTGCCGAGCGACCTTAGATGCCGGGAGACGCAATACGCGTCCTGCAGCGACAGGCCATAGCGCAGCATGGCGCCCGCGCGCACGATGGCGTCGCCAAACGGATCGACGGCAAGGCTCAACAGGCAGAGCAGATCGCGAACCTCCTCGCGCTCAAAAAGGCTGCCGAGGTGCAGGATGGGAATGCCGCGGGCTTCCAGCGCCGCGGCGATCTCATTGAGGCGTCCGTTGGTACGGCAAAGGACGGCCTGATCTCGGAGATGGACGCCCGCACCTTCGAGCTGCCGGATGCTCGCCGCCAGGCCCGCGGCTTCATCGTCGAGCGTTTCGAACCGGCGAATCTCAGGACGGCTCGGCCCGACGCCGCGGTCCGCCGCGAGCGCCAAGGTCAGCATGCCTTGGGAGGCGCCCATCCGCGGTGCGACGGCGACAAAGCTGCGGACGATCTGTTCCGTCGAGCGATAGTTGATCCCGAGCTGGTCAACCGCCGCGCCCGGATAGTCCCGACCGAAGCGGACCATGTTCTCCGACGAGGCGCCGCGAAACCGGTAGATCGACTGCCGCGCGTCGCCCACCACCCACAGGCGGGCGCCGTCGCCGGCGACCAGTTTCAGGAGGCGGGCGCTCGCGCGATTGACGTCCTGGTATTCGTCGACAAGCACGTGGCGGTGCCGCAGCTGCACGGCGATGCGCACGGCTTCGTCTGCCTCGAGAAGCCGAACGGGCCGCATGATCAGATCGCCGAAATCCACGCCGCCGTGCTTTCGCAGCGCTTGCTCGTAAAGATCATAGATGTCCGCGATCTCGAGACACTTCGCGGCTGCGATGCGCGCCTCCTCGTCGCCGGCCGCAGCCTCCATGCCTTGCGTCAGCGCGCGATAGCGCGCCGGATCGGCCAGTTCGTCCTTGGCGCGCGAGATGGCGGCGACAATGTCCCGCAGGACCATCGCCGGGTCCCAGAGGTTGCGATAGTGGACCAGCGGCAGGGTCGGCAGAATTTCTTCGAGAACCGCGATCGCGTCGCTTCGGTCGAAGAGCGCCGGGTTGGGCGTTAGCCCCAGCTTGTCATGATAGCGGCGGACCAGATCCAAACCGAAGGCGTGGAAGGTGCCGATCCAGACCTTAGGCGCCGCGTCCGGCGCGGCCGCGATCAGGCGCTCCGAAAGTTCGCCGGCGGCACGGTTGGAGAATGTCAGGATAAGAATGGCCGCCGGGTCGATGCCATCGGCCAGCAAGGACAGCACCCGCTTGACCAACGTTCGCGTCTTGCCCGTCCCCGGCCCCGCTTGGAGTTGAAACGGTGTGTCGCGGTGTGCGGCAGCGCGATCTTGTGACGGGTCCGGCCTCGGCGTCGCGACCACACCTGCGGATGGCTCGCTCTCGTTGTCGTCCGAGCGCGGCAAGAGGAGCGCATCGAACAACTGCTGACGGACCAGAGGCATGGGCAGTTTGGTTCGATCGACGATGGCGCTCGCCGTCATCCCGCGTGAGACATGCAGGTCCTGCGCGACTGCGCGCGGGAGCACGAGCTCGCGCGCATAGACATTGGCTTGCAGTTCGCGCCGCTCGCGAACGCCATAGTCTTCCACCCGCTGCAATCCGACAGGCGCCGCTTCCGTGCTTCTCGACGGGTCGATGTCGCCGCCGGCGCATACCGCCGATCCGGCATGCAAATCGGCGTGTCCGATTTCGTGCGCTACCAACAGCGCACGCGTCGCCGGATCAGGCTCCTGCTCGCAGCAGATCGTGCCGCCTTGGTCGTCGTAGAGAGCCCGTGCGCCCTTCAGTGCCGGATCGCCGGCAGGAAGCCAGGCGACCTGGAGATCGAGCTTGACGGCGGCGGCCAGAACGAGCGCGAGCGGCTCGCAAGTGTCGCACCCCTCCGAGATCAGCTGGCCATGAAGCGCTGCGGCCTTGGACCGTATGGGCTCGAAGGCGTCCACCCGTCAAAGCTCCAACAGCGCCTGTTGTTGGACCTCGGTGAGGCCACAACTTCTGACCGCCTCTTCGAACGTCTGCTGGCCACCCGCCGAGGGTTTGCTTTCGGCCTTGAAGAACTGTCGGGCTGGCGCCGACTGGCTGGCGGCGAAATGCGCGACCATGACCTCAAGCGGCGCTTTCAGCTCCTCAGCGATCCGCCGCTGAAAGCCGGGCGTCATCGTCCTCGGGTCGATCTGGCGATCGCGCAGCTTGCCGACAAACACCGCGTTCGCGTTCAGCCGTTCGGCGAGCGCACGGAATTCCTGACGAGGCAGGGCAGCAAAAGGATTCGGCGCATCCGCCGAGGCCGCCGTCGCCGGTTTCGTCTCCGCCGCGTGCACGCCGACCGTCACCGCATGAAGCCGGTTCTGGAAATGGCTGATCGCGCGGCTGACTGCGGGACTGACCACGCTTGGATCGAGCGCCGCCTCGGCCGCTTCGGTCACGCGCTCGCCCCGGAGTGCATCGACTGCAAGCGCGATGGCGAATTCGGTCAGCTCCTCGCCGAACTCGGGATAACGCCGCACGACGTCGTCCAGCAGCTTGGCGTCCGGAATGTCTTGAGCGACGGAAAGCGCATAGAACGCCTCCCTTAAGCTGTGCGGACTTGCGTTGAGGGTCTGGCTCATAAGTCCTCCTTGAACCGCGCGAGCTTCCCCGCCGCGCGCGTCAGCCGATTGCGAATGGTGCGTCCGGTGCAGTTGCAACGCGTCGCCGCCGTCTCCTCATCCGGATCTTCGGACTCTTCCTTGTAGCCGAGGACATGGACCAGGATGACGGCGTCGCGCTCGTCGGCCGGCAAGGCCTCAATCGCCTTCAGGAAGGGCTCCCGGAAAACATCCCACTCCTGAGTCGGAAAGACCTTGAAGGCGTCCGAGACGCGCGCAAATGCGTCCTCATAGGCGTCGGGCTCGCCCTTTGCCTCGGACGGCGGGAGCGCGGCGACATCAACGATCTCTTTGCTGCGACGGGCTGCTCGACGAACGCCGTCGATCCGAAGAGCCCGAAAAGCCCTATTGAACCGGCATTCGTAGAAGTCGAGCTCGTCGGGATTCGGTCCCGAGCCGTCGAGCACAATTAGCTCGGTGAGCTCATCCAGGATGTCTTGGCGCAGGCTGGCCGCATCCGGCATGCGGCCATCAGGAACGGTGACGAGGAGATTGGCCTCGCAGCGACTGAGCAGGACGGGCAGCACGGCGCTCATGAGAGCTTGATCGCCCGCCCGGCGGCCGCGGCGCAGAAGGTGCACGAGACACTCCGAACGCAAGAAAGTGGCATCATCCCTGTCCACGACCAGGAGGCGGCGCCGAAGTTCCGGCAGCTTCAGCTGAACCGCCTCATCCACCTGCGCTTCGACGGCGGCAGGCCGGCGGTAGAGCGTCCCGTCCGGTTCGGTTTTCGTTAACGGTTGCGCCATCGTCACCCCTTGCTTTCGCAACAGCGGTCGGATCGGGTGACCCGCTGGCCCGCCCGTCACCGCCTTGATCGCGTTGTCGTGGAGAACCCGGAAAGGGAATCTGCGCGGGCGCGCGATTTTTCTGCGCGACCCACGCTGCGCTGGCGATTCGCAGCCTGATCCTAGCTGAAAGGGCGCTCCCTGGGGAAGGTCGCCAATATCTTGGCGGGCCGTAACGCCCTGATTTGCCATCGGAATGCTGACGGCGCACCCTGACCAACCACAACGGCCGATTCGACAGCAACTGCCGGTGGGGAAAGCCTTCCCCTGCGGCCGAGCCTCTCGTCTCGGCCGACCCCTTCTCTCATGTCCATTTGTCAAGGCTCAACGCAGGGCGAAGCACTCCGCGCCATCGGCGGAGCCCATCGATGAAGAGTCATGCGCAAGGTTGGAGGCGGGGCTCGAAGCGACGGTGGATCAGTCACTCATGCGCGGATTGGCTACCGCATGACCACGGTGTTCGTCTCGGAGCTTCCTCTGTCAGCGGACGGGCGTCGGTAGAACCGGCCACAAGAAGGGGGCCGAGGATTCTCCTTACCGGCCCCGCCCCCAATGCTGCGCATGACTCACGGGAACAGGCCTTACGCTGCGATGGCTGGCTTAGCCGGACCAACCTCCTGCGCGATCGCCCAGATGAATCCGACGAGCTCGCGCGCGATGGCGGTGATCACGACGTTCTTAGGCTTCCCGGTCGCCGACAGCCGGCGATACCGATCATGAAGGCGGAGCTGCGCCTTCCAGGCGATCTTCAAGATGGTCAGGTTGAGCCCTTCCTGTCGGCGCTGCATTTCCTGACTCACCCGCGGAGCTCGGCAATAGGTCCAAGCGCTTTCCACCAGCAGTCGACGGGCTCGCGTGTTGCCGGCCTTCGTGATGCCACGGCGCCGGATCTTCGGGCCGCTGGAGTGCTCAGCGGGCACCAGGCCGAGGTAGGCCATCAATCGGCGAGGAGTGTCGAAACGGCCGATGTCACCGATCTCGGCGATGATGGTGGCGGCCGTAATCAACGCGATCCCTCGCATCGCCTGCAGCGCCCTGACCAGAGGAGCCAAAGACCAATCAGGCACGGCCGCTTCGATCTGTCTCACGAGGCGGTCGTGACGCTCGTCCCCCTCGCGGATCGCCAGAATGTATTCCTGCATAGTGACCTGTTGCGCAGGATGCTCGAGTTCGATCGTTGCCAGCCAGCGCCAGTAGGACGCCGTCCACGCGCTCCTTCCGCCATAGCGGTAACCCTGCCTGAGCAAGAAGCTGGACAGGGCTTGGCGCGCTTTGTTGCGCCAGTACATAGCTGTCTCCCTCGCGCGGACCAGGTCTCGAACCGCCTCGTGTCGGGCGTCGGGCATCCACACCGAGACCAACTCGCCGGCACGGTGCATCTTCGCCAGCGTGGTGGCGTCGCGCTTGTCGGTCTTGATGTGATCACCAGGCCGGGTCGGGATGAGCGACGGCGCGATGACCAGGCACTCGTGCCCCGCTTCCGTCAACTCGCGGGCCAAGCCGTAACCGCACGCCCCCGCCTCATAGCAGAACGACAGGTGGGAGCCTGGATGCTTGGCGAGCAGATGTCGTGCGAACTCCGTCATGCCGCCTGGTCGGTGCGCGAAGGAGCCTTGGAACCTGACTTCGCTGGATCGCCCGCTCGGCGCGACCGCAACCGCAATCGTCGCCTTGTGAACGTCCAAACCGACAAAGATCGTATTGCTGTCCACCGCCGTCTCCTTCCAAGCCTGGCAGCCGCCCATCCTGGCGGCCAGGCACGGTCGCACGGGCAAGCGCTACGAAGGAGGACATCAAGTCAGCGGGGACACCCCGCAACGCCCCGAGAGGAAGAGTGCGGACCGGGTGGCCGTGACGGGTTGAGGGCTGGGAGAGAGGCTCCTGGCGCCCGTCGCGGAGACCCGCGATGTCCAGAGATGCCGCTCGCGCTCGGTCCGGTGCCAGCCGGATGAGCCTTTACGATGAAATCACCGCCAAGATCATTGCCGAGCTGGAGGCTGGTCGCGTGCCTTGGGTGCAGCCCTGGGGAACGGCAGCCGCGAAGGCCCCGCTCGCTATGCCAAAGAACGCCAGCACCGGCCGGTTCTATTCCGGGATCAATGTGCTGATCCTCTGGGGCTCGGTGATCGAACACGGCTTTCCCGTGCAGGGCTGGCTGACATTCCGCCAAGCCCTCGGCCTCGGCGGAAACGTGCGTAAGGGAGAGCACGGCACCACCGTCGTCTATGCCGACCGCTTCATTCCCGATGATGAGAAAAAACGCGCCCGGGAGACCGGCGAGGACGCCCAGGCGATCCCCTTCCTCAAACGCTTCACGGTGTTCAACCTTGCCCAGTGCGAGGGCCTGCCCGAGGATCTCGCTCTCGTCGCGCCGCCACCCGAGATTGGCCTGATCGAGCCCAAGGTCGAGGCGCTGATCAAGGCGACCGGCATCGACTTCCGCATCGGCGGCAGCCGGGCCTTCTACATGCCGGCGCACGACTATGTGCAGGTGCCACCGCCCCAAGCCTATTTCGAGCCGATCAACTGGCACCGCACCGCGCTTCACGAGCTCGGTCACGCCAGCGGCGCGCCGCACCGGCTCAACCGCAATCTCTCCGGCTCTTTCGGCTCCAAGAATTATGCGTTCGAAGAGCTAGTCGCCGAGATGAACGCCGCGTTTTGTTGCGCCTCGCTCGGCATCGTGCCGACCGTGCGCCATGCCGACTACATCGGTTCCTGGCTCGAGGTGCTGCGCGAAGACAACCGCGCCATCGTTCGCGCGGCATCGCAGGCGAGCAAGGCGGCCGACTTCCTCCTCGGCTTTGTTCCCAGCGATGACGCGCAAGCCTCCACCGCGAACGAGCAGGAGGCCGCGTGATGCGCTTTCGGTCGCGACAGTGAGCAAGCTGTCACGCAAAGACGGATCTGTGCGGATGCGCATCTCCGGCTCCCCGCAAATCCGGCGTTCCAGAGGAAGAGGGCTGCGCCGGTCTTCGTGACGGGTTGGAAGCCGAGAGAGAGTCTTTCGGCGCCCGTCGCGGAGACAATCCCGATGGCTACTGCCGTTCAGAAGATCACCCTGTCGTCGTCGCGCGACATCCCCTTCAACAAGCTCGTTCTCTCCCAGTCGAATGTCCGGCGCGTGAACGCCGGCGTCTCGATCGAGGAGCTGGCGGAGGACATCGCCCGGCGCACGCTGCTGCAAAGCCTCAATGTCCGGCCGGTGCTCGACGCCGAGGGCGGCGAGACCGGCATGTTCGAGGTTCCGGCCGGCGGCCGGCGCTATCGCGCGCTCCAGCTTCTCGTCAAACAGAAGCGTCTCGCCAAGACCGCGCCGGTGCCCTGCGTCGTGCGCGATCCCAGCGTCGACATCTGCGCCGAAGAAGACTCGCTGGCCGAGAACGTTCACCGCGCGTCGCTCCATCCCCTCGACCAGTTCCGTGCCTTTCAGGCATTGCGTCAGAAGGGCCAATCCGAGGAAGAGATCGCCGCCGCCTTCTTCGTTGGCGTGAACGTGGTGAAGCAGCGGCTGCGGCTCGCGGCGGTCTCGGAGAAGCTGCTCGACATCTACGCCGAAGACGGCATGTCGCTCGAACAGCTCATGGCGTTCACGGTGACGAACGATCACGCGCGCCAGGAGCAGGTCTGGGAGTCGCTCCAGCGCTCCTACAGCCAGGAGCCCTATCAGATCCGCCGCATGTTGACCGAGCGGACCGTGCGCGCGTCGGACAGGCGAGCCTTGTTCGTCGGCCTCGACGCTTATGAGCAGGCAGGCGGCATCGTCATGCGCGATCTCTTTCAACAGGACGACGGCGGGTGGCTGGAGAATGTCGGCCTGCTCGATGCGCTCGTCGCGGAGAAGCTGAAGGCTGAGGCGGAGAAGATCGCCGCCGAGGGGTGGAAATGGATCGAAGTGAATGTCGATTTCCCGTTCGGGCATACGCATCAGTTGCGTGAGCTCGAGGGGACGCCAACAGACCTCACGGCCGAGGAACAGGCGACGATCGGGGCGTTGAAGACCGAGCACGCCAAGCTCGAGGCGGAATACGAGAACGCCGACGAGCTTCCTGACGACGTCGATGCTCGCCTCGGCGAAATCGAGACGGCGCTCGCCGCCTTCGAGGATCGGCCGGTCAGCTACGATCTCACCGAGATCACGCGCGCCGGTGTCTTCGTCAGCATCGATTCGGATGGCGGGCTCTCGGTCGATCGCGGCTACGTCCGACCGGAGGATGAGGCGCCTGCGAGCGCGAATACGGACGCCGAAACCGGCAGCGACGGCGTTGCAAGCGAAGGTGGCGAAGGTTCCACGCCGACCATCCAGCGTGCCGTCATCACGATCGGAGGTCAGCCCGAGGTCGAGGACGACGAGGAGGATACCATCAAACCGCTGCCGGACCGGCTCATGAGCGAGCTGACCGCCTATCGGACGCTGGCGCTGCGGGATGCGGTGGCGAACAATCCTCATGTCGCGATGACAGCGTTGCTGCACAAACTCTGCCTCGACACTTTCCAGCACAGCGCGGCGGGCACTTGTCTCGAAGCCTCGGTGCGGCACGTGTTCTTCTCAATCCAGCCGGCTGACTTGAAGGACAGCTCGCCCGCGAAAGCGGTCGCGGAACGGCACGAGGCGTGGAAGGCCGACCTGCCGAAGGACGAGGCCGCCCTGTGGGACCGGCTCGCCGCTCTCGACGACGCCAGCCGCGCCGCACTGCTCGCGCACTGCGTCTCCTTCGGGGTCAATGCGCTTTACGAGAAAGGCGATCGCTATGGCGGCCCGGGCATCTCGGTTCATGGCGTGCAGCGCCGTCTCGTCCAGGCCGAGCGTCTTGCGCGCGCGGTCGGGCTCGACATGGTCGAGGCCGGCTGGCGGCCGACGGTCGACAACTATCTCGGCCGCGTCACCAAGCCCCGCATCCTCGAGGCGGTGCGCGAGGCGAAGGGCGAACCGTCCGCACAGCTCATCGACCACCTGAAGAAGGCGGACATGGCGAAGGAAGCCGAACGGCTGCTCGATGGCACCGGCTGGCTCCCCGAGCCGCTCCGCATGTCTGATGCCGACACCACGGAGGCAATCGACGGCAATGTCGCGGAAGGTGGTGAGGCGCTGCCCGCCTTCCTCTCCGACGACGAGGAAGGCACCGCAGAAGACGTGGACGAGCCTGCCATGATCGAGGCGGAATAATAACCACGAGCGGGGCGGCATTTGCCGTCCCGCTCATATCTCTGACTATCGCCCTCAGCGCCCGGCCATCGCGTCGGGCGCTTTCGTTTTGAAGGATCGCCAGCATCAACAAGAGAGCGAGAGGTCGGCCGGGAGGGGTTTGAGCCGATCGGGATCGAGAGAGAGCCGCCGGCGGCTCGGCCCGCAAACGCTCTCCCGAGGTTCCCTTCATGACGACCGTTTCCTACTCCGCGGCCGCCTGCGCGGCTGCGCCATCGCCCACATCCGCATCTGCCGGCATCCTCCAGGTCGCGCGACTTCTTCTTCCCGATCTCGAACGCGGACGGCGCATTGATGCTGGCGTCCTGCGTTCCGCGATGGAAACGGCCTTCGAGGCTTCCGATGCCGCCGGCGCATGGGACTGGAAGACCGCCTACGACGCTTGCGAAGCCGCGACCGTCCTGTTCTTGCGCAAATACGGAAGGGCGCTTTTCCGCAAAGCCGACTCTCCGGCTTCCCGACTTGCCGCGCTGACGAAGATCGCCGGCCTTCTGCCCACCCACACGCGCCGTTCCGAGGACAGCCAGGCGTTCCAACAATTCTCGACGCCGATTCCACTCGGTCTCGCGGCCTGCACCGCAGCCGCCGTTACGTCGGCCGATTACGTGCTGGAGCCTTCGGCCGGCACCGGCCTCCTCGCCATCCTGGCCGAGGTCGCCGGCGGCGCGCTCGCGCTGAACGAGCTGGCCGACACCCGCGCCGCGCTCCTCGAGCACCTCTTTCCCGGCACCACAGTCAGCCGCTTCGATGCGGCACAGATCGACGATCATTTCGACGCTGCGGTGACGCCCACTGTCGTGCTGATGAACCCGCCATTCTCCGCAGTGGCGAATGTCGACCGTCGCATGGCCGACGCCGCTTATCGCCATGTCGCCTCGGCGCTGGCGCGTCTCGTCGACGGCGGGCGGCTCGTGGCGATCACCGGCGCCAATTTCGGTCCCGAGACGCCGGCCTGGCGCGATTCCTTCGTCCGCCTACAGGAGCGCGGCAGCGTCGTCTTCACCGCGGCGATCGATGGCGCGGTCTATGCCAAGCATGGCACGACGACCGAGACCCGCCTCACCGTAATCGATCGCGTGCCGGCACCTGACCCGGCGCGGTTTCCACCGTCCGCAGGGACCGCGCCCGATGTGGCGACGCTGCTCGGGTGGATCGCGGAGAAGGTCCCGCCACGATGCCCGATCACCACGGCGCTCCGCACGGCGCCGGTCAGAAGTTCTGCAACGCCGCGCACGGTTCGCGGCTATCTCGTGCGCGCCGCCGCGCACCCAGCGGCGGCGTCCATCGCCGAGCCCGAAGGTGTCGAGCTCGCCTACGAGACCGTGGACTGGACGCCGACCGAGGGCGGCCATCTCACGGATGCGCTTTATGAAGAATACGTCCTCCAGTCGATCCGTATTCCCGGCTCTCAGGCGCATCCGACGAAGCTGGTGCAGTCCGCGGCGATGGCCTCGGTCGCGCCGCCCAAACCCTCGTATCGGCCGCATCTTCCAGCGACTCTCGTCACCGATGGCCTGCTGTCCGACGCGCAGCTCGAGAGCGTCATCTACGCCGGCGAGGCCCATGCCGATTTCCTCGCCGGGTCGTGGACGGTCGATGAGACTTTCGACCTTGTCACCGCCGCGCGCGACGATGCGGAGACCGCGGTCCGCTTTCGCCGTGGCTGGTTCCTCGGCGACGGCACTGGCGCCGGCAAGGGCCGCCAGGTCGCCGGCATCCTGCTCGACAACTGGCTGAAAGGCCGACGGCGCGCCGTCTGGATCAGCAAATCCGACAAGCTGATCGAGGACGCGCAGCGCGACTGGTCCGCGCTCGGCATGGAGCGGCTCCTGGTGACGCCGCTTTCGCGCTTTCGCCAGGGCACGCCGATCCGGCTTGGCCAAGGCATCCTATTTGCGACCTACGCCACGCTGCGCACCGACGAACGCGGCGAGAAGCTTTCGCGCGTCCGGCAGATCGTCGAATGGTTGGGCTCCGGTTTCGACGGAGTGATCATTTTCGACGAGTCGCATGCGATGCAGAACGCTGTCGGCGGCAAAGGCGAGCGCGGCGACCAGGCGCCGTCGCAGCAGGGACGCGCTGGCCTCCGACTCCAGCACGCCCTGCCGAACGCCCGCGTCGTCTACGTCTCCGCGACTGGCGCGACGACGGTCCACAATCTCGCTTATGCGCAACGGCTCGGCCTCTGGGGCGGCGAGGATTTCCCGTTCGCCACACGGGCCGAGTTCGTCGAGGCGATCGAGGACGGTGGCGTCGCCGCCATGGAGGTGCTCGCGCGCGATCTCAAAGCACTCGGACTCTATGCCGCCCGCTCGCTCTCCTATGAAGGCGTCGAGTACGAGCTCATTGAGCACAAGCTCACGACCGAGCAAGTCCGCATCTACGACGCCTATGCCGGCGCCTTCTCGATCATCCATAACAACCTCGACGCGGCGATGCGGGCCGCCAACATCACCGGCGAGACCGGCACGCTGAACGCGCAGGCCAAATCGGCGGCGCGTTCCGCTTTCGAGAGCGCGAAGCAGCGCTTCTTCGGCCATCTGCTCACGGCGATGAAGACGCCATCGCTGATCCGCTCGATCGAGCGCGATCTCGAGGCGGGCCATGCCGCCGTCATCCAGCTCGTCTCGACCGGTGAGGCGCTGATGGAGCGCCGGCTCGCGGAGATTCCGACCGAGGACTGGGGCGACGTCCAGGTCGACATCACGCCGCGCGAGTACGTGCTCGACTATCTCGCCCATTCTTTCCCGGTGCAGCTCTACGAGCTGCTTACCGACAGCGAAGGCAATCTCTCGTCCCGACCCGCCTATCGCGACGGCCAGCCGGTCGAGAGTCGGGAGGCGGTCGCACGCCGCGACCGGTTGATCGAGAAGCTCGCTTCGCTCCCACCCGTGCCGGGCGCACTGGACCAGATCGTCCAGCGTTTCGGCGCCGACATGGTCGCCGAAGTTACCGGCCGCTCGCGGCGCGTCATCCGTAAGGGTGATCGGCTGCAGGTCGAAAATCGCGCCGCCGCGGCGAACCTCGCCGAGACCGCCGCCTTCATGGATGACGCCAAACGCATCCTCGTCTTCAGCGACGCCGGTGGCACTGGGCGCAGCTATCATGCTGAGCTGTCGGCGCGGAATCGCAGGCTGCGGGTCCATTACCTGCTCGAACCCGGCTGGAAGGCGGATGCCGCCATCCAGGGCCTCGGCCGTACCAACCGCACCAACCAGGCGCAGCCGCCGCTGTTCCGGCCGATCGCGACGGACGTGAAGGCGGAGAAACGCTTTCTAAGCACGATCGCGCGCCGCCTCGACACGCTGGGCGCGATCACGCGTGGCCAGCGTCAGACCGGCGGCCAGGGGCTGTTCAGGCCTGAGGACAATCTCGAAAGCCATTACGGGCGCGATGCGTTGCGCCAGCTCTACATGCTGCTCGTCCGCGGCAAGGTCGAGGGCTGTTCGCTTAAGACCTTCGAGGACGCGACCGGCCTCAAGCTCACGGACGCGAACGGCATCAAGGAAGAGCTGCCGTCGATCACGACCTTCCTTAATCGCTTGCTGGCGCTGACGATCGACCTGCAGAACATCCTGTTCACTGCGTTCGAGCAGTTGCTAACGGCTCGCATCGAGGGCGCGATCGCATCCGGCACCTACGATGTCGGCTTGGAGACGCTGCGCGCCGAGAGCTTCATCATCACCGACCGGCGGATCATCTACATGCATCCCGGCATCGGCGCGGAGACCCGGCTGCTCAGCATCATCGAACGCCGGCGTAATCGCCCCGTCACGCAGGACGAGGCGCTCGATCAGCTCTCCGATCCGCGCGCCCTGCTCCTTATCAACGAGCGCTCGGGCCGCGCGGCCGTTCAGGTCCCGGCGCCGAGCCTCATGCTTGACGACGGCGAGATCGAGCGGCGCGTGCGGCTGATCCGGCCGATGGAGAATCATAGCCTTCCGCTGAAGGTGATGGCGGAAAGCCACTGGACGGAGGTCGATCGCGCACGCTTCGCCGCGGCATGGCAGGCAGAGATCGCTTCCGTGCCGGAGTTCACCGACAGCACGATCCACGTCGTAGCCGGCTTGCTCCTGCCGATCTGGAAGCGGCTCCCGAACGACTCGACGCGTGTCTACCGGCTTCAAACCGATACCGGCGAGCGGATCATCGGCCGCAAGGTTTCGCCTGCTTGGGTGGCGACCGCGCTCGCGGCGGACGCGCCGACGCTTACACCAGACGATGCTTTCGCCTCCCTCTTGGACGGGCGAACCGTCTTCGAACTCGCCGAAGGCCTTCAGCTCCGCCGCGTCCGCGTCATGGGCGCCGGGCGCATCGAACTGTCCGGGTTCAACGACACGATGCGCGATCGGCTCAAAGCTTACGGGCTCTTCCATGAGATTATCTCGTGGAAGCTGCGCATGTTCGTGCCGACCGACGCTTCGGGCGTCGCGATCCTAGCGCGGGTACTCGACCGCTATCCCGTCGAGCGCATTGCCGAACGGGAGGCCGCGTGATGCCACGCGACGCCTCCGAATTGGCACAACGCCTCGGGCGCGAGGCCGAGGCCGTGTGCCGCCACTATCTCTCCAACGGCCGCCGCGAAGGCCGCTACTGGCTGGTGGGCGACGCGCGCAACACACCGGGCCGCTCCATGTTTGTCCGGCTCAAGGAATCTACGAAAGGGCCGGCCGGCAAATGGACCGACGCCGCTACTGGCGAGCACGGCGATCTTCTGGACATCATTCGCGAGAGCTGTGGCCTCATCGACTTCCTTGACGTCGCCGCCGAAGCCCGCCGCTTCTTGAGCCTGCCGCGCAGCGAACCGCAGCCTCCGCCAAAACATGCGCGACTTCCCGCGCAGATCGGCTCGCCACAGGCTGCACAGCGGCTCTTCTCCATGTCGCAACCGGTGATGCGCACACTCGTAGAGACGTATCTCCGTAATCGCGGCATTATGCCTTTGCTCGACGACGGCGCGCTGCGCTTCCATCCGCGCTGCTACTACCGGCCCGACGAGCATTCGCCGACCGAGACCTGGCCTGCGATGATCGCGCGCGTGACCGATCTCGAGGACCGGCTCACCGGCGCGCACCGGACCTGGCTCGATCCCGATGGCTTCGACCTTGTTCGTCTCGGCAAGGCGCCGATCGACACGCCGCGACGCGCGATGGGCGACCTCCTTGGCAACGCCGTGCGCTTCGGCGTGGCGAACGACGTACTCGCCGCCGGAGAAGGCATCGAGACCATACTGTCGTTGCGCTGCGTGTTGCCAACCCTGCCAATGGCCGCCGCGCTCTCGGCCAATCACCTCGCGGCACTTCTGCTCCCGCCGATGCTGCGCCGGCTCTATATCGCTCGCGACAATGATGCGGCCGGCGAAGTGGCCGCGACAGCTCTGACCGAACGCGCCGAGGCAACCGGCGTCGAGACGATCGTATGGACGCCCAGGCGTGGCGACTTCAACGAGGATCTGCGCTCCTTTGGCCTCGATGCACTTGGGGCGGACTTGCGGGTGCAGCTCGTCCCACAAGACGTCGCCCGCTTCATGCTCCTGATGCCGGCCGAGACGGGCTGAGCAGCAGCAGTTCGGATGTCTCCACTGCCGGTCGGGGAGAGGCCAAATAGCCGGAAAGAGTCCGCGCCCTGGCCTTCTAGAGGGCGATCGGACGGCAAGCGGCCCGGCCCGGCAATGGCTGCGCCCAGCTATTTTCCGCCGGCGGCAGAGCCGCCTTTGCATCGCGAAGCAAAATAGCCGGGCTCCGCCATCCTCCGCTGGCGCTGCGGCCCTGCGCTGCGCTCCGGGTTCTGGGCCGCGCCGCCCGCCGTCTGTTGATCGCCACGAAGGCCGCGATGGGCGCGGCCGATCCGGCAAAGGACCTCACCATGGCGACCGACCACGACGACCTCGAATTCGAACCGCCGCACAGCTCATCCCCGACCGATCGCGTCCTCAACGAGCTCCAGCTCTATGGCTACCGCCCCTTCCAGGACGAGCCCGATCCGAGACCACTTCCCGATGGCAGTGCCGTGGCCGGCGCCGTCGCAGACATCTTCGACGCCCTGGTCTCGACCCTGAACGACACACGTCTCGAACCGGACCTCGAGGACTTGCTCTGGTCGACCGTCAATCTCTTCCACCGCGCCACAGGTCGCATCGAACGCGAACTCGACGACAACGAGCTGGCGCAGCAGCGGAGCCAGCGCGAGCAGAACGGCTCGGAGGTGCGATCCGTCGAACTCGAACGGCTGACAGCCGAAGGCATCACGCTCACCGAGCGCCGCAACTGCATGGAGCTCTTCCGCGACCAGGCCGCCGAACGGTTCGAAGTTCACACCGGCTCGTCCTGGCGTCCCCGCTCCGGATCGCTGGTCAACCATCGCACGCTTACCGCCGCGATGATCGACAGCCGCGATTTCCTGGCTGCCAAGCGCCGCGCGGAGACCGAAGTGATGCTGCCGCCCGGACCGAAGATCGCGCTTACCGGCGGGCTCGACTTCAACGATCATCGCC
>MKTV01000100.1:40244-41489 GCA_001898425.1 Rhodospirillales bacterium 69-11
GCCGAACTCATCGCCGCCAAATGGGCGAGCAACCGCAAGGTGCCGCAGATCGCGTTCAAGCCCGACTGGACGAAGCACGCGAAGGCCGCCCCGTTCAAGCGCAACGATGCGATGCTCGCGGTCCTGCCGATCGGGGTCCTTCACTTCCCCGGCACGGGCATCCAGGACAACCTCGCCGACAAGGCGAAGAAGCTCGGCATCCCGGTGTGGAAATTCGGCGAGGGCGGCGCATAAAGCGCCGCCCAAACTCCATCACCGTAGGTCAGCCCATTGTCGTGATGTTGCGCCTGTCAGCCAGCACGAACGACACCGGCATGATCGGCTCGGGGGTTCCAGCTTGCGGGCGCTATGGCGTGCGGCGACGATGGTCCCCCCTCCCATCGCAACCGATTTTTGTCTATACTTCCGATCGCGCCGTGGTGGTGGTGGAAGGCGCGACCGTCACAGTTTCTGTCACGGAGGCGCCACCATGCTTGTCATCGGACTCATCCTCGGCGTTTTTGGGATCGGCCTGTTCTGCTGGCTGATCTTCACGCTCGCCGTCTACGCCTTGCCATTCTTCGTTGGACTGACGGCCGGGATGGCGGCGTTTCATAGCGGCGCCGGCGTCGTCGGCGCATTTGTTGTCGGCATTGTCGCCGGCGCGCTGACCCTCGGCCTCGGCCAGATCGCGTTCGCGATCGTTCGCCCGCTACCCCTGCGCGCCGCGATCGCGGCCGCCTTCGCCGTTCCTGCGGCGATTGCGGGCTATCACGCAGTTCTCGGACTCTCGGAGATCGGCGTCCCGTCGCTCGTCTGGCGCGAGGTGCTTGCCTGGACCGGCGCACTCTTCATCGCCGGTACGGCGTGGGCGCGGATGACGGTCTTCGCCGAACCCCTTCCGTTGCGACCAGGCGGGACATCGCAGAATGAGCCTCAACCGCTTCTGACGGCCACGACGCGCGAGGGATAAGCACCGTCCTCATCGTCGGTTGACACCGCATCGGCGATCCCGTGCTGAAGGATCGCACGCTGCGTCACGGAGCTCACGGCCCACGTCGAAACCGCACTTCGCCAGCGTTGGGTTCGACGTCTGGCGGCCCAGGCCCGGTACAGCGAGGGGTATCGTTGCGGTATTTGCAGGGCAAACGATCCCACCTTTTCCTACGCCATGGTTTCTTTCTCTACGCCCGAACGCCCCGACATCTTGTGCGGGACAACCGACATCCGCCACGTCTTCTCCCGAGGATGCTGTTCAAGCACGGA
>MKTV01000101.1:0-15820 GCA_001898425.1 Rhodospirillales bacterium 69-11
AGACCGGCGCAGCCCTCTTCCTCTTGGCAGCCGTGTCTGCGGGTGCCCGATGGCGCAGATGCATCAGGAATTGGCGTGAGGCCACGGAATTGCTGGGCCCCGCGGGCACAACGCGTGGGCGCTTCAGGGTTCTCAGAGTTTTCCGGCTCGATGTCTAGATCGTGACCAAAAGCGACCATCAAAGTAGTCCTTGGAACGGCGAACCCGCTTCGGCGTTATGTGGATGCGCGGAAGTTTGCCAGAGAAGGGCAGGCTTTGTCCGACGGTTGCCGTTGCGACATTTCCGGTGGTGATTCTGGGCGCCTGATTCTGATGCGGCGATTTGAGGGCGATTGCTTGAGGCGTCGCGAGTTGAAAATAATATGGGCACACCGGTATCCGTTCGGCCGGAGCTCCAGAGGTCGCGTGTCAGCTATGCGCACGTAGCTCACGAACGATGTGCGTAGCTGAGGGATATCCGAATGTTTGTCCAGCCCATCGACTATTTTCTGGCAGGCTGGTTTCTATTGGCGTTTGCGGCGACGATCTACGTCGGTATCGACCAATACCGAAACAACCCAGAACCAGTGGTGATGAAGTGGGGATTCATCCTCGTAACGCTCTACACGGGTCCACTCGGACTCCTACTTTACGTGCTGGCGGATAAGGAGCCTAAGCCCGGCACGCATGAGCAGTTCATCAAGCCTCTATGGAAACAAGGAGTAGGTTCAGCAATCCACTGCATTGCGGGCGACGCGACCGGAATCATCGTTGCTGCTGTTGTCACAGCCGCGCTCGGGCTTCCCATGTGGATCGACCTTATTGTTGAATATTTGGCAGGCTTCGGCTTCGGCCTCTTCATTTTCCAGTCGCTGTTCATGCAGTCCATGATGGGCGGAAGCTATTGGGAGAACGTGAAGCGCAGCTTTTTGCCCGAGTTCATCAGCATGAACTTCATGATGGCGGCAATGGCGCCGGTGATGAGCTTCCTGATGATGGGGCGCGACATGCGCGCAATGGATCCGGCCCAGTTGCTATTTTGGGGCGTCATGTCTTTGGGCGTTATGGCGGGTTACGTGCTGGCCTATCCAGCAAATGTCTGGATGGTGGCGGTGAAGCTCAAGCATGGGCTGATGACCGCGAATGGGGCCTCGAGCGGCGACCATGAGCGGGCTTCGTCCAGTCGCGACGGGAGGCACGGCGGTCACGGACATGACATGGAGACGCAGTCTACGGCGACTCAGCGCGCCGCTGTTGGCGGTGTTTCAGTCTTATTTCTATTTGTCGGCTTGGTTGCGCCAGCCAATTGGTTGAATCTGTCCGTATCGGCACGTGAAGTCGGAGGTTTAATTATGCCTCCAGGGATGATCATGGACCGTGACACATCGGTAGACACGATGCGGGACATGGCAGCAATCCTGCCGCGCCAGGTTACTGCGTCGTACGGCCTTGACGTGCGTGGAGATCAACTACTGCCATATCGAGACGAAAACGGAGTTAAAGTCTTCGAGCTCACCGCATCACCTATCCGCTGGACAATTTTGCCTGGGATTACCGTCGACGCCTACGCCTACAACGGTCAGATTCCTGGACCGAGGATACGGGTGCGTGAAGGCGACCATGTACGTGTGGTCTTGCACAACCAGCTTCCCGAGGAAACGACACTTCATTGGCATGGGCTCATCTTGCCCAATCAGATGGACGGACCAGCTCATGTTACACAGGAGCCGGTGCCACCGGGCGGCTCGTACACATATGAATTTACGGTGCAGCAGAGCGGGACGTATTTTTATCATCCTCACGCTAATCCAGATCGCACGCAGGCCCTTGGCCTATATGGCGCCTTCATCGTCGATCCAAAAAATTTCGACGATGAGATCAAGGCGGATCATGAATATGTCGTGGAACTGCAGGAATGGCTGATGCGAGAGGGCCTAACCTATCCAGCGATGCCGATGGACGGCGGTATGCCGAACTACTTCACAATCAACGGCAAAGCCTATCCCGCAACAGACACGATTCATATGAAGGTTGGCGAGACCGTAAAAGTACGCTTTATCGGTACCAACAATGGCTTTATCCACCCCATGCATATTCATGGTGGACCTTTCGAAGTCGTCGCGATCGACGGACAAACATTACAACCTTCTGCGCGTTACATGGCCGATACGGTCGAAATCGGGCCTGGGCAGCGATACGACGTCGTGTGGACCGCGCGTAATCCGGGCAAATGGTTGATTCATTGCCACATCCCACATCACACGACGAACAATAATGCAGAGATGGATGGTGGCGGCGGTTTGATGATGGTCATTGATGTCGCGCCAAAGGGATGAGGTAAGGAACAGTCGATCCCGGACAGCGCGAATGTCGATGACAGGCAGTAAGTCTGGATCTGATGCCATCGCGGCTGGCCGTGGCCAGCGGCGAAAGCGCATTAGCACTCTCTCCGCAAAGCGGTCGCCGCTGCGCGCAGCAGGCGTTCGCTGCACACGATGCTGCCTGCCTGGCGCGCCGCCTCGGCATAGACCGAGAGCGGGAATAGACCCTCGAACAGGATGTCGCGTTCGATGCTCATGCCGAACGGCAAGCGGACCGATGCCATCTCGGCGAGGCTGAAGGATCCAAGCTCGGGTTCGCCAAGATCGGCGAGCCCGAACAGGGTGTCGCCACCAAGGTCGAGCTCGGTCGCGAGCCAGGTGCCTATCCCCAGTGGATTGAAGAACTTCACGACGGGCACATGGTCGAGGCCGCTGCGGCGGCCGTTGGTGAGCAGACGCCCGCGCAATTCCGGGGTCAGGAGGATCATGCCGCCCTCCGTTCGCCGGAGGTCTCCGATAGGGCCTTCTGATGCTCGGGCAGGAAGTCGAGCAGATAATTGGCGGCCTTGCTCGCCTGCGATGCCGCACGAACGATCGCGCGATTATCCTCGCGGAGCACCTCGAGCCAGGAGCCGATATAGTCGGCGTGTCGCACAGTCGGGATAATGCCGAGGGAGGCGCAGCAAAACGCGGCGTTCATCTCGGCGATCAGTTCCTCGAAGGCGTACTTCTTGGAGCCGAACGAGCCGGAAAGATCGCGGTTGAGCCGTGAGACATGGCCGCTGGCGTGGCCGAGCTCGTGCAAGGCCGTGCGATGCCAGTTAATCGCCTCGAAATAGGCTTGCGGGGGCGGAACCTGGACGTAGTCCGCATCAGGCGCGTAAAAGGCGCGATTACCACCGATACGGAAGTCGATCGCTATCGCTTTGATCAGCGCCTCGACGGTAGGTTCGATCAGCCCGGGCTCGGGCGGCGGCGCGACGACGGCGAGATCCTCGGGAAGACCTTCGCATTGCGCGAGGTTGAAGACGGTAAAGCGCTTCAAGAACGGGATCGCCTGAGCTTCTTCTCCGGTCTCCTGGGACCGCTTCCTCTCATCGTCCGGAATGAAACGATCAGCATAGACGACGGTCGTGCCGTGCTCTCCCTTGCGAACATTGCCGCCGAGCGAAAGCGCTTGGCGGAAGGTCAGCCAGCTCTGCGTAGGGAAGCCGTGCTCGATCACCGCCCCCCAAAGGATCAGGACGTTGATCCCCGAGTATCGCCGGCCGGTTGAGGCGTTGTTCGGCAAGGCGAGCGGCGCTTTCGCCGCCGGGGTCCCCCAAGGCTGGACCCAGGGCACGCGCCCGGCCGCCAGCTCCGTGATGATCTTATTCGTGATCTCATCATAGAGGTTCGTCCGATCTGCGCCGGTATGAGTATGAGCGGTGTGTCTCGACATCGCGGTTCTCCGCGACGGGCGCCGGAGGCCTCTCCTCCAGTCCTGAACCCGTCACGGAAAACCCAGTCCGCACTCTCACTCTACAGGGGGCGTTGCGGGGATCTCCCCGCAGAAGGGGGTGTGCCGGCGACCGCGGCGCCGGCCAGGGGGAAGGCTTTCCCCATTTGAGAGCGCGCAAACTATCGCAGTTGGGCTACGATAGATGCGATAATTTCAAATGAGCCATAGACGGTGTCATGGGTCAGAAGGACGTCGCGTATGCACGATCGAAGCGGTTGATGAAGGTCGCGTCACAGCGCGAGCGCCCGCTTGAGATCGTCGTGCTCAAAGGCGCTGGCCATGCGGGTGATCTCCGCGTGCCGGGCGCCGGCCCTTTCGCGGTCTCCCGCCAGGTCGCTGTCACGATCGCAACTTCCTTGATGATGGCGCGCGCCGCCGCGAGGCCGAGGCCGAAATATTCCGAAGCAGCCACGAGCAGGTCGAGGGAGCAAGTGCCTTCGTTCAGATCGATGTTCGTGGTCAGCACGCGGGCCTTGAGATCGGTCGGCACAGGGTTGAGATCATAGACGGGGGAGAGAGACCAGCCTGCTTTGCCGAGCCACAGGAAGCCGTGGTTGCGCAGGTGATCAACGACGTTCGAGATCAGCACGTTGAAGGCGACGCGACGATAGAGCGCCTGGGCGTCGGTCTTCGCTTGAGCGCCATGCCGAGGGAGCGCATCGACGATCTCGGGGTAGCTGCCGTGCTCGCCGTCCTTCGACCCGGTCATGGCCATGGCGGAGAGGAACGGGATGCGAATGGCGCCGGCGCGATCGAAGCGCCACGACAGAGGCACCGCCGTGCCGCCGACCTGCAGCAATTCGTGGGAGGGCGTAGCGATGCCCGCGCGCCCGGCGAGACGCAAGGCGATCTTCCCAGGTCTCCATGCTCTAGTCGTCGGTCTCTTCGGGGAATTTCGCGAAGGAAAGGCGGCCGTGCTCACCGACGCCTTGGGACGCGCGCCACCAAGCGATGACCCGGGCGCGAAGATGAGCTGGACATCCTCGAGCGAAATGCTCGTTGCAGCTATGGGCGAAGCTGGTGCTGGGCCAGCGCTGCGGCATCCATGAGAAAAGGCGCCAGATCTCCTACGACCAGCGCAAGCTGCCTGGGAGCATGATTGATGTCGGCAACGAAGGCTGCCCATTGCCGCTGCTTGAGAGGATCGTCAGCAAAATCCGGGGTGAGTGCGTCCGGCCGATCCGCCGGAATCTCAGTTTGCCGACGCGCGAACGTCGCGGCGATGGCCCGCGCCAACCGGTCCGGGGCGAAGTCAAAGGTCTTGGTCAGGATCCAGATGTCGTAGAAGTCTTTCATGCGGCTGTTGGCGCGCCCGAGCGCGACCATGGCCTGGAACTTCTCGGCGATGACCGTCTCGGGGGCGTAAGCACGCAACCTCGGCGCCGGAAGGTCGAGCAGCGCGGGATAGTCGATTGTCTCAAGGCCTGGCTCCACGGAATCGCCGAAGCCGATATCGACGACGACCGCAATGCGTGCGCCTGAGAGTGATGCCGTCCCGCGGAGGCGGACGCCACCGTATTCCAGCTCCTCGCGGATGAGTCCGATCTGCAGCGCATCGATGTCAAAAGCTACGCCGTCGTCCTCGGCGATCGCCAGGACTTCGCGGAAAATGCCGAGGATGCGCTGCTCGCTGGCATCGCCAAATCCCAAGAGGTCAAGGTCGCGCGTGCCGCGGGCTGTCTCCGGTAGCCAGGTGGTGAGTAGCATGGCGCCCTTCAGGACAAAGCGGTCTGCGTGCGGCGAGCGGCTCAGCCGATAGAGCAGTCGCTCGTGGACGAAGCGCGTCAGCAGAACGTCGAACGGTTGATTGGTCTGCCGCGCGAGATTGAGCAGGCGAGCCCGTACGGATGCGGCGATGTTCGTCGGCGGCTTAGCCATCGGCGGTGAACGCTTCGAGGTAAGGGCGAAGCGCGTTCCAGACGCCGCTTCGTATCGCGCATGCCGAGATTTCGGATGGCGTGGTCTTGCGCTGGCGTAGTGCCTCTTTCAGAGCGGGGACGGCGACGTCGATCCCAACGGAGCGGCGGTGGCGGAAAGCGTCAGCGATCGTCTTCGCTACGCCGAAGATCGGGACCGGAACCCCTTCGATGTCATGCGTCTCGACGCCGTCGCGCAGAAATTTGTCGGCGAAGCGGACGATGCGCAGTGGCGGATAGTCGATCTGGGGCTTCCAGTCCTTGGGGCCGATGGCGATCCATACCCGTCGCGGCATCTGGTCAGTGATACCGTGAAACGCGAGGGCCGAGACGAGGCAAATGACGCCCTTGGGCACCCGCTTGGCGGCCTCGGCAAGGCTATGATTGCCTTCAGGGGCGGCGTCCGCGAGCTGATAGAGTCCGCGGCCAAGTCTGGTGACGAAGCCCTCTCGCTCCAGCCGGGAGACGGTGGCTGCAGTGATGCCGGCCCGGCGGATTTCGGCCAGGCGAGCGATGCCGCGCTCGCGCAGAAACGTAGCGAGCTGGTCCCGCTGGGGGCGGGACTCGGCCGATACAGTTCCTCGGGTCTCTTGAGCTTTCATCCGAGGAAATGTATCATGCCCTCGGCGTGTTGCCAAAGGGGGCTATTCGCTTCATCCGCAGTGGACCTTTCCAACCGGCTGCCTGCGGCCGGGAGGCGATCATGTCGACCAATATATAAGGGCGCCAGCGCAATGTGGCCCGACAATGAGACTGAACGAGACTTCCTGAACTTTTCCGGCGTGTCGGACACGGTCGCCGAGATCGTTGTGCAGGCGCGCGGCCGACCGATCTCGATCGGCGTTTCCGGCGCTTGGGGCATCGGCAAATCGTCGATGATCAAGTTGATCCAGGCGTCCCTAGCCAAACGTCCCCGGCAAGAAGGCGAGCGCGAGTTCGTTTTCGTCGAGTTCAACGCATGGCTCTATCAGGGCTACGACGATGCGCGCGCCGCCCTGATGGACGTGATCGCGACAAAGCTAGAGGCAGAAGCTAAGGCACGCCAAAAAGGCCTCGACAAGGCAAAGGCGCTCCTGAAGCGCGTCAACTGGCTGCGAGCGGCGAAATTGGTCGCGGGCTCGGCCGTCGCGATGTCGTTTGGGCTCCCGCCAACGGGGCTGATCGGCGAAATCTGGGGCCTCGGCCAGCGTGCGCTCACCAGTGGCGTCGATGGCAAGCTGGTGGATGAGGCAAAAGGGAAAGCCGGCGAGGTCGCAGAAGCCGCGGGCGGCCTCCTCAAGCCCAAGGAGGAGACTTCGCCGCCCAAAGAAATCCAGGCGCTTCGCGACACGTTCGAAGAGACCTTGGATGAGCTCGGCGTAACCTTGGTCGTGCTAATCGATGATCTCGACCGGTGCCTGCCTGAGACCACGATCTCCACATTGGAAGCGATTCGGCTGTTCCTCTTCCTGAAGAATACGGCCTTCGTGATCGCCGCTGACAACGACATGATCAAGCATGCGGTGCGTCGGCACTTCGAAGGCGTGCCGGACGATCTCCTCGTCACCAACTATTTCGACAAGCTGATCCAGGTGCCGATCCGTGTGCCGCCGCTCGGCACTCAGGAGGTCCGTGCCTATATGATGCTGCTGTTCGTTGAGAACAGCGAGCTGGATGCCGAGACCCAGGAGAAGATCCGAGCCGGGGTTTGCGCACAATTGCGCCAGACCTGGCAGGGTAAACGTGTGGACCGGGCCTTCGTCCAATCGCTGCACGCGCCGCTGCCTGCCGAGCTTATTGGCAAATTCGATACGGCGGATCGGCTTGCGCCTCTGATGACGACCGCGTCCGGGATCGCAGGCAACCCCCGCCTGATTAAGCGGTTTCTCAACGCGCTCGCCATCCGGATGACGATCTCGAATGCCCAAGGAGTCGGCGTCGACGAGGCGGTGCTCGCCAAGCTGTTGCTCTTCGAACGGCTGGGCAATCCGAAGGCTTATGCCGAGCTGATCGCCAAGGTGAGCGCCAGCGACGACGGCAAGCCAACGTTTCTGGCCGATTGGGAAGAACGTGCGGTTGCGGGACGGGATTTGGAAGCGCCGGCGCCGTGGGACGAGCCTTTTGTGAAGGAATGGCTGACCCTGCCGCCCGCGCTGGCAGACACCGACTTGCGGGGTGCGCTCTATGTCAGCCGCGAGCACACACCACTCATCACACCAGAGGACCGGCTCTCTTCCGAAGCGGCGGAGCTTCTGGCCGCTTTGCTCCAGCATCCGGACATGGCGACGACGTTGAAGCCCCGTTTACTGCGAGTGCCGCGGGCCGAGACGACGGTGATGATGGACCGGCTTCTTGACAAGGCTCGTCAAGAGCAGGAGTGGGGTGTCCCGCCGATCCTGGAAGCATGTTTGGTACTCGCCGAAGCCGATCCTCCGCAAGGCGCACGGTTGGCGGCATTCCTGGGCGAGCGACCGGCGGCGCAAATACAGCCGAACATCGTTCCGAAGATCGGCGACCAGTCCTGGTCGCAGAGCGTGTTCGACGTCTGGGACCGTGGGCAGGTGTCCCGGCCGGTGAAGGCCGCCATCAAGAGGCAGAGAGAGAATGGGAACGTCGCAGTCTAGCGGGGGCCCTGGTGGCGGCGTCCCGATGGTGCCCTCCTGGACTCCCGATCCGCCTGCCGGAGATCCACCTGCGGCAGCGCCTCCGGCGGACGGTGATGAGGGTGCGCCTGGCGACGCAGACGGAAGTGCGCCCGCTGCGCCAACCCCGCCGTCGGCCCCGCGTGTCGTACCGATTGCGCCGCCCGCCCGGTTCGCAGGCACGCGCCGCAGCATCGGTGACTTTGCCCGCACGGGTGACGAGCGTGATATGCGCCGCAGTCTCGGTCACTATGTGCGGACCGGATATGGCGGCTCAAACGTCACCACGCAGCGGTTCGGCAGTACAGCCGCGACGGCGGGCGCCTTGGGCGGCGCGTTGGCCGGTGTGGCATCAGGCCAACCGGCGGCGCCCGGCAGCCCGCTCGACCCGGCGTTGCTAGCGGGTCGTTCGGTGAACGAGGTTATGGATGCAGTTGTCGAGGCGGTCCGACCGGTGGACGGAACGCAAGACGCGGAAGCTGAGCGGGCCGCGATCCGCGACGCCTTGTCCGAGTTGCTGACGCGTTTCCCTGAAGCCGACCTCTTAAACCTCGATCCCGACCAGCGCGGATTCGCCATCGAACGATTCACGGCTATCGATGTGTTTCGCCGGTTCGAGCTCGATGTAGGAAAGGCGATTGTCGAAAAAGCTCCGAGCGCCGCGGCCGCCCTGGCGCGATTGAAGCAGGTGCGTGACTACGTCAAACAAACCGTGGCGGCATCGTTTCGCAAGTTGCGTGAGGCAGGCCGCATGTTGACCGCAGGGCGGATCGGCCAGGTCGTGCGGGACGCTCTTAAAGACACATTCGATGTGTTCGAAGGATACGCAGAATGAAGCTCGTCTGCGGCCCCGGCACGAGTGCGTCCATAGAAACGGGCGACGCGTTGCATGTCGTTCTATATGGCCAGGCAGGATCGCCGGATCGCGGCAGCGCCGGAGATGCGGTGAAATCGGAAATTCAACGGCGCCACCTCGTGCCGGCTGCGCGGGCTTGGGACCTGCTGTCGATCGCACTCTCAGTCGTGACGGCGGATTTTGCGGGTTTGCGAGACCATAGCCCGGACGGCTGGACACGAGAATTCGAGATCGACGTCGCAGTTGCGGACCCCACTTTCTGGACTGGCCAAGCGAGAGCGCTTTCAGAAGCACTGGGCTTTTTGACAACAGACCTCTGGACGTTTCGGTTTCAGGAGGGCGGGCTGCTGCCAGCGCCGCCGCGCAATCCTGTCTATCCCGCCGAAGACTGTGTTGCGCTCCTATCCGGCGGGCTCGATAGCCTCATTGGCGCAATCGATTTGGTTGCTGCCGGCCGAAAGCCGTTCGTGGTGAGCCAGACCGTCCGCGGCGACGCCGACAAGCAGGTTGATTTCGCGAGCCGCATTGGCGGTGGGCTCAATCATCTTCAGCTCAATCACAATGCTCATTCACCAGGTATCCAGGAATCATCGCAACGGGCTCGGTCACTGGTTTTCATCGCATTCGGTGTGGCAGCGGCGACCAGCTTGCAGCGGCACCATCAAGGACACTCAGTGCCGCTGTACGTGTGCGAAAATGGCTTTATTGCTATCAACCCGCCGCTGACCGGCGGGCGTCTCGGGAGCTTGAGCACTCGGACAGCACATCCGGAATACCTGACCCGTTTGCAGCACATCCTTGATGCGGCAGACCTACGCATCCGTATCGAAAATCCTTACATCGCAAAGACAAAAGGGGAGATGCTGCGGGGCTGCGCAGATCAGGATCTGCTCAAGGCCGAAGCAGTTCGTTCGACGAGCTGCGGCAGATTCCAACGCTTCAACTATCATCAATGTGGTCGGTGTGTACCCTGCCAAGTCCGGCGAGCCGCTTTCATGGTCTGGGGCGGCGTACCGGACACGACCGGCTACGTCTATGAGGCGCTCGGGAAAAACGACGACGATCACGCCGGTTTCGATGATGTGCGGTCCGTTGCCATGGCGCTCGCAGCCGTCGCCGCCGATGGCTTTGAAGTTTGGCTGGGGAATTCGCTCGGTTCGCCGATGATTTCAGATCGCGCCGCGCTTCGAGCTATGGTGGAACGTGGTTTGGCTGAATTGACGCGCCTGCACCAAGCCTACGGCGTTACATGATCGACTTTCACTGTCATCTCGATCTCTATCCAGATCCCCATGCGGTGGTGCGAGAGTGCGTAGCGCGGGGCGTCTACGTCTTGTCTGTGACCACGACCCCATCGGCATGGGCTGGTACGGCCGCGCTGGCGCGAAGCGCGCCGCGGATACGAACAGCGCTCGGCCTCCACCCGCAGATTGCGCATGAGCGGAAAGGTGAGTTGCCATTGTTTGAGCGGCTGCTTCCGGAAAATCGCTATGTGGGGGAGACGGGTCTCGATGGCGGCCCGGAGTACAAGCGCCACTGGCATGATCAAATTGCAACGTTCACACGCATCCTGGAGCTGTGTGAAAAAGCAGGAGGACGGATCCTCTCGGTTCACAGCCGCCGCGCCGCGCGCCCCGTCCTGGACACGTTGGCTGCGCATCCCGGCGCTGGCCTTCCGATCCTGCATTGGTTTTCCGGGACGCCGCGGGAGTTGGCGCAGGCCGTAGAACTGGGCTGCTGGTTCAGTATTGGCCCGGCCATGCTCTCCGGCGATAAGGGGCGAGCGTTGGCAGCCAGAATGCCAAGTGATCGTGTTCTCACGGAGACAGACGGTCCGTTCGCGCAGCTAGACGGACGCCCGGCGTTGCCGTGGGATGCGGAGCAGGCGATCACATTGTTGGCGGAGGTGTGGGGCCAATCAGTTGCGGAGGTAAGGGCTCGGATTAGCGACAACCTGCGGCATCTCGGGGAAGACAGCATAACTGGGCGATGACGGAGGTTCTTGTTTTTCTCCCTCATTTGAGGTAGAAAAACCGGAACCTCATCTGTCTTGGTGAAACCCGATGGTCGCAAGCCTGCCTGTATATGTAGATGCCGATGACGTGGGGGGCCGGTTGGCCTCTATGGGGCTTACCGTTGAACCTCTCGCGCATGCCGCGCGGCGTTGGTACTTGTCGTGGGTCAGCTTCACCGCGAATCATCCGCCATTCGCCATTGGCATCGCGGCTTGGATGGAAGCTGTAGCAGCGCTCCGGGAAGGGCTGCTGCCGCTCGGGTGGACGCGATCGGATGAGAAGAACTACGCTTTAGTGGTGCACCCTGATGGCTCGATGGCCATCAACATTGCCTCCGGCGACGCCGGCACTGGAATCCCAACCGCAAGCGTGAGCAACAGGGCGCCGAAGGGCGTCAGCACGGCCGACGCGATCTCGGTCAACCAGGTGCAGCTCGAACTGGATCTGCCGCTTCCGGACATGCCGCATGTACGAGGCGACGAGGGGCCTTTAACCTGGTTTCTGCTGCTGCATCGCTCCAACGAGGAGGTGCGGTGTGAGCTATCGTTGCCATCCCAGCTTTCGTCCGATGGCCGAATCACGCGTTGGCAGGAACGGATCATGTTGCCGTCGATCCCGCTGGATGGCGCAGATGTGGAAGTCGTGACACCGCAAGGGCCGGATCTCGATATCGATGTGAAGCGGAAGGCATGACCGCCGTTGATACCTTCAACCCAACACGCCTTACTTGGGCTCGTCGGCGACGTGGTCTAACCAAGACACGCCTCGCCGCATGCGTTGGCGTGGAACTGAGATCGGTGTCGGCCTATGAGACGGGTGAGTTCAGCCCAGAGCCTGAACGCTTGGCTGCTATCGCCCGTACACTGAGCTTCCCGCAGGCATTCTTCTTCGGCGATGACATCGAGGAGCCGGCAATTGATACGGCGAGTTTTCGGTCGTTGTCCAAGATGACTGCGCGCCAACGTGACACGGCGCTCGGCAGCGGCGCCATAGCGATGTTGTTGAACGAATGGATTGAAGCGCGATTTGATCTGCCGCCACCCGAGCTTCCCGATCTTGGCCGTGACTCCAATCCCGAGACGGCTGCGGCGGCATTGCGACGAGCCTGGGGGCTCGGAGAGCTCCCGATCAAGAATATGATTCACTTGCTTGAGGCGAAGGGGGTGCGTGTCTATTCCCTGGCCATCGACGCCGCCGAGGTTGACGCGTTTTCCTTGTGGCGTCGGGATCGCCCGTTCGTATTTCTTAATACGCTAAAGTCCGCGGAGCACGGGCGCTTCGACGCCGCCCACGAACTTGGGCATCTGATCCTGCATCGTCATGCAGCGCCCAATGGTCAAGAGGCCGAGCAGGACGCCAACGCTTTTGCGTCGGCATTACTTATGCCGCCAGCCAGCGTACGTGCACATGCGCCGCGCTTTGCCACTATCGACAACCTCATGCGGCTCAAGAAGATCTGGGGCGTGTCCCTGGCGGCGATGACGTATCGCCTCCATAAGCTCGATCTTCTGTCTGAATGGCATTATCGCAAGCTTTATATCGAGATATCGTCGCGCGGATTTAGGAAAAATGAGCCGGACGGCGGTCTTCGCGAGATTTCGCAGGTGCTACAAAAAGTGTTCGCAGCACTTCGAAAGGAAAGTATCAGCAAAGAGGAGATTGCGGATTCACTGCGCATAAATCCTAGAGATATTGATGAATTAGTGTTCGGATTGGCATTGACGAGCCTCAACGGCGTTCCTCACAGCAACGATCGAAGCCGTCCGCGACCGGCGCTTAGACTCGTTTCGTCGGAGGAGTGAATTATGTTGTCGCTGGCAGAGGCGCAGGCCGTAGAGAACATCGCCGATCTTCTCTACGACTTCCTGCCCGGGAGCGGCAATAACAAGACGGCTTTCCCGCTCGCCGCTGCGCAAGCCGGAGTTGGCGACTTCTGGATCGCTGGGAGCAAGCGGCCAGCGATCGTCGAACTCCTGAAGCGGACGTTGGAGTATCGTCGCAGCCGTTTTACCACGCTGATCGTCGCTATCGTCCACCAGTCGATGACGTGGCGCCGCGGGAAGGGTAACCCGCTTAGTCGCGACGAAATCGATCGTCTGAATGCGGCGCTGCCAGGTGTATCTTTCAAAATACCGGAGCTTCTTGATCCAGCTTTCTTACGGAGCTTCGGCGAGTCATCGAAGCCTTTTCACGCTACCATCCAGTTAAAGCTCTCGGAGGCCTCAGCTCAGTCGCTGATTGCTCGCTTGATGGAGATTTCCAACCTAAACCCACAGGAACGAGGGCTGCGATTCGAGGGCTTTCTCTCGGACGTGTTTGCTGCATTCGATCTGGCGCCTCGCGGATCCTTCCGTATCGTGGGAGAGCAAATTGATGGCAGCTTTCGGCTACACACGGAAACGTACTTAGTCGAGGCGAAGTGGCACGGGCCGCAAATTGGCTTCGCTGACCTTATGGCATTTTCCGGAAAAGTTTCCGGCAAGGCCGTGTGGACGCGAGGCTTGTTCGTCAGCAACTCGGGCTTCACACAAGAGGGCTTGGAGGCATTCAGCCGTGGTCGGCGGACAAACCTCATCTGTGTCGATGGGCTAGATCTTTATGAGGTGCTTTCACGTCGCGTTTCGCTCATTGCAGTGCTTGAAGAAAAGGCTAGGCGAGCGGCTGAAACCAATCGCGCCTATATCCCCGTCCGCGACCTCAACCTTCAGACAGCGTAGAGTGCGTACGGGGGATTCTCAAAAATGCACGCCAGCGATATTGCGGGAAGGCAACGTGCGGCAGTGGCTCAGTAATAGCGTCGCACAGCCAAAAAGAAGAAGATGACGATGGCGTGGATAGGGGGGCAGCGTGCGTATCTCGAAAATCAGAATCAATAATTTTGCGAACTTCTCGGAGTTCGAGATCGAAACGGGTGACAACCTGGTGGTCGTCGGAGAGAACAAGGTTGGTAAGAGCAATCTGATCTTCGCTCTTCAGCTTATTCTCGATCCGGGGCTCGCCGAACGTGACCGCCAACTGGGGCTTGAACACTTCTGGGACGGCTTGGGCGACGACAAGCTCGGCGCGGTTATAGAGATCGCCATCGAGCTCACGGACTTCGAATACGATCCGCGACTGCTCGCGCACTTGGGTGACTGCATCGTTGATCCGGGACCACCGATGGTCTCGCGCCTTACCTACCGTTTCCAACCCAAGGTCGGATTGGAGGGCGAGCCGCGAAGCATCGCAGATTATGAGTACATACTGTTCGGTGGTATCGATCCAGACAATGCGATGCGCCCAGGGCTGCGGCGTATGCTGCCGTTGGATGTACTCGCAGCTCTGCGCGATGCGGAGAAGGATTTGGCGACTTGGCGGCGCTCTCCGTTGCGGCCGTTGATCGAGGGTTTGGCCGCCGGATTAATTGAGGCCGATCGCGACGCCATCCAAGAGGCGGTCGATACGGCGCAAGATGCGCTTGCCGAACGGGATGAGGTCCAGACCGTCGCGCAGACAATCAGCGGTCGCCTTGAAGAGATGGTCGGCCCGGCGCATGCGACCACGATCTCGCTGGGGCTTGCCCCGACCCGGATCGACGCACTGTTGCGTGCGCTTCGCTTGCTTATCGATGACGGTGCTCGCGGTGTGGCCGATGCTAGCCTTGGCACCGCCAACTTGATTTTCCTCGCGCTGAAGAGCCTCGAACTCGATCGCCTTGTGGAGGACGGAGAACGTGACCACACCTTCCTCGCTGTCGAGGAGCCTGAGGCGCACCTGCACCCGCAGGTGCAAAGGCTCGTCTATCGTCACTTTCTGGCAGAGGCGGATGAGGCGGGGGATGAGGACGACGATGCCGAGGGTGACGGCAACGAAGGGCCAGCACTCGCGTCGCGGCTGACGACGATCCTGACCACACACTCGCCGCACATCGCCAGCATCGCGCCGCTACGTTCACTGGTGCTGCTGCGTGGCGACGGCAATCGCACCGTCGGCGTTTCGACCGCGAAGACGCCGCTAACCGCGACGGACGAAGCCGACCTTCAGCGCTACATCGACGTGACGCGAGGCGAACTGTTCTTTGCCCGCGGCGTCATTCTGGTCGAAGGTGATGCCGAGCGGTTCCTCGTCCCGGCCTTCGCCGAGGCGCTGGACATTCACCTCGACCAGCAAGGCATATCGGTCTGCTCGGTTGGGGGCACCAATTTCGCACCATATGTAAAGCTGCTCGGACCGGCAGGCCTTGCCATCCCGCATGTCGTCTTGACAGACCTCGACCCGGTTGGGGCAGGCTCTCCGCTAGCACGCGGACGGGTTCAAAAGCTCCTAGAGATTGTTGAGCCGGGCCCCGCATATGACGATCTCGCCGACGCCGCAATCTTTCGGCGCGGTGAGCGGCTTGGCATTTTCGTCAACGGCGGTACACTCGAACCGGAACTCTTCGGCTCTGGGTTCGCGCGCCGTATGGGCCAGGTCCTCAAATCGGAGCTGCCGCTGCGGCGGGCTGGACGTGAGGAGATTGATGGCTGGGTGGCAAATCCCGCGACCGTGAATGTTGATCGGCTGCTCGGGTTGATCGAGCGAGTTGGCAAGGGACGCTTCGCTCAACGGCTGGCGCCTGGCGCGACAGAGCGG
>MKTV01000101.1:15829-21381 GCA_001898425.1 Rhodospirillales bacterium 69-11
GCTTACATTCGGACTGGGCTGGAACGCATCCGCGATGCCGTTGCGTAGCACCAGTGCCGCCTATCTGCGGTACGCCGGCGATCTAGTCGGCAACCCAGGGCAACAGGCTGCCTACGACTCGCGTGGGCACTGCGTCGTCCTCGCAGGGCCAGGAAGCGGAAAGACCAAGACGCTAGTGCTCAAGCTGGCGCGGATCCTTGCCGAAGATGTGAGAGCGCCGCGCGGTGTCGCCTGCATCACTTACAGTCAGGAATGTGCCAGGGAGCTGACGCGGCGGCTGGAGGTGCTTGGCTTGCGCGACGCACCCAACCTCTTCGTGGGTACTGTGCACGGCTTCTGCCTTCGCCATATCCTGATGCCTTATGCGCGGCTCGCGGGACTGGACGTGCCGTATCCACTGACGCTCGCAACGACGCGCCAGGCCGATTCTGCGTTCAAACAGGTGGCTGAGCGTCTGCTCGGAATCGGCCAGCCCTATAAAACACACGACATGGGCAAGTATCGGCGCGTCCATCTCGACCGGGATGCGCCTGACTGGGAGAGCGACCCCGATCTTGCTCGCATCATCGAGGGCTATGAAGCGGCGTTGCGGCGGGCCGGTCTGATCGATTTTGACGATCTGGTAATCTTCGGCAACCGATTAGTCTCCGACCACGATTGGGTACTACCGGCGATTCAAGCGCGCTGGCCTGTGCTTGCGGTTGATGAATATCAGGACCTGGGTGTGCCGCTCCACCGGATTGTGAAACGTCTCGCATTCGAGGGCGGTGTGCGGCTGTTTGCCGTCGGCGATGCCGACCAATCGGTCTACGGCTTTGCTGGCGCAGATGGTGCCTTGCTGCTCGAGCTTGCTAGTCGTGACGACGTCGAGTCAGTGCAGCTCCAGCTCAACTACCGTTCGGCGGGAAGGATCATCCGCGCGTCCGAACTGGCTCTGGGTGAGGCGCGCGGCTACCAGCCCCTCGACCCGCGCCGCCAAGCAGTCATTGAATTCACCGAACGACCCGGTGGCTTGGAAGACCAAGCTGCCTATGTCGTCGGGAACCTTATTCCGGCGTCTCTAGCGGAAAAGCCGGGCCGTGTTATCGGAGATGTCGCGATCCTATACCGCGCTGCCAATGTCGGCGACGTCTTCGCCGACGCTCTCACGGCGGCGGGCTACGACTATATTCGCGTCGACAACGCCGCCCCTTACAAGAAGGTCGCCCTCACGAGTTGGATCGAGGACTGCGCAGCTTGGTGTGCGGGAGGCTGGCGCGCTGGCCGACCTCAGCTTGGGGGGCTCATTTCTCGATGGGTTGGATTTCGGTCGGGGCGCGCAAGCGAACTCGAAATGCGGCGTGCGGCCCGAACGTTGACGTCATTCTTGTCCGAGCATCGTGCCGACGAAGGCGCTGCTGTGTCGTTCGTCGCCGCGATCCGGGCGGCGCTGGTCGATCCGCTGACAGCGAGCGAACCAAGCCTCGCCGATCAACGTGAGCAGGTGCGTCGCATGAGTGAAGCCTTTGCGCGTGGCGGCAAGCTTGAAGGGCTCGATATCAAGAGCCTCGGGGGTCGCGATGGCTCGCCGTCGCACATCAATCTTTTGACGCTGCATTCCGCCAAGGGCTGCGAATATGACGTCGTGATCATGGTCGGTATGGATATGGGCGCGATGCCCTGGCGGCGCGAGACCGAAGATGAGCTTCGGGAGAGCCGTCGTCTGTTTTATGTTGGGCTGACTCGCGCGCGCGACGCAGTGCACATGCTCTATTCGGGCTGGATCCCAGGCCGGTACGGTGCCCAACGCCTTGGGCGATCGCCGTTCGTCGAAGAGCTTGAGGAGCGCCTGTTAGCCGCCGAAGCGGAGGATTGATCTTCGTTCGACAGGCCGAGCATGTTCGTCGACGCGTTCATGTGGTAGAAGACCCGTGACGGTCTTTTTGGAATCTGTTGGAGTCGGTCTGCCAGCGGGTGTCAGAAGAAAAATCGACCAATCGACAGCGATAGTGGCTGGAAGCGCAAAAAACTTAGAACGCGCAAATTTTCCTTTAGAATCAAAAGCCGAAAATTTTGACGGTCCGACGGTCGGGCTTTGACCGTCGGAAGAAATATTTTGCGCTTATAAATCAGCGCGTTACGATGCATTGAGAGAATCGAGTGGGCGTGACGGGGAGTATTGTGGAGTAGAATGGAATGCCGTAGCGGGTTCCGGGGAAATCCTCGCCAGCGAAAGTAGTCGATAGCAAGCGATGGTCTGGCGCAATACGAACACGGCTTCGCAACAGCGATGAGCAACTAATTGGGTTGCTGCCGCTGCGCTATCAGCCATCTCCTGGCAGGCAAGCCGGATTCTCCACTTGCATCGGTGGACAGGCGATCGATCCGTACGAGCAGAAAACACAGCAGTCGCCTGGCTTCGGTTTCAACGATTGCCCACAGTTCCTGCAGGTGTAGATCCAAACGCAGGCATTGGCCGGCATGGTCTCAGCCGTCTCGTGGCCGCAGATCGGACACTTGACAATTGACTGATACTCCACGACGCGGTCCGACATACGGCTATTTACTCCAGGCCGAAAAGTTGATCCGACGAATTGGATCAACTTTTCGGCTCTGATGGGAAACCGGCTTTGGCCGTCGCGCTGGTGAGATCCTCTACGCGAGTTTTCTCGTCATCGAAGACCACCACGGCAGTTTTGTCCTGGAATGACACGCTCACCTTCGACACGCCGGCCACGCGCTCGAGGGTCTTTTTCACTATGTACGGACACGCCTCGCAGTACATATTGCTTACGGTCAGGAGCACGGTTCGCTCCGCGGCGGATGCCGACTGCGGTGACACAAGAAGAATAACGACAAGGGAAATGACGAACCTCGTCATGGCGTTCTCCCTCAGGACGAGAGCATGGGCGCTAAGAACTTGAAGCCGATGGCAAGCACCACGAGAACCGTCGCCACGGCGAGAACGCTCGTGACTAGCCGGTCAGCGATGGGCGTGCTGCACGTTCCGTGGTTCGCGCATGCGTTGCGCGAGCGGTACACCAGCCAATAGCCGGCGCCCAGGGAAGCGGCCGCCGCCGCGATGAAATATGGCTGGAGCGGCGCTAAGCGGACGAGATTGCCAATCCAGGCGCCACCCACGCCAAGCGTAAACAGAACCACGGGCAACAGGCAGCACGACGAGGCTGCAAGCGCCGCGAGGAGGCTCGCAATGGCGGCCGCAATCCGCCCGCGCACCATGTCGTTTAATTGGGTGTCGACGGTATTGGTTGTCACTTGCATCTCAGATGGCCAACGCGGGTATCCAAATCAGCACTGCGTTGAGCATGTAGAAGCCCATGAAGATCAGCGTCAGCCCGCCGGCGATTTCGAACCCGCGGCGGAAGCCGGCGATGGGCTTGAGATTCTCAACCCACCCCACGGCAAAAGCGCCGAACGCAATCGGAACCGCGCGGCCAAGGGCGAAGGCCAGCAACAGAACCACGCCAAGCAACGCCGACCCTAATCCGGCCGTCACGCCAAGGAGAACGACCAGCGCCGGCGTGCATACGGGACAGACCGCGATCGCGAACGGAATCCCGAGCAGGAAGGCGCCTCCGGCGGCGGCGGGGCGTGTGGCTCGGAAACCGAAAGACGGCAGTGGAATGCGAAGCCATCCGGCCCACATCAGGCCAAGCACGATCAAGAGCGGCCCGAGGAACAGGCCCCAGCCGCGGCCCGTGAGGTCGGCGGCCCATTTGCCGCCTAGTCCCGCGATGAGTCCAAGGACGCCATGTGTGAGGATCAATCCGAGAATAAACATCGAGCCGAAAAGCAATGCTTGGCCCCTGTCCCGACCCTTGGTCACGTATGCGAGTGAGACCGGTATGGAGGCGAGCGCAACGGGGTTGAAGCTGAACGCAAGCCCAGCCAGGAAGGCGACGCCCGCAGCAGCAATACCGGCATGTTCGACCGCAGAGCGAAGCGTCTCGACATCCATCAGGAGCGACCTCGATCGCGCTGGACCAGCGCATTGCGGAACTGGGTGACTGTAGGCATCGAGGTGAACGTGAGCTCACCGTCGATAACGATCGAGGGCAGTGTCGCCACACCGAGATCGACGGCGCGCTCCATATTTTCGAGGACGTCAACGTCATGCCAGTCGAGATCTCTGACCACAGCCTTTGCGGCAGCACGAAGCTCGTCGTGCCGCGCCAGGCAAGCAGAACAGCCAGGCGTGTAGAACAGCTCGATCTTCATGGCGATTGAATCGGCGCTGAAAGGTTCGCTCGTTCGAGTGCCGCGATGATCGCGCACTCCTTCACCGGCTTGGTCTCGTCCGCGCAGTCTTCGATCAAGTGATCGAGCGCCCGGGACATGGCCCTCATTGCTCGAATTTTCTGTTCGATTTGAAGCTTCTTTTCGATCGCCCGTGTTCGGACGTCGCCGCAGCAGGCTTGGTCGAGGCCTCGCAGCATCAGGAGCTCGCGTATTTCGGCCAGCGTGAAGCCACAGGCTTGGGCATGCTTGATGAAGTGAATGCGCCGGGCCGATTCCTGATCGTAGAGCCGATAGCCTGCCGGGCTCTTGTCGGCAGGCCTGATCAGGTCTTCCTGCTCGTAGTAGCGGAGCGTGTCGTTGCTGACGCCGGTGAGGCCGGCGAGTTTGCCGATCGTGAACATGTCGATTCTCCAGGGATGTTCTGGACCCTGGAGTATACTCCAAGGTCAAGGGGCGAGCGACCTCCGGGCCGGCGAACAGGGCTTGGGTGACCAAACCGGCTTAGTTGTGTGTCTCCCGAACCAAGGCATCTGGCCTCGTCCGTGCCGGAACCTCGGCACGGAACAGCGCTAGGGACAAAAAGGCGATGGCGAGTTCGATGGCTGCGAATACCCCCAGGGCGAGCGGGAACCCGAAGCGTATCAGCTGACCGAAGACGAGGCTTCCAAGCCCGAAACCGACAAACAGCGTGAAGACATTCAGCCCCATCGCTTGCCCAGGTCGCTTGCCGCCGAGCGAAGTGACGATCCCGGCGAAGAGCGGCTGGGTCATGTCGTAGCCCAAGGACAGGACCATCGCGATCACCGGGGCCAGGACCATCGGAAAGCCGTACAGCAGAGCCGCTGCAGCCAGGGTGCTCAGAAAAAGGCCGATGGGTATCAGTCGGGCGCGGCCCCAGCGATCCGCCGCGCGGCCGATCACCGGTCCGAACAGGAAACCAGGCACGCCATAACCCAGCAGCGCTAGGCCGATACCCACCGGCCCGACGCCATAGCGCCGCTCGAAGAACACGCCAAGCCAGGTGAAGACGCCGGAATGAAAGATGGAGTTGATAAGGACGTAGCCGTAGGTGCGTTGTCCGCGCGGCGTGCCGAGCAGCTCTCGGTAGCCTTGAAAGAGATCTCGGATCGTACCCGTTACCGGCTGAATCGTCGCGGCAATGAGGGTTCGGTAAGGTAGAAGGACGAGAAGCAGTGCCGCGCCGGTCGCGCCGACGACGAGGAACAGACCTTGCCAGCCCGCGAACGGTACGATCATCGCACCCAGCGGTGAACCGAAGGCCATGCCGCCGGCCATCGCGCCGAACAGCCAGC
>MKTV01000101.1:21415-30451 GCA_001898425.1 Rhodospirillales bacterium 69-11
CCGGCCAACCAACGCCAAGGCGAGCGGAACCACGCCGCTCGCCCCGATCCCGGTCACCAGCCGCCACAGCATGAGCTGTTCAATCGACCGCGCCGTTGCGGATAGCATCGTGAGCGTTGCAAAGGTGGCCAAGGACGCGAACATCACGCGGTGGATGCCCAGCTGATCTGCCAGGAGACCGTACGCGAGGGTCGCAATCCCGTAGGGGATCAAATAGGCCGGCACGATGAGCCCGACTGTCTCGACCGGCACTCCGAAGGCACTCGACAGGGCGGGTATAATCGGAGCCACCATGTAGGCCTGGAAGAAGATGATGAAGGTCGCGACGGCGAGCACCTTGAGAAGGCGTTCGCGTCGGCGCTCGTCGCTCGCCGCCGCCGTTTCCACAGCTCCAATCATTTCTTGGTCACGCCGCCTGTAGGGATGTCGGCACTATCGGTCGGCCGACGCTGCGGATCGCGTCGAAAAAGAGTCGCGGGCTTCCCCATAGCGAGTTGAAGAAGATCGCGGTGACGCTCACGGCCATCGCCACCATCGCCCATACCGGGTGAATCAGCCCCGTCGCCGCGAGCGGAATGCCGGCCCCGTTGAAAAGAAAGGCCAGCGTCACGTTCTGCACCATCTTCCGATAGCTCCGTCCGCTGATCTCGCGCGCCTCGGGAAGTGCTGCCAGGCGGTTCGACAGAATAATGATATCCGCGGCTTCGATCGCGATATCGGTACCGCCCCCCATGGCGATGCCGATATCGGCTTGCATCAGAGCCGGTGCATCGTTGATGCCGTCGCCGACCATCGCGACTCGGGCGTCGGCCTGCAGCTCCCGCACGATCCCGGCCTTGTCCTGCGGCAAGACACCGGCATGCACCCGATCGACGCCCAGCTCGTCCGCGACGCGTTGCGCCGCACGTTCGTTGTCGCCCGTGACGAGGATTGTCTTGAGACCGGCATTGCGCAACGCCATGACGGTCGAGCGAGCGTCAGGTCGAAGGGTATCGCCCAGTGCGACGACGCCTAGCGCGCGCCCATCGCGCGCGACAGCGATCACCGTTCGTCCCTTGGCTTCAAGAGCTTCGATGATGTTGCGAAGACGCGCGAGGTCGATGTTTTGGTCGGCGAGGAACCGCGGGCTGCCGACGACAACCTCGCCGGCGTCGATGCGCGCGACGACGCCCTTGCCGGGGAACGCTTCGAATGAGGCGACATCGGATGGCGTCGCGCCACGATCGAATGCGGCCTTGACCACAGCCTGAGCGAGTGGATGCTCCGAAGAGGTTTCTGCGGCAGCGGCAACCGCGAGCAGCTCGGGCTCGCTGACGCCGACAGTCTCGATCTCACGCACAACGGGACGGCCCTCGGTGAGGGTGCCGGTCTTGTCGAGCACGATCCGCTTGACCAGCCGGAAGCCTTGGAAGGCTTCACCGGTTCGCATGAGGATTCCCCGTTCGGCCGCTTGACCGGCGCCGCGCACGATCGAGAGCGGTGCCGAGATGCCGACGGCGCAGGGGTAGCCCATCACAAGCACGCTGAGACCCGCGAAGACGGCGCGCTCCACGTCGACCTGCCCGGTGCCGAGCCAGGACCCGATGAGCCAGCCGATCACCGCGAAAGCGGCGATCAACAGAACGGTCGGCGTGTAAATCCGCAGCACTCGGTCGACAAGATGAAGGAGGCCGGGTTTTAGAGCCCGAGCATCCTCGACATGGCGGATCACCTGGCTCAGGAAGCTGCCCTCACCGATGGCAGTTATCTGCACCAAGAGAGTGCCGGTGCCGTTAATCGAGCCGCCGATGACTGAATCACCCTTGACCTTTTCGACCGGGATGGATTCGCCGGTCACCAGCGATTGATCGACGCCCGAACGCCCTTCAACCACCGTCCCGTCTGCTGGGACGCGCTCGCCAGGACGGATGCGTACGAGATCGTCCACTGCGACGTCCTCAATCGGCATTTCGATTTCCTGGGTTCCGCGCACGATTCGCGCGGTCTCAGGCTGCAGGTCCAGGAGGCGCTTGACCGCCTGGGAGCTCCGCGTCTTGACGATAAGCGACAGCCATTCCGAGAAGATGTGGTAGGTGCCGACCATTACCGACACCGCGAAAAACGCGGCCGTCGGATAACCTGGCCGCATCAATATGAGCCCGATTACGCCGCCGGCGATGCCAGCGAATGCGCCGATCTCGAGAAGTACATGCTGGTTGAGGATGCCGCGCCGAAGCGCCTGGACGGCCATGTAGAGGATGTGCCTGCCGACACCAAATACCAGCGCGAAGGCGAGCGCACCGGTGAGCCAGGGAGCAGCAGTGATCAGATATCCCTGCAAGTTGAGATAGAGCAACGTCAGCGACATCGCGCCAAGCCCGGTAGCGCTCGCTGTCGCGATCCAGAGGCCGGTCGATCTCAGGACGAGAAAGACAAAGGCGCCGAGGCTGAGGCAAACCAGTGCGGGCAGAAAGCCGATCCACCCGACCGCGGGATCCGCGATTATCGGGATCGAGGCGACACTTAGCACGACGGCAACGACAAAGCGCCGCGCCTCGCGCACAAGGTCACGCTCTTCTTCCTCGAACGGCCTCAGCTTGCGCGGGTCGGAAATCGTGTAGCCGATATCCCGCAGCGTCTGGAGGAAGAATTCCGGACGAGCCACGGCCGGGTCGTATTCGACCAGAGCCTGTTCGTGCGTCAGGCTCACCGCCACCTTGTCAACGCCTGGCAGACGCCCAAGCGCCTTCTCGATCGTGCCGGTGCAGAGCGAGCAATGGAGACCGCCGATGCGCGCTCGGATCTTGCGACGATTTGGCCTCGATGAGGGTTCTTCGCTCCACAGTGTGAAATTAGTTTCGGCTGTTGCGGCGGTACTCATTGAATTCTCCATCGCGTCTGGTCGCTTGCGTGCGCAGGCGCTTTAGCAGCCCGCTTGCGCTACCCCTTCCCGGGCCACGACCCGAAAACCGGGCCTTTGGATCACCTCAACAAGGCGGTCTTCTGGGGTTGCCTTGGGGTCGTACAGGACGCGCGCCCGGCCTTGGGAGAACGAAACGGACGCCATCCGCACGCCGGGTTCCTTTTCGACCAGGCCCTTGATCGTGTTCGCGCACGCATCGCAGTTCATGCCTTCGATTCTGAAAATCGTCGTTTTCATTCCATTCTCCGTTCTCGCGACAGTCGGCGCTGGTTCAGCCCGAACTTACGGCTTGGAGCTAACTCCAAGGTCAAGCCTCTTGTGGAGAAGGACTGCGCGGTGGGTCGCCAAGCGGCCCGGATGCGGATCGATCTAAGTTTGTGGTGGCGCTAAGCTGCGGCGGAGGCCTTTTGCAGCTAGCAGATCCCACGGCCATATAGACGAACCGACCTCGCCTGACCGAGCATGGCTACTGATGGATTACGATGCCGAGCGATACGCATAGGAATGCCTGATCGGATGGCGACATTGGCCCACGAAAATACCACCGTGGTTCTAGGCATCCCGATCCCCTCGGCCGATCCGGTATTTCTCGCGATCGTCGGCGTCCACGTCTTGCTCGGCTTCGCGGCCGTCGTTTCCGGGGCCGTTGCGATGCTGAGTAGCAAGGGTCATGGACGACACTCGAACTTTGGCACGGTTTATTTTTGGTGCGTGTTTGGTGTGTTTATCACGATGAGCGCGCTGTCTTTCATGCGTTGGGCCGCGAACTATCCCTTGTTCATTCTCGGAGCACTTTCATTTTGTGCCGCCGGTCTAGGGCGTACCGCTGCCCGTCGACATTGGAAGCAATGGCTTCGACTTCATCTTGTCGGCATGGGCGCATCTTACATTCTGATGCTGACGGCGTTCTATGTGGACAACGGCCGGAATTTGCCGCTGTGGAGAAAACTCCCGGACCTGGCATTCTGGTTCGTGCCAAGCGCGGTAGGAGTGCCCCTGATCTTTTATGCGCTCTATCGCCACCCGCTCGTGCGGGCTTTCAATCGCTCGCGAGGGCGAGCGGAGCGGTCGACGCGCATCTAGGCCATGTGGGTACGGCAATCTCCAACAAAATCAAGGCGTGCATGCCCATTGTCGCATTCTGAAACCGGTCCCCTCGACCCCGTGCGGGATCGCATTTCCCCGGATCCGCTTGAAATGACCCCGGGGTGGCGTTACCTTTCGGCCATGGCGAAGTCGGTCGTCCGCGCGCTTCTCGTCCTCATCGTCGCCCTTGCGGTCGCGATGCCGGTAGGCGTGCGCGCGATGCCGATGGGCGTGTCCGGGGATCATATGGCGGGAATGGCGGGCGATCAGCCATGCCAGAACTGCCCCGACCAGCATCAGTCAGGCGGTACGGCTCCCGACAAGATGCCGGTCTGTCCCGTTCTCGCCTGTGTATCCGCTCCGGCGGTTCTTCCCATGCCGGCGCTCTTGCCGGGGCGCATCGCCCTTCGGGCCGATTATATTTGGCCACCCGCCGCGCGGCTGGCTGGAGCCGATCCCGCTCCCGACCCGTTCCCACCTAGACCCATCGTCCTCGACTAACCCGCCCGCCGGCTGAGGCCGGTGCGCGGGACCGAGCTGTTATGAGCCCGCGCGTCACGCGCGGGATGGAGACTTGCCCTTCGGCCTATCGGCGACGAGGCGGGGCAAGCGCCAGACGGACGATGTGGTATGCCATTGATCTTTCCTTCGGCCTTGGGCCGACGCCAATTCCTGCAGGCAGGTCTTGCCTGCGCCTTCGGCGCGCTGTCCCGGCCCGTACGCGCTGACGACAGTCCAGCCGCGCTTGGTCTGACCACCACACTGCGGCCCGGCAAGGCACGCGTCCGCATGGTCGGTGACGAGCATCCGCCGACCGAGGTGTGGGCCTACAACGGCATCGAGCCGGGCCCGGTCCTGCGAGTCCAGCAGGGCACGCCGTTTCGAGCGACCGTCGAGAATGGATTGACCGAAACCACGACGGTCCACTGGCATGGCATTCGTCTGCCGAACGCGATGGATGGCGTACCTAACCTCACGCAGAAGCCGATCAGACCCGGCGAGCGCTTCGACTACGCCTTCACCCCGCCCGACGCGGGCACCTTCTGGTACCACTCGCATGACGACAGCCTCATACAGATGGGGCGCGGCCTTGCGGGCGCGTTGATCGTCGGGGAGGCGAGCCCGCCCCAGGTGGACCGTGACCTGCTCTGGACCATCCAGGATTGGCGCTTGACGGGCGACGCACAGATCGCACCCGGCTTCAACAACCGCATGGAAGCCGCGATGGACGGGCGGGTCGGCAACACCGTCACGATCAATGGACGCGTGCCCGACGCCGTGCAGGTTCGCGCCGGCGAGCGAATCCGGCTGCGACTGCTTAACGCGGCGATCGCACGTATCACGGCGCTGCGCTTCGAGGGGCATCGGCCGACGATCGTCGCGCTCGACGGTCAGCCTTGCGAACCGCATCAACCTGACAGCGGACGGATTCTGCTCGGCCCGGCAATGCGGGCCGACGTGATGCTGGACATGCAGGGCGAACCCGGAAAGTCGTACCGCGTCGTCGACGATTTCTACGACCGGCTCGCCTACACGCTCGTCCGCTTCGAATACGACAAAGCGCCGCCGGTTCGCCCGCATCCCTCCGACGGGTCGTTGCGGCTGCCGTCCAACCCGGTGCCGCGCCCCGATCTGAAGACGGCTTCCGTCCATGAAGTCCAGCTCCAGGGCGGGATGATGGGCGGCATGGGGATGGGTGGCGGCATGATGGGCATGGGCGGCAACGCCACATGGGCCATCAACGGCCAATCTATGACCGGCGACGGTAGTCCCGGCATGCCGCCGCTGTTCGAGATCGTGCGCGGCCGGAGCTGCATTCTCGACATGCGCAACGAGACCGCGTGGTGGCACCCGATGCACCTTCACGGCCACAGCTTTCAGGTGATCGATCGCGACGGCAGGCCCGAACCGCATAACGTATGGGGTGACACCGTGCTCGTCCGCCCGCGTGAACGAGTGCGGGTCGCATTCGTCGCGGACAACCCCGGCGATTGGATGCTGCATTGCCACGTCATGGAGCATCAGGTCGGCGGCCTCATGACGATCATTCGGGTGGCGTGATGAAGAATGTGATTCATCCGATGCTAGTCGCAGTCGGCCTCTTGATAGCCGTAAGGGCGCTGATCCCGACCGCTTTCGCCGCGGGCGATCCGGGCGAAGGCGTCAAAGTCTTCAGGTCCTGCGCGGCGTGTCATTCGCTTGCGACCGATCGGAGCATGACGGGCCCGAGCCTCGCCGGCGTCTGGGGCCGCAGGGCCGGAAGCCTCAAAAGCTTCGGTCGCTACTCTCGGGCACTCAAATCGTCCGAGGTGGTGTGGAACCAGGAGACGTTGAATGCGTGGATCAAATCTCCTGCAGCCTTCATTCCCGGAACCAGCATGAACTTTCCCGGCGTCGCCGATGCGCAGCAACGGGACAATCTGATCGCGTTTCTTAAGGCCGAGAGCAGCGGCCAGCTCAAACTGCCAGCCGCGATGACGGCGCCGCAGTTCGAGGATCTGAAGAAGCTGGGCGCCGACCATCAAATCGGGGCAATCGGCTATTGCCGAGATACCTACCATGTGACGACGGCGAACGGACGAACGACCGATTACTGGGAGTCAAACCTCCGTTTCAAAACGGACTCCAGCGACACTGGGCCGCTTCCCGGCAAGCCGGTCATCATGCCGGCGGGAATGATGGGCGACCGCGCTTCCATCTTCTTCGCCGCGCCCGGCGAGATCAGCGAATTCATAAAGCAGCAATGTGATGCGGAGGCAAAGTGACATGCTCGCAAATCAAGTGACACACAAACACACGCGCCGCGACGAGGCCAGTCGTCGGTCTCTGCTGACGTTGACCGCGATAGGGATTGGGACGCTTTTCTCGCGGCCCGCACAGTCGCATCAGGCCAATGCCGCGCACGATACCGATACGCGGTCCTTCATCGATCTCAAAAAAGTTGGCGCCCAGCAACAGGTCCGTACGCTGAGCTATACACCCGGTGGCACGTATCACGTCGTAACCGCGGACGGACACGGCGCTGAATTCAGCGAAACCGATCTGCGCTTCAAGGTCGACTCAACCACGCTGGGCCCCCGCCGTGGCCAGCCTGTGATCCTGCCTGCGGGGCAGGTTGGCGACCGCGCCCTGGTGTTCTTTGCGGCGCCCGAAGAGATCAGCACATTCATCACACACCAGGACTGAAAGGAGCTAGACCATGCCGCTTTCCAAAAATAGGAATCACAGTTCACCGATTTTCTCCAAGCCCAAGAGGAGCCGGCGAGCGATCTTGGCGCTGATCGGCGGTATTGGCGGCCTGACATTGGCCGGCGGCGGAGCGAAACTGATGGCGGCGCCCGTGCAGGCGCGAGGCACGGTCACTCTTTATAAAAACCCACAGTGCGGGTGCTGCGAGGGATACGCCGATTACCTCCGCAACAACGGCTTCGAGGTCAAGGTCCTCCCGAGCCACGACCTGCTGGTCATGGGCCAGAATTACGGGATCCCGGACGAGGATGCTCCCTGCCATATCTCAGTGATCGGCGACTATGTCGTCGGCGGTCACATGCCGATCGAGGTCGTTAACCGGCTGCTTTCGGAAAAGCCGAAGATCACGGGCATCAACCTTCCCGGAATGCCGACGGGCACGCCGGGAATGCCTGGGCCGAAGATGCAGCTGACGATCTACGAGATCGGGCAAAGGCCCCCCAAGGTTTATGCGGTCGTCTAGCGCTATGACCGTCGCAAACGTCCCAAAGGCGGAAGTAGCGATTGCGGCACAGCCGTGCGATGCGGCACGCGCGCCGCGATTTCGTGCGCTGTTGCTTGCCCCGGTGCTGGCTTTTCTGGGAGTCGCAGTCTTCTTGGGTATCGGCCTCAATCGCGATCCAAGCCTCTTGCCTTCGACATTGATAGGCAAGCCAGTCCCCGCGTTCAGCCTGCCGCCGGTCAAGGGGCGCAGGCTCGGCTTGTCGACGACCGATCTCAAAGGGCAGGTGTCGCTCGTGAACGTGTTTGCGTCCTGGTGCGTCGCCTGCCGCGAAGAACATCCGCTGCTCATTCAGATGAGGGAGCAGGGCTTCGTTCCGATCCACGGGCTCAACTACAAGGACAAGCCCGCCGAGGCTGCGGCTTGGCTGGATGCCATGGGCGATCCCTATACGCGTACCGGCGCGGATCTCGACGGGCGTGTTGCGATCGACTGGGGCGTCTATGGCGTTCCCGAGACCTATGTCGTCGATCGCGAGGGCCGTATCGCCTTCAAGCAAATCGGGCCCATTACGCCGGAGATCCTTAGAGAGAAGATTGTGCCGATCATCGAGGAGCTCCGCCGATGACGCGAACGCGGCTCTGGCCCAATTGCCATTCTAGAAACCGACACGGCAGCCGCGGTTCGCATGTCGCGCGTTCGCAACAGCAATTCGGATAGCAACCTGACATCAACATCGACGAGGTCTCGAAATGAACACACCCGGACTGACAAACACGCGTGAAGTCGCCCAGCCACCACAGCCGTCTTTGCTGCAGGACGTCGTGGGTCTTGCGCGATATTGGGCTCGTCCCGCGTGGGCGCGGATCGGCAGGGGTCGCGCCTTAATCCTGCTCGGTCTGGCGCTTGCCGGGGCGGGAGTCGCCCTCAACTGGAGCTGGCTAGCCGCGATCGGTGTTGCGCCCGTTCTGCTGTCACTTGCGCCGTGCGCCGCCATGTGCGCGCTCGGTTTGTGCATGAATAAAATGGTGGGCGGCAAGTCATGCTCAAGCGCTCAACAGCCTGAAAACGCACCAAGCCAGATCGCGACGCCCAAGACGGATGTCAATCCGACCTGACTCAACCCACGGGGAGAAGACCATGCAAGACCGATTAAAGACGATCATCGGGGCCTCGGCTCTGGCGGCGGGACTGCTGGCCGCTCCCGTCATCCTCTATGCACAAGAGGACACCGCCAGAATGATGGGCGGTGGTTCGGACAACATGATGGGAGGCGGCCCCATGATCGGCCAAGGCTCCCGCGGCATGATGTCCGGAGGGATGATGGGCTGTTCCGAGATGATGCAGTCGAGAAACG
>MKTV01000101.1:30525-48281 GCA_001898425.1 Rhodospirillales bacterium 69-11
GATGCGAAAGAATGATGCGAAGGCTTGAAAGTGAGAATAAATCGCCGCTCGCTCGATCGCGCGTTCTTCGAGTAGACGTTGTTCTGCTTGTCCTGCTCTCGCTTGCGATCGCCCGGCCGGCGTTTGCAGCGACGAGCAGCTGGGATACCGAGCGGCACGGTGCAGCGCGCCTGATCTCGGCGGTCGAAGCGACCGGATCGAGCTCGCAAATCGATGTGGGCCTCCAGCTCAGACTGACGCCCGGATGGCACACCTATTGGCGCAGCCCGGGCGATGCCGGGATTGCGCCTTCGATCGACTGGAAAGGTTCGGAGAACTTCGTCGGCGCCGAGATCGCCTGGCCGGCACCAGCGCGACTGCCATCGGTCGGCGGACTTGAGACCGTTGGATACGAGGATGGCGTGGTGCTTCCGATCGCAGTCCGCCTTGCGAAACCGGGCGAGCCGCTGCATCTCCATGCCGAGGTGGATTACGCGTCCTGCAAGGACATCTGCATCCCCTATCACGCCAGTCTCGATCTTACGCTGCCCGCCGGCCTCGCGCGTCCGGGCCCGGAAGCGCCGCTTCTCGTGAAAGCCCGGGCGCTCGTCCCCGGCGACCTGTCTGCGGCGCAAATGGATCTGCTGGGAGCGGCGGTCGAATCCAAATCTGGAGGTGCGGTCCTTGCGGTGAGGTTGTCCAGCGCGGGCACACCATTTTCGTCTCCGGATTTGTTTATCGAGGGGCTGCGGAGCGGCGCGCCAGGTCACCCGGAATCGACACTTTCTGATACCGGGAAGACGGTAACGTTTCGGGTGCCGGTCTCGGGCGAGGCGGCTACGGCGATCGCCGGCAGGAGCCTCAAAGTGACTGTCGTTGATGGCTCACGAGCCGCCGAGACGGAGATTACACCGGTGTCGGGCAGCTTGTTGCCGCTCGCAGTCGATATGGGCCGTATTGGAATTCTCGGCCTCGCACTTCTTGGTGGGTTGATCCTTAACCTGATGCCCTGCGTGCTGCCGGTGCTCTCGCTGAAATTGCTATCGCTCGCCCGCTATGCCGGGGCGGAGCGGCGGGCGGCGCGCTTCGGTCTCCTGGCGACCGGGGCCGGCGTGATTATGTCGTTCGGTGTTTTGGCTGCCGTATTGATCCTGTTGAAGGCGGCTGGCAGCGCAATCGGTTGGGGTATCCAGTTTCAGCAGCCCTGGTTCCTCGCCGGCATGGCGCTGGTCACGACTTTGTTCGGGGCGAGCCTCTGGGGCTGGGCCCCGATCGTACTGCCGGCCGGCGTCGCCGACGCGATCGGGGCAGTGCGCGGCTACGGCCGCTTCACCACTGCGTTCCTGACGGGCGCCTTTGCGACCGTGCTGGCAGCTTCCTGTTCTGCACCCTTCGTCGGCACCGCGATCGGTTTCGCGCTGGCGCGCGGGCCGATGGATATCACTCTAGTGTTTGGCGCGCTCGGTCTCGGCATGGCAGCGCCGTTCCTCACGATTGCTGCTTTCCCTGGATTGGTTACGTATATGCCGCGACCGGGACGGTGGATGGTCTGGTTCGAGCGAGTCCTCGGGCTCGCCTTGCTCGGTACCGCTGTCTGGTTGCTCTCCGTGCTGGCAATTGAAGCGGGGACCGAGCCCGCGCTCATTGCGGGCGGGTCGCTCGCGCTGCTGTTGGTTGCTCTGAGTTGGCGACAGCGCCAGCCCGCTGGCGGTGCTGCGAGGCGCTCGCTTGGCACGGTGGCCATTGGTCTGGCTGCGCTCGCTGTTTTCGTTCCCTCGTGGAACGGCGAGGCTGTTGCGACGAACGCGGCCCGCTCACAAACTGAAGTCGGCCAGTGGCAGCCATTCGATGAAGCGGCGATTCATCGGATGGTTGCGTCGGGAAAGATCGTCCTGGTCGATGTCACGGCCGCTTGGTGCCTGACCTGTAAGGCGAATGAGCTCGCTGTCCTCGATCGCCCGCCGGTTGCCGAGCAGCTGCACGAAGCGCGCGTTGTCGCGATGCGAGCAGATTGGACCCGCGCCGACCCTCTCATCACGGCATATCTGCAAAGCTTCGGCCGCTATGGCGTGCCGCTCGACGTGGTTTACGGGCCGGGCGCACCACAGGGCATTCCGCTCCCCGAGCTGCTCACCTCCGGAGCGGTGATGGATGCCTTCGCACATGCGGCCGCGGGCGGCAAAGACGAAGCACGCGAATGAGCTTTTATCAGCGCTACATCGTTCCGCGTCTCACGCATCTGGCGATGCGCCAGAGGCAGCTTTTGCCGTTCCGACAGCGCGTCATCGGCGCGGCCCAAGGGCGGGTGCTGGAGATCGGAATCGGGTCCGGACTGAACTTTCCTTTGTATGGCGCTGGCGTCAAATCGGTGATCGGGCTTGAGCCGGTATCAGAGCTCTTGAACATGGCGCGCCGGCGCGCCGAAGCCGCGGCGACACCCGTTAAGCTGCTCGACGCATCAGCCGAGGCGATCCCGCTGGATAGCGGCAGCGTCGACACGGTCGTCACGACCTGGACCCTGTGTACGATTCCGAATGTTGCGCAGGCGCTTGGCGATATGCGCCGGGTGCTGAGGCCGGGCGGCACGCTGCTCTTCGTCGAGCACGGACGTGCGCCCGAAGCAAGCGTCGCGCGCTGGCAGGACCGGCTCGATCCACTGTGGTCGCGTCTCGCCGGAGGCTGCCATCTCAATCGGAAGATGGACGATCTGATCAGCGACAGCGGGTTTCGGATCGAGGCCCTGAAGAATACGCGCATCTCCGGCCCCCGCACGCACACGTTCCTGTACGAGGGTAAGGCGAGGCCCAGATGATCGGACAGGCACGCAGGTCGTTCGTTTTGATCGCGATAGCGCTGGTCGTCGTCGGAGGGTGCGCGCTCTACTACGTTGCCACGGAGTTCTCGCATACGCAGTCCAATCAGAGGTCGGTCGTCGCGGCGGAGTCGGGAACGGCCCTGGCTTCCCTCTCGTTCTCGTTCCTCGATCGGGCTCGTGCATTACCCGAACTTAGCTTCATTGACGGCGATGGCCGTACCCGTACCCTCGCGGACTTCAAAGGCAGTCCCGTCCTCCTGAATATCTGGGCCACTTGGTGTGTCCCATGCCGGAAGGAAATGCCCTCTCTCGATCGGCTTCAAGCCGAACTCGGCGGGTCGCATCTCGTCGTCGTGCCGCTTTCGATCGACCGGCAGGGCCTTTCAGTAGTGAAGGCGTTTTATGCCGAGCTGGGTCTGCAATCGCTCGGGATTTTCCTCGATCAGTCCGGAGGTTCTGCCAGCAAAGTCAATGCGGTCGGTCTTCCGACAACGCTCTTCATTGACCCCAGTGGGCGCGAGATTGGCCGCAAAATCGGGCCTGCGGAATGGGACAGTCCTGAAACAGTCGCGCTCGTGCGGGAACGCCTCAAGCTTGGATCGAGCGCAAAGATGGACGACCAATGACACGCCTGGCGCGAAGGATCAGGGCGCCAATGAGAATCAAGCTGGCAAATGCCGCTGCGGGGGACGTAGCGAATCGCGGCCTTATTTGGTGCCTCGCATTGGCAGCATTCCTCTTTCGTACGCCTGTCGCTTTGGCACATGCCTTCCTCGACCATGCCGCTCCCGCCGTCGGTAGCTCGGTGGCTTCGGCACCTGCAGAGATCAAACTCTGGTTCACCGAACAGCTCGAACCCGCCTTCAGCTCGGTCGAGGTGACTGACCAATTTGGAAATCGCGTTGACGCGGGCGATGCGAAGGTGGCGCGAGGTGACGCGACCCAACTCGAGGCAAGGCTGAAACCGTTGCCGCCAGGGACTTACAAAGTCATCTGGCATGTCGTCTCGGCCGATACGCACCGGACCGAAGGCCAATTCACCTTCACCGTCGGCCGGTAAGACACCATGGAAGCCGCACTCGCGATCTCCCGTGTGGGGCAATTTGCCGCCGTGATGCTGGTTTTTGGGAGTTCACTGTTTCGATTGCGTTTCGCCCCGGAAAGCGAGCGCCGCGTCTTCGGGCCTTGGTATCGGTCAGTATTGATCGCGGCGGCGATCATCACGTTGGTTTCGTCGCTCGCATGGCTTGACGTCGAAGCCGGAACGATGAGCGGCGAGTGGTCCAATGCAGCGAACCCGCACACAGTCGCCACTGTGCTGTATCGGACAAGTTTCGGCCAAGTGTGGCAGTTGAACCTCGCCGCCGCCGCGATCCTGCTCTGTGTGGTTTTCGCGCCTGCCAAAATCCAACACCTGAAATCTTGGTCAGGCATTGTGGTCGGTCTTTCAGCTTTACTTATCGCGACCTCCACTTGGACGGGCCACGCCGTTATGCACGGCGGGCTAATGGGCGACATCCATCCGTTCGTGCAGGTCGTCCACGTTCTCGCCGCCGCTACTTGGCTCGGGAGTCTTCCGGCCCTCGGCTTCGCTCTGCACAGCCTTCGAAAGCCAGAGCTGGCAGCGCAGCGGAGCGCCGCTCAGCACCTTCTTCGAGGTTATTCACGGATGGGATATCTCGCCGTCGGTCTTGTTCTGCTCACGGGGTGTATCGACACCTGGTTCATGGTTGACAGTTTCGGGGCACTCTTCAGCACGTCGTATGGACGCATCCTCGTCGCCAAGATCAGCCTGTTCTTACTGATGATGGGGGTGGCTGCGGTCAATCGGTTCGTCCTGACCCCAACGATTATGCATTCCGGTTCAAACGTCACGGCCGCAGAGGCGAGCCTTCGCCAGCTTCGGCGGACCGTCGTTCTTGAGCAGATCCTCGGCGTCTCGATCATCGTCCTCGTCAGCGTGCTCGGCACGGTCGCTCCGCCCATGCCAGGTCATATGGAGATGTGAGATGTCGCGTCGAACCACCCTCATTGCTGTTCTTGCGGTCAGCCTCCTTGTGCTTTGCGGCGCCTGGCTCACCGTCGCACTGACGATACACCGGAACAGCACGCAAGCTGCCGACACATCGCCAAATACGGCGATTGGCGGCGCATTCACGCTCGTCGACACACGCGGCAAGACAGTTACCGATCAGGCCTATCGCGGCAAATGGATGCTCATCTATTTCGGCTATACATTCTGCCCAGACGCGTGTCCGACCGCCCTCAACAACATTAGCGCAGCACTTGAGAAGCTCGGTTCGGAAGCGGATAAAATTGAGCCTCTCTTCATTACCGTCGATCCCAAGCGTGACACGCCTCAGGTGATGACGGATTACCTCAAGTCGTTCGACTCACGCATCGTCGGGCTCACCGGCAGCAAAACCCAGACCGACGCCGCGGCTCACGCCTATCGCGTCTATGTCTCGGCGCAGAAGAGCGACGGGGACGACTACCTCGTCGATCACAGCGCATACATCTACGTCATGAACCCGCAAGGGAAGTTCGTCAGCGTTATTCCCGGCGACATGGCCGGGGACAAAATGGCTGATCAGCTGCGCGCTACCATGGCGCATGCCGGCACCTGAAAGAGGTATGTCAATGACCTACCGATTACTTCTCGTCCTCGCGCTCTCCATGTGTGTCGGTATCGCCGGTCAGGCGCCCGCGCAAACGCCGGCAGCGAGCACCATCGCCATCGAACAGCCATGGGCACGTGCAACACCGGCCGGGGCCAAGACCGGAGCGGCGTATCTTACCATCATCAATCGGGGCTCCGCGGCGGACCGGCTGGTCAGCGCATCGACGCCGATGGCAAGCAAAGTCCAATTTCATGTGGAGACCAATGACAATGGGATAATGCGAATGCGCGCATTGCCCTCAGTCGAGATCCATCCCGGCGTCACAGTGACCTTCAAGCCCGGAGGTATGCACATAATGCTTGTGGGAGTGAAGCAGCAGCTCAAGGAAGGCCAGACATTTCCGTTGGTTCTGGAATTCGAAAAGGCCGGCGAAATCGATTTGCAGATCCCCGTCGCGAAAGCCGGCGCCATGGGAGTCATGAAGGGGATGTAGAGACATAGCGTTAGAACGACGATGGAGCCCAACCGACAGAAGAACCTGCGTGTTGTTGGAGCGCTCGTTGTTGCGATGAGCGTCATGATCGGTCTCGTCGCCTACTCGCCCACCCTATACCGCCTTTTTTGTGCCGCTACCGGCTACGGTGGGACAACGCAACGGGCGGACAGTGCCGCTGCGTCGGTTTCCGATAAGACAGTGACCGTGCGGTTCGACACCAACATCGCGTCCGATCTGCCGTGGCGCTTCGAGCCGGTTCAACGCGACGTGAAGGTTCGGCTCGGTGAAGACAAGCTGGTCTTCTTCAGAGCCGAAAATCTAAGCGACAAGGCGCTTGTCGGACATGCGACGTTCAACGTGACGCCGGACAAGGTGGGGCTCTATTTTAAGAAGATCCAATGCTTCTGTTTTGACGATGAACGGCTCGAGCCGCACCAGCAAGTCGATATGCCCGTCGATTTCTTTGTCGACCCGGCTCTGGCACAGGATCCCGATACTCAGGACGTCAGCGAGATCACATTGTCCTACACGTTCTTTCGGACTGCTGATTCCGAGAAGGCGAAGGACCTTTCCCGCTTTCTTGTCTCTGCGCCGCCCGATCCGCATCGAGGGGAAGAGCTCTTCGAACAACGATGCACAGCCTGCCATGCTCTTGACCGGAACAAGGCAGGCCCGGCGCTCGGCGGTGTCTTCGGACGGCGGGCAGGGTCGGTGCCTGGGTACAACTATTCCCCTGCACTGCTGGCCTCTGGCGTGGAATGGGATCAGGACGATCTCGACCGTTGGCTCGCCGATCCGCGCGGCTTTGTTGCCGGAGCGAGAATGCCAATCAAGATTCCCGATGCTACGACAAGACGCGATATCATCGCGTACCTCAAAAGGGAAAGCATCGAAGAAACTGCGCCTCTACAGCACAGCGCGTCTGACGCTGTGCCTCAACATGCGAGCTTAAGGGCACCAAAATAGCGCCACATTGAAATTCATCACCCATGCGGCTCTTAATGCCCCATCTGATCAGCGCCAATTGGCGGTCAAGGCTGAGTACGATTGCAGGCGATCGAAGGCACATGGACGATCCGTAGATCCCGAGAGCCGTGCAGGATGCGAGTTTGCCTCGCTGGCCGCGCGTGCCGCACCACCGGAGCCAAGTGCTCGATGCAGGGATGGCCGATGACAGCGCTAATGTGCTAAAGACGCTGACGGTCTTTTTTTGTGCTGGCGCGACGGCGCGCTGAGTGATGGATGGGATTAAAAATCGGCCGATTGGTGCCGATAGTCGTCGCAACCGAGCAAATTCCGATTCCGCGAAATTCCCCTTTGAATTCAAGAGCGCAAATTTCTGACGGATCGGGGATACGGTTCTTTCAGGTGCGCAGAAAAAATTTGCGCTGATAAATCAGCGCGTTACCATGCTTTAGAATGATCGAGTGGGAATGACGGCCGACGCGGCCGGGAATGGTGCGCGCTGGCCCTGTTTGCCCGCTGCATCGTTCCCGCCCGCATCCGGCGGCGTTCATCGTTGCACATGAAACCTGTCTGGCGGCCGGCGCGAGGGCGCAGCCGCCAGCCGGATCCACGCTGATCCGTCAGCGCGACAGGAAGCGCGAGATTTCGGCGGCGATCTCGGCCGCATGGGTCTCCAAGGCGAAGTGACCGGTGTCGAGAAGGCGAACGACCGCCTCGGGCAGGTCGCGGCGATAGGCCTCGGCGCCGGCGGGCAGGAAGAACGGATCGTTCTTGCCCCAGATGGCCAGAAGCGGCGGCCGGTGTTCGCGGAAGTAGCGCTGGAACGCCGGATAGAGCGCGACATTGCTGGCATAGTCGCGGAACAGGTCCAATTGGATCTCGTCCACCCCGGGCCGCGCGATGTACCAGGCGTCGAGCGTGCTGCCGTCCGGCGACACGAGGCGCGGGTCCGTCACGCCATGCTCGTACTGCCAGCGGATGGAAGCGGGCGTGAGCAGTTCGCGTAGAGCCTGCCGATTGGCGTCGCTGGGATCCCGCCAGTAGCGCTGGATCGGATCCCAGTTGCTGCTCAGCCCTTCCTCATAGGCGTTGCCGTTCTGCGACACGATCGCGGTGATCCGTTCGGGATGCGCCATGGCGAGGCGCAGGCCCGTGGGGGCGCCATAATCGAAGATGTAGAGCGCGTAGCGGGTGAGGCCGAGGATTTCCGTGAAGCGCCCGACGACCTGGGCCAGCGTGTCGAAGCGATAGGTGAACGCCGCGCGCGGCTTGAGTTCCGACAGGCCGAAACCGGGCAGGTCCGGTGCGACCACATGAAAGCGTTCGGCCAGCAGCGGGATGAGGTCGCGGAACATGTGGCTCGACGTCGGGAACCCATGCAGCATCAGCAGCGTCGGGCGGCTGCGGTCGCCGGCCTCGCGATAGAAGATGTCGAAGCCGTCGACGTCGACGGTTTCGTATCGGATGGTGGTCATCGGGGGAGTCCTTGATCGATCGGGGCCGCCCGGCCGAGCGACCGAGCGGCGAAGTCTCAGCCTTGCGGTGCCATGGAGCGGGCGACGTCGGCGGCGCTGATGCCCTCGAGTGCGAGGCCATAGGCGGTGCCCTCGTCGATCAGGCGGCGGAGCTGCTGGGTGAGCGCGATGCGCGTATAGCGGCTGGTGAGCGGTGGCAGCGCGGCGATGCCGTCCGCGATCTCGTGCGCGCGGGCGAGCAGGCGGTCGGCCGGCACGATCTCGTTGACCGCCCCATATGCCTTGGCCGTCTCGGCATCCAGCACCTGCCGGGTGAGCAGGAAATAGCGGCCGCGGACCGACCCGATCACATGCGGCCAGATCAGGTGCATGCCGTCGCCCGGTACGATGCCGAACTCGAAATGCGGCTTGTCCTGGAACACGGTCTCGGGCGTCGCCAGGATGACGTCGGTCAGCAGCGCGTATTCGCTGTGCAACAATACCGGCCCGTTGAGGGCCGTGATCATCGGCACTTCGACGTCGAGGATGTTCGACAGGACCTTGCGGCCCTCGCGCAGGATCTTGTCGTAGCCCCGAGGCGTGAAGAAGTCGAAGCCGTCGGGTTCGATCGTATCCATGAAGGCGTCGCCGGTGCCGGTCAGGATCACCACCCGGTTCTCCCGGTCCTCACCGATCTGGTGGAACAGGTCGACGAACTGCTCGTGCGTGTGCCCGTTGAAGATGAGCTTGCCCCCGTTGGTGTGCAGGGCGACCTGCAGAACGCCGTTATCCTTGCGGGTCAGGCGCGCGTTGGGGAAAGCGTCGCGATACGTGTCGAACTTGGCCATCGATACTGATCCTCGGTCTCCAGCCGGCCGGTGTGGCGGCCGTGGGGGGATCAGTTAGAAGGTCGAGCGATCGGACGGACGGTGGCGCGAGGCGATAATGCCTATGCCGCGGCGGAATGGGCGTCGTTCAGCATCGTCTCCACGAAGCTGGCGAACTGGCGTGCCTTGGCGCTCGTCATGCGGCCGGCCGGGAACACCGCCCAGAGGTCGATCGGCGACAGCGCCCAGCCGTCCAGCACGCGGCGGACCGCACCGCTCGCCAGTTCGGGGGCGAACATCCAGTCCGAGGCGATCGTCAGCCCCATGTCGGCCAGCACCGCCGCGCGCAGACCCTCGGCCGCGCTCACGCGCACGCGTCCGCTCACCGCGACGGATGCCTCGGTGCCCTCGCGCGTGAAAGACCACACGTTGGGCTGCCGGCTGTAGACGACGATCTCGTGCCGGGGGAGATCGGCCGGCACGTGCGGTTCGCCCGCGCGTGCGAGATATGCGGGCGTTGCGATCACCGAGCGTCTCCCGGTCGCCAGCTTGCGCGCGACGGCGGACGAGTCCGGCAACACGCCCATTCGCAGCGATACGTCGACGCCCTCGGCGACCAGGTCGATGACGCGGTCGTCGAGGATCACGTCGACCTCCAGCCCGGGATGCCGTTCGAGGAACCGCGGCAGCATCGGCAGGACGTGCAGTCGCGCGAAGGTGGTCGCGGCGGAGAAGCGAAGCACGCCGGACAGGCCCGTGCCGGCACCGCGTGCGGTGAGCTCCGCCTCGTCGGCTTCCAGGATGGCCGCTTTCGCGCGCTCGTAGAAACGCTGCCCCGCCTCGGTTGGGGCCAGCCCGTGCGTCGAGCGGATCAGCAGGCTGACCTGAAGCCGGTTCTCCAGCTGCGCGATCGTCTTCGACACCGCGGGCTGGCCGACGTTGAGGTGGCGCGCGGCAGCCGAGAAGGAGCCGGTCTCCACCACCCGCGCAAACGTCGCCATCGCCTGGAATCGGTCCACCGTCATTCCTCCGTGGAATGAGCGTTATGGCTCCGACACGGCTGCCCTGTCGAGCAGGGCAGGGGCATCTGTCGGCCACGCACCGCGTGCCGCCCCGAAGCCGCAGCGCGCGTGCCGGTCCCGAACCCCTGACGAGAAGACGACGATGACCCTTCAAGCCAAGCTCGACGCGTTCAAGGCCGATTTCGAGGCGGGCAAGCCGCCCTACAACGTGCCGCCCGCGGTCATCGAGACGATGCATCGCGCCACCGCGGAACTGATCGCCAGCGGCGCGGCCGCCCGCGCGCTCAAGGCAGGCGACAAGGCGCCCGCGTTCACGCTGAACGATCCCAGCGGCCAGCCGGTCTCCTCGGCCGACCTTCTCGCCAAGGGACCGCTGGTCGTCAGCTTCTATCGCGGCGTGTGGTGCCCCTACTGCAACATGGAGCTGCAGGCGCTGCAGGCCGCGCTGCCGGCGTTCGAGGAGCTGGGCGCCGCGTTGGTCGCGATCTCACCGCAGACGCCTGTGAACAGCCGCAAGTCGGTGCGCCAGAATGCACTCGGCTTCCCGATCCTGTCCGACGCCCGCAACGAGGTCGCGGCCGCGTTCGGCCTTCGGTTCGAACTGCCCGACTATCTCGTCGACCTCTACAAGAGCCTGAAGAACGATCTGCCCGCCTTCAACGGCGACCCGAGCTGGACGCTGCCCATGCCGGGTCGGTTCGTGATCGGACAGGACGGGACGATCCTCTATGCCGAGGTCAACCCGGACTACACCCATCGCCCCGAACCCGAAGACATGCTGCCGGCCCTGCGCCGTGCCGCCGACGTCGCGGCCTGAGTCGACGCCCTTGGCCGCCGCTGCGGCCAGCACCTTCTGCGCGAGTTCCTTCATGTCCCGTACTTTCCTCATCACCGGTGCCAGCAAGGGCATCGGTCTCGCCCTGGCGCGCCGCCTCCACTGGAAGGGGGATCAGGTCATCGGTCTCGCCCGGGGGGCCGCGCCGGACTTTCCCGGGACGCTCGTCCCGGTCGATCTCGCCGACACCGCCGCGACGAACGCGGTTCTGGTGGATCTGGCGAAGCGGTTCAGCTTCGACGGCATCGTCAACAATGTCGGGCTCGTGCGCCCACAGCGCCTCGGGTCGGTCGACCTGGAGGTGCTCGACGACGTGATGCGGGTCAACCTGCATCCGGCCCTCCAGGCCGTGCAGGCCCTGCTGCCCGGCATGACGGCGCGGCAGTGGGGCCGCGTCGTCAACATCTCCAGCCTGACGGTTCTCGGGTCGGTCGAGCGCACCGCCTACGCCGCCGCCAAGGCGGCGCTGGTCAGCTTCACCCGGAGCTGGGCGCTCGAGCTGGCGTCGACCGGCATCACGGTCAACGCGGTCTCGCCGGGTCCGACGGAGACGGAGCTGTTCCGCGCCAACAATCCGCCGGGCAGCGACGGCGAGCGACGGTACCTCTCCGGCATTCCGGTGGGGCGCTTCGGCCAGCCGGACGAGATCGCCGCGGCGATCGCCTTCCTGCTGTCGGACGATGCCGGCTTCATCACCGGCCAGACCATCCACGTCGATGGCGGGGCTTCGATCGGCAAGGCCGCGTTCTGATCCTCCACACGCGTTCTGACCGGCGACGGGTGGCGGTGCGAGCAGGAAGGCGCTGCGCATCCGCCCCGCCACCTCGTCGTCCCAGCCGCGCGGCAGACGCCTCACATCACGATCATCCACACGGCCATCGCGACCATCATGAGGTTCTCGGTCAACGAGACGAAGCCAAGCGGCACGTTCGACGCGCCGCCCACGCACGCGCATTTCAGCTCGCGCTTGTCCAGGTAGACGGCCTTGAACACGGACACCGCGCCGATCGTGCCGATGAACAGCGCGACCGGGACCGAGATCCAGCTCAGCACGCCGCCGATCATCAGGATGCCGGCCAGGACTTCCGCGAACGGATAGACATAGCCGTACCGGACCCATCGCTTCGCGAGCAGGTCGTAGTTGAGGAACATGGTCGAGAAGCGCTCGACGTCCTGCAGCTTGAGGATCGCGAGGACGCACATGCTGAACGCGATGAACCATTCGACCGCCCGCACCGTCAGCGGCGTACCGAACGCGGCCTGGCTGGCGGCGAGCGCCATCAGCGCGGTCACGGCGAACACCGCGATGACGGGGCGATAGCTCGTCTCGCCGGCTTCGGGAACGTGCTTGCCGAAATGCCGGCGCAGATCGTCATAGCCGCCGATCCGGCGGCCGGCGATGAAGACCTGCGGCGTCGTCTTCACCTCATGCGTCGACTTGAACGTCTCGGTTTCCTGGTGCGACCGAAGCCAGTGATCATCGACCTCGAAACCGTTCCGCTTCAGCAGGTCCAGCGCCTTCAAGCCGTACGGGCACGTGTGCTCGGACATGACCATCCGGTAGAGTTCGGCCGTCTTCTCCGCGTGGGTGCTCATCGGGTCCGCCTTGTCTTGCGTCATACCCCGGCGCATATGGCGTCCGTACCATAGTACGGAGTCAACCCATGACGGCCCTGACGATCGCCAAGCTGGCGCGGGAAGCGGGCGTCGGGGTCGAGACCGTGCGCTACTACCAGCGCCGCGGCCTCATCCCCGAACCGGAACGGCCGTCGGGCCCCGGCGTCGGCGGGGGTGTGCGTCTCTACGGCGCTAACGACGTCGCGCGGCTCCGGTTCATCAAGTCCGCGCAGGCGGCGGGCTTCACGTTGGACGAGATCGCCGAGTTGCTGGCTCTCGACGCAATCGACGACCGCGCGCGGGCGCGGGAGATGGCGCAGGTGAGGGTGGCGCTTCTGGATGCCCGCATCAGGGAGCTGGAACTCGCCCGTGACGCGCTCGACCGGCTCGCCCAGCGATGCGCGACCGGCGGTGCCGGCCCATGCCCCATCCTGACGGCGTTCGAGGACTGAGTCCGCGACCGCCGTCCTCGAGGGTGTTCGTCGTGCCTGGGATCCGGGTGGGTCAGAGCAGGCCCTCGGCCAGCAGCTCCCGGGTGCGCTTCAGCGTCGACAGGAGCGCGGCCTTGTAGCCCTGCTCGCCGTCGAACCGACCCTGTTCTGCCTGCTCCTCGGGACCGTTCGGCTGCCGGTCGCGCAGGCCGAGATAGCAGTAGAAGGTAAGCTGGAGGTCGCCGGCGTCATTCTCGGACACCTCGTTGACGATGGCGCCCTCGCGTGGGCCGGTAGCCTGGAAGAACGTCACCTTGCGCTGCGGTTCGAGCGTGATGATCTCGCGAAGGGTCTCTCCGCCGATCGTGGCTTCGCGCACGAAGTGCGTCGCGCTCTCCTCGGTGACGTCGCAGCGCGTGCAGAGGCCGACCGGCAGGAACAGCCGCGCATCGCGCGCCTTGGCTTCCAGCCCCTTCCACACCTGGGCGCGGGTGAGCGTGGTCTCGCCGGGCGGGTTCACCGGGACGGTGGCGGTCGAATAGATCATGGTGAAGGTCCTGTCTGTGAGGCGGCTCGCGGGCCGCGGTGGATTGGAGGCGGTGACAGGACGGAAAGTAGTGGTCCACGAACGCGTCGATAGACGCTATGTCTGGACGCTCCGTCTCATGGATGGAACACGTGGACCTGCTTGCGCTTGCCGACTTCAACCTCGTCGCCCGCCATGGCGGATACGGCAAAGCCGCCCGTGCCTCCGGCCGTCCGAAGGCAACGCTCTCCCGCCGCGTCGCGGACCTCGAAGCCAGCCTCGACCTGCGCCTGTTCGAGCGGGGCGCGCGGGCGCTCAAGCTGACGGAGGAGGGGCGGGCGCTGTTCGAGCGGACGGGTCAGTTGCTGACGGAACTCGAGGAGACGGCGACGGCCATCGCGTCCGGCGGACACAGCCCGCGCGGCCGCTTGCGGATCAGCGCGCCGCTGCTGTTCTCCCAGACGGCCATGGGCAAGCTTGCAGCCGGCTTCGCGCGCAAATACCCCGACGTGCGGCTGGAGGTGACGACGGAGGACCGCGCCGTCGACATGGTGGAGGAGGCGTATGACCTCGTCATCCGCGTCAATCCAGCGCCGGATGCCGGCCTCGTCGGGCGCATCTTCCTGCGCGACAGGCTGGTCGTCGTCGCCAGCCCCGCTTTGCCGCCACCGACCGACGGGGCGAGCGTTCCCGCGGTCCTGCGAGGCTCGATCGGCCAGGCGGAGACCTGGGACATCACCGCCGCCGCAGGGCCCTCGACCCTCACAGTGCAGCCGGTGCTCGGGCTGTCGTCCCTCGTCATGGTGCGCGACGCGGTCCGCATGGGCGCCGGGGTGGCGCGTCTGCCGCTGTCGCTCGTCAGCCCCGATCTCGCGGCTGGTCGCCTGGTGCGGTGGGGCGATGTCGAAAGCGTGGAGATCGCGCTGTGGGCGCTGTACCCGACCCGCCGCCTGCTGAGCGCGCGTGTCTCCGCCTTTCTGGACTACCTGCGCGAGGCTTTCCCCCAGGGCACACCGGACGAGCTTGCCGCCTACGTCACCGAATGAAGGGCGACGCGGCCCCGCGGTGAGTGGCCAGCCGTCTCCCTGGTGAGACGATCCGTCCAGAATTGCCGGCTCATCAACGGCGCATGGATCGATCATCTGCCATTCAGGACGCCACGCCGGCGTCGTCCAGACCTGGAGGCACTCGTGACCAACCCGACTTCGACGACCCGCCCGAACATCCTGGTGCTGGGTGCGACCGGCCCGACCGGCCGGCTGATCGTCCGCCAGGCGCTCGCGCGGCACTACGACGTGACCGCCCTGGTCCGCTCACCCGAGAAGGCGGCCGACCTCCAGGGGGTCCGGCTCGTCACGGGCGATGCGCGCGACCCGACGGCATTGCATGAGGCGCTCCAGGGACGGGATGCGGTGGTCAGCGCCCTTGGCACGCCGGTGAGTCCGTTCCGCGAGGTCACCCTGCTGTCGTCCGCGACCCGCGCGCTGGTCGCGGCGATGGAGGCCACGGGCGTGTCCCGGCTGGTCGCCATCACCGGCATCGGCGCCGGCGACAGCGCCGGTCATGCGGGCTTCCTGTTCGACAAGGTGATCCTCCCGCTGCTGCTGCGGCACGTCTATGCCGACAAGAACCGGCAGGAGGCGGTGATCCGAGCGAGCGACCTCGACTGGGTGCTGGTGCGCCCGGCAATCCTCAACGACAAGCCTGCCCGCGGCACCGTCCGCGCGATGGAGGATCTCTCCGGCTTCCATGGCGGCGGGATCGCCCGAGAGGACGTCGCGCGATTCGTGCTGGATCAGGTCGAGAGCGATCGCTGGCTGCGTCGGTCGCCCGCGATCGCCTGGTGAGGCCTCGCCTTCGTCGATGACCAGCGCCGGGTGCACGGGTCATCCGCGATCCGCGCGCCACGTCTCCCGCGGCGCGCGGCAGGGGTCAGTTCGCGGCGAGCTTGTCCTGCGTCTTCGTCTCGAAGTCGCTCGCGTCGTGACGCTCGTGCAGCTGGGTGGCCGGCTCGCCATTGATCCGGTTCACCATCCGCCCGCGCTGCACCGCCGGCCGCGCCGCGATCGCGTCCGCCCAGCGATGGACGTTCTTGTAGTCCTGCACCGACAGGAACTCGCCGGCGCCGTACAGGATCCCCTTGGCCAGGCCGCCGTACCACGGCCAGATCGCCATGTCGGCGATCGTGTAATCGGGGCCCGCCACGTATTCGGCTTCGCCCAGGCGGCGATCCAGCACGTCGAGCTGGCGCTTCACCTCCATGGCGAAGCGGTCGATCGCGTATTCGATCTTGGTCGGCGCGTAGGCGTAGAAATGGCCGAACCCGCCACCGAGATAGGGCGCGCTGCCCATCTGCCAGAACAGCCAGGACAGGCACTCGGCCCGCGCCGCCGGGTCGGTCGGCAGGAAGGCGCCGAACTTCTCGGCCAGGTAGGTCAGGATCGCGCCGGATTCGAAGACGCGGATCGGCTTGGACCCGCTGTGGTCCACCAGCGCCGGGATCTTGGAGTTCGGGTTCGCCGCGACGAAGCCGCTGCCGAACTGATCGCCCTCACCGATGCGGATCAGCCAGGCGTCGTATTCCGCACCGGCGTGGCCGAGGGCTAGGAGCTCCTCGAGCAGGATGGTGACCTTCTGCCCGTTCGGCGTGGCGAGCGAATAGAGCTGCAGCGGATGCTTGCCGACCGGCAGCTCCTTGTCGTGCGTCGGGCCGGCGATGGGCCGATTGATGTTGGCGAACCGGCCGCCATTCGCCTTGTTCCAGGTCCAGACCTTCGGCGGCACGTATTCGGCGTCGTTGCTCATGTGACGGCTCCTGCTGATCGCGCCCCGCAGGGCGAAGGAGGCGCGTGGCTGCTCATGTGGCGGCATTTCGCCGCGTGCCAACGGGCGGCACGCCTCTTGCCATCCGCCGTTTTCTCCCCTCGGGACGCCGGGCGCAACCCGCGCGCACGGCACGAACCGATCGCGGATTGACCCGTGCCGCGGCGCATGCTGCGCTTCGCCGAGGCATGCACCGGGGGAAGCGCATGGCGCTGGTCACCAACACCACGAAACGCCGGCTCGCCGAGGGCCAGCTCGCACTCGGCTTCGGCGTGCATCACCTGCGCACGGCCGCCGCCCCGATGCTCGCGGCCGCAACGGGCCACGACTGGATGTTCATCGACGGCGAGCACGGCGCCTTCTCCGTGCAGGAGATGACGCAGCTCTGCATCGCGGCGCTGCCGAACGGCGTGACGCCGCTCGTGCGCGTCTGCGCCGGCGCGATCGACGAGGCCACGCGCGCGCTCGACAATGGCGCGATGGGCATCGTGGTGCCGCATGTCGACACCGCGAAGGAAGCGCGTCGCGTCGCCGATGCGTTCCGCTATCCGCCCGATGGCACGCGAAGCTGGGGCGGGCCGCCGCCGATCTTCCGCTACCGCCCGCCATCCACCGAGGAGGCGCAGCGCGCGATCAACGCGGAAATCCTGACGATCGTGATGCTGGAAAGCCCGGAGGCGATCGAGAACGCGGCCGACATCGCGGCGGTGGACGGCATCGACGTGCTCTTCATCGGCACGTCGGACCTGACCGCGTCGATGGGAATCTCCGGCCAGATGGGGCACCCGAAGATCGTCGACGCCTACCAGGAAGTCGGCAATGCCTGCCGCAAGCACGGCAAGGTGCTGGGCATGGGCGGCGTCTACGACGAGGAGCACGCGTCCCGTTACGTCGGCATGGGCGCACGCTTCATCCTGACGGGATCGGACCACAGCTACGTCATGAGCGGCGCCGACCAGCGCATCACCTTCTTCACCTCGCTTCCGGCGGCGCCCGCCGAACCGCCGAAGGCACGCAAGAAGAAGAAATAGGCGAGGCGGGCGGAGCGCTACTCCGCCGCCATCTCCGCGTGCACGACGCCCAGCAGCCGCGCCTGCAGCGCCGTGTCCTGTTCCAGCGTGCGCGCGCTGCCCTCGAAGGCGACCTGGCCGTTCACCAGGACATAGGCGCGGTCGACCAGCGGCAGCACCGTCTCGGCATGATGCTCCACCAGCACCATGCTGACCTTGCCGCGCAGCCGCGCCAGCGCGTCCATCACTTCCTTCACCACCGCGGGGGCCAGGCCCTCGAACGGCTCGTCCAGCAGGATGATGCGCGCCGGCACCACCAGCGCACGGGCGATCG
>MKTV01000101.1:48292-63610 GCA_001898425.1 Rhodospirillales bacterium 69-11
CGCTCCCCGCCCGACAGGTTCTCGGCCTTGGAGCGTTGCAGGATGCGCAGCTTCGGGAACAGCGCGTACACCTCCTCGAGCGACATGCCCCCAGGGCGCATCGCGATCTTCAGGTTGTCGAGCACCGTGAGGTTCGGGAACAGCCGTCGCCCTTCGGGCACCAGGGAGATGCCGGCCTGGTTGATCTCGTAGGTGCGTGCATTGGTGATGTCGCGCCCGTCCACCGCGATCTTGCCGCTGCCCACGCGCACGGTGCCGGTGATCGCGCGCAGGGTCGTGGTCTTGCCGACGCCATTGCGGCCCAGCAGCGCGACGGCCTCGCCTTCGTGCACGATCATCGACAGGCCATCCAGCACGACGCTGCCGGCATAGCCCGCACGAACGTCGTCCAGCGCCAGCACCGGCTTCGCGTGCACGTGCGCGCGCACCTCGGCATCCGAAGGCGCGGGCGGCGTGATGATGCGGTCGGCACCGAGATAGGCGGTGACGACTTCCGGGTTCGCGGCCACGTCCGCCGGCTTGCCGTCCGCGATCACGCGCCCCTGGTGCAGCACGGTGATGCGGTCGGACAGCGCGAGCACGCGGTCGATATCGTGTTCGATCAGCAGCACCGCATGCGTTTCCGCCAACGTGCGGATCAGCGTGCCGACGACCTGCCGATCGGCCTCCGCCAGTCCTGCCAACGGCTCGTCGAGCAGCAGCAGCTTCGCGCTGGTGGCGAGCGAGATCGCGATCTCCAGCAGGCGCTGCTCGCCATGCGAGAGATTGGCGCAGGGTTCGGCCGCGCGATCCGCGAGCCCCACGGCCGCGAGCAGCGACCACGTGCGGGTGTTCAGGTCGTCATACCCGTACGCGTCGCGCCACAGCCCGCGGCTGCGCGGATCCTGCGCCTGCACCGCGACGCGCACGTTCTCGAACGCGGTCAGCGTGCGGAACACGGACAGGATCTGGAAGGACCGCGCGAGGCCCAGCCGGATGCGCCGATGCACGGCGAGCCGGGTCATGTCGGTGCCATCGAACAGGATGCGCCCGGCATCGGGGCGGATCAGGCCGGTGAGCAGGTTGAAGAACGTGGTCTTCCCGGCGCCGTTCGGGCCGATCAGGCTGTGCAGCCGGTAGGGATGCACCTCCAGCGCAATGTCGGCCGCGACGACGAGGGAGCCGAAGCGCTTCTGCAGCCCTTCCACCGTCAGGATCGGTCGTGCCGGATCCATCTTGGCGCCGCCGCCCTGCCAGGGTGCGATCTGCGCGGGACGCGGCGGAATCTCACGGCGGGTCAACGTCCAGTCCTCGCGCCCGAACAGGCGCAGCACCATGCCCTGGATGCCCTCGGGCGAGGCGAGCGCGAACAGGATCACGATGGGTGCGAACAGCAGCCACCAGCTTTCGGTGATCGCCGACAGCCGGTCTTCGAGCAGGATGAAGGCAATCGCGCCCCAGAGCGGACCGAGGAAGTGGTGCACGCCGCCCAGCACCGTCATCAGCAGCGAGTCGCCCGCGTGCTGCCAGCTCAGGTTGTCGGCATAGGCGCCGCGCAGCATGAAGGTCAGCAGCGCGCCGGCGTAGCCGATGAACCCGCCCATCAGCACGAAGGACACGAGCTTCAGCAGGAACGTGTCGTAGCCCAGGCTGCGCACGCGCTGCTCGTTGTCGCGCAGCGCCTGCAGCGTGCGGCCGAACGGTGCATGCGCGATGCGCCACAGCAGGTACATGCCGATCGCGACGGTCGCCACGGTGAAGACATGGAACGACCAGTCGGAGGCGAAGAGCGGCCGTGGTATGCCCTGCAGCCCGTTCTCGCCGCCGGTCACGTCGGTCCACTTGAACGCGATCTCGAACGCGATCTGCGAGAAGGCGAGCGTCAGCAGCGAAAAATACAGGCCGCGCCGCCGCAGGATGATCAGTGCGATCACCAGCGCGAGCAGCAAGGAGAAAACGACCGCGGCAACCAGCGCCACGATCTCGTTCCCGGCCCCGTGTCCCATCGCGACCGCCGCGGCGTACGTCGCGCAGCCGAAGAAGACGGACGCGCCGAAGGGCACCAGGCCGGTGTAGCCCACCAGCAGGTTCACGCCCGCGCCGTACAGCGTGTAGATGGCGATCTGCGTGATCAGGCTGATCGGCGCGTTCATCGCCTGCCAGGCGAGCGTGAGCCCGGCCAGCACCAGCACGACCCACAGCACGGGATGGCGCAACGCGGCGTTCATTCGAAGCGCTCCCATCGCTCACCCAGCAAGCCGCGTGGCCGCAGCAGCAGCATGAGCGCCATGAACAGGTACATCACCGCGCCCGAGGCCTCCGGCTTGAACTGGATCGTCAGCGCGATGACCACACCGACCAGCAGGCCTGCGATCACCGCGCCCGCGAAGGAGCCGAGACCGCCGATCGCGACGACGACGAAGGCGGGCATGATCGCGTTCGTCGCCATGGTCGGCGTGACGGTCCAGAGCGGCGCGGCGAGCACGCCGGCGATGCCAGAGATCGCGCAGCCCAGGCCGAACACCCAGGCCAGCACGCGCGGCAGGTTGATGCCCAGCAGCCCGACCATCTCGGGGTCGCGCGATCCCGCGCGCAGGATGCGGCCGAACGGCGTATAGGTCAGGAACAGCCACAGCGCGATCAGCACCGCCGCGGTGGTGGCGAGCACCGCCACCCGGTACTTGGTGATCAGCACCGGCCCCCAGATGTAGAAGCCCGACAGGAAGGGCGGTGGGCTGAAGGGCTGGCCGATGCCACCCCATACGAGGCGCACCGTCGCCTCGATCATCAGCGCGAGGGCGAAGGTGATGATCAGGCTGACCAGCGGCTCCTTGTCGTACAGCCGCCGGATCAGCAGGCGCTCGACGACGATGCCCACGGCACCGACCAGGATGGGCGAGAGGATGACCGCGGGCCAGCCGAAGGTCCGGTAGAGCGTCAGGGCGAAATACGCGCCCAGGGTGAAGAACGCGCCATGCGCGAAGTTCACGATGCCCAGCAGGCCGAAGATGATCGACAGCCCGATCGCGATCAGAACATAGAGCCCGCCCAGCACGAGACCGCTCGCGACCTGGGAGAGGATGACGTCAAGCATGTCTCGTTCCCGCCTGGATACGCCCCTGCCGATCCGGGAGGGGATGGGGGAGGGGTGTGCGAGGCGCGTGCGTTCGCCCCGGCCGCCCCCTCACCCCGGCCCTCTCCCGCGAGGGGAGAGGGAGAGCAGCGTCAGGTCATCTTGCAGCCGACTTCTTCCTCGGTGCCGTACACCTTGTCGATGTCGGCCGGGTTCTCCGGCAGGGTCGCCTTCACGTCGAAATAGTCCCACTTGTCGGTGATCTTGTCCTTCACCGACACCGCCAGGTTCGGGATCAGCATCTGGTGGTCGAACTTCCGGTAGCGGTAATCCGACTTCGATCCCTTGAAGGACCAGTTCTCCAGCGCCTCGATGATCGGCATCGTCTCGGTCGACTTGGCGGCCTCGATCGACTCGAACAGCGAACGCGCGGTGATCCAGCCCATCCACGCCTTGTCGGCCGCGGGCTTGCCGAACTTCTTCTCATAGGCCGCGGCGAAGGCCTGCTCCGCCGGAGGGTTGGCGGGGTTCTTGTAGTACCATTGCTTGGTGAACGTGCCCGTCGCGGCTTCCGGCCCGACCGCCCAGATGTCGGTGTCGCCGATCGCGATCTCCACGAAGGGGATCTTGCCCTTCATGCCGAGCTCGTTCCACTGCTTGAGGAAGGTGGAGAGGTCGCCGGCGGAGAGCCCGCCCACCACCACGTCGGGCTTCGCCTGCCGGATCTTCAGGATGAAGGACGAGAAGTCCGGCGTGTTCAGCGGCACTTCGTCGGAGCCGACCTCCGTGCCGCCCGCCTGCTTCAGCAGCTCGCGGGAGCTGCGCAGGATGTCCTGGCCGAACGCATAGGACGCCGTGATGTGGTACCAGCGCTTGCCGTATTTCAGCGCGTAGGGCGCCAGCATGCGCGACTGCACGATCACCGGCGTGTTGAGCCGGAACGTGTAGCGGTTGCAGTTCTTGCCGGTGATCTCGGTCGCCGCCGCGTTGTCGCAGACGAACGGCACCTTCAGCTCCGCCGCCTTCGCTTCCTCGGCCAGCGCATTGGAGGAGAGCGAGCCGCCGAGGACGGCGCACACCTTGTTCTCCTGCACCAGCTTCTGCATGTTCTGAACCGCCCCCTGCGGGCTCGGTTCATCCAGCCAGATCAGCTCCGCCGGCTGGCCCATGATCATGTTGTTGCGCTCTTCCAGCGCCAGGAACGTGCCGTTCGCCAGGTATTCGGTCTGCGGCGCGATCTGACCGGTCTTCGCCAGCAGCAGGCCGATGCGGATCGGATCGGCCGCGCGGGCGACATGCGGCATCGCGAGCGGCGCGGCCGCCAGCGACGCAGCCCCGAACAGCGCCTGTCGGCGCGACACCACGAGACCCGGTTTCCTGATCATGCGTTCCTCCCCCGCTGAGCGCGGCGCTGTTGCGCGCCGATCGTTGCAACTGATTCCGACCTGTCGCTTAGCCCGCGGTCAGGCCGGAGGCAACCCGGGAGCCGCCGCCGAGGGGCGCGGAGCAGGCGCCCCCGCGCGCCCCGCCAAGCCTGTCCAGTGCGGTCGCCGCGGCACGCTCGGCGCGTTGCGGGACGGGCCGGAAAAGCCGATCGTGCCGCGGCCCCGACGGGCATGAGCGGACTTGGCGATGAGGGGGCGTGATGACGGCTTCGGCGCGCGGCATCCTGGTGGGCCTGATCGGCGCCGGCATCCAGGCCTCCCGCAGTCCGGCGCTGCACCAGACGGAAGCCGCGGCGCTGGGCGTCCCCTACCTGTATCGGCTGATCGATCTCGACCGGCTGGGCGTCGGCGCCGAGGCCCTGCCGGAACTGCTGTCCGCGGCCGAACGCCTGGGCTTCGACGGGCTCAACATCACGCATCCGTGCAAGCAGGCGGTGACCCCGCTGCTCGACGAGCTGTCACAAGATGCCACGGCGATCGGGGCCGTCAACACGGTGCTGCTGCGCGAGGGACGACGCATCGGCCACAACACCGACTGGTCCGGCTTCGCGGAGGGGTTCCGGCGCGGCCTGCCCGCAGCCGCGGCGGCGCGGGTGGTGCAACTCGGCTGCGGCGGTGCCGGCGCGGCGGTGGCGCATGCGATGCTCACCTGCGGCACCGCGGATCTCGTGCTGCACGACGTGGCGCCCGCGCGTGCCGAGGCGCTCGCGGGCCGGCTCTGCGCCCATTTCGGCGCAGGCCGCGCGCGGGTCGTCGCGGAGCTGGAGCAGGCGGTCGCGGCGGCCGACGGGGTCATCAACGCGACCCCGATCGGCATGGCGGGGTATCCCGGCCTGCCGCTGCCCGCGGAGTGGCTGCGCCCGGCGCTGTGGGTCGCGGAGGTGGTCTATTTCCCGCTGGAGACGGCGCTGCTGCGGGCGGCGCGGGCCGCCGGATGCCGCACCCTGGACGGCGGCCGCATGGCGGTGTTCCAGGCGGTCGAGGCGTTCCGCCTGTTCAGTGGCCGGACGCCCGATCCCGACCGGATGCTGCGGCACTTCGCCGCCATGGGACCGTCCACTTGAACCGGTGCGCGGCGTGAGGCGATGCATGCCGCCGCGCTGGTGGGCGGCGGCATCGTGCCGGTGGGGGTGGCCGGTCGAGCCCGGCCATGACGAGACGGGGCGGCGGCAGGCTTAGTGCGGCTTGCGGGCCGCTCCATCGGCGGCGCGGTTGCGCCAGAAGTTGAACAGCCCGATCGTGCAGGCCGCCAGCATGACGTCGGCGTCCTCCATCAGGTCGTCGATCGCCTCCTGCGGCAGGCGCATGTTGGGATCCTCTTCCCCGATCGCCTGGCCGGCGATGATGCCGATCGGGATCAGCAGCACGGCCGAGTCCTCGTCCTGCAGCACGGGATCCCAGGCTTCCGCCCGCAGCGAGACGGCGCGCATGAACCCGACCGCCCAGTCGTCGACCACCGGGGAGCCGTCGGCGGCTTCCCAGAACAGGGGCATGTAGCCCTCGGGGTCGTCGGACAGCGCCGAGGCGATCGCGTTGTAGCGGCCCAGGATCGCGCCGACGACGAGCTTGCCCTCGGCCTCGCTGTCGAAGGTCGGCTCCTCCCCGTCCCAGACGACCGGCAGCCATTCGTTGGGCAGGATCGGTTCGGGGCTCGCGATCACGCCGGCGAGGAAGCCGTCGAGCTGCGACAGGTCCATGCTCTCGGGCGGCGAGCGGTCCGAGAGCAGGTAGTTGTCCAGTGCCTCCATCTCGGCGGGGAGGGAAATCTCGTCGGTCATGTGTCCGGCTCCTTGGTCCGGGAAGGCGGCAAACTCCTCCGCGCCGCCAGGGAACGCAAGTCACTGGGCGACGCAAGGGTTGCCGCGCTTCCGTTCACGTCCTCTGGAGGCGGGTCGGCGTCCATGCGTCCGACGTCCGCGGCCATCTCGGCGTCACGGCTCGTCCGCGGGCCGGCCGATCCCAGGCCGTGTCGGCGCGCGTGCCGCGGCCTAGCTCGCGGCCGCCACGCGACGGCGCTTGCGGGGCGGCGGCACGGCATGAACGGGCGTCGGCTCGTCCGGGTTCTCCAGCGCCTTCAGCAGGGCGGTGCGCAGCTGGGCGAGCTTGCGTTCGTTCTCGATCTTCAGCCCGAACACGTCCTTCACGTAGAACACGTCGACCGCGCGCACGCCGTAGGTGGTCACGTGGGCGGAGGCGATCTGCAGGCCCTGTTCGCTGATCGCGGCGGTCACGTCGTGCAGCAGGCCCGGGCGGTCGCGGCCGTTCACTTCCAGCACCGTATGGGTGTTGGAGGCGTGGTTGTCGATCACGACGCGCGGCGGTGCGTGGATCGCCTGCATGCGGCGCCCCAGCAGCACCTTGGAGATCTTGCGGATTTCCGAGTTCAGCCGCAGCCGGCCGGACAGCGCTTGCTCGATCAGCACGGACAGGCGGGCGAGCCGGTGCGGTGCGTCGAACGCGCCGCCGGCCGCGTCCTGGATCCAGAACGTGTCGAGCGCCATGCCGTTCGTCATCGTGTGGATGCGGGCGTCGACGATGGAGGCGCCGGCCACCGCGAGCGCGCCGGAGATCTTGCTGAACACGCCCGCATGGTCGGCGCAGTAGACCGTGACCTCGGTCACGGCGCGGGCCGGCAGGGGCTGGGTGTCCACCGTCAGGGGCGCCTGGCGCTGCTCGCTGTCGCGGACGAGGCGGGCGTGCCGCGCATGCGTCTCGGGGTCGAAGGACAGCCAGTAGGCGGGGTAGCCGAGGCTCGTGAAGTGCTCGATCTCCTCCGGCGTCCAATCGGACAGGAGGAGTGAGGCGGCTTCCTTGGCGCGCTGCACGCGCACGTCGCGTTCGGTGGTGGAGAGGCCACCGGCCAGCACTTCGGCGACGCGGTTGTAGAGCTCCCGCAGCAGGGTCGCCTTCCAGCCGTTCCACACCTTGGCGGACACGGCCCGCATGTCCGCGACCGTCAGCACCAGGAGCAGGCGCAGGCGTTCGGGCGACTGGATCGTGTCCGCGAGGTCGAGGATGGTCTTCGGGTCGTCGATGTCGCGCTTGAACGCGGTCTGGCTCATCAGCAGGTGGTGCAGGACCAGCCAGGAAACGGTCTCCGTCTCCTCGGCGCTGAGGCCGAGTGTCGGGCCGACCTTCAGCGCGACGTCGGCGCCGAGGACGGAATGATCGCCGCCGCGGCCCTTGGCGATGTCGTGCAGGATCATCGCGACGTAGAGCGCGCGGCGCGACTGGATGTGGTCGACGATTTCCGAGGCGACGGGCGCAATCTCCGCGAGTTCGCCGCGCTCGATCGCGTTCAGCACCTTCACCGCCTCGATCGTGTGCTCGTCGACGGTGAAGATGTGGTACGTGTCGAACTGCATCTGCCCGACGATGCGGGCCCAGTCCGGCAGGTAGCGGCCGAGGAACCCGGTCTCGTTCAGCACCGCGAGCCAGCGGGCGCCGTCGGGATGCTGGCCGTGGCGGTGCGTGTGTTCCGGCTCCTTGCCGCAGAGCAGGTCCATGAAGATCGTCGCGGCCTTCTTGTCGCCGCGCAGGTCGATCGCCCGCCGCTCGTTCTGGATGAAGGAGCGCATCGCAAGCGGATGCAGGTCCAGGTTGCGGTCGCGCGCGACCTGCAGGATCCGCAGCATCTGGATCGGTTCGGCGTCGAAGTCGCGGCCGCTGATCGGCATCAGCTTGCCTTCGGCGAGCACGAAGCCTTGCTGCAGCAGCGCGCGGTCGGTTTCCGCCTCGATCGCGGGCGGGCCGAGCGCGGCGCGGAGGATGGCGGGTTCGAGGATGCGGGTCAGGCGGGCGATCTCACGCGCGGTGAGAAAATAGTGACGCATGAAACGTTCGACGCCGTCCTGCCGGCCGTGGCGCGTGTAGCCCATGCGCGCGCCGACCACCGGCTGCAGGTCGAAGGTCAGCCGCTCCTCGGCGCGGCCGGCGACGTAGTGCAGGTGGAAGCGGACGGTCCAGAGGAACTCCCAGGCGCGGCGGCCGTGGCGGGCTTCCTGCTGCGTGAGGATGCCGCCCAGGTCGGCGAGTTCGCCCATGGTCTGGGTGTCGAACACGTAGCGGGAGATCCAGTAGAGCGTCTGCAGGTCGCGCAGCCCGCCGCGGCCTTCCTTGACGTTCGGCTCGACGACGAACGGGCTGTCGCCGTAGCGGCGATGGCGCACCGCGCGTTCCGCCTGCTTCGCCGCGATGTATTCGGCGGCGCCCGCTTCCTTGCAGGCGGCGCGGAACTGCTGGTGGAACGCCTCGAACAGGGCCGCGTCGCCGGTGACGTGGCGGGCATCCAGCAGCGCGGTGCGGATGGTTGTGTCCTTGGCGCCCTCGGTCAGGCAGTCCTGGATGGAGCGTGTCGCGTGCCCGACCTTCAGCCCGAGGTCCCACAGGAAGTAGAGCATGTACTCCACCACCTGCAGCGTCTGTTCGGACGGCTGTTCCGCCGTCAGGAACAGCAGGTCGACGTCGCTGAACGGCGCGAGCACCCCGCGCCCGTACCCCCCGGTCGCCGCGACGCTCAGATGTTCGGGCTCGCCCAGGCCGGTGTCGTTGGTGGCGTGTTCGTAGAGCGCGCCGACCACGCCATCGACCAGCGCGCCCAGCAGGCGGGCCGCCTGCAGCCCGGAGAGCTGCTCCTGCTCGAAGGCGTGCTGGACGTAGCTCTGGATCCGGGCGAGGTGGCGGCGGAAGGCGCTGAGGGCGGCGTCGCGGGGGACGGACCCCTGATCGGCCCCGAGGGCGGCGAGAGCATCCGACAGGATCGTGGCGGCAGCCTCGGGGGCGCGAGGCAGGGGGATCGGGGTGAGCATTCCGCCGATCGTACTACCTCGTCTCGTCGACGGGAACCGCCGTGAGGGCGCGCAGGCGGTACAAAGCGTCCAAAGCCTCACGCGGGGTCAGCCGGTCGGGGTCGAGCGCCGCAACCGCCGCGTGCAGCGCATCGGGTTCCGGCGCGGCGGCGGAAGTTTCAGTCTCCGTCTCCATGGTCGCGAACAGCGGCAGCTCGCCCAGCGGCGCGCCGGCGGCGAGCGGGCTGTGATGCTTCTCGAGCGCGGCGAGCAGGGTGGCGGCGCGGCGGACCACCGGGGCGGGGACGCCGGCGAGTTCGGCGACATGCACGCCCCAGGATCGGCCGGCTGCGCCCTCGGCCACCTCGTGCAGGAACACGACGCTGCCCTTCCACTCCTTCACACGCATCGTGTGGGGCGCGAGCCGTGGCAGGCGGTCGGCCAGGCCGGCGAGTTCGTGGAAATGGGTGGCGAAGATGGTGCGGCAGCGGATCGCCGAGTGCAGCGCCTCCAGCACCGCCCAGGCGATGGCGAGCCCGTCCAGCGTCGCGGTGCCGCGGCCGATCTCGTCCACCACGACCAGCGAGCGCGGGCCGGCCTGGTGCAGGATCGATGCCGTCTCGGTCATCTCGACCATGAAGGTGGAGCGGCCTCGGGCGAGGTCGTCGGCGGCGCCCACGCGGCTGAACAGCCGGTCGACGATGCCGATCTGCACCGCGTCCGCGGGCGCGGGCAGGCCGGCCTGGGCGAGCACCGCGACCAGCGCGTTCTGCCGCAGGAAGGTGGACTTGCCTGCCATGTTCGGACCGGTCAGCAGCAGCACCCGGCGCTGCGGCGAGAGGTCGCAGCGATTGGGCACGAAGGCCGCGTGGCCCGACAGCGCCGTCTCCACGACGGGATGGCGGCCGCCGGTGACCAGGAACGCGTCGTCGTCCCGCACCTCCGGCCGGCACCATGTGCCCGATTCCGCGAGCTTCGCCGCGGATTGCGCGACGTCCAGCGCCGCGAGCGCGTCGGCGCAGGCGGCGAGCGTGTCCGCCTGTTCCAGCGCGGATCGGACCAGATGGGCGAAGATCGCGCGTTCACGGGCGGCCGCGCGCTCGCCGGCCTCGCTGATCTGGCGGTCGAGTTCCGAGAGATCGGGGGTGGTGAACCGGGCGCCGTTCGCCATGCCCTGGCGCAGCGTGAGGTCGGGGAAGCCGCGCAGCTTCTCCACAACCGCGGCGGGCGCCTCGATGACGTATCCGAGCTGGGCGTGGTGGCGGATCTTGAGGCTGGCGACGCCGTAGCGCTGGGCGTAGTCGAGCTGCCTCGTCGCGAGCACCCGGCGGCTGTCGTCGCGCAGCGCGCGATGGGCGTCGAGTTCGGCATCGTAGCCGTCGCGGATCACGCCCCCTTCCTCGAGGCGCAGCGGCGCGGGGTCGGCCAGTGCCTCGGCGAGGTCGGTGGCGAGCCGGAGGGCGGGGAGCGCCGTGCGGGCGGCAGCGAGCGCGGCGGGGAGGGGACCATCCAGCGCGGTGGCGATCTCGGCGGCGGTGGCGAGCCCGTCGCGCAGCGCGGCGAGGTCGCGCGGGCCGCCGCGGTTCAGCGACAGGCGGGCCAGCGCGCGGGCCATGTCGGGTGTCCGCCGCAGGGCGGCCCGCAGCGCGGCGCAGGGGTCGGGATGGGCGATCAGCCACGACCAGGCATCCTGCCGCGCCGCGATCGCGACCGGGTCGGTGAGCGGCGCGGCGAGCCAGCCACTCAGCAGCCGCGCGCCGCCGGGCGTGAGCGTGCGCTGCACCGCGGCCAGCAGCGTGTGCTGCGTGCCGCCGTCGCGGGAGCGGAGGATCTCGAGGCTGGCGCGCGTCGCGGCGTCCATCGCCATCACCCCGGCATCGCCCTGCGGCACCGGGTGTCCGAGCCGCGGCAGGCTGCCGGCCTGGGTCGCGCGGACGTAGTCGAGGGCCAGCGCGGCCGCGACCGCCTCCCCATCGCCGAACGTGCCGAACGCGTCGAGGCTGGCGGCGCCGAACGCCTCGGCCAGGCGGCGGCGGGAGACGAGGGGCGGGGAGGGGACCGGTTCGGGCGCGCGGCGATCGCCCCAGTCGCCGAGGGGCAGCGTGCTGGGGGCGAGGATCTCGGCCGGCTCCAGGCGGCCCAGCAGCGCATGCAGGTCGGCGGCGGCAAGCGCGGCGGTCTCGAACAGCCCGGTCGAGACGTCGAGCCAGGCGGCGCCGATCCCGTCCCGCCCGTCATGCGCGAGCGCGAGCAGCAGGTTGGAGCGGCCGGCCTCGAGCAGCGCCTCCTCGGTGATGGTGCCGGGGGTGACCAGGCGCACGACCTCCCGCCGGATCGGCGCCTTGCCGGTGCGGGTCTTGGGATCCTCCATCTGCTCCACGATCGCGACGCGGAAGCCGCGGCGGATCAGGCGCGCGAGGTAGGATTCGGCGGCATGCTGCGGGACGCCGCACATCGGGATGGGCGCGCCGGCATGTTCCCCGCGATGGGTCAGCGCGATGTCGAGCGCGGCCGCGGCGGCCTCGGCATCGGCGAAGAACAGCTCGTAGAAGTCGCCCATGCGGAAGAACAGGAGCGCGTCGGGATGGTCCGCCTTGGCGGCGAACCACTGCGCCATGGCGGGCGTGGCGCCGTCCGGGCGGGGCGTGCGGGCGGTGGACGTGGCGGGGCGAGCCATCCGGGCGGTGTACCCCGGCATGGGGGATCGTGGAAGGTTCGGCCGGGTGACGCGCCTCGGCCCGCTCGGGGGTTCCGTCGCCTGGACGCCGGCCAGGGTTACGCGCGGCGCTGGACCAATCATCAACTTGCCTCTTGGGCCGAGCTGGCTCTTTGCGCTAGGAGAGCCGCCCATGGACGTATCGAAGCTCCCGACCGGCAAAGCCCCCCCGCAAGATATCTTCGTGGTGGTGGAAATCCCTCAAGGCTCCGCGGTGAAGTACGAGGTGGACAAGGAGTCCGGGGCGATCTTCGTCGACCGGTTCCTGTTCACCGCGACGGCCTATCCGTCGGCCTATGGCTTCATCCCCGGCACGCTGGCCGAGGACGGCGACCCGACCGACGCGCTTGTGCTGATCCCCACGCAGGTGGTGCCCGGCGCGGTGATCCGCGCGCGCCCGATCGGCATCCTGCTGATGAAGGACGAGGCCGGGCCGGACGAGAAGGTCATCTGCGTGCCGCATGACCGCGTGCACCCGCAGTTCTCCCACCTGGACTCCATCAACGACCTGCCGGCGATCACCCGTTCCGCCATCGAGCATTTCTTCGAGCGCTACAAGGACCTGGAGCCCGGCAAGTGGGTGAAGGTTCTCGGCTGGGCCGACCGCGAGGCGGCGGAAGCCAACATCATGGGCGCGATCGAGCGCGCCCAGTCGGTGAAGAAGTAGACGGACCGGCCCGCTGACGCGGCGCGACCCCCCTTCAGGACGCGCACGCCGCCCCATCCCACGCACGCCGGCCCACACCGCGCAGGCCGGCCCACACCGCGCAGGCCGGCCCACACCGCGCAGGCCGGCCCACACCGCGCAGGCCGGTCTAACGTTCGTCATGGCCGGGCTCGACCCGGCCATCCCTGGCAGCACGGTGCTGGTGGGGGTGGCCGGGTCAAGCCCGGCCATGACGTTGCGGGACACGCGGTGGCCGGGTCAGCTCGGCCATGACGTTGAGGGGCACGGGGTGGGTTCCGCTTTGACCTTCACCCTGCCCCCCGGCACAGTCCGCCCATAATCGGCGGAGGGGGAGCGCGAAATGAACCTGTTCGATCTGACCGGGAAGGTCGCCATCGTCACCGGCGGGAATGGCGGCATCGGTCTCGGCATGGCCGAGGGCATCGCCTCCTGCGGCGCCAGCATCGTCATCGCCGGCCGCAATGCCGAAAAGGCGCAATCGGCCCTCCAGGCACTCGGCAAACTGGGCGTCCAGGCCCGCTTCATCCGCGCGGACGTGACCCGCAAGGCCGACTGCCAGGCGCTGGTTTCCCAGACGGCGGAGGCGTTCGGGCGAGTCGACATCCTGGTCAACAATGCCGGGACCTCGATCCGCAAGATGCCGCAGGAATTCACCGAGGAGGAATGGCACCACGTGCTGGACACCAACCTGACCAGCGCGTTCCTCTGCTCGCAGGCCGCCTATCCCGCGATGAAGCAGGCCGGCGGCGGGAAGATGATCAACATCGGCTCCATGATGTCGCTGTTCGGCGCGCCCTTCGCCACCCCTTATGCCGCAAGCAAGGGCGGCATCGTGCAGATGACCCGCGCCCTCGCCACCGCCTGGGCCGGCGACAACATCCAGGTGAACGCCGTGCTGCCCGGCTGGATCGATACGGAACTGACCCAGCGCGCGCGGGAGCAGGTGAACGAGCTGCACACGCATGTGGAGCGGCGCACGCCGGTCGGGCGCTGGGGCGTGCCGCGCGACATGTCCGGTGTCGCGGCGTTCCTCGCCAGTTCGGCATCCGACTTCGTCACCGGCACGGCCATTCCGGTCGACGGCGGGTTCTCGACTGCGATCTGACCGCCGCTGCGGTCTGGTGCGACCGGACCGCCGAAGCGGTCGGGCGCGACCCGGCCCCTGCGTCGCACCGCCACGGTCGCCCGCCCCGTCGCTCCGCCGCAGCTGATCGCCGGTCCGCTCTGGACCATCCCCCGGCTTCGGCCCACACTCCGCCGCAATGCAGCGAAGCGGAGACGGAATGGCGGGGCGGTTCGACGGGCGCGTGGCGGTCGTGACGGGGGGCGTGTCCGGCATCGGCGCCGGGATCGCGCAGCGATTGGCCGCCGAAGGCGCGCGGCTCAGCCTGTGGGACCGCGATGCGGCGGGTCTCGCGCAGTCGGGCGCCGATCATACCGCGGTGCTGGACGTGACCGATCCGGCAGCCGTGCAGGCAGCGGCGGAGGAAGCCGCGGCGGCGCTGGGGCGGATCGACGTCCTGATCGCCTCCGCCGGCATCACCGGTCCGAACCACCCGACCTGGGAGTATCCGGTCGACGCCTGGGACCGCGTGATCGACATCAACCTCAAGGGCGTCTTCTACTGCAATCGCGCGGTGGTGCCGGTGATGCAGCGCGCGGGGTATGGGCGCATCGTCAACATCGCCTCGATCGCCGGGAAGGAAGGCAATCCGAACGCCTCCGCCTACTCCGCCTCCAAGGCAGGCGTGATCGGGCTGACCAAGTCGCTGGGCAAGGAACTCGCCGCCAGCAACATCCGCGTCAATTGCGTGACGCCGGCCGCGGTGCGCACGCCGCTCTTCGCGCAGATGACCGAGGAGCAGATCGCATGGATGCTGTCGAAGATTCCGGCCGGCCGGTTCGGCGAGATCGACGAGATCGCCTCGCTGGTGCTCTGGCTGGCGAGCGAGGAATGCAGCTTCTCCACCGGCGCCGTCTTCGACGTCTCCGGCGGCCGCGCCACCTACTGAGCAGGGACTGAACGCATGGACTCCGAAACCATCGGCTTCATGCCGGCCACGGAACTGGTCGAGCTGATCCGCACCAAGAAGATGTCGCCCGTCGAGTACATGCGCGCGCTGCTGGACCGCATCACCGCGGTGGAGCCGAAGGTGAACGCCTTCGCCCATCTCGCGGCGGACCGGGCGATGTCGGCGGCGAAGCGGGCCGAGGCGGCGCTGATGAGCGGGGAGCGGATCGGGCGGCTGCACGGCGTGCCGTCCACGATCAAGGACCTGGCGATCACCAAGGACATGCCGACGCAGAGCGGCAGCAAGATCTTCGCCGGCCACCAGCCGACCGAGGACACCCCGGTGGTGACCCGGCTGCAGGACGAAGGATCAATCATCCTCGGCAAGACCACGACGTCGGAGTTCGGCTGGACCGGCGTCTCGCGCAGCCCGCTGACCGGCATCACCAGCAACCCGTGGAAGTTCGGCTACAACGCGGGCGCCTCCTCGGCCGGCGCCGGCGCGGCCTCGGCCGCCGGATACGGGCCGCTGCACCAGGGCAGCGACGGCGCGGGCTCCATCCGCATGCCCTCGCATTTCTGCGGCGTGTTCGGCCTGAAGCCGAGTTTCGGGCGCGTG
>MKTV01000101.1:63625-64481 GCA_001898425.1 Rhodospirillales bacterium 69-11
GGCGTGGGCGACCTGACCTCTCACATGGGGCCGATGACGCGCACCGTGGCCGACAGCGCGCTGATGCTGGAGGTGATGGCCGGCCCGCACTTCCTCGACTACACGACGCTCGAGGCAGGGCCTGCGAACTACCTCGCGCGGCTGCAGGAGGGGGTGAAGGGCAGGCGCATCGCGTACAGCCCCGACCTGGGTGTCGCCCGCGTCGATCCGGAGGTCGCGGACCTGGTCAAGGCCGCGGTCGCGCGCTTCACGGAGCTGGGCGCGATCGTCGAGGAAGTGCCGACGCCCTGGGCCAAGGAAGGGCCGGAGCTGATCCGCTTCTTCTGGTCCGCGCACATGACCCGTCTCGCGCGGCATCTGCCGAAATGGGAAGCCGAGATGGATCCGGGCCTCGTCGCCTGCATCAAGGATTCCGAGAACGTCTCGGTCGCGCAGTACCAGGAGATGCGCGAGCGGAAGATGGTCTACGTGGCGAACATCCACCGCTGGTTCGAGAACTGGGACTTCCTGCTGACCCCCTCCGTCTCGGTCGCGGCGTTCCCCGCCGAGAAGCTGATGCCGGACCACTGGCCGACCCATGCCTGGGACTGGGTGATGTGGGCGGAGTTCTCCTACCCGTTCAACATGTCCTGGAACCCCGCGGCGAGCGTGCCGTGCGGCTTCACGCCGGCGGGGCTGCCGGTCGGCCTGCAGATCGTGGGCAAGCGGTTCGACGACCTGGGCGTGCTGCAGGCATCCGCGGCGTTCGAGCAGGTTCAGCCCTGGGCCGACAAGCGCCCGAAGCTCTGAGCGGGGCGGTCCGGCCGGAGTCCCTCGCCGTCACGGCGGGGGATTGGCGGCGCGGGCGAGGGAAGGC
>MKTV01000101.1:64526-69296 GCA_001898425.1 Rhodospirillales bacterium 69-11
GAGATCGATGTTCCCGCCGCTGAGCACCACGCCGACGCGCTTGTCTTCCATGCGCGCGCGTTCCTGCAGCAGGGCGGCGAGCGGCGCCGCGCCCGCACCTTCGGCAAGGTTGTGCGTGGCGGTCCAATAGAGGCGCATCGCCGCCGCGATCTCGGTGTCGTCGACCGTCACGATGCGGGACGCTCCGGCGCGGATGATCGCCAGCGCATCCGGGTCGGGCTGGCGCACGGCGATTCCGTCCGCCAGCGTGTCGGCGCGGTTCAGCACCGTGAGATGCCCGGTCGCGATCGACTGCGCATAACAATCCGCCCCCGTGCTCTGCACGCCGATGATCTCGGTGCCCAGGCCCAGCAGGTCGCGTGCCAGGATGGCGCCGCAGATGCCGGATCCGAGCCCGATCGGGACATAGAGGGCGTGCAACGGCGGCGCGCCGCGGAACAGTTCCAGGCTGTAGGTCGCAACTCCGCACACCAGGTCGGGTGCGAAGCTCGGGGCGAAGGCAAGGCCTTCTTCGATCGCCAGCCGCGCCGCTTCCTCGCGTGCGGCCTCGAAATCCGCGCCGTGCTCGATCAGCCGCGCCCCGAGCGCCCGCATGGCGGCGTTCTTTTCGGTGCTGTTGCCGACGGGGACGACGATGGTGACGGGCAGGCCGACCTGCCGGCCGGCGAAGGCGAGCGACTGGCCGTGATTGCCGCGCGTCGCCGAGATGATGCCGGGCAGTTCGGGACGGTCCCGTCGCATCCGTTCGGAGTAGACGAGGCCGCCGCGCAGCTTGAAGGCGCCGGTCGGCGCGTGGTTCTCGTGTTTGACCCAGACCTCGGTGCCGGCCTGTTCGGCCAGCAGCGGCCAGGCGTATTGCGGCGTGCCGGGGAAGGTTCGATGAACCAGCGCGGCCGCGTCTTCAAGATCCTGCAGGTTGGTCATGGCGTGCGCTCGGCGAAGGGGGGCGGTCGCGGTGCCGGCCTTGGCGCGGAGACGGCCTGCGGCGACGGACGACGCGGGCCACCGGCTGAGGCAGGGCGCCGGGCGGGACGGGGCACCCGGTCAGGCGGGGCGCCGGATGCGCCGGGAGCCGATGGGACGCGGGGTGCCGCAACGAGAAGGGCCGTGCCCGGAGACCAGGCACGGCCCATGCGTCAGTCGCTCGATGAGAGGGTCAAGCGAGCTTCAGGTTGGTGGCGGCGGCCTTGCCGCGCTCCATCGCGACCTCGTAGCTGACCTTCTGGCCGTCATTGAGGCCTTTCAGGCCGGCAGCCTGGACCGCGGTGATGTGGACGAACACGTCCTTGCCGCCGTCCTGGGGCATGATGAAGCCGAAGCCTTTCGTGGCATTGAACCACTTCACGGTTCCAACAGCCATGATCGCGTCTCCTTCCAGTGCGCTATGCTGCGCGTTCGTGGGGATTTTTGGGGCGCCGGGTGGGGGCGCCGAGCCGCGCCTCAGGCCAACTTGAGGTTGGTGGCTGCGGCCTTGCCGCGTTCCATCGCAACGTCGTAGGTGACCGTCTGGCCTTCATCGAGGCCGCGCATGCCCGCTGCCTGGACTGCGGTGATGTGGACGAACACGTCCTTCCCGCCATCCTGCGGCATGATGAAGCCGTATCCCTTGGTGGTGTTGAACCACTTGACCGTACCGATAGCCATAATCGCGTCTACTCCGTCTGGCGTGCAACAGCGCACGCCGTCTTCGACAACCGGGGGTTCGCACGTCTTGAGGGCACCCGATGGACGGAGGCGCAGCAAGGCTAGCCAAACGACGATTGCACTTTGTATTCCGCACAGATGTGCTCACCGAAGTCAATCGTGACGATGCGGGACGCTCGTTGTCGCGCGCGGGAATTTGTTCAGGGCACAATTCCGGCCACTCCTGCGCGCCGAATGTAGTAAAATAAGACAAGTGCGCCCGCCTGCGGACAATGCGGATGACTTTCATTGCCCTGAACACATGAAGAAGGGGCGGGCCCTTGCGGAGCCCGCCCCTTCCTGTCGTCGTCGTGGAGGGCCGCCGGGGCGGCCCCTCCGGCGTGGACTTAGAAGTCCATGTCGCCCATGCCGCCGCCGCCCGGGGGCATCGGCGGGCCCTTCTTCTCCGGCTTCTCGGCCACCATCGCCTCGGTGGTGATCAGCAGGCCGGAGACCGACGCGGCGTCCTGCAGCGCGGTGCGCACGACCTTGGTCGGGTCGATGATGCCGGACTTCACGAGGTCCTTGAACTCGCCGCTCTGCGCGTCGAAGCCCCAGTTGTACTCGTCCTTCTCCAGCGTCTTGCCGGCGATCACGGCACCGTCCTCACCGGCGTTCTCGGCGATCTGGCGCAGCGGGGTCTGGATCGCCTTGCGGACGATCTCGATGCCGAAGCGCTGGTCGTCGTTGTCGGCCTTCAGCTTGGACAGGATCAGGGAGGCGCGGGCCAGGGCGACGCCGCCGCCCGGAACGATGCCTTCCTCGACCGCCGCGCGGGTGGCGTGCAGCGCGTCGTCCACGCGATCCTTGCGCTCCTTCACCTCGACCTCGGTCGAGCCGCCGACGCGGATCACGGCCACGCCGCCGGCGAGCTTCGCCAGCCGCTCCTGCAGCTTCTCACGGTCGTAGTCCGAGGTGGTCTCCTCGATCTGCGCGCGGATCTGGCTGCAACGGCCCTGGATGTCCGGCTTCTTGCCGGCACCCTCGACGATCGTGGTGTTCTCCTTCTCGATCAGCACCTTCTTGGCGCGGCCGAGATCGGTGAGCTTCACGCTCTCGAGCTTGATGCCGAGGTCTTCGCTGATCACGGTGCCGCCCGTGAGGATCGCGATGTCCTCGAGCATCGCCTTGCGGCGATCGCCGAAGCCCGGCGCCTTCACGGCCGCGACCTTCAGGCCGCCGCGCAGCTTGTTCACCACCAGGGTGGCGAGCGCCTCGCCCTCGACGTCCTCGGCGATGATCACCAGCGGACGGCCGGACTGCACGATGCTCTCGAGCAGCGGCAGCATCGGCTGCAGGCCCGACAGCTTCTTCTCGTGGATCAGGATGTAGGGCTGATCCATGTCGGCGATCATCTTCTCCGCGTTCGTGATGAAGTACGGAGAGACGTAGCCGCGATCGAACTGCATGCCCTCGACGACGTCGAGCTCGGTCTGGATGCCCTTGGCTTCCTCGACCGTGATGACGCCCTCGTTGCCGACCTTCTGCATCGCTTCCGAGATCATCTTGCCGATCTCGGACTCGCCGTTGGCGGAGATCGTGCCGACCTGGGCCGTCTCGGCCGGGGTGGTGATCTTGCGGGTGCGCTTCTTCAGTTCCTCGACGACCGCGGCCACGGCCTTGTCGACGCCGCGCTTGAGGTCCATCGGGTTCATGCCGGCGGCAACCGCCTTCGCACCCTCGCGCACGATCGACTGGGCGAGCACGGTCGCGGTGGTGGTGCCGTCACCGGCGATGTCGTTGGTCTTCGAGGCCACTTCGCGCACCATCTGGGCGCCCATGTTCTCGAACTTGTCGGAGAGCTCGATCTCCTTGGCGACGGTCACGCCGTCCTTGGTGATCCGCGGTGCGCCGAAGCTCTTGTCGATGACCACGTTGCGGCCCTTGGGGCCCAGGGTCACCTTCACCGCGTCGGCGAGAATGTCGACGCCCCGCAGCATGCGCTGGCGAGCTTCACCGCCGAAACGAACGTCCTTGGCAGCCATGTGTTATCGTCCTCGTCTGTTTGCTGTCGTCTCGGGAGCTGGGAGAAAAGGGCGCCTCAGGCCGCCTTCTTCTTGGCCGCGCCGCCTTCGATGATGCCCATGATGTCGGACTCCTTCATGATCAGGAGCTCCTCACCATCGATCTTCACTTCGGTGCCGGACCACTTGCCGAACAGCACGCGGTCGCCGGCCTTCACGTCGAGGGCGACGAGCTGGCCCTGCTCGTTGCGCGCACCTGGACCCGCGGCGATGATCTCGCCCTCCATCGGCTTCTCGGCGGCCGTGTCGGGGATGATGATGCCGCCCGCGGTCTTCTCTTCGGCCTTCAGCCGACGGACCACGACCCGGTCGTGCAGGGGACGGAAATTCATGCGGATCGCTCCTGAGTCGTTCGTATGAGGGTGTGAACGGCCTGCCACAACGAACCGGCCCTCTCGGAGGCACCGGGCAGTTGTTAGCACTCCCTCGCGGGGAGTGCCAGCGATCTAGGCCCACCCGGGGCGGAAGTCAAGGCCCGGCAGCACTCTTGCGTGATGAGTGCCAACTTGCTGTTTTCGCTACACTTTTCTGTTGCGGCGGCAACCCGAGCGCGGTCATCCTGTTGTCATTCGTGGTGATGCGAGGAGACCTGGCCGCCGGACGATGACCTTCTGACGGCGGCGTTCAGCCAGAGAGGACGCGAAGGCTCATGGGAATTGCGTTGCAGCTCAAGGACTATCGGCTGACGACGGCCGAGATCCTGTATCGCCTGCCCGACCATCCGCAACTGCTGCAGACCTATGTCTGGCAGGACCTCGACCTGGCGCCGCAATATCCCGTCCTGCGCAAGTTCCTGGATTTCTGGCATCGCGAGCTCGACGGGAAGCTGCATTCGGTGCGGGTGGCGAGCGACAAGCTGATCAAGCCCGCGACCTTCCGCTACACCCAGGGGATGCTGCACCTGCATTGAGGGGGAACGCGGTCTCCGTCATGACCGCGGCCGTGCCCGCTGTGTCATGACCGCGGTCGTGCCCACCGTGTCATGACCGCCGAAGGGCGGTCATCCACGACTTCACGTGCGCCCCGAAGTCGTGGATTGTACGTTTCCCGTGGTCTCTGTCGT
>MKTV01000102.1:0-36973 GCA_001898425.1 Rhodospirillales bacterium 69-11
CGCCCGCTCCCAATCGTCGCATGAAGGGCGTTCTTCACGGACAACTACATCCAGATCAGCGAGTCCTACCGGCGGTGACACTCCGACACGCTGGATTTTTCTGCAACCTGTTAAGTCCCCAATTCGTAGAACAAATTCTCACCCTTCCGGTATTTTGAGCGATATCGACCAGCCAGAGCTGCTTCCACGGCAGCCGAAGAACCCGGCTTAAAGCTGTCGTGCACCTCAATGGCAAGAAGGTCGGATTTGCCAATCCATTTCGCATCCTTGGCTTCGAACACTTCTTTCTCGGCACCTTCGATGTCGACTTTGACAAAGCCGAAGTGATCAACTCCGTATTGAGCCATTATGGAGTCAATTGAGAAACACTGAGTGCGCGTCTCGCCTCCCTCAGTCGCAGCCACCGTCCGGGTTCCCCAGGACTGCAGGGATTTACCATCAGCCTCCATCTGCAGCACCAGTTCCCCATCCTCCCGCCATAACGCCCCGTGGATGAGCTGAACATTCCGGAGATGACCACAGTTAAACTTCAACCTCTCGAAATTTGCGGGATTTGGCTCCAGTGCTATGATTTGCGCGCTTGGATACTGAGCTGTGAACCACAGCGTGGCATAACCCACATTTGCTCCTGCATCTAATATCCAGCGGGGTTCGACAGGATCTCTTGGCCTGTACTCATTTTCCAAAAAAATTTTCTGGAAAACAATCTGGTCTGTGTCATGCGTTCGAATGTAAACGGGCTTTTCAAGGCCATTTACCTTTGCTGCTACTTCTACAATTTCCGCGTTTTGAAGGATGCTTCCCCAAAAGCGGCTCCTCCCAACATTAATATACACTATATAGGTGCCCTTTCCCCAGGTTTGCGCAACCGAAGGGGTGATACAGTCAGGGCACCATAGGTGTCTAGAGCGTGGCAGCGGAACTCCACCACTCCGGGGCAGAGACCTTGATTGATGCGACCGGCTGCCTCACCACAAAGCCGCCGAGCTTTCGCCTGCGGCCGGTGCGATCGCGCTTATCCTACCTCGCTTCCTCGGCACGATAGCAGCCAATGTATCTCTTTCCCCGCCAGCCCAATGGCAGTCGCATTCAGACCGCCGTTGGTTGTGTCCGCCGAGATGTACAGCAAAATTCCGGCCATCCCTGGCGTCGTCGCGGCCGGCGTCTGCGCCCCAGCAATCAGCAATCCTGTCCCGCTCAGAAGCGCCGTGCTGGCGTTGTTGGCATCACGGGTTATGCCGATTGGCGGGAGCAGCCATACCGCACGGTCAGCTGACCCATACTTCTGCGCCGTCGCTGTGCAAGACAACAGGACGGTCTCGTATGTGTATGGAATATTGAACACGGTCGACGCGCCGGCCGCTTGATTGTAAGGCTGCGTAGTCATTCGCCTCGGAGTAGCGTCTGTCGTCACCGCCGCGAGGGACGATATATAAGACTGTCCGTCGCCAGCTTGTTTGAAGGAACCGTTTGAATAGAAGAATCCCTGCCGCGTTCGATCATGGGCATGAAAGCCAGCAACAAGCGATCCCAGCCCGGATGCGAAATTTTGGTCACCGAGCGCGATGCTGGCAAAGCCCGACGCACTATTGCGGTATCCCTGCGACACCGAAAATCTGTTTGCCGGTATCCCGGAGTTCGCCGCATCGTTCACTATGGCTATCGTCCATGGCTGCGCGCCTCCGTCCTGTCGAAACCCGTTTGCGCCCCAAGCAAGGGGGACCGTCATGCTTGCGACTTCGACCAGATATTTCACGGGGCTTCCATTTAATATAAAGTTGTTCCCCGCGATGTAAGTGGCGCCAGTATTGTTCAGGATGATGTCGGAGTAGGCCCCGCTCCTCAGCCGCGAGTTGGTTGAGAATTGCATGTTGGTAATGCTGTCAGCCATTCCGGTACCGAACCGGGACAGCATAATCGCACCCATGTAGTTGGCGTTAAACTCGCCGCCGGAGAGACGGACGATATTGGCCGAGGAGGATACCACCACAGTTGCGATCTGATTGTTCCATCCCGTGGTGTCATTGAAAAAATTCGACGCGGTCTGCTGCGCAAAAATACCGTGTGAAGCGAGCCTGGCAGTCCCTCCGCTCGTGTAGGCGGCGTTCACGCCGGAGCGTTGCAGGTCAAAATGGGTATGGTCGACTGCGGTCACGACCCACGTCCCGTTGGCACTGGTCATGCCTTGCACGTCGCGGATATGAACGTGCTGCCCGGTGGCAAAGCCATGGGGCGTGCTGGTGGTGATGCGCACCAGGCCCGAACCGCCATCAGCGGCCCCGGTGATCTGCGCTTGCCGATAAACCCACCCATTCCCAGTGTAACCGGTCGCGTAAGTGCTCCCTTGCAGGTCGAAATGGGTTGTATCAATCACAGTAACAGTCCACACGCCTTGGGATGCCGTGCTTCCGTTCGGTCCAAGTATTTCCACTACATCGCCGGTCGAAAGACCGTGTGCCGTGCTGTTGGTTACGCGGATAAGTCCAGATCCGTTGTTGGCGATGGCCGACACCGGAATGCCGGCACGCTGCGCACCGTAGGTCTGCACACCATTAAACCGCCAGTCCGCGCCGCTCGCCAGATAGATGCCATGACGGCCGGGGTGCGCGATCCAGAGATTGTCTGCATGCCCTGCATTCGCGCCGTTGATAACGAGCCCATCACGGCCCGCAAACTTGATCGTGACATTGTGGAAGTCCATGGCTTGCGGATAGGAGGCTCCTACCGCGCCGTTCTCGACCACACAGTCCTGTCCGATCGAACTGCAATCGAAGGCCATGTCGCGCGCGACCGGTCGCGCCTGGTTGCCGAAACCTGCGTTGATTATGACTGTGAAGCCGCTGCCGGTGCTGGAGGCTTTTCGTTTCAGCACGGAGCGGCCGGCACCCACCCCCTCAATTACAACGCCTCCGTCGCTGTTGGTGCGCGCGGTGAGGTCGAATGTCAGGCTAGTGTATAAACATGTGCCAGCTGGCAGCCGAAGGCTGGAGGCAGTTGCCGAGCCGGCTAGCGCGTTCAGCGCAGACTGTAATGATACCGTGTCATCCGTGGTGCTGTCGCACTTCGCACCGAAGTCCTCCACACTCATGGAATCCGCAGCCCGGTCCTGGGGCAAGAGCACGGGCGTGGGGCCCGTCTCAGCGTAAGGCAGGTTCGGCGCCGTAGAATCGAACGCATCCGCCCAGGCACTGTGCCCCAACACGACCGCAAGCAGCGCGGCAACGGCGAACTTCTTCACAATCTCTTTCCCGTAGCGGCGAAGGGCATAAATCCACACGAGCCTAGACAATCCTCCCATACATCCGGCTTCCCGGTGGCGACTAACTATTCTTCTTTGTTCCCGGAGGCGTCTTTCGCAGCATTTTTACGAACCTATGGCTGGCCTCGGCATACGAATCAGCCACGCGGGGATCAGCGCTTCTCGCACTTATGCTGTCCATCGCTTCCCGCATATGATCGAGTGCTGAGATGATTTCGGATCGAGTGTCCGCCGGCAACCCGCGGCACATTGCCCAAACTGCTGTCTCCAGCGCTCCCACCCGGCCCGCCAAAGTCTGCACGGGATCATGTACTATGCCCCAGTAGGAGCGAGGCGTAGTGATCGAGACTTGGACCCCCGCCACCTCTCGTGAGAGCGATAGAGAACCTCGAAATTTGCTCACTTGGGATTCAACCCAAGACAATTTGGTTGGATCAAGTGCCAGGCCTGATGAGGCATCACCCCAGATCGTCAGGATCACTTCATCCTCGTGCTGCTCCAGAGTGATCAGTGACCGGGTGGAGGCGTTAAGAACGACCCACTCCAATGCGCCCTGCACAGCTTCCCCCAGCTCTCTACTCGCGCGCTTCTCGAGCTCAGGGTCCAGCGCAACGACAACCTTCACCCCTCGGGTCGCTGCCAGAAGTGCAACACTAGCTACCACATCACGAATCGACCGTCGGCTCTGGTTCATTCGTTCTTTCCTGACCGCAAATGTCGCATCACTTGCGGGAAGCGCCGCCACGTAACTCAGGAGAGCGAGCTTTCCCTGGCGTCGAGCCTATTGGCACCGGGTCTCCGATAGCCAGCCCTTGTCTCTCGCCTGGAGCCCTGCGAGAGAGGCGAATGGTCGCTCCCTCTCCCACCCCGGTGCACAACGAGCGAATTAAGCTGCTGGCCGGAGCGATAAACAACCTGGCGCTCGCGGTGATCGTGGCAGGCTTTGTAGCACCGGCAGTGACGGGGCATTTGGGCGGCCTGCCGCAGCTCCTCGTGAGCCTCGCTTGGCTGGGGATGGGAGTCGTCCTACATTTGGTCGCATAAGCCGCGCTGGGGAGACTAAAGCCGTGACATGGGACCAGGTTGTATCTTGGTTGCTGATCCCGGGTGGACTGACCTTGTTGGTGGCCGTCCTGGGGCTGGTGGGCGCCCGCCTCATCCCTTGATCGCCGCCAGCCTCGGTGAAGTGCGTGACCTGGTTCAGCAGGTGCCTGTCTCCACATCTAGCTGTCCCCGCCCGAACTCATCAGACAGAAAATTGGTCGCGGTTTTTTCCTTCTGCCTCCAAGGCCTTGAGCCAAGAAGGCGTTCGACCACGGCCAGTCCATTCCTCACCATTCGGTCCGCGGTATTTCGCGGGGACCTTCTTGCCGCTGCTAGCGGTTTTGGCTGAGCCGGATGCCGGCTTGGATGCCACCAGGCCTTCCAGCGACAAGCCCAGATCCGACGCTCGCTTGCGGAACTCGGTCAGCAGCTCCTCGCGAGCCGCCTCCTGTTTATGTCGCTGGGTCTGCTCGGCAAACTCGATCAGGGCGGTTATCTCTGGTACAGTCATTTTTTCGATGGCGGTGCGCAGCGAGTGCTTCACCGCTTCAGCCGAGGCTTCTCCGTCTCGTTCCACTCGTTCCGACACAAACTTATCTCCCGATTCGCGGGTGAGAGAATATCGGTAAGCCGGTCACCCTAAAAGGGTATCTTGCGTCACGAGGGCGAGTGAAATGGCAGGGCCAATTAGAGCCACCCCAAAAAGAAGCTCGACAGCGCTTATACGCACCGGCACCCGTTTGATCACTAGGCCGCGGCCTTACCTGGAAGCTTGGGATAAACACGACCGCCTCCGACAAGTGCCCCAGGGCATCCTCGGGTGAGATGGCAATCAGCTCGCCGCCCTGACCCCGGGCCGGCGACATGCATGCCTACCTCAATCGCAGCACGTAGACTATCGATTTGCCAAATTGCTAACAGCTCGGCAAGTGATGATTGCCAGCTTGCCGGCAATTTTCGTTTGGAGACGCGGTCCTGGATCGAAGTCAATCAAACTAACGGTCTGGAGTTGGCGTTAGTCAACTCTGGGTCTGATCGGGATTTTCCGACCTAAAGGCTAAATCCTACTTCGCTGACGAGTTTGGCGAAGTAGGCCCTAAAGGCCATCGCCCCGCTTCGTGCTTCGCCAGGGGCGACGCGGGGCACCCCAGCCCCAGGCAAGTTCTCTCGGCGCCAGCGGGGCACGCGCAGTCCGGCGCGCCATGCGTCGTCGTTCGCGCAATAAGGCGCTCGAGCTCGGCAATCAAGCCGGCCAGGCGGCGCCTTTCCTCGGGTTCATCGCCGCCCACATGCGACCTCTCTCGACCATCCGCCCGGTTCTCAGGCGGCGCGCAGCATAGTACTAGGCTGGCACGCCCGCCCAACCAGAAATCGATTAAACGTCCAAAAAATAGCCCGCTTCACCTCTTGTCCCGCCTCTATGGACGTTGATAATACAAAACAACATCCGCCCAGGAGCGACCATGCGTCATATTCTCATTTGCCTCCTGATCGCGATCAGCCTTGCAGCCTGTAATCGGGCTTATCGCCGGAGCGCTACCGCTGCGCAGGCACAGATTGACAAGGACTATGCCGCCTCAAGGCAGCACCCGTTGCCGGCTGCTGAAAGCGCGGGCTCACAAGCCTCCACGATGTCGCCGTGATGACGGGGCGCGCCTAGACGCTAGTCAGTCCGTAGGACTTGGACCAGCCGGCGGAATCCGATGCGCAACCAATGTGGCGAGACACCACTGTGGCCGAGTGTGGCTTCCCTGGTTCCGCTGCTGAAGCCGCAGCTCGAAGCAAAAGGAGAGCGCGCCCGGCTTTCCACCGGGCTGGGGGGTAGCAGACGGAAGCACTCAGTGCCCTGGCCCCTAAATCCCTCTGCCTACCAGGGAGCGATTGCGGGGAGATCCTTGGCCGGGAGTTCCGGCAGCGGCCCTCGTTCAGCGGACCGGAATAGAGCAGAGATTGTCTTCCCGTACCATCCTAAAAACGCAGGAGGAGCGACTTTGCCGCACCTGCAGGGTTTCCTACCCTTCCCCGATGCGGAGGCACGGCTCAGATTTCTCATTGCAGACTCCGAAGCGGACGCCCGGGAGCAGTTTGGGATGTCTTCTTGGCAGATATTGCTGAGGAGGCTGAGAATGGTGCCTGGATTGGCACACACGATCGTCTCGCTCAAGCGCGTCCCTTCTGGCCAGGTCCGGGGTGAACTGCGCGCGATCAGGGATGACGGGCGCTTCTTCGATGATGAAGAGTAGGTCTTGGGCGAAGCGAGGGGCAGGATGCATGCTGCTCGCCATGGTGGAAAAGTTCAGACAACTCGATCTGTTCGCCCCTCCTCAGGCGCGTTCGAAGCGCGTGAAGTGCCCGAACTGCGGTGGGACGGGCACCGTCGCGTTCTGGGCCAGGCCTGGCGTTGATGTTGTGGGCGGAAAGCAAATCCCCTGCGAGGTTTGCGCAGGAGCGGGGCGAATCAGTGCTTCGAGCCTTGGCTCAAGGACGGCTCCCGAGCCAGGCGAGCTTAGCGACAGCAGCAAGCACTGTAACCCACGTAAGATTGCTGCGCCTTCGGCAGTTTCCGGTGTACGCCGCCAGGTCCACCCGATGGGCGCTGATGGGAGGAGTTCGCCCTCGAGTCGCACGACCTGCGAGCCGGGAAGTCGCCGAGTACGTTGAGAAGCTCATAGATTCCGGAAACTGGTGCCATTGCCTCGCCCGGGACGAATGGATACCTGTTGAAGGGCTTGCTTATCCACTAGCCCTCGCGCGATTCCACAAACTGGGTGGCGGCCGCTACCAGGTGATCTAGGATTCAGTTGATCATGGCCAAAGCATTTGGCGCGGGCATCATCCAACTTCAGGAGAAGTGCGAGGTCTGTGGCCTCCTGGTGAATTCACCGGTCGGCATCATCCACTCGGAGCAGGGGAAAATCGTCTCCAGCATCGTCTATCTGAATGACGCTGATCTGACTGGGTTCGCGACCCACTGTAAGCACCGGACTGTCGACGCGACGAGTCGCTTCCCGAGCTGTGAGGTCCTCACTGCGCGCATTGCTGAGAAGTGGGCCTTTAGATCTGTACCAACACCGAGCCGTCCCAGTCCGCGAGCGCGCCTTGACCTTCAGTCGATGCTGCACGCCTTTCAGAGCATTGGGGATAACTGCGAGTACGGGTTCGTGCAGAGGTGGGCAGGAGCCGAGCCGCTTGACCTTCTGAGATTTGCGGGCTTTGCGGCGCGTCCTGAACATCGCCTCCAGCTTACGATTGCGGCGCTGGAAGCAGGCTTTGAAGGCCTTGGAGCTGAAGGATCGGTGACCTGCGAATTGCAGGGTAGCAACCAACAACGAGAGTTCATCGTGCGCGAGAACCGGTGGAACTTGTCGTTGCACACAGGAAAGCACGAGGGTGAAGTTGATCCGCTGGCATTACCCCGGGAGCAGCAGAGGGTTCTCTCTTTCAAACGCAGGGAGCTCCTGGAAGATCTGAGAACGGCGCACCGCCCCTTCCTCTGGAAAGCCGACAGTGGGAATGCCGAAGGCGAAATCAGGCAACTCGTCCAATGCTTACGGGCCTACGGCCCGAACCTCCTACTCTGGGTGCGCCTCTCCGATGCCGAACACTCAGCGGAAATGGTCGAATACGCCGGTGAGGGTCTCTTGATCGGCTATGCGAGCCGCTTTGCGCCGTATGAGGCTGTGGAGGAAATTGATCTCGCCTCCTGGCACACGTTGATCCCTCGTGCCTGGCGAGCCTCGGGACTTCTACGACTGCTCGGCGAGTGGGGAGGAGATCATCGCAAACCGGAGCCGCCTCTGGCAGAAGTCGACATTTCCGATACGGCCGATGCTACGGCTGAGTTCGAACCTGCTGGCCAGGTGGGGGAGACCGGCCCGGTTTCAATTGGCCTGTCGTTTCGAGACGACGCAGCCCGCGCGTGGATGCAGGAGCGCCCGAGCAGTGTAAGCATCAGTACTTTTCGGATTTCTAATGCGCTGCTTGATAGCGCCTGTGCCATCTTAATAAAAGATGGACACAAAATAAAGGAGACAAGATATCTCTTGGATAATGAGGACTATACGAAAATGATGCCCCATCTACGCGGGCTTCAGTTTTTTGGGCGCAGAATGGCAGTGCTCGGGTTCAATAGACCGTATAGAAATTATTATCACTGGATGACGCAATGTCTTCCCGCCATTGAGTCCAGCCTAAAGATGGTCCAGGGTGATGAGGCAATTCTCATCCTGCCTAAGCTTGCGGCTTGGCAAGAGCAAACTCTCCAGTGGCTCGGATTGGGACAGGTTCCTCGCGTCACGATTGATTTCAAGCGACACTATGCATTCGAGGAGATCGTCTACTGTGATATCTTGAACGGCAAAGCTGCGTTTTCACTGTCCCCACTCGCAGTCAGCTCGCTACAGCGACTGGCATATGTCATCCCCCAGGCCGGGGCCTCCCACAAGCGCCTCTATGTTTCCAGAGGCGATTCTCATCAAAGATTACTCAGGAACGAGCGGGAACTCGAGGCCCTGATGCAGGATGCAGGATTTCAGGTTGTGATCCCGGGAGAGTTCTCCGTCGCACAACAGGTCGAGCTGTTCCGAAAGGCTGAAGTGGTTGTTGGGCCACATGGCGCAGGCCTGACGAACATTGCTTTCTGCAGGCCCGGCACAACGGTTTTGGAGCTGATGCAATCCAGCTTTGTCAATCCGTGTTTCAATCGCATCGCTCAAACATGCCGGCTCAACTATCACGCTGAATGCTTTGAAAGTCGCAGCGGACCAGATCCGCATCGCCAGGACTGGTCGATAGATCTGGACCGCATCTGGCACATGCTGGCTGCGGTTGGGATCACGCCGCACTGATCGATAAGCAGAGGACGCGACCTGGGCGACTTCTCCATTGCCGAGAGAGGCGCGGTATGGCCCGACTCCTCGGGAGCGCCTTGCGTGAACTCGGCTCCCTTCGCCCGCATAAGGATCGACATCGGAGCGAGTGATGCTCAAGCCCCTCACTTGGCAGTAGGACGGCTTGTAGCTGATTAACCAGGAGGGCCGGGAGGCACGACCCTGTGGCGCCTCATGCGATCGAGCAACATGCAGCATCGCCGTTCCTACTTCGGGTGGCCGCTCCGCTGGCACTGAAGTCTGGATCGGGGAGGGCGGCGCCTTCGAGCAGCAGCCCGGCCAGCATATGCGGGTCAGCTTCGCCATCGATCGCTCGACCCGTCGCTGCGTGCGCCGGCAGTGTCCTCGGGGTCCGAAGCCGGGGCTGCAGGTAAGCAGCATCAGCCTGGCCTCTGAGGAACATCGATCCCCAGTTAACCCAGCAGCGCCTCCAACAGTCTGGTCCGACGGGGCGCCTCCCGCATCGTTCCGGATGCCTGCTCGGGATGGTTGCTATTGAACTCCACCCATGCCGCGAGAAGTGCCTCGCGAGACATCCCTTCAATTGGGAGGTCAATCCGCTTGTCGGCGCGGCGCATCAGGTATCGAGAGCGGGCGCGAGCAAGGACTGAACCCGAGGGATCGGACACAATGAATCCCTTCATGACCAAATCCACTGCTTCTTCCGGCGGAAAGGCGACTCGGCTCATCAGTTTTGTCCCAAAAACGATCCTTTGATCACTATCGGAACATTTTCATTCGGAGTCAAGAAGAGTTGTGCCCGCATTGGTGGGATGCCCTCTTCGTTCTGTATGTGCATCAGTATGGTTTTGGGGGTTGGCGCGCGGGCTGTCGCCGCAGGCCTCAATCCGCTGCTGTCTCCTGTCAGCTAGGGCCGCAATCCGGCTTACCTGCACCCGCTGGAGAGCCTACCTTGGGTTCTCGAACAACGGACTAGTCCGCCTCACCCGCAAGCGCACTTTCAACACGCGCTCGCATCATACGAAGGCGATGCTCGACTTCATCAGGCGGCACCTGCTTGAGCTGGATCTGCTCAAGCAGGCAACTCAAGCTGGCCTCGAGCCACCGAATCTGGGCAAGAGCAAGCGATGCTTCGGTGGAGGGGAGTGATCTGAATGTAACCTTGGGTAGCACGTTGTCCATCTTTACCCTCACTCAGCTCGCCTCAGTCCATCAACTCAAGCCCAGGTGTGAGCTCCTAGTGCTTGTCGAACTTGGTCAGGTCGGTGAACGTCACGTGCAGGGTGTCGAAGAATCCGGCGCTGCCCATTAGATCCCCCTTGGGACCGTTTGCATCGTGTGCCGCCGGCATTGTCCCAAGAAGGTGCGACACAGGGATGATTTCCGCTTTCCCATGTTGCGCGATCATGGTCCCGACTGCCCCCACGACACTCGAGAGGGATGTCGTCAGCGCGCTGGCGGCGCGAAGGGTCTCGTTGCCCATGGCAGCGAAGAACTTCTCGGCACCGTTCGATCCGGGGAACCCGATCTGGTCGTGCGATCCCCGGCCGTGACCGCCATGATCGCCATGGTGCGACGCCCCGCCGCCACTGACCGATCCGGCATCCTGATCGAGGAATGTCACATGAGCCGACCCGAGCAGGACCACGTCATCCTCATGGGCGCCGACAATCGTCACGTGCGCGTTCGGCGTGGCGAAGATCGTGTCTTGGCCGCCGACCGTGATGACATCGCTGCCGCCCCCCAGGAGGATCAGGTTGTTGCCACCGCCGGCGTCGATGGAATTGTGGCCGTTGCCGAGTGCGAGGATGGTGTCATTCCCGTTGCCGGTCTCCACGAGCCATGAGCGCTGGGCGTTGGACCCCAATATTAGCCGGTTGTCGCCACCGCCGGCGTCGATGGTCCCTGATCCGTGGAGATCGAAATAGGTCAGATTGCCGGCGCTCGAGAGCACGGTCTCGTCCCGCGCACCTGAACCGACGATCGTCGCATTTGAGGCGACATTGACGACGGCATCGTAGCTCCGCGGCAGCCACGTGAAGCCGTCGGTCTTCTGGACGAATTCGCCATGCTGCCCGGGCGGAAGCAGCGGGGGCGGTCCGTCCTGGCTCGATGCCGGATGCAGTTCGCCACCTTTGACTGCGTTGGTTACCGCTGCTGCGAGAATGCGAGCCACCTGTGCATGTGATTCGAGATCGTAGTTGAGCGTCTCCACAGAAGAATGGGTGCCTAGCACTGTGACGGCTGATACCATGATATTTCCCAATTATAGTGATTCTAAGTTGCTGATATTTTTTACGGGCAAGTCAAAGATGTCAAACTCGAATTCCTAAAGTAATAACGATGAGTAACGAAAATACATCGGATTTGTCTCGTGCAAAATTGCAGCGATAAAGGGTCCTCGTGCGCACCGTTGTGCGCATCTCGATCCAATCTTCGATCTGAGGGGGGTGTCAGGCCGCGAAAGTGGGCCTTAAACTTAGGATTCCGCTCTTTTTCGGCTTTGTGTCACGATTAATCAGTTGCGTCACACCAAGGTGATCGAGCAACCGCTATTACATTCTTTAGTGGGAAGTACTCTTACTGAGTGCTGCCTCGCACCCTGATCGTCCGCCCGCGAAGCTACCTAGCGCTATCTGACGTCCGCGCCTCTCCGACGAACTTAGTTCCTTCTGACCAGCTGGCCGTGACGGATAGGGGCGGAACCGCTGGCACGAGGTTACGTCCAGCGGGCGCCTTGATCGCACCCGCGCTACGATCTCCCTTGTCCCCTTGCAGCTATTCCGAGAGCCGGTCCGGCTTCGAATTTTACATAGATATAAAACGGCAATATCACTCAGGTAGATCCTCGATTGATCTCTCAGAGAGTGTCAGGCTTGTATCGGCAACTGCTCGCATCTGCTGCCTCAGCTCACTTGCGCCTGCCAGGCGAAGCTGGAGGGTCGCGAGTAGCAGCTCGTCCTCGGGCTGTGAGGTTCCATTTTGTATCCGAAAGCAGACTTCCGTCATCTCTTGCATAAGCTCTTGGAGAGAATCTTGGAGTTTGTCGTCCATCGTCGTCACGTGCCTTGGGGAGAGCGTCCTAGCAAGAGAGCCAAAAAGCCAGGCAACTCATTCCAGCGGGATTGTTGCTCAAAGCGCTCATCGCGAGGATCCGAGCTTGTTCGGGCCTCGCTGGCTAACGCAGTACATGGCACGTCCGATACGCGTGCACGAGCCCGCCTCGGCGATCAAACTCCTTCGCATCGGCCACTCAGGACCTGAGCACCCTCCTCCTTTGCGGACATGACACGTCATTCGGCGTATGCTGAATGATGTACTGGTGCTGCCGCTTCAGTCGGTGCGCACCAGGAAGACCGTCCAACCGGTGCGATGCATGTGAGATGAGCGTGAGTGGACAGTATAATTTCTGGTTGGTCGCCCTTTCGATCCTGATCTCGATCGTGGCCTCCTATACGGCGCTCGATCTAGCCGGACGGATACGAGCGAGTGCCGGCGGTAATCGCGCTGGTTGGCTCGGGACGGCCGCGCTCGCCATGGGAGGCGGGATCTGGGCCATGCACTTTGTGGGCATGCTCGCGTTCCATATGCACGGTATGGATATGGCCTACGAACCTGGCCTGACGCTCGTGTCCCTGCTGATCGCAGTGGCGGCGACTGGGCTGGGGTTCAGCGTCACTGCACGCTCACATCTCTCCATTCCCGCTTTGTGTGTCGCCGGCCTCTTCATGGGTCTGGGCATCGCCGCGATGCACTACACCGGCATGGCGGCGATGCGGATCCCTGCGCACATCCGGTTCGATCCAGCTTGGATCGTCATTTCCGTGCTGATCGCAGTCGTCGCTTCCACCGTGGCACTGGGCCTTTCGGCCCGCACCCATAGTCTCGGTGTGAAGGCAACAGCAGCCGTCGCAATGGGCGCAGCTGTAGCAGGCATGCACTACACCGGCATGGCGGGTGTGATTTTCATTCCCTACGAAGGTCGCCCCGCACCGACCGGGGCCACTCTGACAGCGCCCACCCTCGCGATCGGGATTTCTACCGCGACGCTCCTCATCCTGCTTCTGGGCCTGGTCGCAGCGATGGTGGATCGGCGATTGGCGCTGATGGCGGAGCGTGAAGCGGCGGCGCTGAGATCCAGCGAGGAACGGTTCCGGCAGCTGTATAAAAGGACGCCGTTACCCCTGTATGCGTTGGACGAGTCTGGGGGCCTTGTACACGTCAGCGATGCATGGCTCGCTCTCCTAGGTTATCGCCGCAGCGACGTCCTCGGGCGTCGGCTCATCAATTTCATGACCGAATCTTCCGCGCGCCAGATGATCGACATCGATTGGCCTGCGCTGTTGCGAGAGGGTGTGGTCGTCGGCGCCGAATATCGGGTGGTTACCCGCGACGGGACCTTCCTCGACGTGGTTGGGTCGATGAGCATCGACCGCGAACAGGCCGGAGCGCCCCTGCTTGTGCTTGGCGGCTTGACGGACATCACGGAGCGCAAGCGGGCGGAGGATGCGCTGCGTCAGGCACAACGGTTGGAAGCAATCGGCCAGCTCACCGGGGGTGTCGCGCATGACTTCAACAACCTTCTCTCAGTGATCCTCGGCAACCTCGAATTGCTGGCCAGGCGCTTTCAGTCCGATCCCAAGACCCTGAAGCTCGTCGAAAGTGCTCAGCAGGGCGCCCTACGGGGTGCCAGCCTCACGCAGCGCTTGCTGGCCTTCGCCCGAAAGCAGGAGTTGCGACCTGAGGCGGTCGAGGTGCCGGCTCTGGTGCACGGCATGAGCGAACTGCTGCAACGCTCGCTCGGGCCCCGCGTGCAGGTCGAAACGCAGTTTCCGCTCGGTCTTCGCCGAGTGCATGTGGATGCACATCAACTCGAGCTCACGCTGCTCAATCTTGCATTGAATAGCCGAGATGCGATGCGCGACGGCGGGACGATCACGCTGGCCGCAGTGGAGCGAGACATCACGGCCGACAGCGTCCTGCCCTCAGGGCGTTACGTCTGCTTATCGGTGACGGATACCGGGATCGGCATGGACGCTGCGACACTCGCGCGCGCGACGGAGCCGTTCTTCACCACCAAGGGCGTGGGAAAGGGCACCGGTCTCGGCCTGTCGATGGCGCAGGGTCTCGCTGAACAATCAGGTGGCCGCCTTGAGCTCTCAAGCGTGCTCGGCCGCGGCACAACGGTCACGCTCTGGCTCCCCGTGGCAGCAGAAACGCAGGCCCAAGTGCCCGATGCTCCTCAGTCAGAGGAACGCGAGACGTCAGGTCCCCCGCTGCGCATCCTGGTGGTGGACGACGACTCACTCGTCCTGGCCCAGGCCCGGGCGATGTTGGAGGAACTGGGGCACACCGTTCGCGAGGCTTGCTCTGGCGAGGAGGCATTAGGAGCGTTGTCAGAGGTCGATTCCCTGGACCTGCTCCTTACCGATTACCTGATGCCTGGCATGACGGGACTGGAGCTGACGGAAGCGGTGCGGACCCGGCGCCCGGGAATGCCGATCCTCCTGATGAGCGCCTTCGCCGATCTGCCATCTGGTGCCCCTGCCCTGTCGAGGCTGGCAAAGCCATTCACCCTACAGCAACTCGCATCGGCGATTGCCGCCATTCAACCGCTGGCCGGCCGCGGGAACGTGACCAGGCTCGATCAATTCGCTCGGCCGCGTACGACTTGAGCCCCACCTTGAACGGGTGATTGGCGTTGCCCTCGCGGCCTACAGATGGGTTCGGGGCCGTGGAGCTTTGCTGCGCCTCCCAGGGTCGGCCTCTACTCCCGGCAGGATTTGAAATTGCCGGCCCAGCAGAGAGGCCACTTCTGTTCCTGGCACTGGCCGGCTGAACACGTATCCCTGCGCCTCTGCGCAGCCCTGGCGACGGATCATTGCCAACTGCTCAGCAGTCTCCACCCCTTCCGCAGTGATGCTGATACCAAGCCCACGACCGATACTGGCGACAGCGCGAACGATGGCCTTCGATTGCACGCTCCCGGGTAGCTCCGCGATGAACGAGCGGTCGATCTTGATCCGGTCGACGGCAAACCGAAGCAGGTAACCGAGTGAGGAGAAGCCCGTCCCGAAATCGTCGATGGCGATGCGCACGCCAAGTTCGCGGAGCGCCCGGAGAACGGTCAGGTTGGCCTCGCTGTCATGCATCAGCACTGACTCAGTGATCTCGAGCTCTAATCGCTCGGGCGGCAGGCCAGATGCCGCAAGCGCCTCCGTCACACTCCCCAGCAGCTGGGGATCGCGGAATTGGACGGGCGAGAGATTGACGGCAACACGGGCCGCTTCCGGCCAGCGAACTGCCTCGTTGCATGCAGCATGCAGCGCCCAGCGACCGAGCCGACCGATGATCCCGCTTTCCTCTGCTACCGGGATGAACTCGGCCGGGGAAACCAGACCCTGAGCGGGGTGCTGCAGACGGGCGAGCGCTTCAAAGCCGGTCACCCGACCGGAGCGCAACGAGACGACCGGCTGGAAGAACAGCGCAAACTCATCGCGCTCCAGGGCCGTCCCCAGCCCCGCTCTCAGCTCCTCCTTACGTTGGATCGCTTCGGCCATCGTAGGCTCGAAAAACCTGAACGTGCCCCGCCCCTCTGCCTTGGCGCGGTAGAGGGCAATATCCGCATCGCGGACCAAATCATCCGCAGTGCTGGCATGCCGGGGGGCCAGGGCAATGCCGATGCTAATCCCCGTGGTGACCTGACGGTCCGCAAGTTCGAACGGAGCGGCGAATGCGGCGATCACATGAGCGGCGAGAGTTGCCGCATCCTCCGGTGCGTGAACGCCGGTCTGCAGAATGGCGAACTCGTCACCGCCGAGACGAGCGACCACGTCGCTCCGCCGCACGCAGCGGCGAAGCCGATCAGCGGCCTGCTGGAGCAGCGCGTCGCCCACCAGATGACCGAGGGTGTCGTTCACTGCCTTGAAATGGTCGAGGTCAATGTAATGCAGTGCGATCTGCTCGCCCAACACCGTCCGGGTCAGCGCAAGCCCGAGTTCCTGCCGCATGAGACGACGGTTTGCGAGATCAGTGAGCGCGTCCTGATATACCAGTCGCGTAATCTGCTCCTGGGCGGACCGCTTCTCGGTGATGTCGCGCGAAATGGCCAGGATGCGGGTGACCGCACCCTCGTCATCGGAGATCGGCGAGACGATGACGTCCCACCATTTGGGAACGTCGCCCACATGAGAGTGGCCCGTGAACTGGACTGATTGGCCGTCTTTCGCGGCAGCAATCGCATGCTCCACCTCGGCTACCATCGTCCCTGGCAGCAGCGAGGCCCAGTACCGCCCGGCGACTAACGCGAAATCGCGGAGGTCGTGCCGCCGAAGGGCCGCCGAGTTCATGAAGAGCAGCCGGCCCTCGAGATCCAGGACCTTGATGCATTCCGTGCTGCTTTCGACGACGCTGCGCGCAAAGGCTTCGCTCTGGCGCAGAGCCAGGTCAGCCAGCTTGCGCGTGTGGATGTCCTCGATCGTGCCGTACCAACGGATGATGGCGTCATTCGTGTCTCGGCGGGGTGCTGCACGACTGCGGACCCAGAGACAATTGCCATCCTTGCGGCGAAGACGGTACTCGATATCGAAGAGCTTTCCGGTTTGAACCGAGCCGTTCCACGCCTCATGGACGGTCGGAAGGTCGTCGGGATGGATTGCTGCGGGCCACCCATCGAGCCCTTCGGCGACCGGCATGCCCGTCAGAGTCTCCCACCGCGAACTCGCATCCAGGATCTTCCCCTCTGGATCCGCAGTCCATGACACCAGGGGGCTGAACTCGACCGTGTGGCGATAATGGTCCTCGCTCTCGCGGAGCGCAGCCTCGGCCAATTTGCGTTCGGTGATGTCGAGGGCAGAGCAAAGCACGGCACCGACGCCTTCTTCGCCCGGAATCGGTTCGAGAGAGACCAGGAAGATGCGGCCTTCGCAGACGGTGCCCACCAAGGTGCCGCGCAGCTCCACGTCAGCCACTCTCTCACCACGCAACGCACGACGGAGCTGCGGCTCGAGTTGCGCAGCCACGCCGGGTGTTACCTCTTCCAGGGTACGGCCGATATCTTCCTCAGCAGGTCGGCCGGTCAGCTCGGCCATCCGGCGGTTGAGGCTGAGAAAACGGAGATCAGGGCTGATGATGCAGAGGCCGACCGGCACCGCGTCGTAGATGTCAGGCAGGGATGTTGGGCTTCCGCCCACACACAGAGCGGTATCGTGAACCGCAACCGCGGGAAAGGCGGTGTTCATGCCGGTCTACCTGATGCTTGGACGTAATCTTTGCTCGCTAGCATCCAGGGTGCATGCGTAACAAGCGGAGATCTCGTCTTCGATATGGCGAGAGATCCAGCCAACCAGATTTGTTTGTTCGATCCTCCTCCCGAGCCGCACAAGCTGTCCGAACTGCGCGGGGACAGGCACCGTTGCCGAGATGATGAAAGATGAGCCCTGACGTCCGCGGGATAACCCGGAGTCACGCCCATAGAGTCCACAGAGAGTGCCTGGTGAGGCCACACATGAACTGTAGGAATCGCAGCTCTTTTTGACTGGCGAGGGGCATTGGCTCACTGACGCGCAGGATCTCGTGTCCGAGTTGGAGAAGGCACAGGCTTTGTGGACGCTCACCCGGAATGTCTGCCCCTCTGAGGCGTATGAGCGGTGATCAGTGGCGCCTGAGTGGTGCTGAGTGGACACTCAGCGGGTGTGGAGCGGTGGTCGAAGCGGATTGAACCAACGTGGAGCCCTGCTGAGTGTCGGCGTAAGCACCTCGGGGAATAGTTTACCGTCATTCATGTGTGGTTGGACGATGTACCAGCCCGACACATAATCATCAGAGTTCGCCCAATCCTTGCCCCAAAAAATGCTGACGCAGATACCCTTCTGCAGATTTCCTGGGGGACAATCAGAGCGTTGTTGGCCTCCCTGGTTCCAGCTTAGGTGTTTGATTTTGCTTGGGATTGGGGCGAAGCTCGATTGATCATGAAGACTGGGTACTCCCAGTCTTCAGGCATACCTCTCCCACCTTCTCTTCTCTTAGTGAATTTAAGAGAGGAAGTCCCCGGGGGGTAGCTGCAACGGGTGCGAAAGGATGGTCGGATCGGCATGTAGCCCCTTTGGTTCAGCGGCTCAAGAGGCTTGGGGGCAGCGTCGGTGCCTGGCCCGAGAGCCATGGCCTTGGCGGAGGGCATTGATACCCGGGAAGGGGTGTGGACTCTGCCGACCAGGTGCCATGCCAATTTGGGAGCTGGCTTGCTCGTTCGGGAGGCAAGTTCTCGAGGCTCACGCGGGCGGACACGATCCCTGATCTTCGCACCATGCTCCACAATCCCCTTTGAGAGATCATGGGCGGCCTGAAGGTTGATCCACAGCTCTGGGCGCCACAGGGCACACCACACGTCACGATCTTGCCTCGTGACTTCATGCGGCCCGGTTCGACCCAGAGGGTGACTTGATAGCCCTTCTTCTCCCATGTCTGGTCGTCTGAGAGGCGCTTGTGCGGCATTCACGAGTTTCACGTGCTGCGCCGGGCTGAACAGGGGAGGCCTCCAACTTAGAAGCATCCTGTTGTCAATTGCCTAAATGCTGGCAATGAGGCTTAATAATTTGCTGGCAAGGCTAAGCACCGATGCACCCCGCCATCGGGCTACGGCGAGGCGCCAGTCTTCGCCAAAAGATACCTCAAACCTTGGGCCCACGATGTCGTCTCCCGCTGTCATGGCTGCTTCATCTGGAGGATCGTCCTGGCCGTCTCCGACGTCACGTCCGCGACCAGCTTGACGGTGGTGTCGTAGGCCGGCTGCCCGAGCACGCGCAGCATCCGCCGCAGCTGCAGCGCCGCCATCTCGGTCCGCGCGGTCTCCGCGCCGATCAGCCAGATCAGCGCGATCACCTCGCTCGGGATCCGGCCCCCCAGCTCCGTCTCGAGGGCGGCGATCGCGGCCACGATGGCGCTCCGGCGCCACGGATAGGCGGCGCCGCAAGCATGGCAGTGGGTCGGCACTGGGATCCGGCGTGTCGCGACGACGCCGTGCACCCGACAGCGACCCCGGATCGGCGCGTCGCAAGTCGGACAGGCCATGATCGTCTTCTCACCACAGCAGGGACAACGCGGCTTGGTGAGATGCGGGTTGGTTCTGGCGGACGGCGTGATCTGGTGACCGTTCAGGCAAACCTGCTGGACGTCGTAGCCGCTGCTAGACACCTCCGGTCCCTACCCTCCCCTGTGTCCGGAAAGAGAAATTTCCGGACACATGAGAGATAAGGGAGCCCGGCCCTGCCCCGCAACGACGCCAGTCTCACGTGGTCGAAATGCTCGCGAGCACCGCATCGCCGGCCCTCGCCACCTCACTCCGGCTGGCTCACTCCGCTTGGCGCTGGGTCGGAGATCGTAGGAGACCCATTCGCAATCGAGGACTCGCCCCCCCCTCCTGCTGCCAAATTCAGCTCGCCCTAGCGCATCCGGTGATCTTCGAAGGAGCGGTTCACCGTCACAATCCAAGTGGCTCGCGCCCACGCGACTCGACAGAGTTGGGACTTTAGCGTCACCCCATATTCGGGCCGTTGTCCACAGACAGGCACTTTATCCAGGGGACTTTGGCGTCGCGGAGCCGGGACTTTAGGCGCACGCGACTTCAGGGCCACGGATTGTCTGAAGCTTGCTCTGGCCGTCTATCCGGAGGCGAACGTCAGCGTCACGCAAGCCGGCCTCACCTGCATCCGTCAGCGCCGGCGGTGCCAAAAGCGGAAGCCAGACGGTTGGGAATTGGCTGACGCTAAAGTCCCAAGGCGTGACATGGATCCCCACGGCTCCCAGCCGCTCCAGCCGAAACATGCCTTTGCGCGTCAGCTTCAGACAGGTGAGGAGCGAAGCGACAGGGACCGCCGCGCCATCGAAGCTGCCATTCAGTACATGGCCGACGAGGACGCGTCCTTAGTGATGAGCTGCGCGGAGTAGGAAGCTGAGCAGCCGAGGTCATTGCCGGCAGCACGGCAACACGGCAACACGGCATGATGGCAATTAGCGGCCAAAGCGTCCCGTGGGTTCCGAAGCCACGTGGCGACTGGAAATTCGTCATCTGGTCACAGGCGAGCCGGGCACAGGCACCCGCCAGTTTTATCAGCATCAGGGCTGTGGATCCTTCTTGGCGGCTCGCTGGTTTCCGCAAAGGCCGACAGCGTCCGTCGCTGGCATCGCATTTGCCATCATTATTGCTGGCAATGCGGCAAGCACGGAATTTTGGCAATGCGGCAATATGGCAGCCGCGTCTCCGACTTCTCGACAAAAAATTCTCGATCCCCGCGCCCGTGATAGACGCTCAGGTCCCTACGTACGGAAAAACCCGGAAAGACGGAAACCGCTGATCCGGCTTAAGGATCTGTCCATGGCTTCCGATTTCGAACTGCCTGGGGAGGCACCGGCACCAGCCTCGGGCATCTATGAACTCCTGAACGTGCTTGGGGCGTTTACCGGCACGCGGACCGTTCGGACTGAAGGCGAACCACTCCCGCCCACGCCCATCGGCTGGTCCTGGCGTCGTACGACGGACACTGCTGGAGGCGCAGCAATCATCCGCGAGCTGGAGCGGTTGCTGCTATCACGAGGATCGCCGGGTCAGGGCTAACCCAAGGGTCGAGACACTGGTCCGCCCTGCCCCTGCGCAAGCCTTGCAGGGAACCTGGGTTCCTCCCACGACATCAATGGCCGCGCAGTCCCAATCCCCGGAGCTTTAGCCTTACTTGGCCGCACCGCGAGCGGGGCGTCATCTTGCAGCCATCCAAGCCGGCGGTCGCCGCTCGCGGGTAGGCGTCACCAGAGTCCACACCACCCCTGCCCCAGCGCTACCCACGAGGAGAGGGGATGAGACGGATCCTCACAGCGTGGAGGCTGAGCGGATGTGTACTCCCGAACCCTGGAGCTGCACGGGTGCGCTCTCACTCTCCAAGGGCTCACGCTCACCCGGGGTTGCTTTCGGAGAGCTGCCGAATGCTGCTCTTCAACATTCCGACGCCCGCAGTCTGCGGGTGGAGCGGCATGTCCGCTGCTAGGGGTTGCGCCTGTCCGCAAGCGTTGGTCGAAGGTCGGCGCTCGCGGCCCGGATCGCCGCAGCCTTGGCAAGCACCTGCTCAGCCATTTGGCGACTACGGAGGGCTTCCACACGAAGGCGAGTGATCTCCTCCCGGACAGCAGCCACGTCCGGAATTGGCGCCGAGCGCACCGGCGCCAACGATTTCAGCTTGTCGATGAAGCGCAGCATCCCCAACCCGCCTAAGTGTTGCTACATAACAACCACTGCTTCCCCGAAAGAGAATCCATTGCAAATACCATCCAGGCTGCGCGAAGGCTTGATGCTCGCGAGATCGCAGTCGAACCGTTTGTCATGGCTTACTCAGATGATCGATGGCCGTGCTTGCCGAGGGATGCCGCAGAACACGTTACCTACCTGGAGCAGAACGCACCTGGAGAAGGAGCGATGCCCCAACATCGAAAGCAAGAGAGTGATCCGGCGCGTGTTACGGCATGCTTCTGGGGCGGCGTCGGGCTGCTCATCGTGGGACTGCCAGTTCGTCCCGTATGGCCTTCCATGGGGGTGGGCCGCCCTTGCAGCGAGTGCAGCCGGCTCTGCATTCGCTATCGCCAGGGACGGGAAATTGAGGCTCGGAGAGAAGGATCCAGAGAATGAGCCTCATCTAGGGTCGACCCGGGCCCCAATCTCATCGCGCCGCACCGCGGCCTGTGGGGCCGGATGTCCCGGTCCAACAGCAGCGGTCTGCGAACGCAAACATCTGCTTCGGCATCAACAGAGGCACGGCCGTCGGGCAGCTGATCGTCACGATCTCCGGCCAGCGCCGATGTAGTAAGAAATCGGGATCTGCAGTCCTGCAGCTGCACGATAGGCCTCGGCACGCCGCGCAAGCACATGCCGCGCTCGGGCCTGCGTGGCAGTGTTCTGAGCAGCGATGGCGCTGGCCGTTACGGCCATGCCTCCCATACCGATGTTCCATAAGGCATCGGCATCCGGCACCATATAGAAGGCGCGGCAGGCCGTAACCGCCACCTCCATCAATCCAGCCGCCCGCAGGAGCTGGGCGAAGGCCTTCGGATCGGAGAACCGGAGAGTGTCATGGCCCTCGGGCACCGCTGGATGGGGCGGCAATTCCAGCTCGGCGATCGTCTCCCGGAACAGCCCCTGCACGCGCTGGCGGTCGGGGTGGTCCCACCAACTGAACGCAAGCATTCCTCCGGCGGCCAGCACGCGCACGCACTCCGCCAATGCCGCTTCCGGTTCAGGGAAGTGGCCCAGAGCGAAGTTGCAGAGCACGGCATCGAAGGCGCCGTCCGCAAACGGTAGTGCCAGGACATCAGCCACGTGGAACTCGATGTCCGGGTGGGTCTTCTGTGCCAAGGCGACCATCCCAGCGGAGACATCCACCCCAGTTGTGACCGCCCCGCGCTCCTTCGCGGCCGCTGCCGCCACCCCTGGCCCTGTGGCGACGTCCAGCACGCGCCTACCCGGAGTGATGCGCGCTGCTTCGACCAGCGGCATCACGGCAAAGCTCGTCAGGGGAGCGAAGTGCTCGGAGTAAGAGCCGGCGATCCGATCATGCGCCGAGCTCTCAAACGCCGTGAAGGCACGTGCATCGAGTGCCATCTTGCCGTCTCCCACACCGGGGCGGTCGCTCGCACGACCGGTAACTTCCATTTAAGTGATGGGGCTGGGCAGTCGGCATTCAATTGTGAGCGCGCGTTCTGCCTTTGTGAGCCATTTGCACGAAATGTGTTCCGCGGATTTCTGCTGGGAGACTTCGGAACAAATCAGGAATGCCAGCGGCGTTCTTGCGTCGGTCATCATCGACGCGAATGTGCTCGGCACGATCGGTCGATTTCACTCCATCCGATGGTGATCCCACTTGGGCCACGCAGCCCCACGAGGGTCTCCCGAGGTCGGCGGGTAGCGTGACCTAGAGGGATTCACAAAGCCACCGTGCTTCGCCTAGAATCCTGGCCCATGCCGACCGTCCGATTTACTTGGAACGCTCAGTTGGTCGATGTGCGACGCGAGGTGTGCCGCCGGGCACGCTGGGACAAAGCAGCGCGTGCTTGGGCGATGACCCCGTCAGAGGCAGAGGCTTTCGTGATTGCCGGCCACTTAAGGCTCGATCTTCTCAAGATGCATGCGGAGATCGCGGTCGATGATACCCGATGGTGTGTCGGCTTTGTGAGTGGTGCTCCGGAGCGGCTGTCGGCTTAACGGTCGACTCGCAGATCCTCGCCAACGGATATCCGCCGGTGACGATTGGCCTCGGCATGATGATGTGTAGTGCGGCGAGGCTTTGCCCTTGAGGCGCACCTCAAGCCGACCTTGAAGTCAGCCTGACAGTCGATCGAAATCCCGGTTTATAATTAAGATGTATTGAGTAGTGATAAGCGGATGAACGCTCGCTGTGGTTGTGTTTGTACGCTGAACGAAGTCCTGGGATAGGGAGTGGTTCGCTGAGTTGATGAGAGCACCAACTCCATCGTTGATGTCGGCCGACATAAGGCCGCACTCATACAGCCGATTACGATTGAGCCGACAGAGTTGGAGATACTCGGCGAAATACGGCGAATGAGCATCGGTGTCTGAGGGCACGCTGGGACAAGGGAACACGTCCCTGGGTTATGAACGGCGCGGAGTAGGAGGCTGAGCAGCCGAGGTATTGCCGGCAACCCGGCAACCCGGCAACCCGGCAAAATGGCAATTAGCGGCCAAAGCGTCCAATGGGTTCCGAAGCCACGTGGCGACTGGATTCGTCATCTGGTCACAGGCGAGCCGGGCACAGGCACCCGCCAGTTTCATCAGCATCGGGACTGTGGATCCTTCTTGGCGGCTCGCTGGTTTCCGCAAGGGCCGACAGCGTCCGTCGTTGGCATCGCATTTGCCGTTCATTTTTGCTGGCAATGCGGCAATCTGGCCGCCACTCCTCCGACTTCTCGACAATAGATTCTCGATCCCCGAGCCCGTGATACGCGCTCAGGTCCCTACGTACGGACAACCCGGAAAAACGGAAACCGCTGATCGGCTTAAAGATCTGTCCATGGTTTCCGATCTCGAACTGCCTGGCGGGGCACCGGTACCGGCCTCAGGCATCTATGAACTCCTGAACGTGCTTGGGGCGTTTACCAGTACGCGGACCGTTTGGACTGAAGGCGAACCACTCCCACCCACCCCCATGGCTAATCCTGGCGGCGCACCACGGCCGCTGCGGGGGAGTGACATTTAGGAAGTCGAGCGGTGGTCGTGGGGTTAACCGACCGCAGTCAGTCGAGCATGGGCGGTTGGGCGAGGTGGTCGAGGTATGGGAGTTGGCTTGCTGGGTGCAGACTTCGTCCCGGCACTACACAATTGTAGCCATCTACTGAGTACAAGGACTCTTCGCATGGGCGTTCGGATCTCAATCCGACTTGACGACGACGTGCATGCCGAACTTGAGGCTCAAGCCCAGTCGCGCGGGATGGGCTTGGCGGCCCTACTACGTGATCTCGCGACGGAAGCGGCACGGGCGGCGTGGCGAGAGCGCATCCGTCAGGCCAGTGCGATCGTCGCCGCGCACGCTGCAGCCCATCCCGAGGGAAAGGCCTTCTATGAGGGCTGGGGTATGCCGCGCGCTGATGCCGGTTGAGGGTGCGCCGTTCAGCCCACGGGCTGGCCAGATCGTGCTTGCCGACTGGCCCGGCGATGCGCGGGCCAAGGAGCCCAACAAGCGGCGGCTGAGCGGTCGAGCTGGGTTGGCGGCTTCAGTGGTAGTCCACAACCCCAGCTCGCAGATCACTCAGTGCGCCGACAGCAACTAGATAGTCCAACCGTGGGGTTAACCGACCGCAGTCAGGCGAGCGATTGGCGGCTGGGCGGGGTAAAGCGTCACCCCCGCATCGCTGACGCTGAGTCGCGCTTCGGGGTAGGCGGCAGCGGCGGCGCCAAGTGCTTCCAGAAAGCTAGGTTTGAAGTGCTTGATCGCCTTGAATCCTGCCCCGAACTGGGCATGAATGGCCGGCCAGGATATAGGAGTTGGCTTACTGAGTTGATGACAGCGCCAAGCCAGCCATACATAGATGTCTAGCGACATACTCCGATCCCGGAGTTGCCTTATGGCTGCCTCGAGCAGTGGGACTGGATGGTCCCGCAGAGCCTTCCAGAAGGTTTCATCAAGGACCACCCGCTCTTCCCAAAGCGAGCCCTGATCGCCTTCCGGCACCTTGAATCTCAGTCCTGATGTGACGATTGCTCCGCGTGCCCAACCTTCCTGCGCTTCGTTTTCCCAGAAGAATTTCAAGGTGCAGGCCGATATCCGTGCGGCTTGCTCCCGTAGGCCACGGGCGGTCTCGCCGCCTATAGAAAGCCCCATCCGCTCCATCCAGTCTCGCATAGAGCGCCCGAGGGCTACCTCTCGACTGCCCGTTCGCACGGCCTGGGTTTGTAGGTAGAGCAGGATCATCCGGGCGCGGGCTCCATAGGGCACACCATACGTCACGATCTTGCCTCGCGACTTCATGCGACCTGGTTCGACCCAGAGGGTGACTTGATGGCCCTTCTTCTCCCATGTCTGGTCGTCTGAGAGGCGCTTGTGCGGCAGGCTAGTTAGGCAGAACCCAGTGTAGCTGATGCCGATCCGCTGGCTTTCGTCAGCCATCACTTCCGCAGCGATGTCGACGAAAGGTCGTTGTCTTTCTGGGACCATTTCCCGAGCACGTTCGCGGCCGTGAAGAAGCACTAGCTGATGCAGCCTATTGGCTGTCTCGTCGCGATCCACGTCGCCCTCATGAGCAATAGTCCAGGCAACCTGCCCGGCAGAAATAGCTGGTGTCAACTGTGGGGTTAACCGACCGAGCTATTTGAAGACTAGTAGGTCTTACTAGTAGTTTGGCCGGTTCTCCCCACGGGAAAACATGGAGTCGCGCCGGTTCTCCCCACAGCTGAGGCCGGTTAACCCCACGGGGTAATTCTCCTGCGTGAGGACGACTCGGGAAAGCATTCGACGGTCGGTTAACCCACACGCCCGAGTCGCTTGTTTGATTCGAGATTGGTGCCTAGTTCCTCACGATGCCGAGGAATTGCCAGCAACGCGGCAACTCGCAGCATGCACGAGTTTCACCTGCCGCGCCGAGCTGAACAGGGGCGGACGCCCATCCAGGAGCATCTTATTGCCGCAGGCAGCGATCATTTATCTGCAGTCCGAGGCGCTGCGCACAGGCAGCCGTGATATCGAGCTCGGAGGGAGCCTGCGGGCCTTCCTCGGGCGCCTGGAACTGCCGGTAGGTGGCAAGACGACCAAACTCGTCCGCGAGGAGGCCGATCGCATCAGTCGGTGCCGCCTGACCTTCCATGCCAAGCGGCAGGGGGAAGCCTGCTGGTGAACCAGAACATCGTGGATGTGGCGATGTTCGTCGACGACCCTGGGGCGGCTGGGCAGGGCACACTGTTCGTCGAGACCGCCCGGTTGAGCGAAACCTTCTTCCAGCAGCTCAAGAAGCACGCCGTCCCGCTCGATGAGGCCGCGATCCGCCACATACGCACCTCCTCAATGGCGCTCGAAGTGTACTGTTGGCTCGCCTACCGGTTGCACTCCCTCGTTGCGCCGAAGCCGATCACCTGGGCGGCGCTGGCTGGCCAGTTTGGCGCGGGCATCAGGCTGCGGAAGCATTTCAAGCCGGCCTTCGTCGAAAGCCTGGCCCTGGCGGTGTATCGCGACGCTCGGGTCGAGATCACAGAAACAGGGGTGCTGCTGCAGCCCTCGCCACCGCCGGTTCGCAAGCTCCTGAAACAGGGGTAGGCCAGGACGGCAAAGTTCACGTACGTAATATCGTTAGGCGATGCAGCGCTCGCCGTTGCGGACGATCCTGGTGGCCGAGCATCCAACTAGCGTGCCTGGGTAATGAGCTGCGCGGAGTTGGAAGCTGAACAGCCGAGGCCATTGCCGGCATCATGGCAATGAGCACCCAAAGTGTCCCGTGGGTTCCGAAGCCACATGGCGATTGGAATTCGTCATCTGGTCACAGGCGAACCGTGTGGAGATGTAAGTGCTGTTTTCCGGCGACCCTCTCTGGTTCAGGTCTGCCTCAACGTCGTGATCACGCCCGGCTCGGGCGCGTCGTTTCGGCCTGATTGGGCGCTGGGTTATCGGTCTCTCTTTTACCGCCGCATTGCCGCCTTGCCATGATGCTGCATTGCCAGCAAAAGGAGCCAACATTGCACGTCAGTTCGGCAGAAATTCGGGAGCAAACCTTGGCCGCGGCCTTTAGAGCGTCGGCAGCCCGCCGATAGCCGATTTCATGGACACAGGGCGCTCTATGTAAGCGCCGGCCACCTTTGCGGCCTGTTCACGGGCACAGCAGCTGCCTTCGAACCAGCTCAATTGAGATTGCGGCTCGCAAATGCGTCAAATATGCTCACTTGCATGGTGGGATTGCAAAATGACTTACTAACACCGGCACAGTGCAGAATGGCACGGGCTGGGCTCGGCTTGTCTATCACTGAGGCCTCGAAGGCGTCGCTCGTGAGCCGCGCCACAATTACGCGCTTCGAGAACGGGAACGACATCAAGCCGGTGCTCCGATCGGCGCTGCGTGCCGCGTTCGAGCGCCTTGGGGCAGTGATTACAGAAAGCGGAGTCGAGATCACGCAGAAGCGGGGGAGGGAGGGGGCATGACGGAGGAGACCGATCAAGGCGATTTCCTCGCCGGCCTCAAGCTGCCCCGCACTGCGGCGAGGATTCTGAAATTCGCGCACGAGATCCAGGACGCTCGACCGGAAAGGCCCGACTACCTGCATAGTGTTCTCTGCCAGGTAGGTCTGCCGCGCAGTGAGACGAAAGCTTTAACGTTCGAACGGACCAACGGGAACGCCTCGCTGCTCATTGAGGCGGGAAAGTTGTGGAACGGGACGACATGGATGCAGCAGCCGCTGCCGTGCGGCACGCGGCCTCGCCTTGCTCTTGTGCATGTCAGCAGCGAGGCGGTCAGGTCTCAATCGCCGGTAGTCGAGATTGGAGGCTCTGTTAGGGAGTTCCTGATCCGCCTCGGAGTGGATACAGGCGGGCGGGAATACGCAACATTTACCAAGCAGATGCGCGCGTTATCAGCTTGCCGGATGAGTCTAGGGTTCGGAACCGAGACAATCGATGCCAAGCCGATTGAGCGCTTCAACGCATGGACCGATGCTGAGGGCGACCGCCATAGCCCTGGCGTAATCGAGCTGACCCCAAAGTTTTTTGCTTCGCTGACCGAGTTCGCTGTTCCGCTGGATGCACGCGCCCTGGCAGCGCTGAAGCACAGCGCTTTGGCGCTCGATGTCTATACCTGGCTCGCGCACCGCTTGCTGAGGGTGAAGCGTGTAACCGGCGAGCGGGTAACGTGGAAGAACCTGCGTGATCAGTTCGGGCAGGAGTATGCTGACCCAAAGAACTTCAAGCGTAAGATGGTCGCCACCCTGCGCTCAGTCCTCGCCGTCTACCCCGACGCGCGGATCGAGCCAGTGCTAGGCGGCTTGATCCTCCTCCCATCTCAGCCGCCAGTGCCCAAGATCGCGCACCAGATCATCACCAAAGAGATCGGGAAGTAGCGTTCGGGCATTTGGTACCCCCGTGGTCGGCCGGGCTACAACCACACGGCAGTCGTTCGGGCATTTGGTACCCCTCGGCCGGATTCCTTCAACTTACCCTCTATCAGGGGTCCGACACGTGGCCTGCGCCTTTCGGGCATTTGGTACCCCTGAGCCTGTCCAGCACAGGAAGGGCGTAGCGGGGCCGAAGCCGAGCTGGCCCCCTGTGGATCGGGAAAGCTATCCACGGGTGGTTGGTACCCAGCATTCGGGCATTTGGTACCCCAGATTTCGGGCAGATGGCACCCGTTCGGTTCGGGCATTCGGCACCCCCTAAACCGATAGCTACTTCCTCTAGACTCCCTTTAGCCTTTTCCGATGATGGCGACCGAGGATGTGGATCCTTTCCGCCGACGGCGAAGGACGGCCACATTTGGCCCGCAGAGCATCGCGCCGCTTGAGGAAGCGGAAGGATACGGATCTAGCGGTCACGGGGTTGGGATGGCACCAGACCCACGGGTACGTGACATGTTTCGGAGGCTTGATAAAAGACGAACGTGAATACACGCGCAGAGACCCGATTCGATGGCGAAAGGCCGACCCAGCACATCATCCAGGTCGTCACGTTTCCAGTCGGACCGAAAGGTCCGCTCGCCGCCGCTGATTGCGCAGGCTCCCAAAGAAGGTAGAGCCGGTAAGCACCCTTCTTCTCCGGACGCAGAGATCTGCGCCGCCGGAGAGGAATCACAACTCGAATTCCAGCGAATATTCGGTGTTAACCTGAGGTCTGCCCGACTAAAATCGGGCCTAAAGCAATCTGAAGTTGCCATAATCACCGGACTCACTCAGCAGTATCTGTCGTTGATTGAGGCTGGACAACAAAACCTCACGATAAGAACCATGGCTATTCTTGCGAAAGTTGTCGACCACGATTTGCTCGACCTTCTCAAAAAGGTGGTCGACACACCGCCGAAGCCCGAGTAGCCACACCCAACCTTTCGCTTGCCGAGTGTCGACGCACATGTTTTAACATGTGGTTATGGCCGAGGACACTCATCCTTCAGCGCGTGAAGAGCAAGCCCGGCGGCTCGCCGAGACGCTGCGCCGCCAGCTCGGACCCACTCTTTGCGGGCTCCTGCAAGCGCCTGAGGTGGTCGAGTTGATGCTGAATGCGGACGGCCAGGTGTGGGCAGACCGGCTGGGCAGAGACATGGAGCCCGTCACCCAGATGGCTCCTGCAGCCGCGGAATCGCTGATTGCGACCGTAGCCAGTACGATCCGCAGCACGGTCACGCGCGACAACCCCATTCTCGAGTGCGAGCTCCCGTTGGCAGCGCCGTTCAGTGGCGCACGGTTCGAGGCCGTCATTCCGCCGAACGTCTCACCGGGCCCGGTCTTTACCATCCGACGGAAGGCCTCCGCAGTTTTCACCCTGGACCAGTATGTGGCGGCCGGCATCATGACGCCGAGCCAGTGCGCCGCGATCAAGCGGGCTGTCCGGGAGCGCCTAAATATCCTCGTCGTCGGCGGCACCGGCACGGGGAAGACCACCCTGACGAACGCCATCCTCGCCTACATGGCCGAGGCCGCCGCGGCGCACCGCCTGGTCATCATCGAGGACACGTCGGAGATCCAGTGCTCCGCCGAGAACGCCGTTATCCTGCGGGCGACGGATAACGTCACCATGCTCCGTCTGCTGAAGACCACAATGCGGTTGCGGCCGGATCGGATCATCGTGGGTGAGGTCCGGGGTGGCGAGGCCCTGGCATTGCTTAAGGCCTGGAACACCGGACATCCCGGCGGGGTCTGCACCGTCCACGCCAACACGCATGCGAACGCTGCCCGCGCAGGTCTGACCCGGATCGAGCAGCTCATCCAGGAAGCCAGTAGCTCCCCCATGCGCGAGCTGATCGCCGAGGCCGTGGACCTGATCGTGTCCATCGCCAAGGCCCCCAACAAACCCGGCCGCCTCGTCCAGGAGGTCGTGGCCGTCAACGGCATCGTCGACGGTGTCTACCAGCTTGCCAACACGGAGTGAGACGACCCATGCAGCGAACCCGAGCCTTCATCCGCAAGGCCTGGAAGCCAGCCCTGGGCGGCATCGCCTTGGGTGCCCTGACCTGCCATCCGAACCTTGCCCACGCGGCGAATGCCGGCGGCGCCCTGCCCTGGGACACGCCTCTGACCACGCTAAGGAACGACATCACCGGTCCCGTCGCCTTCACCATCTCACTGCTCGCGATGGTGGCTTGTGGGGCCGCGCTCGTGTTCGGCGGCGAGATCAATGAGTTCATTCGCCGGCTCATCATGGTGGTCCTCGTGGCCGCCTTCCTGGTCGGCGTGACCAACCTTGCCTCCGCACTCGGCATCACCGGGGCGATCGTGTGAGCCTGCGGCGCACACCTTTCTTCCGGGTCCTGCACCGTCCGAAGCTGTTCCTGGGCGGTGAGCGAGAGCCGACGCTCATGATGGCGATCGTCGCGGCCGGACTTGCCGTCAGCGGGCAGAATCTGGTCACGCTCACCGTGGCCGCGGTCCTCTGGTTCGGATGCATCGGTATCTTCCGCCAGATTGCAAAGGCAGACCCGCAGATGAGCCGGGTCTACCTGCGGCAGCTCAAATACCGAGGCTACTACCCCGCACGCTCCCGGCCTTACCGAGGCGCGGAGGCCTCCTCGCGCGGCTTTACCGTCGGGCTCGCGGCAGTGGCGGTCATGCTGATGGTGTGGGTGCTCTGACCGGTGCTCGCGCTCAAGCATTTCCGGGACAAGGCTGCGGGGGTCAGTGACCTCCTGAACTGGGCGGCGCTGTTCGAGGACGGCATCGTCCAGTGCAAGGACGGCTCCTTCCTGGCAGGCTGGTATTTCCAGGGGCCCGACATCCAAAGCAGCACGGATGGCGAGCGCGACTGGCTGGCCGGCCGCGTCAACGCGGCCCTCTCGCGCCTCGGCGCCGGGTGGGCGACCTGGACGGAGGCGATCCGCACGCCTGCGGCGTCCTACCCGCCTCCCGAGCTGTCGCATTTCCCCGACCCGATTTCGCGCCTGGTCGACGAGGAGCGGCGCCGGCAGTTCATGCGCGAAGGCGCTCACTTCGAGAGCCGCTACGCCCTGCTGATCCAGTACACGCCGCCTCTGCGCCGGAAAAGCAAGGTCGCGGACTTGATCTATGACGACGATCCGACCGAGCGCCAGAGCCCGGCAGACCGCGTGTTGCAGGCATTTCAGAAGGCAATCAGCGACTTCGAGGACGCGATCGGCGATGCCGTCCGGCTCGAGCGGATGCGGACCTACATCGTCACCGACCGGCATGGCCGGGACCACCTGCGGGACGAGCTGGTCAACTACCTGCAATTCGCGCTGACCGGCGAAGCCCTCGAGCTGAATATCCCGCCCGCCGGGGCTTATCTCGACGCCGTCCTGGGTGGGCGTGAGCTATGGGCCGGCGACACACCCAAGCTCGGGGAGCAGTTCATCGCCTGCGTGGCAATCGAGGGCTTCCCGATGGAGTCCTGGCCGCAGATCCTGGATGCGCTCGACCATCTGGCCATCCCCTACCGATGGTCGTCGCGGATGATCTACCTCGACCAGCACGAGATGTTGGCCGAGCTGCGGCAGTTCCGGCGCAAGTGGAAGCAGCAGGTCCGCGGCTTCGTCTCGCAGATCTTCCGGACGCAGAGCGGCACCATCAACGAAGACGCCCTGCTGATGACGCGGGAAGCCGAGGCCGCGATTGCGAAGACCAGCTCCGGCCTGTTCGGCGCCGGCTACTACACGCCGGTCATCGTCCTCATGGGCGCGGACCGGGCGGAGCTGCTGGAAAACGGGCGCCTCGCCGTCCGGGAAGTCCTACGTGAAGGTTTCTCGGCGCGTGTCGAGACGATCAACACCATGGAGGCATGGCTGGGCAGTCTGCCCGGCCACGCCGTGCCGAACGTGCGCCGTCCCCTGATCCACACCGACAATCTCGCCGATCTCCTGCCTTTGGCGAGTGTGTGGACCGGCCGCGATCACTGCCCTTGCCCCTACTACCCCGAGGGCTCGCCGCCTCTCGCGCATGCTGCGACCGTCGGCGGGACGCCGTTCCGGCTGAACCTGCACCAGGGCGATGTCGGTCACACCCTGGTCTTCGGGCCAACCGGCGCCGGAAAGACGACACTCCTTTGCACCGTGGCGATGCAGGCCCTCCGCTACGCCGGCATGCGGATATGGTCGTTCGACTACAAGCGCGGGATGCTGGCCACGTCCAAGGCCGTCGGTGGTCAGCACTATGACATCGCCGGTGAGCACGGCGGCCCTTCGTTCTGCCCCCTGTCCGTCCTTGAGAGCGAGGCAGACCTGGCTTGGGCCGAGGATTGGATTGCCGCCTGCTTTGAGTTGCAGACCGGCCGGCCGCCGCAGCCTGGCGAGCGGGATGCCATCCATCGCGCGATGCTGCTGCTGCGCCAGGCCGGCAGCGAACGCACCATGACGCACTTCGTGTCGCAGGTGCAGGACGAGACCATCCGTGCCGCACTTCGCTACTACACGCTCGAAGGCGCGCTCGGTCGTATGCTCGATGCCGAGCACGACAGCATCAGCTTCGGCCGGTTCATGGTCTTCGAGATGGAGGACCTGCTGGCGCTGAAGGAGCAAGCGGCCGTCCCTGTGCTGCTCTACCTGTTCCGCCGTTTCGAAAAGTCGCTCGACGGCACGCCCTCGCTGCTGATGCTGGACGAAGCCTGGACGATGCTGGGGAAGCCGGCCTTCCGGGACAAAATTCACGGCTGGTTGCGGCTCCTGCGCTCCAAGAACTGCGCTGTCGTCATGGCGACTCAAAGCCTGTCGGACGCGATCCGCTCGGGGATCATGGACGTGCTGATCGAGTCCTGCCCGACCAAGATCTTCCTGCCGAACGAGGAGGCCGGCGTCACCGGCACGCCCGAGAACCCTGGACCAAACGACTTCTACCGAGCGCTTGGGCTCAACGAGACGCAGGTGGAGATCATCCGCACGGCGACGAAGAAGCGGCACTACTACCTGGTGTCACCCGAAGGCCGTCGGCTGTTCGACCTTGGGCTCGGTCCGGTCGCCCTCGCCTTCGCAGGTGCGACTTCACCAGACGACATCGCGCGCGTCCGCGATCTGGAGCGCATTCACGGCCGCCAATGGCCCTTCACCTGGCTGAACGAAAAGGGGGTGGCGTATGAAGCGCTGCAGTAAGCGACTGGCTTTGCTAGGAGCCGCCGCGCTCGTCGCTGTGGAATTGGCACCTCACACAACGGCAGCGCAGCTTCCGGTGACCGATGCTGCTGGTCATGCGGAGTGGGTGCAGCAGACCCTCACTCAGATCAAATCCTTGGCTCAGCAGGCGCAGTCCTATGCGACCCAGATCCAGCAGTATCAGACCCAGCTTCAGCAATACGCCAACATGGTGACCAACACCGTCGCCCTCCCTCAGGAGGTCTGGAGCACGGTGCAGAGCGACATCATGCGCGTGCAGGCGCTGTCCAATGCAGCATCATTGCTGTCGGGCAACTCGGGCTCGCTCATCTCGCGGCTGCAGAACGCTTCGGCTTACGCCAGCCAGGCCGGCAGCCTTGACAGCATCCCTGGCCAACTCACCGGGTACCAGCAGTCGATCGGCAACAACCTGAGCACAATGGGCAAGCTGCTCGGCATGCAGCAAGGCATGGAGACGAACAACACGGCGCTGCTCGCAACCCTTGAGCAGCACTCGCAATCGGCTACTGGGCAGATGCAGGCCATCCAGGCTGGAAACGAGCTGGCGCACGCTCAGGCGACGCAGCTGATGCAGATCCAGGCGACCCTGTCCGCAACCGCGCAGATGCAGGCGACGCAGATGGCTGTGGATGCCGATCGTAAGGCAAGTCAGGACGCAGCCATGCAGCATTTCGCCCAACCCTCGACCATCGCGACAACCGGCTATCAACAGTGGTGATCCGCACCTTGATCATGAAAACTTCGGTTGCCGTCACCGCTATGGTAGCCACGGCGGTACTTTCGGCTGGCGCCGGGTATGCCATCTCACAAGCGACGATCACGACGCATGTCGCCGTCTCTTGCCCGCCCCCTTCGTCGTCTACTCAACCAACCACTCCGAGATCGAGCGCATTCCCTCCGCTTGGCGATCTTCCTCCTACTACCGGTGGGAAGAAATTTTGAGAACCCCGCTCATTCGGCTGGGTCTACTGTCGGTGATTCTGATCCTTGCCGCAGAGTCATCGGCGCATGCGCAAGCGGTGAATGTCCTTGATCAAGTCGTATCGCAGTTCCAGCTGCGATCTGCAGGTTGGCAAGCGGGCCTGACTTCATTTGCCATCAACACCTTCGGCATTCTTGCCGGCATCGATCTCACCTGGTCAGCGCTTCGACTCGCTTTCAAGGGGGCCGACGTCAGCGAGTGGCTGGCCGAGATCGTCAGTCAGATCCTCTTTCTTGGGTTCTTCCTTGCGCTGCTACAAAACGCAGTCACCTGGGACACCGCAATCGTCAACAGCTTTAGGCAAGCTGCGAGTTCTGCCGGCGGTGTGGGAATCGCACCTTCGGATGTGTTCGCAGCAGGTGTGAAATTGGCCGCCACGGTGCTCAGCCAAATGAGCATCTGGCACCCAGAAGCAAGCGCCGGCCTCATTATCGCAGGCCTCATCATCGAGGTGTGTTTCGCGCTAATGGCAGCGTTCATGGTGCTGGCTCTGGTCGAGAGCTACCTCGTCATCTCCATGGGCGTCTTGTTCATGGCCTTTGGTGGATCACGCTGGACCAAGGACATCGCCGTCAGCACGGTGCGCTATGCCGTTTCGGTGGGTGCGAAGCTGTTCGTCCTGCAGCTGTTAATCGGCATTGGGACGGGGCTCATCCAGTCCTGGGCCGACTCCTTCGTCGATGTCACTGATGCCTCTCTCTGCATCCTTATAGGTTGCTCGATCGTGATGCTGGCACTGGTAAAGGTCCTCCCGGATACCATCCAGAGAATCGTCAACGGATCCAGCATGGCAACCGGCTCAGCCCTGACAGGAGCGGCCGCGGCTGTTGGCGGTGCCGTAGGTGGCGTCGGTCTCGGTATGCTGGGCGCAGGCGCGATGACCGGGCAAGCTTATCAGCTCGCGTCGGCGCAGATGCAGGCTGCCGACAACAAGGCCGCTGAAGCGAATGGGGGACAGGCGCCGGAACGCTCTCGCATTGCTCGTGCGGCTGCCCTCACGGGCGGCACGGCCCGCAACATGGCCGCAGCACCCGCCCGAGATGTTGGGCGCAGGCTGGCCGGTGACATCGGCTCGCGTCATGGCGTCGCGACCTGGCGCATGGCGGCCGACCTCGCCAACCGGCGTCGCCTGTTGGACGACGATGCCGGCAAGCCGAAGCCGCCTCAGTCGTCCTCAACAGCCAACACCATCAGTTAAGCGGAGCCCCCATGAAGCGGCCGTCCAAGGCCACGCTGCTCGATCCGAGCAGCCCGCACTCGGCTGTCTACCTCGCGGCTCGCCGCGAGTGGAACGAGCGCTACGGTGACTACATCGCCCAGGCGAACAACTGGCGCCTGACCGCCATCGCTGCGCTCGGCGTGGCAGCTGTCGCGGTCGCCGGCAACGTCTGGCAGTCGTCCCAGAGCCGCGTGCAGCCCTACGTGGTCGAGGTCAACAAGCTCGGGGACGCGCTTGCAATCCAGCGTGCCGATGTGGCCTCGCCGATTCCGGTCGGCGTCATCCGCGCGCAGCTCGCCCGCTACATCCAGGACGTGCGCACGGTCTCCATTGACGTCCAGGCGGAGCGGGCCTTTATCAGCGAAGCCTACGCGATGGTGGACAAGAACAGCGGTGCGCTGACGTTCCTCAACGGGCACTTTGCGGCAAACGATCCATTCAAGCGGGCCGCGACAGAGACGGTGACGGCGCACGTAGAGTCCGTCCTCCCACTGCCCGGCGGAAAGACGTGGCGAGTCGAATGGCGCGAGGACACGCTCGCCCGGGATGGCCGCCCGGAGTTCTCGAAGCATTGGGAAGCCACCCTGACCATCAGCCTCAACCCTCCCTCGACCGAAGCGGGGGTGTTGGTCAATCCGACCGGCCTGTTCGTGGAAGCGTGTTCCTGGGGCGAACGCCTGTGAAAACGGGGAGGAACAGCATGAAGCACGTACTCGGTGCCGCCCTGGTCGCCTGCCTGCCTGCCTTTGCCGAGGCGGAGACGCAGGTGCCAGCCATCCAGGCGAGCGCGACAGCATCGGCCAGTGCAGCCATCCCGGGGCCAACCGACCACC
>MKTV01000102.1:36981-60128 GCA_001898425.1 Rhodospirillales bacterium 69-11
GGAGAGACAGCACCGGTGCCAGCCACCATGCCTCCGCCAATACCTCTGGTGTCGTCGGCAGTGGCTCCGTTGAACTCCAAGGAAAGAGCTGGCGTTGCGCTGTCCCGCCAATGGGCGAACCGCAGTGCCATGCCTCATGCCGGCGAGGACGGGTATGTCCGCTACGTCTTCGGGGCGACCTTGCCCACAGTCGTCTGTGCCCCACTCCGGCTCTGCAACCTGGCGCTTCAGCCCGGCGAAATCGTCAACAACGTCAACCTCGGCGACAGCGTGCGCTGGAAGATCACGCCCTCAATCTCGGGCGCCGGCGGAACGCAGACGACGCACCTCATTATCAAGCCTACCGATGCCGGTCTGGTGTCGTCGCTCGACATCGAAACGAACCGGCGGACCTACGCCGTGAAGCTGGTGAGCACGCAATCTTCCTGGATGCCGCTCGTTGCGTTCAACTACCCCGACGATGCCCAAGCGCAGTGGCAAGCCTACAAGCAAACCGTCGCTTTCGGAGCGGCTGCCACCACGCTGCCAACCGGCGAGAACCTCGCCAATCTCCAATTCCTCTGCATCAGCGGCAACGACCCGAGTTGGGCGCCGATCCGCGCCTATACCGACGGTGCCAAGACCTACATCGAGTTCCCGAGCTCCATCAGCTTTCACGCGGCCCCGGCGCTCGTCGCGCTCGCGGATGACGGCTCATGGTTCTCCAGGCCGAGCTCGCAGGTCGTGAACTACCGCGTCCTCGGCAATCGCTACGTGGTTGATGCCGCACTCGATCGCGCTGCCCTGATCTCCGGTGTGGGCGGAGATCAGGAGCGCGTTGTCATCTCGCGTGGGAGGGACTGCCGATGAGGCGCGGTGTCCATCTCCTCTCGCTTACCGCGGCCTGTACCCTCTCCGCCTGTGCGATCGGTACGGATACCTCCTACGTTACGTCCGTGTCGTCTCCGGCAGATGCCAAGATCATTTCCATGGGCATCAGCAGCTTCATGCGGACGCAGCTGCCCGCCGCGTCGACGACGATCGTCCTCGATCCAACCCCCTCGGAGCAGACCAGCAACGCATTGACCCCGATGCTTGCGGACTGCCTGCGGGGGCAGGGTTTTGCGATTGCGATGAGCGCCGCTCCGGACAAGGGAGCGCATACGCTCCGATACTGGGTTACCCCAATGGATGCCTCGGGCGAGCTGGTCCGCCTCATGATCGACAGGCACAAGACAGCGTCGCAGTTCTTCAGGCGGAACCCGGAGGGCAATCTCGAGACTGGCGGACCCTTCACCGTCGCCCAGATCGAGGCATCACGGTGACAGCGCCGCAAATGCCCCCGGCTGACGACAATCCGGGCCGCTCTCCTCGACTGCTGCAACCTCTGCCGAAGCGTGCGCCGGGCGTTCGCCGGCTGAACAAGGTCCCGGCGTTCGTCTTTGTCGCTGGCCTTTGCCTCGTCGTTGGAGCAATCGGCTACACCTACCGGGCTCGGCTTCAATCGTCTGCGGCTGCCTCGCATAACACAGCCGCGAAGGCGGAAGCTGCGAGCGGCCCAGCCGTGCTGAACAGCGCGCCACAAGCCGGGGAGATCCGGTCGGCTGCTTTGCAGCCAACAGCCGTTCCTCCTCTGACGCAGACGCCCCCTTCCGTGCCTGCGCAGGCGCAACACGGGCCGTCCGACGACGGACATCAGCAACAAGCGCAAGAGGACGATCCCGCCATCCAGGCCCGCAAGCAGGCTTGGCAGACCTACTACCAGCAGCTCGCGGCCCTGCAGCAATCCCGACACCAAGATGCGATCGGTGCCATCAAGGCCGAGACGGCACCCAATGGCATGTCCAGCGGAGGCGCGTCGCAGGCAGGTGCGGCCGCCGGGGGTGACCCGCAGTTGACCCAAGCGCAAAGGACGGTGGCGCAAGTGGACGCGGCTATGCCAGCTGCCTATGCGGGGGGCGCCGGGCCATATGGCGGCGGTCTGGGGATCGGTGGCGGCTACCCGATCCTCCCGCCAGCCGGACCCGACCCGGCAGGCGCGCGGGAAAGGCTCGCTTTCGTCGGGCAGGCCGGCAACCTCGGACAGAACGACACGCTCGCAGCGACGGTTCGCGATCCGATCTCGCCGTATCTGGTTACGGCCGGGGACGTGATTCCCTGCATCGCCCAAGGTGGTGAAGACAGTGACACGCCAGGCCAGTTCGTCGGCCGGGTGTCGCGCAACATCTATGACAGCGCGACCGGCCGCTTTCTGCTGATCCCGCAGAACTCCAAGGTGATCGGCATCTACGACAACGTCGTGACCAACGGGCAGACCCGCATCCCGACCGTCATCACCCGGATCATCTTCCCGGACAGCAGCTCGATCCCGATCGGCGCGATGCCGGCAACCGACCAGGGTGGCTTTGCCGGGTTGCACGACCAGGTGGATACCCACCTGTGGGAGAAGTTCGGCAACGCCCTCATCCTGGCGATCGGCAGCGCCGGCCTTCAGCTGAGCCAGGGCACCGGGCAGAGCACGGACGGCTACAATGCCCAGCAGATTGGGGCTGCTGCGATCGGCCAGCAGCTTGGTGAGCTTGGGCAGGAGTATGCTCGGTCAGGGCTCGCAATTCCGAATACGCTCAAGATCCGGAACGGCTACAACTTCGTCGTTCAGGTCACGCGGGACATGGTGCTGCGGCCGTACGTCGACCGCCGAAATGTCGGCGTGCAGCCAGTTAGCTTCGGTCGGATCGTCCAGTAAGAGGGTAGACTCTGGTTTCCCCCGCGGCCAACAGTGCTTTCAGACCGGTAGCGACCGGCAGTCACTTTCTCTCATTCGTCGCACTCTGCGACATGAAAGTTCAGCCGAAAACGCGCCGCCGTAATCGCGCAGTCGGAAGCCCGAACGAAGCCGCACGAAATCCAACGCCGCGCCTTGTGCGGCGTCCATCTGCCCGGTCTCGACGAACGCGACAACGCGGCCTTCTGCGCTGTGGCACTGCTCTTTGTCATTGCCGCTCCGGCGGTTGTCACGATACGGATCGTCATAAGGCGCGCGGGAAAGGCGCGCCGCGAAGCACGTGGCATGGCCCTCGATCGGACCTGGCCGTTGGCGCCATCGTGAGGCGCTGGCGGCCTCCAGGCACGCCCCCTAGGTTGGTTGAGACGCCGCCATCCCGCGCCAGCCGCTCAAGCAGGCAAAGCCGCGTGCACTGCCTGTGTCGAGGATCACGCTCCGCTGCACCAGTCGTAACGGATGTATCGCATGACCAGGTCAGTATTAGGCGCAGGTCGTGTCCTCAGCATCCTGTGGCGTCACGAGAGCCACATCCTTTGAATGGCGCGACCTATACCCTGGTGTGTGTCTTCCTCTCCCTCGACTCAATCGATCGCAAGCACGCTTCAACGTAGCGTCGTGGCTGCCCGCAACAGGCCGGCATTCCAAAGGAGATAGACATGAACTTGCAGATTGTTCCACGCGCCATCGCAACGGGGCACGACGAGTTGGTTCCTTCGCGCTACGCCGTTCGGATCGGGGAGATCGACGTGCTGGTGTTCAGCGATGGAGTATTGCCCCTGCCAACCGCGATGCTGGCCCATAACGTCGACCCTGCCACCCGTGCCGGCTGGATGAGCGACATGTTCCTGCCGCCGGACGCGTTCGACTGGTCGCTGAACGTCGTCGTGGTTCAGAGCGGCGGGCAGACGATCCTGATCGACGCAGGTCTGGGATTGGACCCGGACCTGAACCTGCCGCGCGCCGGGCAGCTGATTAAGCGACTGGCAGCCGCCCGGATTGATCTTGCGGCCGTGACCGACGTGGTGCTGACGCATATGCACATGGATCACGTCGGCGGGCTGCTCGTCGACGGCGTGAAGGACAAGCTGCGTCCGGATCTGCGGATCCACGTGGCGGCGGCCGAGGTCAAGTTCTGGGAGTCACCCGATTTCACCCAGGTCTCGATGCCGCCAGGGTTCCCCGATGCGCTGCGGGCAACCGCCAGGCGGTTCGTGGAGGAATACCGCAGCCGGCTGCGCATGTTCGACGATGAGCAGGAGGTGGCGCCGGGGGTGGTTGTCCGTCGCACGGGCGGTCACACGCCTGGGCACAGCGTGGTCCGCATCGCCTCCGGCGGTGATCGCCTGACGTTCGCGGGAGACGCCGTATTCGCGGTCAGCTTCGACCATCCGGACTGGCACAACGGCTTCGAACACGACCCCGAGGAGGCGGCCCGCGTGCGTGTTCGTCTGCTGACGGAGCTGGCGGTCACCGGTGAGCCGCTGGTAGCCACGCACCTGCCGTTCCCGTCCGTCGGCCGGGTGGCAATCGAAGGCAACGCGTTCCGTTGGGTGCCGGTTTTCTGGGACTACTGATCGGCATCGTGGTCAGGCCGAACGAGGGCGGACGGGTCCAGTATTGATCCGTCCGCCCTGGATGAGAGTTGGGCCGCACGGCGTCACTCGCATTGACCCGGCTCCCACGATTGTCCCCGATCATTCGCCTGCTGCGAGCTGGAGCGCCGTACGGAAGGTGCTGGCGGCCCACGCTGTCTGCGCCGGCAGTAAGGTGGCGGTCGAGGCCTCGCCCGCAACTGGGCCATGGAACTGAAGCACGGCCGCATCCGCGTGAACGTGCTCAGCCCAGGCCCCACCAACACGCCGCTCATCGCCAAGCTTGTGATCCCATCGGAAATGCTGCCGGCAGTCGAAGCGCAGGTCGCGCGGGCCATGCCGTTCGGCCGCCTTGCCGAGGCCGGCGATCTGGCGCGCGCTGCCGTGTTCCTGGCGTCGAGTGATGGCCCTTCATCAGCGGCGCCAATCTCATGGTTGATGGCGGCGCCAGCCTGGCGTGAAAGCGTGCTCCGATGGATTTCCATAAGATGCTCCTTACGCCGCGCGGTCGTAACCTGCCTTCAACCGAGACCTTGGGTTCGGAAGCGTGTTGCCCTGGCGACAGGCTCCCCATCCGCGGCCTCCACGGAAAGAGATGGCGATGTTGTCCGAGGTGACCGGAACAATGAGCGACGAACCCACGCGGGCGGCCATGATGGTTGAGGCGGTGGTTGGCAATGCATGGGCCACGGATGCCGCCGGTCGGTTCGTCTATATCACGCCGGGTATGCTTGCCCCGCTGGGCATCGTGCGGGAGGACCTCAACGGTTCCGATGACCCGGCGTTCGGCTGGAAGCCGCTGGTGCATCCGAATGACTATGAGGCAGCCGCCGCATCCTGGAGGCAGAGCCTGCGGGACGAGCGGGCCTATGACGCGACGCATCGGCTGCGGGCCGCGGATGATACCTTCAGATGGGGGCGCTGCTCCGGGCGCCCCGTCCGTGACTCGGAGAACCGCATCGTCGGCTGGTACGGAGCCGTCCTGGATTGGGAGGCGATACGCGAGCGCGATCGCGAGCTTTCCCAACTCGTGGATATGGTCCCCAGCCACGTATGGCGTCTCACCCCCGATGGTGAACCAACATTCTTCAACAGGCGCATGGCGGACTATCTAGGCCTTGAGAGCACCGACACGGCGCTGGGCGGATTGGCCGAACTGATAGAGTCTGTCCATCCCGACGAAGTCTGCATGTTCCGCGAGACGCTCGGCCGCAGCTTGGCAAGCGGCGAACCATTCTCACTACGTTACCGGCTGCGCCGCGCTGACGGCGCGTATCGCTGGATGTCGAGCCGGGCCGAACCACTGCGTGACCACGCGGACTGCATCCTGCAATGGTATGGCGTCTGCCACGACATCGACGATCAGGTGCTAACCGAAGAGGCGTTGCGACGCAGCAAGCACCAGCTCGAGCAGATGATCGATGCACTGCCGATCAATATCCTGAGCTTCGATCCAGCGCGCAAACTGACCTACGCCAGCAAACGATATCTCAGCACGGCGGGGATGCCGGGCGAGCACATCCAGGATTTCGAGGGCCTGGCCCGGGAGGTCTCGCATCCTGATGATTTCCCGACCATGTTCAACCGGGCATCGGCCGGCTTCGCGAACAGCGAGCCCTTCGTGAATCGCTTTCGTCGACGCTGCATGGACGGCGTTTATCGTTGGATAGAGGCCCGTGCCCAGGCGCTGCGCAACGCCAATGGCGAGATTGTCCAGTGGTACATTGTCTCGATCGATATCGAGGAGGAGATGCAGGCTCAAGAGGCATTGCGCGAACGGGAGCGATTCGTCTGGCAGCTCGTTGAAACGCTACCGGCCATGGTTGATTGCGCGTCACCCGATGGCGAACCGGTGTACAGGAGCCAGCAACTTCGCGAATTCCTCGGATACGAGCTGGAGGGATTGCTCGACACTAACGGATCACGCCTGATGCAGACCTTGGATGCAGGCGTCCACCCTGACGACCTCGCCGCGGTCAAGAAGGATTACGCCCAGTGCCTGCGAACGGGGGAGCCTTACGCGCGCCGCCACCGCCTGCGGCGCCATGACTGCGAATACCGATGGGTCGAGACACGCGCCGCGCCCATGCGGAGCGCCGACGGGGCTATCGTCCAGTGGAACGTGATCTGCCTCGATATCGATGCCGAGGTGCGCGCGCAGGAGGATCTCCACCTGGCGCAGGAGCGCCTCGCACGGGCGAGCCAGGCGGCGAGCCTGGCCGAGCTTTCCGCCTCAATTGCCCATGAGGTGAACCAACCACTGGCGGCGGTGGTCTGGAATTCCCATGCCTGCCAGCGCTGGCTGGCCGCCAGCCCGCCGAACCTCGATCGGGTCCACGTGACCGTGGAGCGGATCATCCGGGACGCGAACGCCGCCGCCGAGGTCGTGAGTCGAATCCGTGCTTTATTCAAACAGACCGTTGCGCCTCATCATCGCGCCGCGATCGCGGATCTTATTTCCGATGTCGGCCGTCTGCTCGGCGACCGGACATCACGGATGCGGGTCGAAATCGAGACCGATGTCGCCGCCGACCTGCCCGCCGTGCCCTTCGATTTCGTCCAGATCCAGCAGGTATTGGTCAATCTCATGCGGAATGCGATCGAGGCGATGGAAGGCCATGCGCCCAAACCTCGTTTGGGCGTTCGCGCCGTTTGCGACGGCGAGGTCCTACGCGTCGAGGTCAGCGACAACGGGCCCGGCGTCCTTTATCCAGAAAAGATCTTCGACGCATTCTTTACGACGAAGCAGAGCGGCATGGGGATGGGCCTGGCGATCTGCCGTTCAATCATCGAATCCCACGGCGGCCGGCTATGGGCGGAGCGCAATCGTGCCGGAGGCGCGACCTTCGCCTTCACGCTGCCGACCCACGCACCCGAGCCTGCATGACGCCGGAGGCCGCCATCGTGCTGATCGTAGATGACGACCCCCGCGTGCGGGAGGCGCTCAGCGAACTATTAGAAGCCCACGGTATACGCGTGGCAACCTACGCATCGGCGGGGGAGTACGCGCGCGCAGCCAAACCCGACGCGCCGGCATGCCTGCTTCTGGATGTGGAGCTACCGGACATCAATGGACTTGATCTGCAGACGCAGTTGGTTGGCGCCCACCATCCACCGATCGTGTTCATCACCGGCCATGGCGATATCCCGTCCTCGGTGCGTGCGATCAAGCACGGCGCCATTGATTTTCTGACCAAGCCGTTTGGCGACGAGGTGCTTTTGGCCGCGATCCACGCCGCCTTCAGCCAGGACACGCGCCTTCGCGCTGATCGTGCAGACCTCGAACGCCTCATGGCGCGGTACGAGACGCTGACGCCCCGCGAGCGGGCGGTTCTGCCGCTCGTCGTGAGTGGCCTGCTGAACAAGCAGGCCGCGGCCGAGCTGGAACTCAGCGAGGTAACGCTCCAGGTGCATCGGCGGAATGTGTTGCGAAAGATGGGCGCTGCCTCCCTGGCCGACCTCGTGAGGATCGCCGAGCGACTGAAGATTCCCGTCACACATGCGCGGCACGGAGCCAGGGAAGCGTGAGCAGTTCCAAGCGTATTATCGCAGTGGTCGACGATGACAGCCGGCTTCTGGAGTCGCTGGAGAATCTTCTGGAATCCGCAGGCTATGCGGTGCGGACGTTCTCCTCGCCGCGTGCTCTCCTGAGGGCAGGGCTTGCTGACCTCGATTGCCTGATCACGGACATCGGCATGCCGGAAATGGACGGCTTCCAGCTTCGCGACACTGTCGGCAAATCGCGTCCGGACTTGCCCATCTTCATGGTAACCGGCCGCCACGAGATCGCAGATCACCCGGGGAAGGCCGCGTTGGCGACCACCTTGTTCCGCAAGCCGATTGACGGCCGGCTGTTGCTGGCCGCAGTCGAGAAGACGTTGAGTGGCTGAGCCTGAGAGAGAGGATCATGCAGCAGCATTCGTTACGCCACGCCCCGTCATCACCGGATCCGGTTGGCGCGGAACAGCCCATTGTCGTGGTGGTAGATGACGACCTCACGGTCCGCGAAGGTCTGAGCGAACTGATCCTCTCGGTTGGGCTGAACGTTGTCGCTTTCGCATCCACGCAGGATCTGCTGGCGTCAGGGGCGATGGATCGGCCTGGCTGCCTGATCCTTGACGTGCGCATGCCGGGTGCGAGCGGCCTTGACCTTCAGCATCGCCTGGCAGCCACTGGCGACGCGAAGCCGATCATTTTCCTCAGCGGGCATGGGGACATTCCCATGACGGTGCAGGCGATGAAGGCAGGCGCTGTTGACTTCCTGACCAAGCCGGTTCGTGACCAGGCTCTTTTGGATGCCATCGCCACAGCATTGGACCGCGACCGGTCACAGCGCGCGACGGCCGAGGTCGCAAGGCACAACGCCGACCGCCTGAAGTTGCTTACGCCACGAGAGCATCAAGTCCTTGCGGAAGTCGCTCGTGGACGCCTCAACAAGCAGATCGCCTACGACTTCGGCATCAGCGAGGTCACGGTCAAACTCCACCGGAGCAAGGCGATGCGGAAAATGCAGCTTGCCACGGTCGGGGCGCTTATCCGGGCCTGGGAGACCCTGCCGGCACATGTGCGGCTGCCGCCGTCGCGATAGGTCGTGGGTTCGGTAATCGGGCGATTGTGTCTTCCAGTCCATGTTGCGTAGGTGCGGCAGACAAGCGGAGTGGGCGCGACAGGTCGACAGCAACGAACTTGAGCGCTGCCTGCCCGCAGCGATCATGCCGGTCTACTTCTTCGAAGCGCCCACATCTTTTCTCTTCTGATTACGGCTCGTGCCCCTGATCGAGTGCCCGGACCAAAGTTTGAGTACGATCCGCCCGGTTGCCGGCTTCGCGCATCTTGGATCTGTCTTCCCGCAAGGGGCTTCGCCCGGCGTCGGCGCGAGTTGATCCCAAAGCATGGAGAGCCTGCTCTCGGTCCGCTACAGCAAGGGCCGAGCGCAGAATGCTTGACGCGGCTCTCAGCCCCTGCATCTGGGCTAAGTCGTTCCAGTCCGTCCCATTCGAGCCCAGAGTAGCGAAGCTCGGGAAAACCGCCTGGCTACCGATAGCAGCAGCCGCATCTTCTGCCTTAGCCCGACCGACGTTCACCTTTGGCCGGCCCTGTCCGTCTAACTCCGCCGCACGCTGCCGATCGTCGTCGCCGGCGATGTAGATGACCCGGTCGGGATTGAGCGCTCGGTAGGTCTGCGCCACGGGCAACAGATTGCCCGCGTTAAAGGCGGCGATCGTCGGCATGCCGGTCATCTCGTGCAGCGTCGCGGCCGTGGCGTAGCCTTCGGCGATCAGGAGCGGGCCGGGCTGGCGCGTATCGCCAATCACGAAATGTCCCCCCTGGACGCGTCCGCCCTCCTGGAACTGCTTGAACCCGTCTGAGCTGATCCTCTGCAGACTCCACAGGCGGCCATCCGCATCCTGGATGGGGACAAGAAGCCGTCCGACGTCGTCCTGCCGCAAGCCATGCGATTGGACGCCCTTCTCGGCCAGATAGGGATGCGCCTCCACGGGCGTGGCGGCGGCCCAGATAGCATCCACCTGCTGGGCCACGCGCTCGGCCTGCTGCTCGCGCTCTCTGGCGCGGTCATGCCGCTTCTGCGCGGCCTCAGCGGCCATCTGGGCGCGGTCGCGGTTGTCCAGGGCGGCAGCTTGGCCGCTGGCCTTCCAGTTCTGCTTCAACCCTGTCCTGTGGTTCTGGATGAACCCGGCCGGCCGGCCGTCCAGGTGGCCACGGTAGGCGCCGCTGCGTTCAGCCCCGTCGTCGCCCTCAGCTCGCACACGGTGGAGCTGACCGTCCATCTGCGGCGCACCGTCGAGCTGCAGACCGCTTTCGCGCAACGCCTCGGCAAACTGTTCAACCGGCTCAGCGTCGACGGCGATATGGACGGAGCCCTTCGCCGGCATCCACGGCGTGAAGGCTTCTAGGTCCATGCCGGCGGGGACGTACCAAGCCTTCTCAGCGCGATCCCACTTCGCACCGAGCTGCTTGGCGTCGTCCTTTTCGGCATAGGGAACCGCCAGATACGTCCGCTCGGGGCTGGGTGTCTGCGTGGCGGGGCTGGTGTCGCGGATCATGGTCGGCAGCCGGGCAGCCGAGCCGGATGGTGAGGGCATGGCGTCCTCCTGCTGACCGCCAGAGTCATGCGTATTGTCGCTGGCTTGCTCCTGGCCCAGCTCATAGGAGCGGACCAGCTTCACGATCTTCTCGGCGTCTGCCGCCGCTCGGAACACCTCACGCGGGTCTTTCTCCAGCACCTTGATCCAGCTCGCGACGTAAGCGACGTGCTGGCTCGGGTCGTGGCCGATGCCGAGCTGCTCGCCGAGCATCAGCGACCCGATCTCCGCCCGCAGCTCCTCGCGCGCGTAGCCTTCAGAGCCGAATGGGTGGGCCAGGTCGCGCGCGAGCCGTGACGGATGGCCTGTGGCGTGCCCCAGCTCGTGCAGCGCCGTCGCGTAGTAGCGGTCACCGGTCCCGAACTGGGTGCGCTCCGGCATGGTGATCGTATCCTCCGCCAGGCGGTAGAAGGCGCGATCGCCGGCAACGTGCCGGATCGGCACGCCGGAGTTGGCCAGGATGGTCTCGGCCTGCGCGTGCCGCTCCCATTCGGGGCGCACCGGTCGGGCTGGTGCCGGCGGTAGTCCGTCGATCTGCTCGGCATTGAACACCACGGCGCCCATGACGCGCGGCCGCTCGTAGCGCACCATTTGCCGGACGGGCTGACCGTCCTGGTCCAGCACTGGCTTGCCGTCCCCGTCCTTCACCGACTCCAGGCCCTGCCACTTCCAGAATTGGATCGGTGTGCCTTTCTCGCCTTTGCGAACTTGGGCGTCCTGCTCCTGCGACTGACGATAGGTCATCCAGCGGGCGTCAGCGAAGCCGCGCGCCTGCGACACGCTCATCAGCCACACCGCGTTCATGCCGCGGTATTCGTTCCCGGTCGTCGGGTTGTAGGGCATGAAGCGCTCGCCCGGCTCCCAGGGCTTCTGCCAGGGCGCGGTGCCTTCCTTGAGCTGCTTAACGATCGCGGTCGCGACCTGGTCGACGTAGTCACTCGCCATGGCCGGTCTCGTCGACCTCGAGGTCGGCATTCGCGTCCCATGCCTCGGCCTCGGAGAGCGCGATCTCCTCGAACGCACCCAGGCTTTCGGCCTCGGCGGCATCGACCTCCACCACGACGCCGGGCACCAGCAGGTCGGCGATGTCGTCGGACAGCAGCGCGCCGGCTGCCGGATCGGGCAGCCTCCTATTGGGGGTCAAGGTTGGATACCTCCCGGACGAAGACCTGGGTGTCGGCCGTGTAGGGATTGGGCGGCGGAGGCAGGGCCGCGTGCTTCACGGCTGCGGCAGTCAGGCTTGCCTGCTGTACGCCGCCGGCGAGGGCAGGGATGCCGCCCGACCCGTAGTAGCGAGCCACATAGCCGTTCTCGAAACCCTGATAGAAGCTTCCGGTGTTGTAGGCGCTGAGGGCAGCCTGCAAGGCGCCCTGCCCTTCCCCGCGCGACCGCACTGCCTCGGCATAGTTGGCGGTCAGGATCGCAGCACCCGCCTTCACGTTGGCGCACGGGTCCAGGACCTCTTCAATCGTCACGCCGAGGGCCGCCAGATTGCGGCTGTTCACCTGCATCAGGCCGAGATCGACGCTGTAGCCGCGTGCGACGTAGCTCTGCGCCGCCGCAACAGCATCGGCCAAAGTGGCGGGGTGCGGCTGTGGCCCGGACAGCTGGTTGACGTTGATGGCGAGGGGGTTGCCGCCGCTCTCCACGCGCATCACTGCTTCCAGCGTGATCGGCGCGACGTTCGCCGCGCAGGCGAGCAGGGCTGCCGCGATCATCGCAGCACCAGGAGCGGCCGCGCTACGCCCTGGACGTTCGCCTGTGGCACTGGGCCGAAATACCGGCTGTCGAAGCTGCGCGGGTCGTGCCCGGACAGCAGCCACATCTCTCCCGGCGCAACCGCGTAGACTCCCGCTGGAATCGGCATCAAAGGGCGCCCGGCACTGTCCCGGCTGAGCTGCGCCGTGTCTGGAACTGGCCGGCCATTGACCACGACGCCGGTAGCTGAAACGGCCACGACATCACCACCCACGGCGGCGATCGGCTTGACCAGTGGCTCGGAGCCGCCAGGGCAATTGCCCGAAGGGATGTAGCCCCTCTCCTGCCCCATCCGAAGCGATGCTGTGTCAGGTGGGCACAGCACGACAACTTCGCCGCGCCGGATCTGCGCAGGGTTCGACATCATCTGCCAGAAGCCGACCGGCATCGAAGGCGTGGCGTTGAACCGCAGCCCAACCGTGTTCGCTCCTGCCAGGCCCGCCATCACGATGGCGCCTGCCGCGACGGTCACCAAGGCACGGCAGTGGATCCCTCCCCGACCGATCATGCCCGGAACGCCTTCGACCGTGGTCTGGTCGAGCCGCTGGCGGGCGCCGGAACAGCGGCGCGCTGCCGGAACAGCGGATCGAGGAAGTATAGGATCTGAGTGCCCTTGATCGGGTTCTCGCCCGCGACGAACACCACCATCTCGCCGGCCTCGGTGATGACGTCCCTGCCGTCCGCGCCCCGCTCCTTCTGCGGCTTGCGCAGGGTCATGATCTCGTCCGGCGTCATTAGCGGTCGACTGACCTCATGAAAGGTCCTGCTCACCTGACTGAGCGATCCCAGTCGGTTGCCGCTCTCGGTCACGTCCTCCTTCACGATCGTCGTCGTGCCGATCAGGTCGGACACCCATCTCGCCGTCTCGCGCTCATTCGGCGCGTAGATGATCCGGACGTGGCAGTTCGCGGTGATGGTCTGGTGCTGGCCGTAGGCGCTGAGCATCTGCTCGCGGTCCTGGGCGGCTAGGAAGCACTTGATCCCGTAGCCGGCGCATTTCGGCAGGGCGTCCTCGATGACGTGCATCCGACCGAGCGAGGGGAACTCGTCCAGCATCAGCAGCAGCCGGTGCTTGTGCGGCATCACCGGCTGGCCCTGCTGGAAGGTCAGGGGCACACCCATCAGGGTCCGTGCCATCATGGTGAACAGCAGTCGCACAAGCGGGCGCAGCCGCTCCTTGTCGCTGCCGCGGGTGATGACGTAGAGCGAGAGCGGCCGCTCGTGGTCCATCAGGTCGGCAATCCGGAAATCGCTCCGCTTCGTGTTTTGCGCGATCAACGGGTCCTGGAACAGCGTCAGATAGGTCTTGGCGCTGCTCAGCACGCTGCCGCGCTCGCGGGCCTCCCGGTCGATCATGTCCCGTCCTGCGGCGGCGACGGCCGGGTGTGGCCCGGTCTTCAGGTGCTGGTTGGTCACCATTGCATCCCAGAGGTCGTCCGCGGACTGCGCGGGGTCGGACAGGGCGCGCGCCACGTCCGACAGGCTCGCGGTCTCGCCACGTGCCTTCCCGGTGTGAAGGGCGTGCAGGATCAGGCCGGTGAGCAGAGCGAAGCTGGTCTTCTGCCAGTGGTCCTCCAGCCCCTTGCCATTCGGATCGCACAGCATCTGCGCGATGTTCTGGGCATCGGCAACCTCGTGCGGCGTGCCGAGGCGGACCTCCTCGAGGAAGTTGAAGCCGGCACTCCCTTCAACCGCGCCGAACTCCAAGCGGATGACGGTGTTGCCCGCGTGCTTTGCCCGCCAGCCCGCGGTCAGCTCCCAAAGCTCCCCCTTCTCGTCATAGACGGCGGTGCTGGCTGGCCAGGACAGGAGGGTAGTGTTGACGTTGCCAACGCCCTTGCCGCTACGGGTAGGCGCGATGACGATCAGATGCTCGGGGCCGTCGTGGCGCAGATAGTGCGTGCGGCCCTTCCGGTCGGTCCAACCGCCGACATAGGCTCCTGCGTGGGCTTCGCCGGATTTGCGGGGGAGAAGGCCGCTTTTCCGGATCTCCGCCTCAGCTTGGAAACGTGCCGTCCCGTGGACGCCCTCGTGCTTCTTCGGCCGGCGCCGAAGCGAACTGGACAGGATGAGGCCACCAAAGGAGGCAACCGCGGCGACGCCGAGCAGGCCGGCATCCACGATCTGGAACGTACGATGCGCCTCCGCGGCCCATGCAGCCTGCTGCCATTCGATCCAACGCCACGGCGCGTAAATGTGCCCGAACAGCGGGGCGCCGATGGCCGGATGATAGTCGACCCGGTAGGCGACGAATTGGGTCGCTGCGGCGCTTAGGACAGCGGCGCCGACGATCAAGCCGGAACTTGCGAGAAGGAAGGGACGCCGCCCGGTCCCAGTACCCTGAGTGTCGCTCAACGCCCACGCTACCAAAAACATGTTAAGACATGTATGTTTATCGTGCGGACGGCCCGACGATCAACCGCTCCTTGCAGCCGTTATCGACCCATAGTCGCCGTTCAGACGCACTGCGAAATCTGTCGAAACCAGATTTTTCAGGAAGTCGCCATAGACCGTCATCCCTTGCAGGACCGCCATGAGGGCCCTGTCAAGGGTCTTCCACTTATCTGCCTTCCAGAGCTAGAGCTGGAGCACTATACCGGCCCTGGAGTTCGATCCGATGATTGAGAAACTCGTAGCCGAGCTAGAGGACCGCCAAAAGATTCACGTTGAGCAAGGGACCGGCCTGCCACCGGATGCCTACGAGCGAGTACGTTCAGTTCTCTGGTCGGCAATTACTGAGTCCGTGCCCCGCGAGGCCGCCAAGTCGAAGCTGAACTCAAACGAGGAAAGGTTGGTTTTTGATCGAGACATGCTCCCGGAGTCTCAAGCCCAATTTGTACGACGGCTTTTGAAGGATTGGAGAGTTCGATTCACGAAATACGAAAGGCCTTTATATATTTACGGCTTACTTTCGGTTCTTTGGAAACTCTTCCCTGGCGGGAGACATCCATTTGAGGACGTCGTTTGGTTGATCGGTACAGAGTTCCGGTATGAGCCGAATGCGAAGATTAAACGGGATCCCGAAACCGGCAGTTGCGCGATCATAGTAGATGTGGACATCATATCAAGGCTTCAGACGTTCTCGATGGCGATAGCAGACATATTACTCCGCAATAAGCTAATAGATTTTTATCGCGTGCCCACGCGTGAAGGCATTTGGCCTTCAATTAAACTCACCGCTAAGACTGCGAGTTTTGTAACCTCCAATGATTATCACAGCAGACATATTTTATATCACGCGCTACTAAATTGTGCCCTGGGTGAAAGGTACCTTATTCTGATGGAGGGATCCAATGGCGCATTCGCATTGGCGAGGAAGATATTCTTAAATGGATTAGCCTTTGTGATAGCACACGAGTTCGGACATGACGCCTTCGGGCATTTACTACCCCATCCCCCAAAAGCCAGAGGAAGTTTTCGGGACACTCCTTTGTTCCGAACGGCTTTCGACGAAGCCGAACTTCTCAGAAAGTGCGACGAAGCTACGGGCGGGCATGGGAGCACGGTTCTGCGACGATACCTGAATACAACATTCAATTCTAACATCAAAGAGCTGGATGCAGATGGTCTCGCTCTCCACGCTTGTTTCCATTGGGAATGGTCGATTGGACGGGATCCTTACATCGGCTTACTCGGCGCCATGCTTGTCCACCACATGATGGCATGGCTGGACATAATATCATTTTTCGAAACTACGGGTCTGGATTATACGATCCTGGCATCCACACCTTTCTTATGTGAGGCTCTTATTCCCAGAGACCACCCTTATGGACCGACTCGGCTGAAGATGGCAGGGGCATTGCTGCATCACTACTCAGTTCTGTATAGTCTGTGCGAGGATCGCAATAACTTGGGCGGGCGCTTCGATAGCTGGTACAATCACGCCGAAATGGTTGAGATTATGTCGGGGCTAATTATACTTTTTTCTTTGGCCAGAAAAGCAGCTTTTCCGGAAGCATTGAAACGACGTAAAAGCCCCTCAGAGGAAACAGTCTTTATCGATGAAAGAGGGAGTAAAAAGCTCCCTTCAATTGAATACCGTGGTCGCGATTTTTGGGGATCGTGGAGGTCCTAAGCCCGACGCTCACCATCACTGGCCTGGCCACATAACCCGCTTAAGCCTTCTTGCACGACAAGAGCCGCGAGAACCGCTGCGCCGCTACAGCCAAGAATGTCCGCGACTAAACACACGATCTCAGCCTTGCGAAATAAGCCGGGGTCGTCACAGAACTTGCGCACGTGTTCATTTCCGCAGATCACCGGCTTAGCTGCTCGGATTTTCTGCACAGCCGACTCTTGGCACTGACGTAAAAACTCGCGCGGGCCGAATGCGAGATCGGAATCCCGTTCGCACCCAATAAGAGCTAGCAGCTGGTCCCTAGGAAGGTCTAGAAGCAGTTCGGCTGTTCTTTCGTTGAGCACTGGACCCTCCAGACATCCCTTTTTCCATGTTTGCCTGATCGGAGGGCTCGGTGCAAATCCCAGTGACCTGAGCCTTCTTCCCCCCTGAAATGCCGGCTGCTGGGACCGGCCACGCGGCGTCTGCTGGTGCGCGTGGGCTTTCAAAGCAGACTGGTCGCTTTCCACTCAAGTCGGTATTGCGCGGACTACCGGCCATGTTCCGCGACGCGATTGGCCGGCGAGTGATGTTTGGCCTCAAAGGTGTTTCTACGGCTCGCCCGCACTTGCTCCAGCGCCGGATCGGCGAACCTGATGGACATGCCTTCGATCGCCGCCACGGCTGCGAGTTGAAGGCGGAAGGCGTCAGTCCCATTGACGATCAACGGCCGGTCCCCGAACCGGTCGGCTGCTAGCGACAGGGCAAGGAACGCCGCGGCCGTGGTCGGCTGCGTCACCCGGACATGAGCGGCCTCATCCGACACGATGCCGCCGTCCGTGACGCGGTAGATCACCCGGCCGTCGCGTCGAACCGCGGGCTTCATATGGCCATGGACTACGTGCCGCGCCTGGTCGGCATTCTCGGCGGTCAGCACCTCGGTCTCGAGCTGGCGGGTGCGACGCTGCCGGGACCGAAGTGCTGCCAGAGCCTGCGCGCTGCCTTTGGCGGCCTCGGCTTCCAGGTAGCCTTGCCAGTTAGGAATTGAGTGGGCGGCCCTGGTCTGGCGCCGCTCTTCCCGTTCGCGCTCGACCCGCGCCTTCCGGTCCTTCTCCCGCTCGCCAGCGATGTGCTGGAAGCTCTCGCGGCGGAGGGCGCCTTTCAGCCCTTGCGTGCGTTCCTGCCGGAGGCGCTGGCGATACCAAGCAGTCAGCTCATGCCTGTAGGTGCGATGCCGCTCGGCAAGTCCGGCAAGGGCGGCGTCGCGCGTGCGGACAGCCCCCTCGCGCTCGCGCTGAAAGGCTTCGTACTGGCTGCCGCTTGGGGCGGGGCGCTCGTAGCGCTTGCCGGGTTTCCCGGCTTGGACCTGTTCACCGGACGCCTGGAACGGCCCCAGCCGGTCCTTGAGGGCCTTGAGGGATAGACCGCGGTCAACATCGGACGCCTTTACGTGTAAACGGCTGTCGCTGCGGTGACTGATCACCAGCCCTGCCCCGCGAAGCCTCAGCTCCAAGTCGTAGGAGGCGGCGACCTGGTGCATCGCCGGCCAGCCTCCCTGCCCTGCTCCAAGCGCCGCCAGCAAGGCCGGCCGGGCATGCTCCTGGATCCAGGCGAGGAAGGACTGGCCACCATGCCGCGCCTCGAAGTCGGCCGCCCTGCCCCGCGCCTTGCGCTCGCGGCTCTGGGCGAAGTCGACGGTGTGCGGCTCTTGGGTCAGCCCGTGCTTGATCTCCAGCTCGAGGCAGGCGGCCTGCAGCCGGAAGTGGTCGTGGATCGGGGTGACGTTCCGCAGGCTGACGGGATGCACCTTGTTGATCGCGACGTGCAGGTGCCAGTTGTCGGTGTTCTGGTGGACAGCCGATACCCGCTGATGCTCCCCGAAGCCGATCGCATCGCACAGTCGGTCCTCAATATCCTCCATCTGCGCCCGCGCCGGCCGCTCGCCCTCGGGGAAGCTGACGACCAGGTGGTAGCTCTTGTCCGACTTCGCCCGGGTGTTCCGCTCCTGCACGGCGAGAATGTGCCTCACCGCCCACCCGGGATCCTCATGGCCGCAGTTGATGGCCCGCGCCCAAGCGACCTTCTCCCCCTCGTGCGGGGTGTCGAGGATGTAGGCGCCGAGGCGGGTCCAACTCGCCGGGTCGGTCGCGTCACGATGCTCCTGCCGCACGTTCAGCACGTAGCCGGACAGGCGCCGATAGCCGGAGCCACCCTTGGGTGTGAGGATGCGTTTGGCGATCATACCCGCGCCACGATATCGGCCAGCCTTCCTTGCAGGTCGCCAAGGCGGTCCAGCAGCCGGCGCACCTCGATCTCGGGCGCGCCACGGCCAGGCTGATCGACCAGCCAGAGCTTCAACAGTCCGCCAAGGCGGCCCTGGTCGCCAGCGACCTTCACCAGCTCGCCCACGGCCTGGTGGTCGAGCACCGGGCTGATCTGCCGGCCCAAGGCAACAGCCCGGAGATAGGCGGACACCGACAGCCCGGCAGCAGCGGCACGCCGCTTGATCTCGGCACGTTCGTCCGGATCGACGACGACCTGCAGGTGGTTGATGCGGTCCCGTGGTCCCTTCCCGCCGGGGCGCTTTGCCATGGTGTTCCGCCCCCTTCACGTCGAGCCGAAGGCGAGTAAGCCAGCCGCATTGCTACGTAGCAATGCCTATCCTGCCATCGGACTCCAAGGACAATCTTGGCGAAACTCGGCGGGCGCAGGTATTCCCGGCCGCTGTTCGCCGTGCTTCTACGAGATTCGCCGACTTTCGCCGAGTATCCCCGAATCGGTTGGAAAAATACGCGTTTTGACATGTATGAGAGCGGGCCCTACGGTCGGTCGACATCAACGCCACCACCTCACGCCTGGGCACGCATGGCAGACGCACGATCACTCCCATCCTGGGGCAAGGGCCGCACCGTATTCGTGTCCCGGCTCGAGACCATCCGCAGCGAGATCAGCGAGGGTCTGCTGCTCACCACGATCTATGGCCGGCACAAGGAAGCCCTCGGCATCGGCTACGCGGGCTTCTGCAAGCTCGTGGCCCGGTATGCGGACGATGCCAAGCCCCTGCGGCCCCGGGCGGCCCCATTAGTCGCCCAAGCTGCCTCCCCTGCCTTGCCGGCCAGCCCCGTTCCTCTGACACCGGAAGCCCGACCTGATGCCCGACACGAACCCGCTGCCCGAGCCGACTTCAAGCACCACGGCATCGTCCAGGAAGGAGAGCCGGAACAGCTCTTCGGCCCAGGCTTCCTCCCCAAGCGGGGCGGCTAAGCCGGTCTACAAGGTCCACGCCGTGCTCGCACCCAAGGGGGGCTGCGGCAAGACTTACGTCGCTTCGTTGATCGCGCAGTCCCTGCTGGAGCGCGGCGAGCCGGTTGTCTGCTTCGACACCGACCGGGAGAACGCCTCCTTGCGGGACATCCCGGCGTTGAAGGCGGAGCCAGTCAGCCTGTTCCTGCCGAACAGCGACGAGATCGACGTCAACGCTATGGATGCGATGACCGAGCGCGTGCTGACGGATGACGCCCACTTCGTGCTGGACAACGGTGCCACGTCCTTCGCCCCGCTGAGCCGCTACTTCGTGCAGGACGGGATCTCCGACGCCGTGGCGGAGAGCGGGAAGAAGATGGTGGTGCACGTCATCGTCGCCGGCGGCCAGGAACTGGTGCAGACCGGCCGCGGCTTCGATAGCGTCGCCAGCCAGTTCCCGGCGAGCGCCGAAATGGTGCTCTGGCTGAACGAGCACCACGGCCCAGTGGATGGAGCTGACGGCGCCTCCTTCGAGGAGACGCCGCTCTACCGGAAGCACAAGGGCCGTATCCTCGCGATCGTCCGCTTGGCGCGCTTGCACCCGGGCACCTTTGGAGCGAACCTGGCGGACATGCTGCGGCGAGGGCTGACGTTCGCGGAGGCCGACCAGTCGAGCGAGTTCTTCGTCATCGCCAAGCAGCGGCTGCGCCAGGTTTGGCGGCCCATCCGGGATCAGCTCGCCCCTGTTCTCTGATGGAGCGGGAGCAGCTCATCGCCGAAGTTGCGAGGGCCACAGGCGTGCGGCTCGACAGGTCGGATCCGATCTTGGCCGCTGCCGTCATCCACGAAGCGCTGCTCAACGAGGTGCTCGCGAAGCTTGATCGGCAGGTCATACTCCAGGCCGATCGCGTCACCGCAGCTTCAACGCAGGCTGTCATCGACGCGAAGAAAGAGGCGGAGACTCTGCTCTCCGACGCAGGCGAGTGGCTGGACGTGAGGATGAAAGCTGCCGGTGAGGCTGCGGCGGCACTGTTGCTCGTGGTGATACGGAAGGAAGCCGAGGCAGCTCAAGCCGCGAGGCGAGCAATGGTCCGGGCGGCATGGTTTTTGGTGACCGTCTGTCTAGCCGGGCTGGCTGGGGCTGGAGGCATGCTTTTGGCCAACCTGCGATAGCACGAAGAGGTAGACTGCCGCGCGCCGGATGTCTTCTCGAGCGGCCGCTCAGGTCCGACGTCGTGCCGTTGCAAACCTCTCACCCAGAGCGGTTCATCGCTTCAAGCGCAACCACGCCGGATCCCATCACTCCTGGCAGATCCCGAAGAAGGAAGCCATTGAGAAAGCGGGACGGAAGGCGGCGGAAAAGTGGCGGGCTCGCTGGACCTGAAGGCCTGGCGCTTCGATGTTGGGTCGTGGCTTGTGGCGTAACAGGTGGATTGGTCGGCCTGAGCTGAGGCTCAGTCAGCAGGACGGAAGCAACGGAGGGAACGGGGGTGGCGATGGCTGTCGCCGTTAGTCACTGCCGACCCCAGATTTGTCGCGGATCAGCCGAACCGCTTCTACGAGTTCCTGGGCCAGCGGCCCGGGCAATAGGCGGCTGAAGACCGACGCCAGCGTCTCGTAGTACCAGATTGTCCCGTCCAGGCCGCCCCTAAAACGGCCGAAAACCGCCCGGCCTTGAGACCGCAAGTCGGTCGCGATGGTGCGCGCGTTGTGGACTTTGTCGGCCAAGGACACGAGCCACACGTCCGGAGAGGCGGTCTCCAGATGTGCGATGTAGGCCTCCTTCCGGGCCTGCCACGGCGGCTTCGGGAACTCGTCGGCGTCGGTGCAGCCAAGGACGATGTCTGCCACCCGGTCGCCGAAGCGAGCCCGAATCACAGACTCCAGATGGGGCCCGACATCCTCCACCGCGTCGTGGAGCATCGCTGCGACGGCCTGCTCCTCATCGCCGCCGTGCTCAAGAACCAAGCCAGCCACGCTGAGCAGATGGCTGATGTAGGGGGTGTTGCTCCCCTTCCGGACCTGCTTGGCATGCACTTCAATCGCGAAGGCGACGCCCTCGGCCAGCCGGGACCAGCCGCGCTCAGCGCTGGCGATGTTTCTGTCTGCTGCATCGTTCACTGCTGTCTTGGCTCCTGTTGCTCGTTCTGACTCACACATCCAAGGAAGGCGGAGCCTCCCTGCTGCTCCAGCTGGAGCAAGCCCTTCCGCGCCAACTCGAGGCCGGCGGGTAGCCGTGACCTGGAGGGATTCACAAAGCCACCATGCTTTGCCTAGAATCCTGGCCCATGCCGACCGTCCGATTTACCTGGAACGCTCAGTTGGTCGATGTTCGACGCGAGGTGTGCCCGCGGGCACGCTGGGACAAAGCAGCGCGTGCCTGGGCGATGACCCCCTCAGAGGCAGAGGCTTTCGTGATTGCCGGCCACTTAAGGCTCGATCTTCTCAAGATGCATGCGGAGATCGCGGTCGATGATACCCGATGGCGTGTCGGCTTTGTGAGTGGTGCTCCGGAGCGGCTGTCGGCTTAACGGTCGACCCGCAGATCCTCTGCCAACGGATATCTGCCGGTGACGATTGCTCGGCATGATGATGTGTAGTGCGGCAAGGTTCGCCTTGAGGTGCACCTCAAAGCCGACTTCAAAGCAGCCTGATAGTTCGATCGAGGTCCTGGATGGCCACGAAAGTCCGCGTCGCTGCGTCGCTGAAGTGCTGACGAGAATCTCCGCATCTTGGTCGCGGCGCTGCCGGGGGCAAAGATATAGGGGAACATGCCGACCAGGGCACGGTCGCAGGCGGCGATCACGGCTCCTACAGAGATGCTGGAAGCGAGTACTCCGATGCGGTGAGCTGATCCGTCATGCGGCCTCCCCTAGCAGAGGCACACCGACCGCGGACGCCGCTTGCCGCAGCGCTGCATCCAGCGTCGCCAGCATCAGTCCTTCCCGCTGTGCCAGCTCCAAATAGGCTGCGTCGTACACGGTCAGGCGGTGCTGACGCGCGAGCGACAGCAAAGACGCCTCAGCCGGGTCATGGTTGATATGGATTGAGAGCTGCGCCAGGTTGCGCAGGAAGGAAGCGGTCTCGGTTTCAGTCAACCGGCCGCGCCGCTCGTTCACGACCAGCGAATTCCGGACCTCGAACCACCAGACGCCCGGTACCTGTGCCTTGCTCGTCTCGATGCGATCAAGCGCGGCGGCCGCGACCGGATGCTCCTCGTCGGCAAAAGCCCAGCACAGGGCAATCGAAGCATCGAGCACGAAGACCATCAGTATTCATGGCCTTCGTGGCGGGAGGTCAGGATCTCCTCCAGCGTCAGCTTGTTCATCTTGCTCTTGCGCATGGCGCGAAGATTGGCGGCCGCCTGACGGACCTCGGCCTGCCGGCGATCGGTCTCCGGCACGAGCCTGGCGATCGGCTTGCCATGTCGCGTGATCAGAATGGTCTCCCCCCGCTCCACGTCATCGAGGAGCTGGGGCAAATACGTCTTTGCTTCCGACGCCTGGATCTCGCGCATTTCAATCGTAACCAACCAGTCGATTAGACTAGTCTATTAGACGAGGCCTCTCCTCGCAACCGGTAGCGGCGAGATGCCGCTCCCTTTCGGGCCGTCATCCTGCACCCCCGCT
>MKTV01000102.1:60268-72605 GCA_001898425.1 Rhodospirillales bacterium 69-11
CCGCCAGTTTCATCAGAATTGGGGCTGTGGATCCTTCTTGGCGGCTCGCTGGTTTCCGCAAAGACCGACAGCGTCCCTCGCTGGTATCGCATTTGCTCTCATTATTGCTGGCAATGCGGCAAGCGCGGAATCTGGCAATGCGGCAATGCGGCAGCCACGCCTACGACTTCTCGACAGAAGATTTTCGATCCCCGCGCCCGTGATACGCGCTCAGGTCCCTACGTACGGAAAAACCCGGAAAGACGGAAACCGATGATCCAGCTTAAGGATCTGTCCATGGCTTCCGATCTCGAACTGCCTGGGGAGGCACCGGCACCGGCCCAGGCATCTATGAACTCCTGAACGTGCTTGGGGCGTTTACCGGCGTGCGGACCGTTCGGACTAAAGGCGAACCACTCCCGCCCACGCCCATCGGCTGGTCCTGGCGTCGTACGACGGACACTGCTGGAGGCGCAGCAATCATCCGCAAGCTGGAGCGGTTGCTGCTATCGCGAGGGTCGCCGGGTCAGGGCTAACTCAAGGGTCGAGACACTGGTCCGCCCTGCCCCTGCACAAGCCTTGCAGGGAACCTGGTTCCTCCCACGACATCAAGGGCCGTGCAGTCCCAAGTCTCGGCAACCCGAGTCGCGTACATCATCCACAGGCGTCCTGGATTATCCACTGGACTCTGATGACGGGAGTTGTGGACTCTGGTGACACACAGAAGGCATTGAAGAGGCGCGGCGGCTCGCCGCGACAAAGCACGAACGCCAGCCTGTGGAAGATGCCTACCAGGTCCTCTCATAATCATTTAATCGTCCAGCTGCGCGGAGTAGGAAGCTGAGCAGCCGAGGCCATTGCCGGCATCATGGCAATGAGCACCCAAAGCGTCCCGTGGTTACGAAACCACGCGGCTTAAGGTTTGTCATCTTGGTCACAGGCGACCCGGGTGGAGAAGTAAGTGCTGTCCTCCGGCGGGACTTCTCTGGGTCAGGTCTGCCTTAAGCGTCGCGATCATGCCCGGCTCGCGCATCGTTTCGGCCAGATTGGGCGCTTGGTCATCGGTCTCTCTTTACTGCCGTATTGCCGCATTGCCATGGTGCTGCATTGCCAGCAAAATTCGGGCGATCGGGCGCGATCAATGGTGATCGCCGCTCGCGGGTAGGCGTCACCAGAGTCCACACTCAAGAAGCGTCGTCGGCTAGGTAGTGGCCAGGGCACCCGACTGACCTCCTAGACTCGCGTAAGAAGTCAGACGGCCCGAAACGGGTTCGAGATGCGGAGCCGGTTCTCGATGACAAGACCGTCGTGCATGTCTTCCGACCAGAGGGTGTCACAATCGGCTTGCAGCGCAGATGCCGCGATCATCGCGTCGTAAATGGACAGGCTATATCGCTCGGCTATCGTCAATCCCAGGTCATGATTGTCTCGGGTCATCGGCTCCACCGCCAAAAGCGCGCGCACCGTCGAGAGAAAAGCATGCGTCTCGGGCCACGATAGACCCATTTTGCGGCGTGACACGTTCGCGAGTTCGTTCAGCACCTGGACGCTGATCGTCCCCCCTGAGGCAGCGATCTGCTCAGCGCGGTCGGCCTTCATGCGATCGCCCGAGGCGAGATAGACGAGAACATTCGTGTCGATGAAGCTATCGGGCATTCGCCTCGCTCCGATCGAACTTCCAGTCCGCGGGCAATCGCCCGCGGAAGGCGCGCAGACGTTTCAGGAGGTCCTCCGGACTCGGCTTGCGTGCGACTTCGAAGGCCCTGTGATCGGCGACATGGATTTCGATCTCATCGCCTTCCTCCAACGCCAACGCGTCGACAACGGCCGCCGGCAGGCGGACGGCCAGGCTGTTGCCCCACTTCGCAACCTGCATGGCGATGCTCCGAGATATACGCTCTAATCAATGTATATCCTTATCCTGCAGGAATCAATATACTAGGCCAAACCGGCCGCAGGCGCCTATCACACCTGCCAGCTCTCGCACTGGCCGAATTGCTCGCGATTCGCGATTGCGACGAATTTCCGCCAAATATCGCCCGCTTTGGACTGTCCAATCATTTGCGCTAGTGCGTGCGGCCCTTCCGGTCAGTCCAGCCTCCGACATATGCGCCTGCATGAGCGTCGCTCGGTTTGCGGGGGAGAAGGCCGCTTTTCCGGATCTCATCCTCTGATTGGAACCGCGCTGTTCCGTGGGCCCCCTCGTGCTTCTTCGGTCGGCGCCGGAGGGAGCTGGACAAGATTAGGCCGCCAAATGAGACGGCGGCGGCAACGCCGAGTAGGCCGGCATCCACAATCTGGAAGGTGCTGCGGTGCGCCTCCGCGGCCCAAGGTGCCTGCTGCCATTCGAGCCAGCGCCACAGGGCATAGACGTGCCCGAACAGGGAGCGCCTATGGCTGGATGATAGCCGACCCGGTAGGCGACGAATTGGGTCGCTGCGGTGCTCACGGCGGGGGCGCCGCGCCCCGAGCTGCCGGGCCCTTTATCATGGGTCACCCTCACCGGTCGCATTGCCTCATTGCCCTGATGCTGCATTGCCAAGCTGCCAGCAATCGGGTCTAAATTAACACTGACCGTCACGTCAGTTCGGCAAGTTCCTCATGATGCCGATACGTGGATCACGTGAGGCGATCTGGGCCACCGACGGCGTCTCCGCGAGGTGCAGCCTCCGCACGTGAAGCTCGCTGCCGATGGTCTCCGGTATATTTGGCGGTTCCGGCAGAAGCGTGCGCCGGCTGGCGATTACGAGATGGAGCGTAGCCCGATCAGGCCCAGGACGATCAGAACCCAGGGTTAGGCAGCCGAGGGCAGAAACCAGCTGATTACCTGATCCTGGTCATGGCTTCTGTGGCCAGCGCGCGTCGAAGCGCTTGGTCTCTCGCACAGCAACCAGATACGCGCCCCCTCCCAGGACAAGTGCGAAAAGCGCAGGGATCAGCACCCAGGCGACGTCGTCGAACATCAGCGAAGCCTCCCCAGCAGCTGGCGACCCAGGCCGTGCAGCATGGCCGCTACAGCCCCGAACACTGCCAATATAGCGACGTACACCCCTGGCGATAAGGACGGACCCAAGCCTAGCAGCCTGCCAGCCACGGGGGTAGCTATCCCAGTGGCGAACAGGGTGCTCGAGGCGCGGTCGATCCAGCCGGCCGTCATCTTGATCCGTTCATTGTGGATCAGTCTTGCCCGCTCGGATTCAGCGTGGTCGCTCATTGAGGAGTGAGCCCGGTTTGCATGCCGTTGAGATTGAATAGAGCCGATACGTCAGTCAGGGGTAGATGGTCATAGGCTCATCCGGATCGGACAACGTCGCCTCGATCATCCGCTCGCTGCCTGGGTCGCCGTGACCCGAATATCGCCGAGCGATTCCTCCTGCAGGAGCACCAGGCCCCCCTCCCTCGCCAGCTCCAATCCGGCAACGAGCGTGCTGGCCCAGGCCGAGCGCCGCCGCAACGCACGCTGCCGGTCGGTTTCCGGGGTATCCGGCGGCTCCGGCAGGAAGCAGGCCAGCAGCGCTCCTTCCGCTTCCCCGGCAAGCAGCTGCAGGATCCGCGCGCGGGCGGTGATGACGTCATGCAGCACGACCCGGGCCGGGCGATCCTCCTCGATCGCCAAGTCCGGGGCTTCCTCGAACAGCGCCAGGCTGGCCCATAGGAACTCCACCACGTCGAGCTGATGCGCAGGTTCCAGAAGGGTGCCGACGATCTCCGGACATCCCCTTGCGAACACGTCTTGCCCGAGCTGGGGCCGCACCTCGAGCCATCCGGCCAAGGCTTGCGCGGCTTGCAGCGCCCGCAGCCGCTCCTGCAGTGCCTCCGCGTCCGCAAGCGCCTCTTGGTGAACCGCAGAGTCGGCGGGCAGCAGCAGTTGGGCGCGCAGCTGCAGCAGCCAGGCCGCCATCACCACCCAGTCCGCCTGCTGCCCGAGCGGGGTCTGGCCTGCCTGCTGCAGAGCCTCGACGAGCTGGTCGACCAGAGCGCCGACCGGGATACGTTCCAGATCGATCCGGCGCGCCCGGGCGAGCAGGAGCAGCTGCTCCAGCGAACCGATGAACCCGTCCAAAGCGAGGGCGGGCGTGGTTTCGTGCCCTGGTTCCTCAGCTGCCTCGCCTGCCCCGGCGCGCATGCAAGCTGCGCTCAACCCGCCGGGCGCGGTGTGAGCCAGAACCGCAGCGCCGGCCACTGGCTCTCGAGGGTCGCGATGGCGGGCTGCGGCGTCTCCGGGGCCGCGGTGAAGAACCCGTAGCCGATCACCTTCTGCCCGGCCGGCAGCCGGCCACCCGGCTTGGGCCGGGCCAGCAGGCGGGCCTGACGCAGCCCGTCGGTGACGCCCCACTGCGTCCTGAGCCAGGCCAGGGCGTCCGGATGGGTCGGGCCCAGAGCGAGGATCGGGTCCGGCACCGGCAGCAAGGCGTGCAGGTCGAGCGGGCAGGCCCGGCTGACGCCGACCAGGGCAACCGCCTTGGCATGGTGGGCCTCGGCGCGGTCACGGAACTGCCGGGCCAGGATGCGGCACCCGGCGACACTCAGCCCGCGCCGCTCGGGCGGCTGGGAGACCGCTTGGACGAACACCCGCTCCTCGAGCTCAGCACCATCCAGCCGCCAGGGCACCACCCCGGCCCCGCGTGCCATTGCCATGAAACTGGCAATTGTCGTCGCCGGCCCGCTGACGATCAGGTGGTGGAACAGCCAACCTCCGGCCCCCTCCCCTGCCCCGATCTCGGCATGTCGGCCGGCACCGGCAGGTGGGCGACCGCGCCGCCGTGGTGCTGCGGGCACTGGATCCAGCAAGTCCGGCCCGGGTTGCGGGGCCCCTGCCGCCGGGTCGGGCTCCCAGGGGAAGCGGATCTGCATCAGAGGTCGAGCAGGCCGGCCGGGCTCTCGGTGAGCAGGCCGGCGCGGCGGACATAGCCCCGCATGACGCGCAGGTCGCGATGCCTGGTGTGGCGCATGATGTCCTCGTCCCGCACGCCCCTCGCGTAGGCTTCGGTGATGAAGCCGGCGCGCAGCGCATGCGGGCTGAGCCGGTCGAACCCGTCCAGGGTGAGGCCGGCCATGGCGGCGCGACGAGTAAGAATCTGCCGCACCGCATCAGGGTGCAGGGCAGCGGCCCCGATCCGACCGCCGGTGCTGATCTTGCGGAACAGCGGGCCGGCGTTGCGGCGGGCGACCGCCTGCCAGGCCTCGAAGGCCCGCACCGGGCAGGTGTCGGGGTGGCGGCCGCGCGGCAGGCCGAGTTCGGCCCCCTCCCCGGTCTGGTCGGTTTTGCCACGGGCAATCCGCAGCCGCAGTCCCCCGGCAACGGACGCAACGTCCTCGACCTGCAGCGCCACCAGTTCGGAGCGGCGCAGGGCGCCGGCGAAGCCGAACAGCAGCAGGGCGCGGTCACGCCGGCCGCGGGCGCTCGTATCGCAGGTGGCGAGCAGCTGGCGCAGCATGGCGAGGCTCAGCGCCGCCGCTCTTCGGACCGGGCGGGGATGGCTGCGCAGCACGCCCTGCAGCGGTTCCTGGATGTCGCGATGCGCCGGGTTCCACGGCAGGTCGTTGAACCGGTGCAGCTTGCCGAGGGCAGCCAGCCGGCGGCGGATCGTGGAAGGGGCATGGCTGCCGGCGAGGCTCGCCAGATAGGCGCCGACCGTCGCCGGCGCGGCCGGGACCGGGGTGAAGCCGTGCGCCCCGCACCAGTGCTGGAAATGCGTCCAGTCGGCCTTGTAGGCCCGCAAGGTGGCCGGGGCGGCGGATTTGCGGGCGTAGCCCTGGGCGGCGGCGAGCGCCGCCTGCCCGGCCTCAGTCGGCCTCTCGGCGGCAGAAGCCCGCACTGGCTGACCGGTCAGGATGGCAGCGGGGGCGTGGGACGCGGGGGCCATGCGGGCGAGACTCGCCGGTGCGGGACTCCCGCGTCAACGCGGAAATTCCGCTACACGCGATAAGAGGGCTTATCGCGTGTAGCGGCTTTCACAAGCGCCAGTCCATGACCAGAGCTACAGTCCAGTGCTCTTATGGACATAGTGCGCCAGCAGATCTGAGGCGGCGGATGCATCAAAGCTGTCCAGCGGTACGGAATGCCAGCCCAGTTCAGTTCTGACCATGGGCCCTTGGGCATGAGTGGACGGCAGCGGTCCAAGGGATGCCTCGACGAAGCCATCGTTCGTTAGCTCGATCAGCAGCACGCCTCCTACGTCTTCGTCGTCAGTCTCGAGCTTGTACGCGATAGGGTTGCAGGAGAAATTTCCGACGTGAAGTGGACCCGTGTAGCATCCCGATATGTCGCGGAACTCACAGTGATCAGATCTCGTGGCGAGGTGTCGATTGGCCCGCTCGACAACCTCATCCATGAGAGAGCAGATCTTCCTACGAAATTTCCTTTGCTGGTGCTCGAGCTCCGCACGAGCTTCTACAATCATGCTTTGCCGATCGGCTTGGTCTTTTACTCGCTGGCGCCGACGCTGTTGCCGCGTGTTCAACGCTATGTCTAGCAGCTGTTCCAGTGACCGAGACATGTCCGAGATCCTTGTCTAAGACTCGACTCGCAACGATCAGCTCTAAGCAGCCATCTTACTCTCTCGATGCAGGTGATGTCATTGATGCAGGTCAGATACCTCCACCGTCACTGCCTTGCTGATCTGCTTGTTGACGACTCCGTTTGGGTTGTGAGGGGCGTCAGTAGAGTCCGAATCAGCTAGCCCAGCCCAATCCGCTTCGCCTCGGCGCGTGGCACGGCCGGAGGAAAAGGAGCAGCACGACGCCTTCTGCCTCGAGGTCCACCCGGGCTTCCGGGTAGACCGCCTGTGCCAGGCCTAAAGCCTCTCGGAAGGTGGGCTTGAGCTGCCGCACCGCTTTGTAGCCTGCCCCGAACCGGGAGTGTAGGGCTGTCCCACGTGACCGGTGTGGGCCAAGTGTGGACTTTTGTGGGAGGCCCCGATTCGGGGCGTGCCGTTGCCCGGCATCGGCATCTCGCCACAGACCGAGTGTGGACTTTAGCAGCGGCCCAGGTCTGCGGCTTGTTATTCGCAGCAATGAGTTAGCCAAAGTTTTCCCGAGGACTTTGGCAGCACAAGCAATTAGGAAGAATCCAAATACCTCGTGCTGGTAAAGTCCACGGCGACAGACCGCGCCGGTTCGGCCATCGTCCAAGCCCATGGGAACGGTGCATGATCTCATCGAAGCCCGCGGCAAGCAGGAGGCGCTCCGCCTGCTTGGGGACGAACGATCCGCCGTCGAAGTCGCCGCAGCCTACATGGCTGATGAGGACCCGGGAATCGGCTTCCTCTACTCGGGCTGGTGCCAGGCCGCATTGCCGCATCGGCGCCTGCCGTCCGAACAAGCCCGGCAGATCAGCAGTGAGAACATCTCCCTGATCGTGCAGCCCGGCTGGCGGGGCACTAATGCTGGTAAACCGGCACCTGTCGGTGTGCCTTACGGCTCGCGTGCCCGACTGATCCTGCTCCGGCTGCAGTCCGACGCGCTGCGCACCAACTGCCGCGAGGTCGAGCTCGGCCGCTCCTTGCGCGACTGGCTTGGCAAGATGGGCATACCCGCCGGCGGCAAGAGCCTGCGGGACGTGCAGGACCAGGCCGAGCGGCTGGGGCGCTGCACGCTGACCTTCGAGCTCCGCCGCGCCACGAGCATGGTCTACAAGAACCAGGGCATCATCGAGGAGGCGTTCCTCCTTGTCCCCGGAGAAGCGGGCCAGGGAAGCCTGTTTTCCTAGACCGCCACCCTGACCCAGGCCTTCTTCGAGATGCTGAAGAAGCACCCGGTGCCGCTCGAGGAGAGCGCGATCCGGGCGATCGCCAACAACAGCATGGCGCTCGACATCTATGTCTGGCTCGCCTACCGGCTGCACGTGCTGGTAAAGTCCACACCCGTCTCCTGGCCAGCGCTGAAGCAGCAGTTCGGGTCCGGCTTCAGCCGGATGAACAACTTCCGGGCGACCTTTACCGAGAATCTGAAGCTCGCCTTGGCGGTCTACCCGGCTGCCCGAGTGGATGCCAGCGAGCGCGGCGTCTCCTTGCACCCCTCACCTTCCCCGGTTGCGCCCAAGCAGATCGCGGTCAGCCTGCCCAGATCCAACAGGGAGCCTGGTGCGCCTCCCGCACCGCTTGGGGCTGAGCACGCCGACCTACGCGCCGATAAGTCAGCTGAGCTCGAACCGCAGGTCAGTGCGCCCCGTTTGAGCCGTCAGTAGGGTCCGAGTACTGGCAATACGAAAAACTGGCAAAGGGGCAATGTGGCAACCCGGCAAGCCAACACTTCTTCAGTGCGCGGCCGTCTGACGCCCGTATTTGGCGAAGAGGTCGGCGATCGCCTCCGACAACAAGGCCTCCGTGGTCGTCTCTCGATCGACGGCAAGGCTCTTGAGCTGCTTGTGGTCGGCCGGGCTCAGCGTGGCTGTCACCTTCTTCTTGCCGACCCGCGTCGCTGCGTAGAAGGGCTTCGGTGCCGGCGCTACTTTCGTCGCAGGTTCAGGTTCTGCCTTACGGGGCGCGATCACGGCCGACTCGGGCGAAACTGCCACCTGGCGCATCGTCTCCGCCAAACTTGGGCGCTTGGTCACTTTCGGATTCCCGTTTTGTCTGCCACATTGCCGCATTGCCATGCTGCCGTATTGCCGGCAGGAGGGCAACTCATGCCAACTCCTAGATGTTGCTGGCAATCGACTATTCAGCAATTTGGCAATATGGCAGCGACCCGTGCTACGCGCGCGGTTTGGAAGGTGCGGCGGATCGGAGGCGAGGTTGAAGCCACTGGTAAAGCTGGGTGACCTCGTCCGCTGCCTTCCCTGAGGGCTCATACTCTTGTGCCGTCTGCCCGGCCGTTAAGGCATGGGCATAAGCGGCGCGCTGCTGGATGGTCACAGGCGCCGCATCTAGGCCATGGACGGCCACAGCCGCACGCGCATCGGCAGCGACATTGCTGGCGCGCGCCGGCATCGAGTTCAGGATGACGTAGGCAGGTTTCCCCGCAATTTTTGCCAACCGCGCTGTCGCCCCGATCGCGCGGAGATCGAGGATCCCGGCCCGGCAAGGTATCAACACGAGGTCGGCAGCTTCGGCGGCGGCGAGAGCCACATCGCTCGAATGGGGGGCAGTGTCGAGGAAGACGATCTCGGCGCCGCCGTCGCGCGCCAGGTCGAGAGCATGGGCAAGGCGGGTCGCCTGAACGGACACAACGACCGGGCTCTCGCCGGCACGGCTATCCTTCCAGCCGGCGGCGCTCGCCTGAGGATCAAGATCAATGACGGCGGCAACCTGGCGCGCTCGCTCCGCAGCAACCGCAAGATGGAGGGCAAGGGTCGTTTTCCCAGTGCCGCCCTTTTGGCTCAATAGCGCGACGACATGCATTGGCCACCTCATTTGCCACCTTGCCAGCAATACGGCGCTCCGGCAAGGAGCGTTGCTGACTTGCTGGCAGCTTATCAAAGTCGATCGATGCCGGCTATTGCTCCGCGCTGGAACCGCTGAGTGGCCGAGGTATCTAGACGCGCCTCTTCGAGACGGTGGCGAGCACGGTTCCCGCCGATGTCGCGATGATCGACAGTTCCGCGGTGAAGGCCCAGCGTGCCTCTGCCGGCGGCAAAGGGGGCTGCGGTCCAGGCAATCGACTGCTCGCGCGGCGGCCGCACGACAAAGATCCGTGCTGTCTACAGGCTGGCGTTCTCGCCGACGAGCACCCGCTGCCGTCGGCCAGGCAGATCTCAATCCCGTTCGATCAAGGGTTGGTGGCTGGCGATGCCGACAGCTTCGGCTGTGATGGGGTCAATTGAACCGTATCCGTCCGGTGACGACCGCCTTGGTGTGACGGGTGTGATGTTGCGAGGCTAGGACCTTAAAGCGCACGTTAAGGTCGACCTTAAAGCGATGCCCGACAGTCCGATTGAGATCCTAGGCGCCCGCGAACGTCGGCGCCGCTGGAGTGTGGACGAGAAGCTCCGCATCGTGGCGGAGAGCCACGAGCCTGGTGGCAGCGTGCGGGCCCGTTGCCGCCCGCCACGACGTGTATCCCGGCCTGCTTCATACCTGGCGTCGCCAAGTCCGCGAGGGCTCTCTGGAGGCCTCGGCGCCATTGCGGCTTCTGCCGGTTCAATTGACCCCATCACAGGCGGAGCTGTCGGCACCGCCAGCCACCAGCACCTCATCGAGCGGAATTGAGATCTGCCTGCCCGACGGCAATCGGGTGCTCGTCGGCGAGAACGCCAGCCTGAAGGCGCTACGGCGGGTGCTGTCGGCGCTGCGCGGATGATTGGCCCGCCGTCCGGTGTTCAGGTGTCGCTGGCGACCGGGGCGACGGACATGCGCCGCGGCATGAATGGCCTGGCGCTGCAGGTCCAGCAGGCGCTCGGGCGAGACCCGCATACCGGCGGCGTCTACGTGTTCCGCGGCAAACGCGGCGATCTCCTGAAGGTCCTCTGGCACGACGGGCTGGGCATGTCGCTCTATGCCAAGCGGCTGGAGCGGGGTCGCTTCATCTGGCCAAGCCCCGCCGACGGCGTCATCGCCATCTCTCCCGCCCAACTCGGCTACCTGCTGGAAGGCATCGACTGGCGCCATCCGCAACGCACGTGGCGGCCCTCCGCGGCGGGATGATGGGGGGCAAGTTCTTAGTAGGCAACGGCATGGGATCGTGATTCGATCCTGTCCGTGACCGCGCCGGACAGCCCTGTTCCGACCGACCTCGATGCGCTGCGCGCCGCACTGGCGGCCGAACGTCATGCCCGGCTGGAGGCTGAAGCCCGTGCGTCGGGTGCGGAAGCGATGATCGCGCATCTGAAGCTGATGATCGCCAAGCTGCGGCACGACCGCTTCGGCGCGTCTTCCGAGCGCGGCCGCAAGCTGCTCGACCAGTTGGAGTTGGAACTCGAGGAAGCAGAGACTGCGGCCAGCGAGGCCGATACGCAGCAGCCCGATGCGGACACGACCGTGCGGCCGTTCACCCGGCGCAAGCCGGTGCGGGGTCCTCTGCCGCCCCATCTGCCGCGGGAACGGGTCGTTGTCCCTGCTCCCTCCGCCTGCCCTTGCTGCGGCGGGGTGCTGGCCAAACTCGGGGAGACGATCACCGAGACGTTGGAGGTGATCCCCCGCCGCTGGAAGGTGATCCAGACGGTGCGGGAGAAGTTCTCCTGCCGCAGCTGTGAGGCCATCACCCAGCCGCCGGCGCCCTTCCATCCGATCGTCCGCGGCCGGGCGGGGCCACAGCTGCTGGCCACGATCCTGGAGGCAAAGTTCGGCCAGCATCTGCCGCTGAACCGCCTCAGCGAGGGGTTCGCGCGGGAAGGGATCGAGCTCGACGTCTCGACGCTGGCCGACTGGGTCGGCGCCTGCACGGCGACCCTGGCGCCGCTGGTGGGACTGATCCGTACGCATGTGCTGGCGGCGGAGCGGCTGCATGGGGACGACACCACGGTCCCGGTGCTGGCGAAGGGACGGACGATCACCGGCCGATTATGGGCCTATGTGCGCGACGATCGGCCGTTCGCCGGGCCGGGTCCACCCGCGGCCCTGTTCCACTACTCCCCCGACCGCGGCGGCGAGCATCCGAAGCGGCACCTGGCGGACTGGCGCGGGATCCTCCAGGCGGACGCCTATGCCGGGTTCAACGACCTTCATGCGCCGGCGCGGTTGCCGGGGCCGGTTCGGGAGGCGGCGTGCTGGGCGCACGGCCGGCGGAAGTTCTTCTCGTTGGCCGAACTCGGCAAGGCGCCGCTGGCGGTTGAGGCGGTGCGACGGATCGACGCGATCTTCGCCCTCGAGAGGGAGATCAACGGTGCTCCGGCCGCGCAGCGCCTGACCGTGCGGCAGCAGCACGCGGTGCCGCTCGTCGACGATCTGGAACGCTGGATGCGAGGCGAGCGAGGACGTCTGTCGCGGCACGCCGAGGTGGCGAAGGCGATGGACTACATGCTGACGCGCTGGGCAGCGTTCCGTGCGTTCGTCGGGGATGGCCGCATCTGCCTGACCAAAAATGCTGCGGAGCGGAGCCTGCGTGGTGTGGCGATCGGGCGGAAGGCCTGGCTGTTCGCCGGCAGCGACCGTGGAGGTGATCGGGCGGCGGCGATGTACTCGTTGATCGTCACCGCGAAGATGAATGACGTCGATCCCAAGGCGTGGTTGGCAGATGGGCTCGCACGCATCGCAGATCATCCCGCGCGCAGGCTGGTGGAACTCCTGCCCTGGAATTGGCGACAGGCACACCAGACCGCCGACGTGACCATCGCCGCCTGATCGGACGCGTCAATGCGGTCCTCGCCGGATGGACACATTGAACCGGCAGAAGCCGCAATGGCGCCGAGCTTCAAGAGAGCCCTCGCGGACTTGGCAACGCCAAGTATAAAGCAGGCCGGGATACATACACGTCGTGG
>MKTV01000102.1:72615-88951 GCA_001898425.1 Rhodospirillales bacterium 69-11
GGGCCTGCACGCTGCCACCAGGCTCGTGGCTCTCCGCCACAATGCGGAGCTTCTCGTCAACGCTCCAGCGACGCCGACGCTCGCGGGCGCCTAGGATCTCAATCGGACTGTCGGGCATAGCTTTAAGGTCGACCTTAACAGCGCTTTGAGGTCCTAGCCTCGCTACATCACACCCGAAACACCAAGGCGGTCGTCACCGGACGGATACCGAGAACCGTAGCGTGCATCTTGGACCTCCACCTGTTGCCCAAGCAGCCTACGCGCTCGGATGGGAGGGACGGGCCATTCCATAAAAGGAGCTGCCGGCCGCCCTCGCGTTCGCCTCGGCAACGCATCCTGAAGGCTCTAATCCATGAAGCGGCCGCGCAGCGCTCGCCTGTAAACAGCAACTGCGAAAGTGGGTTAGGAACGCACCGATTGTCGATCAGCCTCAAGCAAGTAGCCGATGAGCTGCAAGGGAAAAGCGAGGGACTCTTTCTTAAGGATCTCTAAGCTAAGCGAGACTGTCCCCACCGCAGCCTCGTCGGTCAAATCGGCATTAATGCTCATAGTTTGGACCGCAGGCCCATACGCTGAGATCGTGTGCTTACAGGCAGCCTTATGAAGGCCGAGTGAAATCGCCACGTCCTGATCCAGCTTGATCGGGCGGCGCACATCGAGGGATAGGGAAATGCGGTTCGCCGGCACCCAGGGTAGAACGATGCGAACCGTGCCTTTGCCGGATCGGATCGAGAGGTTTCCGTCTCCCTCGACGAGGAATCCCTCGACGAATTTTGGAATATGTGGCCCATCCAGGGTCACGTACTGACCGAACTCAGCGTCCGGTGCGCGACGCGCCCGCCAGATTGCCGCGTCGGCTTCCCGCCCAGCCCGGATCAAGGCCTCTTCCAGCAGCACGAGGAGACGCTGATGCTCGGGGGCTATCAGGATGCCCTGCTCCAGTGCCACGACCGCGTCGTGAGGCAGCTTGCAGCCGAGTAGGGCTTCGCCCATCAACGCATAACCTTCAGGCAAGGCTGGATATTCGCCAATCACGGTTGCGGCATGTACGACGGCGCGCCAGTACTCGCCGATCTGCAAGGCGAGACGTGCAGCTTGTGCCGCCACCTTGGGATCACCGCGTCGGTACGTCGCGACGCGGTTTACGATCTCCCAGCCGGCATCTCTCTGGTTAGCCTGCAGCAGCCGCTTGCCAAGCGTGAACAGGGCCGCCTGGTCGTTCGGATTTGCTTCAAGCAGCGGTACCGGATCTGCCACATCTGACAGAGTCGATTCCGACTCCTCTGAAGCAGCGCCGGGGCAAGCGGTACTGCGTATTCCCCACCCCATTGCCTCATCCAGGGCTTGATAGACGGCTTGGGAAGAGAACCGGGTTCTCGCCGCTTCCAATGCGCCATCATGCAGACTTGTCCAGCGCTCCCGGTCGCTCAGCAGCGTTATGCAGCCCGCAGTGAACTCGATCTCATCCCGCGCGATTACGGCGAACCGGTCAGCGATGTCCTCCAACCCGTCAACGGCCAAGGGAAGACAGACCGCCGGCAACCCTAGGCAGACAGCTTCCACCGTCTTGATCTTGAGCCCGGTGCCCGCCACGCAAGGATTGATTGTCATGCTGGCTTCGGCGCAGCGGCGCAGCATCTCGCCACGCGTCAACTCGCCAATTATCTCGATCCCGGGCAGCTTTGGTGCCCAGGACCGTCCGGCGCTGCCACACACCACCAGCTTTGCCCCGGGTACTGCGGTGAGGATGGAGCTCCAGCACTCATCGACGAACCAGTTCAGCCCGGCGATGTTCATCGGGTTCGCGCTGCCGTGAAAAATGATGGTGCGGCGTTCGAAGGCGCCGGTATCCACCTGGAAGGGCTCCATTTCCTCGGCGGCGTCGTACTCGGTCACGACCACGGTATTGCGGGTGCCGATCCGCCGGAAGTACTCTGCCTCGCTGCGCGAGATCGCCACCACCACGGCGCCAGGAATGGAATCTAGCACGTCGCGTTCCAGGGTGGCCGTGCAGGCACGGTACATGAGGTCGAGGCGCTGCCCGTTAAACTCCCGCGGCAGGCGCGAGAGCGCATCGTGAGTAAATACCGCGACCGGGGGCAGGGGACGGATCGTTTGCAGCTCGACGGCCACCCGCAGCATGTGCGTGTAGTTGCATATGATGGCATCGTACCGGTGCTGTGCGAACAGAGTCCGCGCCAAGTCGACGGTGGCATCGCGGACGATGAAATACGGGTGGTAGTACTCGGCCGCGCGCTCGACGGCGGCGCCCAGGGCCTCGTCCAATGGCGAGCGGGCCAGGTTGCGGGCGGCCTCGCCGAAAGCGCGGCGCTGCATCGCTGGCTCGCTTGCCTGCCACTCTGGGAACGGCACCGTGAGGATACGCGTGTCGGGGCCGATATTCTCGTGCACCTCGGCGGCGTCGACCCAGTTCTGGATGACGATGTCGCACGCAAAACCCGAGTCCACAAGATGCTGGGTCAGATTGCGTGTAACGACACGGTTGCCCTGGTTTGCCGGGTAGGGTGACACTAGGCTCAACACTAGCACGCGGCGCTTGGACGCGCCCGTGGGCGCGCGGGCACGCACCGCCGCGCCTTGGCGGCGAGCGTTGGCCGCCAGAATGACGTGCAATGGGTCCTTCGCCTTGAATCTGGGCTCTGGGAAGCCGTAGCCGGCTTTCACCCCGTCGGGCATGTCGGCCGGGTCGATTAGCTGTACATTAGCCGGATGGCCGTGAATCTCCGGGTCGAGCAGACCGTCCAGGATAACGACCAGTCCATCGGGTTCCGGCGTAACCGAGACAACGCGCATCAGCGTCTCGCGCGCGAAGCGCAGGACCGAGCCGCGCGCAATCTGGCTTGTGGTGTCGCTGTCGAGCAGGACGGCCTGGCCGGCCTGTGCGGAAGAATGGGTCTGGCCGAGGATACCTCGGGGCCAGCCGGCATCTTCCCGCGCAAGACTGAACGGAATGCTGCCGGACTCTTCGCCGACGGGAGTGTCCACCATGACCGGGTTGGGGGCGCCGTCACCCATCGGGCGGATCGGCCCATCCAGCCAGAGACGGCGATTGTTGTGGGCGTCGTCGTCATGCGCCACCACCCGGCGCAGGCCGCTAGCAGATAGGCGCAGGCGGGTGCCCGTAGCCACGCCGAGTTCGACGGCGATATTAGTTTTGACCGTCAGCCCGCGTCGGTAGCGCTCATCCGGCTTGTTCCAGATCCCCCGCCACCAGCGTTGGTCGGTCCAATCGGGGATCACCAGGGAAGCCACTGGTTTCGGTTCCCAATCGGCGGCGAACAGCCCCACAGGCGCCGGAAAGCCGTTGTCCTGCGGGTCCAATGGACCGTCCAGCACGATGCCCGCGGAATGATCGTGATGCTCGATCGAAACCGCACGACGGGTGATGCCGGAGGCGAAGCGCAGGACCACCCCCGGAGCGACCTGTCCAAGAATTTCGGTCTTTCTCACGTGGATGCAGCCGAGACGGTCCCGGCTGCCGCTACGTGCCACGCCGTGGAGCCAAGTCTCATCCGTCCGGTCGATCAGCTCGAGGCTGCCGAACTGTGGCCGGCGTGGCTTCGGCTCCGTAGTGCCCGCGGGACGCGCCTTGGCGGCCACCACCGCCCCTGGCGCGGGCGCGACCGGGCCGGGAGGGGGGGACAGGGTCACGGACTCCGTGAAATACGGCTTCGGGGCCGGCGGCCAGCTGGCCAGGGTGTCGATCGCCTGCTCCTGCCCCGGCGGGCCAGCCAGGCAGATCAAGCGGGAGTCCGCCCGGTGCGGTTCCTCGTCGAGTGGCACCCGGACAGAAAATTCGCAGCGGGGGGAGGGATAGCCGGGGTTCTTGGCGAAGACGTCGCGCCGTTCCCCGCCAACTGGGAAGCGAAGCCAGGTCTTGCCCCTTGCCGTGAAGCAGAGCGTGGTGACCGGCTCACGCGCCAGAACCCACCCTCGCAGCTTGCGCTGATCCTGCTCGACGTCGTTCTCGCTAATGCCGGCTATCACCGGCAGCAGTCTGCTGGCCGGCGCGACGCGCTCGACCTCGAGTTCGATCGCCTTACCAGCCGACTGGTTATCCCGGTAGCCCTGGATCATCAGGCGGTGCCCAATGATTTCTTTCGGTGCGACAAGGTAGATGCGGAAATCACGCAGGCCCGTGGCGTTCGCCGGCCCCGCGTCCCATGTCGAGGGCAGGAGCACGGTGCCACCCGCGTCGGTCGCTTCCAACCTCTCCACTGATGCCGGCAACTGAGCGCGGCAGGTGATCACCACCTCACCCGCGGTGGTGTGGGTGGCACTGACCACGTAAGGTGGGAATGTCGGCAGGGGGGCGGCCCGGTCCACCTTTTCGGAGGGCAGAGGCGGGGTACGAGCAAAGGGACCGACCGCGATCCAGAAGCGCCGTTGTGCCACCGGCGCCACGCTGTCCGCGCTGCGAGTAAGGATTTCAGCCAGTCGCGTGCTGGCGACCTGGAAATCCGCGATGGTGTTTATGGCTGCCCGAAGTTCCTGTCGCCGCTCTGGCATGGCCAGTGCCGCGGCGACTGCGGCCTCGAAGCCTGCCAGGGTGGGTTGCGGGGCGAAATGCGCGATCGACCCCACCGTTTCCTTCAGGACCGGCAGATCGAAGCAGGCGGATTCCGTTCCGGCATAGGCGGCTTCTATCGGCGGGTAGCCGTAGCCTTCGAAGTGGGTCGGGAACAGCACCGCCTGGGCACAGGACAGCAGCCGATATTTATGGATGTCGCTGACCCGCAGGCATACTTCAAGCCGGGCATCCGACGTACGCCGCAGATGGTCAGAGATCGCAGCGGTGAATTCCTTCGGCAGGTCGCGTCCCGAGATGAGGCGCAGCGTGCGCCCGGCATAGAGGGCCGGGTCAAGCTCGGTCAGCATGCCGGAGCCCTTATGGGCATCCTGCGGCCGAACGAAGGCCAGCAGGGAGCCGTCCTTTTTTACCCCTTCGAAGCGGCGGGCCGCCTCGGAATTGATCGGGGGATACCAGACCTCAAACCGCAGATGGCCGTCGGGAGCATGGTAGAACGCGCGCGCCCACTGATCGGAGGTGCGCGCTGAGGAGAGCAGCAGCGCACCACCGAGACAGATCCGCCGCCAGTAGTCCCACAGCCGCGCATCTCGCGGCTCGGGGGCGAGCGCGTTGAACCAGTTGCCGGACTCGAAGTTGACCAAGCCAAGGCGCGCACCGGACTGCGCGGCGAAATCGAGACAGCACTCGTAGAAATTCGGCAGAAAAATCCCGGTCGGGATAACGAAGACCCAGTCGAAGCCGCCGTCTGGCAAGCCGCCGACGAAATCCCGTGTCTGGTGGAACACCACGCGTCCCGGCGCGAGCGGCTCGAGATCGCGAACGAAGGCCGGCTTGTGGTCTGTAATGACGTGGACATCGCCGCCGAACGCCGCCACGGCATACGCCATGATCAGCCCGTGGTAGCGGCCACCGGAAAAGTTACGCGGGTCGTTGGTGCCGACAATGGCAACCCGCATCGCTGACGAAGCGCTCATGGTGCCTGATTTTCCTCAGCTGTTTGCCAACGCCCGGTCAAAGTCCTCGCGCTCGAAGATCTCGAGCAGGCCACCATGAGTGACGTTGCGGATAAAGCCCCCCTCGGCCTCGATGACCAGGCGTGCGGCCAAGAAGGCGGCACCGATGTCGCGAAGGCTTGGCGGGCACCAGGGCCGGTTACTGCGGTAATTAGCGATGAAGTGGTTTCCCTCTCCAGTGGCCGAGCGAAAGGCGTCAGCGCCAATCTGCGACTTGCCGAACCGAAACGAGAAATCGGCACCGTAGAAATAGAATTTCCTTACGCCCATGAAATATAGAAGCTGCATTGCTACGAAAGGCGTCGAGCCACCCGGCGAGACGACTAGGTCGGGTACTTTGGAAAACAGCGGCGGAAAGGTGTTCACCTGCCGCAGCCATATGTAGTCGCCGAGCAGGTCAGGAGCATGCTCGTGCGCCACGAACACCGTGCCGCCGCTTTCATCAACGATCTGCTGGCCGAAATCTTCAATCATCTGCTTGTCGCCGGTCGCGGTGTAGGTCGCACGCAACCGGGTCTTGTCGTGCGCGAGATGAAACCGGTTGAAGCAGAAGGTCAGCTGGTCTTGCAGGCGGTCGAGATCCTCAATGCGCACCGACGGGCCATTGCCGACCAGCCAGGCTGTCTCGCCGCGGTGCTTGTCCCGTAGCTTCGAAAGGCGTGCCGTTGAGGGGCGGTACGGGCCGAGCCACACCGCGGGATTTGGCAGAGTCGGGCCTAGTCCGTCAGCGGTGCCGAAGGTGAGCGGTCCCAGGAGGGTTGGGAAGCGCGCGGTGAGCAGTTGCACCCCCGGCAGGGAGGCAGGCGCAGTGAGGACAGGTTCGTTCGGAGAGGAGATGAACGCGCCTTCGCCCGTAGTCCAGCAGGTCGTCTGCACCCCGCCGTCCGTCGCTTCAAGCGTCAGCATGCCGGAGGTCTCAAGGGGGATTTCCGACGACAGTTTGTGGCGCAGCACGTGTCGGCCCCATGCAAACACGTCCAAAACGAGCTGGTCTGGGCCGATGTCGGCTGGAAGCATGGCGCTTCCCTCCAGGCCGATCAGGGAATGGGGGCGTTTTTTTACCGTCACGAAAGCGTTCGACAACTCGCTCCTGTCTTCCGCGCCCAATTCTGCGGCCACGACCTCGGCGCTGCTGGCCATGCGCAGTAACAGAGTCCAGGTGAGCAAGCGCGTGAACGGGTTGAAGGACACCATCTCCTTCACGACCTCGGTGCCGACATTGCGCGCGAAGGACTTCCCATTCGATTGGGCGTCGTGCAGGCCGAGGCGGTGTAGCGCATTGCCAATGCGCGAGACTAGCGCCTCGTGGCTGTAATGCTCACGCACGAACGCCCAGCCGGCTTCGGCTAGCCGGCTTGCGCCGACTCGGTCAAAGAGCAACTGGCGAATGCGCTCGGGAAAGGCATCCAAGTCCGGCTCGACGATTGCGTGCACGCCGTTCTCGACTTCAATCCCCTCGATGCCGATCGGGGTAGAGAGGACCGTCCTAGCGGATGCCATTGCTTCCAGGATCTTCAGGCGGGTGCCGCCGCCGAGCGTCAAAGCTATCGGAACAAGGTTGGCGTTCTCGAGATACGGGGTGACGGATTGCACCTCGCCCACGATCTCAACCGAAGCAAGACCACTGGCTAGACTACGGATGCGGTCGGTAGTTCGACCGACGATTTGCATTCGGTGCACGATGCCCAGGTCGTCCAGCTTCCGGCTGATCGTGAACAGTCGGCAAATGGCGTCCTCGTTGGGATAGTAGTTGGCTTGACCAACGAAGAGAAGGTTAGCGCCATCCATCGGAGGTGGCAGTGGTTGACCGATATCGAACACGTTCGGAATGATCTCGATACCATCCGGCGGGACATGGTGCGCGGCGAAGCGGTCGGCATCTGCGCGCGAGCATACCCAGAGCTGGTCGACATGAGGCGCCATCAGCCGCTCGGCGGCCCCGAAGGCCTGGGCGGCCATTTCGCTCCAGCGCCGCAAATACTCATTGGGCGCGGACGTCGCCATCGAGCGATACAGGTCGCTGTCGAAGTTATGGGGGCCGGCCACGACCTTGACGCCCAGGGCGCGGACATGGGCGGCCAGCAGCGCCATTGAGGTGTCACAGAGGACCACGAGGTCGGGCCGAATGCGGCGGACCAGCCGAATAATCCGCTCTATACGCCCGGGATTGAGGCAATGGCGTACTAGTGCGTCCGAAGTGCCCAGCGAATTCCAGACCGCCGGTGGCGCCGGAATGTCGGGAGACATCTCCCACAGCCCTGGCAGAGCCAACAACGCCTCGCGCTCCAGCGGGGCTGTCGAGCGCGGCAACCGGTAAGGCCGTCGCGGCAGGTAAACCGCCCCTGCGTTGCGCGTGATATCACGCAGCTCGGGATGTACGTTCTCCCCGACGATGATTGGGGTAACGTTGCCGAATGACGATAGGGCACGCCAAAGATGGTGCGCCCGGATCCGGCCGCCGCGATTGGGAGGGATCAGGGCGTTGGGCGTGATGTAGGCAATTCTGGGAAGGGCGCGCATAGGGGCTCGCGTCAGAGACTGGTAAACTCAAAACTCGAGACCGCAATCGCGAGCTCACGGCCATCGTCGGAGCCGCGGGTGGACGGGGAGCCCGCGCGGCCGGCATTGATGTCGAGCCGCATGGATCCCGCGTGGCTGAGCGGACCTGCTTCCGGCCGGGCGACCAGGATGGCCGAGGAACGGTCCCACTCGACCGTAGCGGACACCCAGGAACCACCCTCCAGCGCTACGCGGACTTCATTGAGGCTTTCGGGGAAGAAGACCGAGACCACGTGGATCCTCACCTCGATTGGCAGCTGCATCCGCGGCACGAAGATGCTGGCCTGCGGAGTTGGTCCGACCCAGCGGAACGGCGTTCCCTCAGCAGTTACCTCCGTGCTGTAAAAGCCGGTCTGCGCTAGGTTGTCGTCGCACGGAACCCGGGCGGAACGTGGCAGCACGGCAAAGTCCGCGGCGGCCGGCGGCACTGTCCCCGCAGTCGATTCTCTGGCGTGCTCCGTCAACTGGCCTGCCGCGTGCAGAGCCAAGACGCGAGCTTCCAGCCCGGCTATGCGATGCAGCATCCAGGCCAACATCTCGGTGCCTTGCAGCCCTTCCAACTGCGTGCGGTAGTTCTGCAGGACCTGTGCCTGCAGGTGCTGGTCGATCAGCAGGGCCATGTTCTCGCTGTCGGACAAATCGATTCGACGCGAGAGGGCTGCTGCCAACTTGTCCGTGATGTGGGAGAGATCGCCGTCGGTCATCAGATCTTCCATGTGGCGAGAAGTGCAGGTGGTCCCGGGTCAGGCGCGGGACAGGGAGGCCTCGAAGGTGGCCTGGAAGCGGTGCCCGGCTTGTGCGGGCGCAAGGCTGAGCCGGAAATCAAGCAGACCATCGTGCTGCGGAAGGGCTTCATTGATCCGCACTTTGCCCTTTGGTTCCAGCGAGATCATGCGGGCAAACACGGGCCGGCCCGAAAGCGCTTCGACGAGTTCCACGCGCAACTCGGAGGCCAGCTCCGACTCATCCGTCGACATCTGCAGCCGCAGCTTGTTGCGCCGGCCGGCAGTCAGCGGTCCCAGCCGCAACCCGGCACCGCCGGTGTCGCCGGTTCCAGCGTTCGTTAGTAAGGCACTCCCGGCATTGCGGGCACCCGCTTCGGCCGCCGTCAGTCCGCCAAATGCGCGGCCGCGCTGGATCAGATCGAGCGCAAGATTCAGCGGGCGCGTACGCTCCGCCGCCAGCCGTCTGAGCGGAATGCCGGCTGCCTCGGCCGCCCCGTGGCAGATACTCCAGAATAGTTCGATCTCGGGCATCGCCCAGCCAGTCCGGGCAAGTTCCAGCACTGGATCGTGGAGGAGCGCCGCCGTCCGGCCGGCCGGGGGTTCCGCTAAGGAGCGAGCGACCGCATGAGCCTTCTCCGCCTCGAGCCGGAGGAAGCCTGCGAGACGCGCAGCGACGGCTGGCCCGTCCTCCAGCAACTCGCCGTGGCAGATGATCAATACGCGGTCACCGAATTCGTCGACAAGGCGGCGCATCTGGGTGACCGCCGCCGTCCAGCACAGGCAATGCGACGCGAAATCCGTCCGCGGGACGGCGCGCACGCAGCTGTTGACGAAATCCACGCCATGCCGCCAGACGACGATGGCCGCCGCCGTGGGATCATGGTGCAGCAGCAGGAACGCCGCCTTCAGGTTCGGGCAGGCTGGCAGCAGGTCGGGGGCATGGAGCAGCCGCAGACCACCTGGGTCCGCCGCTTTCTCGTCGCCGCACAACACGTCGGCGAAGGCGGCCAGCACAGCGGAGGGCAGCGCCTGTACGGGTGCCGCATCCCCGCATGCCCTAGCATGCGCGGCGGCATGGGCAAGTGCCGCTTGGGACATGGCGTGCAGGGCGCCCAACCGGTCGGCCACGTTGCGGGCCTCGCAGCCGGTGCCGGCGGCAACGGCCCGGGTGATGGCGGACACGCCGGAGCGGGCCGCCCCCAGCACTAGAACCTTTCGCATGCTCAGCACCCTTATGGCCGCTCGGCGTGGGCGATATCATAGAGTGCGTCCGCGATTGCGAAGTCCTCGGCCGTCTTGATCACCATCCCAGCCAGCCGGCTTACGCTCACGAGGCCGACACGCCCGGCATATGTCGCGCACCGGCCGGCCCGGGCCGCGGCGAGGAATGTGTCGCGCCGCCAGCCGGTCACGGACCAGGAAATCCGGCGCACCGGCTCAAGCTGTTGGCTATTGGTCTTCTCGGCGAAGCTGAAGTTGACAGGTTCGCCCTTGCAAAGAGCCTCAAGCGGCTCATCCACAACGGAGAGCAGCGCATCGTACTCGTCGCTTTGCATCGTCCGGACGAAGACGTCTAGCTCGGCCACAGTCAGCAGCGGCGCGATCGAGTGTACTTGGAACAGGTAGTCGCAGGGGTGCTTTTCCAGAAACTCGGCGACGAACTGCTCACTCGTGGCGAGATTGTCGGCCAAACTGGAGGGGCGGGGATGGAAGTTTACGCCCTCGGTCTTCGCGATCTCACCGAAAGTGGGGTGCTCCGAATTCACCCATACGTTGTCGAACAGGCCGGAATCGCGGCACTTTCGGATCGCGTGCACGATTAGTGGCTCCCCGCGGAGGGGAACCAGGTTCTTCTGCTTCAGGCGCTGGCTGCCCATGCGAGCAGGTATCATTGCGATGCTGGCCATAAAAATCTTCCTAGTGACGACTCGGGAAGGGCATACCGCCATGCGCGGCTTCGGTCATACTGCCCAATCCTGATGGAGGACAGCGGATGGATACTGGGCAGCACTGAGGCCGGCAATGGCCGCGCACCTCATCGTAAGTACGACCTCCTCGGCATTGCCGGCGATTTGGGCGGGTGGGGGCACCGCCCGCAGTTCGGCGCGCAATTGCCGCCCGTGAGAATGAGCGCGAAAGCCCCTGACGGCGAACACGGACGGAGAGGAGCGGGTCATGCATACCGTACAAGGTGAGGCGGGCGGGAGTGTGGGTCGAAACCTCAGGCAATGTGAGCACTGGTAGCGCAGGCCGACCGGTTTCAAACAAGCCAACATAAGCTACACCGGCAGTCAAAAATCGGAACCGTAATGACATTACTGTCCGACATCCTCAAGCGGAGAAATCTCAAAGCGATTCTTAGGGAGTTGTAAAAGGGCCTGGTTCCACTGGACCTTGGGCCATGCTTGGCAGCCCCCTTGCTGCGGTTGTTGGAACCCCAAGCTGCCAGGCGATAGTTGCACAACGTGCGGCGAGGGCGCCCGTCGTTGTCAAGATCAGCCGCGAGCAGCGTTCGTGTGCGGACAACAGCAGGCGCCAAGGATTCGTATGGTCCGCTAGAGCGCAGCAGGACCCGGAGGGTGGCACCAGGACTGCCCCGAAACCATCGGCGACGACAACCTCCGAGCCGGCCGCATGGGCGAGCGCTCGCGCGCGGGCGCGGACTAGCGGCAGGTAGGGCGGGGCTTCCACGAGGATAAAGGATGAGCCAGGAACTCGCTGTGCATAAAGGGCCCGGTCGCACGCTCCACCGGCCTCCGACACCGCGTCCGCCAGTCCGACAGCTTCCGTTTCGGACAGAATGCCGGGCGGGCCGCCGGGGGTCAGTCCGCCCAGACTGGACCAGTTCCAATGCCGGGTCATCAGGTCGATGGCGGTCTCGGTGGTCCTGGCCCAGCACGACATGAGTTCCAGCGCCACGGGTCCAGGGCTGGCGATCTCTACAACGCAGGGCTGTGAGGTGAGAGAGGAAAGGTCCAGGCGGATCTCCGGCCCGACCTCGCTGCGGCAAACCGGGCGTGCTGGCCCGGTCAGGCCGTGCACCGAAAGTTCGATGCTCTGGGGGGTGCTGGTAGTGAGGTGAAGGCTGTGGATCCCATCGGGCAGCGCGACTACGAAGTGATGCCCGACGAACATACCGTTCCGCCACGCGCCGCCCAGCAGCATCGGCAGACAGGCTGTCGGGAGAGTCTCGGCCCAGGCGCGAATGGCGGAGGGAAGAGGCGGGGCAGGGGTTCCCGTACTACGTGCCATCAGCTCCGCCACCATCTGCCGTGCCGGGGCGGCGAGAGCGGGCCAGCTCCGCTTTTCCCCGAACGCGGCGGCGGCGTGGGCAGCGGACGCGCGCAGGTCCGGCCGGTGCAGCACTTGGGCGAGCGTGGCGGGAAATTCCTCGGCCTCTACCACCCAGCCAGCCCCGGCCTCGGCGATGTCGTAGCCGCGTGCGCCGATGGGCGTACTTAATACGGGCACTCCTTGGGCGAGATAATCGGCGAGCTTGACGCTCGCCCCGCCGCCCTTGGTCATCGGGTTAATGGCGATCCACCAGCCGGACAGCAAGGCCCGTTTGGTCGCCTCGGGAACCACGCCGTGCAGCACGACATTGGGGGCATCCCCGGTGCGGAGCCGGTCGCAGACGCTGCCTATGATGTCGAATGTGACGGCGGGGAAATGTGGGGCAATGCGCTCGACTATGAAGGCGGCGGCTTCGACATTGGGCGGATGCTCCGATCCTAGAAAGCCGACCCGCGCCGGCGTGCTGGGCGAACCGGAGGGCTGCGGAGCAGCACCGTGTGGCAGCAGGAGCACCCGGCGGGCCCGGCCGGCGAAGTACGCGGCATCGGCCTCGGTGCAGCACAGCACGGCATCGGCCGTGTCGGTCAGCCGGCGCTCCAACTCGCTGACATAGGCCACTATTGTACCGCTGGCTGGGTAATCGGCCAGCAGGCCGGCCTTGAGCGTTGCCTCAACGTTGTGACTATCGTACAGGACCGGCAAGCTGGGTGCTGTTTCCCGCAGTGTCGTGAGCATTGGCGCCAGGTAGCATTGATGAAAAATGGCGCAGCCTGCTAGTTGGGCCATCGCCACCGTGACAGCCTCCAATGCCGGGTTGCAGGGTGCGTGCGCAGCCGACAGCACGTCCTCGGGAGCATAGCCCGCCAGCAGCACGCAATCCCGCTCATCCTGACGTTGTGCTGGTGTCTTGGGGATAGCGAGCTGCACCACGTTGGCAGCCAGCAGCCTCACTCCGCCGCGGCGGGCTAGGGTCAGTAGTACGGTCGGATAGCCCAGGGCGCGCAGCACCTCGCGGACCCGCTCGGCGCCGCCGGACGCAAGCTGGTGAACCGGGTATTCGTTGAAGGCCAGCAGCAAGGCGGCGGCCGTCTCGGTGGCAGGCGGAGCAAGGGCTAGAGCCAGCAGGGCACCGAGCAAGTAATCGGGGATGAAGCGCAGCCGCTCTGGCGGTAGACCGTGCATCAGGCGCAGCATGTCGCAGGAGGCGGGATCGGCGGTGACGACTAAGCGGGCGCGCCGGGCAAGGGTGTGCTCGGCCTCAAAATACGAGGCGAAGCAGTCCGGCGCGTCGGTCTCGTAGGCGGCCAGACCACAGGGCGCGTAGACCTCCGGTACACCAGGAGCTGGGTAGTCTGCCGCATGCGTGCAGTCAAGATGCACGATCAGGTCAGTGCCCCGCGCCCGCTGGTGTGGGTTCCGTTTCTCGTCCGACCGGACGACCACCCAGCTGGGGCGGAGCATCGCGGCCAGTCTTTCCGCGCGGTCTTCCTCGGCCGGGCTGGCCAGCAGCAGCAGTGATCGGGCAGTCGGCATGGAGTAGAACGAGGTTGGCGCCCGCATCGGGCCTAAAGTGATGCGGAAGACTTCCGGACGTTCCGCTGCTTCCGCCGAAGCGGCGATCATTTCGAGCAATGCCCCCTGCGCATTCGGTTCACGCTCTAGCCAGGCGCTGAACTGAGCTAGGCCGTCCTTGTCCGGCCGCCGTCCGAGAACGGCCTGGTACGCAGCGGCGACAAAGGCCTCGGGGGGCAGCGCGCGGTCGATCACGGCGCGCAACCGGTACGGGGCGGCAGGCGCCCGCGCCGAGGCGATGTGCCAGCATACCGCGGGGCCGTTACCTGGCAGATCGGCGTTCGCTTCCGCCGCTGTGCTGGTCCCAAGCCCGGGCGCTTCGATCCAGCGCGAGGCAGCATCGGTCAGCGCGGCTCCGAGTTGGAGCCGCAGGCGCAAGCCAAGTTCCGCGAATCCGGCTTCAAGGGCCACCGACGACCTGCAGCCGCTCGTGCAGTACTGGGCTTACGGCGTGGCCGTGCGCGTAGATGCGGTCAATCAGCGACATGACCTCGAGCGCCTGTCCCGAGGTGCCGGCGGTAATCGGCAGGGCCAGCGTGACCGCGTCCATGAAGTGCTCTGCCTCGCTCTGCCACGATGTGTCGACGCGGAATTGGAGCCGCTCCTCCGACTCCCAGCTCGCGGCCGGGGCAACGGTACGGTTCCTCGCGATGGTTAACACCTCCTCACCGTAGGTTCCCGATGAGGTCTTGAGTCCGTTCAAGACGACGTAGCCGCGCTCCAGGAAGACCTCGAGGGAGAACAGGTGGCGCCACTGCGTCATCGTCGAGTGGAACGACACCTCGATGCCGCTTGCCTGGTTGCGCATGATTGCAAACACGTTGTCTTCGATACCTGGGATATTCCAGTATCGCGATGAGACAAAAGCATGGACGTCGTCGAAAGGAGCGTCCGCAAGAAAAAGAAACAGATCGAGCATGTGAATGCCTTGATCGAGCAGAATCCCCCCCCCCGCACGATTGCGGTCGGCCCGCCAAGTGCTCAAGTAGTTCTCATCCACACTCTTACCGTAGCGGCCCCGCATCCACAGCACGCGGCCGTACAGACCGCTGTCAACAACCTGTTTCATCTTTCGAACACCGGCATGGTGACGGTGGTTGAACCCATACATCAGGACCTTGCCGCTCTGCCGCTCGACTGCGATAATCTCGCGCACGTCGTCGGCGGTGAACGCTGGAGGCTTCTCACAGAAGACATGCTTGCCGGCACGCAAAGCCGCCATGGCTAGTGGCTTGTTCTGATCGTTCGCTGCACAGATGAAGACCGCCTGGACCGAGGGATCATCGATGATCGCCTGCGCCGAGGACGCGACCGGATAGGGCGAGTCCTGGGGCGAAACGGCATCATAAACCTGGGCAATGAATCCACGGCCGTCGGCCTGGATCGCTTCAGCGCGGATACGGCCCATTTTTCCAAAGCCGATGATGCCGATCGCCGTCAAGGAAGACGGGTGGCCACCGGGAACATTAATCACGAGCTCACCTTCCGATCCGTGTAGAATTCCGGCCGCCATCGGCTTCAGCACAGGCCGTTACGGCAGCAAGGCCGTGTATCATGCGAGCCTGCAATTCGCCAGAATGTTCCTCCTTACACGAGTGCCCGCTAAATCAGAACTCATAGACCCACTCGTACAGTTCGAAGATGTGCGTCAGGGCTCCGTCCATGAGTCCTCCCACGCTCCCAGCCGTGGAGCGAAGATAGCTTGCTGGGGCCGGAGAGGTTCGAGGGCTAGTCTAGTTGGCTGCCAGGAACTGTCCGGCCCTCTCGGTTCCAGCGAGCTCGGACGCATCGGCGACGGCAGCGGCAGCGTGATGTTGGACACACTGTGAGGTGGGCGAATGTGCCTATCCTACACGGCACGAACGTGCTGTCTGGGGGAGCACACTCTTGCAGCCCCGAGCTCTACGACCGGCTTACCTGCTTGTAACGGAAGAGTGCCGTCGGCTAAGATTTCTGTCGGGGTCATTCGCTGCTCAGCGCTGGCCCATTTGTTTCGAATTCTCCGAGGACGCCCAATGACCTGGGATGAGTGGCTCCGACAGTACTTCGCGCGCTACGCCGACGCGCTTGCGGCCCCTGAGATCGACTTAAGCCTGATAGCCTTCCACGATCTGGCGGTGCGCCTCCGGGAGAGCAGGCGCAAGCTGATGTTCGCCGGCAACGGCGCGAGCGCCTCCATCGCATCTCATGGCGCGGTCGATTTCACGAAGCAGGGCCGGGTGCGAGCGGTAGACTTCAACGAGCCCAACCTGATCACCTGTCTGTCCAATGATTATGGATATGAGAATTTCCTAGCGAAGGCCGTGGAGTTCTACGCTGACGACGGTGATGCGCTGGTACTGATCTCGGTCTCTGGGCGGTCACCGAATTTGGTAGCTGCCGCCCAGTACGCGCGCGAGCGTGGGCTGGTTGTGGTTAGCTTTACCGGCAGCGCGCCGGACAACCCGCTGCGGTCGCTGTCAGACATCGATTTCTGGATCGACTCCAGAGCGTACAACGTGGTCGAGTGCATGCACATGATCTGGCTGACTACGGTCGTGGACATGCTGGTCGGCAAGGCGGAATACGCCGTCGCATGAGTCGCCCGTGAAGAACTCCTAACCTGCTGAGTTCGCTCCGGG
>MKTV01000103.1:0-2541 GCA_001898425.1 Rhodospirillales bacterium 69-11
AGTTCACACGCGGCTGCGGTGACTCACGGCTTCGGCTTGTCACCTGTCCGGATCGTATAGGCGAGCGACGGGCCATACGCTCCGCCTGTCTGAATATCTGGCTGGGCAGGAAGCTGCGGTTCCAGTCCTTCCTGTCCACCAAGTGCGTGGTACGCTCGTGTCATCACGTCGTTCAGGTGCAGGTTCTTCCGGACGCTGTCTGGCTGCCGCTCGATGTGCGCCAAATATGCGTTGGCCAGCATGTCGGCGATAATGAATGGATCCTCCGAGTGCGCGCGGGCCGCGGTTAAGACGTCGATAGATAGCTTCGTCCGCCTACCTCGCATGGCGCCACTCCCACGGGGGGACCGGATCAGGATCGACCCATAGGCCCCTGTGCGCCTGTCGTGCTTCTCGCTCAGTCAGGATAAGTGCTGGGTCGTGGTTGTACCTGCGATAGACCCATGCCATGCCCTCGCGGACCATCTCTCGATTGACGTCCGTCTGTAGCGTATAGAGGTGGCATATCCGTCGTCCGTACTTGTCTCCGCCTTCGTCATCGACGGTGACCGCCTTGCGGTAAATCAGATCAGACAATGCCTGCTTCGCGCGGTATCCATAAGGTTGTCGGAGTTCCGGGGAATCGATCGAGGCCAACCGGCACTTAACTGGTTTTCGGTCTATCAGGATTGTAGCCGTATCCCCGTCATGCACACCGACGACATAGCCGGTATATTCCGCAGCGTGAACCGGAGCGGAAAGGCACAGCGTTAAGATCAGTGCATTAGAGAATAATCTCAGCATATATTCTTCATTCTTGTATCTACATATTTATGCTTTTCGGCTGCTTCATTGTCAATCTGCTTCTGTTTCCCTGGATTGGGAGAAGTGTGGCTGCTCACGCGTTCTCCCAGTCTGAAACGTCGCTCTCGCTGCCGCATTTGCAGCACCGCACCGTGATGGCAGTCGTGAATCCCATCGGGCGAAACGTGTACTCAAATCCCCATCCGCCGAACGGGATCATACCCTCGTCTGTCAGCGTCGGGCATGCGTGAGTCTGTAACCACTCGTCCAACCTGACCTTTTCTGCGCCGGAGATCTCGAACTTGTAGGAGGGTGGCGGGGGCTGTTCTGGCTCCGGCCGGAAATGACAGTTTGGCCAGATGCAGCGCCTCCTCCGCTGTATCCGGAAGAAGCGGACAAACAGGGATTTTCGTGCTAATATTTTCCCCATGAACACGCTCATCGAAGTCGTTCCCGGCAAGGTGTCTGGCGTTCCCATCATCAAGGGGACCCGCATCCCCGTGTCTGCGATCATGGACAACTTCAACGCCGGGGTAAGCCCGGAAGACATCGCAGATCTGTACGACGGACTGGACGTCGAGACCGTTGAGGCGGTCATCAGGGAGGCACGTGCGCCGCGTCCTGCTTGACCATAGCGTCCCGCGCCCTGTCGTCCGTATCCTCTCCGCGCATGTGGTCGTACGGGCCTACGAACGCGGCTGGCAGGCGTTGAAGAACGGCGAATTGCTGGCTGCGGTTGAGGGCGCCGGTTTCGAGGTGTTCGTCACCGCAGACCAGAATCTCCGGTATCAGCAGAACCTGCAGGCTACCCGGCTCGCCATCGTCGTGATCGGCACCAACATTTGGCCGGTGATCGCCGCCGATCCCCTGCCGATCGCGCGCGCCGTTGCCAGTGCTCAACCTGGCGCGGTCGCGGTCGTCCCGTATCCTAAGGCTCCTCGGTTGCGCGGTCCCCAGCCCTGATTCACCCATCCCGACCGATCAGGGATATGCGCCTGGTCTTCCGGGCAGGCGGCCAGAAGTCGAGCCAAGCCGCCGCTGGCCGGGCGCCACACGAACACCGCATCTTTTGCAGTGCGTCGGCCATGGTCTGGCGCTCTCCGTACACGCCCGCGATCTCACCGATACCGTAGGTTCGCTCGCCTTTGCACTGCGGCGTCAGGCAGTCGACCGTCAGACAGAAGCTGGAAAGCTCCGCCAGCGTCATCCGCAAAATTGCGGTGCGCTTCTGCCTTTCGGACTGGTTCGCCGCCATGGGGAACGTATAGGGAACTTCGGGGCGAATGTCAGCAGCGTGGTCCTTGGTGGGCTGGCGCACGACGTTGTTACCGGTTTGACGCGGGCCATGGTAAGACAGACTGGCACTGTTCTGGATCTCCTATGCGCAAGGAAAGCAGGACGCTGCACGCGAAAGCTGTGGATTCGCTTGTGCTGGCGGTCGACCACTTCAACAAGGCTTGGGATCGGGGGCGGCCAGAAGCTGTACTGATCCTCCTCGACCGCAGCCTTGCGCTGCTTCTCAAGGCGATCATCGTTCATAGGGCAGGGGGATCGGCGATCCGGGAGCCCGGAAGGGCGGGGATGACCCTTGGCTTCGATGCCTGTCTCCGCAAGTGCCTGTCCGACGCCAAGATGAAGTGCCTGGATGACGATGATGCGGTCGCCCTACAAGCGCTGAACACGCTTAGAGACGCCGCGCAGCACTACATGGTGGAGGTGACGGATGAGCACCTCTACATTCACGCTCAATCGGCCGTC
>MKTV01000103.1:2578-6561 GCA_001898425.1 Rhodospirillales bacterium 69-11
GCGGGCTTGTAGACGACATACCGCGCCGAATCCTGCCGGTGTGCGCAAAGGCACCAAGCGGCATCGAGTCCATGTTCGACGTCGAGTTCGCCGACATCAAGCGGCTCGTCGCGCCCGGTTCGCGTCGACGATTGGATGCGAAAGCCCGGTTGCGATCGATGGCGATCCTACAGGCGTCACTGGATGGCAAGAAGTCCCAGCCTTCTGACGGCGAGTTGGACCGGATCGTGAAGCGGATCAACAAAGGGGAGGATTGGCGGGCGATTTTTCCCGGCGTCGCTACGCTGACCATTGAAGCCGACGGCACGGGGCCGGGCCTGTCGCTTCGGATTACGCGCAACAAGGGTGAGGCAGTCAGGTTGGTGCAGGAAGGCGACTCCGATGCTGCGGTGGTCGCGGTGAAGCGGGTGAATGAGACGGACTTCTACTCGCTCGGCGTGCGCGATATGGCCAGGAAGCTCGGCGTGACGGAAGCCAAGTTGCTGTGGTTCATAGAGCGTGAGCGGGTTCAGCAGAACGCCAATTTTTTCAAGATCATCAAGATCGGTAAGAGCGCTCACAAGCGCTACAGCAAGCCCTGCTACGAAATGCTGAGGGAAAAGCTCGCCGCGGTTGACCTCGACGCGCTTTGGAAGGGCCGAAACTCGGCAGTGCTGACGCCAAACGAGAAGGCAACGGTGTCTAGCAGCCCATCACAGACTGTCTAGCATCCCGTCGCTTTCACGCTAACTCACTGAAAAGATGGTAGCGGCGGACGGATTTGAACCGCCGACCAAGGGATTATGATTCCCCTGCTCTACCGCTGAGCTACGCCGCCATCCGGTGAGGCGCGGGAGATAGCCCCGTCACCCGCCCTCGTCAACCGCTCACCGCTTCCGCGGCGACTCCCATGGCCTGATCGCGGTCGGGCCGGCAGATGAACCCGCCCCCCAGCACGCGCGCCCCGTCATAGAAGACGCAGGCCTGGCCGGGCGCGGGCAGGGCAGGCGCATCCAGCCGCACCACCGCCCCGTCACCCGCCGCCACCACGGCGGCCGGGTGCAGCGCATCGCGCGCCCGCAGCTTTACGGCGCAGCGCAGCGGCGCCGCGGGGGGCGGCACCAGCCAGTTCACCTCGCGCAGCCGAACCGTGTCGGTGCCAGCCGCGCGCGGCCCGATCACCACCCGGCGGGTGCCGGGATCGGTCGCCAGCACCACCTGCTTCTGCCCGCCGATCTGCGCCGCGGCGCCCAGGCGCTTGCCCTGTCCCACGGTATAGCGGGCGATCCCTTCGTGCCGGCCCAGCACCGCGCCGGCGGCGTCGACGATCTCGCCGGGCGCCAGCGCGTCGGGGCGCAGCTTGCCCACGACGTCCATGTAGGAGCCGGCGGGGACGAAGCAGATGTCCTGGCTGTCCGGCTTCTCGGCCACCGCCAGGCCCAGCCGGTCGGCGACCGCGCGGACCACGCGCTTGTCCGGCATGCCGCCCAAGGGGAAGTCGCAGGCGGCGAGCTGGTCGCGAGTCGTCGCGAACAGGAACCAGCTCTGGTCCCGTGCCGGATCGACCGCGCGGTGCAGCTCCGGCCCGTCCGGCCCGTCGACGCGGCGCACATAGTGGCCGGTCGCCAGGCGGTCCGCGCCGAGCCCCTGGGCGAGCGCCGTCAGGTCGGCGAACTTCACGGTCTGGTTGCAGCGCACGCAGGGGATCGGGGTCTCACCCGCAGCATAGGTGTCGGCGAAATCCGCGATCACCGCCTGGGCGAAGCGCTGTTCGGCATCGATCACGTAATGCGGGATGCCCAACCGGTCGGCCACGCGGCGGGCGTCGTGGATGTCCTGCCCGGCGCAGCACGCGCCCTTGCGCCCCATCGCCGCGCCATGGTCGTAGAGCTGCAGGGTGACGCCGATCACCTCGTGGCCGGCTTCCTGCAGCAGGCCGGCGACGACACTGCTGTCCACGCCGCCGGACATCGCCACGACGTATCTCATGCCGGCCGCCGGTGCTTCGCCTGCCGCGTCTCCCGGGGGGACCGGACCATGGTCAGTCCATCATGTTCCGGGTCGCGGCCGGCAGCTTGACCACCAGCCCGTCCAGCGCGTCGGTCATCACGATCTGGCAGCCGAGGCGGGAGGTTTCGGTCAGGCCGAAGGCGAGGTCGAGCATGTCTTCCTCGTCCTCGGTCGGCTTGGCGAGCTGCTTGAACCAGGCACCGTCGACGATGACGTGGCAGGTGGAGCAGGCGAGCGAGCCCTCGCAGGCGCCCTCGATATCGACGCCATGCTTGTGGGCGATCTCGAGCACCGAGAGGCCGAGTGGCGCGTCGACTTCGCGACGTGTGCCGTCGCGCTCGATGAAGGTCATTTTCGGCATATCGTTCAGGCCTCGGCCAGTCGTTCCGTCGCGGATCGTTCCGTCGCGGGGCCGGCGGCCCCATCCCGTGTCGCGGCATCCTGCGCCCCGGCGTCTTGTGCTGCTGCCAGTGCCGCCGCGGCGTAGTCGATGTCGGCGGGCGAGGTAAAGCGTCCGATCCCGATGCGCAAGGTGCGCGACGCGGCCTCCTCGTCGAGACCCAGGGCCTGCAGCACGTAGGATGGCTCGATCGCGGCCGAGGAGCAGGCGGACCCCGTGGAGACACACAGGTCCGGCAGCCGCTCGAGCAGGCGGGCGGCCGGGGTGGGGAAGGTGAGGTTCAGGTTGCCGGGGATCCGCGCCGACGGGCTGCCGTTCAGCCGCAGGCCGGGGATGGCGTCCTGGAGTCGCCCGAGCAGCGAGTCCCGCAGCGCGCCCACGCGGCCTGCCTCGTCGGCCATTTCGAGGGCGGCGAGCCGGCAGGCCTCACCCAGCCCGACGATCAGCGGCGTCGCCAGCGTGCCGGAGCGCAGCCCGCGCTCCTGCCCGCCGCCGGAGAACAGCGGCGCGATGCGCACGCGCGGACGGCGCCGGACGAACAGCGCACCGATGCCCTTCGGCCCGTAGATCTTGTGCCCGCTGATGGAGGCGAGGTCGACCCGCCAGCCGGTCAGGTCCACCGGGATCTTGCCGGCGGCCTGGGCGATGTCGGTATGGAACAGCGCGCCAGCGTCCTTGGCGATCGCCGCCAGCGCCGGGATGTCCTGCACCACGCCCGTCTCGTTGTTCACCGCCATGACGCTGACCAGCAAGGTGGGCTTCGCCAGCGCGTCCCGCAGCGTCTCCGGGTCGAGCAGCCCGTCGGGGCGGACGGGCAGGAAGACCGGCTCGAACCCCTCGTCCTTCAGGTCGCCCACGGCTTCCAGGACGCATTTGTGTTCGGTCGCGACCGTGATCACGCGCCGGCGTTCACCGCCCATCATGCGGGCGTGCCGCGCGGCGCCCTTGATCGCGATGTTGTTGCTCTCGGTGGCGCCGGATGTGAACACGATCTCCTTGGTATCGGCGCCGACCAGGGCGGCGATTCGGGCGCGCGCGGCTTCCACCGCCGCTTCGGCGGTGTGTCCCATCACGTGCTCCGCACTGTGCGGATTGCCGTATTCCTCGGAGAACCAGGGCAGCATCGCCGCGAGCACGCGCGGGTCGCAGCGCGTCGTGGCCTGGTTGTCCAGGTAGACCGGGCGATTGGGGCGGGGCGGCAGGGTGGACATGGCGCAGATGTGGGGTCAGGCGGCGGAGCGTGCCAGCGCCGGCCGCAGCCGGTCCGCCATGCGCGCGTAGGCATGCGTGAAGGCGTCGACGTCCGCCTCGGTCACGTTCCAGGGCAGCGAGACGCGGATCGCCTGGCCGGCGAGGGCGCCCAGCCCCATGGCGGTCAGCACGTGGCTGGTCGCGACCTTGCCGGAGGAGCAGGCCGCGCCGGCGCTGACCGCGATCCCGGCCAGGTCGAGCGCGATCACCTGCGCGTCGGCCCGCACGTCCGGCAGCGCGAGGCAGGTGGTGTTCGGCAGCCGTGCGCCGCCGCCGCAGACGATCGCGCCCAGGGCCAGGGCCGCCCGTTCCGCGCGGTCACGCAGCGCGGCGAGCGGAGCGG
>MKTV01000103.1:6572-33282 GCA_001898425.1 Rhodospirillales bacterium 69-11
CCCGCCGCGGCCGCGGCCGCGAAGCCGGCGATCGTCGCCACCGCGGGAGTGCCGCCGCGGCGCCCGCGTTCCTGGCCGCCACCCGCGATCAGCGGGGCGATGGCGCTCACCTCCGGCGCGAGCAGCAATGCGCCGGCGCCGGCCGGCCCGCCGAGTTTGTGCGAGGAGATCGCCATCGCATGCGCGCCCAGGTCGCGCAGGCTGACCGGCACGCGCCCGGCGGCCTGGATGGCATCCACATGCAGCAGCGCGCCATGGGCGCGGCAGATCGCGGCGGCTTCCGCCACCGGCTGCAGCGTGCCCGTCTCGTTGTTGGCGAGCATCAGGCAGACCAGGGCCGGACCACCCTCTTCCAGCAGCCGGCGGAGGGCATCGAAATCCGCCACCCCGGACCGGTCGACCGGCAGGATCATGGCGCCCGCCGCGGCGCTCCGCACCGCTTCGTGCTCCGTCGCGCCGACCACCAGCCGGCGGCCGCGGCCCAGCGCGTGGATCGCAAGGGCGTCGGCCTCCGTCCCGCCGGAGGTGAAGACGACATCCGCGGGTGCAGCGCCGAAACGGGCGGCGATCAGCTCGCGCGCGTCCTCCAGCAGGCGGCGGGCGGCGCGGCCGGCGCCGTGCACGGAGGCCGGATTGCCGGTGACCTCCAGCGCGGCGCAGAGCGCTACCCGAGCTTCCGGGCGCAGCGGTTCGGTGGCGTTGGCGTCGAGATAGATCACGCGGCCTACTCGGCGGCGAGCGATGGCGTTCCCGCCGGCGGCAGCGGCACCGCGCGGTTGCGGACCCGCTCCTCGATCACGTCGGCGAGGGTGATGCCTTCCAGGAACAGCGCGATCTGCCGTCCGAGCTCGACCCAGAGATCGTGGGTCTGGCAGCGTTCGGCCTCGGCGCCGGGCGTGCCGCTGCCCAGGCATCCGCCGCTGCCGAGCTCGCACCGCGTTGCGCGGATCGGCTCGTCGACGGCGGCGACGATGTCGGCGATCGCGATGCTGGCGGCCGGCCGCGCGAGCCGGTAGCCGCCGCCCGGACCACGGGCGGAGGAGACGAGCCCGGCGCGGCGCAGCTTGCCGAAGAGCTGTTCCAGGTAAGACAGCGAGAGTTGCTGGCGTGCGGCGATCTCGGCCAGGCACACCGGGCCGCATTCGCAGGCGCCGCCGTTCTGGGTCGCCAGGTCGACCATCGCCATCACCGCGTAACGTCCACGAGTCGAGAGCTGCATCTACTTGCTCGGGGACATCTGCTGATCGGACTCGCTGGTTTCCCGCCGCGCGGTTTCCCGTTCGGTCTGGGCCGCAGCGAGACGCCCGATGCGCGCTTCCACCTCGGTGAGTTCGGCCCGCAGCCCTTCGAGATCGCGCAGCAGCGGATCGAGGCTGTCGTCGCACGGCATGCCGTACGGGTCGAAGCGCGGCTTGCGGGAGGGCACCTTGCGGTCGACGGGGCGGGCCGGGATGCCGACGACGGTGGTGTCGGCCGGGACCGGGTCCACCACGACGGCGTTGGAGCCGATGCGGGCATTGTCGCCGACGGTGATGGGGCCGAGGACCTTGGCGCCGGCGCCGATGATGACGTTGTTTCCGATCGTCGGATGGCGCTTGCCGCCCATGGTGCGCGCAACGCCCAGGGTGACCTGATGGTAGAGATAGCAGTCGTCGCCGATTTCGGCGGTCTCGCCGATCACGACGCCCATGCCGTGGTCGATCACCAGGCGGCGGCCGAGACGGGCGGCTGGATGAATCTCGATTCCGGTGAGCCATCGGGCGATGTGGGACGAGAACCGGCCCAGCAGGATGAAGCCGGACTGCCACAGCGCATGCGAGAGTTTGTGCCAGAGCACGGCATGCACGCCAGGGTAGCAGAGCAGGACTTCGAGCGACGAGCGGGCCGCGGGGTCGCGCTCCCGATAGGTCTGGATCGTCTCACGCAAGAACATGAAAGCCATGCGACATTTCCATTATGAAAGCGCGCGGCGCCTCCCGTATAGTACGCGCACCGCGAACGAGGTCGCCGGTTGGCGGCGGGTTCGGGTGCCGTGCAGAAGATCAGGAGGACCGCCAACCCCTCGGAGTAGCCCTGCCGGCGAGGCTATAATTTCCGACCTCTCAGGTCAACAATACGGGGAAAGGTCGTGCGGAACTGCAGTCTCAAGACTGCGTTCCTATCTGGATGTGCGACGCTGCCCTCCTGTAAGGGGGGCTGGCGCCGTTGGGGTCAAACAGACTGGTAGCCAGGGCAGGGGCCGAGGTGGTCCTCGTCACGTGTGCCGCCAGATGCGACAGGAACAGGTTTCGAAGCGCCATGCCTGAGGTGATGTTCGCCGGTCCGGACGGACGGCTCGAAGGACGCTACCACCACTCGAAGGAATCCGGCGCCCCAGTGGCGCTGGTCTTGCACCCGCATCCGCTGCATGGCGGGACCATGAACAACCGCATCACCTACGCGATGTACCAGGCGTTCCAGCGCCTGGGCTGCTCGGTGATGCGCTTCAACTTCCGGGGTGTCGGCCGCAGCCAGGGCCGCTACGACGGAGGAATCGGGGAGATCGGGGACGCCGCCGCGGCGCTGGACTGGATGCAGGCCGTCAACCCGAATGCCGGCGGGCTCTGGATCGCCGGGTATTCGTTCGGCGCCTTCATCGGCATGCAGCTGCTGATGCGGCGGCCGGAAATCTCCGGCTGGGTGTCGGTCGCGCCGCCAGCCAATCACTACGATTTCGGCTTCCTCGCGCCGTGCCCGTGCGGCGGCCTGATGATCCACGGGGACACGGACGAGCTGGTGCCGGAGCCCGCGGTGCGGAAGCTGGTCGACAAGCTGAACACCCAGAAGGGCGTTCATGTCGATTATCGCGTGTTCAACGGGGCCGACCACGTCTTCGCCAGCCATGCAGAAGATGTCGCCGCCGCCGTCGAGGACCATTGCGGCAAGGCGATCGCCCGCCGGCAGATGGCGCTCGCCGCGGACTGACGTTCAGCCGATTTCGGCCGGCGAAGGGCGACGGACTCGCGGGTCCGCCGCCCTTCGCCGTTTCTGGGGACCGCGTCAGCGGTCGTGGCGCTTGCGTGTCAGCGGCAGAGACCTCCTTGCGTATCGCCCCCGCCCGGCTGGTCGGCGCGCCCACGCCGTGACGGGCAGCCGCCCGCGCGCTGCAAACGGGCGCTCGGGACAGCGCGTGACGCCTCCGGCGCCACTGCGCAACCCTACCCGCGAACGGCCCTGGTTTTCTCGTATTTGGTTGTCGGTAGGCGTGCGGGACGCTATATCTGGTGTCCACCAAGGAACGGGACGACACGAGATGGATGGCAGCATCGGCCGCCTGGATGACCTTCCGTCCGCCCTGCGGGACGGCGCCGACGCGCCGCGAGTCCGTGGCCGCGGCATCCCCGGCGGGTCGTTCTCCGACGTGCCGGTGCCCGCCCGCCCGCTCGACCCGGGGATGGGGCTGGCGGTCGCCCGTCGGACCGTGTTCCGGCCCGAGGACAGGGAGGATTTCGGCCGTGTCGCCGACCGTGTCGCCGCCGGCAACCTCGCGCTGCTGCGGCGTGAGGACGCTGCCATTGCGGCCGAGCGTGCCCGCTTGCGGAACGCGATCGCCACCGGCGCATTGCTGACCTCGGGCCGGCACCTGCAGCATGGCGATCCGGACCAGCCCTCCCGCAACATGGAGGTCTTCACCAACTGCGCGACCGCCGCGTCGTCCTTCGCCAAGTTCTACCTGCTGCTGAACGGCTCAGGCGTGGGGCGCAGCTACGACGATGCGCTGATGGCGGTGGATTGGTCCAATGCACCGGACGTTCTTCTGTATCTGTCGCCAGACCACCCGGACTATCCGGACCAGCCTAGCCGGCGCGAGTGGTTCGCCGCCGAACTCGGGGTGAGCGTCCCCGACCTCCCGACCGTGCTGGCCCATGAGCTGCTGGCCAATCCCGCCGACGCACCCGCCGACGCCATCGTGCACCGGGTGGCGGACAGCCGCGAGGGCTGGGCCAAGGCCATCGAACTGCTCGAGGCGCTCGCCTTCCAGGGCGCGCGCGACCGCCGCGTGGTGTTCGACCTGTCGGATGTCCGGCCGGCCGGCAGTCCGATCCGCGGCATGCAGGGGCGCCCCGCCTCCGGTCCGATCTCCCTGCTGCGCGCCCTGCTGGCGATCCGCCGCGACGTCATCGCCGCCGCGCGCCACCGCGGCGCGGCGGGGGAGACGATGCAGCCATGGGAACAGGCGCTGCGCCTCGACCACCATCTGTCCGTGGAGGTCCAGGTCGGGGGCGCCCGCCGCGCCGCGCGCATGGCCACCAAGTCCTGGCGCGATCCCGGCGTGCTGCGCTTCATCCGACTGAAGGAGCAGGGCGGGCTCTGGACCGCCAACAACTCCGTCATGGTCGATGCCGAGTTCTGGGACCGCGTCCGCCACGGCGACCTCGCCGACCCGCTCACCGCCCATGCCGTCGCGGTGTTCGAGGAAGCCACCCGCTGCGCCTTCGTCAACGGCGAACCCGGCTTCATCAATGGCGACCGGCTCGAGGACCACCGCACCGGATCCGCCTGGCAGCGCCCCGTCGACACCGACGGCAGCGGCTTTCGCAGCCTGCGCTATCAGGTGGACGCCGCCGCGCCCCTGCTGGCGGAGCTCACCCGTCGCGCCGCCCGGTCGCAGTTCCCGGCCACCACCAATCCCTGCGGCGAGATCACCCTGCACGTCACCGGCGGCTATTGCGTGATCGCGGACTTCGCCCCGCTGCTCGCTTGCCCGGTGCCGCTCGAGCAGGTCACGCCCGGCGCGCCCGCCCCCGACCTCGCCGCCCTCTGGGACGCCCGCGTCGAGGACTCCGTGCGGCTGGGTGTCCGCTTTCTGATGCGCGCCAACACGATGGACAGCCTCTACGCGCAGGAGGTGCAACGCACCAACCGCATGGGGATCGGGCCGACGGGCCTGCACGAGTATGCGTGGATGCGCTTCGGTCTGAGCTTTCTGGATCTGCTCGACCCGGCAAAGTCGGCGCCGTTCTGGGCGATGCTGGAGCGTTTCTCGTCTGCCGCGAAACATGAGGGCGACCAGTACGCGCGTGAACTCGGCCTGGTGCGGCCGGTGACGGTGACCACGATCAAGCCCTCCGGCACGATCAGCAAGCTGTTCGGCCTGACCGAGGGCGCCCATCTGCCCGCCCGCGCGCATTACTTGCGCTGGGTGCAGTTCAAGGGGACCCGCGATGCCGGGACGGGGGAGTGGGCGGTCGGTTCCGACCCGCTGCTCGCCGAGTACGAAGCCCGCGGCTACCCGCTGCGGACGCTGAAGACCTTCCCGGGGATGACGATCGTCGGCTTCCCGACCGTGCCGCTGATCATGCGGCTGGGCCTGGCCGATCGCCTGGTCACCGCGCCGGAGGCGACGCCCGCGCAGCAATACCAGTGGCTCCGCCTGCTGGAGCGGCATTGGATCGGCCCGACCCAGGGCAACCAGGTCAGCTACACGCTGAAGCTGTTCACCGACCGCCACGATTTGGAGGCGTTCCGTCAGATCGTCCTGTCGGAACAGCCCGAAATCCGCTGCTGCGCGGTGCTGCCGACCCGCCCGGACCATGCGTTGGGCTACGAATACCTGCCCGAGGAGGAAGTGCCGGCCGATCGCTTCGCTGCTTTGGTCGCGCAGATCGATGCGGCGGAAGCGCGGGAGGAGGTCGACCTCGCCCACCTCCAATGCGCAAGCGGCGTCTGCCCGATCTGAGCGAGGCGCCGCGGACGCCGCCTGTCCCCGTGTCATGGCCGCGCTCGTCGCGACCCTCCTGTGATGGCCGCGCCCCGCCTGTCCCCGTGTCATGGCCGCGCTCGTCGTGGCCATCCACGGCTTCGACCGCCCGAGCGTCCCCGTCAGCCGACGACCTGTCCCCCGGTCATCGGCACCGCGACCCCGGTCGTCCCCGGGAAACTCACCGGCAGCCCGGCCAAAGTCCGCGCCGCGAGGAACCCGAAGCACTGCGCCTCCAGCGCGTCCCCATCCCAGCCGACCGTCTCCACGGGCGCGACCGGCACGCCCAGCGCCGCGGCCAGGCCGCCCATGATCGCCGGGTTGCGCCGTCCCCCGCCGGTGACCAGCCACCGGACCGGGCGCTCCGGCAGCGCCGCCCCGGCAACGGCCCCGGCGGTGAACGCCACCAGCGTCGCCGCCCCATCGGCCGGGGACAATTGGTCTACCCCACTCGCTTCCAACCGCGCCGCGAAATCAAGCCGATCCAGCGATTTCGGCGCGGGGCGTGCGAAATACGGATCGGCCAGCAGCCGGCCCAGCACCGCCCGATCCACCTGCCCGGCGCGCGTCAACGCCCCGTCCCGATCGAAGGCCGCGCCCGTGTGCCGCGAAGTCCAGTCATCCAGCGGCCCGTTCCCGGGACCCGTGTCGAACGCGAGCAGCGTCCCGTCCCGCCCGATGAACGTCACGTTGGCGACGCCGCCGATGTTCAGCACCGCCAGCGGCTTCGCCATCCCGGCCGCCAGCGCGGCGTGGTAGATGGGGGCGAGCGGCGCGCCCTCGCCCCCCGCCGCCACGTCGGCGCTGCGGAAGTCGAACGCGACCCGCATGCCCGTCCGCGCCGCGAGCATCTCCGCATCGCCGATCTGCCAGGTCCGGCGGTGCTGCGGCTGGTGCAGGATCGTCTGGCCGTGGAACCCGATCACGTCCGCTTCCCGCCCCAGTGCCCGGACGGCGGCGACATGCGCCTCCGTCAGCCGGGTCACGGCCGAGGCCAGGTCCGGATCGTCCGCGTCCAACCCCGGTGCGCGCGTCAGCAGCCGCCGCAAATCGGTCCGAAGCGTATCGTCGTAGGGCAGGGTCAGCGTCGGTCCAAAGGCGCCGATCCGCTCTCCATCGGTCTCCAGATAAGCCGCATCGACGCCGTCCAGCGACGTGCCGCTCATCAGCCCGATCGTCCGCAGCATTTTCCCCGCCCCCGCGCTGTGCTACCCGCTGCGACCCTTGATAACTGGGCCGGCGGGACATGGCGAACAGCGACTTCCTGACCGAAGCCACGCAACGCGGCTTCATCTTCCAATGCACGGACACCGAAGGCCTGCGCGCGCGCATGGCCCAGGGCCCGATCACGGCCTATATCGGCTTCGACTGCACCGCCGACAGCCTGCATGTCGGCAGCCTGGTGCAGATCATGATCCTGCGCCTGCTGCAGAAGCACGGTCACACGCCGCTCGTCCTGATGGGCGGCGGCACGACGCGCATCGGCGATCCGTCCGGCAAGGACGAGTCCCGCCAGCTTCTGACCGACGCCCAGATCGCCGCCAACATGGCCGGCATCCGCCGCTGCTTCGCCCCGTTCCTGCGCTTCGGCGACCAGCCCGGCGACGCCTTCATGGCCAACAACGCCGACTGGCTCGATGCGCTGGGCTACATCCCGCTGCTGCGCGACGTCGGCGTGCATTTCACCGTCAACCGCATGCTCAGCTTCGACTCGGTCCGCCTGCGGCTCGAGCGCGAGCAGCCGCTGACCTTCCTCGAATTCAACTACATGATCCTGCAGAGCTACGACTTCCGGGAGCTCCATCGCCGGCATGGGGTCGTGCTGCAGATCGGCGGCTCCGACCAGTGGGGCAACATCGTCTCCGGCATGGAGCTCGGCCGCCGCACCGAGGGGGCCCAGCTCTACGGCCTGACCACGCCGCTGATCGCCACCGCGTCCGGTGCCAAGATGGGCAAGTCCGCCCAGGGCGCCGTCTGGCTCACCGCCGACCGGCTGGGTGCCTACGAATACTGGCAGTTCTGGCGCAACACGGAGGATGCGGATGTCGGCCGCTTCCTCAAGCTCTTCACCGACCTGCCGCTCGATGAGATCGCGCGGCTGGAGAGCCTGGGCGGCGCCGAGATCAACGAGGCGAAGAAGGTGCTGGCCACCGAGGCCACCGCGCTTGCGCATGGCCGCGAGGCCGCGGAACTTGCTGCCGAAACGGCCCGCCGCGCCTTCGAGGAGGGCGAAGCCGCCGCGACCCTGCCCTCGATCGAGGTGCCACAGGCGGAGCTCGTCACCGGAATCCCCGCCTTCCGCCTGTTCACGCTGGCCGGGCTCGCCGCCAGCAACGGGGAGGCGCGGCGCCTGATCCGTGGCGGCGGTGCGCGGATCAACGACACGCCGGTGTCGGAAGAGGCGCTGACGGTCTCCGCCACCGATCTGCGGGATGGCGCGATCAAGCTCTCCGCCGGGCGCAAGCACCACCGACTCGTCAAGCCTGTCTGAGCGGACCCGAACGGATCCGAGGCAGGTGATCCCAGCGCAGGGGGAATTGGTCTCAACGCAGCGCTCCGATCGCGCCGGATCATCGGTCCATTGCGGACCCACGGATTGCCCGCATGCGCGCCGCGGCCCTAGGCTTCCCGTGCAGAGACGGGGATGACCAATGGCGAGAGTGGTGCTGGTGACCGGGGCGCAGCAGGGCATCGGGGCGGCCGCCGCCCTCGCCTTCGCGGCCGCCGGCTACGACGTCGCGGTGAACTGGCTGGACGACGAAGCCGCCGCGGAGCGCGTCGCCACGCAGGTCCGTGATGCCGGCCAGCGCGCCCTGACCGTCCGCGGCGACGTCGCCGATCCCGAGCAGATCGCCGGCATGGTGGAGACGACCGTATCCGGTCTCGGCGGGCTCGACGTCCTGGTGAACAATGCGGGTGTGTTCCCGCGCGTGGCGTTCCTCGAGATGACGCCGGCGCAGTGGGATTTCGTGCACGGGATCAACCTCAAGGGTACGGCCTTCTGCGCCCAGGCGGCGGCCCGCGCCATGATCGCCGCCGGAACGCGGGGCAGCATCGTCAACCTCAGCTCCCGCGCCCTCTCCGGCACTCCGCTCGGCGTCCACTATTCGGCGACCAAGGCCGGCGTGGTCGGGCTGACGCGGGCGATGGCGCTGGCCCTGGCGCCGCACGGGATCCGCGTGAACGCGATCGCCCCCGGCCTGACCGACACCGCCCAGCCCCGCTACGGCAACACCGACGCCGAACTCCAGGTGATGGCGCAGGCCGTCCCACTCGGCCGCATGGCGACGCCAGCCGACATCGCGGGCGTGGCGGTCTTCCTGGCCTCCGACGCGGCGGCATACATGACCGGCGAGGTCGTGCACGTGAACGGCGGCGCCTACATGGGCTGATCCGCTTGCGGAGAGGCTGACCGCGCGCGGCGCCGGCTAGGGCTCACCGCGCGCGGCGCCGGCAAACGCTGCCCGCCCCGCGACGGATGACGGCGTGGCAGGAGTTTCTTCACCTCTCCCGCGCATCCTGCCCGGATGTGGCGCGGCGCGGTCCTGCCTTCCACCGATCTGACGCTGCTGCAGGCGGTGATCGTCGGGCTGCTCGCCGCCCTGTGCGGTGCCGCCTGGCTCGCCCCGTCGCTGTACTGGCTGCTGCTGGGCGCGACGCTGGCGACCGCGCTCGTGCTGCTGGCCTACCGGTACCTCCCGGCCGTCTGCGCCGTGTGGCTGCTCGTCGCCGGGGCGACCCCGGAGATGGCGCTGAACGACCTGATCGGTCCGGCGGCGTTCCAGGCCACGATCGCCGTCGTGAAGGCGGGCGCGCTTCTGCTGGCATTCGCCTGCGTATGGCGCTGGGGGCTGCGCTTCGACGCCCTCAACCCGGCCTGGGGATTCGTCGCGATCGGTGCCTGGGGGCCGCTGCACGGGCTTCATCCCGGACTGACCCTCGCCGACAGCCTCCGCTCCCTGTTCGGATCGGTCGCGCCCTACGCGTTCGGCTTCGCTCGCCTGCCGCCCGCCTGGTGCGCCGCCATCCTGTGGGCGGTGCCGCGCGCGCCGGTCGTCGCCGTGGCCGGCGGAGCGCTGCTCGCGATGCTGGGCCTGCGCCCGCTCTTCGTCGACAGCGGCGGATGGCGGCTGGCCGGACTCGGCCACCCGGCCTTTCTCGCCGGGGTCTGCCTGCCGGCGGTCTACGCGGCATTGATCGCCTATTGGCGTGACGGACGGCCCCGAAACGCGACGTTGCTTGGGACCAATCTGGTCATCCTGGTGCTGACCGGCGCCCGCGCGCCGCTGGCTTATGCGTGCGGCGTCGTGCTCCTCGCCGTGTTCGCAGTGCCGTCCGCGCACCTCTCGCCGCGGCGGCGCGTCGGCCTGCTGCTGGGAGGCGGGCTCCTGCTCGTCCCGCTCGTGCTGTTCGCACAGGACCTCACGGCGGTGCGGGTCTTCAACCTGCTCACCAACGACCTCGGGAACCTCAGCGGCCGGGAGTATCTCTGGCCGTCCTTTCGCGCGGCGGCGGCCGAATCGCCGTGGTTCGGCTGGGGGCTGGGGGCGGGCAACGTCATCATCGCGCCGGACAGCCAGGTGGCGCGGCGGCTGCACACCTGGGCGGCCCACAACGAGTACCTGCGAATGGAGGTCGAGGGAGGGCAGATCGGCCGTCTCCTGCTCCTCCTGCTCTTCACCGCCTGGGTGGTGCGGCGCAGCGCGGTGCTGGCGCGGGGTGAGCGCTGGATCATGCGGATCGCCTTCCTCGCCTTCGCCGCACACGCCTTCACGGACAACGTCCTGATCTCCACGCCCGCCTGTGTCCTGTTCGCGTTCGCGACTGCGATCTTTGCACGCGGGGAATGCGAGGCGGGGATGCGATCTGCCTTGCGACCCACCGCGCGAAAGGCGTAGGGAACGGCCAGACCGGCCCCGAGGACCACCTGAATGCGCCGCCTCATCTCTCTGTTCTTGTTGCTCATTCTGCTGGGGGCCGCGCCGCGGGTCGCGCAGGCCGGCGGCGGGATCGCCTTCGTCATCAACTCGGCGGGCGCGTCGGTCAGCGTCGTCGACATGGCGACGAAGCAGGAGGTCCGGCGGATCCCGGTCCTGCGGGAGCCGCATCACCTGATGCTCAGCCCCGACGGCAAGAGCCTGCTGGTCGGCGACACGGTCGGCAACGAGATGCTGTTCCTCGATCCCGCGACCGGCGCGCTGCAGAAGCGGATGCCCTGCGCCGACCCGTATCAGCTGGGCTTCAGCCCCGACGGCAAGTTCCTGGTGGTGAATGGTCTCGCCCGCAACCAGGTGGACGTGTACGACGCGGCGACGATGACCCTGGTGAAGCGCTTCCCGGTGGCCAAGACCCCCAGCCACCTGGACTTCTCCCCCGATTCGAAGCGCGTCTTCGTCAGCCTGCAGGACACCGACCGGCTGATCGCCTTCGACCTGACCAACATGACCGTGCTGTGGGACAAGCCCGTGGGAAAGACCCCGGCCGGCGTGCTTTGGCATGATGGAATGATCCTGGTCGCCGACATGGGCACGGACCATTTGGCGAAGGTCGATCCCAAGGACGGCCGCGTCGTCGCCGAGATCAAGACCGGCCGCGGCGCCCACAACCTGTTCGTCTCCCCCGACCGGAAGATCATCTGGGTGAACAACCGCGCCGGCGGCACCACCGTCTCCCTCGACGCGAAGACCCTGCAGCCGATCCGCACCTACAAGATCCCGGGCGGTCCCGACGACATCGCCTTCGCCCCGGACGGCAAGCTGTGGATCACGCGGCGCTGGGCGGAGAAGGTCGCGATCCTCGATCCCGCGACCGGCGAATACGACACGGTGAATGTCGGCCGCTCGCCGCACGGGATCTTCCTCAACCCGAACGCGCCCTCGCCCACGCCTCTCGCCAGCCGGTGATCCCATGCAGGATCCGTTCGACCTCACCGCGGGGTGGCTGCAGGAACACCTGCTGATCCCGCTGCTCTACGAGACCGGCCTCATGAACTGGGAGGACGTCTCCTACGGCTGGGCCCTGTTCGCGGTGTATGGCGCGGTGCAGGTGGCGGTGACCTTTGCGGTCTGCCTGCCGCTCGAGCATTGGCGACCGGTGGAGCGCTGGCCGGACAGCAAGGCGGTCTGGGTGGACGCGCTTTACACCGTGCTCTCGCGCGTCGGCATCCTGCCCTTCGTCACCTACGTGGTGTTCTATCGCGCGCAGGTCTGGGCAAACGGCATCCTCGCGGACCACGGCTGGGTGCCCCCGACGCTGGAGCGGCTGTTCCCGTTCCTGATGGGCCAGCAGGTCCTGACCTTCGTGGTCTACGCGATCATCCTGGACTTCGCGGAGTACTGGCGGCACCGGCTGTCGCACCAGTTCCGCTGGTGGTGGGCGCTGCACTCGCTGCATCATGCGCAGCGGCAGATGACGTTCTGGTCCGACGACCGCAATCATCTGCTGGACGACGTCATCGCCTTCGTCTGGTTCGGCGTGATCGCGCTGCTGATCGGCGTGCCGCCGCTGCAGTTCCCGCTGCTGGTGCTCGTCCTGCGCTTCCTCGAGAGCCTGTCGCACGCGAATGTCCGGCTATCCTTCGGCTGGCTGGGCGATCGCCTGCTGATCTCGCCGCGCTTCCACCGCGCGCATCACGGCGTGCGCGCCGCCGGCCAGCGGAGCTGCAATTACGGGGCGGTCTTCCCCTGGTGGGACATGATGTTCGGGACGGCCGATTTCGGGCGCGACTACGTGCAGACCGGCGATCCGTCCGGGGAAGAGGCCCTCGCCACCGGCACCTATGTCCAGCAGCAATGGGCCGGGTTCCGCCGCTTCCTTCGCAGCTTCCGCCGGCGTCCCGCCACGCGGACCGGACGCGTCGCACGCGGCGTGTAGGGCCCGCAGCGTCTCCCGGGGGAGCAATGCTCCGGCACGTGACTGAGGACGTCGTGGATGGCCGGCCTTCGCCGGCCATGACACCGATTGCTGAAGCCTCCTTCAGAGCTTGATCCGGATGCCCGCGACCGCCGTCGGACCTGGGGTCTGGTAGCCGTTCACCGGCTCGAACTTCGAGTCGAAGATGTTCCGCCCGTTGGCGTAGAGCTGCACGCCCGGCTTCACCTCGTAGGTCACCGTCAGGTTCGCGAGCAGCCCCTGCTGGGAGGAGCCGTAGCCGATCCCCAGGCTGTCATTGCCATACAGGTAGTCGCGGAACGTGCCCGTGTACACCAGCTCCGGCGAGATGGTCAGGCCGACCAGGGGGGTGATCGTCGCGTTCACCGACCCGGTGTTCTGCGGGCGCCGCAACAGCCGCGTGCCGTCATCGGCGTTCTGCGCATCCGTGAACGTCCAGCTCGCGCGCAGGGTCAGCCAGCGGGCGGGACGCAGCGTCACCTCCGTCTCCACGCCCTGGATGTGGGCCGATCCGATGTTCACCGCGGTGTAGACCGGAGCGAACACGGTGGTGATGAGGTTCTGCACCTGCTGATTGAAGTAGGTCGCGCCGAAGCTCACGAAGTCCGCGCGGCCGGCGGCGGGGACGGTGGTGACGAAGCCGAGTTCCCAGCCTTGCGCCTCCTCGGGCTTCAGCGCGGGGTTGCCGACATAGCCGTAGCTGTCGATCCCGTAGCGGTCGAACAGCGATGGCGCGCGGAACGCCGTGCCATAGGCCGCCTTGAAGCGCGTCAGCACTTCCGGCACGTCCACGACGCTGCCGATCCGCCACGTCGTCGGCGCGTTGCTGCCCACCCAGTCCTGCCGCACCTGGCCGGTCAGGGTCAGCCTCTCCCACAGCGTGGTCTGCAGCCCGGCATGGGCGGCGTTCGTCGTCATCGACGCATTCGCGTCCTGGGCGAACACCGATCCGAAGGAGCTCGTGTTCACGCGCACCTTCGCCGTGTCGCCGATGTACTCGTAGCCGAAGGTGAGCGCACTGGCCGAGAACGCCGCCGGCAGTGCGTCGTCCAGATGGACCGTGTTGTTCCACTGCACGTCGGTGCGGTAAGAATGGTAGCGGCTGTTGCCCTCGGCCTGGTTCGGGTCCGCGGGATTGAGCCATTGCAGGTATTGCCGGTCGTCCTGCAGGCGTCCGACGAACAGCCCGGTCTCGTAGACCCCGCCGAACATCTTCGACGTCACGCCGATCCGTCCCAGCAGCGAGTCGGACTGGCCGGTGGAGTTGGAGTTGTCGAAGGTCGGGTAGCCCAGGTTGTTGAAGCCGAAGAACGCCTGCTGCCCGCGCAGGAACAGCGACAGGCGGGTGCCCTCGATGGGCGTGTAGCCCAGGTTCAGCGTGGCCACGCGGTCGCGGAAACCCTGCGGCGTGCCGGTATAGACCGACATGCGTTCGGGCACCGCGTCGTAGCCGGTCTGCGACTGCGATTCGAGCGTTGCCGCGAAGTCGATCGGCCCCTCGATCCCGCTCGCCACCACGGCGCCGCGCACCTGCGCCGGGTAGCCGCCTTGCAGGTCGCCGCTCACGTGGAACCCCGGTTCCTTGCCCTGGCGGCAGATCAGGTTGATCACGCCGCCGATCGCGCCCGATCCGTACAGCGCCGCCATCGGGCCGCGGATCACCTCGATCCGCTCGATATCGGACAGCGTGTCGATGCCGAAGTTGAACGCGCCGTTCGCCTCCGACGCGTCGTTGATCGGCATGCCGTCGCGCAGCACGAGCACGTGGTTGGAATTGGTGCCGCGGATGAACACGCTCGCCTGGCCGCCCGGCCCGCCCGAGGGGCTGACGCGGATGCCGGGGATCGTCGCGAGCGCGTCGGTCAGCGTGTTGTAGTCGTTCACGTCGATGGTCTGCCGATCGACCACCGAGACGCTGGCCGGGATCTGCTCGAGCGGCGTCGGCACGCGCGTCGCGGTCACCACGACGTCGTTCAACTGGATTTCGGGCGCAGTCGCGCTCGCGGTCGCGGTTGCGGTCGCGGGCAGGGCGGCAGCGGTCGGCGTGCCCGCGGCGATCGGGGCGGGCGCGACGGGGACGGTCGCGGCGGGGGCGGGCGCGGCGGGGACGGGACCCGACGCGGGCGCAGGCTGCGCGAGGGCAGGGGAGGCAAGCACGGTAGTCGCCAACAGCGCGAGGGATCGGCGCATGCGGTTCTCCATCGACCAGGGATCGACAGCTCGCATGCGGGTTTCTCCCCGCTGCCCCGGTGCACCCCGCCCGTCGCGCGCGCGCAGTCTCGACGCCGGCCGGTCTCCTGGCTCGCGGCCTCGCCGCGGCCCGCCTTCTCGCCGTTCGGCAATGGCATGATGGGCCGCGGTAGGTCCCGTCGCCGGGACCGGCCGCTCACAGTTGCGGGGGCAGCCGCTTGCGCGTTCCCGTTTCAGCCCTTGCGGGCCACCTGCGTCTGGCGGGACATTAGGGCGGATCGTCGGCGCGCGGAATGCGATGCGCGGCGTGGCGGTCACCAAAGCGTCCAAGAGAGAGCGGAATGATCCAGAGTGTGGCTTTCGATCCCACCGCGCCCGCGCCGCTCGACGGGCTGCGCGTGGTCGACATCTCCCGCCTCGTCGCGGGCAACATGGTCAGCCTGCAGCTCGCCGACCAGGGCGCCGAGGTGATCAAGGTCGAAGACCCCAAGGTGGGCGATCCGCTCCGCGCCTGGCGCGTCCAGGGCCTGTCGCTGCATTGGAAAGTCTACGGCCGCAACAAGAAGAGTCTCGCGCTCAGCCTGCGCCCGCAGGCCGGCCGCGACGTGCTGCTCGACCTGCTCGCCACCGCCGACGTGCTGATCGAGAACTTCCGCCCCGGCACGCTGGAGCAGATGGGCCTCGCCCCCGAGGCGCTGCACGCGCGCAACCCGAAGCTGATCATCGTGCGCATCTCCGGCTTCGGCCAGGACGGTCCGTATCGCGACCGGCCCGGCTTCGGCTCCCTGGTCGAGGGCATGTCGGGCTTCGCCGCGAAGAACGGCTATGCCGATCGCCCGCCGGTGCTGCCGCCGCTCGCCATGGCCGACATGATCGCCGGCCTCTACGGCGCCTACGCGATCATGGTCGCGCGGCGCCAGGTGGAGCACGGCGGCAAGGGCCAGGTCATCGACCTCTCCCTCCTCGAGCCGATCATCTCCGTTCTCGGCGCCGACCCCGCCGCCTTTCGGCTCACCGGCGAGAAGCCGCCGCGCACCGGCAGCCGCTCCCTCACCACCTCCCCGCGCAACGTCTACGAGACGTCGGACGGGCGGTTCATCGCGATCTCCGCCTCCATCCAGCAGATGGCCGAACGCCTGTTCCGCGCGATCGGGCGGGCGGACATGATCGACGATCCGCGCTTCCGCACGAACACCGACCGCATCCGCAACATCGACGCCTGCGACGGCGCGGTGGGCGACTTCATCCGCGCCCGCACGCTCGCCGAGAACATGGCGATCTTCGAGGCGGCCGAGGTCACTGCGAGCCCGATCTACGAGGTCGACCAGCTCCTTGATGATCCGCACGTCGCCGCGCGCGGCGTGCTGGTCGAGACGCCGGATGCGGAGGCCGGCTCCGTCGTGATGCACAACGTCATCCCGCGCCTGTCCGACACGCCCGGTCGGCTGCGCCGCCCCGCGCCGGCGCTGGGCGAGCACACGCGCGAGATCCTGCAAGGCCTCGGCTGCGACGCGGCGCGGATCGCCGCGCTGCAGGCCGACGGCGTGATCGGGGAGGCAAGCTGATGCGTGCGGATCTGCCCGTCTGGCGGTCGCTGCTGTTCGTCCCGGTGACCGCGGAGAAATTCGTCCGCACCGGCGCCGATCGCGGCGCGGACGCCATCATCCTGGACCTCGAGGACGCGGTCGCGCCCTCGCAGAAGGAGCACGCGCGCACCCTGATCGCGGGCGCCATCCCGCAGGTCGCGCGCAACGGGGCCGACGTGCTGGTGCGCGTCAACCGGCCGTGGCGGATGCTGGTGCGCGACCTGGAGGCCGCGGTGATCCCCGGCGTCGCCGGCCTGCTGCTGACCAAGGTGGACAGTCCGGAACACGTGCTCGCCGTCGCCGAGATCGTCGCGGAGCTGGAGGCCGAACGCGGACTGGTTGCCGGCGCAATCAAGTTCGTCGTGCTGGTCGAGACCGCCGCCGGCTTCTTCCGCATCGAGCAGATCGCGCGCGCGCATCCACGCATCGTCGGGCTCAGCCTCGGCGCCGAGGATTTCGCGGCCGATGTCGGCATGCAGTCGGAGCCGGAGGGGCTGTTCTACCCCAAGCAGCACACGCTGTTCGCCGCGCGCGCGGCCGGCGTGCTGCCGATGGGGTTCGTGGGTTCGATCGCCGATTTCCGCGACCAGGAGGCGTTCCGCCAGATCGTCCGCCGCTCGAAGCGCCTGGGCTTCGTGTGCGCGAGCGCCATCCACCCGCTGCAGATCGCCGTGCTGAACGAGGAGTTCGCGCCCTCGGCGGAGGAAGTGGACCGCGCGCGGCGCATGGTCGCCGCCTACGACGCCGCGATGGCGGACGGCGTCGGTGCGGTGCAGTTCGAAGGCGCGATGATCGACGTGCCGGTGGTGGAGCGCGCCCACGCCGTGCTCCGCCGTGCTGCGGCCCTGGCGGCGAAACGCCGATAGGCGCGCAGCGGCGGTCATCGGTCCGCTGCGATGGACACAGGGCGCCGGCATCGCAGCCGGCGCCTGCGAAGCGTCAGGAATTCGCCGCTCGGGGCCGCCGCAGCTCGATCGGCGGGAAGCCGACGATGTCATATGTCGCGGACGCGAGGCCGATGCCGGCCTCGTCCAGGGCGGCGACGATCTGCCGGCTCATCGCGTCCTTCGCGCCCCGGATCTGGTGCGTGCCGAGGATGAACCGCACCGTCAGTTCGAGCCAGTTGTCGGTGAGGCGGTAGAAGACCTTGGGATCGAGATCGATCGGCTCCACGCCGAAGCGCTGCTGCAGGGTGCGCTTCGCATCCGCCGCCATGCTGTCCGCCCGCAACGCATGGGCCCGCGCGGCCTCCAGCAGGATCTGCTCCGCCCTGGCGCGGTCGGCGGTGTAGGAGATCGGGATCGCCATCTCCTCCCAGATGAACGGGAAGTCGCGGGTGTAGTTGAACACCGGTTCGGCGAAGATCTTCGAGTTGCTCACCGTGACGATGCGGCCGGTGAACTGCCGGCTCCTGACCCACATCGCCGGTTCCGCACCCTGCACGCTGGGCGGCTGCCCCATTTCCATGATCGTCGTCTGGACGAACCCCAGGCGCAGCACGTCGCCGCGCACCCCGCCCATGGAGATGCGGTCGCCCACCGTGAACGTGTTGCCGCGCAGGATGACGAAGTAGCCGGCGATCGACGTCACCACCTGCTGCAGGGCGAACGCCAAGCCGGCGGAGATCAGGCCGAATGCCGTCGCGAGGCGGGTCGGGTCGTTGAACCAGATGGACAACAGACCCAGGATCAGCACCACGGCCGCGATCAGGCTGACGCCCTGTCGCGTCCAGAACCGCGTCTGCTCGGACTCGTAGTCCGCTCGGTTCAGCACGAGACCGGCCAAGGCCCGCAAGCCCGCACCGACCAGGAGCACGACCGCGATGAAGACGATCGACAGCACCAGCTTGCGGCCGTTCTCGGCATTGACGCCGACCCAGTCGATGCCCAGGAAATGCATGATTGTCCTCGCCTGATTGTCTTCGCGGTGGTTGCGGCCGGCGGCGCACGCATCGTGCGGACGACGACCGGCGCTGGTGGATGTCGGATCGTCCGGCGTCGTCACGCCGTGCCCGGCACGCGACGCAGACGCGTGGTCTGGGTCAGGCCCGCTCGCCGCGCTTCCGCGTCGCCGCCTGCACCGCGTTCAGCAGCATGCGGCTGGAGAACGGCTTGCGCAGGACGTCGTTGTCGTTCTGGTGCTGGGCATAGCCCGACATCAGGACGGCAGGCACGTTCGGGCAGATCTCCCGGATGCGGCCGACCAGTTCCGTGCCCATCATGCCGCCCGGCATCATGACGTCCGTCAGCACCACCGCCACGCGCTCACAGTGATCGCTGAGAATGGCCAGGCACTCGGCACCATTGGCCGCGCGCAGCACCGTGCATCCGACCGCTTCCAGCGTCGCGGTGACGACGTCCAGGACGTCTGGCGTGTCGTCGACGACGACCACCGTCAACCCGATGAGCGAGGGTTCGGCTCTCCCCGGCGCTTCTTCCGTGATCGTCGCCGGTTTGCGGAAGGAGAGCGGCAGCTCGATGATGACCGTCGTTCCCTGCCCGAGTTCGCTCTCCAGCGCGACATGGCCTTCGGACTGGCGGGCGAAGCCATAGACCTGGCTCAGGCCGAGGCCGCTGCCATGCCCCACCTCCTTCGTCGTGAAGAAGGGATCGAAGGCGCGGCCGAGGACGTCCGCTGGCATGCCGGCGCCCGTGTCGCTGAACGCCACCCGGATGGACGGGCCGGCGACGTTCGCGCCGTTGGCCGCGAGGCTGGTTGCGATGCGGAACACGCCGGGCCCGTTCATCGCATCCCGCGCATTGATGGCGATGTTGAGGATGGCGCGATCGAACTCGGTCTTGTCGACGACGCTGATCGCGCCGGGCGCGGCGAAGTCGTGCTTGATGGGAATCTCCGGGCCGAGCGCGGTCTGCAGCAGGCCGAACATGCCGGAGAGCTGCGCCTCGATGTCGCAAGGTTCGGCCTTCAGCATCTGCCGCTGCCCGAAGGTGAGGATCTGGCTGACCAGCTTGTCGCCCCGCGTGACCGCGCGCAGGCCGGCCGAGACGAGACGGGCGGCGCGGGGCGAGAGCGGTTCACGCTCCAGCATCTCGAGGTTCCCGTTCAGCACCATCAGCAGGTTGTTGAAGTCGTGGGCGACGCCCGCCGCGAGCTGCCCCACGGTCTCCATGCGCTGACGTCCCTGCAACTGTTCGGCGGTCTTCCGCTCCGCCGCCTCCGCCTCGCGGCGACGCTCGCCGGCCTTGACCAGTTCGCGGCCGATTTCGGTCAGTTCGGCGACGCCCGTGGGCGCTGCGACCGGCACGTGCCCTTCGCCGATCGTGTGCGCGGCAGCGGTGATCAGGCGGACGGGGGCAACGATGCGTCGTGTCGCCCACGCCCCGATTCCGACGGCGACCAGGAGGACCATGACGCTGCCGCCGATGAGCCATGCCAGGGAGTGCTGGACGGGCGCGACGAGCGACGAGCGGGGAAGGCCGATTGCGCTCAGCCAGCCGGTTTCGGGGGACTTCCGGAAGGTGCCGTAGACGTCCACCCGGTCGAGGTTGACGTTGGTGAAGCTCCCGCTCTCACCGATCACGTGGGACATGAATTCCGCGTTGGCGGGCCGTCCGACGAACCGGTCGGCATCCCTCGTCCGCGCGACGATGGTCCCATTCTGATCGACGAGGGCCGCGATCCAGTCGGACGGCAGGTGCTGTCCCCGCAGCAACGCGTCGAGCTCGGCGGCCGGCACCAGGGTCAGGAGGACGTAGGCGAGAGCGCCGTTGCGGAAGACCGGCGCAGCCACGGCGACCGCGGCATTGCGCAGGTCATGCGATGCGTAGAGGTTCGATACCGCGGGCTGCCCCGTCCGGACGACCTCTCCCACCGCGTCCCGCGCATCTGCTTCCAGCCCGTCCGTCGAGGCGCTGCCGGGCGCTTCGAGCAGCACCGATCCGGTCGTGGAGAGCAGGGCGAGGCCGCCGGCAAGTGCGTCCGTATGGACGAGAGCCTGTGCCGTGGTGCGGAACGCCCCGAGGTCGCCGCGTTGCAGCGAGATGGACATCGAGACCGCCTGCAGGACGGAGGCGACGCTGTCGAAATACCGGTCCGTCGCCGTCGCGATCGCATCGACCCGCTGGCGTACGCCGGCCTCCAGCGTTGCTTCCTGCGAGGCGGCAAGCTTGAAGACGACGCTGCCGGCGAGCACGGCCGGGGGCAGCGAGACGGCGAGCAGCGCGAGCAGCAGAAGAGTTTTCAGGCTGAACTCGCGGGAACGGGCTGTCACGCTGGTCCGGCCTGGATGGTCCTCAATTCTCCCAAGTGAATGACTATCCTTATGGGATGGCCCGCCCCTCACCACCCGTCGCAGGCTTGTGCCGGGATCAGAGGAGAGGACCAATGACCAAGACACCGATCGCCGTGCTGGGAATCGATCTGGGCAAGAACAGCTGCAGCCTCGCGGGTCTGGATGGCACTGGCTCCGTCATCCTACGACGGCGGATGACACGCGAGGGCGTGGTGAAGTTCGTCGCCACGCTGCCAGCCTGCGTGGTGGCGATGGAGGCTTGTTGTGGCGCGCACTTCCTCGGCCGCACCTTCGTGTCTCAGGGCCACACCGTGCGGCTAATGTCGCCGGAATATGTCGCTCCCTACGTGAAGGCGCAGAAGACCGACGATCGTGACGCAGAGGCAATCGCCGAGGCCGCGACACGGCCGACCATGCGGCTGGTCACCCTGAAGAGCGAAGCACAGCTGGATCTGCAAGTGCTGCATCGAGCACGCGAGCGATTGGTGGCTGGTCGGACAAGGCTGACCAACCAGCTGCGGGCCGTGCTGCTTGAGCGTGGTGTGATCCTGCCAAAGCGTCGCGCACCGCTCATCAAGCGGCTAGACGAACTCATGGCGGGCGAGCTGCAGATCAGCAAGCGCGTGCTGCGGCTTCTTCAGGAACTCCGGGACGAGTGGACTGAGCTTGATCGCCGGATCAAAGCCTACGACGACGAGTTGGTGGCATTGACGCGGCAGGACGACGACGCGCGACGGCTGGCGAGTATTCCGGGGATCGGGGTGATCAACGCCACAGCCCTGGTCGCTGCCGTGGGTGATGCCTCGGCCTTTGAAAAGGGCCGCGATCTGGCTGCCTGGCTTGGCCTCACGCCACGACAGCACTCCACTGGCGGGAAGACCAAGCTTCTGGGGATCAGCAAACGCGGAAACAAGTATCTGAGAACCCAGCTGATCCACGGCGCGCGTGCCGCCATGGCCCACTTCGTCAGGCAGGCGACGCCGACCGGCACCTGGGTGCGCCAATTGCTTACGCGAGCGCACCCCAACGTTGCGGTCGTGGCGCTGGCTGCAAAGCTTGCACGCATTGCTTGGGCCGTGCTGCGCCACGGCAGTTCATACGGCCAGCAGGCTGTGAGCGTCTGATGAAAGAATAGCGGCTGACAACAGGTCGGAGCCGCGCAGGAAGTCTGTGGAGGTGGAAAACAGATGGCTTAACGGTCGAACCGGCGTCGCGGCAGCCTGGTTAAAAATGTGGTGCTCGACATCGCAATCCTTATGAGGCCCGAGACGCGCGGAACCCATCTTGGCCAGGGTGCAAGCCCTGAGACCGGATACGTTGATGCAGACCAACACGCCATCCGAATCATCCTTGCAGACGGGGCGGGCCATACGTTTTTTTACCGGGATCGATGTACCCGTCGTACCACGGCCCTGAACGGCCGGGAAGCCCGGTCGGCGGAGGCAGCCGTGAGGACGGGTGCGTCGTGGCAGCGGCCGTCTGGGCGGGTATCGGCGTCCTGGTCGATGGCGATCCCAGCCCGCAGCGCGGACGCCATTCCGCGCCGTGCCGCGCTGCTACCAGCTCGAATCCGGGCGGTTCAGCCCCTGCGCCATCTGCAGGTGCACCTGCAGGATCGGCAGGTACCGTTGCGCGAACCCCTTGATCGTGGGGTCGGATCCCGATTGCGCTTCCTTCCGGAAGAGCTGGATGTCGCGCTGGTGGTCGGCGATCATCCGCTGGATGAAGGCCTGGTCGAAGCCGGTGCCCGTGGTGCCGCGCAGCCGCTGCAGGGTGGAAGCGGTCCGGCGGTCCATCTCGGTGGGCAACTCGATCCCGGCCTCGTCGGCGATCTGCATCAGCTCCTCATTCGCCTGGGAGTGATCGGTCACCAGCCGCTGGCCATATTGCTTGATGGCGCTGGTGGTGCCCTTCTGGGCGGCGAGGCGGCCGAGATCGACCTCCGCGAAGCCACCGGTCGCGGCCTGGACCACGAAGTTGCGGTCGGTCTGGGAGATGTCGGCCAGGGCCGCCGTGGCGCCCAGGCCGATGAAGGCGGCGGTGAGCCAGGCGAGGGAGAGGGTGCGCATCCGGCTTGCCCCGTTCTGTTGCAAGAGCGACGTGGTCCCGAACCGGCGGTTGCCAGCCCTCGGGCGGGCTCCGAAGATACGGCGACGATGCATGTGGGGGGAACGCATCCATGGGTAAACTCACCGGCAAGACCGCAATTGTCACCGGGGCGAGCCGGGGCATCGGCCAGGAGATCGCCGAACTCTTCGCGGCGGAGGGCGCACGCGTCGTCTGCGCCGCCCGCACGCTGCGCGAAGGCGAGCACCGTATGCTGGAAGGCTCGCTCGAGCGCACGGTGGACGGCATCCGCGCGGCGGGCGGAGAGGCGACCGCGGTGACCGCCGACGTCTCCCAGGAGAGCGAGTGCCTGGCGCTGGTCGAGGCCGCGCGCCGCGCCTACGGCCCGATCGACCTGCTCGTGAACAACGCGGCGCTGAACTACTACATCCCGACCGCCGACTACCCGACCAACCGATGGATGCGCTGCTTCGCGGTGAACGTGCACGCGCCGTTCATCCTGTCGAAGGCGGTGCTGCAGGACATGATCCCGCGCGGGTCGGGGGCGATCGTGAACATCAGCAGCGGTGCGGCGATCGGGCCGGGCCGCGGGCCGTACGAGGACCAGGAAATCCGGGGCGGCGTGATGTACGGCGCGAGCAAGGCCGCGCTGGAACGGTTCACGCAAGGCCTGGCGCAGGAGGTGTCGCAGTATGGCGGCATCGCGGTGACGGCGGTATCGCCGTCCAAGGTGGTGCCGACGCCGGGGACGGTGCACTTCAAGCTGGTGACCGGGGCCGACGACCCGAAAGGCGAGCCGCCGATCCTGATGGCGAAGGCCGCCCTGCTGCTGGCGAGCGAGCCGGCCGCAAAGGTGAACGGCCGGGTGACCTACAGCCAGCAGATCCTGAAGGAGTTCGGCTGGATCGATCAGGCGGCGGGTCGCGGGGTCGACATCAAGGGATCGGGGTATTCGCAGGTGTGAGGGACGGTCTGCGCCCCCTCCGCGTGCGCCAGGCGCGCTCATCGGGGGCTCCGTGCGGCGCGGGCGGCGGGCCGTCCGACCGCCCTCCGCCGCTCGCCTGACTCAGCCCTCCTCGGCCCAGATCACGGCGTCCGCGCCGGCGGGAATGCGCATGGGGCTCGTTGGATCGGTCACCGCGCGCCACACCGCTTCGGCCACGTCCTGCGCATGGGTGATCGGGCCTGGTTCGGCGAAGCGGGCGAAGACGCTCTTCACCAGGTCGGCATAGGCCTCGTGATCGAGGCCTTGAACGCGGGAGCGTGCGGTCTCGCCGAAACGGGTCTCGGGCGCACGCCCCGGTAGCACCAGGCGCACGCGCACGCCGAACGGCTCGAGCTCGAGCGCAAGCACCTCGGTATAGGCGTTCACCGCCGCCTTGCTCGCGGTGTAGGCGGAGAGCAGCGGAAGCGATCGCAAGGTCACGGTCGAGGTGACGTTCACGACGACGCCGGCCTTGCGCTCCCGGAACTGCGGCAACACCGCTTGAGTCACGGCCATCGTGCCGAGGGTGTTGGTCTCGAAGAGTTCGCGCACGGTCGCCATCGGGGTGGTCTCGGCGGGCGCGGCCGATCCGAAGCCGGCATTGTTGACGAGCGCGTCGATCGGCCCCGCGGCCTCGATGGTTCGGCGGATGCCGTCCGCATCCGTGACATCCAGCGCCAGCACGCGCAGATGCTCCGACCGGGGCAGCACGTCCTCGCGCGGCGTGCGCATGGTGGCGATGACCTTCCAGCCGCGATCGAGGAAGTATCCGGCGGTCTCGAGTCCGAAGCCGGACGAGCATCCGGTAATCAGGATCGTGTTCATGGCAGCTCTCGAAAGGGGTTTTCCTCGCAGGACCATAGATCGCGGCGGCTGGACCATCTATCATCGGACGTCCAGGATGTGTTTGCAGGAGTCCGGTTATCGTCGACCCACTCGCGGAAGTCGTCGCGCTGCTCCAGCCGAGCGCCCGGTATTCCAAGCTCGTCCTGGGGGCCGGGTGCTGGCGCATAGATCGCCTGGATGTCGGGCAGCCGTTCTACTGCGTGATCCTCGAGGGCGCGTGTCGGCTGAAGGTCGACCGGCACACATCGGTCGAGTTCCACTCGGGCGACTTCGTCCTGATCCCGTCGGCTTACGGTATCGCGCTCTCCAGCCTGGTGCCTCCCGCCGAGGATGTTCCCCCAACGGATCCGGTCGTCCTTGCCCCCGGCGAAGTCAGGATCGGCGACATGGAAGGTCCGACCGACCTGCGGATCCTGGTGGGCCATTGCAGCTTCGGCTCCCCCGACGCCAGCCTGCTGGTATCGCTGCTGCCCCAACTCGTCCACGTCCGCGGAGAGACGCGGCTCGCCACTCTCGTGCAACTGGTGAGAGACGAGTTCCGCGAGCGGCGTCCGGCGCGCGAGGTGATCCTTGCCCACCTCGTCGAGGTGCTTCTCATCGAAGCCTTGCGCTCCACGGCCGGCACGGCCGCGTCGCCCGGGCTCGTCCGGGGGCTGGCCGACGATCGCCTGGCCGTCGCCCTCCGGCGGATGCATGAGAGTCCGGCCCACGGGTGGACGAGCACGCAGTTGGCGAAGGAGGCTTCGCTTTCGCGATCGGCGTTCTTCGACCGGTTCAGCCGGACCGTCGGGGTGGCTCCGATGGAATATCTGCTCGCCTGGCGCATGGCCTTGGCAAAGAAAATGCTTCGGCGGAACGACAATGGGATTGCGGACGTCGCGGAACGCGTGGGGTACGGTTCTGCCAGCGCGTTCAGCGTGGCGTTCGCCCGTCATGTCGGCGTGCCACCGGCGCGGTATGCACGCGAGCAAACGGTTGCTGCCATGGAGACCGGGATCGACTTGGGATCGAGCGCGAGCTGATCCGTGATCGCACCTGAGCCCGCGTCAGGACAGCGACATCGTGCCTTCCTGGGCCAATGGCGCTGACGTGACTGTTCATCATGTCAGGATTCGTCACTCTTCAGGCCCGCGACACCGTTGATAGGAAACATGCCGCCAGAACACACCCTGAATGTCTTCCGGATCGAGCCGCTGCGGGATCTTCCTGACGATCAAGTCCGGTCCGGCCGCTTCCAGGCCGGGAACGAAATGGTGCGTCCCGCGTTGCACCTGCCGCAGGACGGCTTCCCGCGCGACGAGACGCATGCACAGGAGCTGGCGAACGGTGCGGATGGCATCGGGTGGGCGACGGAGACGTGCGAACCGCGCCCGGCCGGAGTGCAGGGGATCGGTCCGTGAGCAACGACGCCATCTTCCCGATCACGGGCATCGGTGCTTCTGCCGGGGGCGTGGAGGCCCTGGAAGGCTTCTTCCGCGGATTGCCATCCCGGCCGGGTATCGGGCTGGTGATCGTGACCCATCTCAGCCCAACGCACGAGAGCCAGTTACCGGAAATCCTCACCCGGTTCACCGCGCTGCCGATCCATCGTGCAGAGCATGGGATGGAAGTGTTGCCGGACACGGTCTATCTGCTGAGCGCGGATGCCGTTCTGGGCATCGAGGCCGGACGGCTCCAACTGCGCACGCAGATTCCTGGTCGGCGGGAACGCAAGCCGATCGACGTGTTTTTCAGCGCGCTGGCACGGGATCGCGGTGAACGGGCGATCGGCATTGTGCTCTCCGGCGGCGACGGGGACGGCACGCTTGGCCTGAAGGCGATCAAGGAACGCGATGGGCTGACACTCGCCCAGGTGGCGGATGGCTTTGGTCCTGGTCACCCGGACATGCCGAACAGCGCCATCGCCACGGGAATGGTCGATCTCGCCCTCCCGGTCGATCAGATGGGGGCCAAGCTCGTCGAATTCGCTCATGGCGCGCAGATGATCGACGGTCTCGCGACCGAAGCGGCCGGCGAATGTGCTGGTCAAACGGTGGAGCAGGTCAAATCCGAAATCTATGCCCTGCTACGCAATCGGGTCGGGCATGACTTCAGTGGCTACAAGAGCAAGACGTTCCTGCGCCGCATCCAGCGGCGAATGCAGGTCATCCAGC
>MKTV01000104.1:0-1431 GCA_001898425.1 Rhodospirillales bacterium 69-11
TCTCGATGAAGCGAAGCAGAAGCACCAGAAGCGGGAACTGGAATGGCGAGATGCCGATCAGCAGCGCGATCACGCCGAACCATAACGCGGAGATCAGGTCATCGAGAATATGATTGCGATCGTCCGACCAAAAAGTCATCTGCCGCTGGGCGTGATGGAGGGAGTGCAGCGCATACCACCAACCCACTTTATGCGAGAACCGATGGCGCCAGTAATCCGCGAAATCCAGGATAATCGCATAGACGATGAATGCCAGAATCGGCTGTCCGGCGAGGCCCGGCACCATGCTTTCCAACGTCGGCGGCAGCCATCCTGCATCCAGCAGCAGGCCGTTGAACCAGGCTTGGGCATGGTAGAAGCCCACGAAGGTGACAAGCGGAAGCAGACCCGCCCGTGCGATGATCGTGTAGAGCACGTCGGTCATCACTGCTCTGCCATCCGGCCAGCGTTCGATCGGCCGCCATCGTTCGAGCGGCATGCAGATCGCAAACGTCAGCGCCACCTGGGCCAAGCCATAGACCGAAAACAGCGCCCAGCCGTAAGCGGATTCTTGCCATTGCATCAGATCGAATCTGAATAGCAACGGCACGAGAAAATGCTGCTGCACGAAATCGGCGGCGAAACTGAACGGATCCATCACGCTGTGGACAGGCTGAGCGCTGCCGGGCGGCCAGCACCGGGAAGCGTTGGCGACCGCGTGAGAAACACTCCATGCGGCGACCTGCCAACGGCAATCGTCTCATGGGTCCCGGTCTTCGGATCAAGCACTGCCACCCGGCCGCCCCAACGCATGCTCACCCAGAGTCTGCCATCCGGTGCGAAGGCGATGCAGTCTGGGCCGTTCGGCACGTTATACGTCCGCACCACGTCCAGCGTTGCCGCATTCAGCAGGCTGACGCTGCCTTCGACGCGATTGGTCACATAGATGCTCTGACCGTCCGGCGCGTAAAACAGGTTGTGTGCGCCGCGCCCGGTCTTCACACGGCGGATCTCACGGCCGTTTGCGGGATCCGTAACAGCGACATAGTCGCCGCCCATGATCCCGACCAACACTTGGTGGTCATGCCAGAATACCCCTGCCGGCGCCTTGCCAACCGAGACCTGCCACGACGTGGTGAGGGTGCGTAGATCGATACCGACGAGGCGGCCATTGCTTTGTAGGCTGACAAAAACTGTGTTTCCGTCCGGTGCGAAGCTGATATGGCTGGGCATGGTCGGCAGCCGTAGCCGCTTGAGAAGCTGGAGTGTCTTGCCATCGTAGATGTCAACGTGTTCGACAGCGAGGGCCGTGACCACGAGATGTCGTCCACCCGGACCGAACCAAAGCTGGTACGGATCACTCATCGGTGTCCGCTGCACGATTTCGCCAGTGTTGGGATTGAGATGGAACAGCGTATTGGCGCTCGTATCGCCAACCAGCAAAGCCGACTG
>MKTV01000104.1:1462-1704 GCA_001898425.1 Rhodospirillales bacterium 69-11
CGCAGCACCGGAGTAGTGCGGATCAGTTTACGGCTGGCCACATCAATCACGCTGAAGGATGCGGAGGCCGAGTTGAGTACCAACGCCAACCCTTGGTCGGCCGCGGCAAACGTCGGCCGCTCAGGCGTAGAAATTGCCGCTACACCGATTGCGGCCGTCAGAGCTGCGCGGCGGGACAGCTGGTATTGAGCTTTCTCGATCATGCCACGGTCGATCTGAAACGTGCAGTTATCATCATATCA
>MKTV01000104.1:1873-4141 GCA_001898425.1 Rhodospirillales bacterium 69-11
TTCTTCAGGTTTCGGTTACCGGCATGACGGCTTTCATCCTGGCGTCGATCTTGCCGCGCCAAATGGTTCACCGGTTCGTGCGGCAGGAGCAGGCCGAGTCGTATTTGCCGGATGGTACGGGGAATATGGCAAGATCGTTGACATCCGCAGTACCGATGGTTTGCTCACGCGCTACGCCCATCTCTCGCAGATTGGAAACAAAGTTGGACCGGGTCGGGCCGTCAGCAAGGGCGAGACGATTGGCAACATTGGAGCAACCGGGAGTGCCCACGGCGCGCATTTGTATTTCGAAGTGCGCCGAAGCGGCAAACCCGTTGATCCGATGACGTATCTAGCATCATCGGGGACGTTCGCCACACCTCCGATGGGTCGACCCAAGGCGGCCACGACGCCATCTGGTCACTTTGTTCGGAATCAACACGGTCATGCCGTGGGCCTGAGGGGCGTTCGCCATCGCTGAGACTTGAGCGAGTGGGCTGGTCAGGCGACGCTGCGTGATCAAAGAACTCCGGCGAAGCGCTCGTCCGGCAGATCAGGTGTCCTTGTCTCCGGAGTGCCCGCAAGCACAACAGTCTACTCACCGCCCATCCCGTGGAAAGCGCAGCCGCACGCGCAGCCCTGGCCCTGCGTCCTCCACCAACAGTTCTGCTCGGTGCAATTCTGCGACGGCGGCGACCAGGCTCAGGCCGAGGCCGCTGCCCGGCGTGGTGCGGCTGGCCTCGCGGCGGTAGAAGCGGTCCAGGATGTGAACGCGCTCGCCTTCCGGCACGCCTGGACCGTCGTCGGACACGGCCAATTCGGCAGCACCTTCGGCCGACGCCGCCGACACGGTGATCGTGCAGCCCGTCGGCGTGTGACGCAGTGCGTTCTCGATCAGATTGACCAAGGCCTGCACCAGCAATTCGCGGTCGCCGTGAATGGGCGGGGTGGGCGCGATGGCGGCGCACAAGCGGTGCCGTTGATCCTCGGCCACCGGCTCGAACACGTCGACCACGGTGCGGGTCACCTCGGCGAGATCGACAGTGCGGAATCCGGCGCGCCGGGAGCCGGCCTCGATCTGGGCGATGCGCAACAGGGCGCCGAAGGTCTCCAGGATGCCCTCGGCCTCGACGATGGCGCGATCCATGGCCTGCTCGTACTCGGCGGCGCTGGCGGGCTCCGCGCGGGCCGCATTCAACCCCTGGCAGAGTCGCGAAAGCGGGGTGCGCAGGTCGTGGGCGATGTCGTTTGAGACCTGGCGCAGGCTCTCCATCAGGGCGGCAATGCGGTCCAGCATGTGGTTCAACGTGCCTGCCAGACGGTCCAGGTCATCGCCGCTTCCGCGCAGGGTGATGCGACGGGTGAGGTCGCCGGCGATGATAGCTTCGGCGGTGCGGGTGATTGCATCCACCCGGCGCAGAAAGCCCAGGCTCATCAGCACACCGCCGCCGACGCCAAGCCCCGCGACCAGAAGCGCCACCCAGCCAAAGGCGGTAAGCACCGTCTCCTGTACGTCATCGATGCGCGAGAGATCGTCACCCACCGCAAGGCGGATGCCGTTCGGTAGATCGACGACGAGGGCGCGCAACCGTTCGGCTGGTTCCACCAAGGCGTCCTCACGGCGCGGGCCGCCAGTCACGATCATCCAACCACTGCGCGCGGGCAGATTCGGTAGAACGCCGGCCAGTCTTGTGCCCGGCGGCTTCTCAACCGCGTAGTCCAGCGCCACAGGGCCCACTCCGCGGGTGCGTGCGGCTGCGACCAGGCCATCGAGTCCGCGGCTCTGATACGTTGCCTGCAGGGTAGTGATCTCGGCCTCGATCCGGTCGGTCATCTGCCGGTCGAGCGCGTCGCGGATGGTCCACAGCGAGACCGCCCCGAGGATCAGCACTGAAACGGTGAACAGCAGCGCATACAGCGCCGCCAGCCTGAAGCTGGCAGTACGCAGCAGGCGCGGCGGGTGCATATTATTCAGGCGCACGCATCATGTATCCTGCGCCGCGGACCGTCTGGACCAGGTCCGGGTCGCCACCGCGGTCGAGCTTGGCGCGCAGCCGGCTCATATGCGTCTCGACGATGTTGGTCTTGGGGTCGAAGTGGAAGTCCCACACGCCTTCCAGCAGCATGGTGCGGGTCACCACGCGGTCGGCGTGGCGCATCATGTATTCCAGCAACTGGAACTCGCGCGGCTGCAACTCGATGCGGACGCCGCCCCGCGTCACCACCCGTTTCAGCAGGTCCATCTCCAGGTCGGCCACCCGCAGCACCGTTTCCACCTGTGCCAACGGC
>MKTV01000104.1:4176-4927 GCA_001898425.1 Rhodospirillales bacterium 69-11
TTCGGCGAATGCGAAGGGCTTCACCAGGTAGTCGTCGCCGCCGGCGTCCAGCCCCGCCACGCGGTCGTCGATACCGCCCAGCGTGGTCAGAAACAGCACCGGGGTGCGCTGACCCGTCGCACGCAGCGTGCGCACGATACCGAGGCCATCCAACCCCGGGAGCATGCGGTCCACCACCAGCACCTCGTAACTTTCGCTATTAGCTAGGAACAGGCCGTCGCGGCCGTTGGCGGCATGGTCAACGACATGGCCATGCTGCTTCAACCCACCGGTGATGTAGGCTGCGGTCTCGGCATCATCCTCGATCAGCAGGATCTTCACCTTTGGGGGTCCTTCTTGGCGCGCGACTATAACGGTTATGACCGTCGGCGGCGAAGCAGCAGCCCGCCGACCAGCAGCGCGGGCACTCCCAGTGCTACCGGCAGCACCCGGCCGGATTCCACCACTGGCTTCGGCGCCACGGTGAAATCCACGAAGCGGCTTGGAGTCAGTGCCACACCCGCCCGGGTGACCGCGCTGACCACCACGCGGTAGTGGCCCGCCTGGATCAACCGCATCGGCCAATTCGTGGTTACGGCCGCACCGGGGGCCAGCGATGCAACGGCGATCGCCTTGTGGGCGCTCCAGTCCTCCAGGTCCACCGGCTGCTCGTGCCCCCGATCGACCTGCACCAGGCTGAGCCAGGCGATCAGGCCCTCGACCGGCGTGGCGCCGGTGTTGCGGATGGAACTGGTGAAGGCGAGGCGGTCGC
>MKTV01000104.1:5020-6213 GCA_001898425.1 Rhodospirillales bacterium 69-11
CGGTGTTGGCCGCATATGAAGGGCGGCCGGCGCCGATCAGCAGCGGCACGGCAAGCGACGCGCTTGCCAGAATCATGCGGGCTTTCATATCGCTGCTCCTTAACGAGACACGCGGCGCATTGCGGCCGCCGCAGCCCAGGCGGTGAGGGCGAGCCAGGCCACGGCGACCGCGGCATGGCCGGCCTGGGTGATCGCGCCCTGGCTGTCGATGATCACGGCGTCGAAGCCGTTCAGCGCCGCGGAGAATGGGTTCACCGCGTCGAATATCCGGCCGATCGCCGATTGGCGCAGGCTGGGGCCTAGCAACAGCGGGCTAGCCGACAGCACCAGGCCAGTCAGCGCGACCGACAAGGCGGTGCGGCCCGACTGCATCCAGGCGCCCAGCGCCACCCCCAGGAAGCCGAACCCCAGCACCACCGGAGTGCCGAGCACCAGCAGCGCCACCATGCCGGAGACAAGATTCTGCCCGGTGCTGCCGACCGCCCAGAAATACGGTGCGGCCAGCGCCAGCATCAACCCCCAGGCGGCCACCGGCCCGCCCAGCTTGCCTGCCAGGATGCTGCCGCGCGGCACCGGCGCCAGCAGCAGCGGCAGCAAGCTGCCGCGTTCGCGCTCGCCGCCGATCGCGTCGATGCCGGCGATCACCGCCAGCAACGCGCCCAATGCCGTGACCAGCCCGGCCATGTCGTAGACCACCTGGGCGTTGTCCAGCAGGCTGAGCTCCTTGCTGCCGACCAGCAGCAGGCTGAAGCCGGACAACACCGCGGTGGTGACGGCAAGCCATATCTGGCCGCGCACGCCAAGCACCAACTCGCCCGCCTCCTTGCGGGCGATGCGCAGAGCGGGGTTCATGCTGCGCGCTCCATCTCGGGTGAGGCCGGTGCGGTACCACCAGTCAACGCGAGATACAGCGCCTCCAGCCCACCGCCTTCCGGCGCGATCGCGACGATCGGCCAGCCCAGGAAGAATAATTCGCGCCAGGCTTCCGGTGGTGTGACATGCGCGTCGACATCCACAATCGCGTAGCCTGCGGCGTGGTGCAGGATCCGGACATGCGCCGCCACTGCCCCATCCTGCGGCAGCGGGCCGGCGAGTTCCAGGCGGAATCGCATCTCGCTGTTCTGGGCAGCCAGCAGATCGGCCAGCGCTCCTTGCGCCACGGTCCGGCCGCCATCGATGATACAGACCCGGCT
>MKTV01000105.1:0-9279 GCA_001898425.1 Rhodospirillales bacterium 69-11
CGTCGTGTCGATGTGCAGCAGGGGGAACGGCGGCCGTGCCGGGAAGAACGCCTTGCGCGCCAGGTGCAGCAGCACCGTCGAGTCCTTCCCGATCGAATACAGCATCACCGGCCGCGACGCCTGCGCCGCAACCTCCCGCAGGATGTGGATGCTCTCCGCCTCGAGTACGCGCAAATGTGCCGGGCGATCGTCCATGCCGGTCCTTTCCGTCCTGTGATGCTGCCCAGGGACCGATCATCCTCGAGGACCGATCATCCTCGAACGCCGATCATCCTGGGGGCCGATCATCGATGCGGCGCCGCACCATGCCGCACCGGGGCCCTGATTGCACCAGAATAGCTGCGCCGCAGCATCCGCCGGAACGAGTCTGCGTTACTCGGCGGCGTCGTGCGTGGCGGCAGCCTGCCGCCGCTGCCGCTCGCGTGCCGTCTCCGGCACGCCGGCGCGCCGCAAGCCCTCGGCGTAGTGCTCCCGGTCGGCGGCGCGCTCCAGCGGGGTGGTGGCGAGCAGGCGGGCGATCGTGAAGTCCGGTTCGACCCGTTCCAGCCGCCGCAGCACCTCCTGCGCCTCCTCGATCCGCCCCAGATGGCCCAGTGCGGAGAGGTAGGGCTTGTACGTGGCGGAGAAGCCGGGATTCATCTGGGCGACGGCGCGGCCGGCGCTGGCCGCCGTCTCGTGCTCGCGCTTCAACAGATGGATCAGGACGAAGAACCCGTCGAAGAAGAAGGCGTGCGGGTCCAGCGGGGAGAGCCGGCGATAGCGATTCGCGCGGCGCTCCGCCTCCGCCAGCTCGCCCATGTAGGCGAACGCGATCGCGGACAGCGCCCAGGCCATCGGCAGGTTGGGGTTCAGCGACAGCGCCCGGTCATGCAGCGTGACCGCCTCCCGCAGCCGCCGGTGCATGAAGGCGCGCACGTGTCCGGCGATCGCCAGCGCGCGGGCGTCATACGGGTCGAGCACGATGGCCCGTTCGGCGAGATCGCCGGCGAGTTCCATGGCGGCCCGCGGGTCGTCGGCCCAGTCCTGGCCGACCAGGAACATCTGCCAATAGGCATACCAGGCGAAGGCGGCGGCGTGGTCGGGCTCCAGCGCCACCGCGCGCTCCAGATATTCGCCCGCCTGCATGAACGGCCCGCGCTCCAGGCGCCCGATCAGCGGGATCGCCCGCAGGATCAGGTCATAGGCGGTGGCGTCGGTGGCCGGGCGATGGGCGATGCGGCTCGCCTCGATACGCAGGATCTCGGGGTCGATCTGCGCGACCACCTCGGCGGCGATCTCGTCCTGCAGGCTGAGCAGGTCGTTGGATTGCCGGTCGAAGCGCCGCGCCCACACGACCTGGTTGCCGTCATGGAGGTCCAGCAGGCGAACGGTGATGCGCAGGCGGGCGCCGACACGCTGGATCGTGCCGTCCAGCAGCAGGTCGAGCTCGAACGCATCGCGGATCGCCGCCTCGTCGCGCTGCTCCGCCCCGAACCGGGCCAGCGAGTTCGAGGAAACGACGAACATCCAGCGGAACCGGGCGAGGGCGGTGGTGATCTCCTCGGCGAGGCCGGGAGCGAGATGCGCCTCCTCGTCCGTCGTTCCGATCAGTTGCATCGGCAGGACGCCGACCCGCGCACCGCTACGCCCCCGGTGGTCCCGGCGGTGTTCCGCGGGGGTGGCGAGCGCGCCGGCGGTCGCGGCCCTCTCCACCGGGGCGGTCGGCGCCGTCCCGCTGGTGGAGCGGCCGCGGATCGCCTGCAGCACCCTCTCGGTCTCGGGGGACGGGGCGACGTCCAGCAGGTCGCCCAGCGCGGCGCGGCAGCGCTCGTAGGCCTGGATCGCCATCCCGTGCTCGCCGCGTGCCGCATGGGCGTGCATCAACGCCCGCCACGCACCTTCATGCGCGCGGTCGATCTGCAGCATGCGCTGGGCCGCCTGGATGGCGGCATCCGGGTCGCCATCCGGCCGCAGCAGCGATTCCGCCACGGTACGGGCGCGATCACGGACCCGCTCCCGCTCGCCCACGAGCCATGCGTCGAATGCCGGGTCGATCCCGTCCAGGTCCTCGAGCAGGTCGCCGTCGAGCAGCGCGAGGGACGCCGGGTGTTCGGTCGAGGCCTGCATCACCTCGTCGACGTCCACCCAGACCGTGCCGGGGCGCAACGAGAGATGGTCCCGGGTGACGTGTAGGACTTCGACCCCGACGGGGGCCAGCGCGTCGAGCAGGCGATGGATTTCCTGCCGAAGGGAGGCGCGGGCCTGCTCCTCCAGCCGCCGGCTCCAGAGCAGTTCGGCCAGCCGGCCGCGCAGCACGGGCCGGGGACGGGACAAGGCGATGATGGCGAGCAGCGCGCGAGTCTTGCGGCCGGAGGGAAGCACGCTCTGGCTGGCCACCGTCCAGGCATCCATCTGCCCGATCAGGCGGAGCCGCATGACCGGTTGCGCCGCCTGGAGCGGGGCCATGTGACTTGCGGAGCGCTGATGGGTCCCTGCCATTCGCCGGCCCGTGAGGTTGAGTCCCGTTTCTAGGCCCTCCGCCCCCACAACGCCAATTGTAAAGGGTTCGCTTTAGAGAGCCGCTTCTGACAAGATTTGTTTCGTGTCCCCCTGCCACACGTCACGATAGCGTGCCAGCCAGCGTTCCGCCTGTGTCGGTTCGCCGGAAAGGATCGCGTGTAACGGCTCCAGGTGGCGCGTTTCGTCCCTGCCCTGCGGGTCCAGACGCGCTCGGGCCCGCAGGCCATCGGTGGCGATCGCCACCGCGTCCCGGGCGAGATCACGCAGCGTGCCGTCCCGGAACGGCGCGGCGAGCCCCAACCGCGGCACGGCCGCCCGCAGCGTCACCGCGTCTTCCCACGTCATGTCGCGCAGCAGCGTCTCGGCCGCGGCGAGCGCGGCCTCGTCGTACAGCAGGCCCACCCACAGGGCGGATTGTGCGATCATCATGTCGAGCCGGCCGGCATCGGCGCCCCGCATCTCGAGGAAGCGCTTCAGGCGGACGTCGGTGAACACGGTCGTCAGATGGTCGGCGAAGTCGCCCACGGTTGGCGTGGCCTGCACGAGGTTGTGCAGCTTGCCGTCCATGAAATGACGGAAGGACTGGCCGGCGACGTCGACGTAACGCCCGTCCCGATAGACGAAATACATCGGAACCTCGTCGACGACCCAGCGCACGTAGCGCTCGAACCCGAACCCCGGCTCGAACATCACCTTGGGAATGCCGGCGCGCTGGTTGTCGGTGTCGGTCCAGACCTGCGCGCGGTAGGAGAGGTAACCGTTCGGCTCGCCCTCGGTGAACGGGGAGTTGGCGAACAGCGCGGTGGCGACCGGTTGCAGCAGCAGCGAGACGCGCAGCTTGCGCACCATGTCGGTCTCGCTCGAATAGTCGAGATTGACCTGCACGGTACAGGTGCGCGTCATCATGTCGAGGCCGAGACTGCCGACCAGCGGCATGTATCGGCGCATGATGGCGTAGCGGCCCTTGGGCATCCAGGGCATCGCGGCGCGCGTGGCGAGCGGATGGAATCCCAGCGGGGCGAAGCCGACCCGGAGGTCGGCGGCCACGCTGCGCACCTGGTCGTAATGGGCGGCGAACTCGGCCGCGGTATCGTGCAGGGTCTCGAGCGGCGCGCCGGAGAGCTCGAGCTGGCCGGCGGGCTCCAGCGACACCGAGGCGCCGCCGTCGAGCTTCAGGCCGATGATCTGGCCCTGGTCGAGAATCGGCTCGCCGCCGAACCGGGCGAGGCCGGTCAGCAGGTCGCGGATGCTGCCCGGCTGGCCGTCGGAGGGCAGGTATGGCGGCGGCGCGAGATCGTCCAGCCGGAAGCCGAACTTCTCGTGTTCGGTGCCGATCCGGAAGGCGGAGGCGGGTTTGCAGCCGGCCGCGATATGGTCCGCCAACTGGCGGACCGACGTGATCGGCGTGGAGTCGGCGTCTCCCGGATTGGACATGGGGGTTCCGGATCTTCGATTGATGACGATCGTACTAGCCGCAACCGGGCGCCTGCAACAAGGCCAGCCCCGCGATGCATGCCGTCTCGGCCCGAAGGACGCGGGGCCCGATCTGCACCGTTCTCACAATTGGGTGGGATCGGAGGGCGTCAAGTTCAGCAGGTACGAAGCCTCCCTCGGGCCCCACCAGCAGGCCGGCGCGGGCATTGGGGTGCAGGCCGGCGGCCTCGGGGCTGCGCTCGACCGCGGCGAACAGGGGGCGATCGGCGGGCCAGCCGTCCAGCAGTGCCGCCATGGGCCGGGGCGCCGCGATCTCCGGCACGGTGAGGCGCTCGCACTGTTCGGCGGCCTCGATCGCGATCGCGCGCAGCCGCTCCCCATTCACCCGATGGGCGTTGGTGCGCGCGGTGATCACCGGCAGCAGCGCGGCAGCCCCGAGTTCGGTGGCCTTCTGCACGACGAGGTCGGTCGCATCCCGTTTCAGGAGCGCAAAGGCGAGCCAGAGATCGCCATCCGGCCGCTGCGGCCTGTCCGCTTCCTCCACCACCACCTCGGCGCGATCGCGCCGCAGGCTCGCGAGCCGCGCCAGCCATTCGCCGTCCCGGCCGTTGAACAGGCGCAGCCGGCTCCCCGGCGCGCGGCGGAGGACGGTGCCGAGATAGTGCGCCTGGGCAGCGGCGAGCGGCAGCACGGCGCCCGCGGCGAGCGGCGCGTCGACGTAAAGGCGGGGATCGGTACTCACGGGCGGATTGACCGGTGCATGGCGGCGGGCACAGTAGCAGCCATGCAGCCGCGCACCGAACCCGCCCTGCCGTCGGGCCATGCCTCGGGTGGCCCCTCGGCCTCCGGCCCCACCGTCTCCGGCCACACCGACATCGTCGCCACCGGCTGGGTGGCGCGCCTGCCGCCGGCCTGGGTGCCGTACGTGCTGCTCGCGCGCGCCGACCGGCCGATCGGCACCTGGCTGCTGTTCCTGCCGGGCCTGTGGGGGATCCTGCTGGCGCGCCCCGGCGGGTGGGAAGCCGCGCGACTCGTCCTGCTGTTCGCGATCGGCAGCCTGGCGATGCGCGCGGCGGGTTGCGTGGTGAACGACCTGTGGGACCGGGACATCGACCGCAAGGTCGCGCGGACCGCGGGCCGGCCGCTCGCCTCGGGCGCGCTGCGGCCCCGCCAGGCCTTCGCCTTCCTGGCCGTGCTGCTGGCCGTGGGGCTGGGCGTGCTGCTGCAGCTCCCGCCGCTGTGCTGGGCCCTGGGCGTGAGCTCGCTCGTCCTGGTCGCGCTGTATCCGCTGGCGAAGCGCGTGACGTGGTGGCCGCAACTCGTCATGGGCTTCACCTTCGGTTTCGGTGCGCCGATGGGCTACGCGGCTGGCACGGACCGGATCGATGCCGCCTGGGCGGTGCTGTATGCCGCGGCGATCCTGTGGGACCTGGGCTTCGACACGATCTACGCGCACCAGGACCGGGAGGACGATGCGCTGGTCGGCGTGAAGTCCACCGCCCGCCTGTTCGGGGAGCAGACGCGTCCGTTCCTGGCCGCGTGCTACGCGGGCTGCATCCTGGTCCTGGCCGCCGCGGGCTGGCTGGCCGGCCTCGGCCCCTGGTTCTACCCCGCCCTCGCCCTTCCGGCCGGGCTGCTCGCGTGGCAGGTGATCCGGCTCGACATCCACGATCCGGCCCTGTGCCTGCGGCTGTTCCGAGCCAACCGGGAGGCCGGGCTGGCGGTCGGGCTCGCGATCCTGGCCGGCTGGATGTGAGCCCGGATCTCGCCGCCTTCGTCCGCGCCCACACCGTGCTGGCGCGGGCGCCGATCGTGCCGGAGATCGAGCTGCACCTCGCCACCGAGATCACGCCGATCTGGCAGGCGACCGAGACCTGGCTCGCCGAACGCAACGTGGAGCCGCCGTTCTGGGCGTTCGCCTGGCCGGGCGGGCAGGCGCTGGCACGTCACGTGCTGGACCACCCGCAAACCGTCGCGGGCAAGCGCGTGCTCGACTTCGCGGCCGGCGGCGGACTCGCCGCGATCGCCTGCGCCATGGCGGGCGCGGCTTCGGTGGAGGCGGCGGAGATCGACCCGCTCGCGGTCGCCGCGATCGACCTCAACGCCGCGGTGAACGGCGTGGCGGTCACCGCCACGGGCGGCGACGTCGTAGGCGCGGCGTGCCGCTGGGACCTCATCCTGTGCGGCGACGTCTGCTACGAGGCCCCGATGACCGGCCACATCCTGCCCTGGCTCCGCGGCCTCGCGGCGCAGGCCGGGGTCTGGGTCGCCGACCCCGGCCGGGCCTACCTCCCGCGGGAGGGGCTCGCCGCCTTTGCCGAATACCGCGTTCCCACCACCCTGGAGCTCGAGGACCGCACGGAGCGGGTCGTGCGCCTGTTCCGCATGGCCGCCATCGGGACCGCGTGACGCTCGGCCGGTGCGTGCGCCCCGGCGCCGCGGGCGCGGCTCGCCTCGGCGGCCCGCCCGGGATCAACCCGCCCGAGCGCCCTGCCTCTCGGGCATTGCGGCGGCGGCCTCGTGTGGCGCGGGAACGTGCGGCAGCAGCTTCGGCCGGGCGAGCCATTCCCGCCCCCGCAGCATCACGTCGAAATACAGCGTGGGCAGCAGCTTCGTCTTCAACACCCAGGCGCTGCGCCGCGGCTTGGTGGAGTCCCACGGCACGGTCGGCAGCAGTTTCCCGCCATAACCGAACTCGGCCAGCACGACCTTGCCCCGCTCGACCGTCAACGGGCAGGAGCCGTAGCCGTCATAGACCGCATGCGGATCACGACCCTCCAGCACGGCGACCAGGTTCTCCGCCACGACCGGGGCCTGCTTGCGGATCGCCGCCGCCGTCTTGGCGTTCGGTGCCGAACAGGCGTCGCCCAGCGAGAACACGTTGCCGTATCCCGGGTGCCGCAGCGTCTCCGGGTTGACCTCGACCCATCCGGCCGCGTCCGCGAACGGAGAGGCGCGGACGACGTCGGGCGCCACCTGAGGCGGGACGACATGCAGCATGTCGAAGCTGCGCGTCTCCTCGGTCACGCTGCCGTCGGGCTGCCTGGTCGCGAACACGGCGGTGCGGGCGGGGCCGTCCACCGATTTCAGCACCGATTGCAACGCGAGCTTCGCACCGTACCGCTCGACGTAGCGCATCAGCGGCGGGACGTAGGCGGCGACGCCGAACAGGGCGGGGGCCGCGGTGTGGAAGGTCACGTCGATGTTGCGCAGCACGCCCTTCTGCCGCCAGGCGTCGCAGGAGAGATACATCGCCTTCTGCGGCGCACCGGCGCACTTGATCGGCATCGGGGGCTGGGTGAACAGCGCCGTCCCGTGCTGCAGCCCCTGCACCAGCTCCCAGGTGTAGGCGGAGAGGTCGAAGCGGTAGTTCGAGGTCACGCCGTTGCGCCCGAGCGTCTCCTCCAGCCCCGGGATCGCCGCCCAATCCAGCTTGAGCCCTGGCGCGACGATCAGCGCGCGGTAGCCGATCCGGGTGCCGTCCTCCAGGATCACCGCATTGGCTTCGGGCTCGAACCCGGCCGCCGCGGCGCGCACCCATTGCACGCCGGGTGGCAGCGTGCGCTGCATCGGCCGGCTGGTCTGCGCGCGATTGAACACGCCGCCGCCCACCAGCGTCCAGCCCGGCTGGTAGTAGTGCGTCTCGCGCGGCTCGATGATCGCGATGCGCAGGGTCCGGCGGCGGCGCAGCAGGCTCGCGGCGGCCGCGCAGCCGGCGGCCCCGCCGCCCACGACCAGCACGTCGTACTGCGTGGCCGGCGTGTCGGGTTCGGCCGCCGCCTGGGGCTGCGCCGCGTCCCAGGCGGCGTCGAGCCGGGGACGCAGCCCGGACAGGTCGTATCCCGCGTCCTTCGCCGCGGCCAGGATCGCGGCGGGATCGAGATGCGGCGCCTGCGACAAGGCCCAGAGCGTGGTCGAGCGGGTGCCGGTGCGGCAGAACGCGAGCACCGGACCGCGCAGCTCCTGCAGAGCGGCGGCGAACGCCTGCACGTCGGCATCGGTGACCTTGCCCGACACCACGGGGATGTGCCGGTAGGCCAGGCCGAGCCGGCGCGCGGTCGCCTCGAGCAGGGCGGAGGGCGGCTGCCCTTCGGCCTCTCCGTCGGGCCGGTTGTTGATGATGGCGCGGAAGCCCAGGGCGGACAGGCCGCCCAGGTCCTCGGCCGAGACTTGCGGCGCGACCGAGAGCGCCGGCGTCAGGCGGCAGAGCGTCTCCATGGCGGGGCCCTCAGAACAGGTCGACGGGAAGCTTCAGGTAGCGGACGCCATTGGCCTCCGCCGGCGGCATCGCCCCCGCCCGCATGTTCACCTGCACGCTCGGCAGGATCAGGCGCGGCATGCCCAGCTTGGCATCGCGTTCGGTGCGCATCTGCACGAAGGCGTCCTCGGTGGTGCCGTCATGGACGTGGACGTTCTTCGCGCGCTCCTCGGCCACCGTGGTCTCCCAGCGATAGTCGTCGCGCCCCGGTGCCTTGTAGTCGTGGCACATGAAGAGCCGGGTCTGTGGCGGCAGGGCGAAGATCTTCTGGATCGAGCGGTAGAGCTGCCGTGCATCGCCCCCCGGGAAGTCGCAGCGCGCGGTGCCGTAATCCGGCATGAACAGCGTGTCGCCGACGAAGGCGGCATCCCCGATCACGTAGGTCATGCAGGCCGGCGTATGGCCGGGTGTATGCAGGGCCGTCGCGGGCAGGTTGCCGACCCGGAACTGCTCCCCGTCCTTGAACAGATGGTCGAACTGCGAGCCGTCGCGGGCGAACTCCGGCTCCACGTTGAACGCCTTGCCGAACGTCTCCTGCACGGTGCGGATGTTGCTGCCGATCGCCAGCTTGCCGCCGAGCTGCTGTTGGACATAGGGCGCGGCCGAGAGGTGGTCGGCGTGGACATGCGTCTCGAGCAGCCACTCCACCTCAAGGCCGGATTGCCTGACGAAGGCGATGACCGCGTCGGCCGATTGCCGGCTGGTGCGGCCCGACGCGGGATCGAAGTCGAGCACGGTATCGATGATCGCGGCGCGGCGGGTCTCGGGATCGGCGACCACGTAGCTGACCGTGAAGGTCGCCTCATCGAAGAAGGCTTTCACCTGAGGCTGCACGGGAATCCTCCGTTCTTGGGATGCCGCATGGCGGTGCGGCATCGATGGTTAGCAATTTTGCGAAAGTGACTTGCAAACTTTAGCGATACTTCTAATTGAAGCGCTGACGCCGCGGTTCAAGCCCCCGCGGCCCGGATGAGCGCAGACCCCAACCGCGCCGGACCAGGAGAGACGCCACGTGCCTTCCGACCCCAGCCCCGTCACCATGAACGGCCGTGCGGCCGCCGATCCGGCCCCGCCGGTCGCGGTCCCGG
>MKTV01000105.1:9300-9844 GCA_001898425.1 Rhodospirillales bacterium 69-11
CGATGCTGCACGATCCCGCGCCCGAGTTCCGCGCGCGCACCACGGCGGGGGAGGTCAGCCTGTCCGACTACCGCGGCCGCTGGATCCTGTTCTTCTCGCACCCGGCCGACTTCACGCCGGTCTGCACCAGCGAGTTCATCGCCCTGGCCGGAGCCGCGGACCGGTTCGCCGCGCTCGGCTGCGACCTGCTGGCGCTGTCGGTCGACAGCCTGTTCGCCCATCTCGCCTGGGTCCGGAGCATCCGCGCGCAATTCGGCGTCGAGATCCGGTTCCCGATCATCGAAGACCCGTCGATGGCGATCGCCCGCGCCTACGGCATGATCCACCCGCGCGCGCCGGACGCCGCCACCGTGCGGGCGGTGTTCGTCATCGACCCGGCCGGGATCATCCGCGCGATCACCTGGTACCCGATGAATGTCGGTCGCAACGTCGACGAGCTGCTGCGCCTCGTCGCCGCCCTGCAGACCGCCGACCGGCACGACGTCTCCACGCCCGAGGGCTGGCGCCCCGGTGAACCGGTCCTGCTGCCGCCCTCGCTCGAGGC
>MKTV01000105.1:9851-42860 GCA_001898425.1 Rhodospirillales bacterium 69-11
GGCGCGGAGGCCGGCGGTGACGACTGGTATTACCGCACCATCCCGCTGCCCGACGCCGCCCCGGCGGAGGAAGCGCGATGAGCGCCGATCCCGCCGACCTGGCCCGCGCGGTCGCCGTGCTGCGCACGCTCGCCAACCCGACCCGGCTGCGCATCGTGATGCATCTGCTGCAGGGCGAGGCGGCCGTCAGCCAGATCGAGCAGGCGCTTGGACTGCGCCAGCCGAACCTCTCCCAGCAGCTGGCCGAACTACGGGATGCCGGCGTCGTCACCTCCCGGCGGGAGGCGAAGTCGGTGATCTACGCCCTCGATGGCGCCGAGATCCCCGCATTGGCGGCGATGCTGCAGCGGATGTTCGTGCCCGGCGCTGCCGGGGCGCCGGCGCCTGGAGGCGCGGGGCTGCCGCGCGTCACTGGGGCGCCGAGCGGCACGGGCTTGCCCGACTTCGCGGATGGCGGCGCTGGGCATGCCGGCGCTGGGCATGCCGGCGCCGACCGTCCTGGCGCCGACCGTCCCGGAGCTGACGGTCTTGGCGCCGGGCGCATTGGCGCGGGACAGCCCGAGGCCGGACCCGAGGGGCGCACCAGCGCCGCCGTATCCAACCGGCCGCGGCAAGCCGCGGCGTTCGCCATCGTGGGGGGAGCTCGATGAGTGGCCTGACATCCTACCTGCCGGCCTTCCTCGGCGGCGTGCTGATCGGCACGTCCGCCGCCCTGGTGCTGCTGCTGCTCGGCCGGATCGCCGGCATCAGCGGTATCGTGGCCAACCTGCTGCCGCCGGTCGGCGCCGACTGGATGTGGCGCGCCGCCTTCGTCCTCGGCCTGATCGGCGGACCGCTGCTGTTCATCGCCGTGACCGGCGCACCGCCCGAGATCGAGATCGCCGCAACGCCCGTGACCCTGGTCGTGGCCGGGCTGCTGGTCGGGTTCGGGACACGGCTTGGGTCGGGCTGCACCAGCGGGCACGGCGTCTGCGGGCTCGCCCGTCTTTCGCCCCGCTCAATCGTCGCGGTCGCGACCTTCATGGCGACCGCCATCCTCACCGTCTTCATCCGGAGCCACGTGCTGTGAAGATCCTGAGTGCCCTCGCGGCCGGCCTGATCTTCGGGTTCGGCCTCACCCTGTCCGGCATGGTGAACCCCGCGCGCGTGCTGGGCTTCCTGGATTTCGCCGGAGAATGGGACCCGACGCTCGCCTTCGTGCTGGCCGGCGCCGTGCTCGCCTCCGCCGTCGGCTACGGGCTGATGGGCCGCTTCGCCCACCCCGTGTTCGAGGGCAGCTTCGCCGTCCCCACCAGCCGTGACATCGACCTGCGCCTCGTGGGCGGGTCGGCGCTGTTCGGCATCGGCTGGGGGCTGGCCGGGTTCTGCCCCGGCCCGGCCGTCGCCTCGCTGTCGCTGGGCCTCGGCAAGAGCGTGCTGTTCGTGGCCGCGATGCTGGTGGGCATGGTGCTGTTCCGTCTGCTGCCGAGCGCCGCGCCGCGCGCTCGCCACGCCTGACGGAGCTGTCCATGGACGTGACCACCAGCGTACTGGCGGTGCTCTCGGGCAGCGCCGTCGGCTTCGTGCTCGGACTGATCGGCGGCGGCGGGTCGATCCTGGCGACGCCTCTGCTGCTCTACGTCGTCGGACTCGAGCCGCATGCCGCGATCGGCACCGGCGCCCTGGCGGTGTCGGTCAACGCCTTCGCGAATTTTGCCGGCTACGCCCGCGCCGGCCGGGTCCGCTGGCGTCCGGCCATCCTGTTCGCCGTGATCGGCATCGTCGGGGCTGCCATCGGATCAAGCCTGGGGAAGGTGTTCGACGGGCAGCGGCTGCTGCTGCTGTTCGCGATCCTGATGGTGGTGGTCGGCGTGCTGATGCTGCGCCGCAAGCCGCAGCCGGTGGGGGACCCGAACATGGTGGCCGGCGGCCGCATCAGCGTGCCGAAGGTGACCGGGGCGGCGCTGTCCGTCGGCTTGCTGTCCGGCTTCTTCGGGATCGGCGGCGGCTTCCTGATCGTGCCCGGGCTGCTGTTCTCGACCGGCATGCCGATGATCGCGGCGGTCGCGTCCTCGCTGCTCTCGGTGGGCACGTTCGGGCTGACGACGGCAGTGAACTACGCCTTGTCGGGCCTGGTCGCCTGGGGCATCGCCGCCGAATACATCCTTGGCGGGCTGGCGGGCGGGTTCCTCGGCATGCGGTTGGCCGCGCATCTCTCCACCCGCAAGGCCGCGCTCACCCGGGTGTTCGCCGGCATCATCTTCGTGGTGGCGGCCTACATGCTCTGGCGGACCGCGGGTGCTCTGCACCTGTGGTGAGTTCGACGCCTCGGGCAATGCCGATTGCGGCGGAAAGGAAGGTGGGGGCCGATCGACCCCCGCCGTCCCGGATCAGGCTTCGTCCCGCAGCTCCAGGAAGCGCGCGATCAGCGCGTTGGTGGAGCCGTCGTGGTGGTTCGGCGTCGCGCCCGGCTGCAGCTCCGGGATGATGCCGCCGGCGAGCTGCTTGCCGAGTTCGACGCCCCACTGATCGAAGCTGTCGATGCCCCAGAGGCAGCCCTGCACCGCGACCTTGTGCTCATACAATGCGATCAGCCGGCCCAGGGTGAACGCGTCCAGGTGCCGCACCAGGATCGTGTTGGACGGACGCTCGCCCTGCGCCACGCGCGCCGGCGCGACCAGGTTCATCTCCTCGGCGGTCGCACCCTTCGCCTGCATCTCCGTGCGGATCTCCGCCTCGGAGCGGCCGCGCAGCAGGGCCTCGGCCTGGGCGAAGGCGTTGGCGGCCAGGATGCGGTGCGCCTGCGGCCGGTTGTGGTCGGCGACGGCCGCCAGGATGAAGTCGACCGGCACCGGCCGTGTCCCCTGGTGCACGAGCTGCATGAAGCTGTGCTGCGCGTTGGTGCCCGGTTCGCCGAACACGACGGGGCAGGTGTCCCAGCCGGTCGGGTCGCCGGCCAGCGTCACGTGCTTGCCGTTGCTCTCCATCTCCAGCTGCTGGAGGAAGGCGGGGAGGCGCTTGAGGCGCTCGTCATAGGCGAGCACGCAATGGGTCGCGCAGCCCAGGGCGTTGATGTTCCAGATGCCGGCCATGGCGAGCAGCACCGGGAGGTTCTGCCGGATCGGGGTGTCGCGGAAATGGCAATCCATGCTCCACGCGCCGTTCAGAAGGGCCTGGAACTTGTCCCAGCCCACCGCGAGCGGAATGGACAGCCCGATCGGCGACCACAGCGAGTATCGCCCACCCACCCAGTCGCGGAAGCCGAACACGTGCTCCGGCGCGATCCCGAACGCGGCGGTCGCCTTCAGGTTGGTCGACAGCGCGGCGAAATGCGCGGTGACCGCCTTCTCCCCGAGATTGGCCACGATCCAGTCGCGCATGGCGGCGGCGTTGGTCATGGTCTCGAGCGTGGTGAAGGTCTTGGAGGCGACCAGGATCAGCGTGCGGGCGGGATCGAGCCCCTTCAGCACCTCGGCCGCGTCGTGCCCGTCGACGTTCGACAGGAACCGCGCCTCCATCTTCGCGTCGTTGCGCGCCCAGGTGAGGGCCTGCGTCACCATGCGCGGGCCGAGATCGGACCCGCCGATGCCGACGTTCACCACGGCCTCGAAAGCCTGGCCGGTGGCACCGCGTACCTCGCCGGAATGCACCGCCGTGACGAAGGCCTGCATGCGGTCGCGTTCGGCGCGGGCCAGCGATGCCGCCTCGTCCACGCCGCCGGGCAGCGCGGCCTTCATCTCCACCCCGGCGGGCGCCCGCAGCGCCATGTGCATGGCGGCCCGGTGTTCGGTCACGTTGACCGCCTCGCCCGCGAACAGCCGGCGGCGGAAGCCTTCCAGGTCCGCCGTTTCGGCCAGGGCGAACAGCGCCTCGAGCGCCGCGTCGTCGATGGCGGTCTTGGAGATGTCCAGCGTCAGGTCGTCGAACCGCGCCGTGAACCGCTTGGCCCGATCCGGGTCCGCGGCGAAGAGCGGGGTGATGCGGCGCCCATCCGGGCGGGCGGCGAGGTCGCGCAGGCCCGCGAAGGCAGCCTGGCGATCCGGAAAACGGGTCTGGGGCGCTGACATGGGCGCACGATAACGCAACCGGGGTGAACCGGACAGCACGGGATCGTGACAAGCCCGCGAGGATTTTCGCCACTTCGGTGTCGGCGGGGCGTCTAGCCAGACGTCCTCTGGACATCACGGGGGAGACCGATGCTCTACGCGATTCTCTGCTATCACGACGAGGACGTCGTGAACGCCTGGACCCAGGCCGAGGACGACGCCGTGCTCGCCAAGCGGGGGCGGGTGACCGACCCGCTGGCCGCGGCGGCACGGCTGGGACCGGCCGCCCGGCTGATGCCCACCACGGCCGCGGTGACGGTGCGGTCCGGCGCGGATCCGGTGGTGATCGACGGCCCGTTCGCCGAGACGAAGGAGCAGTTGCTGGGCTTCTACGTCGTGGAATGCGCCACGCTGGACGACGCCGTGGAGATCGCGCGGAAGATGGGCGTGGGCGAAACCGGGGCGTTCGAAATCCGCCCGCTCAAGCTCTACCTGCCCAGCACGCTCGACGCGGCCGCCAGGTGAACGAAATCGGATGGATCGACGGGATGCTGCGGGCGGCACGGCCGGCCGCCATGGCCGCGCTGCTGCGCCGCTTTCGCGATCTCGACCGGGCCGAGGAAGCGTTCCAGGAGGCGTGCTTTCGCGCGCTCAGGCACTGGCCGGCCAACGGGCCGCCGCGTGATCCCGCCGCCTGGCTGATCATGGTGGGGCGCAACGTCGCGCTCGACGACGTGCGCCGCCGGGCCCGCGACGTGCCGCTGCCCGACGAGGATGCGCTGTCCGACCTCTCCGACGTGGAGGAATTGGCGGCCGACCGGCTGGATGCGGCCGACTACCGGGACGATATCCTGCGGCTGCTGTTCACCTGCTGCCACCCCGCGCTGCCCGCCACGCAGCAGGTCGCGCTCGCGCTGCGCATCGTGTGCGGGCTGACGGTGGCCGAGGTCGCCCGCGCGTTCCTGGTGAGCGAGGTGGCCATGGAGCAGCGCCTGACCCGCGCCAAGCGCCGCATCGCCGCGGCCGACCTGCCCTATGCGACGCCCGGCGCGGTGGAGCGGTCGGAGCGGGTGGGTGCGGTCGCCGCCATGGTCTACCTGCTGTTCAACGAAGGGTATTCGGCAAGCGGCGGCACCGCCCACGTGCGCGCGCCGCTCTGCGAGGAGGCGATCCGGCTCGCGCGGCTGCTGCTGAAGATCTTCCCCTCCGAACCGGAGCTGATGGGGCTGCTTGCCCTGCTGCTGCTGCAGCACGCGCGCACGCCGGCGCGGTTGGACGGCGCGGGGGAGATCGTGCTGCTGGACGACCAGGACCGCGGGGCGTGGCATCGCGGGGCGATCGCCGAGGGGCTCGCGCTGCTGGAGAAGGCGCGCCGCCATCGCCGGCCAGGGCCCTATCAGGTGCAGGCGGCGCTGGCCGCGGTGCATGCGCGCGCGGCCCGCGCGGCGGATACGGACTGGGCGGAGATGGACCGGCTCTACGCGCTGCTGGAGCGGATCCAGCCCTCCCCGGTGGTGACGCTCAACCGCGCGGTCGCGGTCTCGAAGGTCGGCGGCCCGCAGGCGGCGCTCGAGATGATCGCCCCGCTCGCGCGGTCGCTCGAGGGCTACTTCCATTTCCACGGCCTGCGCGGTGCGCTGCTGCTGCAATGCGGCCGCACCGACGCTGCACGGGAAGCGTTCGACCGCGCCATCGCGCTCGCCCACACGCCGGCCGAAGCGGCGCATATCCGCGCCCATCTCGATCGGCTGGCGGCGGGCTGAAAAAATTGGGCGCGCCGTGTCGGGTGCGCGCGCGCCGGCCCGTCCTTGCAGCGAACGAACAGGGGCGTGCCGGACGGTCCGGTCGCTCGGACGGGAGGAGACGCAATGCGCTGCATGATCCTGCTGAAGGCCAACGCCGACAGCGAGTCCGGGGCGCTGCCCAGCCAGGCGCTGCTGGAGGCGATGGGCCGCTACAACGAGGAGCTCGTGAAGGCCGGCGTGATGCGCGCGGGCGAGGGCCTGAAGCCCACGGCGGAGGGCGCGCGTGTCCGCTTCTCGGGTGAGGATCGCAGCGTGCGCCCCGGGCCGTTCGCGCTCGACCAGGGCGTGATCTGCGGCTTCTGGATCTTCGAGGTCGCATCGCTGGACGAGGCCGTCGACTGGGTGAAGCGCTGTCCCAACCCGCTGGAGGGCGAGGCGGAGATCGAGATCCGCCCGGTGTTCGAGATGACGGATTTCGGCGACGCGATGACACCGGAGCTGCGCGCCCAGGAAGAGCGCATGCGTACCACGATCGAGTCGAAGACCTGAAAGGAGCCAGTGTCATGAGAATGAGCCCGCATCTCGCGTTCCTGGGGAATTGCGAGGAAGCCTTCCGTTTCTACCATCACGCCCTCGGCGGCGATCTCGTCGCGATGGTCCGCTACGGCGAGACGCCGGCCGGGCAGGGCGAACCCGCGCTGCACGACAAGATCGCGCATGCGCGGCTGGTGGTGGGCGACGCGGTGCTGATGGGCTCCGATTGTGGCGCCGATCGCTACGCCGCCCCCGGCGGCACGATGACGATGATCGGGCTCGACACGCCCGAGGAGGCGGAGCGCGTTTTCGCCGCGCTGTCCGAAGGCGGCGCGGTCTCCATGCCGATGATGGAGACGTTCTTCGCCCGCCGCTTCGGCGTCTGCAACGACCGGTTCGGCGTGCCGTGGATGGTGATCTGCGAGAAGCCGATGGACGAGGCCTGTAGCGCCGCCTGAGGCCGTCGCGCGGGCCGGCAACGAAGCGGTCGCCCGGGGCGCCCCTCTGGACAGGGCGGGCGATTGCTCGTCTCGTTCGGCTCAAACAGGAGGAGCGCCCCCGATGCCGATCATCGACTCCCAGGTGCACGCCTACGAGGCGAACACGCCGAAACGCCCGTGGCACAGCGTGCCGAACTGGCCCGACCACGTGACCGGCGACGAGATGGTCGCGGCGATGGACAAGGTCGGCGTGGACGGCGCGATCTTCATCTCCGCCTTCTCGCTGTACCAGTGGGATGCGAGCTACGCGATCGAGGTGCAGCGCGCGCACGCCGATCGCATGGCAATCGTCAAGCCGGTCAATCCCGACGATCCGGCGGTGGCGGACGTCATCGCGGAATGGAAGCGCACGCCGGGCGCGGTCGGTGTTCGCATCATGCTCTACAAGGAGGGCGGGCGCGCCGCCGACGACCCCGGCATCACGCGCATCGCGCGCGCCGCCACCCAGCATGGACTTCCCGTGAACATCCTGTGCTGGGACAATCTGGAGGTCGGCGCCGCGATCATCGACCGCCACCCTGAGACGCGGTTCATCATCGACCATCTCGGGCTGCTGCAGCCGCGCGTGCCGCCCGCGCCGGCGGAACCCTGGGCGGCGCTGCCGAAGGTGCTGGAGCTCGCCCGGCGGCCGAACGCGGTGATCAAGGTGAGCGGCGCCTGCACGCTGTCGCGCGAGCCCTACCCGTTCCCCGATATCTGGGACCCGCTGGCGCGCGTCTTCGACGCCTGGGGGTTCGAGCGGTGCCTGTGGGGGACCGACTGGACGCGCGCCTTCGCGGTGGTGAACTACGAGCAGGCGGTGGAGCCGTTCCGGATGACGGATCGGCTGACCGAGAGCGAACGCGCGATGCTGATGGGTGGCGCCTGCGCGAAGGCCTATGGCTGGGAGCCCACGGGCCGCGCGAAGCGCTGACGCGCGCGGGCGTTTGGGGGGCAGCGGGCCGGCCTCGTGTCCCGGCCCCGGTGTATGATCGGCTTTGTGCTGCCCCGGTGTCATGACTCGCCTTGTGCTGCCCCCGTGTCATGACCGGCCTTGTGCCGGTCATCCACGACTTCTCCTGCGGTTCGAAGTCGTGGATGGCCGCCCTTCGGCGGCCATGACACGGGGGGCGCCCTTCGGCGGTCATGACACAGGAGGGGCCGCCCTGCGGTCGGCGTTTGCGCCGCTTTACCTCCCACTTAATCGACGTCACACCTCGTGACCGTCTCTCCTCCCGCCGTCACACACGGAGCAGGAGAGACCCATGAGCGCAACGCTCGCAGCCGGCGCCGGCACCCGCACATGGTGGGTGCTGGGCGTGGTGGTCGCCGCGCAGTTCATGTTCGTCGTCGACGCCTTCATCGTGAACGTCGCCGTCCCCTCCATCCGCGCCGACCTCCAGGCCGGCAGCGGGGCCGTGCAGGGCGTCATCGCGCTCTACCAGATCGCCTATGCCGCCCTCGTCATCACCGGCGGACGGTTGGGCGACATCCATGGCCGCAAGCGCATCTTCGTCATCGGGCTGATCGGGTTCACCGTCGCCTCGCTGCTCTGCGGCGTCGCGCCGACGATCGAGACGCTGGTGCTCGCCCGCATCGCGCAGGGCGCCAGCGCGGCGCTCATGTCGCCGCAGGTGCTCGCCACCATCCATACGCTGTTCACCGGACCGGACCGCGCCCGAGCGTTCGGCGTGTTCGGCATCGCTCTCGGCCTCGGTGGCGGCGCCGGCTTCCTCCTCGGAGGCTGGCTGATCACGCTCGACCTCGCCGGGACGGGCTGGCGCATGATCTTCCTCGTCAACGGCCCGATCGGTCTCGCCATCGCCATCGCCGCGTGGCGCCTGATGCCGGACACCCGGCCGCAACGCGGCCTGCGGCTGGACGTCGCGGGCGCGACGCTGCTGTTCCTCGCGCTCACGTTGCTGGTCGGCCCGGTGCTGGTCGGCCAGGATGCCGGCTGGCCGTGGCAGCTGCTGCCGGTCGTCGCCCTGGGCCTCGGGCTGCTCGCCGCTTTCCTGCGGCATGAACGCCGGGTGGCGCGTGACGGCGGCCTGCCGTTGATCGAGCTCGATCTGCTGCGCGATCCGGTGTTCCGCCGCGGCCTCGTCGCCGCCTGCTGCCTGTTCGGGGGCAACATCTCCTTCTACCTGCTGGTCACGCTGTTCCTGCAGGCCGGGCTCCGCGCGTCCCCGCTGCAGTCGGGCCTGTGCATGGTGCCGCTGGCGCTCGCGTTCGTGGTGGCCTCCCGCCGCGGCGCGGCACAGGTGGCGCTGCATGGGGTTTCCGCCCTGGTCCGCGGCTGCATGGTGCAACTCGCGGGACTTGCCGCGCTGGCGCTGGTGGTCTCGCTGCTGCCCGCGCCGCCGCTGCCCCTGCTGGCGCTGGTGCTCGCGGTGTTCGGGGCCGGCCAGGGGCTGGTGATGGCGCCGCTGTTCGGCGCCATCCTGGGCGGCGTGCGGCATGCCCATGCGGGCGCCGGCGCGGGCATCCTCACCACCGCGCAGCAGGTCGCCAACGGCGCCGGGGTCGCGGTGCTGGGCGCCGTCTACGGTGTGGCCGGTGGCGTGGGCGGTGACCGCACCGCCATGCTGGTGGGTATCGTGCTGGTGGCCGAGGCGGTGATCGCGACCGCCGCGGCGCTTTGGCTCATGCGGCGCGCCGGAACGTCAGGTTGAAGCGGCAGGCACCGGTCAGCGGATGGTCGCCGTCAGGCAGCGGATCCACGCCGTGGAACACGAGGCGCGACGGCCCGCCCCACACCACCACGTCCCCGCTCTCCAGCCGCAGGCGCCGGGGCCGGTCCGCGCGGCGCAACCCGCCCCACAGGAACACCGCCGGCAGGCCGATCGAGACCGAGACGATGGGCGCGCCCAGGTCACCCTCGTCCCGGTCCTGATGCATGGTCAGCCGAGCTCCGGGCACGTAGCGGTTCACGAGGCACGCGTCGGGTGCGAAGTCCGGAAAGCCGACCGCCGCGGCGGCCGCCTCCGCCAGGGCGCGGAGCGCCGCAGGCATCGGCGGCCAGGGGCGGCCGGTCTGCGGGTCGGTCCGCTCGTAGCGGTAGCCCCGCCGGTCGCTGACCCAGCCCAGCGCGCCGCAATTGGTCATCGCGACCGACATCGTGTGCCCGCCCGGTGTCACCAGGTGCCGGAACGGCGCCGCCGCCGCGATCGCCCGCACTTCCGGCAGCAGCGCGGCCAGATCGGCATAGCCGTGCAGCACGGCGGCGCCCGGGCCGAGCGGGGTGCGGCCAGGGGCGGGTGGGGACAGCGGGAGGTCGGGCTGGGCGGCCATCGGGCCAGCATAGATCAGTGGCCACGACCTGCCGCCCTCCGGATCGTGCGATCAGCTCTGGACCATCTTGCAGCCGCCCTGGTCCATGGGGCGGAAGGCCTCGGCCGCGGGCACGGTGCGCTTCAGCGTGTAGTAGTCGAACGGCATCCTGGACTGGTCGGGCGCCTTCACCTCGAACAGATACAGATCGTGGATCACCCGCCCGTCCTTGCGGATCGCGCCCTTGCCGAACAGCGGGTCGTCGGTGGGCATCGCCTTCATCTGCTCGATGACCGCGCGTCCGCTCGCCTTCGCCTTGTCGGGACCCATCGCGCGGACGGCCTTCAGGTAGTGCGTCACCGCCGAATACTGGCCGGCATGGATCGAGCCCGGCGCCACACCGTTGAACCGCGCCATGAAGCGCTTCGCGAACGCGCGGGTCCCGTCGTTCAGGTTCCAGTAGAAGGGTTCGGTGAGCATGACGCCCTGCGCCGCCTGCAGCCCCACGCCATGCACGTCGTGCAGCAGGAACAGCAGGCCGGCGATCTTCTGCCCGCCCTTGGTGATGCCGAACTCGGCGGACTGCTTGATGCAGTTCACCGTGTCTCCGCCGCCATTGGCGAAGCCGACGACCTTCGCCCCGCTCGCCTTCGCCTGCACGAGGTAGGACGAGAAGTCGGTCGTTCCCGGAAACGGCGCGCGCGCTCGGCCGAGGACCTTGCCGCCCGCAGCGGCGACGAATTTGGCCGAGTCGGATTCCAGCGCATGGCCGAACGCGTAGTCGGCGGTGATGAAGAACCAGGTGTCGCCGCCCTCCTTCACCGTCGCGTCCACGACCCCATGCGGCATGGACCAGGTATCGTAGACCCAGTGCAGGTGGTTCGGTCCGCAGCGCGACCCGGTGATGTCGGCCGAGGCGCCGCCGGTGAAGATCGCGGCCTTGTCCTTCGCGCGCGCCATGTCGCCGATCGCGAACGCGGCGGAGGACAGCGGCACGTCGGTGATCAGGTCCACGTCCTGGTTGTCGTACCAGCCGCCGGCGATGGCGACGGCGACGTCCGGCTTCAGCAGCAGGTCGGCCTGCACGAGTTCGACCTTCAGCTCCGGATGTGAGCGGGCAAAGTCCTCGATCGCCATCTGGGCGCCGAGGACGGAGCCCGGTCCCGTGTTGGCGGCGTAGGCGCCGGCCATGTCGGTGAGCACGCCGATGCGGATCGGCCGTTGCTGGGCGCGGGCGCGGCGGGGTGATGTGGCCGAGGCGGCGGCCGTGGCGGTCGCGGCGGAGAGGAATGTACGGCGGTCGAGCGTCCCTTTCATGGTCGTTGCTCCCTACTGTTCTTCTTGCCGCCCGCTTGCTGCGGGCTGGTGCGGACGACGCTACCAGCTTTGCGCGCCGCCGTGGGCGGGAACTGCGGCGCACGCACACGGGCACGCGCCGCGCGCGCATTGGCACGAGCCCCGCGCATGAGCCATGCGCCCGCGCGCCGATGCCTGGCGCGTTCGGCAAGTGGACAGCCGGGCATCGCCTGCGTCACGTTGCCCCCTCATCCGGGAAGGAGCTCGCCATGTCGCATCGTCCGACCGTGTCCGGGACGCGGCACGCCGTCTCGGCGGGGCACTATCTCGCAGCCGCCGCGGGATTCTCCGTCCTGGAGGGCGGCGGCAACGCCATCGATGCCGGCGTGGCCGCCGGGATCGCACTGGGCGTGCTGCAACCCGATCTCGTGAACGTCGCCGGGGTCGCGCCCATCCTGATCCGCCTCGCGGACGGTACCGTCGAGAGCATCGCCGGCCTCGGCTGGTGGCCGAAGCGCCTGCCTCAAGACCTGTTCATGCGCGCGCATGGTGGCCGCATCCCGGCAGGCGTGCTGCGCACCGTCGTGCCGGCGGCACCCGACGCCTGGATCACCGCGCTCCGGCGGCACGGCACCATGCGCTTCGCCGAGGTGGCCGCCCCGGCAATCTGCTTCGCCGCCGAGGGATTCTCCGTCTACGGCCTGCTCGCCACCTCCATCGCGGCGCATGAAGCCGAGTATCGCCGGTGGTCAACCAACGCCGCGGTGTTCCTGCCGAAGGGGCGCCCGCCGCGCGTGGGCGAGAAATTCGTGCAGTCGGACCTCGCGGCGACGTTGCAGTTCATGGCGGACGAGGACCGCGCGGCGGGCGCCGACCGGATGGCCGGGCTCGTCGCCGCGCACAGCGCCTTCTACCGGGGCGACATCGCCCGCGCGATCTCCCGGTTCCAGGCGGAGCAGGGCGGGTATCTGTCGATGGACGACCTCGCCGCCTACGAGTCGCCGATCGAGCCCGTCGTGCGGCGGCGCTGGCGCGGGCATGAGCTGATCACCTGCGGCCCCTGGTGCCAGGGTCCAGCGCTGCAGGAGGCGCTGGCGCTGGTCGAGCGTCTCGGCCTGGACGGGCTCGCCCACAACTCGGCCGCATACCTCCATCGGGTGACCGAGTGCCTGAACCTGGCGCTCGCCGATCGCGAGTATTTCTTCGGCGATCCCCGGTTCGTGGACGTCCCGGTGGACTGGCTGCTCGACCCGGCGACGATCGCCGCCCGCGCGGCCGCGGTGCGGCCGGACCGGGCGTTCGGGACCATGCCGCCGCCGCTGCGTGGTGGTGCGGACGCACCGCCGGTCAGCGAGGCCGCGCTGCCCAAGGTGGAAGCCGACACGTCCTATTGCTGCGTGGTGGATCGCTGGGGCAACGCGTTCAGCGCGACCCCGTCCGACGGGGCCGGGTCGGTGCCGATCGTGCCGGGACTCGGCATCGCGCCGTCCGGCCGTGGCTCACAGAGCCGGCCGGATCCGCGCCATCCGGCCGGCGTCGCGCCTGGCAAGCGGCCGCGCCTGACGCCCAACCCGGCGCTGCTGCTGACCGAGTCCGGGGGCATGATGCCGTTCGGCACGCCAGGGGGCGACGTCCAGATCCAGGCGATGCTGCAGGTGCTGTTGAACGTGATGCATTTCGGGATGGACGTGCAGAGCGCGATCGAGGCGCCGCGAGCCGCGTCCTATTCGTTCCCGTCCTCCTTTGCGCCGTTCGACTACTTCCCCGGCCGGCTCGCGGTGGAGGGACGGATCGACTCGGGCACCCGCGCGGCGCTGGCCGATCTCGGCCACACGGTGCAGGACTGGCCCGACTGGACCTGGCTCGCCGGATCGGTGGAAGCGATCCTGACGGATCCGGAGACCGGCCTGCTCAACGCAGGGGCCGACCCGCGCCGCCCGGCCTATGCGATCGCGATCTGAACGTGGCGGCGGGGACCGCATGGCGGCCGCTTACCCGTCGCCGTCCGGAACGGCCGAAAGCAGGAGCAGGTCCCGTCGTGCCGTGGCGACGCGGTCGTGGCTGAACGCGCGGGGATGATGGGTGATCCGTCGGCCGAACGCGGACCGGCGGATGAGAGTCATGCCATGCCGTCGATGTCGGAGCTGGCACGGAAAGGGGCCGCATCCGACCCACCGGCCCGGACGGGTGGCTTCCTCTCCGGCTGGCGGCCCGCCCCTTCCGTGCTGCGCCACACCGCGCGAACGGTGGTCGCCGCGGCCGTCGCCTATGTCGCGGGGCAGGCCGTGGGACTGCCGCAGGCGTTCTGGGCGGTGATCACGGCGATCGTGGTGATGCAGGGCAGCCTGGGCGGCACGCTGGCCGCGAGCGTCGATCGGCTGCTGGCCACGCTGGCCGGGGCGCTGGCCGGTGCGGGCGGCATCCTGCTCGCCCTGCATGTCCCGATGCCTCGGATCGCCGCGTTCCTTGTGGTGCTCGTGCCGATGGCGCTGCTCGCGAACACTCGGCCCAACTTCCGGCTCGCGCCGATCACCGCGACCATCGTCGTGCTGGCGGCGCCGCCGGACAGCGGTGTCCTGTTCGCCTTCGCGCGGATCGCCGAGATCACCCTGGGCTGTCTGGTCGGTGGGCTCACGGCACAGTTCGTCCTGCCGGATCGTGCCCGCCGCGCCATCGAGACCAATGCCGCCACGATCCTCGACGCGCTGGGCCGGCTGGCGGACGCCCATCTTCGCGGGGGCGATCCGAAGCTCGTCGACACGCTGAACGATCAAGTGAACCGCGCGCTGAACGCGATCGCCACCGCCGCCGCCGAGGAATCCCGCGAGCGCGCGCTGCACCTGCGGACCGGCCCACCCGCGGCGCCCATGCTCCGCACCCTGCGGCGAATCCGCAGCGACGTGGCGATTCTCGGCCGCGCCATGCTGGTGGGTCCTCGGCCGGACGCCGACCCGGCGGCCGTCGCGGTGCACACGTATTTCGACGCCGCCACCGCCTTCCTGCAACGGGCCGGACCGCTCCCGGCGCTGGAGCCGATCGACCATGTGCTGGATGCGCTCCCCCAGGCTGGCCCCCTCGCGTTCGCGGTCGCGACGCTGCGGCGGGATCTGGCGGAGCTCAACGACCGGCTGGCGGAGCAGCTGGGCGGCTGAGTCCGTGCCCAGGGGGCTCGAGCGAGGCGTGACACCCGCGAAGGGCCTGGTCCGAGGTCACCGCCGATTTCTGTAATGTCCGATATTGACGGTCGGGAATTTTTGGCGGTGAATGCGCCGCCTCGTGTCGTGATCGTGTGTCGTGATGAGTGTACCCTCCCTCTCTCGCCGTCTTGACGCTTTCGTCTCCCTCGTTGGTCGGAAGACGTGGGACCGCCGGCTCGCGTGGATCCGCGACCAGGCCGGCGGTGGCCGACGCGCCGGGCTCGCCATCCGTGAGCGCCATGCCGCGGAACTGGCGATCGCCCGCATGCGCGGTCCTGGCGCGCGGGCGCCCAGCGCCGCGGAAGCGCATCTGGCGGACCTGGCCAGCCAGGCGGTCACGCTGCACCGGACGCTCTCGCCCGAGGGACAGGCGCGCCTGGTGGCCCAGATCGAAGCGGGGCTGACGGGCGACGGCACGCTGATCCCGCTGCTGCACCTGCTCCGCACCGCGTCCCTGCAGGCGTCCCGTGGGTTCCGGGTCCGGTTCTCCGGCCTGGAGGACGGGGCGCCATTCGACCTGCTGCTCGATCGCGATCGCAGCCAGGCCGAGGTCGCCTGCGAGGTCGTGTCCGCCGAACATGGGCGCGGGGTGCATCGCGGGGCGTGGTTCCGGCTGGCGGACCTGGTCGACCCCGACCTGCAGACCTGGCTTGCCGCGCATCCGGGCCGCTATCTCCTCAAGATGACGCTGCCGCAGGGGCTGCAGGGCGGATTGGGCGCCGATCCGGCGACGCTCGCCGAACTGCACCGCCGCATCCGCGGGTTGCTCGAATCGCAGCGGCGGCAGGACCACGACGAGGCCATGGTGCTCCGCCTCGACCCGCTGCTGCTGAGTGCGGCGCAGGCGGACGAGCTGGGGCTGATGTCCTCGCTGCGGCAGCATTTCGGGCCGGAGGCGCATCTCTCCGTCACGGCCGGGGGCGCGGGCGTGTTCGTGATGGCGGCGCGTGCCGGGCGCGAGAACGAGATCGCGGTGGCGATCCGCCGGCACATGGCCACTGCGGCCCCGGCCCGGCTGACCGGCCGCAACCCGGGCATCCTGGCGATGTTCGTCGAGGATACCCATCGGAGCGAGTGGCGCGGCCTGCGCGACCGGCTCGAGCTCGAGGGGGAGGCGCGGCAGTTCCTCACCGATCCCGCGGCGCGACCGGTGGTCGCGGTCACCTTCGCCTCCCGAATCGAGCTGTTCGGCTTCAAGGGGCCGGACGCGGCGCCGGAAGGGGAGCTGCGCTTCCGCAACCCAGGCCACCCCGCCGCGCGCCTGCCGGCGCTCTCGCCCGCCGTGATGTCGTCGGTCTGATCAGGCGAGCGTCCGCAGGAGCCGCCCCAGCCGGCGTTCGGGATCGGCTTCGGCGATCGGCAGGATCACCCGTTCGTCCCGCCGCGTCGCGCCCTGGAGCGCCTCCAGCCGATCCATGGCGTCCGGACGTGGCGTGAGCGCGACGGCGGCGGGTCCCGCCTGGACGCGCGCGATGCCCAGCCGCAGGCACGCCAGCCGCAGTCGCGCCAGATCGAGCAGCAGCCGCACCGGGGATGGCAGTTCACCGAACCGGTCGTCCAGGTCGGTCGCCGCCTCGTCCACCGCCGCCGTGGTCTCGAGTCGCGCCAGGTCGCGGTAGATCGCCAGCCGTGCATCGGCCTCGGGCACGAACTCGGCGGGGACGAAGGCGGGGACGTTGCACACGAGGTCCGGCCGCCACGGATCGGGCACGTCCTCCCCGCGCGCCCGCGCCAGGGCGCGTCCCAGCACGTCGCGGTAGAGGTCCGTGCCGATCAGCCGCACATGCCCGGCTTGCGTGTCGCCCAGCAGGTCGCCCGCGCCGCGCTGGTCGAGGTCGGCCAGGCTCACCAGGAAGCCCGCGCCCAGGCTGTCCAGCGTGGCGATCGTCTCCAGCCGCTTGCGCGCCGTCGCGGAGGGAGGGTGGGCCGGATCGGTCAACAGGTAGGCGCTGGCCCGCGCCCGCCCGCGTCCCACGCGGCCCCGGAGCTGATGCAGCTGCGCCAGTCCGAACCGGTCGGCCCGCCACACCAGCATCGTGTTGGCATTGGGCACGTCCAGCCCGGCCTCGATGATGCTGGTCGCCAGCAGCACGTCCGCTCCGCCATCGGCGAAGTCGAGCATGGCCGCATCCAGCATCTCCCCGCGCATCCGGCCATGCACGACGGTCACCGCGAGCTCCGGCACCAGCTCGCGCAGTTGCGCGGCCATCGGCGCGACGTCCTCGATGCGCGGCACGACGAAGAAGCTCTGCCCGCCACGCCGCGCCTCGTGCATCAGCGCGGCGCGGATCACCACCGGGTCGAAGCCGGCGACGAAGCCGCGCACGCTCTGGCGCGCCGCCGGGGGCGTGGCGAGCAGGCTGACGCTGACCAGCCCGACGAGCGCGCCCTGCAGGCTTCGCGGCAGCGGGGTCGCCGTCATCACCAGCGCATGCGCGCGGTCCTGCAGCGTGCGCAGCCGCTGCTTCTGCGCCTCCCCGAACCGCTGCTCCTCGTCGATCACGACGAGACCGAGGTCCCGGAAGCGCGCACTGCCGACCGCGTGCGTTCCCACCAGGATGTGGACCTTCCCCTCCGCCACGTCGCGCAGCACGGCCCGAGCCTCCGTGGATCGTGCGGAGCGGATCAGGCCCTCGATGCGCAGGCCGGTGCCGGAGAGGCGTCGGCGGAAGGTATCGAGATGCTGGCCGGCGAGCAGCGTGGTCGGCGCCACCACGGCCACCTGCTTGCCGGCGAAGGCGGCCAGCGCGGCCGCGTGCAATGCGACCTCCGTCTTGCCGAAACCCACGTCGCCGCACAGCAGGCGCAGCATCGGCCGCCCGCTCGCCAGGTCATGCTGCACCGCGCGGATCGCCCGCACCTGGTCTGCGGTCGGGGCGAACGGCATGCGGCGCACGAACCGCGCATAGGGCGGTGTCGATTCGAGCTTCGGCGCCACGAGCTTGGCACGCTCCTTCATGCGCGCGACCAGACCCCGGGCGACCTGGGCGATGTCGCGCTCGACGTCCGCGCGCTGCGCTTGCCAGGCCTCGCTGTCGAGACGGTTCGGCTTCAGCGTGGAGGAGGCGCCGTAGCGCCAGATGCGGTCGGCCTCGGCCGCGGGCAGCAGAAGGTTGGTCCCACCCAGGAAGGCCAGTCGCAGGCACTCGATCGGTGCACCCGCCTGCTCCTCCATCACCAGGCCGGTCAGGCGCGCGAGCCCGCGGGACGGTTCCACGACCAGATCGCCGATGCGCAGCGTGCCGGCGAGCCGGTCGAGCGCCGCTTCGTCCGGCCGCGTCGCCTCCGGGGGACGCAAGACGAGGACGGTCCGGTCATCGTCGGCGAACCCTGCGGCGAACCGGGCCGGGAGCAGGCCGATCGCGCCGGGGGCGAGCGCCTCGGCGGCGGTCCAGTCGGGCAGATGCACCAGCGTCTCGGGTCCGACGCCCATGCGGCGCGCGAGCGCGGGGGCGACGCGATCCGGTGCGCCGGCGGTGGCGATGACCACCGCCTGGTGCTCCGCCTGGAGCGCCCCGACTCGCCGGACCAGCGCGGTGGCCGCGAGCGTCGGGAGCCCGCCGTCCTCCGGCTCCACGATGGCGGCGGGACGGTGGGCCTGCAGCGCCGCATGCAGTTCGGCTTCGGTCATGAACAGTCGATCGGGCGGGTCTGGCGGGGGTGCCCCCGCGCGCATCGCGGCCGAGGCGACCTGCCAGGCATCGCGGACCAGGGCGAGCCAGGTTCCGAAACGCTCCTCGGCGCCCTCGGTGAGCGCCAGCGCCGCACCGGGCAGGTAGTCGAACAGGGTGGCGAGCGGTCCGTCCGGCAGCAGTCGCTCGCGTCCCCGCGCCGGCAAGGCCTCCCCGGGAACGGTGAAGGCTTCGGTGGTCGGCAGCAGCAGCGCCCGCTGGATGGTCTCGGAACTGCGCTGGGTGAGTGGGTCGTAGCGGCGGATTTCCGCGATCCGGCCCTCGGCGAGCTCCAAGCGGATCGGCGCGGACTCGCCGGCCAGATGGACATCGACCGTTCCGCCGCGGATCGCTGCCTCCCCGGGCTCGTCGACGCGGTCGTCGAACACGTAGCCGAAGCCCAGCAGCGTATCGTGCAACCAGGCGGGGTCGAGATCCTGCCCGAAGGCGAGCGGCACCGCGCGTTCCTGCACGCGGGAGGGAGGCGGAACGCGCTGGAGCAGCGCCTCGGGCGTGGTGACGACGATGGCGCGGCGCTCCGCGCGGTCAGGGTCGGCCAGCCAGGCGAGCGTCCCGATCCGCTGGCCGGTGACGGCGCGGGAGGGACGGCCCCGGTCATACGGCAGGCTGTCCCAGGCCGGCAGGCGCAGGATCGTCGACTCGGGCGCGAAGACAGGAAGTGCGGCCGCGATGCGGTCGAGCGCCGCGTGGTCGCGCACTGCCACCGCGGTGACGGAGGTGCCGGCGGCGTCGGCCCAGCGGGCGATCGCCAGCGGCAGGGCGGCGTCGCTCGACGCGGAGATCCGGGAGGAGGGGGTGATGGCGTCCATGCGGCGGGCGAAACGGCCTGAGAGGCTGTGCGGTTGCCCGCGATGACGAGAACGGGTCCGGATCCCGCGGATCCGGACCCGGCGTGGCGCTACTTCTCGCCCTTGTGCTGCTCCATGTAGGCGCGGGTGTGGTGGTGAACCTCGCCCTTCTCGTCCTTGTATTCGCGCGACTTGAGGTCGTCGGATCCGCCACTCATGTGGCTGGCCTTGTCGTCGCGGGTGTGGCTGCCACGTGCATCGCTCGCATGGCTGCCACCCGACTTGCCACCGGCGTGACTGCCGCCGCCGTGGCTGGTGCCAGCGTGGCTACCACCCGTGTGGCTGCCACTCGCATGACTGTCACCGTGGCTCGCGCCCTTCGCGCGGTTTCCGCCGGCCGGCTCGTTGCCGTGTTCCTGGGCGCGCGCTTCGCTGCCTGGAGTCGTTCCCTTCGTCCGCCCAGCTTCCCGGTTGTCCTTCAGGCGCCCGTCATGCGCGGGATCCTTGACGGAGCCGCGATGATCCGATTGTCCGGAAGCCATGCCGTTCTCCTTCGTGCATTCCGACGGTTCGTGCCGTCGCTGCCTGAACGCCTCCGGCATCATCCAAGTGGCTGCGGATCGCGCTTGATTGTTCACGAAAGACGCAGTTCTCGACTACGAACTTTCGGTCAGTCCAGTCTCTCAACGACGAAGCCGCGTGCGTCCCAATGGCGGAATGGCGTGACGCCGAGCCGTCGGGGGGCAAAATGGAATCGATCGCACCATGCGGCAATGGTGGCCTTTTCCGCGTCCGGCGCGCAGTCATACGCAAGGTTCAGGATCACCCACGCGCCCCGGGGACGCAGTGCGCGCGCGATCTCGGCAGCAAGCACGTCCGCGAGGCCGGCCTGCACGACATAGGGAAGGCTGTCGACCGCGAGCACCAGATCGAGGCTGCGGTCCGCGATGCCGGCGAGATCGCGCCCCGAACCCACCTCGAGGCGCAGGTTCGGGAGGCCGGCACAGCGGTGCCGCGCTTCCGCGATCATACCGGCGGACACATCGAGCCCGATCACCGACCGCGCCACCTGCGCGGTTGCCGGGATCAACCGCCCGATGCCGCAGCCGAGATCGAGCACATCCATGCCCGGCCGCAACCACGTCTCGCTCACCAGCCACTCGATCACTTCGCTCGTGGCAAGGTCGAGGCGCGCGGGATCGCCCAACGAGTAGAGTGCGACGCTGGCTTCCGGCGACACCGCGACCGCTCGATCGAACAGCAGGGCGATCGAACCGGGATCACGTGGCGCCGCATGCTCCACGCCTGCCACGGCGATCATGTGCTGCAGCCGAGCGATCCGATCGGTGTCGGCGCAGATCCGGTCGAGCGCGTACCAAGCCGCCGTGTCGGTCCGCGCCCGCTGGACACGTGTGCCCAACGTCGCCGGGGAGTCGCCCTGAAGCAGGCATTGCGCGATTGCGAGTTCCGGGGACAGCGCACCGGCCAGGCAGGTCGCGATCGGATCGCTCATGCGGGGATGAAGCTGCGGCCGCGATTGTCGCGGTCCGCCGCGCCCCAGCGATACTTGTAGGACTCGGCGCCACGCAGGAAATGCGCCTCCGTGGCGCCCTCTTCGATCGCCTCTTCGAGCAGGTGTCCGATCAGCAGCGTACCCGGGCTCTCGAACCGACGCGCCGGGTCGAAGCCGCCGAGGTAGAAATACAGCCGCTCCCGGTGACGCAGCGCGTGCACGATGCCGGCGGGTCGACCCTCGATCAGCACGGCCGTCAACCGCAGCACGCCGGCATCCAGCAAGGCGGGGGCGGCGAGGTGGTGGAAGCGCCGCACCGCCGGATCGGCGAGCACCCCGGGTTCCGCCCGCTCCTGCCAACGCGCGGCGTGCAGGGCCGCGAGCGTGTCGAGCCAGTGCGCCAGGGTGTCGTGATCCGCACGGACGCATTGTGCACCGCCGGCGCGATCGGCCCGATGCCGCGCCTGCCGGAGGTCACGCAGCATCGACCGGGGGATGGTGTCCGCAAGGGATCGTCGCAGCGGCAAGACGGGGCAGGGCGGCCCCGGCCATGCGTCTTCGGCCCAGTTCGGAGGCGGAGTTGTGCCGCGCAGGCTCGCACCGGGAGGAAGGTCCGGCAGGTCGCAACGTGTCCGCTCGCCTGCTTGCAGCGCCGCGTCGAGCAAGGCTGCGGCCGTGCCGCACGGCGCATCGTCGGTCAGCAGCAGATCGACGTAGTCCGTGATGCCGACTCCCATCGGCAGCAGCTTTTGCGCGTAGCGATACAACGGAAGGACACCGCACACCCCCACGGAGTTCGTTGCGATCGCAACTAATGGCGCGCCGGTGCCGAAAACCGTCCACCATGGCCGCAGCCACGCGGGGGACTGGAACGGCGTAGCAGCAGGGGCACGGCGCCAGGCATCGGCCCAGGCCGGCCAGAAGGCGGCAAGCTCGTTCTCTCCGGTGAGGACCCGCACCTTCATCCGGCGAGCGCCGCGTGCAGCGCGAGATAGGTGTCGGTCATGCGCCGCGCGGAGAAACGCTCCTGCGCCTCCTGCCGGCAGAGCGCGCGGTCGATGGTGCCGATCGCGCGAATGGCGTCCGCCATCGCTCGCGCGTCGGCCGCAAGGAATCCCGTACGGCCGTCGGCGACGATCTCCGGCAATGCGCCATTCGGCGTCGCAATGACGGGCGTCCCGCAAGCCATCGCCTCCATCGCAACGAGCGAACTCGTCTCGGCCGCCAGGCTCGGGATCAGCAGGCAGCGCGCCGCGGCCAGAAGCCGACGCTTGCGCGTGAAACTAACGGGCCCGATCCAACGGCGACGGGAATCGAGGCGAGGTTCCACTTCGTCGCGCAGGTAGGCGCGGTGCTCCGCATAGGGGAATGCCGCGCCGCCGATCAGCAACGGAATATCGGCGTCATGGACCGCGTCGAGCGCGAGGTGCTGTCCCTTCTCGGGACAGATCCGACCCAGCATGAGAGCGTAGCCGCGGCAGGCGTGGCGGGCCGCGCCCAATGCCTCCACGGGCACACCGTTGAGAACCGGTCCCACCAGCGACACGCCGGCGGGGCAGGCCCGCTGCTGGGCGTGCGAGACGCAGTTGAACCAGAGCTTCGCACGTGAGGCGCGCAGAGCCTGGGCCGGATACCAGTCCGGCGGCAGATGCAGCGTCACCAGCGCGGGCGGACCCGAGTCCGGCAGGTAGGCCGGGAAGTCGATGCCGTGCAGATGCACGAGATCGACCTTCGGCAGCGCCGTCGCGATCGCCGCGCGAACCGCAGCGTAGCTGGCCGCACGCGCGGTCTCGTCGAGGTCGTGCGCCGGAAGCGGAGGAACGGCAATCAACTCACCCGCGACCTGCGATCCCGCGCAGGCAACGACGATCGATCGGTGACCTGCCGCGACCAGCGCGTGATCGACCATCGACAGCACCTGTTCCGCGCCGCCGATCGCATCGGGTCCGACCGGGGCGAACGGATAGGCGACGCTCAGGACCGTGCGCATGCCGACACCCCGGGCGCGCGTGGCCGTCGCTCCTCCTCAATCGGAGGCGGCGACATCCGCGCGCTCGAACGTGTCGCTTCGCTCCACACCCAGGCTCTGGCGCGGCGCCTCGACGGAACCACCGACATAGCGCCGGATCATGCGCGCGCAGAACTCCGCGAACTCCGCCGGCTCCTTCGGCGGGGCGGTGTAGTGGGGCCAGACACCCTTGTCTTCGGGGGTGAAGCAGAAGGTCACGGTGACGGCGAAATCCTCCAGCGCCTTCATCTGCCGGTCGAACCAGGCCTCGGCATTCGGGCGGTAGAAGTCTGCCCAGCTCAGGCCGGTGCGCAGGTAGGTGACGCCCAGATCCTTCAACGCCCGCACCGCATCGTCCAGCCGGTGATCCTCGAAGTGGAACCACTGGCAGATGCCCATGTCCGGCGTGAACTCGTTGAAGATCTTTGCAGCACGCTTCGGGCGGCCGTGCTCGTCGTACAGCCCCATATGGAAATGCCGGTAGTAGGACGAGCCCTCGGCTTCCTTGTGGCGCGTCGTCGCCGGCCAGGCGGCGGGCAGATCATAGAGGCTGTACCAGTGGATGCGCGGCGCGCGGCCTCGCAGCAGTTCGGCGCTGCGCCGCAGGCCCCATTCCTGCACCTCCTCCGCGCCGAATGTGGAGACGCCGACTTCCGAAACCCAGACCGGAAGTTGCGTCGCGCCAGCGATCAGCTTCAGCTTGTCCGGCCACTCGTCGATCGACCAGTGGTTCCAGTCGAGCGGGAAGCCATGCACCGCGACGGCGTCCATCGCGTCCAGCGCACCCTGGGAGGCGAGCAGCGCGAGGAAGTCCGGGTCGATCGGCGACATCCCGCCCAGCACGCGCGGCAGCCGCGGCGCCTCGGCCGCAATCGCCTCTCCGGCCAGCCGTGCCATGCGGGCGAAGATCGCCCAGTTCGGATCTGCCTCGAGGTCCCAATGCGACTTGTTGTTGGGCTCGTTCCAGATCATCGCCGCTTCGATCATGCCTGGGTCCCCCGCGCCGGATAGACCGCGCCGTAGTCTGCGTCCGCCCGGTCCACGCGGCGGCAGAGATAGGTCTCCTCCTCCGGCCGGCTCAGGATGTCGAAGCCGGCGCTGCGCAGCATGGCCTCGGTGCCGGCTCGGTTGGGAGCCCACCAGTTGGTGTGATCGTGCGCGTAGCGGTGCTCGATGAAGTGCATCTTCGGGTATCCCGGATCGTCGAAATGCGCCGTCTCCGAGAAGTCGTAGTCCGCGGCGACCGGCGCGACTTCCTTGCTGCCGCGCTGCAACGATTGGAAGACCAACAGGTCGCGGGCCACGTGTTCGTGAACCAGGTCGAGCGCAAGCAGCGGATGCCGCAGGTGATAGAAGACGCCGATGAAGAACACGATGTCGAACCGTTCGCCCAGGCTCGCGACGTCGTAGACCGACAGGCGGCGGAACTCGATATCCAGCCCTTCGACCTCGGCCGCGAAGCGGGCCTGCGCCAGGTAATCCTCGTCGAAGTCGACGCCCAGCACGCGATCGGCGCCGCGTCGCTTCATCTCCATCGAGAAGAAGCCGCCGTTGCAGCCGATGTCGAGCACGGTTTTCCCGCGCAGGTCGCGCGGCAGCGCGTCCGCGTAGTTGCGCCACTTGATCCCGGGATAGTCGCCCAGGAAGTGCTCCGGCGCGGTCCACACGCCCTTGAGCTGGATGTTGTGGAACCATGGTCCCAGTTCTGCCGCGCGCTGCCGGATCTGCTCCGGCGTCCAGTCACGCGGATGCGATTCGGGTATCATGGGTCCATCCATTCACGCCCCTCCTGGCGGCCGGCTGCACCGGCGGTTCTCCCTGCTGCGGGTCGGCCCCCAGAAGCCCGATGGCTTCGCGGTATCCACCGAGCGTGCCGACGTCGACGTAGCGCGTGCCGGCCGGGACGCCGCAGGCCACGCCACCCTCCGCGATCCACGCGTTGACCAGCGTGCCGAGATATTCGTCCTGCCGGTCACGCCGCAGCCAGAGCGCATGCAACGCATGCAGCACATGACCCGGCATCTTGAACGCGCCCCAGACCCAATCCGTGCGGGGCGCGCGCGCCTTGACCTCGATCGCACGCACCGTGCCGTCCGCATCGGTCAGCACGGCATCGAACAGCTCCGGCCGCTCCACCCGGAACAGCAGGAAGGACAGGCGATCGTCGGGAAGACGCGACAGCGCATCCTCCGGGAACCAGACGGTGTCTGGCAATCCGACCAGCACGGGCTCCTCCGGGCGGATCAGCGGCAAGGCGCGGAAGATCGCGTCGCACAATCCGCTCGCCTGGCTCTGGATGACGTAGGCGACGTCCATGCCGGCAACCGAGCCGCCGTAGTATTGCAGGATGTCGGACTTCCAGGGCGAGATCACGAAGCAGATCTTGGTGGCGCCGCCGCGGGCCATGCGCTCGACCAGGTACTCGCTGACGGCCTTGGGCCGTTCGATGCCGCTCGCATCCACCCGGGATCCGACGGGCAGCAGCTCCTTGGAAAAGGCGAGCGGCTGAATGCGCATGCCGTTGCCGGCCGCGGGGATGATGCCCCACATCAGCTGACCTCCGATGCGACGGCGGCTTCGAAGGCGGCGACCATCTGCCGCGCCCGGCGCTGGGCCGTGTGCTCGTCGAGCGTCCGCTCCCGTGCCCGCCGCGCGATGGCGTCGAGGTCGGACTGCGGGCGTGCGAGCGCATCGAGCGTGTCCTGCGTGTCGTCGGCGACCAGGATCTCGTCGCCCGGCTCGAAGAAGGCGGCCAGTCCCGGCCATCGGTCGGTCAGGATCGGCGCGCCGGACGCAGCGGCCTCGAACAGCCGGCCGGACGGACACCAGCCCGCCTCCGCCATCGCCTTGCGCGTGACGTTCAGCGTCAGGCGCGAGGAGGCGTAGAAGTCGGCGTGCTCCCCCGGCGGCAGGTGCCGGACGAAGAACACGTTGTCGGTCCAGGGGAAATCCTTCGGATACATCGCCCCCGCGATGACGAACCGCTGCTCGGGGCGCTCCCGCGCCGGGTGGATGAACAAGCGTTCCAACGCAGGCTGCCGGTCGGCGGCGTAGGTGCCGATATAGGACAGGGAGGCCCGATACTGCGGCTGCGTCGTGCCGGGACGGTACAGATCCGGGTCGACCGATCCGTAGATGGGAACGACATGGCGGGCCCCCAGGCGGGTGCGCAGGGTCTCCAGCGTGGCACCCCCCGTGTAGCTGAGCACGAGGTCGAACTGGTCGAAGCCATCCGGCGGCACGTAGTCCACCGTCTCACCGGCGTCGAGGCGCGCGAGCGTCACCGGCGTGTCGAGGTCGTAGAAGCACCGCAGGCCAGCGCGGCTGTGCAGCGCGACCGTGGTCGCGGCGGAGGCGTCGGGGCAGTAGGACGTGACCATGACCACGTCCGCCTCATCGGCTTCGTGCTGCGCGCGGACGGCATCCCACTCGCGATAGAGCACGAGCGCGCCGCCACCCGGCAGCGCGGTCAGGTCGCGATGTTCGGCGTAGTAGGGCACGTCGCGTTCGAAGAACGTCACGTGATGGCCGTCCGCGTGCAGGGCGCGGATCAGGCCGCGCCACAGCGCCGCATGTCCATTCCCCCAGGACGAACTGACCGCCAGCCCGAAGATGACGATCTTCATCTGCAACGCGCCATCCGCTCGCCCCCGGTCAACCGGCGGAAGAACGTATGAACGTTGGGGTCGGTTCCGTCAGGCCGTTGGCGCGAGTGGGCGCGGCCCGGCGGCACGGAGAGCCTCCTGCGCGGCCCACAGGTCGGGTACGACGGCAAGGCAGCGCCGACTGGCGCTGGATGGAGGCGTTGCCGCCACCATCAGCACGTGCAGGCCCGCCGCTTCGGCGGCGGCGACCCCGGTCGGCGAGTCCTCGATCGCCAGGCAGCGTGCCGGCTCGACCCCCAGGAGGGTGGTGGCGTGGCGAAACGAATCGGGGGCCGGCTTCCCGCGGGGCACGTCGTCCCGGGTCACGACATGGGCGAAGTATGACGTCAGCCCCGCCGATGCCAGGTGCCGGTGCGCCGTCCGGCGGCTCGCCGAGGTCGCGATCGCCTTGGGCTGCGGCAAGGTGCGGAGCAGGTCCAGCGCGCCGGGGCAGAGGGGCGGCGGGTCCGGCAGGATCGCCGCCCGATGCACGTAGTACGCGGCGAGGAAGTCGCCCACCGGGAAATCCGCGCCGAACCGTGCGCGAATGAGATCGGCCCGTTCGGGTGTCGCGACGCCCAGGAGCGTCGCGTAGAACCCGTCCGTCACGTGCATCCCGAACGTCGCCGCAGCCGCGAAGAAGGCGCGGCGATAGCTCGTCTCGGTATCGATCAGCGTGCCATCGAGATCGAACACGACTGCGTCGAATCGCTGTTTCGTCACGTTCGCTCCAGGCTGTGGGCGTGCGCCGGCGAGGGGCTGCGGCGGGAGATCGCCGCCAGGAACGCGATCCCCAGCCCCGCCGCGAGCAGGGAGCCGATGAAGACGCCCAGCTTCACCTCCTCATGGTGGTGTGAGCCACGGAAGCTGAGATCGGCGATGAACAGGCTCATGGTAAAGCCGATGCCGCACAGGACCGCGCCGCCGTACAGATGGAGGTAGCTCACCCCGCTCGGCAGGCGGGCGAGGCCCAGCCGAAGCGCCAGCAGCGTCGCGCCAAAGACCCCGAGCTGCTTGCCGACCACGAGCCCGAGCACGGTGCCGAGGATGAGCGTGCCACCCAGGTCGCCCATGCTGAAATCCCCGAACTGCAGGCCGGCATTGGCCAGCCCGAACAATGGCAGCACGGCCCAGGTCACCCACCCGCTCAGGCGGGTCTCGATGCGGTGGCCGACGCAGTCTGGTTCCGGCCCCAGCGGCACGACGAAGGCCAGCATCACCCCCGCGAGCGTCGCGTGGATGCCGGAATTCAGCACGCAGAGCCAGAGCAGCAGGCCGCCGATCAGGTAGGGAGGCATGGCCTTCACGTTCAGCCGGTTCATCGCGTAGATCACCGCGGCGACGGCAAGCGCCGCGAGCAGTGCGACCCAGGCGAGGCTGGCCGTGTAGAAGACGGCGATCACGATGATCGCGCCCAGATCGTCGATGATGGCGACGGCGGTGAGGAACACCTTCAGTCCGGTCGGCACCCGGCGCCCGAGCACGGAGATGGCGGCCAGGGCGAAGGCGATGTCGGTGGCGACCGGCACCGCCCATCCGTGCAGCTTGGTGGGATCGTCCCAGTTCAGCGCGGCGAAGATGATGGCCGGCACGATCATGCCGCCCAGGGCGGCGAGCCCCGGCGCGGCGACCTGACGCACGGAGGCGAGTTGCCCGTCCGTCATCTCGCGCCGGATTTCCAGCCCGACCACCAGGAAGAACAGGGTCATCAGCCCGTCGTTGACCCACCGCTCGAACGACATGGCGAGCGTGCTGCTGCCCACCCCGATGCTGATCGGCAGCTCAAGCAGGTGGTGGTAGCTCTCCGGCGACGGGCTGTTGGACCAGGCGAGCGCCACCAATGCCGTGGAGATCAGCGCGACGCCACCCGCACTTTCGCTGCGCAGGAAGCCAAGCAGCGCGGTGAAGCGCCGTGGGTTGCGGGTGAATTCGGTGCGTGCGTCTACCATCCTCTCCTCGATCGCCAGTGGCAACGCAGGGCGGGGCCGCTGCGTTTCCTCCATCCTGTCGGCAAACCAGAGCACATGCGAGACATTCAGGCGGAGTGGATGGCGGCCATGCGGTGCGGCGACTGGGATCGCGCCTGGGCGGTGAACGATGTGGTGCTGGCGGGGTGCCATCCGGCTGAACGTGACGACCCGCGGCTGCCTTACCACCTGCGCTGGGTCTGGGACGGGCGGCCATTCGACGGGCGCGACGTGCTGGTGCGCTGCTATCACGGTCTTGGCGATACGCTGCAGTTCGCGCGCTATCTCGCCCCGCTGCGGACGCGCGCCGCTTTCGTGACGGTGGAGGCGCAACCCGCCCTGGTGCCGCTGCTGCAGGACATCCCGGGGGTCGACCGGATCGTGCCCTTCTCGCTCGCAGCGCCGCTGCCGCCCGCCGCCTGCGACATCGAGATCATGGAACTGCCGCATGCCCTGCGGCTGCCGCCGGAAGCGGTGCCGCCACCACCCCTGCGGGTCGCGGCCGCACCGGGCCTCGCCAACACGACCGGACTCTGCTGGGCCGGGGGAGACTGGGACGCCGCGCGTGCCATCCCGCCCTCGCTGCTCCACCCGCTCTGCCGCGCGCGGCGGGTGATGAGCCTGCGGATCGGGAAGACAGATCTCCCGGTGATCAATCCGGACGGGTGCGAGGTGGCCATCGAGGACACGGCATCCCTGATCGCGGGCCTCGGCCTGGTGATCACGATCGACAGCATGGTCGCGCATCTCGCGGGAACGCTGGGTCGCCCCACCTGGGTGCTGCTGAAGCACGACGCCGACTGGCGGTGGATGGCAGGACGGAGCGACTCGCCCTGGTATCCCACCGTTCGCCTGTTCCGGCAGGTGCGGCCAGCAGCGTGGGGCCCGGTGCTCGCGGCGGTCCTTGCGGCGGTGGCCGAACGGGATGCGGCGCACCCGGGGCTCAGGGCTGCCGGTTGACCGCACGCACCCGGGCGTCGCGGTCGTTCAGCACGATCTCGCTGACCGATCCCGCGCCGATTTCCAGCCGCTGCATGAGGTCGAGCGGGCTTCCCAGCACGTGGCACAGCACCGCCTTGATGATGTCCGCGTGACTCACGATGACGACCGCCCCCTCCGGATGGCGGACGTGCCAGTCCCACAGGCCCGCGACCGCGCGCGCCTGCACCGCCAGCATCGGCTCGCCGGGCGATGGGGCCGTGCTGCGGAACTGATTCCACGCTTGCCAGGCGGCATCGTCGTGCAATTCGGTGAAGGAGCGGCCTTCCCAGGCCCCGAACGCGATCTCCGTGAACGCCGCGTCCCGCTGGAGATCCAGGCGGAGACGCGCGGCGATCGGAGCCGCGGTGTCGACCGCGCGACGCACCGGGGAGGTCACGACCGCCGCGATCCGCGCCGCTGCGAAGCCCTCCGCGAGGCGTTCGGCCTGATGCTGTCCCGCGGGCGACAGGGTATGGTCGGCGCGGCCCCCCAGTGCACGGTCGACCAGCGGGTACGTCCCGTGCCGCACCAAGTGGAAGGTCGTCATCAGCCCTGGATGAAGGCTTCGGTGCGCTCCCGCGCTTCGTGGTCGGTGAATTGCTGCGGGGGGCTCTTCATGAAGTAGCTGGACGGGCCGATCAGCGCGCCGCCGATGCCGCGGTCCAGCGCGAGCCGCGCACAGCGGATGGCGTCGATGACCACGCCCGCGGAGTTGGGGGAATCCCACACCTCGAGCTTCAGTTCGCACGACAGAGGCACGTTGCCGAACGTCGTGCCCTCGACGCGGATATGCGCCCATTTCCGATCCGTCAGCCACGGCACGTGATCGCTCGGCCCGACATGCACCGAATCGGCTGGCAGGGGCTCCCCGAGCAGGCTGGTGACCGCCTGGGTCTTGGAGATCTTCTTCGATTCGAGCCGCTCGCGTTCCAGCATGTTCGCGAAGTCGGTGTTGCCGCCGAAATTGAGCTGGTACGTCCGATCGACGCGCACGCCGCGCTCATGGAACAGCGTGACCAGCGTGCGGTGCAGGATGGTGGCGCCAAGCTGGGACTTGATGTCGTCGCCGACGATCGGCAGGCCGCGCTCCTCGAAGCGCGCGCGCCATTGCGGATCCGAGGCGATGAACACCGGAATGCAATTGACGAATGCACATCCGGCCGCCAGCGCCTGCTCGGCGTACCAGCGCGTCGCCTGTTCGGAGCCGACCGGAAGGTAGGAGACCAGCACCTGCGCCTCGGCCCGCCGCAGGATCGCGGCCACGTCGACCGGCGGGGCATCGCTCTCGGCCACGATCTCCCGGAGATAGCGGCCGATGCCGTCCATCGTGGGGCCGCGCTGCACGGTCACGCCGGTGCGCGGGACACGCGCGAAGACCTGGGTATTGTTGGGTTCGGCGCCGATCGCCTCCGCCAGGTCCCGGCCGACCTTGGTACGCGCGACGTCGAACGCCGCCACGACCTCGATATCGCCGACGTGATAGCCACCCAGCGCGACATGCATGAGTCCAGGCACGGTCTCGTCGACGGGCGCATCACGATAGAAGGTCAATCCCTGGACGAGGGACGACGCACAATTGCCGACACCGACGATCGCGACCCTGATCTTCCGCACGCACGTCTCCTCCGCGGGAAGGAACAAACCTTCCAACTAACACCTGGGGCGCCGGGAGGTTGCTCGCCGACCGTGGACGGGCTGGCGTGAGCACGCATGACACGGGATCGTGATGCGGCCGTTGCGATTTGCCACCGTCACTGGCATTCCGGTCAGGGTTGGACGCTCGCCATCACGGCCCCGTGTCCGATAACATCGGGGAACGAAGGGGGCGTCGAACGGTGACCGATCGGATCTTCAACGGCGGCAGTGCCGACTGGTTCGCGGCCTCGAGCTGGACGCCGGACGGCGTGCCGGCGCCGGGCGACGTGCTGACGGTCGCGACCGGCACGGTGGCCATTTCGGCCCTGGACATGCTCAACGTCGGCACGCTCGATGGGGAGGTTCTGCAATTCGGCGCAGCGGCGGGGGATTTCGCCGAACTGACCGGTACCGGCGTGACCTTCGGCAGCGGCTTCGCCTTGGTGAGCAGCGGCACGCAGGCCTTCTCCGTGATGGAGCTGGCCGGCACCTCCGTCGTGTATGGAACGATGCTGTTCGACGTGGCGGGCGGCGACGCCACCATCACCCTGCAGCAGACGCTCATGCCGAGCCGCCTGCTGCTGCGTGGCAATACGACCGTGAGCAACGACGACACGCTGACCCTGGATGGCGGCGCGGTGCTGGCCGAGGGCACCGTGCTGGCGGATGGCGGTACGTTCTACCAGGATGGCACGTTGCTGGTGGATGGCGGGACGCTGGTGTTCGATGCCGGCACCACCCTGTCCGGCCTCGGCACGATCGAGATTGCCAATGGCGGCGTGGTGCAGATCGACGGGCCGGCCAAGGCCGGCGTCACCATCGCCTTCCTGGACGCGACTGGCACGCTGGACCTGCTGCAGCCGCAGACCTTCCGCTCCCCGGTGGTGAACTTCCAGAAGGGCGATACCCTGCTGTTCGACGGCTGGCCGGCGCGCAACGTGGTCTATGCCGCCGGCACGATCTCCTCGGGCAGCACCGCTTCAGCCTTGGGGACGGTCACCGTCTACCAGGCCGGCACCAAGAATCCGGTCGCCACCTTTCCGATCTCGTTCGACACGCCGACCCTGCCCACGCTCGCGATGGCCGAGGACAGCAGAGGCGGATCGTTCCTGACGATCAGCGTGCCGCGGACCTGGAGCGGCGGAACCGGGGACTGGTACGACGACGCGAACTGGACCACGCAGGGGACGGTCTATCCGAACAGCCATCCGTTGCCGGGCGACGTCGTGCAGATCGGCAGCGGGACGGCGGAGATCCGCAACGATCTCCTGGATCACGGGCCGCTCGACAACGCGATCATCCGGCTCGGTGGAACGAGCACGCTCGATCTCACCGACGTTGATCTCGGCGCCTATCTCTCGGTCACGACGACCGGCACCGCGGACCAGTCGACGATCAGGCTGCACGGCACGTCAACGCTGACCGGCAGCCTGTCCGCGGCGGCACAGAATGGGCGCTTCACGCTGGATGCGCGGGATGCGCATCTCACCATCGCCGCGTTCGGTACGATCACCGACAGCACCGAATCGTCCGCTTTGATCGAAGGCACGCTCACCAACGACGGCCAGATCGTCGTGGATGGTTCCACGGCGCTGCAGGGCGCCACCATCGACGGCTCCGGCGTGATCGCGCTGGGCGGCACGCTGTCGGTGGGCAGCGGCTCCATCGCGGCCACGCAGCAGATCGACTTCACGCGGGGCGACGCGACGCTGATCGTCGCGCCCGGCGCGACGGTCGCCGCGCAGATCGAGGGATTCGTCGCGGGTGACCGTATCGACCTGCAGGGCGTCACGGCCGATGCCGCCATCTTCGACCCGGACAGCGGCGTGCTGTCGGTCACGAATGCGGGGACGGTGGTGGCGACGCTCGCCTTCGCGGGCACCTACGGCACGCTCGACTTCGCCGTGCAATCCGACGGTGCCGGGGGCGTCCTGATCTCGGATCAGGCACCGGGCGGCGTCAGCACGGCTCGATATACCTTGCCGGTGCCCGCGCTGGCCGCGACGGGCGGCACCGTCAGCCTCGCCAGTCTCCTCGCATCCGCATTCGGGGCCGATTTCCTGGCGCACAACCCACAGGTCACGGTCAGCAACGCCGGTCCGGTCGACATGACGTCGCTGTCCTATTGGAACCCGCAGGACCCGTCGCTGTCGGCCTGGGTGGTGAATGGGCAGACGGTCGCCCCCGATACACCCCGTGCCCTGTCGGCCGAGGATATTGCGAACACCGTGG
>MKTV01000105.1:42878-46992 GCA_001898425.1 Rhodospirillales bacterium 69-11
CTTCGACCCGCGCTTCTCCACCGCACCGGTCGGACGCGCGCCGACCCCGCAGGATATCCTGAACGCCGCGACGGCCCTGTCCTGTGTCTACACCGCGGTGCCGAACGACAACGACTGCTACTACATCGCCCATGCCGTTGCCGCAGCGGCCGGCGCGGCGCTCTCTCCGCTGACCGGCAGCACCGATCCCGCGCAGAACGTCGCCGGTGGCTTCTGGCGGATCGCCTACGCCGCGGGCGTGACCCAGCCCGCGCAGGCGGATTGGAGTTCGCTCGTGCAGGCCGGCGACAGCATGCGGGTCGGCTGGCCCACCGGCGGCGCGCATTCCTTCACCGTGCTCTCCACGCCCGATCCGGACACCGGCAAGATCAGCGTGTTCGACAATGCCGATTGGGCCTTGGGCTACGAGGCGATCGGGACGCACCCGGCCGACTACTGGAACAGCACGGTGCCGGACAGTGTGACGATTTATCGGCTGGATCCGAATGGGCTGTATCTGGGGAACGGCGTGACGCTCTCCGGCGCGCTGATCCAGGGCACCACGAACGACGACCTGATCCTGCCGGGCGGCCCGGACGAGGTGATCACGACGGGTGTCGGGGCCGATATCGTGGCCGGCAATGCCGCCATCCTGAACGGCGCGACGATCACCGATTTCTCCCTCGGGGACAGGATCGACGTCACCGGCTACACGATGGGGCACACGCAAGTCGCCTACGACGCGGGGACTGGCGTGCTCAGGCTGTCGGGCGATGGCGGCCAGGTCACGATCACCCTGCCTGCCGGCCTGGTCGGCACTTGGCAGGTCACCAACGACGGCGGCACCGCCGGGCTGGATGGCGGCACACTCGGCACGCTGTACACGGACCTCTACATGGGGGTGAACAGCGGCGCCGAACTGATGCTCGTCACCTGCTTCGCATCCGGCACACGGATCGCCACGCCGCGGGGCGATCGTCCGGTCGAACGGCTTCGCATCGGGCAGGAGGTCATGCTGGCGGACGGGCGCACCGCACCCATTCAGTGGATCGGACGCCGCCGGATCGAACCGGGCCGGCATCCGCACCCGGCCTGCGTGCTGCCGGTCCGCATCGCCGCCGGCGCGTTCGGAGCGGGCGTGCCGCGGCGCGATCTCGATCTCTCCCCCGACCACGCGGTGTTCGTGGACGGCGTCCTGGTGCCGGTTCGTCACCTGGTGGACGGCAGGGCGATCCGGCGTCTCACCGCGGAGGAGGTGCCGATGGTCACCTATTGGCACGTCGAGCTGCCACGTCACGCGGTGCTGCTGGCGGAAGGCCTGCCGGCCGAGAGCTATCTGGACACCGGCGATCGTGACCGCTTCGAGAACGGGGCCGTGACGCGGCTGCATCCGATCTTCGGGCGTTGGTCCGCCGACACGGTCTGGGAGGCGGAGGGATGTGCCCCCCTCGTCGTCGCCGGTCCGCGGCTCGCAGCGATCCGCGCCCGGCTGGCGGAGGTCATCCGGGCGGATGCCAGACATAGCGCAGCCCCGGCAGCGGAACATCCGGCGGACCCGCCGATTCCCCCGCGGCGCGGAACCCGTGCCGGCGATAGAACCGCTGGGCGTTCACGTTCCGCGGCCCTACGAAGAGCTCGAGCCGGCGCGGGCTGAGGCGCTTGGCGGCGTCCAGCAAGGCACGCCCGACACCGCGATGCTGGACGTCCGGCCGGACGTAGAGATGATCAAGCGTGGTGTCGCGGACCACCATGTAGCCGAGGATCCGATGGTCGTCGCGGGCCACCCACCACGCGCCGGCCGGGGAGCCGAGGTGATGCGTGAACCACGAGCGCAACTCCGCCTCCGTGAGTGCGGTGGGATTGTCGAACCGGGTCTTCCCCGTGGCGGCGACATGAAGCGTCGCGACCTCCGCCGCATCGCCGGGGACGGCCGGCACGATGACGAAGGGGGGGCGAGACATGCCGCGATCCTGCATGGTTGAACTTGCCGAAGACCTAATTTCCGTCGGTCGGGCGCGCGGCGGCGCGTCGGGGCCATGGTTCCCGTGCCATGATCCCCGCCGACAATCGCGTGCCGATCCATGCCGGACATGGATGGGCCGATCGGTCCGAGACGCTGGACTTGCGATCCCGACCTCAAGATAGTGTCTGTTCGGCAAAGGGAGGAGCAGACGTGAGCATGATCCCTGCACAACCGTGTGCTCGCCTGGTCACCGCACGGCCGGAACCGCGGGAATGAGTGCACCCGGCCGACTTCTCTCCGCCGTCGCGAGCCTGCTTCCCCTGGGTGCGTTCGGCGTATCCGTCGCGCTGGCGGCCACGCCCGTGAAGCCGGACGCTTCGACCGCCGGCGCGGAGGCCTCGGTCGCCCGTCGGCTGCAGGCGATCCGCAGTGCCGTCTCGCAGGCCACCGCGGCACAGGCCGGGCTCGAGCCGGGCGATCCGGCGATCCAGAAGGCGTGGTGGGGCAACTGGCATCCCGGCTACTGGGGCAATGGTGGCTGGCGCAACTGGCACAATGGCTGGGGCAATGGCGGCTGGGGCAACTGGCACAACGGCTGGGGCAACGGCGGCTGGCACAACTGGCACAATTTCTGGCGTAACTGGTGACGTCGGATCGCGGCGGGATGCCGGATCCGGCCCCGATGCTGGAAACGCTCGTCCTGCAGCCGACCCCGTTCTGCAACATCGCCTGCACATACTGCTACCTCCCGGATCGGGACGATCGCCGCCTGATGACGGCGGCCACGGTCGAGGCGAGCTTCGCGCGCGTCTTCGAGTCCGGATGGGCGGCCCCCGACCTGACGGTGATCTGGCACGCGGGCGAACCGCTCGTCGCGCCCATCGCGTTCTATGAAGACGCGCTGGCGACCGCGGAGCGGCTGCGGCCCCCGACGGTCCGGGTGCGGCATTCGATCCAGACCAACGGGATGCTGCTGAACGCCGCGTGGTGCGACTTCCTGCGCCGGCACGACGTCGGGATCGGGGTCAGCCTGGATGGGCCGCGCGCGCTGCACGACGCGTACCGGGTGGGGCGCAACGGGCGCGGCACCTTCGACCGCACCATGGCCGGCATCCGCCTGCTGCAGGACCACGGGGTGCCGTTCCACGTGATCACCGTGCTCTCGCGCGACAGCCTGGCCGCGCCGGAGGAACTGGTCGCCTTCTACCGGCAGGCCGGCATCGACCAGGTCTGCTTCAACGTGGAGGAGTCGGAGGGCGATCACGTCTCCGCCCTGTTCGCGGCGGAGGATCTGCGGCCCCGTTTCGCCCGCTTCCTCGATCGGTTCTGGCGCTGCGCGCGGGAGAGCGGCGGCTTCCGCTTTATCCGCGAGATCGACGGCATGCTGCCGCGCATCCTGCGGCCGGAGGAGGCGCCGCTGCGGAACGAGCAGGTCGTGCCGTTCGGCATCCTCAGCATCGGCTGCACCGGCGATGCCGCCACGTTTTCCCCCGAACTCCTCGGGCTGCGGAATGCGGCCTGCGGCGATTTCCTGATCGGCAACGTCCACACCCATAGCCTGGCGCAGATGCGCGACAGCCTCGTCCTGCGGACGATGGCGCGCGACATCGCGGCGGGCGTCGCGCGGTGCCGGGACGAGTGCCCGTATTTCTCCGTGTGCGGCGGGGGTGCGCCGGTCAACAAGCTCACCGAGAACGGCGGCTTCGCCACCACCCGGACGCGATTCTGCGAGCTGACGCAGATGGTGCCCACCGACCTGATCCTGGACGCGGTGGAGCGGATGGAACTCGCGGACCGCCCCGCGGCGGCAGGCGTTGGTTGAGGGAGGGAGCGGCATGAGGCAGGGCGGCTGGACCAGGGGCGGCATGCGCCTGGAGGGGATGCGTCGGGGCGGGATCGTGCTGGGCGGGCTGCTGCTCGCCGGCGGCGTGGCCATGGCACAGCCAAACCCCGGACCGGCGCCGGGAAGCGCTCCGTCGGGTCCGAACGGACCGGCCGCGCCCGCGCCTGCGCCCGGCATGATGGGTGCAGGCCCTGCCGGGACCATGCCTGGCGGCCCGCCACCCGGCAGCGCCATGCAAGGGGGCCCCATGCAAAGCGGCCCCATGCAGGATGGCCCCATGCAAGCTGGCCCGATGCGTGGCGGAGCGATGGGACACGGGCCGATGGGCG
>MKTV01000105.1:47000-49202 GCA_001898425.1 Rhodospirillales bacterium 69-11
CTGCCGACCGCGGACGCCGCCTCGCCTCCGCCCGCAAGCGCGATGGGTTCCGGCGGCCCGTTCGGGCTGGGGCTCGCGGGGGCGTTGTCGCAGGCCCCCGCGCTCGCGGCGGCGGCCGCCGCGGCCACGACGAGCTTTCCCGTTTACGCCGTCACGGGCGTGGAGGTGCTGCGCAGCTCGCAATCGCCGAAGCTCGACCTGATCGTGGTGCAGGGGGTGATCAGCTCCGAGGGCTGGGACCGCGCCACGCTCATCCCGCTCACCAGCGGACCCTCGGCGGATGGGGTGCTCGACATGGTGCTGGTGGCAGCGCCACCCGAGCGGACGATGGCGCCGTCCGGCTGGGCCCCGATCCAGGCTGTGCTGCCCGTCTCCGATCACCCGTTCCAGGCGATCCGGGTCCGCGGTGCGACCAACGCCATCACCTTGAAGGAGGTGCCGGGGCATGCGGCGGTAAAGGCGCCGGCCGATCCCTGCGGCACCTGCATCGGCAAGCATCTGCTGGCGAAGGGCGCTGCCGCCCCGAATGGCGTGTCCGCGACGGATGTGGTGCGGGAGGAGGATCTGCCGGCCGGCACCCGCATCATCCGCCCCACGGACGGGATCGGCGACATGCGAGGCAACCCGAACCGCCTGACCCTGGTGGTGGGCGAGGACGGACGCATCGTCGACGCGGCCTGGGAGTAGCCGGCCGCGCGCGGGGAGCCGGGGCCGCCCGAGGCGGCCGCGTCCAAAGCCCCGCGCCGCCGCTACTCGGCCGCTTCGGCCAGCTTGGTCTCCGTCGCCGCTTCCATGTCGAGCGCCTGGGCGAGCCGGTCCAGGCGGCGCATCACGCTCTCTCCGGCGAACACACCGCTGTCCTCATGCAGGCGCAGCACGAGCTGGCGGCCGCGAAGCTGCAGGGCGGTGCCGGCCAGCAGGTCCGGCGTGCCGGCCGACAGCGTGTAGGCGAGGCGCAGCGCGATCCCCAGCGTCTCCGCGCGGGTGATCGCCGGCGGATCCAGCAGCAGGCGCGCGGGGCGCAGGAACTCCGCGAAGGCCTCGGCCTCGTAACGCATGGCGACCACCAGCGCGAGGAAGGCGCGGGCATGGTGGTCGAGCCCGATCCCCGGCTGTCGCAGCACGCGCTGGAACGCCTGTTCGGCGCGGAACTCCGGATGGTCGTGGCTGCCCACGTCGGACATCCAGCATGCGGCCTCGCGCAGGCGGCGGGCCTGGGAGGTCTCCTGCGGGAAGAGGGACGCGGTCCACAGGAACAAGGCGGGGGGCAGCGCCGGATCGCGGCCATGCCGCTGCGCGAGGTCCTGTCCGGCGGCGAGCAGCGGATCCTGGTTGCGGATTTCCGGCGGCATGCGGCGCATGAACCAGCCCTCGCGCAGGCCGCTCGCGCTGAACACAACTCGCCGCGCGCCGGTGACGCGCAGAAGGCGGCGGAGCGCGACGGCCGCGTAGGGCAGGTCGTCGATCCGCCGGCGCGGAACGCCCGGCAGCCGCTCCAATGCGCGGCGGCCCGCACCGGCGATCAGGCCCGCGAGGTCCCGCGCCTCCTCCCGGCCGATGCTGTAGTGATGGACCATGGCGAGCGGGTAGCCGGTCTGCGCCATGTGGATGCGCGCCAGCGCGCGCCAGGCACCGCCGACGAGATAGAGTTCCTGCCCGGCCGCTTCGGTCAGCCAGGGAACCGCCGCCATGTCCGCCTCGGCGATCGCGCGCGCCCGCACCGGGTCGTTCCCCGACCGTTCGGCAAGCCGGATGACGCCGAGCCGCAGCGTTTGCGAGAGGCCGCGAGTTCCGGCCTCCAGCCGGACCACTTCGAGGGAGCCGCCGCCGATATCCGCCAGGATGCCGTTGGCGTTCGGGATGCCGCACAGCATGCCCTCGGCGGAGAAATCCGCCTCCTCGACTCCCGAGAGCACGCGGATGGGCACGCCGGGCAGGCGCGCCTGCAGCGTGGCGACGAAATCGGGTCCATTCTCGGCATCGCGCACGGCGGCGGTGGCGAGCACCTCGAACGGATCGGCACCCATGGCGAGGGCGACCGCGCGGTAGCGGTGCATCACGGTGAAGGCCTGCGCCATCCCGGCCTCGTCCAGGCGTCCGGTGCTCTGCAGCCCCCGGCCGAGGCGAAGGACCGCCTTCTCGTTGAAGATGGCGACGGGATTGCGGGTATGGCCTTCGTAGACGACGAGGCGAACCGAGTTG
>MKTV01000105.1:49231-64039 GCA_001898425.1 Rhodospirillales bacterium 69-11
CAGATCGGAAGGCGGCGCATACGGCATCGGTTCAGTCCTGGCTCACGCGGTCCTGCCGACGCGCCGATCCCAGCGGCGACGCGACCGCCGGACCATGCAACGCCGACCCCCGGCCGGAGAGTGAGGGGTTGGTCATGAAATAATCGTGAGCGGAAATCGGCTTCTTCCCGGGCGCCACGCGGCTCCACGTGCCATCCGCCCGCAGCTCCCAGGATTGCAGGCTGTCCTTCAGGTTGGTGACCATGATCTGGTCGAGCACTTGGGCGTGCACTGTCGGGTTGTGGATCGGCACCAGGGTTTCCACGCGCCAGTCCATGTTGCGCTCCATCCAATCGGCGGAGCTGATGTAGACCCGCGCCTCACGCGAGGGGAGGGTGTGCCCGTTGCCGAAGACGATGATGCGGCTGTGCTCGAGGAAGCGGCCGACGATCGACTTGACGCGGATGTTGTCGGAAAGGCCGGGCACGCCGGGCCGCAGGCAGCAGATCCCGCGCACCACGGCCATCACCTTCACCCCGACGGCGGACGCCTCGTAGAGGGCGTCGATCAGCCGCTTGTCGACCAGGCTGTTCAGCTTGATCCAGATCGATCCCGGCTTGCCGGCGGCGGCGAAGGCCATCTCCTTGTGGATCAGTTCGAGCAGCACGTTGCGGGTGGTCAGCGGGGAGAAGGCCAGCTCCTCCATCGCCTCGGGCCGCGCATAGCCGGTCATGTAGTTGAACAGCCGCGCGGAATCGCGGGTGAGCGCCGGGTCGCTCGTGAAGAAGCTGAGGTCCGTGTAGATGCGGGCCGTGATCGGGTGGTAGTTGCCCGTCCCGAAATGCGCGTAGGAGCGGATCGCCCCGGCCTCCCGCCGGACCACCAGCGACAGCTTCGCATGCGTCTTCAGTTCGGCGAACCCGAACACGACCTGCACGCCGGCGGCTTCCAGGGTCCGCGCGAGCTGGATGTTTGCCTCCTCGTCGAAGCGGGCGCGCAGCTCGATGAGGGCGGTCACGAACTTGCCCGCTTCGGCCGCCTCGATCAGCGCCTTGACGATCGGGCTGTCCCGGCTGGTGCGATAGAGCGTCTGCTTGACCGCGATCACCGCCGGGTCGCGGGCCGCCTGGCGCAGGAACTGCACCACCACGTCGAAGCTCTCATAGGGGTGGTGGACGATGATGTCCTTGGCGCGGATCGCCGCGAAGCAATCGCCGGCGAAGTCGCGGATACGTTCCGGGAAGCGCGGCGTGTAGGGCGGGAACAGCAGGTCGGGCCGGTCGTCCACGATCAGTTGCTTGACGTCCGCGACCGCCATGATGCCGTCATGCTCGTCCACCTCGTCGGGCGGCGCATCCAGCTCGTCGGCCACCAGCTCGCGCAGCTCCGTCGGCATGTCGCTGGCGAGACTCAGATGGATCACCAGGCCGCGGCGCCTTCGCTTCAGCGCGGTCTCGTAGGAGCGGACCAGATCCTCCGCCTCTTCCTCGAACTCCACGTCCGTGTCACGGATCAGCCGGAACAGCCCGCGGCCGGTGACCCGGAAGCCGGGGAACACCCGGTCGAGGAACATCAGCACCAGGTCTTCCAGCAGCATGAAGCGGATGCTGCCGTCCTGGGCCGGCGGAAGCCTCACGAACCGCTCCACCTGGCTCGGCAGAGGCAGCAGACCCCGCATGCCCTGACCATCCTCCTCCCGCAGCAGCAGCAGGCCCATCACCAGGCCCATGTTCGGGATGAAGGGGAACGGATGGGCCGGGTCGATGGCGAGCGGCGTCAGGACCGGGAACACCCGCTCCATGAACGCTCCGTCGAGCCACGCGCGATCCTCCGCGCTAAGGCTCGCCGGGTCGCATACCTCGATGCCCGCGCCGCGGAGCAGGGCGCGCAGATTGCGCCATACGCGTTGCTGGTCGGTGCGCAGCGTCTCCGCCCGCTGGCGAATATCCACCAGTTGCTGGGCCGGGGTCCGCCCGTCGTAGGAGACGTGGGTCACGCCCGCCTTGGCCTGCCCGATCAGCCCCGCGACGCGCACCGAATAGAATTCGTCGAGGTTGGACGCGCTGATCGACAGGAACCGCAGCCGTTCGAGCAGCGGATGGCGGGTATTCTCCGCCTCTTCCACGACGCGATGGTTGAAATCGAGCCAGGAGAGCTCGCGGTTGATGAACCGGTCCGGGCTGTCCAGCGGGATTTCGGGCACGGGTGCGACCGGGTCGGCCACCGAGGAGGCGCGATCGTTGCTTCCGGCGGCCTTGGCGACGATCTTCGGCGCAGTCTTGTTCATGTGGCGATCCTACACAGTCCGAGCCGACGGCAAGCCGCGTTCGGCAGGTGCAACAAAGGATTCACGCGTCGTCCGCCTGCGCGAGCGCCGTGACCACGTCGGCCGCGAGCGTGCGGTCGATGCGCCCGCCCGCGCCGTCCAGCCGCGCCACGGCTTCCCGCAACGCCGCCGGCGTGCGCGGCAGGCGCAGCAACAGCCACTCCTGCAGCGCCGCCGGGACGGCGAGCTGCCGGTCGGCCAGCAACCGCGCGAGGAGCGCCCGCAGCAGGCTGTCCTCCGGCGGCATGATCTCGATCGCGGTGACCGCGCGCAACCGGCTCGCGAGGTCGGGCAACTGGATGGTCCAGCGCGCGGGGGGCGTACGGGCCGCCATCAAGACGGGCCGGCCGGCCTCCCGCGCGGCGTTCAGGAGGTGCAGCAGCGCCTCCTCCTCGGCCGCCAGGTCGGCATCGTCGACGGCGATCCCGCCCCCCGCCGGAACGGTCGGGATCCCGCGCAGCGTGGGACCCGGCAGCAGCGTGCCGCCGATACGGTCGGCCCAGAGGTGCAGCATGTGGGTCTTGCCGCAGCCGGTCTGTCCCCACAGCAGCAGCCGGTGTTCCGGCCAGTCCTGGACGCGCCCGATCCATGCCATCGCCGCCTCGTTGCTGGGCGCGATCAGGAAATCGGCGGCAGCGAAGCCGGGCACGTGGGGGAACGGCAGCATGAGCTGCCGCGGCGCCTCGGTCATCCCGGCGTCGCGCGCCGCAACATGGCGCAGATCGCGACCATCTTCGCGATCACCTCGGCGGTGAACGGGGCGAGGGCCGCCGCGATCCGGCCGCGCAGCGGATCCGCGGGCGCGGTGGCGGTCAGCGGCAGGTCGATGGCCGCCGCTTGCGCCCGCACCCCGGTGATCGCCGTCGCGAGCCGCCCATCCTCCGCAAGCGGGGTGAGCAGCGCCCAGGCGAGTGCGAGATAGGGCGGCCAGGGCGCGAGGTGCCGATACATGCTGGCGAGGATCGGTGTGTCCGACGTCGCGCCGTAGCGGTTGAGCATGGTCACCAGGGCGGACGTGTCCGGCGACAATGCCGCGAGGTCCGGCAGCGGCGGGAGCGCGATCTCCTGCACCGCGTGCGACGGGGTGGACGCCGCCGGCACGCGGGTGCCTCCCGTCACGCCCAGCAGCACCCGCTCGAGTGCCGACAGGGCCACCAGCGCCATCGCATTGGTGCGGTCGTAGGCCGCGAGCACCGCGCCCACGCCGGTCATCGCCTGAGCGTCCAGCCCGGCGGCCCCCAGCACCGGTTCGGGCAGGGCCGGCAGGGCGGGAAGCGACATCCGCGACCGCAATGCGTCGGCCGCGGCGGCCACCGATCCGTCGACGTAGGACGGGCGCAGGGCCGCCCAGGCCCAGGGCAGCGCGCCGTCGATCGTGGCGAGATGCCGCCAGATCAGGTTCACCACGCCCACCCGGTAGACCGCGCGGATATCCGCGAAGATCGCGGCGATCTCGCCCGTGGCCGCCGCCTCCGCCACCGCCGGGATCGGATCGGCCATGGCGTCAGCCCTGCGCCACGGCGGCGGACCAGGGGGAGGCCGCGTCGCTGACCCCCGACCGCGTGCCGTCCGCGTGCTGCAGGATCACGTTCGGGCAGGCGAAGTTGATCGGCATCACGGCGTGATCGACGACCGTGGTCGGGCCATCCGCCTCGAGCGCCGCGATCACCTCGGGGCCGAGACGCCGATCCGCGGACACGCCCTCGGGCCCGGAGACGTCGATGCGGGGGAAGTGCGCCGCCGTGTCGAGGTCCATGCCGAAATCGGCCAGGAACGTCATCATCTGCGTCACCGCGGCGAGGATGCGCCGCCCGCCCGACGCGCCGGCGGCGAGCCAGGGCCTGTCGCCGTCCTTGAGGATGATCGGCGACATGTTGGTGAGCGGCCGCTTTCCGGGGGCCATGGAATTCGGCTGTCCGGGCCGGGGATCGAACCACATCACCCCGTTGTTCAGCAGCACGCCGGATTGCGGCAGCACGACACGGCTGCCCATGGACGAGAGCAGCGTCGTGGTCATCGCCACCATGGTTCCCTCGGCATCGCACACCGTCAGGTGGGTGGTGCAGGTCTCCGCGGCCGCCTTGTCCGCATCCCCCAGGCCGGAGAGCCGTTCCGCATAGGCGGCCTTCATGGCGCGGCCGAACGCGACGTACCAGTCGGCGTCCGGGGTGGGCCCGTAGGGCACCTCCGCCATCTGGTCGAGCACCCGCATCATGGTCGGCGCGGCGGTCAGGCCGCCGGCGAGCTGCAGGGTGCGCCCACGCCAGGCATACTCGGTCGCCGGCAGCACGCGCGCTTGGCAGGTACGAAGGTCCTCGGCCGAGAGCACGCCGCCCATCGCCGCCACGTCGGCCGCGATGCTGGCGGCGATCTCCCCCTCGTAGAAATCGCGCAGGCCGGCGCGGGCCAGCTGCTCGAGCGTCGTGGGCAGGTTCCCCAGGCGGAAGAACCCGGGCGATCCCTGATAGGGGGGCACCGGCGGCAGCCCGTTCGGCAGGTAGATGCGCGCGCTCTCCTCATACAGGCGCAGCACCGCGGCGGACGAGGCGACCTTCAGCGTCGTGTACCAGTCCTGCGGCAGGCCCCGCTGGGCGAGCGCGATGGCGGGCGCGATGATTTCGGCCAGGGGCAGCTTGCCCCAGTTCGCATGCATGTGGGCGTAGCCGGCCGGGGCCGAGGGAATCGCGAAGGAGAGCGGGCCGTGGATGTTGGCGTCGCCCTCCACCTCCGGCCAGGCGAACAGGTCCTGCTTCATGCGGCCGGTCAGGCGGAACAGGTCGGGGCGCAGGCCGTGCGGGGCGACTGGGCCGAAATCCACCACGTCCGCGCGCGCCTGGCCGGCACGATGCACCAGCGCGAATCCGATGCCGCCGAGGCCGGAGTTCCAGGGCTCCACCGCGGCGAGGGCGAGGGCCGTCGCCACCGCCGCATCGATCGCATTGCCGCCCGCATCCAGCACCGCGACGCCCGCTTCGGCTGCGCTCTTCGCCTGGGAGACCACCATCCCGCGGCGTCCGCTCGCCGAAGGCTTGGTCAGGGACCAATGTTGCGTGACGTGCGGCGACGGCGTGTAGGACATGCTGGACTCCCCCCTCTCGGACCGGGGCAGGTTAGCTCCGTCCGCCGCCGGGGCATACCGGCGCCGACGTCGAAACATCACGCCACCTTCGTGCGACCCGATCGGCCGTTCCCCGTTGCTCGTGGGAGCGTCGCCACCCCGGCGCGAGCAGGAGGGTGCATGCGGAGGGTTTTGCAGACTGGCCTGGCCGGGTTGGTCGTCGGCGGGGCGCCGACGATGGCGCAGACGGTCGGCCCCCCGGCCACGTTCTCGCAAGGGCAGGTGCCGACGCGCCCCGCGTCCAAGCCGCCGGCGGGTGCCAATGACGGCAACAATTCAGCCGCCGACGCAGAGTCCAAGTCAGTGCAGACGCCCACGCCGGGAACCGTCGTCATCCACATCAACGGGCGCATCCTCACGGAGGTGGGCGGCGCGTGGAGCAGCCTCGACGCCGGCACCTTCCCCAACGCCGGCGGGAATGGCGGTCCGGCGGCGGCGACGGGACGGTTCGAGCTGCAGCCGACGAGCCTGACGAGCTATGCGCGGATCTACACCGGTCTCGACGCCATGGCGGCGAACGGAATGCGCTACGGCGGCGCGATCGAGATCCGGGAGAATTTCACCGGCCAGACCAGCACGGCCGCCAGCACCGGCGCGTCCGGCTACTCCTCGTCCGAGACGCTGTTCGTCCGCCGCGCCTTCGCCTACGTGGCGGCCGACTCTGGCGGGATCCTGCGGGCGGGGCAGGGCGACGGGCTGATCAGCCTGTACGACGATGGGGTCACCACGTTCCAGTTCCTGCCCAGCAACAACCTGCAGGGCGGTGACATCCAGGACGTCATGCCGTCGAACGTGACCGTGCCCTTCGCCTTCCTGAGCGGGTCGGGAAACGAATACGCCAACACGAAGCTGGTCTACCTGTCGCCGCAGTTCGCCGGGATCGATGTCGGGGTGCAGTGGGCGCCGAACACCTCGAACGGGTTCGGCACCGGCGCGAGCGCGACGGGATCCACGCCGGGCTGTCCCGTCGCGGGCTCCGGCTGTCCCGGACTCAGCTCCTCGCCCGTGCCGGGGGACGGGGCACGCGCCCTGAACCAGACCGCGGTCGGCGTGCGCTACCGGGGGTCGGCCGGGCCGGTCGATGTGCTGGCTTATGGGGTGTACGAGTTCAGCGGCCACACGGCCGCTACCGGGCCGCCCGTGGCGACCGGCAGCGCGGCGCAGCGCGCGAGCGACAGCGGCACCGGCCGCTTCGATGGGCTGAGCTTCGGCAATGCCGGCATCGCCCTGACCTATGCCGGGCTCACGATCGGCGGGAACTGGATCGGCGGCGCGGTGAACGGGCAGGGCGCGCTGCGGCCCTCGGGGGGTGCCGATTTGCAGGGATGGCTGGTCGGCGCGAGCTACAAGGCGGGGCCGTTCACCGTGGGCGGCTCCTTCGAGTCGATCGACTCGCAGGGCGCGCCGCAACTCGTCGGCATCAGCCAGCGGCACGAGATCGGCGTCGACGTGGGGGCGAGCTACGTCGTCGCGCCGGGCCTGGTGGGCTGGATCGAGTATCTCTACCAGCAGCGGCACCAGGGCGGGTTCAACTTCGCCGCAGGTTCGGCGGTCTCCGATGCCGGGGCGTACAATGACGTGAAGGGGCAGGGGCTCCAGATCGGCACCACGATCTTCTGGTGATGCTCCGTCTTCTGCTGAAGCTCCGTCTTTCGGTGATGCTCCATCAGTCGAAGCGTTCCAGCCGGTAGTGCGGGTCGATCGGCGTGCCGTGCAGGATCGCCTCCGCGGTGAGGCGGCCGACGATCGGCCCCAGCGTGTAGCCGTTGGCGGTGACGGCGTTGAAGAAGCCGGGAAGGCCGGGCGCCTCGCCCAGGATGGGCGCGCGGTCGATCGCGGGGTTGATGCCGGTCCAGGCGCGCACCCAGGACAGTGACTGCAGCGCCGGCAGCACGCGGTTGCAGACCCACAGATTGCCCTGGATGTTCTCCCGCAGCGCATGGGTGCGGCCGGTTGCCGGGTCGAAGCCGCCGAACCAGCCGCCGCCCACCAGGAAGCTGCCGTTCGCCTGCTGCTTCAGCGACAGATGGCGGTGCGCCAGCGCGATCAGATGGTCGGTCAGCCGCGGCGCCGGTTCGGTGACGATCACCTGTTGCACCGTGCCGGTCACCGGCAGCGCGAGGCCGACCATGCGGCCGATGACGCCGGCCCAGGGTCCGGTCGCGTTCACCACGATTCCCGCCGTGACGGATCCCTTGCTGGTCTGGACCGTCCAGCCGGGGCTGTCGCGGCTGATCCCCTGCACCTCGGCGCCGCGCAGGAACCGCGCGCCCGCGGCGGCGGCCTGGGTACGGACGGCAAGCGTGCCCCGGAGCGGGTCGCCATAACCCTCGGCCGGCACGAAATCGGCGCCGAGCAGCCGCTCCGACAGCGCCGGCGCGAGCGCGCGGAGTTCGTTGGCCCCGAGCACGTGGCTCTCGATGCCCCAGCGGCGCTCCATCTCGGATTTGCGGCGAAGCCAGGCGAAGCCGGCGGCATCCTCCGCCAGCATCAGTCCCCCGGCGGTGCGGATCCCGAGATCGTCGCCCGCGGCTTCGGCGATCTCCTTCCATAACGCGATGCTGCGTGGCGCGAGCGGCAGGGTGTGCGCCGCGGCTCCCCCGTCCGGCGGTGTGTCCTCGTTGAAATCGTAAGACAGGAGCTGGACGTGCAGGCTGCCGGCGTTGGCCGTGCTGGCCGCCATGCCGAGTTCGTCGCGCTCGATCACCAGCACGTCGGCGCCGCCCTGGGCGAGGTAGAGCGCCGTGCAGAGACCGGCCAGCCCGCCGCCGAGGACCGCCACCTGGGCGCGGCGCTGCTCCGCCGGCAGGGGCGGGACGGCGTGGCGGTGCGTCGGAGCGGCGGGGGCGGTCAGCAGCGGCGCCTGGAACTCCGGCGCTTCGAACATCAGCGGTGCCGCCGGGGTGGGGCGAAGCGGTGCGCGCGGGGCGGCGAAGCCCTGGTCGTCCGGCGCCTCGGGGCAGAGTCGCGCGACGGTGGCGGCGCAGAACCGGCCCTGGCACCGCCCCATGCCGGCGCGGGTCGCCTTCTTGAGCGCGGGCAGGGAGGCGAGGCCGGCGGCGAGGGCGTCGCGCAGCCGGCCGGCGGTCACCTCCTCGCAGCGGCAGACGATGGTCGCGTCGTCCAGCGGCGCGGGGGTCACGGGCGGGTAGAGCCGCCACAGCGCCGCCTGGAAGCGCAGCGCCCGATCCAGCGCGCGGTTCGCATCGGCAGGACGTGCATCTGTGGGCTGGGATGCCTCGTCGCGGCCAGCCATGACTGTCGCTTGCCGCCCGGCATCGTGGATGGCCGGCCTGCGCCGGCCATGACACGGGGGTGCGGGGGGCGCCGCTGCGGGCACCGTCGCGTCTGGCGGCGTTGCTGGGGCCGCTGACATCGATGGGGCCGCTGGCATCGGTGGGGCCGCTGGCATCGGTGGGGCCGCTGGGGGCGCTGGCGTCCGAGGGGCCGAGGGCGCGGATGGTGGGCCGAAGCCGAGGTCACGGGCCGCTGCCGCCCCGGCAAGTTGGCCGCGTGCCTGGGCCACGCGCGCACCGCCCAGCGCGGCGCCGTCACCCACCGCGAACACCGCCTCGTCGCTGGTCCGGCCTTCACGATCCGTCTCGGTGACCAGGGTCCCGGCGCCGCGCGGATCGAAGCGATGGCGCAGGCCCAGGGCCCGCGCCAGCCCGGTTTCCGGTTGGAATCCCTGGTTCAGCGCCACCGTGTCCACCGCGAGCCGCGTCCCGCCGAAACAGGCCCTGGCCACCCGGCCCGTGCCCTCCAGCGCATCGAGGCGCGTCCCCCAATGCACCGGCACCCCGGCCCGCTTGAGGCGCAGCAGCATGGCCACCCCATCGCGCAGCAGCTCGGGGGCCGCGCGGGCCATCTGCCAGGCCTCGCGCCAGGCCTGCGGCCCGGGTCGTGGCGCGGCCTCCAGCACCGCGACCGGAGCCACGCCCCCGTCGAGCAGCTCGCAGGCGAGCTGCAGGTTGAGCGGACCGGTGCCGGCGATCAGCACGCGGTGTCCCGGCAGCACCCGCTGCGCCCGCGCCAGCGTCTGCAGCCCGCCGGTGGTGAGCACGCCCGGCAGCGTCCAGCCTGGCAGCGGCACCGGCGCCTCATGCGCCCCGAGCGCCAGGATCAGGCGGCGCATGTGGCAGGTGACCGCGCGCCCGCGGATCACCACGCCCAGCTCGTCATGGGCGAAGCCGCCCCAGACCAGCGCGTCGGTCTCGATGCGGACGCCGGCACGCAGCGCGTGCGTCCGCAACGCCGCACCGAGGGCGAACTGCGGGTCGGGGGCCGGGTCGGCATGGCTGGGCGCGAGCGGCTTCGCGTACTGCCCGCCGGTCACGGCGCGTTCGTCCAGCAGCACGGTCTCCGCACCCGCTTCGGCTGCGGCAATCGCAGCGGACAAGCCGGCCGGGCCACCCCCCACGACCAGCACGTCGGCGCACAGCGTCTCCGGCGTCGATGCCGTCGGCACCTCGCCCAGAGGCGCGAGCGCGTCCGGGAAACCGCGCTGCACGACCATGCCGTCGGCGGCACGGGTCATGCAGGCGCGTTGTCCGATGCGGCCGTCGATGGTGACGACGCAGTCCCAGCAGGCGCCCATCCCGCAATGCAGGCCGCGCGGCGCGCCCGCTTGCGTCTCCCGGAGCGCGACGATGCCGGCAGCGGAGAGGGCGGCGGCGACAGTCTCGCCCTCGAGCGCCGGAATCGGCATGCCGTCGAAGGTGAGGGTGATCGGCCGGCCGGTGCGGCGGATTCGCGGGTGGGACAGGCGCATACCCGGGAGCATGCCGCACCGCAGCATCCCAGCGCCAGTTTTGACATGCCAGCTTCTACATGCCGGCTCCTATCTGGCCGGCTTTTACATGAACGACACCGGATCGACGTCCACCTCGACCCGCGCGCCACGCGGCACGGCGACCTTGGCGAGCCAGTCACGCAGGATCGGCTGCACCGCGACATCCCGCCGCGTCTTCAGCAGCAGCCGCCGGCGATGGCGCCCGCGCAGGATCGACAGCGGTGCGGGCGCCGGCCCCAGCACCGTCACGCCGTCCCCGAACGGCGCGGCGCGGCCCAGGTCGCGGGCGAGCGCGTCTGCCTCCGGACCGGTATCCGCGCTGACGATCAGCGCGGCGAGGCGCCCGTAGGGCGGCCAGTGCCCCGGCCGGCGCTGCGCCGCCTCGCTCGCCATGAATGCCTCGAGATCGCCGCGCACCAGCGCCTGCATGACCGGATGCTCCGGCGAGAAGGTCTGCAGCAGCACCCGGCCCGGCGCTTCCGCCCGTCCGGCGCGGCCGGCGACCTGGTGCAGCAACTGCACCGTGCGTTCCGCCGCGCGCAGGTCGCCGCCGGCGAGCCCGAGATCGGCGTCGACGACGCCGACCAGCGTGAGATGCGGGAAATGCCAGCCCTTGGCGACGATCTGGGTGCCGATGACCAGGTCCACCTCCCGTGCCTCGATCGCGCGGGCGGCGAGGGCTGCCGCATCCGGTCCGGGGATCGTGTCGCTCGCCATCACCAGCCGCCGCGCATCGGGAAACCAGGCAGCGGCTTCCTCGGTGATGCGCTCCACCCCCGGCCCCACCGGCGTCAGGCTGTGCGCCGCGCCACAGGCGGGGCATTCAGGCGGGATCGGGATGGTGTGGCCGCAATGATGGCATTGCAGCTCGCGACGGATCCGATGTTCGACCAGCCAGGCGGTGCAGTTCGGGCATTGCATCCGATGGCCGCAATGCCGGCACAGCGTCAGGGGCGCGTAGCCGCGACGGTTGAGGAACAGCATCGCCTGCTCCCCGCGCGCCAAGGTTGCCTGCACCGCTTCCACCAGCGGCGGCGAGAGGAATTTCCCGCGTTCGGGAGGCGTCAGGCGGAGGTCGATCGCTCGGACCTCCGGCAGCACCGCCCCGCCATGCCGGACGGGGAGGTGCAGGCGCGTGTAACGCCCCGCCTCCACGTTCGCGACCGTCTCCAGGCTGGGGGTGGCGGAGACCAGCACGGCCGGCGCGGTGCAGAACCGCGCGCGGACCACCGCCATGTCACGGGCGTGGTAGACCACGCCCTCCTCCTGCTTGAAGGCGGTCTCGTGCTCCTCGTCGACCACGACGAGGCCGAGATCGGGGAAGGGCAGGAACAACGCGGACCGCGCGCCCACCACGACGGGCGCGGCGCCTTCGGCGACGGCGCGCCAGGTGGTCCGCCGCACGCGTGAGGTCAGATCGGAGTGCCAAACGGCCGGCGCGACCCCGAACCGCCGCGTGAAGCGTTCGAGCCATTGGGACGACAGCGCGATTTCGGGCAGCAGCACCAGCGCCTGGCGGTTCTGGCGCAGGCATTCGGCCACCGCCTCCAGGTAGACTTCGGTCTTGCCCGACCCGGTGACGCCGTCCAGCAGCGTGACCGAGAAACTCCGGTCCGCCACGGCCTGGCGCAGGGTTGCGGCGGCCTGTTCCTGATCGTCCGACAGCACCGGCCCGCGCGTGTCCGGGTCGGGGCGGGCGAAGGGCGGCACGGCGGGCATGGGCACGCTGGCGAGCAGTCCGGCATCGGCCATGCCGCGGATCACGGCCGCACCCACCTCGGCGGCCCGCGCGAGCTCTCCGGTGCCGCGGGGTTCAGCGCGCGCCAGCACCGCGAGCACCCGCTCCCGCGCCGGGGTCATCCGCACGCCCTCCGGCGCCGGCTCGATCCGGCGCCACCCTGCCGCGGGCAGCGGCGCGGGCCGCGCGACGCGCAACGCCATCGCCATCACCTCCCCGGGGGGCGATAGCGTGTAGGCCGCCATCCAGTCGACGAAGCGCCGCAGGTCCTCACGCATCGGGGGCGTGTCCAGGACGCCGATCACGGGTTTCAGCTTGTGGTCGGGAACCGCGCGGTCGGGTGGCGCGTCCCATATGACGCCCACCTCCTCCCGCCGGTTGAGCGGGACGAGAACGACGTCACCGGGAGCGACGTGCAGGTCCGGTGGCACGACATAATCGAACGGACCAGGGAACGGATACGGCAGCAGGACCGGCACGCGCCCGCCGTCGCATTCGCTTCGCTTTTGGGAGCCGCCCGACATCCTGTATAACCCGCATCGTCCTGACCGACCCCAGGCGTAGCCGCAAACCGGAGCGATCGCATGAAGTTCTTCGTCGACACCGCAGAGATCGCGGACATCAAGTCCCTCGCCGCCAGCGGTCTGCTGGATGGCGTGACCACCAACCCCTCCCTGATCGCCAAGAGCGGGCGGCAATTCAAGGAGGTCATCAAGGAGATCTGCGACATCGTTCCCGGCCCGGTCAGCGCCGAAGTCGCCTCGACCGATTTCGAGAACATGATGGCCGAGGCGAAGGTGCTCCGCCCGATCGCCAAGAACGTCACCATCAAGGTGCCCCTGACCCCGGACGGGCTGCGCGCCTGCCGCGCACTGTCGGACGACGGCGCGATGGTCAACGTAACCCTGTGCTTCTCGCCCGCGCAGGCGCTGCTGGCCGCCAAGGCTGGCGCGACCTTCGTCAGCCCCTTCGTCGGCCGGCTGGACGACATCGGCTATGACGGCATGCAGCTGATCGCCGACATCGTGCAGATCTACAAGAACTACCCGTTCAAGACCGAGGTGCTGGTCGCCTCCGTCCGCCACCCGATCCACGTCGTGGAAGCCGCCAAGATCGGCGCGCATGTCGCGACCCTGCCGCCGCCGGTGCTGCGCTCCCTCTTCAACCACCCGCTGACGGAGAAGGGTCTCGCCAACTTCGTCGCGGATTGGAAGAAGACCGGCCAGTCGATCATCTGATCGGACCGGCATGGCCGAAGCCGACCGCCGTCATCTCCCGCCGGAGGAAGCCGCCTTCGTGGCGGAGTTCCTTCGGGAACACCCGAACTGGCTGGCGGAGAACCCGACGCTCTATCGGGTTCTCACGCCGCCGGAGCGTGTGCATGGGGAGGCGCTCGCCGATCACATGGCGGCCATGGTCCGCGCCGAACGCGCCCATGCCGCCGCCATGACGGAACGCGCGGACGGCGTGCTGGCCGCCGGCCGCGCCGCCGCGAGCCTGGCCGGGCGGGTGCAGGAGGTCGTGCTGGCCCTGCTGCGTGCCGCCGACCCGCTGGACTGCATCAGCCACGAAATGCCCGGCATCCTCGGGATCGACGCCGTCCATCTCTGCATCGAAGCGGCTTACCCCGGCACCCAGCGGCTGCCCCCCGGCACCGTCGCCCGCCTCTTGGGCGGTCGGCAGGTGCTGTTCCGAGCCGCCGCCGTCGATGCGCGGCTCCTGCATGCCGAGGCGGCGGGACTCGCCGACCACGATGCGCTCACCCTGGTGCCGGGGGAGGGACCGCCCGCCCTGCTCGCACTCCTCGCCCGGGATCCGGCGGCGCTGGATCCGGCCCAGGGCTCCGGCGCCCTCGGCTTCCTCGGCCGCGCCGTCGCCGCCGCGCTCGGGCGCGGATGACGGGGGAAGAGGCCCGCATTGCCTTCCTCGACTGGTTCGGCCGGGAGCGCCGCGCCGCCCGCCTGACCGTGGACGCCTACGGAAGCGACCTCTCGCAGTTCCTGGGCTTCCTCACCCACCATCTCGGCGGCGAGCCGGACCTTCCGGCCCTCGCCGCCCTGCGCCAGGCGGATTTTCGCGCGTGGCTCGCCGCGATGGCGGCGGAAGGGGCGGGCAACGCGACCCGCGCGCGGCATCTCTCCGCCGTCCGGAGCTTCTTCCGGTGGCTGGCGCGGCGACAAGGCGTGGACAACCCGGCGGTCCGCCTGATCACGACGCCACGCAGCAAGCGGCCGGTACCACGCGCGCTCCCACCGCCCCAGGCCCGCGCCGTGGCCGAGGAGGTGGCGGAGCTGTCCGACAGCGCGGCAATCCAGGCCCGCGACACCGCGCTGTTCACGCTGCTCTACGGCTGCGGCCTGCGCATCGCGGAGGCGTTGTCGCTCGACCTCCGCGACGTGCCGCGGGCGGACGCACCGTTGCGGGTCATGGGCAAGGGCTCCAAGGAGCGGATCGTCCCCATGCTGCCGGCAGTTCGGGAGGCGATCGCCGCGTGGCTGCGCCTGCACCCGCGCCCTGCGCCGGACGCGCCGCTGTTCCTGGGCGCGCGGGGCAAGCGGCTGAACCCGGCCATCGCGCAACGGACCATGCGGGTCTACCGCGAGCAGAACGGGCTGCCCCAACACGCGACGCCGCATGCACTGCGGCATTCCTTTGCGACGCATCTGCTGGCCGGCGGGGCCGACCTGCGCTCCATCCAGGAATTGCTGGGGCATGCGAGCCTGTCCACGACGCAGCGCTACACCGCCGTCGACGAGGCGCGGCTGCTCGAGGTCTGGCGCAAGGCGCACCCGCGAGCCTAGAGCGGGTTCCGACCTGAATGAATCGAATGGGATTCCCCGACGCGGGTCGGATCT
>MKTV01000106.1:0-5261 GCA_001898425.1 Rhodospirillales bacterium 69-11
ACGCCCTGCTTCCGCCGTGGCGTGTCTCGATGCCGAGATTGTCCATGAACGTCTCGGCGGCTTCTATTCGCTGGAAGTCCGGCGTCTGGCGCGGAACTTCGGCGGTGAAATGCGCCGGTATCCCGTCGAACTGCTCCGCGTTGAAGACGCTGTACGCTTTCAAGTACGGGATCTTCTTTTCTTCCTGCTCGCCGTTCTCGTTCTCGGCAACCTTGTTAAACGTGTTGGCATAGAAAACCGTAGCGCTTCTCTCGCCCTTGCGAACGTGTCCCCCAAGTTCAAGGCCAGATTTATACGTCATCCAGAATGGGCTGCTGTATCCCTTGGCCGCCGCCGTCGCCGTCATCCAGAGCGCAATGACGTTGATCCCGTTGTAAGGAATGGAGTTGTGGCGAAGCGGGCGCGATACCGGCCCAGCCATATTTCCGGCCTTCCAGCTCGGCTGCCACGGGCGCACGCCCTTTTCTAACTGGGCGATCACAGAGTTTAACAGTTCGGCGCGGGCGTCTCTCATATGCGGACTATAATTACCGCCACTTAGAATGTACAGGATATTCGTATTTGCCGTAATTCTATAACAATCGGAAAAATCTTCGCACGATTATTGCGCCGTTTCCGCGTGACCATACCGGAGTTCCGGTATAGTTTCTTGTATTGAATTCGAGAAGCGCCTTTAGGCAGAAAGAAGGATTTTATGAATGACCTTATCGTTGCAGGCCAACCTCTAACCCCGGCGGTCGTCTTTCAGAAAGACGGCGGGGTTGATGAAGTCCTGAAAAGGATCAAAGCGGAGGCCGACGCCGTTATCCCTGACATCTCGACGGAGCAGGGCAGGGCAGAAATCAGATCACTCGCCAACAAAATCGCTCGGTCAAAGACAGCCCTCGACGCTATGGGAAAAGATCTCGTATCCGACCTTAAAAAGCAGACCGGCGCAATCGACGCTGAACGGAAGCGCATACGGGACACGCTGGACGCGCTGAAAGAGGAAAAGCGCCGCCCGCTGACGGAATGGGAGAACGCAGAGAAAGACCGCGTGGCCGGTCATGAGGCCGCGGTGGCTGATATTGCCCCCTTTGCTTCCTTCGATACCCCCGAACCGTCTCTGGATGAGATCCGGACCCGGATGGAGCGCGTGCGCGGCGACAACCGCGACTGGCAGGAATTTGCCGCCCGCGCCGTACGAGCGAAGGAAGAGGCGATGACGGCCCTGCAGTCCCTCTACGTCGCACGTGAGAAGCAGGAGACGGAACGCGCCGAGCTGGCCCGCCTGCGGAAGGAACAGGAAGAACGGGAGAAGCAGGAACGCGAGGACCGTATCAAAGCTGAGGCTGCGGAACAGGCCCGCAAAGAGGCCGAGGCGAAAGCAGAGCGCGAACGGATTGAAGCGGAAAAAAAGGCGAAGGAAGAAGCCGACCGGCTCGAAGCCGAGCGCCAGGCCGAGGCGAAGGCCCGCGAGGAGGCAGAGGAGCGGGTGCGGCAGGCCGAAGAACGTCATCGGCAGGAGATCGAGAAGCAACTGGCGTGGTTCGGCTCCGCCGGTACGTCCGACGTACCCGATGATTTCCCGATCGCGTCTGTCGACGCGCAAATCCAGCGGGCAGACGAAATTCTCTCCAGCACCGACTGGCAGGACCGCGCCGCCGACGCGCAGGAGGCCCACAGGAAGGCCATGGAGCGGATGAAGACGATGCGCGAGCATCTGGAGGCCCGGCAGAAAGAGGCCGCTGAGAAGGCCGCCAAGGAGGCGGAGGAGCGGGCCGCGCAGAAGGAGCGCGAACGGATCGAGGCGGAGAAGAAGGCAGAGGCTGACGCCGCCGCCAAGCGAGAGGCGGACAAGAAGCACCGCGCCAGGATCAACAACGAGGCGTTAGGAGGGCTGGTAGCTGCCGGTCTGACTGAGGATCAGGGCAAGGCGGTCGTTGAGGCGATCGCCAAAGGTCAGATCCCCAACGTCAAGATCACCTACTGAGGCCGGTCATGGATGCTGAAGGCCTGAATCTGCTGCAGACAGAGATCCTCGCGCGCAAGCACCGGGTCAGGTCTGTCTGCAACCGCCTCTGTGCCGACATGCTGGAAGCAATGGCAGGGATCGACCTTGCCGGATGCGACTGCTGCGGCCCGGAAGAACAGTTCGTACTGGACGAAGGACTGGCGGCAATCGCCGGGATTTAACATGCCGCCACCGGGCTTTTGGTGGGGAAAAGAAGGAGAGAATGTCGCATTTTTCAGTTTTAGTGGTTACAGACAGCCAGGACGACGTCGAGCCCGCGCTGCAGCCTTATCACGAATTTGAATGCACTGGCTGTGACGATAAATACGTTCAGGACGTCGACATCACCGACGAAGCTCGGGACGCATACCAAAGCGACACAACAGCACGACTCCGGGATATGGAAGGGAGCCTGCATGACCCATATGAGGATCAATTTTATCGAGAGCCTACGGAAGAAGAGAGGGCAAAACTCGGCCCGATGTTGGGTACTGGATGTCGTGGCGAGATAAGTTACACGTCACGGGACTGGGGGCATGGAAAAGGTTACCGCGCCAAGATCAGGTTCATCCCGGAAGGGTGGAATGAACTTAAAGTGCCGACGAAGGACATTGAATCCTTTGCGGAGTTTATTCGACATTACTATGACAAAGCTTCGCTCACTCACGGCGAAGAACCTACGGATGAACATAAATACGGATATGCGCGACTGAATGAGGCCGGTGAGGTTGTGCAGGTCATCAAGCGGACGAATCCGAATAAGAAATGGGACTGGTGGAAAGTGGGCGGGCGCTGGTCCGGACTGCTACACGTTAAAGATGGTGCCGACGCAAGTAAGGGTAAGCCGGGCGCGTTCGGTTGGGAGTATGACGCCGCGGGTGTTGATCAGTGCCGCGTCGGCGACCTCGATCTGGACAAGATGCGTCGGATCGCCTGCGCCGATATCGAACAACGGTACAGAAACGCGTTTGTCGACGCCAGAGGCCGTGCCGCGGGCATCTACTGGATGGATAATGACGATGCATGGGATCGGTGGAACAAGCTTATTGTCGACGCCGGATACGCTGAAAAGTCGCTGCGCAAGCGTTGGGAAGTGGAGGGAAAAAATGGCGCGTTCTATCAGTTCATAGACGCTCTTGAGGCCAGTGGAGATTCGGATGCGGTGACGCTTAGGCTTGCCGGCAAGGTCGGTGTTGATGAGCAGAACGGTGTCATGCTCGGCAAGACCCTTGAGCAACGCAAAGAGATCCAACCTGCCCTTTGCGCATTTGCATTGCTTCGCGACGGACAATGGTTTGAGCGCGGTCAAATGGGTTGGTGGGGGGTGGTCTCCAACGAGAATAACGGTTGGGAGGTGGAGTTTGCAAAGATGTTGGCCGAGCTTCCGGCTGACAAATGGGTAACCGTGGTGGATTGCCATATCTGATTACGATATACGCGCGCCGCTGGCGCAGGAAGAAGGAGAGAATGTCTGTTGATTTAAAGGAAGCTCAGAAGTGCGATAAAGTTAAATTTCGGATTGGAGGGGCTGGTGTCATTCATTCCAAGAAGAGTGGGAGGGGTTTGGTAGAATTCACCTTTGTCGGCTGCGAAGAATTCAGCATGATATACTACTATGACGGTAGATATTCTAGTGGGGGAAATCACCCGTGGGACATCATCGCCCTCGAACCGGCCCCATTCGACTGGAACACCGTGAGGCCGGGGATGGCGTTTAATCATTGCCTTGGCAATGGAATTCACTATATCGGGCCGTCTTTTGTTGGTCTTGAATATTGCTACGGTCGTGAATTTGGACATGAATTAAAATCGGGGCATTTCGATAAAGCTTTTCTCACCCGCGCCCCCGAACACGACATCGAGGTGCAGCCATGTCAGTGAGCCAATGCACCTCCTGCCATGCCCCCGTCGATACCGACGCGGACAAGGATGCCTACGCCACCAGCCGGTGCCGCTGTGCTGTCTGCAGGGACGCCCTCAACATCGAGGAGATCACGGCTGCAGCGATCAACATGGACTTGGCGCTACGGGACAACGTCGGCGGCGTGGCCATGAATCTCATCACCTCCCGGTTCGACGCTGTGTGCGGCGCGAACGGGATAACGAAGAATGAGGCGCGGGTGATCGCTGGCGCCGGGGGCACCCAATGAACCCAGTCGCGCGATCGAAAACCCAGAAGTTTCGGAACGACGTCGTCGACCTGATTGCTGAAGCGCAGGATCGGGCGCACGCCGAGAAAAAGCCGCAGGAGCTGCACGGTGCGTCGGACTGGTTGAAAGTCCAGCACCTGCTGTCGTCGGTGAAGGCAATATTGGACAGAAGACTAAATCCGTAACGCCGGCGAGGCCGGAGGAAGAAGGAGATCGTGGATACTCATGAGGAAGAAAAAAGCCCAGTCTGGGTGAACTGTGGCGAGTGCGGCCACGAGTGGGTGTTATTCTACACTCCGATTGCCGCATCAGATGTGGCAAAATTTAGTAAGTCCCGTTGCCCAATGTGCGTTGGCAAGAAGATATTTATGGGACGGAAGCCCGTGGCCTGCGATCCGAAATGCGATGAGGGAAAAATTACCAGACAGATTGTTCTGGACTGGCTCGCGGCAGGCGATACGGGCATTTCAAGCGAATGCCTCGCCTATGAGTTCCTCGGCGCGGAGAAAAAAGGAGCGTTCGGAATACGCCCACCCGCGGACCCGTCAGACCTTGGACGCTGCCTGCGCCTGATCGCGCGCGTTCCAGAGGTGCGGAAATGCGTGGACAACCTCGGGCTGAAACACGAGGGATGGGCAAAGGCCGCTGCGGTCTGGGATGACATTGCTTCTTTGATGGAAGATGAAGTCGGCATTGACTGGTCGAAGGGCCTAAGTGCTCCGAAAACCTTTAAACTCATGAAGGCCGCGGGCCTTTGAATAAGAGCCTATGGGGCAGAAAGAAGGAGATTGTGAGACCACCATACGAGACCTTCAAAGGCCCTGTTTGCCGGGGATCGTACGCGCTCGGCAATCAATGTGGCCGTTGCGAGAAGTGCGAGTGGGAGGCAAGCAAGATCGCCGACGCAATGCTGGCAGCGCGAGGGAACAGATGAAACGCCAGATCCCCACCCGCGCCGAAACCATCGCAGAAATCTTCAACTGCGCGGTGAACTGGATCAGCGCCGACGCGGACCGGCCGGAATCCCTGCCGCCGGAATGGCGCGAGGTGATGGAATGGATCGAGAAAACGCCTGGCGCGCTACAGGACTGCCTCAGCGCGATGGACGCGCTTCGGCA
>MKTV01000106.1:5383-5654 GCA_001898425.1 Rhodospirillales bacterium 69-11
GCCCTTAACCCTTCAGGCTGTCGGGCACCTTGCCGCCGTTCTCGGCCAGCTTCTGCATGACTGCCTTATGAAGTGCGATGTTTTGCTCGGCAGTCCCATCCGCTCCCGCGTGAACGTTGAGTTCCTGGGCGAGCTCCTTGCGAGCGTTCAGGCTGGAGTCGAGATCGAGCAGCTTCAGGAGGTCGACGATCGAAGTGCGGTAGTTACCGCCGCCCTTCTTCTGCTCTGCCATTTTGGACAGCACCGCCTCTACGTCGACGGGCTGCTGCGC
>MKTV01000106.1:5758-19124 GCA_001898425.1 Rhodospirillales bacterium 69-11
CCGCTTGATTGATCCCCAGCGACTGCTCAGCAGACGAGAAGATCTTGGACATGATCGAGCCGAAGATACTCACGGGTTCCCCAGTTTTGGTTGTGCCGACAGCAAACGCGGCGGCGTCGGCGTAGTTCCGCCCTGGGGGGGGGCTCCTAAGCGCGCTCAGCGTCGCTGTGACCCGCTTCCGCGATGCTCGCGTGTCCGACCGTTGAAGGCAGGCGTGGGGGCAGAAGCCGGCGGGCCATGGTGGAGACTGTCACGCGCCCTCTTCGGGCTTCTCTGGCAATGCCAGCCAGATCTCAACCAACCGCTCGTACCCATCCGCGATGACCAGGCAGTTCCGCCGCTCCTCCGCGGTCCCGGCCTTCTCGGCCTCGTCACGCCATCTTGCCGCAGCAGCCCGAAACCGCTCAAGTTCAGCCTGGATCATGCGTCGCCCCTCACAGGGGGACGATGTTAATAGCCCTTACATTGCGCCGCTAGGGGGAAGCCGCCGCGCGTACGGGAACCTGGTATGAGCAGGTCGGGTTGTAGTGACTCCTGAGCCGTTGAGAAGATCGTGGAGAATGTTGAGGAACTCTTGACCAGAGCCGGTCGCTACCGGGATCTGGCGCGTCAGGTAACGGACGAGGGGGCAAGAAGTGCGCTTCTGGATCTGGCCGCTGAGTACGAAAAGCTGGCGCAGGAGGCGCAGGATCGTGGCGACGAGCAGGTGGAGTGAGGTGCCGTGTCTTCCTCGACCAACGTCCGCCGGTCGGTGTCGGCGTTCTCATTCAGACGGCGATTCAACCAGATTACAGAAAGTGGCTGATGCGGACGTATCCGCACCAGCCGTTGCCCTCGGCGCCGCTGAAAGGGGCCTTTGCGGGTTCTTTCCGTAAACGCCGACTGTCATCATCGACCTGAGAAACAGCGGGTTCAATCACTCCGCCGCTTCAGGCAATTCCGGCTGCGCCTTGTTGATCAGGTAGTCTTCGCGGTTTTTGCCTTCGAGCCAGGCCGGGCTGCGGCCACGACCGGCCCACGTCTCGCCCGTTTCGGGGTTGCGGTACTTCGGCTCAGCCGTCTTGCGTTGCCGTCCGGTCGGCGTCGTGCGCGTCGCCTGGCGGGACGGGAACAGGTCGTCCATAGAAAGGCCAAGCTGCTCAGCCTCTGCGCGGGTGCGCTCGATCAGCGCCTGCCGGGCCTCAGAGAGTTTGTCGTTCCGCTTCGCCTCTGCGAGCTTGATGACGCGGGTAAGCCCCGCCGCATCCAGCCCGTCGATGAACCGGGTGATGTCGTCCTGAACCTCGGTATCAGGGTTCATCGCTTCTTCGATCGCCGGGTCGGCCTTCGGTCGACGCGCCATAACACGCTCCTGTTTTAAGGGCGGGTTTCATACATCTGGCGGCGGATTCTTGTCCAGGTATTCGGATTCGGCTTCTTCGAGTAGATCTATCAAGTCGGCATTGGCGGCGCAATTGATCGCCACCAGCGACGGATAGCGTCCGAAATGGTCCAGAGAAAACGATGCGCCACGATCGACGAGGAAGCGTGCAGCTCCAAGCTGATCGCCCGCTGCAGCGTAATGCAGCATTGTCATTCCGGTGTCCGGGTTGGCGTAATCAATGAGGTTCGGGAATCTAGAGATCGATTGCTCTACAGCCACCAAGTCTCCTGCCAGCGCATGACTCCATATCGTATGATCTGTTGCGGCGAATTTTAGAGGAGAATTATCGGGTTTAGGCGGTTCAAACTTGTATGGCTCCGAAGTTTTCATCTTCCTGCTTTCTCGTCCTTCGCCCCTTAAGCGCTTAATGACATAATACAGAATGTCCTCTAGTTCATCGCCATCATTCCAGAGAGAAAATCCATGTAACTCAATGGCTGTGGATCCGGCCGGAATGGACGTGTCTGTGACCACGCCTTTCAGGGCGGTCGCTTTCCACGATGGAGATGCCAGACTCTGGCCTGCGCTCTCCCGGCCTTTGATGCTTTGACCTAGCCAACTATAGAATGGTTCCTCTCCCGCCTTATAAAACGAGACACGCGGAAGCGAAATCATCCTGGGGGCATTGTCCATCTTGCTTCTGAGGATCAATAAAATGGAGTCTTTGCGAACGATGGCATAACCTTCGTAAATCGCGTGATCCAAAGGTGGAACGGTAACTTCAATAATCCGTTGCTCTTCGAAGAAGATGAAGCTTGCATACTTTTCATGCTGGGCGAGGAACGGTGTGTCGACGTTCGGAGATATCACGGGGGAGAAGAAGCTCTCCAAGGCGTGCTTGATGCTTGCGCCTCCCGTGATCGACGTCTTAAGCGTCATGTAGTTCCACCACCTACGCAAGTCTCCGTCGGACGCTTTGCCAAGCGGAGCGAAGAACCGTCTAAGCTTTTGTCGTTCGGCGTCCTGCCGCTGGCGGATTGGTTCGAGCGCACGCGCCAAACCAAGTGTATTTCCGCCGGTGTGCGACCGTAGCCACTCTCGGAGGTGGTTTACGTCATCTTGATTCAATTCTTTCGTCCCCCCTGAGTCCAATCTTTATCCACGCGGCCACTCCTCTCGATCGCCATGTCGGCGCCATAGGAAGGAGGTGGCCATGGCCAGACAGAGCAACCAGACCGACCACTCGTCCCAGTGGCTCACTGACCGCGCTAATGGTGAACTGCGGGCGCTGATCGAGCGCAAGGGCTTCACGCTCAAGTGTGGGAAAGTTCTCGGCGTCATCGGCTCTCCAATCAATGGGCGGACGGCGAAGGCGATCGCGGAATACCTCCCGCCTGAAGCGAGTGAGGACGGCAAGACTGCCACGCTCTTCTTCAACATCTCCATCGACAAGGGTGCCGCTTACGTCCTCGATCACGCGCTTCGTGCGATGGTCCACGCTGTCACCGGGCGGAAGGAACTGGATCGGGAATACCGGGACGTTCTGTCCGGCCTTGGGTTCGAGGTGCGGAACGGAATCCGGCAGGCGGAGATGCGGCCTGACCTGAAAGCGGAGATCGAGGCGATTGTTGCTGCAGCCCCTCCCCTGATCCACAGCGCAGTCGACCTTGCCAAGTGGAAGCGGGATCGCACGCAGCCGACGCGGAACCTCAAGGCCGAGTGCAAAACCGTCGGCGACGACGGGACATGCGGGTTCAAGTTCCGCATCTCCAAGAGCCAGGCCGAGCGGGCGGGAAAGCTGATCTGCCCGGTCTGCAGGGGCGAGATGAGCGTGTTCGACGCGGACGACAACCAGATCATGGGGCCGGGAGCCAAGGCGGACAGCAAGCCCGCTGTCGGTCCGGTCGCCGCAGAATGAAGGGTCTTCTCGCCCTCGGCGCAGCGGTTGCGGCGTTCAAATGGGGGACGCCGTATGTCGCTCCTTACGTCCAGCACGCCATGGGCTATGCGCCGGCCTGGTACTATTCCACCGGGATCGTCGTCGCGTCGGTCGGCGGATCGGTTGCGCGGTGTGCGCTGGACAGCATGCCGAAGCTGAACAGGAAGCAGAGGCGGGCAACGCGTCTGGGGCGCCGGGCGTCCGGCTTCGCTGTGAACGCGCTCATCGTCGGCGCCGCGGCGGCCCCTCTCTACCCCATGCCGGACTATGGCTGGGTGGCGTTCGGCACGTTGGCCTATTTCACGCTGCCATGGGTGAAGTTTGGAATTGGGGTCACGCTCCGCCCTGCAAGGCGGTTCCTGCGCGAGCGCGCTTTCGGGTACGGGGGATCCGCGAACTTCTCCGGCATTATCGCCGAGTGGCCCTACTGGTACAGGAAAGGCCGGTACTATCTGGGCCGGTCGCTGTATGACCCCAGGCTGCGGATCGGTGTGAAGGACGACAGGCATTCCTTCATCATCGCCCCGAACGCGACGGGCAAGGGCGTCTCCGCGATTCTTCCGGTTCTGCTGACCTGGCCGCACTCCGTCTTCTGCATCGACCCGAAGGGGCAAAACTACGCTGTGGCGGGGGCGCGGCGCGGCGACGGAAGCGGCAAGGTCGCGCACTTCATGGGCCAGAAGGTCTACGTGCTGGATCCCTACAAGGGGGGAGATTTCTACAATCCGCTGGCGGAGCTTGACCCGAAGTCTCCAACCTACGTCGAAAAGCTGTTCAGCCTCGTCGGCTGCATGGTTATGGACGAAGGCGGGAAGAACGGCATGTTCTTCAACCAGTCGAGCATGCGGATCATCGGCGGCCTGGCTGACTTCCTCATCCGCGCTGAAAACCTGAAGCCGGAACAGAGGACGCTGGTTACGCTGCGCGACATCATCGTGTCCGGCCAGTACCCCATCAACGCCATGAAGTCTATCGACGGTCCGGCCGGGGGCGCGTCTGCGTTCATCACCTCTACGCCGAAGGAGACATGGGGAAACATCCAGTCGTCGGTATTGAACCACACCGCCTTCCTCGATTCGCCGGGCACGCGGAAACTGCTCGCTGAACACCGGTTTTCCATGACCGAGCTGTGCGACGGCGACACGTCGGTGTTCGTCTGCATCCCGCCCCACCTTCTTGAGGAGAACGCGCGGCTGCTGCGGATGCTGACGAACGCCGCCCTGAACGCAATCTTTGAAGGGCCAAACCCGAAACCTCGTACCTTGTTCATGCTGGATGAGGCGTACGTAATCGGAAATCTCCCGATCCTTGAGAAGGCTATGCCGACAATCCGGGGTTACGGTGCGAAGGTCGTGAGCGTCTATCACAACCTTTCCCAGCTATCCCAGATCTACCCGAAGAACTTCGAGACCTTCATGGCGAATGCCGGGCAGATACAGATCCTCGGCACCAACGACAGGCAGACGGCGCAGTATTTCTCGGCACGGTTGGGAAAGCGGATATCCTGGCGAACGGACAGAGAGGGGAACCTGGTTCCCGCCGGCACATCATCGCTCCGGGATGAAGAAGAAATCGGGCGCAGCATTGGCCGGGGGATGCAGACGCAGATCGTCCTGATGCATGGCGAAGATCCGCTGATCCTCGGAACCGAGCCGTATTACAGGAGCCTGCCGGAAGGCATGTTCGACGACGATCCGTTCGAGAAGAACAAGAGGATCAGGAGGACGCTATGGATGCAGTGGCAAAGGCTGTTCGGGTTACGCTTGTCGAAGTGGAAGATGGCCTGTGGGTCGCGCTGCGCCTCGGCGAAGCGGTCGCTGTTGTCGCGACAGGCGGCACTGCGGAAGCGTGCGCAGAACGGGTGAAGGAGGAGTTGAATGCCCATCGCTAAGGACGAAAAAGGAGACGTCCGCAAGAATGAGTGGGGACGCCCTATTGTGCTCGACGACTGGGGCAACCCGCTTCCGACGCCGCACCAGATCGAGATGGATGCCATTCTGCAGAAGCGCATTCAGCGGGAGATGGAAGCCATAAAGCAGGGGTTTGCCAGCCAGCCGACGGCGGGCCATGGAGAGAAAAGGGATGATGGAGAACCACAGCATGCCCCCGTCGAGATCATCATCAAGCGATATTGAGGCGGTGGCGCAGGTTTACAAAGCCATCGGCCTGCCGGCGCCCCGCGTCGTATGGGCGCTCTCTCCATTGGCATGCTGCCTCGCGCGTGCCGCGGTTGAGCGGCTGGGGGCCGGAAGCGAGAACGTGCGGCGGGAGATCACTGTAGAAATCGCCCGGCATGAAGGGACGATTCCGCTATCCAGCGACCGATCTGTCCGCGAAGCGCTGGAACGCCCGGAGGGTCTTGCAACGGTGTTGCGCGACCTGTGTGTGCCTGTCGGACGGGCGCTGGGCCGTGATGCACGCCACGCGCCCCGGACGGCCCGAGCGGCCATCTCTGACGGCTCCTACGCGTGGGCGGTGGATCTGGCGCTGTTCGGAGGGATGGACACCTGGCCGCGCACCGATTCAGCGGTAGTCCGTGGTCACTGTTGGCTGATGCGGAACGCCAGCCTCTACATCCCGGATCGGGACATCTGCTGGCTGTCTGAGCGACCGGTTGGCGAGTTTTGGGGGGATGGGTGGTCGGTTGAATATGTCGAAGGGGAGAAAGTATGAAACAGTATGTCGTCTATCTTCACCAGGATGCAGGCACTGACATCGGCCTGAGCTTTCCTGATTTTCCCGGCTGCATCGCTACCTGTGAAAATCTGCTTGATGTAGGGCGGGTCGGGAAAGAGGTGCTTGAATTCCACATCGACGGTATGCGGCGCTCTGGGCTGGAAATCCCGGAACCGTCCGGGCTTGAAATGGAGGACGTCGCGCGGGAGAGCGTTCTTGCTGTGGCGTTCGTCAAGATTTAATTCAGAGTCGTCGGCATTCGTCTTCGTTGGTCATGGTCTTATCCTCGCCTTTCTTTGAATAACTTCAGGCTCTAGTCTATGTGTTTCCCCGTGCAGGATACGGCTGCAATAATGGTATCGCTTCCCCCGGAACCAAACGGTGACATACCGGACTTCGCGGTTCAGGATCAGATGCAACCGCCCCGGCTTGGTGTAGTTTATTTTCACCCCTTCACCCTCTCATTAGCGACTGCGATGATGGCGGCGTGTTTATCTAATATTTGGTTATACAACCCCGGTTGGTTAGCCTGCATACGCGCCAAATCCAAGTAGTCTTGCAGGTTTCTGGCTAGGTCCGCGATGACCTGATAAAGCTGGTCAACCTTGTCGGCGCGGATGTAACGCGTTTCAGGTTCGTCGCCGCATTTGGCGTCCGTCCAAACGCCGGAAATGGTTCCTGATCCACGCGGGCAGGCGTAAAGTTCTTCCGGCATCCCGTCCTGCGGTGTGTTGGGGTTATCGGTCATGGCTTTTCCGGCCCTCCGTGCACGGGGTAAGCAAGTCCAGAGCCTCTTCCATCTTTTTCAGCGTCACCGCAGGCCCAACATTGACGCCAGCTATAATAATGGTTGACACCGGTCCCTCCGCACTCTGGACAAGCATCAGCATCGGCAATCCTGATCTGATCTCCGAACCAATAATAACCCGGTCGCTGTATTCCACCAAAAAATGTCGAGCCGAGCCGGTATATACGCAAATATATCGCCCGTCTCTAAACTCGAAGTCATGCTGGTATTCATCCAACCATGGATGATCCTGCATAATGTCGGCTAACAGAGCAGATTTTTCGTCGAGGGCTTCATGAGTTCTTTTTGTCCACCCATAATGATGATGTTGACATACTGTATATTGCATTATCTCCCTCCCTTAATCATCGGCGCGAGGCGGGCGATGGTGTTGGCGGCGATTTCGACGAAATCTCCGTCATTACCGTAATCAAGCTCGCCAATACAGCACTCGGTTTCTTGAATGCCTATTTTCCCGCTATCGTTAAACCACTCGCCCTTAGAGGCTTTCTCCCGCGCCTCCACCAACGGCAGCAACTCCGCCTTTAGCTCTGCGAGTTCGTTTGCTGCGTTGCAATACTCACTGTGCGCACAGGATGTGTTCTCGCCCTGTAGTCCGCTGCATACCAAGATCATCTCCGCGTCACAGTCGGGGCATTTCTCTAGCTGCGGTTCTGTCAGAAGGCCGCGCTGGGCGAACCAGTCCAATATAAACCGGGCATACTCCGTGCGCGGGATAGGCTGATCCTCTGCCTCAAGCAAATAGGCCGAAAGGTCGCTTGCGAGCGCCTCAACATCCACCACCCCGGCCTGCTTCGGCGTGGGCGCGGCATACAGTCTTACAATCTCGGAGCATGGTATATCGAAATGATCACAGAACTGGATAGCACCGGCTTCATTCGTCCAAACATGGTCGCCATGCATCCACGCCACAGGTTCGGCCTGCTGCGATCGCTGGGCGAGGCGAAGAGCGGAGATAATCGCTGGTTCGTCCTTATGGACGAAAACACCCTTCTTCATAGATGCCAGAGCCGCGGCGTAATCGTGGTGTTCGGGCTTTAGGTCGTTGGACATTTTCAGGGACGCTCCCAGCCGGGCTTTTTCGTTCTTCGGGGTCATATTAAATCTCTTCGTTAAAATCTCTTGACCTTATTATTCGTATCGCATACGTTGCACGTAGTAAACAACTAAAACGGCAATTTTATTGCGAAGGTTTCAATGTCGGAGATTTTGGATAAGACAATCGGCGTCCGAATAGACGCGGCCCTCTTGAAGAAGGGCAAAGCCGCAGCCGCCAAGCGCAGGCTCAGCCTCGGAGGATTGCTGCGCCAGTTGCTGATTGATTATCTGGAGGGGGAGAAGAAATGACGACTGCCTACCCCTTGGCGTGGCCCGAAGGATGGAAGCGCACGAAGAACCCGGCGAAAAGCCAGTTCAAGACTACATTGAACGGCGCGATCGGCAACGTGCAGGACTCGATCCGCCGGTTCTCATCCGATAGCGGCCACAAGGTCGAGAATGTCCTCGTGTCGAGCAACGTCACACTGATGGACGCGAAGCCGTCGGACGCGGGCGTGGCGGTCTACTTCACATGGGACGGGATCAGCACGTGCATCGCGGTTGATCGATATCAGAAGGTCGAGGAGAACCTGCAGGCGATCCACCACGTGCTTGAGGCCGAGCGGACGAAGCTCCGGCACGGAGGCCTGAACCTGGTGCGGCAGGCCTTCCGTGGCTACGCGGCGTTGCCGCCCCCGGGAAAGGCCTCACAGCGCCCATGGCACGACGTGCTGGGGGTCTATGCCGACGCCTCACTGGCGGCGTGCAAAGCGGCATATCAGGCGAAGGCGAAGGAACTGCATCCGGACCGCGGCGGGAGCGAAGCTGCGATGGCGGAGCTGAACGCCGCGATGGAAGAAGCCAAGAGGGCGAGGGGATGACCGACGCTCTCGAATTCCTCGCGCTGATCGTCGCCGGGCTGCTGGCGCTTGTCGCTTTCGAGGTCGTGACGCTGGCTGTCCGGCATTTCACAGGCATGTCGTACGAAGCTGCAGTTGAGCTGTGCTTCGGGCTGATCTGCGCGTTCGTGTTCCTGTCGCCGGTCTGGAAGCGGTAGCCCCTCTCTGGAAGCCGCGTCGGGGATAGGAGCGACCGGCGCGGCTTCCATGGACGGGTTGTGCCTATGGCTGTTCGCACACGCCCCTACGGGAGCGCGTCCCCTTGCGTAATAGCCGGGGAAGCCAGAACACAGCCCGTCCTGCCCATCGATGTGTGGCGCCACAGCGAGGCATCCAGCGACCGGATGCACACCGAAATCTAGTAGGTGGCGGAAGTGGCGGCACACATGGACGGGTGAGGCGCGAGCGCGCGCGGAACTCGGCAGACGGAACCGGTCAGAGGGACCCGGCAACAGGTGGTACGGCCCGCAAGGCCCCCATGCTGCTCGTTCGCCTATTCAGGGGACGGCAGCCCGGTAAGGGATATGGCCCCGTCAGCGGCGTAGCGAGCCGCCCCGTCCTCATTTGAGCAACCAAGGAGACTTAGCATGCAAGGAATCAACCGCATTCAGCTTATGGGTCACGTCGGGAAAGACCCCGAGACCCGGACAACCCAGAACGGCTCCAGCGTCGTCACCTTCCCGTTCGCGACCAGCGACGAGTGGAAGAACGACGCGGGCGAGAAGCAGTCCCGCACCCAGTGGCATCGTATCGTCGTCTTCAACCAGGGGCTGGGGACGATCTTCAATGAGCACGTGAAGAAGGGCGACCCGCTGATCCTTGAAGGAACAATGGAGTACCGCGACTACGAGAAGGACGGGGTGAAGCGCCAGGTCGCCGAGGTGGTGATGCGCGGCGACGCCAGCTTCCGGTTCCTGCCGAAGCCGTCGAACGCTTGACCAATCAATGGCCACAGCCCCCATCCCGCCCGCCTCCATATCTGGCGGACGGGAAAGGAGGCACACATGTTCGACAACTGGCAGCCCCTGACGGCCAACGAAATCGCCCGTGTGATTCGGGAAACTTTCAAGGCGCATCCAACACCTTCGACCGCCGTGTCCTGGCGGGCGCTGCCGTTCTACCGGGACGGTCGCCTTCTGCGGATCACGGCGGACGAAATGCGGTCGGTCGCATTATACCTGGTTCAAACCAGCGATGGATACGCTCCGCTGGACGGCAGCGTGCTGCAAGTGGATGGGGCGAATCACCATGCCGGGCTGAACATCAATCGGGATTCGGTTCTGGAGTACGCCAAGTTTCATGGATTTTTCGTTCGCGGACCGGACGGCCCGTTCTTCGTGTGCGGCGAGACGGAACGGGCGGTGCTGTGCAAGCTGAACGGCTTGACGGAAGACAAGCGGGCGCACCTGATCCGCGATCCTGAAGTCATCGGCGAGAAGGACGACGTGTTCATGCTGCGGGCCGTCATGCTCTACGGTGGCGCAATCTTTGCGACGACGCTCAGGGTGTGCCGGTGCGGCGTTGTGGAAATGGTCGAGGACGTGCCCTTGGGATATGATTGCCTGGCGGTTCACTTGCCGATCACGCCCGACGAAGTGCCGGACGCGGTGCATTGAAATGCTGGCACAGAAACACGCCGCAGACATTGCCGAAACTCTGTCCGGCCTGTGCATAGACCCTGCGAAGGCCGCCGATACCATCAGCCTTTACGCGGATGTTCTCTATGCAGCTCGCGACATGCTCGACGCAGCAGCAGATGGCGATGATCTACACATGCGCCTGTGCGTCGATAAGCTTCGGCAAGCCGTGGAAGCGATGGAGGGAGTGCAATGACACCCGCAAGCATCCTTCTGGCCTGGGCCATCGCGGCCCAGCCCGTCACCATCTGCCAGATGCAATTCTCATGGGAGGATCACAAGCAGTACGACCACGATCCAGTATCGCAGGCGCGGATCAAGGCATACGAAGCTGAGATGTTGCGGATCGCGGAAGGCATGGCGGAGCGGCTGAAGGGCAGCGAACCGCTCGTGCTCACCATCAACAGATGGGACCCGTCCATCACCAAGGCGACGGAACGAAATGTCAGCGTGCGGAAGGGCGACTACTGTCAGCCGTACGCGGCAAAGGTCGAGGTGGTGGGAGCAGAGACAGACCAATCCGGCCCGAAGAGGATGGCGCAGTAGGCGGGGGTGATCCATGTTCGACTGGAAGGAGATCACTGACCGCGGCGAGCTTACTGAGACCATCGGATCGTCGTGTGGCGCTCGTCTCTGGCAATGTCGGCCGCCATTCTTCGAAGGTGGCCGTTTGCTCCGGCAGTGGAGAGAGGAGTTACCTTACCACGCCGCCTATGCGGTCGAGCGCTTCGGCCGCTTCATGGATCTTGCTGATGTCGAACTTGGCAGCGTGTGCGAGTTCGCAGGCATCCACGTCGATGCTTCGGACGTGCTGGATTTCCTCGTCCTGGGCACCTTGGTGGGAAAGAGGCGGGTGAGGATGATCGGTCCAGAACACCGCTTCTTGGCCTCGGTGCTTCAGATCGACGACATGAGGGCCTTCGATGCACCCTGTGCCAGCGAGATCGACGATCGTGGGCAGATGGTGTGCAGTTACAACGAGATGTTCTCGAACGGCATGATTTTCCGCGCCACCGCAGTAGTCTCGCCGCGCGGCGAGATCGATCTTAGGGCGATGCGACGGATCTGCTTTTGCAAGCCCAATTCGGCCCTTCCTGACCGATGGGGCGGCTTGTGACGATCTGGCACCCCCTCAACCTGCCCATCGTGCATTACGCCCTGCCAGAAGCGGCTGAAGCGGTCGCGGAGGTCGCTACGATGCCCTTCTGGACGGGCGGGAAGCTGGTGCGGCTCTCCAGCCCTGTCTGGGGCGCGGTGCGTATCTACGCCGCCATGATGGAACGTGGTCGCGCGCGCATCTTCATCCACCTCACAGGTAACGGGGACCAGGTGCATCAGGCCAACGGACTCGCCGGACTGGATCTGAGCGAGGCGACGGTCATCCCGTATCTCAGGTTCTTCGGGTTCTTCGCGCGGGATGAGGGCAGTGCGTTCCTCATCTTGCGGGCGCGGCAGGTGGAGCCGTTCATCTGCACAGCCGTCATGCTGGTCGATGGTGAGATGAGGGACGCACGGTTCGCGGTCCACCCGGACGGGCAGGTGGAGACGCTGGAGAACCGGTATCGCGGGCGCGGGCCGAGATGGAGCTTCCCGCTGAAGCGGTGAGCGGATACCAGAACACTCGAATCGAAACGGAATTGCGGTAGAAAGCGCTTGTCACGGCGATCTACTTCAAGATAGGGTTTCGCTCCCACCGTTGTTCGTCAAACAAGTCAATAGCAGCTGTAACGTCAAGACTGATCTCTGGGGAGGGACGCTTGAAACACGCGATTCCGGCGGCGATCGCCGTTGTCTGCTCACTTGCTGCCGCCGCGTGCTCGCCAGACTACAGCACCAGCGTTACGAAGTTTGCGGAAGGTGTCTCTGACCTTCGAACAGCTAGCAAGATCATCTCAGCTGCGGCAGTGAAAGCCAAGGCTCGTGCAGACGCCGCCGATATCATCACTAGTAATGATCGTCCACAAACAGTGGGATGTGACGGCGGAGATGATTGGAGTGGCTGCTTCGTAGTCAGCAAAGCCACTCTGAAAAAGGCCGAAGAAAAGAGCGCTTCTGTCAAGATTGCCAATCCGAAGTCCGACTCCCGGATGTACGCGTTGGTAGACGAAGTTGAGAAGGAGGCGAGAAAACAGCCCCCTCCGCCCGAAGATCTTAAGCCGCCGCAAGTCTGCATCGCAGAGTTGGAACAACGTGAGCGCGATGCTCCGCAAAGGGGCGAGGCGGTTGGCGGAGGCACGAATGCCAAGCCGATCACGACAGAGGCTGGCCTGATGGCGGCGCTCGACAAGTATGCAGCAGGATTGGCGGCTGTTACGAAAGCAAGCGATGTTGCCGATTACAACAAGGCTGCATCCAGTCTCAGTTCCACGATAGGCACGATTGCGACGACCGCTGGATCACTGGCGGGACCGGTTGGACTTGCCGCCGGCACGTTGGCGAAGCCTATCGTAGACGCCGCTTTAAGGCTCAATCTGGCACGCTATGAGGCCAATCGCTATCGAGCGCTGCGTGAAGCTGTGATCTCGGCCTGCATTCCGGTTGCTGTCGTGGCACTCGCGGAGGGCAACATTCTCATCACGCGTAGGAGCGACGCGTTATTCGCGGACAAGAACGTGCTTTCTCTGCTCGTGCACGACGCGACCGTCAAAACGCGGGTTCAAATCGAGCATCTGGACCTTACAATGCTCGCGGCAGAAAACCTGCGCGCGCTGCCGGGAGACCCTCAGCAGGCGGTGCATGCGCTGATCGCCGCGCATAATGCGCTCGCTACCCAGGTCATCAGCGGAGAAGGGGATAGCGCCGCCCTCTTGGCCGTGATCGGAGACTTCCTCGACAAATCGTCAGCTTTAAAAGAAGCAGTACAGGGCGCAGGAAAATCATAGTTTGGAGGGTCTAGGATATGCGAATCAATCAAGGTCACGACGTCTATGTCCGTGGTACGCCAGGATACGTGCTTTTTATGAGCGTCGGGTTCATTGGTGGGTTGATCGTCGGGGAGGTTCTTAC
>MKTV01000106.1:19166-29708 GCA_001898425.1 Rhodospirillales bacterium 69-11
ATGTGTAATCCGTGTCGGGGTAGCAAACCTTATGTCCCTAGTTACTCCTGGTAGGCGCAACATGTTTGCTGCGGACCTGCAGTCAGACCGACTTCGCCCATTCGAGGAGCAATACGCCACCGGTCAGCTAATAATCAAAGTTACAAGAATTTTCGACGCGGCCGCCAACGCCGCTGACAACAATGGTGAAGGTAGAAAGGCCAAAGAGATTCGGGACGATGCAGCGCGAATCATTGAAGCCCTCCAAACACTCTCGATCAGAGAAGCGTCGTTGGCTGCACAGGATCTTCAAAAAATCGGCGAAGATTTGAGCGCAACCGCGGAAGACCTACCGAACGAAACTGCTCGCCTCAAAGACTGGGATGCATTTTTGAGCGTCTGGGCGAAACTGCTTAAGTTTCTTGGCTTAGAAAAGCAGGGCGAGTAGATCTTATCTTTGTTGCACCGCTTTCTCTCGCGGTAACGGGTTGTAGTCCCGATGTCTCGACCGACAGGTATACGATCATGGCGAAGCCGGTGAGAAAAGCGGAGAAGCAGACGCTGGTAGCCAGGTGGCTTGAGGCCCTGCAAAACAACCCTGTGATCGCCGCCGTCGTAGTAGTGGGCACTTGCATAGGTGCCACTGTCCCCGTCTATAGCGCATTGCCTGAGCTGTTGAGGCAAAAAATCGTTGATTCGCTTCCCTTCACACGCGAAAGCAAAGCTACTAACGGGTGGGCGTTCGCAGGTTATCTCGATAAAGATCATCCGTCGGTCTGGGCGACCGGCCCCTTTGTGGATATGGTTAAGCTGAGCGCCGCTTCAGAGCGCAGGTATCCGATCCGGATTGGTGATGTCGTCTCCCCTAACAAGAGGATTTCGCAGACCGTCGTCGACTTCCGTACGAAGAAATTCGAAAACGTTCTTGTCCCGCCGCCCCAGATGCGTTCCGTCATCAGGCCGGAGGACGACTACACGGGCGCGAAGTTTGAGAAGAACAGAAAGTACACCGTGGCCGACGTCGAGGTTGCCTCCTTCCCCGGGCACGATGCAGTGGTTTGGCTTCGCCTGACTCCGGCGGAGTGACAAAGAGTCCCGTGCCGGGACCCCAGAAATTCTCCGGTGAGTGCACTGCACTCGTGTGGCTTAAGGTAGGGTTCCAGATTCGGTTAAAAGTGCACGCTCACGCTTGATCCGGGTGGCCGGTACTGCGTCTACGAAACGTCAAAACCTAAATAGGCTTCCGACTGATATCTAGTGCTCGCGCTGTTGGGGGCAATGGCAGCGCTAAATAGCCCGCGGCGGCAATGCATTGCTCATACGGGAGACTGCCTGGTCGATCGGTCCGTCACTAGACCGAATGCCCGGAAAAGGGTGCGTCCATTCCTCAGGGTGATCAGCCTGGAGCAACTTCTTGACTGCGGAACGGTCGGGGGTTCACAAGCGCGCTATCATTGGCGGTTGGGTGAACTCGATTCATGCCGGAGATTAGGAACTTATCGATCCGCAATTTTCGCGGGATAGCTTACCTCGACTGGGATCCGCATCCTGGCATGAACGCCATCATCGGGCCTGGCGATTCCTGCAAGACCACAATCCTTGAGGCGCTCGATCTAGTCATCGGGAGCAGGCGCGGCTCATTCACAGACGCTGATTTCCACCAACTAAATACCGGCGATCCGATCGTGATCGATGTGACGATCGGGGATCTACCAAAGGAAGTCCTGAACCTTGAGGCGTACATCCGCTTCCTACGGGGCTACCTCTGGGGCCTCGTCTTCGACGAACCGCGAGATGGGACAGAACCGGTCATAACCGTGCGGCTAAAGGTTGGGGAGGACTGTGAACCTACCTGGTGTCTGTTTTCAGAACGAGTTGATCCTGCCGACCTGCCTCGCGATATCCGTGGAGACCACCGTGCGCTGATTTCTGCGCAGAGGATCGGCGCCAACGTCGGCCAGCACCTGGCTTGGGGGCCGCGTTCCGTTCTGACTAGGCTGTCGGAGAAGCGTGACGGGCTCGCTGCGGTGCTCGCAAAAGCGAACCGCGCCGCTCGGCAGGACTTCAGGATCGAAGACGCCGAAGACCTCCGTCCGGCGGTCAATTCTGCCAGGACTGTCGCCAAGGACATGGCCGTTGCCGGAGCGCTCGATGCAGAGGCGGCGCTAGACGCTCGTGCGGTGAACGTCAGCAACGGGGCGATCGCGCTGCATGATGGCAGAGGCGTTCCGCTTAGGGCGCTTGGTATTGGGTCCTCACGGCTGCTGGCAGCTGGTCTGCAGGCAGCCGCAGCGGCAGCGATCCCTATACTGCTCCTAGATGAGGCTGAGCACGGGCTGGAGCCGCACCGTATCGCACGCATGCTTCAGCATCTGGGATCAAAGGCGGAGTGCGCGGCGCAGCAGATCTTCCTCACTACGCATTCCCCGGTTGTCTTACGCGAGCTTTCAGCCGAGCAGTTGTGGGTCGTTCGGCGTAGCGCTGATGATGTGGTGAAGCTGCACGACATCAGCGGAATAGAAGGCGCGAAAGGCCTGTTGCGGTCTCATCCGGAAGCGTTCCTATCCCCTACGGTGCTGATTTGCGAAGGGGCGACCGAGATCGGGCTCTGCCGCGGGATTGACATCTATGAAACCGGGCAGGGCAAGGAGGGCATGGCCCTCTACGGGGTCTCGCTGGCGGACGGAACCGGGACCAATCAATGGAAAACCGCGTGCGACTTCCAGCGGGTTGGATTCCGCGTCGGGCTGTTCCGGGATTCCGACGCGGCCGTCCCCGCGCTGGAGGGCGAATTCCTCCAGAAGGGCGGGACCGTGTTCGCTTGGCGGGAGGATCAGTCGTTCGAGGATGAGCTGTTTGCCTGCCTTCCATTGTCGCTTATTCCGAAGGCTATCCAGATTGCGGACCGGCTTCGGTCGATCGAGACCGTGAACGAAAGCCTGGGGTCGGCTGGGGTCAGAAAAGAGGACCGGGACCGGATTCGCACAAAGCCGACCGATGCTGACCGGCGGACGCTGGCAAAGGCCTCTGGAGGAAAGAGAGGCTGGTTTAAGCGGATCGACATCGCTGAGGATCTGGCCCGGTCGGTGCTGAACGTCGACGTTATGACTGACAAATGCTCGCTCACGGATGTGATCGACGCCATTTGATCTTGGATGAAAAACGGTGGTGACGACTGACGATCTTCTGACGGCGGAGCGCGGCATCGTCGTAGCGCCGGCAGGGTGCGGCAAGACGCGGCTGCTGGTCGACACCGTCCTTGCCAGCTCAGGCGAGCGGACCCTCGTCCTGACCCACACGCGAGCGGGCGTGGCGGTGATCCGGAGCAGGCTTGCCGACCACTCGGTGAAGTCAACTCAGTGCCGCGTCGCTACGCTCGACAACTGGTGTGGGTGGCTGGCGTCACGCTTTCCAGGGCTGTCCGGATACGTTCCAACAGGCACGACGCGCGATTACCAGACCGCCCAGTTCGGGGCAAAGAAGGTTCTCTCCAGCAGCGCCATTCAGGCCGCGGTGCGGGCGACCTATGATCGCGTTCTGGTCGACGAGTATCAGGATTGCAGCGGCCTGCAGCATGAGATCGCGTTGGCGCTGGCGGAAGTCGTCCCGACGATTGCCTTCGGCGACCCCTTGCAGCGCGTTTTCGATTTTGATCGTGCCATGCCCGACTGGGCCAATATCGTAGAAGCCTACCGGACATCATGGACCCTCGACTTCCCCTGGCGGTGGGAGAACGCTGGAGAACTCGACTTCGGGAAATGGATTTTGCGGCAGCGAGTCGCACTGGAGGCCGGTCGCCAGATTGACTTCAGGAGCGGGCCGCCGAATGTGCGCTGGATACAGCTGCCCACCGATACCCGCCAACATCGACAGATCAATCTCGAGGCGGTTCCGCACCCTTCAACAAAGACGTCGGTGTTCGTTTTGACCCACAAGGCCAAGACCCCGGAGCGGCGGGAGTTTGCGAGGCAAGGGATCAGACTGGCCGTGGTGGAGAACGCGGACCTTCCGGACCTGATGACCAGAGCCGCGCAGCTTCAGGAGGTCAGGGGGCGAAGCCGCATCGAACTGCTGCTGGACCTGGCGCATGAGGTCATGACGGGCATTGATGTCGCGGGAACATTGGCGCGGATCGATGCCCTTGAAAAAGGAACGGCCCGAAACCCGGCCCACGCGGAGGAACGGGCGCTGATAGGCCTCGCGATGGGCGCGGACCCTGCTGAACTGGCGGCGATACTCCAGACCTTGGCCAAGGCGCGATATGTGTTCAGGCCGGACCTTCTGGAATCGTTCTGTGACGCAGCGAGGCTGGCGAACGGGGAACGAACTCTGAAAGAAGCTGCAGCCTATGTGCGGGATCGGCGCGCCAGCCTGGGCCGGAAGGTAGCCCCGCGGGCGGTTGGGAGCACGCTGCTCCTGAAGGGTCTGGAAGCGGACCACACCGTCGTCATAGACGCCGATTCCATGAAGGCCACGGACCTGTATGTAGCAATCAGTCGCGGCGCGCGGAGCCTGACTGTTGTGTCGGCTTCGCCGCTGTTACCAGTAGTGAGGTGACCAAATAACCTCGATGGCCAAAAAACCACATTTGCCATGGGAATTTGTCGAGGGACAGGTATCATGGCCGAGAATAAAGCCTGCGGCGGCGTTCGCAGGCAACCTGTTCCTCGTTAGAGATTGGGGGCGTTGCCCAGTAAGAACTTTTCAGGTCTGAGTTTCGGTGGCGAGCTGTGCACGCGTGATATTTTGAAACGCATGGATGCGAGGCAGGCGCCTGACATATGAAGCCGAAACCATCTCACAAAGCCCTTCCTGCGCGACCCTTAAGAAACCTTCTGCCGGAAGTTTTCCACTCAACATTAGCGTGTCTTCCGCTTGGCTGATCGCCCTTACCAGCAGCCGGCCACGATTTGTCAGTGGCGCGATGAAGCTCGGCAACTTTTCGAGCTCTTTCCAGTCGATTAAGCAGTCAGCGAAGTCCACATCCGCGAGCTGCTGGAGCAGGAGAAACTTGACGTATCCAAAAAGAAACTCGTGCTCGGTCGCTCCCACACCTATGCCAAATTGGCTTCTTCGGATCGAGAGATCAAATTCGGCCGCTGTACATGCGATGTCCATTCCGAAATACAACGATCGAGCGATGTTGGTCAGGCCGTAGGTGAACAGATCGAGGTAGCTGACGTGAAATGCCGCATTTAGATTTCTGGTGGCGATCATGTGGTGCATCACGGCCGCTATATCTGGGATGAATTCGCCTGAGAATGCGCCGGCGCTTTCGAAGAGGTCGACCGCAGTCGTAGTCTGCAGGATATTCGCCTTTGGCACTGTTAATGGATTTTCGGCACCCGGAGTGGCGCTTCTGAGTTGGTGCCTGGCATCGGCCCAATATGATCGCTTAGCGGCTTCGTCGTGCAATACCAGTAGCACCGGAAGCGGATAGTGCTCCCAGTATGCGATATGCTTTTCAGCAGCATAGAACTTCCAATTTTCGGCGTCCTCATTCTGAAAGAATGAAGGGCCACTTTTGACCTGGACGGCAACCGTGCGTCCAGTCACCGACCCATCTGCTGTAACGAATTCAAGATGGCCATCTATGCCCACATCGCCGATTAGGGTTTCGCGCCAGATAACGCCCATGTCGGCTGCAGCTTTGGCGACAGCATTGATGCCGTAGCGTTCTTGGATGCTGGGTGCTTTGGGAAACATCTGTTCAGTGTGCTCTGGTTGCGCTTTGATATACCTCACGGGCCGTTCCGCAGCAAACACGCTCGCTCTGAGGGCCTTACGACCCAAGTAGCGTCTGGACTGTGCCGATCAGGAAGGTGGTACGCGTTTGGCAAGAACAGTCCGAATCGCAAACGCCAGAAGCGGTTTTGCCGCACATAACGTGGTCGGAACCAATGTCCTGTGGGGCCGCGCGTGACGATAAATATTTGCCGTTTCGCGCATGTGCTCTACCGCACCTGCGGAATCGCCAAGCATGCTACTGAGCTTATTTTTACCGCCTGCCAACCGGCACAGCAGCTCCATGGCCTTGTAAATGTCATACCAGTTGTCACTATGGCCTGCATAACGAAGCAGATCCGCGATATCGTCATCGGTTCTTGCGGCCTGTATCCATGATTGGGTTAGCGAGGCTCGCGGCGGTGGAGGGGGGACTAAGTTGCCGAGGCTATCCCTGACTTCAACTGACCCAATTGCCATGTGCGCCTTGGCGCAAATGGTCAATTCCCCGAAGACAATAGTCGAGAAGCTGCCATCGTAATCGACTTTGCCGACGCCATGGAGCTTAAGAGGATCCAGATCCCCCAGCGCGGCTTGGGCGCCATTCAGCTGCGCGATAATGACTTCTGCAATCTCTCTGACTTCGAGAGCCTCTGTGATGTGCTCGAAGCGTGCTGAGCGCAGCACCCATGCAGTTTTATCGTGCGTGGAGATGGTTTCAAACGATGGGTCGAAGCCAGCGGTCAGCGCCCGCTCCCAGTAGTCGCGGTGAGGGTTGTCGGGTGCGAGTGTCGCCACCCAGCCCGGTTTATGGTCTGATGATGTTGTCATTGATCGAAGATAGGGGGCAACGCCTCGGCCGACCAGAGGGCCAATCACCTTGAACGCTGCACTGGCGGTGAAGGTGGCTCAGGATCACGGTACCCGCTAGCAGCCGTACGCGCGACGCCGAATGTATGAAGCAGATCGTCCATCTCCTGCGGCGAGCACTCGATGATCTTGCAATGCTGCTTCATCATCTGAACCAAAGCGTCGCCCGCCAGCTTATCAAGAAATTCGTAACCGTTGGCAACCTGATCGAGGGTCGGAGGTAGCGTCACTCGGATGAGTGACTTGTCCTTCTGGTCAAATTCCATAGACTTAATGCTGCTTATAAACGACACCTCCACCTGGTACATCTGATAGAGTGCAGCGATTTCCTCCGAACTCAATGCAGCGAGAAAGGCGGCATTAGCATTGAGAACCATGTTATGAAGTGTAGTGTCGAGGTAAAAGGGCATTGACTTTCTTCTGCTGTCGGCGAGCAGCTTCTCGCGGATGTGTATATCCTGCCTCAGGTAGAAAGCCTCCGCTGTGAAAGCAGCGCGGAGATTCTCAGAGGTTTCCACTCTGTGTCGCTCTTCAGCAAGTAGGCTGGAGTAATTTTGAGCCCAGATGGTCAAACAAACACCAGTAAACCCGATAATTCCAATTACTCCAGATTGCCAGTCCTTCAACGCGGCATGAAGGCGACGCGGCAGTAAGGCAAATAGGATGACGCTGATTATAAAAAACCCGATCCCAAGAATCTGTTTTGGATCATCGCCGAACGCGAATCCTTGGAAAGCAAACCCCAGGCCAGCAACGCCGAGGAGGATGCACATTAACCCGATTACATTCAGCAGCCTATCGCGCAACTAAGCTCTCCTTGGCGGTATCTTCTTCACTCTCGCGCTTTGACGATTTGATGGATCCGGCGCGACAGACGTATAAATTGCTGATTCAGTTTGAATAAATCGCCTTTCAACCTACGAGTTCCATCGATAGAGCCGATTGTATAGTAACCTACGACAGCAAGCGGGCTGTATACCAATCCAGCAATGAACCCTATAACGGCTCTCGTTAAAATGGGAGCGGGCCTAGCTTCCGCATAAACGGAGAGGATCAACAAAACTGCGAGCGAAAGACCAGTTGCGAAAATCGCCTCGTAACCGTTAACGGCGCGCGTGGGGCTTACGACTGCGAAAGACCAGGCGCGGCCCGCGATGTGTTGCGCTCTGGTAAGTGCGTTGGTGATCTCCTCCCTGATATCGGAAAGCTCTGCCTTCCGAGCGGCGGACTGATCTGCATCAGGATCGGAGCCTGCCCCTTCAATCATCTCAGTATCGGCGAGATCTTCTTCGATTTGCTCCCGGAATTCTCCTAGGTCTCTCAGAATCCTTCTAGCGTGATCTTCTATTTCGATGGATGTAGCGCGCCCAAACAACGTGTCAAAGCTTGCGATAGCGAGGTTCAGCGCGGCGGCAAGCTGGAATAACGATTGGAACCCACTCAGTGAAGATGCATCGCATCCCAATGGGGCGCCAATGGCCAAAATAGCAGCTGCTCCCACCGTTCCTGAAATCGTGAACCTCCCCATGGCTTGGTAGAGCCGCAACCTGGCTTTCGCGATGCGCTCTGCCCACGACTTTTCAAGGAAGATCATCGGCACACCCCTGGATTGTGAGATGCACCACGCACCCCTGTCAGGAAGCTAGTCATAAGTTCATGTACTTGATGCGAGTGCCTCCGGCAGCCTTTAAACCGTTTTAAGCAGTCGAGTAGCGCGAACTAGAAGAGTTTGATCCTCGGAAAATCGAAAACGGCCCAGGCGGTCTGGAATGCACCGAACGCGAGGCCGAGCAAAGTGACAATAACAGGCCACAATGGCCATCCGAGATTCTGATCGGGAAGGGAGAACTCTTCAGGAGGGTCATCCAGATTGCCTGATCTGAAGAAAAAGAATTGCTCACCGCGAGGAATCAGGGGTTCTCGGCTGAAGAGCTTGCACAGATAAGCGAATACCATCATCAGCGGCGTGCACAGGACAATTCCAGCGCTCAGCATCTCATTGCTCGCCAAGTTACCATCTAGTACGAAATGCCAAATGCTCGCGCCGATCCAAAGGCAAAAAGCAACCATGGGACCGGAAATCAGACCAACCTGGAAACCTAAGCCCGCGCGCGGGGGAGGGGTCACTATCGCTAAGCCTGCAAACGAAACAAACGTGGCGATAAGGGCGCGTTGCGTAATCTCAGAAAATTCCACATACGGAGTGGCGTTTTTCGCTACTATAGTCATGAAGGCCATCGCTAGCCCGGCAACGATAACAGCGGTAATCCTTCCCATAACGGGGTGCCAAAAACAAAAGCCATATGTGCCAAAGCGGGCTCCATTCTTTTCAATCTGTCGATATCGTCTAATCTGCATACGTCTGCTATGGAGCCGTTCTTCATACTCTCGCTGCCGCACATCCTTCTGAGCAGGCTTTGGCGAATCCATTCAGGACGTCTCCTTCAGCATCATCAGCCATGAATAGACTTTGGTCAGCGATCACCAACTGTCCGCTATCGCACTTCTTACGTCCGGTCTGACAGACTCTGTAGACCTGCTTGTCTCGACCAGCGACTACTCTGCCCCATCCTGGTGCTCGTGAGCAATAAGCGCCGCGGACGCTTAGCGTGCACTGAGCCACCTCGACCGCATTCTCTCCGAGAAGGAGCCGGGTTGACGATCCGAGTGAGCCCAAAACGCAAAAAAGGCCCCGCCAGCCCGGATAGGGACTGGCGGGGTCGAGGGGGTGGGAGGATAGGCAGCTAAACTGCGTCTGTGGTGATGGTGAAGCTGTCGACGTGAATCCCGGTCGTGGTGGTCGATCCGTTGCCGATAAGCCCGCACGCGCCGAGACTGGAATTGTAAGTGGCGTCGGTTGCCGCAATTCTTTCAACGCCGTCAATCACTGCGCGAATGGTAGAGCCGCGCATGTCGAGGTAGGCGGTGCGTGTGTTGCCGCTCGTGAGGGTACTGTCAACATAGCTTCCCAGAGTTGCCGCACCGGAACCGGAGGCGCTGGAACCGTCAAAGCGTATCAGTGACCATGTTTTCGTGCCGGATGAGAACCGCAATTCGTACCCGGTCATGGATGAATATCCAATTGCCCGCCCGCGAAGGCTCAGTGCCTGCGAAGAGAATGGCAGGAATGTCAAATGCGCGCCGACCGCATAGTCGTTAATCCCGGCCGGTTGAACTGGCGCATCAATCGCACGCGCCGTGCTCTGGAAGAAGATGCGCCCATTTTGCGCGACGACGCCGCTTCCGGAGCGATATGCCCAGTCAAGCGTTGAAACATCGGCTCCATCTGCAAGAGACGCGAAGCTGTCATTAAGGATGCTACCCGTGGTTAGTCCACAGGCGGCCCTTCCCATGGCAAGCCCCAGGCTGCTGGCCCCCTGGTGGATGTAGTGCAATCCGTCGTCAAAGCCCACAATGGTATCCACATAATGAACATTCGTAAGGTCGTTGGCGACATTGCGTTGTGCCGTAGAAACATCCAGCCCGCTCCCGCTTCCTGCATAGGCTGGAACCATGCTTCCTATCACAAACGGAACCGCGGTAGAGTTACCCGTAATTCGTGTGCGCCAGCCATTCACGAGGGCGGTCAAACCATCATAGTACTGCGTTTCCGTTGCTGGCGTTCCACCGCCTGCATCGTTTTCGCCTTGAATCCAGTGCATCGAGTGAATGACGGCCGATGGGTATGCCGACATGAAGGCGTTTACCTGGTTTACTGCCGCAATGTTCAGATTCCCGGTTGGCTCAATCCATTGTGGCGCACCTGTCGTCCCAGAACCGTTCGTCGTGACCAGCGTTGTCGAACCCCACCCGACGGGAATGATGACGATGATGTCGTCGGGATGCTGTGCTGCCACTACTCGGGCAATGTGTTCCGCCGGACTATGATAGTTGGATGCGATCGCATTCTCGGGGAAGTAAAGTGGCAGGACGTTATCCCGCAAAGTTCGGTATGTTCCAGTGTCGCTC
>MKTV01000106.1:29728-32628 GCA_001898425.1 Rhodospirillales bacterium 69-11
GATATTCGGCAACGCGGCCAGCTCGGAAGAATCGCGCGACGTATATGCGTATCGTCCGACACTGTTGGATTGTCCCGCCATTAGAATAACCTGATAGGTCGGAGGCGCAGGAATATCTACCGTATCACTCTGCGCTGTTGAGGACACCGGCACGCTTGCGGTCACCTTACATGAGATCGCTGTTTCAGCATCAGCCGTCACGAGCGTATACGTGCTGCTGGTCGCTCCACTGATCGCCACGCCGTCCCGATACCACTGGTAGGCATAGGTGATGCTCGCGCCTGTCCATGTTCCCTGAGAACAGGTCAGCGTCTGGCCAACTTCGGCGGTGCCGGTGATCGCCGGGGGGACGGTGTTGACCGGGCCACCTGTGCCACTCACGGCGGATGCGTGACCGGCGAACGGGCCTGAATGACCAGAGAATGCGGGCATGGGCAGATTCCTTCGATTATTGTTGCTTGGCGCCGAGCGTGCGCAGTCCGTCGCGGTCAGTTTTGTAGTCTGCGATCAGTCGCCGGATGGCCGAGCAACCGGGTGTCGGCTCCTGACGGTCACAGGCGGTCTGTGAGAGGGCGTCCAGCTCGGCGGCGGCGCGGGTCTGGAACGCCGGGGAATAGGCGTAGAGGGGCGGCTGAGGCCGCTGTGAGGCTGTCACTACGGGCGGATCAGAACTCGCCGTGACGCAGGCTGTCAGCAGCAGCGTCGGGAGACACAGGCTCAACGCTATCGAGCGCAGCCCGGTCGGTATTCTCCTGTTTGACATGCTCAAGCTCGTTCTGCGCCCGGCCGAGCGCGATATCGTCGTTGCGGGTCTGGGTATCGCCCCCGCCTAAGAGGCGGGAGACGACCCAATTCAGGATGAGGCCAAGGATGGCCTTCATTGCGCTTCGGCCTTGACGATGGCCTCGACGGTCGTGCCCTGAGCCACAGCGTCGGCCTTGGCGTGACCTTGGAAGATCGTGGCCAGCAGGTTGATCGCGGTGGACGACAGATCCTTGCCGATCTCCGGCAGCATCGCCTTAACTGCGTCGTAGGCTACGTCCAGCCAGGCTTCGGGCTTCAGGCCTGACGCCGCGGCGGTCTTGATGGCGTCGAAGGCGGCAGAGGCCAGCTTTTTGACCTCTTCCTCGGTCAGCGCCTTGATCTCCGGCACTACGGGATCGAGAAGCGATTCAACGTATGGCTCCGCGCTGTTCTTGAAGAAGTCGACGATCTTGTCGACCAGCTTGCCGAAAAAGGTTTGATGAAATCCGGTCATGGTTGGGTCTTTCTCTGGAGGTTAAAGTCGCCCGTTGCGCAGTGCATCGAGCAGTTCTGAGATGTTTTCAGTCCTTGGATCTGAAATTTTGCGAGGCGGCGGTTCTTCCTCCTCCCCGCAAAACAGGAATTCCGCCACCAATCCGGGGATGGCGGCGATAGAAGCGGCGATGCGTCTGAACATTCAGGGGTAAACGGAGCGCGGAAGCTCGAAATGGTCGCCGTCGATCAGCGGCTTTTTGATGCCTCGCGCGCGCTGGCGCTTTTTGTAGGCGGTGATCTCGGCTTCAAGGTCGTCGGACAGCTCGGAAAGAGTGCGATCCCAAACCGCGCCCCACACGACAGGAATATGGGTTGCTATGGAGATTTCCCGGAATGCGGAAGCGATCTTTGGGTAGAAGTCCCAGCTCCAGTCGATCTGCCCCTCAACCCACGCTCCAACGTCCACTGCGTGGCCTGTGAGGTGGCGGGAGCGCATTGTCCTGGACTTGCCTTGCTCCATCATCTCCTTCTGCTTAGAGACGCTCCGAAGCCCCTCCAGGACGGTAAAATCGACGGGCGTGACATCAATGGCGCGGCGGACGACGAGGCAGAGGTCAGGGTGGACGCCTGTCAAATGACCAAGCGACTTCTTCGATAGGCAGAACGACATTCAGGGCTTTCTGGGTTTTAGTCGATCGAGAGCGTAACCGTTCAGTTTCACGTGGGACACGGTCTCCATCGAAGCCAGACGTATCTGTTCGGCGACCTGCTGCATCTGAATTGCGATCTTCTGCATTTCCGACGTGTTCTTAATCATGATGGCCTATCCGTTCGTTCAGCTTGGTCAGAGCGATGGCATTGTCCGTCATGGCGTCCTTCGATGCGCCCATGGCTGCGATCAACTGCTTGGCCATGTCGGGCCATGATTTCAGGACAGCCCTCAGTAATATTATATTAAACAAACCGGAAAAACAGAGGCAAAGCATCAGGACGACGATTGCGATATTGTCGTATGACCAGATCCGGGAAAGCCCCTCGGATGTCTCATGGGTAATCGTTATAAGATCATCCGGCGGCAGGGACATGGCATTGAGCCTTTCTGATTGGCCCCGAAAGGCGGATTACGCAGTTATTTGTAGAAGGAGAGGCCCACAGTGCAGGCGCTGTCAGATATAAGGCTGATCGAGGCGAAAGATCCACCAAGGTAGCGGATCGTCGGGTTGATCTCCGACGCGCTGCCATTGGTCACGTCGGAAGCAGGGACCGATGCGGTCCCATTGAACCCTGCGTAGAAGTCGCAACCCTTCGGCGAAAACAGGACGTAGTTCGCGAATTTCGTCCGGCCCATGCTGTCGGTGTATGTCGGCACGAGAGCGGACTCCGCTGTGTTGGCGGCAAGGACGCGCGCATTGACAGTGTCCGACGGGATGATGGCATAGCTGCCGTTCGCCGTTTCTACATGCAGAGCCGTCAGGGCAAAGGCATCAGCGGGAAGGACAGCGAGCATCGCCGCGAAAATCAGGCGTTTAATCATGATTGTTCCTTTTCGTTAATAGTATTCGTCCACGATAATGATCCCGAATGCGCCGTTCCCGCCGACATACGATCCGCTCGCTCCGTTACCCCCCGCGCCGATGGCGATTGGGTAGGTGGGATCGGGA
>MKTV01000106.1:32795-35148 GCA_001898425.1 Rhodospirillales bacterium 69-11
GTTTCCGCCTGCGACAAAGCCGAAGCCCCCGACTTGTCCGGGTCGTCTTAAAGTGGCGATACCAGTACCCGGAGTTCCGACGGCAGCGAGTGTAGAGGTTCCTGCGCCTGCCCCGCCCGCCCCGCCCTTGGCGACAATGCCGTTGAAGCTGGTGTTGCCCCCTGCCGTGCCAGTGGCACCCGGAGACGCGCCGCTACCGCCACCCCCTCCGCCACCACCACCGCCGTTCATCCGCACCTCGATCCGGGTGCAGCCATCCGGCCGGTTGTAGGTCGTCCCGCTGGTGAGGATCTGCCGCGTCTTCGTCCTGGAGAAGAGAGGCAAACCAGTTGCCCGCTGGAAGATAGGAAACCTCCAGTTTCCAGAGCCGAGGTACTCCGCGAAGGCCGTGTCACCTGCCTGGGTCTGGATGTCAGTAGAGCCCGGCAGTTGCAGCGCCGTGCTGTTGGTGAGGGTCAGCGACGCGGCGAACTGGATGAAGTAGAGGGGGGACAGGGTGTTCGCCGAACTGCCGAACGAACTGATCGTCGTGGTCCCCGTGATGTTGACGTTATGGCTACCGATGGTGCCGACATCGCAGGTGGATGCAGAGGAGATGTCTTGCTTCGTCCCGAACCCACCCACGGTCAAAGCCCCGAAATCCCTTTCGTCAGTGATGAGATCGTTCGTGATGGCCGTTGTGGTCGTATCGAGCAGGATCTGCGCGACAGGTGAGTACCCGCTCGTTATGTCCGGAGCTGCGGGAGTGACCGACTCCGACCCTGTGATGACAGATATGACGCCGGTCTTGTTTTCGAGGACGACGCGATCGATGCGCGGATGAGAGGCGGGCGCGGTGATGGTCCCGGTGTCCTGAGCGGCAACTTCGGTCAGCGTCTTCCCGTCGAACAGGTCTCCCGGCTCCACGCGGACCGTCATATTCGGTGTCGTCTGCGCGTGGGGTGCGAAGCGATTGATGAAGCGCTTTCCAACGACGCTGTTGTTGTCGATCCCGTTCTTGTACTCGGTCGCCGTCATCGACGTGAAATCGAGAAGCCCATATTCAGCCGTCATCTAATACCCTGTCGCTTTCCAGTTTGCAGTTCCGCCAATGTCTGTCCCCGCCGAATTCCAGATGTGGATCGTGCACCCGGCGGTCGTGATGTCGGCCGCCGTTGCATAGACCGCCGTATCGCTCACCGGTGTCGCTGTGACCTTCGGGATCTCGTGGAAGGTCTGCGGGAAGGTGATTGCAGTCCCACCCGGTGCGATCGCGACCGACTGCGATTGTTCGATGACCGGGGATCGGTCGACCGTGTACGTGAAGTCTGTGAGAGCAGCCACCGACCCGGCTTCGGGAGCGTAGGTGATCCGCATCTTGAGGTAGCGAACCGGAATGGTGCCGATCGTCCACGGCACGTAAACGTCCGGGTCTGACCCGGAAGACCATGCGTCGATCTGAGTTGTTGCTGCAGCGCCGGACGATTCGCCTGGTCCCGCCTGAAACTGGTTTACCGAGTAGATCCGAAGGCTGTTCTCGTAGCCGATGTCATAAACCGGCGTCGTGTACCATGCCTCGGATACGGGATCGGGGACAAAGGTGTCGAAGACGGTCCAGTCAGAGTTCTCATCAGCAAGCGTCGTGCTCTGGGGCACGAGAACGCCCGTCCAGTGCCGGACGAAGTTGTGCAGATCTCCGGCCCATCCCGGCTCCTGCTTCTGAACGGTCGTCGTGTCATTGTTGTTCAGGACAACAAGGTCGAAGGTCGAGATGTCCGGCGAAAGCTGATCGGCGATATCCCGCGCTCTGATCCCGAACGTCCATGTCCCCGGGGGAACCGCGGCGTTCGTCATCTCCGTGCCTGATCCGGCCTCGGTGAGCATCGTGAAGTCGCCCCAGTCGGTCGATCCCTGTGGCGCGTAGCCAATATCGTAGCCCTTCAGGGCGTAGTCGCTGACCTTCGACCAGGAGAAATTGACCGAGTTCCCGTTCTGCTTGACAACGAAGTTTCTGACGTTACCAGGTACAGGCGGCCCCTGAACGACGTAGGTGTAAGGGTCGATGTCGGCCAAGGACTGCTTGCCACCACCAACGGTGTTGAAGGAGGCGAGCTTCACGTAGATCGTTTGGCCGATCTGATCCTTGTCGTAGGAGTAGACGAACTTGGAGTCGTCCATCCTTGCGAAGCTGGCGCCAAGGGCGTGTGAGGCGATCGCGGTTCCGAAAAGCCCGCGCCGGAGATATGTCAGGTCATACTTGCTCGTGGCCGTCAGCGTCGCCGTCTGGTAGGCCACCAGCTCACCATCGACATAGCACAGCGTATTGGCGTGATCGGCGTCGTCCTTGGTTCCAGACAGCAGCGTGCCCGCGCTT
>MKTV01000107.1:0-5463 GCA_001898425.1 Rhodospirillales bacterium 69-11
CTTCCTTGCCAAAGCCAAATTGGCTCTTGGCAAGGCGAACGCGAAAGTTGACCAGGTTATCGAGGAACGGGTAGCTGAGTTCCGCCGCCTGTCGCCAGAGCGGTTCATATTAGGTAAGGGCGGCTTCAATCGCTATGTCGGAGCTGTACTTCCTAACGATGTGGTCGTGTTCGAGAACATTCGATACGGCAACGCACTCTACGTTCTCTATGAAAATTGGGAGGATGTGTCGCTGCGTTCTCGGAGCGAGTTGCTCAAGGGCACAAGTGCCGAGTATGAGCGCATCCCGCACGTCGAAGGGTGGGGAGACCGATTCCGTGACGCTGTGAGACGCCGCCCCTCACGCCGACGGCGCTAAATTTGCCTATCCGCTACGCCTTTGATCCTGACGGCTTATTATCGGCCCGAGCATCAATGAGCACGATGTCCTTGTGTCCCAGCAGACCGAGCTTATCAAGGATGCCCTCAGCCCGTTCCTGCTCAGCCTGGGAAAAGAAGATGATCGCTTTGATGCCGTGTTCTGCATCGCTGGCCGCCTGATAAATAGCAACCTGCTTTGCCAAATTCCGCTCTAGCTGGCTGTTTTTGGCGAGTTTCATCTCGACCAGTGTTTTGTCGTGAGCGCCTAGGGAGATTTTGAAATCGACCGGGCCGCGTCCGTCATTGACCTCGGCACCGACATCGGACGGCGTGCCAAACCAGACCAAGCGGTAAAGAACCTGCAAATCCTTTTCGCGCTCAACCGCAACGCCATCATGGTAAAATAGGCGATGGCCTCCCTTATTCTCGATCACATCCTTCAAATACGCCAGCCGTATATGCGCCTCAGCGTAGGTTAGTGAGCCCGTTTTGTAGAATGCGGTAGTGTTAACAAGTATTCTCTGAAGTTCTCGCAGCTGGTGTACAAATAATATCTCGGTGGCAATTACCTTTTCCTCGCTAACATTGGTCGCATCGTCCCCGTGATCTTCTTTGAACTTGATAAAATAGTCCAGCAACTGCGGAAACTGCATCAGGGTATCTGCAACCGCCTCCGCACGCTCGGCCTCCGACGGCTCACGGTCGCGAGGGCGCGGTAGCACCCGCTGAAAATATGCAAAAACCTGCCCTCGCAGCTCCGCATCTGGGATAGCGACAGGTATTTGCTCGAAATCTCGAACGAGGTCATCTCGGTTAATCCAGTTATCGTCTCTTGTCAGAATGTCCTTGGGCGTGAGGATCACAAAATCACCGTCCAAGAACGGCAATTGGTAGGACTCGCGCCGCCATGCCTGCGTCGGATAGTCAAACCGGGCCTTTCGGATATGAACCGTACTGACCAATTTCGGGTTGATATGTTCTTTTGCAAATCGTTCAGTATATCGGCATAGGTAGTCAATAATGAGGTTGGTAGTAAAGTCGCTTATATTGTCTCGCCCAACACCGCTGCTGACTAAGCAAACTTTTTCAAGATGACTCCCGCTAGTGATTTTCTCTTCGCCGAAATCGCTGAATATCCTCCCCAAATTTGCGTTCAGCGCCCGGGCAAACTTCATCCCGAGACCGCTGCCCCTATTACCTACAACGGAGAATCCCAACCAGTTCTGCTTTATCTCGGGAAAGCAATACCAAGCCTTCAGTAGGTCATCATTGGCTGCGGCCTCTGGAGCGCGGTCTCGCAGAAAGATCACATACTGGATCATCTGCTGGTGTAGTTGTTGATACTCTTCGCTATCAGAATGAAAAAGCAAAAAGGGATCAATAAATAGCGGTAGATCGTTGATCAACGAGACGTTAAACGCCCCATATTCGTCCAAAATCTCTTCCGATACACCGAAATAGTCGTTGAAAAATGTCGCCATTTCTATGGAGCTGTGTTGGCCGTGATGCGGAACGCCTTCGTCACAGCCTAATTCGCTCTACCTCCTGCTGAGTCAGCCGTTCCTTCGTTCTATCATATAGCTTAGTGGTCCGCGGGCTCTCATGCGCCGCCATCTCCTGCGCATGCTCGAGGGCACCGCCGTTTGCGAGATAGGCTGTGATGCCAGTTGCCCGGAAACTGTGGTTGCCGATCGGCGCGTTGATGCCGGCGGCGAGCGCGCGACGGCGGATCATGCGCCAGGCATCCGCCTGCGCCATGGGCTTCTCAAGCAGCAACGCAGCATTGTGCCCGGGCGATGTGCAGAAGAGATAACCCTTGCGGTCCTCGGCGATGCCGGCGGCGTCGATGTAGGCGCGCAACGCCTCGGCGAGCGCATGATGGCACGGCATCTCGTGATGCTTGCCGCCTTTCTCGTGCAGCCTGAGCTGCCAGCCGGCGCCTTTGGGCCGGAGATCCTCGACCTTCATTTTCAGCGCCGCGTTTATGCGCGCGAAGGAATAGGTGAGGGTGGATATCAGCGCCCGGTCGCGTAAATCGCGCACTGTGTCGGTCGGAATGGCGTCAATCATCTTTCGCCATTCCTTGGGATCGAGCACCGCGGTTTTGCCGGTCTTCACGACATGCTTCGGACCGCGGACGGCTGCCGCCGGATTCAGCGGCACGACCTGGCCGGTGATGAGCCAGTCGAACATCATGCGCACGGCCGCCAGCTGCTGCTTCACGTCCGGTGCCGAATGGCTCTGGCCACGCACCTCTATATAGGTGGCGACATCGTGCGGCCGGATCGTGGTGAGCGTCAGACCGCGATCCTCGCACCAGGCGAAGAACCTGGTGCACGCGCGAGCATAGGCGCGCCGCGTGTTCGGGTTGCGAATGTTGGCGGTGAAGAATTCGACGTAGCGCCAGGCGGCCGGCTCACCGAGATCGGCGATCAGCGCCGGCACTATATAGGTGTCGGTCTGGGTGGTGAGCGTGCCGGGTGTGGTGACGGCAGGGAGTTGGGTTTTGGCCATTTGAGCCCCCTTATACCACAAATATCGAGTATGATAAAGGACGTTATCATACACGAGATTCTAGGGTACAGTCCTGGCCAGAATCAGCAGTGTGGACGATGGCGATGGCGGCATTGATTTATACGATCGTTCCAATTACGGCGGCTTTAGCTGGTGCCCTTGTGGCTACGCTCACCAAGCCAAGTGCTGTATTGGTCAGCGCGATCCAACATTTTGCCGCTGGCGTTATTTTCGCGGCGGCGGCCGGCGAGATTTTGCCGGACGTGATGCATGGAGGATCGGCGTGGCCAACGGTCATCGGGGGCACCATCGGCGTCGCAGTGATGCTGCTGATCAAACAGATCGAGACCTACGCCAAGGGGGCGATTGGCCTGCTCACAATGGTCGGCATCGACCTCCTGATTGATGGTCTGGTTCTGGGAGTAGGCTTCGTCGCAGGCGCCTCAACCGGGATGCTGCTGACCATCGCTTTGACGCTCGAGGTTCTGTTTCTCGGTCTGACCGTGACGAATGAGCTCACCGAATTCGTGTCGTCCCGGCTGAAGGTGATTGCCATCCTCGCCGGTCTTCTGCTCCTGCTGCCGGTCGGCGCCATTTTGGCAGCGCCTGTTGCGATGTTGCCCAAGCCGGTCATCATGACGTTCTTCGCCTTCGGTCTGATCGCGCTGCTTTACCTCGTGATTGAGGAGCTTCTCGTCGAAGCGCATGAGACGCCGGACCGACCCTGGGTGGCGGCGATGTTCTTTGCGGGGTTTCTCATCCTGCTGGTGATCGAGGAGCTTATGAGCTGACCACAGCGGCTGCCTTCGTCTGACTGGACACAGCTTTCAGAAGTCATTGATATGAATATCGATCCTCTAGTTTTTCCAGTGTTCCGCCACATGCCGATCCCAAGGCCTTCAATACTGCCGGTGTATCAACAGCAGTGTTGGTCTCGCCGAGATCGGCCAACAACGGCACCTTCGCCTTCTCGAGGATCAGCCGCAGGCCGCTATTCCACATCGCTGTAGCCTGCTCGAAGGTGTCTGCCGGCATCTTTTTCAGCGCCACCATTCCTTCTCTGAGAGACTGCTCATTGTCTTTGATGAAGCGATCCAGAGTAGCGTTGAAAGCGGCGCTGTGGGCTTTTTCATGCTCTGTAAGTTCGCGCCGGACGCAGGAGTTTTCAGCTACGGCATCGGCAATGATGAGTTTTCGCGACGTCGAACCGAAGCCCATTTTCACGGTCTCCGGTGCGTTGCAGACCTTGCCGCTCGCCTGCGGTACTTCTCGATGCCGGATATTGACCTGCCCGACGACGTTGCGAGCGAAAACCGCCATGGTATGGCGAGCCACCAGGTCGTCCTTATTGGCGGTTCGGGTCAACAGCGCAGTCGGCGCCAGCTCCTCCTCGGCTTGAGGCAAATCGATGTTGTAAATTTGTAATTTGGAGGGAGGCAGATTTGTGCAGTCTTGCCCCCTCCCGAGGGCCTGTTGAGCGAAGCCGCTCAGCAGGCCTGATACAAGGGATGCTGCGACTAGCAGTTTGCTCATCGGACTCCTCCGCTGCCACCGTTAAGCTGGGTCGGGACCGCATTCAGCAGGAGAGTTGTGGGCCTCCCGTGGCAATCGCAGATGACCTCATACTGCCCGGGTTTCAGCGGATCGATGGGAATCCTGTTTCGGCTAGGAGGATCAGACTCCGGCCACCGACTCTCATGAACGTGTGCACGTATTGTTTGTGGCGGGATTTTCAGATCCGTACTCGATAAAGCAAGCGACCTATACACTTCATCGTTGCCGTCAATGGCTAGCCAGAATGGCTCATTAGCAGGCACGTTTAGCTGAGCTGGCTGGAACCGATGGTCTTCGATCTTCGTATATCGCGTGACCTTCCCGTCAGTTTTCCAGTCCGGCACTGCGCATCCAGTCAGCGCGACAATGGCTATAAGCGCAGCTAGCGCTAAAAGAACATAAAGCCCAGAAAAGGCTAAGAGAACATGTCTCATCTCACCATTTCTCCAGTTTTAACTTTGGAACTTTGTTGGCCGCGCCGCGCCTCGGCCCATTCGGCGACCCAACTGAAAATCGCCGGCAGCACGATCAGGGTGAGGAGCGTCGAGGTGACCAGACCGCCGACCACGACCGTCGCAAGCGGTCGCTGGACCTCTGATCCGATGCCTGAGGCGAGCAGCAGTGGGATCAGGCCAAGGCTCGCTACCAGGGCCGTCATCAAAACCGGACGCAGCCGCAGCAAAGCGCCTTCCGTCACAGCGTCGCGGACGGATCGGCCTAACTCCAGCAGGTGGTTGAAGTATGAGACCATGACAACGCCGTTGAGCGTTGCGACGCCAAACAGCGCGATGAAGCCGACCGATGAGGGCACGCTGAGGAATTGTCCGGATATCCACAGCGAGAAGACGCCGCCGATCAACGCGAACGGCACGTTCAGTATTATGAGGAAGGCATCCATTGCGGAGCCGAACGAGAGATACAGAAGCAGGAAGATGAGGCCGAGGCAAAGCGGCACGACGATCATCAGCGTCTGCTGCGCCCGCTGCTGGTTTTCAAACTGGCCGCCCCAGGTGACGAAATAACCCGGCGGCAGCT
>MKTV01000107.1:5472-9740 GCA_001898425.1 Rhodospirillales bacterium 69-11
CTGCGACGGCGCGCTGGAGCCCGGCGACAAAGCTGCCCAGATCCTGCCCGGCGACATTGGCCTGAATCACCACCCGACGCTGCGCATTCTCGCGGCTGATCATGGGCGGTCCTTCTACCGTCCCTATCTGCGCGACGCGTGACAGAGGCACCCGGACGCCATCCTTATTCGCCACCCAAAGGCGGCTGATGGCGTCCGCATCTGAGCGGAAGTCCGTCGCAACGCGGAGATAGATCGCGAAGCGGCGCTGGCCGTCGAGAACGTTGGTGACTTCTTCGCCGCCGACGGCGGTGGATACGACCTCCATCACATCGGCCACATTTAGGCCGTAGCGCGCCAACTCTGCGCGGTCGGCTTTAACGACCAGCTGCGCTTCGCCGCTGATCTGCTCCATCTGAACGTCCGCGGCGCCAGGAGCGGCCTGGACGATCTCCTGAATCTCCCTGCCCTTTTGCTCCAGGATTTTTAGATCGTCGCCGAACAACTTGATCGCGAGCTGGGCCTTAACGCCTGACAAAAGTTCATCGACGCGATTAGCGATCGGTTGCGATACGCTGATCGCGATGCCGGGGTATTCTGAAAGATTTTCCGCAATCTTGCGGACCATATCGTCGCGTGAGGCAAAGCTGGTCCAATCCGGCTGCGGCTTCAGGCTGACCCAGATTTCGTTGTTGTTCACCGATTCTGGGTCGCCACCGAGCTCCGGACGCCCGATCTGGCTAATCGCCGAGATGACTTCGGGATAGGCGCGCAGCTTGGTCTCGACGCGCTGGGCGATACGCAGAGATTCCTCGAGCGATATCTTCGGGTTCATCGTTACCCGAATGCTCAGAGTGCCCTCGTCCAGAACGGGTACGAACTCCGTCCCGAGGCGTGGTACGAGAGCAAGGCTGCCTAGCAATGCCGCCACGGCGATCGCGACGACAACCAATCGTCGGCGCAAGGCGAAGGCAAGGATCGGCCGATAAATCGCCTTGATCCCGCGCATCAGGAAATTGTCTTTTTCCGAAAACCGTCCGCGCAGGACGATGGAAGCGAGGACGGGGACAACGACCAAGGCGACGATCAATGAGCCGAGCATCGCGAAGGCGATGACAAACGCCATCGGGCTGAACAGCTTGCCTTCCACGCCCTGTAGGGTGAACAGAGGCAAGAAGACGACGATGATAATCAGCACGGCGAAGAAGATTGGCTGGCCGACTTCGCGGGCCGCCTGCGCCACGCGATAGGTTAGCGAGCGGTCCTGTCCATGTGGCTCCGCCAGATGCCGCACAATGTTCTCGACCATGACCAGAGAGCCGTCGACCATCATGCCGATGGCAATCGCTAAGCCGCCAAGCGATTGAAGATTGGCCGAGAGGCCGGCGATCCGCATCATGATGACGGCCGCCAGCATCGATAGAGGTATCGATGCCAGGACCACGAGTGCGGAGCGGATGTTCCATAGAAAGAGGAACAGCACGACGACAATCAGCACCGCGGCTTCCTCGAGGGCCTTGGTAACGGTGCCGATAGCTTTTTGGATGAGCTCCGCCTGGTCGTAGACAGGCGCGATGGTCACATCGCGCGGTAGTGTCGCCTGGATGGATTTGATCTTCTCGCGGATTGCATTGATGACGCCGTTGGTGTCCGCACCCTGAAGCTGCAGCACAACGCCCATGACGACTTCGCCCTTGCCGTCCTTGGAAACCGCGCCTTGGCGGATTTCGCTGCCGAACTCCACATTCGCAACGTCGCGCACAAAGATCGGCGTGCCGTCGACGGTTTTAAGGACGATGTCACCTATGTCGGTGAGGCCGACAGATCCGCCTTGTACGAGACCCTCCCCGCGCACGACGAGCTGCGTTTCCTTACCCTCGATATACCACCCGCCGGCGTTGCTGTTGTTGGCCTGCAGGGCTTTGCGCACATCGGCGATGGAAAGGTCGTAGGCGATGAGCCGGTTTGGATCGATGTTGACTTGATATTGCCGGACCTGGCCGCCGAAGCTCAGGACGTCGGTCACGCCGGGAATGGTGCGAAGCTGGAACTTCACCACCCAATCGTTGATGGCGCGGAGCTCCGAGAGATCCAGTGTGGGACTGGTCAGAATGTATTTATAGACTTGGCCGAGGCCGGTCGTGAGCGGCCCGATCTCGGGATTGCCAAGGCCGTTCGGGATACGCTCTTTGGCAATCTGCAGGCGCTCCAGCACAAGCTGGCGCGCAAAATAGATGTCGGTGCTGTCGCTGAAGACGATGGTTACGACCGACAGGCCCGTCTTCGAAATGGAACGGACCTGCTCCACGCCAGGAAGACCGTTCATCACTGATTCCACCGGGAAGGTGATCAGCCGCTCGACCTCGGGCGCAGCGAGACCCGGCGCCTGTGTGTTCACCTGCACCTGAATATTCGTTACGTCTGGGAATGCGGCCAGGTTGAGCCGCATGGTCGACCATCCGCCGACGGCAACAACCACGATAGCGGCCAGAATGACGAGGAAGCGCCGCTTGAGCGCGGCTCCTATGAGAGCATCGATCATGCGAGGGTCCTGTTGCTAGTCGCCACCGGCGAAGCTGCTCTTCTCGAGCTCCGAGAGCAGAGCGAAGGCGCCGTTCGTAACGACCTTCTGGCCTTCCTGCAGGCCGCCGACGATTGCAGCGGCATCTCGCGTGCGGGCCCCAACCTGTACGACCTGGCGTTTGAAGAGGCCGTTTCCTTCGTCAACGAAGACGATTGTCTCGTTGCCCTGCTGCTGAATGGCGTCAGTGGGCACCAGGAGTGCGTCTTGCGGGTCTGATGAGGTGACCGTGACGCGCGCGAAGCTTCCCGGCTTGAGCAGTCGGTCGGCATTGCTGAGGTCGATGCGAATTTTTAGCGTTCTGGTTTTTTCATCGAGGACATCGGCAATCCAGGTGACCTTCCCCTCGAACTGCCGTCCCGGATATGCCGGCACGGTGACGGAAGCCGTCTGTCCGATCGCAATGCGGCCGATGTCTCTCTCGAACACGCTCGCAATGGCCCAAACGGTATTGAGGTCCGAAAGCCGAAACAAAGGTGATGCATCGGTCACCTGATCGCCGACCGCGACCTGACGCTCGATCAAGGTGCCCGCGAAGGGCGCCAGGACGGGCAGTCTGATCGGACCCCGCGCTTTGTCCTGCAGCGATGGGGGCGATAGCCCGAGGACCTGCAGCTTGCGTTCTGCTGCCTGCAGGGTGGCTTCGGCTTCCGAGGCTGCCTGGCGTGCGACAAGATAATCCTGCTGAGCCGAGATCCCTTTGCGCCAGAGCCCCTCCTCACGCGTCGCCTGAGCCTTGGCGAGAGCGAAGCGTGACTGAGCTGCTAGGAAAGCGGATTCGCTTTCGGCCGCGGCGCTGCTTTCGATGACAGCAAGCTCGGCTCCTGGCTGCACTGTCTGGCCAAGCCGGCCCTTTACGTCTCGTACGATGCCCGGTGCGCGCGGCAGGATGGTGATTGTCCGGTCCTGATCGGCAGTGACCTCTCCATTCAGGACAAGCGGTTCAGCGAGACGCCCGGCTTTCGGAGCCGCGACGGCCAGCTGAATGAGCTTCGTCTGGCTCTCAGTTAGGCGCACCTCATTGGCAGGTGGCTCGGTTTCTGCGGCGGCCCCGATGCCGGGAGCTGATAGGAGCGCCGACGCGACAAGAATGGCCAGGCTCAACTTCATGATGGCGCTCCTGGGCGCTTAGCGCCGGCTGCGGATGTTCTGAGGGTTTCGCCGGTGAGGCGTTCCACGTCGGCCAGAGCCGCGTGATAGGTCGCTTGCGCGTCCAGCAGGCGCATGCGCGCGTCCAGCAAAGCACGCTGTGCATCGAGCACGTCGATCAGTCCGAATTTTCCCTGACGGTAGCCGGTGCTCATGCCGTCATAGGCGGCTTGTGCGGCGGGAATGCCGGACTGCTGCAAGACCTTGATCGCTTGATACGCGGCGGCCAGCCGCTCGTAGGTCCGCCGAATGTCGGCCGCCGTTCTGACCTCGGCTGACTGCTTCTGCAGCCGGCTCTTAGCCAGCTGTGCCTGAGCATCGAGCTGATTACCGAGGTTCATGCCGAAGGCCGGCAGCGTAATGCCGACGCCGGCTACGAATGCGGACGCCCCTTCCCCGTAGTAGCGGGGCCCAGCCTGAATGGTGACATCGGGTACATTTTTGGATCGCTCGACCGCAACGCGCGCCTCACGCTGGGCAATTTCGCTTTCCCAGCGAGCGACGTCGGGATTGCGAACGGCAAGGGCCAGAAGCGCCGGCAACGGTGGCGGCGGCAAGA
>MKTV01000107.1:9874-12347 GCA_001898425.1 Rhodospirillales bacterium 69-11
ACCTGCGCCCGCCGCTCCTCGAGAGACGAAACATTGCCGGCGCGTACACGTTCGGACACGCCGCCTTGGAACTGGCGGTCGATCCGTAGCGTGGTCTCGGCGAGGTCGACCTTACGTTGAGCCACCACGACATCGACGAACGCCCTTGTCGTCGCGGTCAGAACATCGAGGCGTTGCCCCTCGTAGTTCCAGGCAGCGAGGCTCTCGTCGAGCCGCGCCACACGTAGCCGGGCCGCGCGCTTGCCCCCGAGCTCAACAAGTTGACTGAGGGATAGCGTGGTCTGCGATCCCTGAAAGCCCGCGTAATTGCGGCTGCCACCAAAATCCTCGGACAGCACCGAGATTTCCGGGTTCGGCCGATACCCGGCTTGCAGCGTTCGCGCCTCGGCGGAGCGAATATCGTAGGAGAACTGACCAAGGTCCGGATTGGTCAGCAACGCCTGGGCGAGCGCCATTTGCAGCGTCAACGGGCCAGTGGGCTCGCCGGATGGGGACCCATTGGCACCCGAAGCGGCAATCATCTCGCCTATCGGCGCGCCCCGAGATGCACTCGATGAGGGCATGGCTGGCGCAGCGTCGGCGCCCGAACTCAGGTCCGGTGGCGCGATTTTTCCCGGCGCTTGGCTGCAGGCAGCCAGCATTAGGCCGGCTGCCACGAGGGCGGCAAAACGGTTCGACATAGTCATGATAATCCTTCGAGGGCGCGCGAACGCGGAATGCGTGCCGATGTGGCGGCCGCAACAACTCGAAGGTCAGTTTATAGGTGCAGGACTACGGAGCGATGAACGTGCTGGCGCAATGCGGCCAAAGCGGACACATCGGCAATCGAAGGCGCCTGGCTATCCTGCTGGCAGCAAGCATCGGCAGCGAGCACATACGTAAATAAGTCGGCCGCTAGCGCGAGGTTCGGCGCGATCGCAGCAGGTGCTCCGCCTACTTCGAAACTATGCGCTATGCTCGAGATCTTTGGCGGTATGAAGCCTGCTTCCGCCGGCTTCGGTGCAATGCCGATGCTGCTGCAGGCTTCGCAAAGCGCCGTCTGCGAGGCGTCATCGCGGAAGTGCGACATCTCGAGCCAGGAGTGGCCTGCAAGTGCACTGCTGCTTCCCGCAACACCGAGGACAGCAAAGATGAGGTAGGCGAACATCACCAGCCGCATGGCCGAGAGGCCAATGCGTGTCGTCAGCACGGTGGAGGTTCGACCTAACGGCGGCAGCATTATGCGATCTTGTTACGATTACGTGCACCAATGAAGGCTGCGGCGCAAAGTGTCAACGCGGATATCAGACGATCCAGGTGAAGTTGAAAAAACATTAAATAAAATTTCACCTGGGCGATTGATGCGGACGCATCGACCGACGCTGATCAGCATGCCGCGCATCGGGCATTTTCAGGTCAGTCCGGAAAACATGCTACCGCATCGATGTTGCGTTCAGTGGTCGAACAGTCGCCCTAAAAACGAGCTCCGCGACGAATGGCCTTTACTACCGCCATGATGGCCGGAGCGGTAACTGTCGTGGGGCGCCGTCCAGCCGGATTGTCCGGCCGGCGGCGGATTCGAGGTCCAGGGGCTCGCGGCCGGCCCGGCCAGAGGATCGACCGGAGGTGCGAATTGCGCGCTACGCTCGATAACCTTGTCAAGCTCTCCACGGTCGAGCCAGACGCCACGGCATTTGGGGCAATAGTCGATCTCGATGCCCTGCCGGTCGGTCATCAGCAGATCCACCCGGCAGCGCGGACAAGGCATGCCGGCCGGATGATCGCTCGCATTGAGAGATTGGCTCATCGATGTCTCCTTGGGATGCGTCAGTCCGCCTTCGCGGCAAAGGGACTTTGCCAGCGCAACAAACGAAGAGCATTGAGCGTAACGAAGACGGTTGCGCCGGTGTCGGCGAGAATTGCCATCCAGAGCCCCGTGACACCGGCCATTGTGGTGACCAGAAAGAGCAACTTAAGCCCCACGGCAATCGCCACATTTTGCTTTACATTCGCAAGCGTTGCCCGCGAGAGCGCGATTAGTTCGGCCGCTCCTGTCACACGCTCGCCAAGCAGAGCCGCATCGGCGGTTTCCAGGGCGACCGCGGTGCCGCCGCCCATTGCGACACCGACAGACGCGGCGGCAAGCGCGGGTGCGTCATTAATGCCGTCGCCCACCATCACAACCGGCCCTGCCGCTTTTAAGGCTTCGATCTCCTGCAGCTTCTGTTCGGGCAGAAGCTGAGCGCGGACATCCATATTCAGGCTCGTGGCAATCGCGCGGCCGGTGCGCTCGTTATCGCCAGTCAGCATGAAGCAGCTGAGGCCCATACCTTTGAGGGCATTGATACCGGCGGCAGCATCCGGGCGCGGCTCATCGCGAAGTGCCAGGAAACCTATGGCACGATCGTCGGTGAGCACCACAACAACCGTCTTGCCTTCCGCCTCGAGACGCTCGACCGCAGCTGCATCCGGTAGCTCTTCGCCGATCTCGGCA
>MKTV01000107.1:12384-16776 GCA_001898425.1 Rhodospirillales bacterium 69-11
CGACCAGGGCCGTCGCCGCCTTACCGGCCACCGCCGCAGCTTCGCTTGCGGGCGGAGGCTGTATGCCCCGTGCTTCCGCTGCCTCGAGGATCGCGCGTGCCAGCGGGTGTGCCGAGCCGACCTCCACTGCAGCGGCCAGCCGTATCACGGCGTTCTCGTCAGTGCCGGGCATGGCAACGATATCGGTGACGCGTGGCTTGCCCGCGGTAAGGGTGCCCGTCTTGTCGAAGGCCATGGTGCGCGCTTCGCCAAGCCGCTCAAGCGCGGCGCCTCCTTTGATAAGGAGTCCTCTACGCGCGCCGGCCGAAAGACCGGAGGCCATTGCTGCCGGAACTGAGATCACGAGAGCGCAGGGACAGGCGATCAGCAGCACCGACAGACCGCGATAGATCCAGATTGCCCAATCGCCGCCGAACGCAAACGGCGGGATCAGAATAATGAGGGCGGCGACCACCATGGCGCCAGGCGTCCAGTACTCCGAAAACCGCTCGATGAAGCGTTGCGTCGGCGCACGCGACGCCGTCGCCTCCTCGACCATGCGAACGATGCGGCTAATCGTGTTGTCGGCGGCCGGAACGGTCACCCGTATGCGCAAGACGGCATCTGTCGCGATCGCAGCCGCGACAACCGGATCGCCGGGGCCGCGCGACACCGGCACGCTCTCGCCTGTCACGGGACTTTCGTCGACCGCGGCGTGGCCCTCGAGGACGACACCGTCGCTTGGAATGCGATCGCCGGGCCGCACGCGGACGACATCGCCTGCCTGCAGTTGGTCTGTCGGTGTGTTGACAAAACCACCGTCGCGTTCGACCTGCGCCATGCGGGGCATCAGCGCGCCAAGCGCTCGAATGCCCGCACGCGCGCGTCCAGCTGCGACGTTCTCGAGGAGCTCGCCCAGGGCGAAGAGCAGGACGACGATTGCCGCCTCCTCCGCTGCGCCGATGAAGACGGCGCCTACGGCCGCGACGCACATCAGGGTCTCGATAGAGAACGGGCTGCCAGCCCGTGCGAGGCTGATGGCACGACGGCCGAAGGGGATGACGGCGATGAGTGTGGCGGCGACAAAAATCCAGTAGGCCTCGGCGGCGAACATTCGCGAGCCGAGATAAGCAGCGGCAACCAGGGCCGCGAGCAGCCAGACGAGGCGCGCTTTTCCAGTACGCCACCATGGCACACCGGGCTCTTCCTCATCGCCATGAGCGTGGTCGCCGGCATGGCCATGATCGTGTTTATGGTCGCCAGGTCCATGACCTGCTGCCGTAGGTGCAGTTGCCTGCGGAGAGATTTTGTAGCCAAGCGCCGCCAGCGCCCGGGTTACTTCGGCTGCAACCTCCTCGGTTTCGAGGCGGGCGGTCAGAGTCTCGGTCATCAGATTAACGGTGACATCCTGGACCCCAGCCAGCCGAGAGACAGCATGCTCGATCTTGCCCACGCAGGACGGGCAATCCATGCCGTCCACGCGCCATGAGCGCACCGTTCGATCCCTTTCTGTCTCTGCCAGTCTTATCATGATTTGCCGCGCTCTTGTGCCGTGGCAGACAAGATGCGACCTGTAGTCACTACAGGTTCAAGGGGAAATTTTGGAAAAATGCGCTCGAACGGGAGGTAGCGAATGCAGGGACAGACTTACACGATCGGGGAGCTCGCGCGGGATACCGGCACGAAGGTTGAGACCGTTCGCTGGTACGAGCGCGACGGCGTCATGCCGGCGCCAATCCGCACGGCAGGCGGGCACCGGGTTTATACAGAGGCGCACCGCAATCGGCTTGCCTTTGTTCGCCATGCTCGTGAGCTAGGCTTCTCGCTCCAGGATGTCCGTGAGCTGTTGCAGCTCACGGACGATCCGGAGGGTTCATGCGCGACCGCTGATGGTATTGCGCGACAGCACCTGGCGTCCGTGCGGAGCCGCATCAGCCGATTGCAGGCGCTCGAGGCCGAGTTGATCCGAATGGTGGACGCGTGCAGCGGCGGCCGTGTCGCAGACTGCCATGTGATCGAAATCCTGGCGGACCATAGCCATGCGCACTGTCTGTCTCCTGACCACCGCGGGGCCGACCTTCGATGAGCATCAGGAGCTGCAAGTCGGAATAGCTACTGACTTTATTGGCTCTCGCACGGCCGCACCGGTAGGACGGGCAAGCGCGCCGCACGACCGCGGCGCGGTTTCCGCTTGCCGCCCAGCCAGCCGCGTTCGTGCAATCGTACTTTTGTGCACAAATGCAAACTGACCTCCTGCCTCTTCCCTAAAACAATGTGGGCTGGTCGAAGCGTTGCTCGATCTGGGCTTTGAGCTGCCTGAGCTCGTTGCGCATGCTCTCCGGGTGGTTCAGTCCTTTGGGAAAGGTGACCATCAGCTCCTCGATCGCGGCATCAACCGCCTCGCGCTGCGTGGCATAACCTTCGCTGCTGGCGAAGATCGGGCCGCCAAACCCGCCATAGCTGTATTGCAGGCTGAGAGCGTAGCGGTATAGGCCATCCTCGCATTGGCAGAGTTTGACGGCGGCGTATGAACACCCGAGCCGGGCCAGCTCCTCGATAACCTCGGCGGCATAGCAGCCGTTTTCATTCGGTGCGTTCATGACGATGCCTCCGCCGTGAATGCCGCGACCGAGGCCCAGTGCCCGCAGCTCTGGCAGCAGGCGGTACTGTCCGGTGAAAATTCGTGGTCGCCGCAGTTGGAGGCGTCGGCATCGGTGCCGTTGGTGCAGACTCTGATCCAGATTGAGGCGTGGATATCTAGCTGGTTTTCATCGCCACATTGAGGGCAGCGCATGTCGAAGAGATTGCTCATAGCGCCCTCCCCTCACGCTGCTACGGCAACGCCGCCTGTCAGGCGAGCGGTTGCGGTGCGATGATGCTCAGCATCAATCTCGAAGCCGAGAAAGCGGCGGCCCTGCTGCTGGGCGGCGACAAGCGAGGAACCGGAACCGGCGAAGGGGTCGAGCACAATGCCATGCTGTGGGCAGAAGACCGAGACGAGCGGCGCCAAGGCCGCGACCGGCTTTTGCGTCGGGTGCAGCTTGTTGCCGGTGTAGCGAAACTCGATCACGTCCGGGATTGGCCGGGCTGGTGGCGTCACGTCGCCTTTGGCAAGCAGGTATGCAACCTCGTGCTCGGCGCGGAGAAAGCGCGTGGATGAGGCGTAGCGTTTGCGGAACACGATATGCCCGACAGCCCGAAACCCGGCGGCACGCCATGCGGCCATGAAGAGGTGCACGCGGTTCCAGCCATAGAAGCTGACGCAGAAAGATGCCGGCTTCATCACGCGGTAGATTTGCGAGAAGGCCGGGCGCAGCCACTCATCATTGCGGTCGTTGGCGACCTTGCGCCCGTCGCGGCTTTGGTAATCGACAAGATACGGCGGGTCGGTCAGCACAAAATCGACGGATGCCGGAGCCAGATTGCGCATGCCGGTCACACAGTCGCCGTGAATGATGGTGTTGTCGTGGGTCATGGGATTTCTTTTCCTTCTTGCTTGGAGTTGAGGTTCAGCTCGTCTGAACCTCTGCCCGTCGGCGAGACCGGGGTAGCAAGCGGAAAGCAGAAAATGCCGGGTCTTGGTGCGGGCGCAGGGAGCGCAGCGACTGAGCCACGGCCCGGCTTTTTGTGCTTGCAGCGCGCGAGGGCAGCGCCCTTAGCCACCTGGCCGCGTCGGCGGCTTTATGGGGCTGCGTGAGGTGGCGTTACCGGATGGCGGAGACGGTCACGCCGTAGCTTCGAGCGAAGCGGACGACTCCGGTCGCGCAGCGACTAGCAACCGGCCCGGAAGGGACACGCCCGGTTTCTCTCGACGGTCATGCGAGCATGATGTCTGAAAAGCTCAGGCGTCGGCCGTCAGGCGCCGTGATGGTGATGTCGGAATAGAACGCGCAATTGTCCTGCTCGACGCTCCAGCCTTCGGTGATGGCGCCCGAATAGTCGCCCTTGCAGAAGACCATTACGCCCTCCGGCGTGCGGATTTCGTAGTGGAGCAGATCGGCATGATACAGCCCGTCACTGGAATGCCATTCGTTCCAGACCGGCCTTAAGGACCAGCCGTCAGGTGCGCAGCCTGCCAGATGCGCCGCAAAGTTTTCATGAAGCGCCTTGGTCTTCTCCTCATGCGCGCGCAACTCGTCGGCACTCCATTGCCGCGGCGGCGGTGGCGGATCGGGCTCAAATTCCGGCACGCCCTCGGCCAGTTGCGGCCAGTTAGCCTTGTCGTGCTCGATCACATAGATGGTTATGTGCTCGGGGGAGACGCAAAGCCGCTGGCGCAAACCAGTCGCTTCTTCCTTCACCTCCACGATCCGCGGCAACGACGTCATCTGCTCGCACTGGCTGTCGAAGAACTTGCACGCGAGCTTTGCCGCCTCCCAGGCATCATGAGCATAGAGGCTGTGCGCCTTGTCC
>MKTV01000107.1:16819-17378 GCA_001898425.1 Rhodospirillales bacterium 69-11
CAATCACCAGAAAGCGAGGCTTCGAAAAAATCGGGAGCGTCAGGTTGAGCGACATGACCTGCGGACCGATCACTCATGGTGCATGGCTGGTGGCGGACGGATTGCAGCTAGCCTCCCTGCTCGTCAGGTTTCGCGCATAGCTTTTTTGCAAACCTCCACGAGGTCTTCCGCCTTGATCTCGCCGCGAATGTATGCGGCGAAAATCTCGTCCGCCACGGGGCTCGGCTGAATTCCCTCGAGCCTCTCCTCCGCTTTGGCGGCTTCAACCTGCTTCCTGCGCCGCTCGATCTCGGCAGGACTGATCGGCGGCTTCGCCCTGAGCTTATCGGCGTCAGCAGGTGGGGTTTGCGTTGTCATCGCGTTGATAGCTCCTCAGTGCCGAGGCTGGCGCAGCGTCATCGCTTGATTTTTCCGAAGGCTAATCCTGTACCGCGTAAGCTTTCAGCGGCGGCAGATCCGGCGCGGGTGACACCGCGAAATGCGGCTCCGGTTCTTCCCTCAGCCGCTTCGCTGCCTCGCGCATTGCGGCGCAGGCGATTTCGGCCTCATGATAAAAGGA
>MKTV01000107.1:17392-27453 GCA_001898425.1 Rhodospirillales bacterium 69-11
TTTCAGCCAGCTCCTTGTTCGTCAGATTACGTGCATAGCCCTTCGTCCATTCATGATCGGACGGCATGACGGTGGGTGCCTCCCCCGGCAAGTCTGATGGTCCCAAATTGTTCGGATGGTCCGTGCCTCTTGGTTGCGGCACAGGACGTCAGCTTGGGCGCAGGGAGGTTGGCCGTCAATTCAGGGGACGACATTGAACCTTCTCAATCAAGCGATTGAGCATCAATGCCTGCCTCAACGTCTGACTTTATATATGCAAGGGTATCGCGGTCGAAAATCACGCGTCGGTTGTCTACGTAAGAGACTACGCCTTTCTTTGGTGCAGGAACATTATCTGTCTGCTCCCCGGGGTTGTAGGGTTCATCTGGAAACTCCTGGAGCCATAAAGCATTGTCCCAGGTCTGCGAGGTCAATCCGACCTTGAAGGTAAATACGCCACCGGAATAGCGTCTATCGCTTTCCACCACATAGCCACTGAGGCGCGAGATATGACCGTCATGGTCGATGTCTCTCTTATGGAAGCAGAAGACGCGAGGCTGCTCGCGGCTTTCCTCCATTAGATGGAACCAAAGCCGGCCAGATTTGGAGAATCCGAAGCCCTTGGAATGCTCGGTGCTTTTCTGCACGCCGGGCTTTCCGCCGTCGGCCTGCTGTTCTTCAACCTTAAAATATTGGCCGTCGGCGAGATCGATAGTAATTCTCGATTTAACGACCTGGCCGGGTCGCCGGAATGATGGCTTGTAGCAGAAATACTTTTTTTGCAGACCTTCGGGTTTTATCCATCTGCGCGTTTGTTCTGGATGCGCATAGTAAAAGCCCATGAGCGCATCGGCAGCAAGACGTTCTGTGTGTTTATAAAAGTCGTCGCCGGCTTTGCGCTGAGTGATGAGGTCTTCTACTTCTTCCCGGCAGTAGTTCCAAAGTCTGGTAGCTACATCGTAGTGCAGCATCAATCTCTGACTCTTTTCCAGATTTGCCGTCCGAAAGCGCTGCACCGTCATTTTGCTGCACCCTAACCCGCCTTCGCGGGCTATGCGCTCATCCGACAGGCTGCCGAACTTCTTCAGCAGCGCCTTCTGCAACACCAGTTGGTACTGTGGTGTGTGGTGATACATCATGGCTGCATTTTCCCTGCTCAAGCGCGCTCATATAGCGGGATTGAGCCTCTTGGCACAAGATTGGGACGGTTGTCCCAATAGCGCGGCGATACGCTCGAACATGGGACGGAAAATTCATTTTGGGGCCTACAATCCCAACACTGGTAGGGTTCAAAAGTGTTCATTGTCCTGAGCTTTAACCAGGACGAGCGACGTGGATGAAGGATCACCTCGACGGTGAGATAAAGGTTTCGGACAAGCCACTCCGCCAAAGCAGGAGGGGGCGTGTGGCCACAACGGCAGCAGCAAGTGACCTGCAAAAGGTTACCGAATCCTGGTCCAGGGGCGCCACAGCGCCGCGAAATACTGTTTTAGTTTCAGAAGAAAATGTGCAAAATTACCGGAATGAGAGGCGTTTATCGCCTGATATAGATTTTAGCGAGTCTGATTTGACGAAGAGGGCTGAATTTCATGCCCTCGCCGACGAGGCATTGAAAAGACTTTCGATATCGGAATTTAGAGCAGCTATCGAAAGCGCACTGGCGGCGAAGGAGCGAAAGGACCCATGCGAAACAGCGGATCGCGTGAAGGAAGAGGTGCGGGTTTTTAAAAATCTTCCGGAAGGGTTGACGCGTCGCCTGTCGAAAGAACCGGTCCCTGAGGAGATGTTAACCCCCGAAAATGTCGCTACCGCCTACCGTATTCGAAACGCAAAAAAGCGGAAGAAGGCAGCCGCAGAACTCCTTGATCCCGAAGATGTATATTTGGCTGGGCGTATAATCCGGGCGCACGAAAAACGCCTTACGATTGGGTAGCCTCGCAAAACAGTGAACGCGTCAAGGGCTCAGAAGGGTTTGATATAGGGTTCAGAAGGGTTCATCGTCTCGCTTGCAGGCACATCAGGCCTGTGCAGCGGAGACAATCGACATGAGCACCCCTACCCACACGGATCAGAGCGGCAACACGTTTCAGGCCGGCGGCAACGGCGCGTTGCCACCGCCCGGCAGCACCGTGACGTTGAATAACGGCTCGGGCAAGACCGGCAATGCTACCTGGACGGGTACACACGCCGTCGAGAACAAGTAGCCTCACTACTGTCGGCCCGAACCGCGGCGGGTCTTTTCCTTCCATCAGCAAACTTTCGGGCGTGCACCGCCAAGGGTGGTGCACGTCCGCACCCGTGGAACCGCGAAAGATGAAAATCACGCCCCTACTCTGGCCCGTTGCCGCACTGCTGCTGAGCGCATGCGGTACCGGCGGATATCAGCAGGCTTACACGCCGTGCGCAGGATCAGCGTTCGGATGCAGCGCTCCGGCGGTCAACTATGGCTATCTGACAAGCCCGGCTCCGACCGGGCATTACTTAAGGCGCGCGTCGCCGGATTTCAGTGCGTATGGAGCGCCGCCGCAGCCTCCGGTCTATCAGGCGCCCCCGGCACCGCAGCCTCCGCCCAGCAGCTCCTGGTCTTTCGTGCCGTCGGCGGCGGCGGCCACGACGTCGTCAAGGCGTGAACCTGATCCGCCCGTCGCTGTGGAGCACGGCGACGGCTGCGGCTGGTGGCGCCTTTGCAATTTCTGGAGCGGGCAATGAGCAGGGATGTCCTGAAACAGGCGTCGCAGCTCCTGAACGGCCGCAATGCGGGAAATCCATCCTCTCTGCCCTCGCAGGCGGGCAGTAGCGCGATCATCGCGCGCGCCGAGGCGGCTCTCAGCGGCTCGATCAGACGAGCGACGCCGGCAGCACCGGCACCGCGCATCGAACGTGTTCGGGTGCCGATGACCTGCTCCGCACGCGGCACTGCTTACACGGTGATCGCCGAAAGGCATGGCGAAGTTCTGCGCTTCACAGGCTTCGAGATGCCGCAGAGCGGGCACGGCACGGATAACGCGCCTCGCATGCCGAGCCATCTCTCCGGGCAATACCGGATCGATTGGAGCGGATGGGCGTGCCCTGTCTGTTCGACGGCGAAGGGCGTGTGGCTCTGCGATTGCCAGCAGATGGAAGGTGCCATGCACTGCATGGGCACATCTGGCGGCCGTCAGCACTGCGCCTGCGGGCGGTTTGAGCACCGCGAATTCGTTGAGATCGAGAGGACCACGGTGCGCGGGTCCTCGATGGCCGCGGCACCCAAGGCCGCGGGCGCTCGAGATACAGCGCGCCCTTCATCTTCAACAAGGAGGCTGACCAATGGGTAACTATTTCGGGCGTTTGTACGCCACCTGGGAGATTTCCGGGGTGCTCGGGTATCTGCTGGTGCTCATTTTGCTTCTGTATCCAGTTTCGATTGCCACCATCCTCCATCCTGCGGATGCCGTTGGGTTTCAGGCATGGCTGCAAGGTCTGGATATTCCGCGCTACGTCAGCCAGCGGGCCATCGACGCCGGGTTTCTGGAAGCCCTGCTCGCGCTGTGCGTCCTGTTTCTGTTCCACCTTGTGATCGTCACGCTGATCTATCGCCGCACGCAGATCATGGTCCATTTCTGGCCGTTGGCGCTGATCCTGGTGGGCATCATCGCGAACGGCATCTGGTGGCTGGTGAAGGGTTACTTCGATCCCGCCGGTGCCATGACAGGTCTCGGCCCCGTCGCGCTGGCGATCGGTGCGCACGGTGTTTGCGAGCGTCTCGGCGCTGATTTCGTTTTCGGAAAGGAGGCGCGGGCGCGTTGAGCGCCCGAGGAGGCGCTCATGTTCTCGATCCTGATCCCACTCGCCGTCCTGATCTTCATGTGCATCGAGCGTCTCCTCGGTCTGACGCCCGAGCAACGGGCTGAGGCCAAAGCGAAGCGGGCGGAACGCGAGGCCAAAAAACTTGCCCGCCAGCTCCGTTTCGAGGCGGAGCGTCAGCGTCGGGAGTGGCGCGCCCTCGTCGAGCGGCAGATGGCTGATGGGAGTGCCCGCTTTGCCGATGAGCGGGAGTCTCTCGATGCGCTCGGCGGCCGTGGTGGCCGCCGCAGCAATCTCGACGATAGATGGTTCTGATGGGCTTTCGCGAAAGCTTCGCCCAGGGACGTGCGGACATCCACAACGGCGCAGCGAGACCTCCGCCAGGCCGTGATAGGCCGCCGCCCCCTCGGCCGCCACGTGATCCTTATGCGCCGTCACCGATCAAGATCGGTCACTACTGCCCACTGGAAAGCGACATGCCTGGCATGCCGCTTTATTCGGATACAGAGCGGCATATCCTGATGCTGGGATTGAACGGCGCAGGAAAGTCGACACGGTTTCTTATCGAACTGCTGGCGACGGCAAGCAATCGTTCGCTCCTCGTATTCGATTTGAAGGGGGAGCTCGCCTATCAGACGGCGGACCTTAGGCGGCGATATTCGGATGTGTACTTCATCAACCCGCACCGGCAGCACGGTCTGCCGTCTGATGGGTTCAATCCCGCCAAGCTCGATCCTGACGACCCCCTCTTCTTCAGTCAGCTCACCGATATCGGTGCGGCCGCGATCGATTTTTCCGAGAAGGACAAGCATTGGGATGAATCTGCCCAAAGCCTGTTCGAGGGCTTCCTTGGCTGGGAGGCGATACTGGCGCGGCGCGAAAGGCGTCTGCCTTCGCTCGCCAATGTCCGGCGCATGCTGTGCGAGCCTGACGAGTACGAGGTGACGCGCGATGCGCGCGGCCGCCGTCAGGAGGTGCTGGTCCGGGGCGTCACTTTCACGGCGCAGCGGATCATCGCCGAAGGTGGTTATTCGCTGGCCGGCCTCGTCGGCCGCTTTGTGCGCAAGCATGGGCTGAACGAGCTGTCGGGCATTCAATCAACGGCAGATACCCAGACCAAATGGGTTCTCGACCCCATGATGGCGGCCGATCTCGCCAAGCCAGGCGTCGACTTCAATGCGATGCGCACGCGGCCCACGACAATCTACGTGATGATTCATCCTATGGAGCTGCGCAAAAACAAGCGCTGGACCCGGCTCATCACCTCGGCTGCGCTGTGCGCGCTGATGCAGCCGGGTGCCGTTCGCACGCTCATGGTGCTGGATGAATTCTATGCCTCGGTCGGCAACCTGCCGATCCTGAACGATGTGTGGGCGCTGGTGCGCGGCTACGGCATCCAGATCATGCCAATCGTGCAATCCGTCCTGCAGCTGCAGGCGCTCTACAAAGAGGAATGGGAAAACTATGCCGCGCAGGCGGGCCTCGTGATGTCGCTCGGTCCTGCCGGCGACAATCCGACTGCCGAGTGGATGAGCAAGCAGTGCGGTGTCACCACAATCCTGAAGGCCTCGCTCAACGAGAGCGACGGCTTCAACATTGGTGACGGGACCGGCAGCGGCACGACCACTACCGGCATATCGAGCAACAGCAATCAGAACAGCGGGCGCAATCGCGGTGCCGCCATGAACTGGCAGCAGGCGGAATCCCGTGTGCTTCGCCCCCAGGACATCAAGAACATTCGCGCAGGTCACGGACTCGCATGGGTGCCGGGGCTCGGCACCCGGACCATTCCTTATTTCGCGCCCAACTACTTCCGGCGCAACGCGCCCTGGGTGCGCGAGGTCCGGCAAAATCCATTTCGCGGGGGTTAGGAAAGCAACATGGGATTTTTCGACGACTTTCGCCGCGGCCGCGATGAGATCCGCGCATCGCAGGCTGCGCCTCGTACCGACGGCCGGAAGCGCGGCAGAGACGATAGCTACAACAACGGCTGGGATGACCGAACGCAGGACACGAACAGCTGGCAGGATGAACCTGCGCCTCAGCCGGCTGGGCCAGGCACGGCAGAGCTCGAAGCCGCGCTCCGGGAACGCGACCAGAGCCTCGAAGAGGCCCTGCGCATCATGCAGGGCCTGAAAGAATACGCCGAGCAGATGGAAGATCGCGTGACACAGCTGCTGGCCGGCGTTCAGCCGATGGCGCGGGTCCTGTTACTGCCGGGCGTCAAAACCTTCCTCCTGCACCGCTTCCATCCGGATAAGCATCCCGACGCCAATGAGGAGCAAAAGCTGAAGCTGACCGAGGCGATGCAGATGATTACCGCGGTCTACGCTTTCCTGGCGAAGGAATTTCACGACGATGACTGATCGTCCTCGCCGGTTTCATCCTCGCCCTCGGCGCCGGGCCGGAGCGGTGCGCGCGGCTCATTGCCGGGCGGTGGATCGCCAATTTTGACGAACCGGATGCGGCCGTCCCAGCCTCCGCGCGGCAGCATGTCGATGAAAGCGAAAGGGCCGCCTTCCTCGTCCAGGCGGAACCTGCCGCCATCTTTCCAGTATCCGAAAACCCTGCCCTTCCTCATACCGGTACGGACGAAGAGATAGGCGGTGTGCGTGAAAGGTTGTGTGCCCGCTTTGCCGATTTCCTCGGTCATTATTTCTCCCATTAAAGCTGCGGGAAATTTCGGTCCTGTTGTGCACTGAATTGGCTATCAAGTCCATGGTCGGCGCCGTAATCGGCACCGCTGTTCCACCAGAGATTGAGCCAGTCGAGCGTGCTGCCATGGGCGTAATCGTAAGTGTCGGCGATCTCGGGCAAGCCCGCGTCATCAGCGGATGCGGCAAATGCTCGGCGCAGCTTCACAGCACCCCGGCGAACGGATTTGAGGGCCGCATAGCGGCCCCGTGCGGCAATTTTTCCCGCATGATCCTTGGCGGCTTGGAGGCGGATCGGCATGCTATCCGTCTCGCCGCGCTTGCGCTTCGATGATGCCGTCGGCTGCTCGTCGTCACGCGCGGAGAGTGCCTTCGCGGCCGCCTTGAACATCCGCTTGATGCTGTCGGTAATCGTCCGGCTCTTGCTCTGCCGGCTGGAGCCCCCGTCCAGCCGGCTAGTCTCGTTCGCGTTGCCGCTCTCGATCGCCGGGCCGCTCCCGATATCCCAGATCTTCCTCGTGCTTGTCCTGCTGCTGGCGCCGGTCCTTCTCGAAGATTTCCCAATCGCGCGCCGCCTCGTTCTTCTGATCGAAGGCCTGCTGGGCGCGGGCCTCGTCCTGCTCTTGTTGGGCCTTGGCGTTCTGCTCGCGCTGTGCGGCGGTGAGCTTCGGCTCGCCGCCGCCAAAGAAGCTCGCGAAATAGCTCAATGCCTTTTCGATGCCCTTCGCGAGAGCAGACGCGGCATGCATGCCGGTATCCATGGCATCGGCCGCCGTCTCGAACGTGCTCTCGACGCCGTGCTCGGCAGCATTGACGTGGCTGCGGAAGGCCTGCTCGCCGTCATAGGCCGCGTTTCTTTCCTGACGTGCTTCGAGATTCTCGGCCCGGATGTCGGCCCAGTGTTGGTTGGTCTCTTCGCGGTCGATCTCGCGCTGTGCGCGGGCTTCCACAATCGAGGGAAGGCCGCGCGGTTCGACTTCGGCCAACCGCCGCTCAAGGTCATCGAGATCAAGCTTGTCGGGGCTGAGGCGAATGACGTTGCCGTATCGGGTGACGGCGGCGATGTCGCCGGGCAGCACGGGATCAAGCTGCAGGCGCTGAACCGGATCGAGCGTCTCGTAGGCGACGTAGGATTCCAGCTTCGCATCCTGCCGCAGGGCCTCGAGCGCTGCTTCGTCACTCGGCGTGGTGCGGGCAATCGTCAGTCCCGCTTCCTCGAGTTTTTCCGCCAGCTCCTTGCCGCTCAGCGTGTCCATGAGCGCTTCGGCGATCTTGATTTCGATGGAGCTGGCCGGCCGCGCCTCTTCGCGCGCATCGCGCTGCTCGCCTTTCCACGTCTCGAGCGATGCCTCGCGCATCACCTCTTTCGTGTCGGCGACATTCAGCAGTGTGGCGTGATCGATGCCGGCGAGGCGTGCGTCGATCTCAGGCGCCGCAGATCCGGTAATGCGCTCATCGAGGCGATAGACATGGCCGCGTCCGGTAACGGCGACAATCTCGCCCTCGTTGAACGTAGGCGCAAAATTGCCGGCTTCGCGGGCGAAGGCGGCCGTGCGCTGGCTCGCCTTCGCTTCTTCGGGCGACACTCTGGCCAAGCTGATGTCGCTGGCAGCGAGTGCTGTCTCCAGCTCGCTCGGTGTGAGGGTGGCCTGCCAGGCCGTGCGGATGTCGCTGGCCTCGCGGCCCAATGGTCGCTCTGTCTTTTTCGGCGGCTCTGGCTGCAACTCCGGTTGCGGCTGCCGCTCGGCCGCCAGCTGCTTGGCTTGCGCGACGGTGGGCAGCTCCGAGCGATCAAGATCGCTCATCCGTTCGCGCATGGCGGCAAGCGTGAGACCGGTCAGCTTCTTGTTGAGCGCGTGATGGCCGCCGGCTTCGTCAATCACAACGAAGCAGTCGCGGCGATCACCATTGGCGAGCGTGAGACCACGCTCAGCCAAGGCAGCCCGGAACCCCCTGCCGCCGTCGGCATGCTCGAGGCAATCGAGGATCGCTGTGCGAATTTCCCGCACGTCTGTGCCGATGCGGCGGGATTCTTCCTCCTCGCCGCGGCCGGGCGCCTTGGCGCGATCTTCAGGCTGCCGCTCGCCGCTCAGCTCGCGCAGCCCAAACTTCTTCTCGAAGTCGCGGGCGATCTGGTTGAGGTGGTTTTTGTAGAGGCCGGGATCGATCGCCCGCATCTCCTCCAGATCGATGCGGCACCAGCCGATATGCATGTGCCGCTCGCCGTTCTCGTGAATATGGAAGGTGATGATGCGCGGCTGGCCTTCAAAACCGAGACGCTTCTCCTCGCGCTCGGCCACCTCCATCCACTGCTCGCGCGTCAGCTGCTCGCCGGGTGCCAGGCGTGTCTGGGTGTGAAAGAACGGCTTCTTCGCCTGCGTATGATGCCGGGCGATATCCTGCAGCGCTTCGAACGCGGCGACAGGATCGGCACCGAACCCATCTAGGTCGCGCGCTTCGACGAACTCGACCTCCTCGCCCCGCTCGCCGGTCATCATGTACCGCGCAAGCTTGCCGCCATTGCCGTGCAGATTACCCTTCGCGATCATCGCTCATCGCGGCGTGAATGGCTGCTAGCGGGACGGCAAATGCGGCGGGTAGATCAAGGATAGCCTGCGCCAGCTGATCGATCTTCACCTCAAGGCGGCGCGTGCCCTGCTCGCGGACGATCAGCACCAGCTCGTTCAGGGCGCGGGCGATCTGGTTCTGGTTGTTGCCGACGCGGTTGAGCTCAACGAGCGCCCTGGTGAGCGCTATGCTGTCGACGGAACTGCTGCCGCGGGAAAGACGCGCCCGGCTGCCGTCACCGCCCTCGATGGCGGCGAGATCCATGACATAGGCGCCGAGGCTCTTGCCGCTTGCACGCAATCGGGCCTGCAACGCCTCGTGTTCCGCATCGTCAGTGCGGAACCGCTCGAGGTGCCGCCGGCGCCGTGTCTCGCTGCCGCTTGTGACTTTTTTCTTCTGCTGCCGCTCGTCGCGCAGATGGATGACATCGGGCAGCGGCGCCCGTGTTTCTGCTCCTGACGGGTCAAGCGTCTCGGTCACTTAGCTCCTACTCCATGAGCGGGTCCAGCGGCGCACGCTGGCGCCTATCCAAGCGGCGCGAGCTTGGTCGGGTGTCGGGAGGCGGAACGCCTTTCGTCGTGGTGCCGGGCGCGAAAGCCCGGCCGGGTGGTATCGGAGGGCGGCGCCCTCTGATTTCCGGTCCCGCGCGGAACGGCGCTGGCGCGCATCCAACCGGCGCACGGTTGGCCTCCATGGCGATGGTCTGGGTCGAGGGGCAGGAACGCTCCTCGTCGTGGTGTCGGGCGCGAAAGCCTGACGCGGGGTCCAGGGGGCAAGGCTCCATGGCAGTGGGGATGCAAGGGGGCGGCGGAACGCCCCCTGCTCGGGTGGGATGCAACGGGCGGGCGAAGCGCCGCCCTTGCCAAGGTGAGCGGACCGGCCCCGCCGGGCTGCGTGGCGCGGTGCTACCGCGCCCAACTTGCTGTCTGTGATTTGCACGATCGGACCGTAAGAGGCGCGCTATGCCGTGTCGAGAGAGACCGATTTCACGATCCCGAGTCGGTTTCCTTTTGCCGCACCTGTCCTATCGGACGGCACCAGTTGCGACGACTAATGAGCTGCCGGTAATGCGTCGCC
>MKTV01000107.1:27481-27731 GCA_001898425.1 Rhodospirillales bacterium 69-11
CCCCTGCGGGATATTTGAACAAGGAAATGGCCACAGGTTTTGGGATTCACTGCGGGCAGAATCTCGCGTACGATGCATCCACGGTACAGCCAGGGATGGCGATGACCGTCAAGGAAATGGGGCCGGCCGCGGGGTGACCTGCGACCGGCCTTTTCGTGTCAGCCGCTTTCCTCGACGTCGGGCTCGCCGCTGTATGCGAACATGGCCTCGTTGAAGATGCGGTCGATGTCGATGCCGGCACCGTCGCAAA
>MKTV01000108.1 GCA_001898425.1 Rhodospirillales bacterium 69-11
AGATCCCGAGACCAGGATCAGGCCCAATTCCAATGGGCGTGACGAACCGGACAGCCGTGGGCTCGACCCGGCGACCCCCATCGGCAGGTGCCGTGCGGATGGGATCCGCGGGTCGGGGCCCGCGGATGACGGATGAGAGCTGGCGCGCGACGCTGGAGACTGCGGATGACGGATGAGGGCTGGCGCGCGCCGGTGGGCGCGCGTGCCTTTGCCCACCCCGTCATCGCCGGGCTTGACCCGGCGACCCCCATCGGCAGGTGCCGTGCGGGTGGGGATCCGCGGGTCGGGGCCCGCGGATGACGGATGAGGGCTGGCGGGCGACGCTGGAGGCCCGCGGATGACGCATGAGGCTGGCGGGCGACGGCCCGCGTTGCCGAGCGGCGGCGCTACGCCTTCCCGGGGTAGTCGGGGTCGGTGAGGAACGGGAACGGACCCGGGTAGCTCTCCACGTACGCGGTGTGGGAGACGAACCCGTCCGCCGCGCTCCAGGCATGGAGCTGGTAGGCCGGCGGCTCCATGACGAAGGCCGACGGCGCCTCGGGGTGCAGCGCGAGCTCGACCTGGTGCGCGACCGACGGCGCGATCGAGGCGATTGCCTGCGCCACCCGCGCGACGATCGGGCGGTGATGGTGGCCGCAGACGATCCGCTCCACCTGGGGATGCCGCGCGATCACCGCGGCGAAGCGCGCCGGCTCGCGCAGCGCGATCCGGTCCATGTGCGCGATGCCGCAGGTGAAGGGCGGATGGTGCATGCCGATCAGCGTCGGCCGGTCGGGCGCCGCCGCCAGCGTCCGGTCCAGCCAGTCGAGCTGGTCCGGCCGCAACGCGCCATGCCCCGCCCCCGGCACCACCGTGTCGAGCATGACGAGCCGCACCGGCCCGCAGCTCACGGCATACTGCACGTAGTCCGGATCCTCCGACACGCCGGGCAGGTGCGCGAGTTCGGCCCGCAGCACCTCTCGCCGGTCGTGATTGCCGGGCACGACGTAGACCGGCATCCGCAGCGTCTGACGCAGCATCGCGGCGAGATTGGCGTATTCGGCCGCCAGCCCGCATTCCGTCAGGTCGCCGGTGATCAGCACCACGTCCGGGGCCGGGTCGAGCGCGGCGACCGCGCGGAAGGCGCGCAGGGTCAGCGCATTGGTCTCGGACACGCGGTTCGCAGCCTGGCCCACGGGCCGGACATGCAGGTCGGTCAGTTGGCAGATGAGCATCGGTCGATCCCCGTCACTGCGGCAGCTTGAGCGCGGTCTGCTCGACATAGGGGCGCATCAGGGCGTCCGCCTGCTTCTGCGCCTCGGCCATCGCGGCGTCGGGCTTCGCCTTGCCGGACAGCACCGCCTGCACCCCGTCCTCCAGCGCCTTGCGCACACCGACCACGTTGTAGGTCGCGAACCAGCCGCGCGCATAGGCGAGCTGGTCCAGCGCCACCTTCGCATCCGGATGCTGGTGCATGAACGTCTTCATCTCGGGCAGGTCGTAGGCGGCGATGCGCGGGGCGAAGTATCCGGTGAAACGGCTCCAGCCGGCGGCGATCTCCGGGCTGGTCAGCCACTGCACCAGCGTCCAGGCGGCTGCCGTGCGTTCCGGGGAGTTGCCCTTGGGCAGGATCAGGCTCGCGCCGCCGATCGGCACCGCGTTGACCAGGTTGCGCGGCAGGAAGGCGGTGCGATACGGCGTCTTCATGTTGTCGCGCACGAAGGACAGGGATCCCGTCGACAGCACCATCATCCCGGTCCGGCCCTGGAAGAACGCGGTGGTGACGGCATTCGCGTCGGTCACGCCCTCGGGCATCACCCGCGCCCCGTGCACCATCTCATCGAGGAAGCGCACCGCGCCGATCGTGCTGGGCTGGGTGTAGTAGACCTCTCCGCCGTAATCCGGATTGTAGAACTGGCCGCCATTGGACATGGCGAGGCCCGAGGTGATCCAGCCCAGATAGTCATAGGTGCCGGGGATCATCAGGCCCCAGCGGGTCGTGTTGCCGCCGTCGCGCTTCGTCAGCTTCTTCGCCGCGGTCAGCCATTCCTGCCAGGTCGCGGGCGGGTGGTCGGGATCGAGGCCGGCATCCTTGAACGCGTCGACGCTGTAGTAGAGCAGCGGCGTCGAGTTGTGGAACGGCACGCCGTAGACATGGCCCTGGTCCATCGCGTTCTGTCGCAGCGCCGGCCAGAACTGCTCCATGAACTGGGCCGGCGTCTGCCCGCCCTTGGCGATCAGCGAATCGAGCGGCTGGATCTCGTCGTTGATCACGTATTCCCGCACGAAATTGGCGCTCATGATCACGGCGGCGGGCGGCTTGCCGGCCTGGATCGCCGCATGCGTCTTCAGGTTCGTGTCGTCGTAGCTGCCGGTGTAGACGGCGGTCACCTTGATGTCCGGGTGGTCCTTGTTGAACACGTCCACCAGCCGCGTCATCTCGTTGGCGAGCTTGCCCTGCACGGGGACCGGGAAGAACAGGTCGATGTCGGTGGCGGCCTCCGCCGCTCCCGCGAACAGGCCGAAGCCGATCGCCGCGCCGATCGTGGCGACGTGCAACAGACGCATGACGAACCCCTCTTGGTTACTTTATGCCGGAAAAGGTGAAGGACGAGACGAACTGCCGCTGGAACAGCACGAAGCCGGCCAGCAGCGGTGCGGCCACCAGGAACGTGCCGGCGGCGATCACGCCCCATTCCGACCCGGCCTCCGCGCCGGCGGTGAAGGAGGCGAGGCCGACGGTCAGCACCTGGTTGGAGGGCGAGGAGGTCGCCATCAGCGGCCAGAGGAACTCGTTCCAATGCGCGGTGACGGAGACGATCGCGAAGGCGACGAGGCCAGGCCGCGCCAGCGGCAGCAGCACGCGGAAGATGACCTGCAGGGTGGAGGCGCCGTCGAGCACCGCCGCCTCCTCGTAGTCGCGCGGGATGGTGCGGAACGTCTGGCGCATCAGGAACACGCCGAAGGCGGAGGCGAAGTAGGGCAGCATCACGCCCGGCAGCGTGTCGTAGAGGCCAAGGGCGATCAGCGTGCGCATGTTCGGCACGATCAGGATCGGCGGCACCAGCATCAGCTGCAGGAGGAACGCGGTGAACAGCACGTCGCGGCCGGGAAAGCGCAGGCGGGCGAAGGCGTAGCCCGCGAGGCTGATCGTCACGCACTGCACCGCCAGGATGCCGCCGCAGAGCAGGATCGTGTTGAGATACCAGAGCGGGAAATGGCCGGAGCTCCAGGCCTCCCGGAAGTTCGTGAGGTCGAACGGGCCGGACGGGACGAGCGATGCGAGGTCGGCCGCGCCGGCGCCGCCGGGGCGCAGGCTGGCCACGGCCATCCAGGCGAAGGGCACGGCCCAGAGCAGCGCGCCCGCGGTCAGGGCGAGCGCCGCGAGCAGACGGGCGTCAGCTCTCATGGTGGATCCCGCGGTCGATCGTACGGAGCGAAACCATCGAGAGCGCGACGAGCATGGCCACGCTCACGACCGTCGCGGCGGAGGCGAGGCCCAGATCGTAGTTCTGATGCGCCTGCTGGTAGATGTAGTAGAGCAGCAGGGTCGTCGCGTCCGACGGCCCGCCTTGCGTCATGACGACGACGTGGTCCACCTGGGTGATGGCGTTCAGCAGCGCGATCACCGTGACGAAGCCGATCGTCGGACCCAGCAGCGGCAGCGTGACGTGCACGAAGCGCTGCGGTGCGTTGGCGCCGTCGATCTTCGCCGCGTCCACCACGTCCTGCGGCACGCCGGCCAGCCCGGCCAGGAAGAACAGCATGTAGTAGCCGGTGTTCTTCCACACCGTGATGGCGATGATGGAGCCCAGCGCCAGCGAGGGATCGCCCAGCCAGTTGTGGTTCGCGACACCCAGTTTCGCGAGATACCAGTCGAGCAGCCCGCCGCCCGGGAGGAAGATGAACACGAACAGCGCCGCGGCGGCCACCAGCGGGATCAGCAGCGGCAGCGCGATCACCGTGCGCAGCGCGGCGGCGAACCGCGTGCTCTCCCGCAGCCCCACCGCGAACGTCAGCGCGAGCCCGACACTCGGCACGATCGTGCCCACGGCGTAGAGCGCGTTGTTCCCGACCGCCTGGGCGAAATGCGGATCGGCGAACAACCGCGCGTAGTTGCCGAACCCCCACTGTGTCGCACCACGGAAGCCGCGTTCGGCGAAGGAGCCGATGGCGACCTGGACCACGGGCCAGTAGGTGAACCCCAGGAGGAACACCGCCGAGGGCAGCAGCAGCAGGCCCGCGGTCAGTCCGGGACGCGCGCGCGCGACGCGGCGGCCGCGTGGCCTTGCAGCCGCGAGGGCGGGATGGGTGAGGGTCGTGCTGCTCACCGGTCGATCTGGCGGGTCGTCATGGGGCGGCGTGCTTACGCCCGGGGTGACGACGCCCCCGTGTCAGCGGCGTGACGCTTGGATGACAAGGCGCAAGGCCGGTTCGGGGATGCGGGCCGCGCCGGAGAGCGGGCGTATGCCGTCCCGGGAGCCGGGACGCGCCGGCCGGTCAGTCGGGGCTGGCCTGGCCGAAGGAGTCGACCAACGCCTGAATGCGATCGGGATCCGACTGGTCCATCACGCGGCGGGCGAAGCGGGCGCAATCGTCGATATCGACCGCGCGGACCGCCTGTTTCACCCGGGGCAGCGCGCCGGCGTTCATCGAGAAGCTGCGCAGTCCGAGCCCGAGGAGGAGCGGGGTGAGCCGGGGGTTGCCGGCCATCTCGCCGCAGACCGAGACGGGCATCCGCATCCGCAGCGCCGCTTCGGTCGCGAACTGCACGAGGCGCAGCACCGCCGGATGAATCGGGTCGTAGAGATCCGCCACGTCGGACTCGCCGCGATCGACCGCGAGCGTGTAGGCGGTAAGGTCGTTGGTGCCGATCGCGAAGAAATCCGCCTCCAGCGCCAGCGCATCGGCGGACAGCGCGGCGCCGGGCGTCTCGATCATGATGCCGAGCGGCGGCGCCTTCTCGCCCAGGCGCTCGCCGCGCCGGCGGAGGCGGCGAGCGACGCGGTCGTAGATGTCACGGGCGGTGCGCACTTCGGCGACCGTGGTGACCATCGGCAGCATCACGCGGACCGGGCCGAAGGCGGCGGCGCGCAGGACCGCGGCGAACTGGGTTTCCAGCAGCTCCGGGCGGCGGAGCAGCAGGCGGATGCCGCGCAGGCCGAGGGCCGGGTTGGTGTCGGCGATCTCGGGGACGATGCCGGCGCTGGACAGCGCCTCGATCTCCTTCTCCCCGCCCCAGTCGAGCACCCGGATGGTGACGGGGTCGCCGTTCATGGCCTCGATGATACCGCGATAGGTCTCGAACTGGGTCTGCTCGTCGGGCACCGTCTCGCGGTTCATGAACAGGAACTCGGTGCGCAGCAGCCCGATGCCGACGGCGCCGGACTGCACGATGAGCGGCAGCTCGACCGGCAGTTCGAGATTTGCCTGCAGTTCGACCGCCTCCCCGTCGTCGGTCTCGGCCGGAAGCCGGCGGAGGCGGGCGAGCTTCTGGCGTTCGCGCGCGTGAGCGGTGAGCGCGCGTCGGGCGGCGGTGAGGGATTGCGGGCTGGGGTTCAGCACCACGGTCCCGGCGGTGCCGTCCAGCACCGCCATGTCGCCGGGGCGGATGGCGTGGGCGAGCCCGGCCGCGCCCAGCACGGCGGGGACGCCGAGGGCGCGCAGCATGACGGCGGTATGGCCGTCGGCGCCGCCTTCCTCGGTGGCGACCCCGGCGAGGCGGGCCGGGTCGAGCAGCGCGGCATCCGCCGGGCGGAGCGATTCGCTGATCAGGATCGCGCCTTCGGGCAGGCCGGCGAAGCTGCGGAACGGGGCGCGGGTGAGATTGCGCACGAGTCGGCGGCCGATCTCCAGCACCTCGTCGGCGCGGCGGCGCAGGCTCGCGAGGTCCTCGGCCGAGAGGCCCGGTTCGGCCTGGTCCATGATCGCGTCGGCGATCGCCTCGGATTCCGCGACCACGGCGCTTTCGGCGGAGAGCAGCGTCTCCTCGATCCGCCGCCGCACCCCGCGGACGAGGCGGGAGGGGCCCAGCATGCGGATGTAGGCCTCGATTAGCGGGGCGATCTCGGCCTGGCTTTCCTCCGGCAGGATGGAGAGGCGTGCGCGGAGCTTGGCGAGCTGGGTGCGGGACTGGGTGATGGCGGCGTCGAGCCGCGCGCCTTCCGAGGCGATGTCGGCGGCGAGGATCTTGTGGCGGGCGATTTCCGGATCGGGTTCGGAGGCGCCGAAGACGGGGCCGATCGCCACGCCGGGCGAGACGGCGATGCCGCCGAAGGCACGCTCCGCGCGGGCGTCGATGCTGGGCGAGCGGCGCAGGCGCTGGTGTTGCGGCGGGGGAGGGTCAGTCCTGCTCATGGAAGCCGGCCTCGACCAGCGCGGCGAGCGCCTCCAGCGCCTCCTTCGCGTCCCAGCCGTCGGCGCGGAGCTCGATCTGGGCGCCGCGGCCGGCCCCCAGCATCATCAGCCCCATGATGGAGCGTGCGGAGACGCACTGCCCGTCGCGCAGGACGTCGACGGAGGCCCCGAAGGTTTCGGCGAGCGTCACGAACTTCGCCGCGGCGCGGGCGTGCAGGCCGCGCTTGTTGGGGATTGTGACCACGCGGCTGAGCGCGGACGGCCCGAGGGGCGGTGTCTCACCGGAGAAGGGGCCGGCCGGGGCCATGATCAGCAGCAGGACCCGGTTTCGGTCGGACGGCAGCCGTGCAGCACGTGGGAGGCGGCGGCGATGTATTTGCGGCCGGCCTCCTCGGCGCAAGTGACCGCATCGGCAAGGGGCTGCTTGGAGCGGACCTTCGCGAGCTTGACCAGCATGGGGAGGTTCACGCCGGCGATCACCTCGACCCCTTTCCGTTCCATCATGGAGATGGCGAGGTTGGAGGGAGTGCCGCCGAACATGTCGGTCAGCAGCACGACGCCGTCGCCGGTATCGCAGCGCCGGATACAGGCCTCGATCTCCGCGCGGCGGTTGTCCATGTCGTCTTCCGGTCCGATGCAGACCGTGTCGACGTTCCGTTGCGACCCGACGACGTGTTCCATCGCGGAGCGCAGTTCTTCCGCGAGGCGGCCGTGGGTGACGAGAACCATGCCGATCATGGCAGCGGGTCGTCGTCCCGGCGGGGGTCCTGGGAGGGAGCCCTGGTGGCGTGGAGGGTGGCATGAAGGGTGGTCATCGGGTCGTCTCAGGCCTCCTGTGCCTGAACTGGCGCGGACCGCGGGGCCGCGCCATGTGCGTTGCCGTCCCGGCGCGGAACCGGGCGGTCCTGGGCGTGATCGGCGGATGCTGTCTCGCGCGCAAGCTCGCGATGCAGGACGTGCAGCCGCCACGGTGTGTCCACGATGCCGCTGCCCCCCTCATCTGCGGTTCGGTCCCGCAGATGCGCCGCCAACTTCTCGACCAGGTAGACCGAACGATGCCGTCCGCCGGTGCACCCGATCGTAATCGTAGCGTATTTTTTGCCTTCTTGCACGAATCTCGGAACCACCAAGTCGACGAGGTCCGTGATCCGGTCGAAATATCCGGCGAAGTCGGGATCGGCCTCGACATAGCGGCCGACCGCGGCGTCCAGCCCGGTCTGCGGGCGCAATATGGGGTCGTAGTGCGGGTTTCGCAAAAAGCGCGCGTCGAATACCAGATCCGCTTCCCGTGGCAAGCCACGGGGGAACGCGAAGGACATCAGCGTGAGGACCAGCCCGGCCTCCGCGGCGCAACCGGACCCGAAATGCTGCTCCACGAGGCGGCGGAGCGTTCCGATCGGCAGGTCGGAGGTGTCGATCACGAGGTCGGCCGCGTCACGCAGCGGCGCGGTGAGGGTCTGTTCGGCGGCGATCCCGGTCACCACCGGACCGTCGGGCGCCAGCGGATGGCGGCGCCGGCTCTCGGTGTAGCGCCGCAGCAGGGTCGTCTCGTCGGCGCAGGCATAGACCAGGTCCGGCTGCAGCCCCGGCGTGGCGCGCAGCCGTGCCAGGCTCGCCAGCACGTCCGCCGCGTCGAAGCCGCGGCTGCGCGCATCGATGCCGATCGCCATGTTGCGGTCCGAGCGCCTGACCGTCTCCTCGAGGAGGGTGAGCGGGAGGTTGTCGATCGCGTCGTAGCCCAGGTCTTCCAGGGCCCGCAGCGTGCTCGCCTTGCCGGCGCCCGACAGGCCGGTCACCAGCACGACGCGGCGTTTCGGCCCCTCGGCGGATGCGGTCGCGGCCGTCATGCGGCGAAGGCCCCGGCGACCTGCGCCACGCGCCCGGTCGCGCAATCGAGGGCGAGCGCCACGCGCTCCGGCGCGCTGGGGGCCGCGGGATCGAGATGGACGAGCGGCAGGCCGAATACGGCGTCGGCTTCCGGCGCCGGCAGCCGGTCGGGACGCCCGTCGAGCATGGCGACCAGGCGGAGCCGCGCCGGGTAGGTGGCCGGCAGGCGGAGGATCCCCAGCCCGCGGACCTCCAGGAGCCCGGCCAGCGACTCCGGAGGGCTTGCCATGCCGTCCGCGACGTCGACCTGATCGTCCGCCACCAGGGAAAAGCCGCGCGCCAGCAGCCGCACCACCAGATCGGATTTCCCCGATCCGGGTGCCCCGAGGATCAGCACCGCGTCGCTGCCCCTGCTGGCGCAGCTCCCGTGCACTCGTCTCCGGTCGTGCATGCGGCGGCACTGTGGCCGCAAGCTTAAAAGAATGAAAGCACCCTATGGTTGCGGTCGGCGCCGAGGGGGCGGCGGGGCGCGCCGGGGGCGGGACCGCTGCTTGCCCCGGATCGGCCCGCGTGCCAGCTTCCGGGCCCTCATGACAGACCGATCCGCCATCGCCGCCGCTGCTGTCCGACTCCGCGGTCATGTTCGGCACACGCCCCTCCTGCGCCTGGAGGGACGGGAGTTCGAAACGCCCTGTCCCGTGGCGCTCAAGCTGGAATTGTTGCAGCACGCAGGCAGCTTCAAGCCGCGGGGGGCCTTCAACCGATTGCTGTCGGCGCACATTCCGGACAGCGGTGTGATCGCCGCCTCGGGGGGCAATCACGGTGCCGCGGTCGCCCATGCCGCCCGCGCCCTCGGCGTCACCGCGGAGATCTTCGTTCCTGCCCTGACGCCGGCGGCCAAGGTGGCGCGGATCGCGAGCTACGGGGCGCGGGTCGTGCAGGGGGGCGAGACCTATGCGGAGGCGCTCGCCGCGTCCCGCGAGCGGCAGGCGGAAACGGGTGCGCTGGAGGTGCATGCCTACGACCACCCGGATGTGCTCGCCGGGCAGGGAACCGTGGCGCGCGAGTTCGAGCTGGACGCGCCGGACCTGACGCATGTGCTGGTCGCAACCGGGGGTGGCGGGCTGATCGGCGGCATGGCCGCCTGGTATGCGGGCAGTGTGAAGGTCGTCAGCGTGGAGCCGGAAGGCTGCCCCACCCTCCATACCGCCCTGCGCGTCGGCCACCCGGTCGAGGCGCCGGTCGGTGGCCTCGCCGCCGACAGCCTGGGGGCGCGGCAGGTCGGCGCGCTGATGTTCCCGGTCGCGCAATCCCACGTGGCCGAGTCCGTGCTGGTCGCCGACGAGGCCATCGTGGCGGCCCAACGCGTGCTCTGGGACCGGTTCCGGCTGATCGCCGAACCGGGCGGCGCGACGGCGCTGGCCGCCCTGCTGTCCGGCCGCTTCATTCCTCCCGCCGGCGCGCAGGTCGGCGTGCTGGTCTGCGGCGGCAACACCGATCCTGCGAAGGTGACGTCATGAGCGATCTGGTCCTGTGCGCGGTCGACGCCCGCGGCGTCGCCACGGTCACGCTGAACCGGCCCGAGGTCGGCAACGCCTACAACGATGCGTTGCTGGACGCGCTGATCGCCGGGCTCGAACGCCTCGCGGCCGACCCGGCGGTGCGCTGCCTGGTGATCCGCGGCGCCGGCAAGCACTTCCAGGCGGGCGCCGACATCAACTGGCTGAACGAGGCCACCGACTATCCGCCGGAGCGCAACTTCGCCGCGTCGCTCGCAACGACGCGGGCGATGACGCTGCTGAACGAGTTTCCGAAGCCCACCATCGCGATCGTCCACGGCGCCTGCTTCGGCGGCGGCTGCGGGATCGTGTGCTGCGTGGATGTCGCGCTGGCGACGCCGGCGGCGCAGTTCGGCATCACCGAGATCCGGGTGGGCGTCTCGCCGACGCCGATCTCGACCCACATGGTGAACGCGATCGGGCTGCGGAACACGCGCCGGTATGCGTTGACCGGGGAGCGCTTCGGGGCCGAGGACGCGGCGCGGGTCGGCCTGGTGCATGAGGTCGTGCCGGCGGACGCCATCGAGGCCAAGCTCGCCGAGGTGCTGGATGCGATCTTCCTGGGCGGACCGGAGGCGATCGCGATGACCAAGCGCAGCTTCCTGGGCGCCAACGGGCTCACGCTGGACGAGCGGCAGATGACGCTGCTCGCGCATGAGGGGTGGACGCAGCGGGCCTCGGCCGAGGGGCACGAGGGCACGGCGGCCTTTCGCGAGAAGCGCAAGCCGTCCTGGTATCGCCCGCCCTCCGCGTGAGCGGATCGGTCGGCACCGCCCGCGGATGGGGCTGAACCCGGCCTCGCCGCTGGCGCGGCTGATGGCGGCGCCGATGCGGGCAGGGACGGTTACGTGGATCGGCGTGCGGCCGGACCGGCGGGTCGCGCCGGTGCCGGTGGGGATGGTGTCGGCGGACCCGGAGACCGGGCTCGAGGGCGACCACTACCGCAGTCGTGGGCAGCGCACCCGGCAGGTCACGCTGGTGCAGGCGGAGCACCTGGCCGTCATCGCCTCGTTTCTCGGGATCCCCGAGGTGGCGCCCGCGCATCTGCGCCGCAACCTCGTGGTGGGCGGCGTGAACCTGCTGGCGCTGGTGGGGCGGCGCTTTCGCGTCGGCACGGCGGTGCTGGAGGGCACCGGCGCCTGCCATCCCTGCTCCCGCATGGAGGAGGCGTTCGGTCCGGGCGGCTACAACGCGGTGCGCGGCCACGGTGGGATCACCGCGCGGATCGTGCAGGCCGGCGTGATCCGCGTGGGGGATGCGGTGGTCGCGGACGACGCGGGGGCGTAGCGGCCGGCTGGGTCCCCCCGTGTCATGGCCGCCCGTGTCCCCCCGGTGTCATGGCCGCCGCAGGGCGGCCATCCACGCGTTCCCGTGCGGCACGAAGCCGTGGATGGCCGGCACGAGGCCGGCCATGACACCGGGGGCGGCACAAGGCCGGCCATGACACCGGGGGCGGCACGAGCCCGGCCATGACACGGGGGGCGGCACGAGGCCGGCCATGACACGGGGGCGGCACGAGGCCGGCCCCGACGCAGGGGGGCGACGCGCCTCAGCTCTTCCCGGCGTAGCTCTTCGCCATCCCCTCGGCCGGTTCGGCCTGGGGGCCGAAGGGCATGATCGGATAGCGCAGCCCGGCCTTGGCCAGCCCCTGCAAGCCGATCACCGCCCGTTGCAGGTCGGCCGGCGCGCAGGCCATCAGCATCTCGTCGTCCGCCACCCCGCCGTAACGGCGCTCCGCGAAGCACGGGATCGACAGGCTCACCTCCCGCGTCTTCAGCGCATGGCCCCAGCTGTCCGCGCAGGCGCTCTCGCCGGTGATCGAGAAATCGTAGCGGCGGTAGTTCCGCCACTGCAGCCCGTTGATGAACAGGATCATCTGCGCCGGATTGCCGTAGAACAGGCACACGTCGGGCGGATCCAGCCGCGCGCTGCGCAGCGGTGAGATCGCAAGCCCCGCATATTTCGGCTCCACCCGCGGCATCTGCGCCTGGTGCGCCGCCGCGGCCTCCCGGTTCTCGAACCACACCCCCTCCATCTTGCGGCCCGAGGTGTAGATGTCGCCCGGACTGTCGAGGCCGATCACGCTCGAGCAGGAGGAGAAGGCCGGAACGTTCTCCGTCGTGATCCCCAGCGTGAAGCCTGCCATGCGCGACTGCGTCACGAGCTGGCACGTCGAGAACGTCTTGCCCTTCGCCGGACGGCGCAGGCCGGGCACCGCCTCCATCGCGGCCTTGTCCTCGAACAGCTTCATGCCGATCGGCAAGGTGCGCAGTTTCAGCAGCCGATCGAGCTGTTCCGCGAGTTCCGCGACGGTCTTCGCGTCGAACGCAGGGGCTTCTGCCGCAATCGGGGCATCGTTCATCGGACGGTCTCCTTGGGACGCTTCCAGGCTTTCCGGCATCGTGCCACTACTCGACGCAAACGCGAAGCGACGGGGGAAACGCATGGATTGCCGCGCAGGGGACGCCGCCCCACCGTGAACGACGCCGCCCTTCCGCCGCCGCACCTCCAGCCGCGCCGCTCCCTGTTCCTGACGGTCGTGCCGCCGATCATCCTCCCCGTGTTCCTCTCGGCCGGGGATGGCACCGTCGTCGCGACCGCCCTGCCCGCCATCGCCGCGAGCTTCGGCGAGGTCGAGCTGCTCTCCTGGATCATCGTCGCAAACCTGATCGCGGGGACCGTCGCGGCGCCGGCCTATGGGCGGCTCGCGGATTTGTTCGGCCGCAAGCCGATGATGATCGTCGCGCTGCTGGTGTTCATGGCGGCGTCGGTGGTCTGCGCGCTCTCCCCGAATTTCTGGTGGCTGCTGGGTGGCCGGGTGCTGCAGGGTCTGGGCGGCGGCGGGTTGATGACGTTGGCCCAGGCGCTGATCGGGGAGCTGGTGCCGCCACGCGAGCGGGGCAGCTACCAGGGCTATCTCTCGGCCAACATCGTCGCCGGCACGACGGTCGGGCCGGTCGCCGGCGGGTTCATCACCCAGGTCTGGGGCTGGCACGCCGTGTTCCTCTGCTACCTGCCACTCGGCCTGCTCGCCATCCTGCTCGTCCTGCGGCTTCCGCCCACGGCGAAGCGCACCGGCCGCGCCAGCTTCGACCTGACCGGCATGGTGCTGCTGACCAGCTTCATCGTCCCGCTGCTGATCGCGGTCACCCAGCTGCAGCGACTCTCCGTCGACATGCTCCCCCGGCTCGGATTGCTGCTGGTGGTGGCGGCGGTGGTGCTGGTCGTGCTGATCCGGCAGCAGCGCCGCGCGTCCTCCCCGCTGCTGCCGCTGCCCCTGCTGCGGGAGCCGTCCTTCTGGCGGGCCGACCTGATGGGCGCCTGCTCCGGCGCCTCGCTGGTCGCGATGATGACCTTCCTGCCGATCTACTTCCAGGTCGTGACCGGCGCCTCGCCCGCCGAAACCGGACTGCTGCTGATCCCGCTGACCGGCGCCGTGAGCTCCGGCGCGGTGGTCACCGGATGGCTGATCTCGCGCACCGGCCGGACCGCGATCTTCCCGAGTGTCGGGCTGATGGTGACGGGCGTGAGCCTGATCGGTTTGGCGCTCTGGGGACCGTCCCTGAGCCGCGGCGCGCTGTCCTGGGTGCTCGCGATCGGCGGATTGTGCCAGGGCACATCGATGATCACGGCGCAGATCACCGCGCAGGCCGTGGGCGGCACGCGCCATCTCGGCGCCGCGGCGGCCTCCGTCCAGCTCTCCCGCTCCCTGGGCTCCGCGTTCGGCGCGGCGGCGGCGGGGGCGGTGCTGTTCGGGCTGCTGTCGGCGATGGATCAGGAGACGGCGACGCTGTTCCTGGACATGGTGAAGCGCGGCCCGTCGGTCCTGGCGAGCCTGCCGCCGCAGCGCCAGGCGCTCGTGCAGGCGGAGATCGGGGATGCGTTCCGCGGCGTGTTCCTGCTGGTCGCGTGCTTCTCCGGCACGATCGTGTTCGCGGCGTCGACCCTGCCGCTGCGACGGCTGTAGCGGGCCACACGTCGGGGCCGAACGTGCCGGCGGGGTCCCGAGGGACGACGCTCCGGAAGGAGCGGATCAGGGCGCGCGGTCGCGCAGCCGCAGCACGGCGTCGATCACCGGCTGGGGCGTCTCGCGCGGCAGGAAATGGCCGGCCACCGGCACCACCTGCCGCTCATAAGGGCCCGTGAAGTGCCGCGCCGCGGTTTCGGATTGGGCGGCCGGACCGACCCCGTCCTCCGCGCCGTGCAGGACGATGCTGGGGGTCGCGATCACGGGCTGGGCGGCGAGCCGCGCCTCGAGCGCATCGAGGACCGGATCGCCTGCCGCCTGGCCATAGCGGTGGCGATAAGACTGGAGGGTGACGTCGACGAAGTCCGGATTGTCGAAGCTCTCGGCCGTCGCATCGAAGGTCGCGTCGTCGAACGCCCAGTTGGGCGACCAGAGCCGCCACAGCAGGCGGCACAGCGCGCGCCGGTTCTGCTGCAGGCCCGCGCGGCCACGGTCGGTGTGGAAATACCATTGATACCAGTAGCGGTGTTCCTGCGCCGGGTCGGCCGGGTGGTGCGCGGCGGGGATGTTCTGGATGTTGTAGCCGGTGATGGACACGAGGCCCCGCGTCCGCTCCGGCCAGAGGGCGCTGGCGACGCAGGCGGCGCGGCCGCCCCAGTCGTAACCGGCCAGGATCGCCGGCGGCAGGGCCAGCACGCTCATGAAGTCGTGCAGGTCGGCGCCGAGTGCCGCCTGCTGGCCGGAACGGGGGGTGGCGGGGTCGAGGAAGCGGGTCGGCCCGAACCCGCGCAGCCACGGGACCAGCACGCGGCAGCCTGCCTCGGCCAGGGCGGGCGCGACGCCATCCCAGTCATGCACGTCCGACGGCCAGCCGTGCAGCAGGACCACCGGCACCCCGTCCGGCGGGCCGGATTCGAGATAGGCGATCTCCAGCGCGTGCGTGCGGATCGTCTTGTGCATGGGCGGCCTCAATGCGTGGCAGCGAGCGCCGCGAGAGTGAAGCTGAACAGCCGGTCCTTGCCCAGCAGGAAGACGCGCCCGCCACGGGGGAACAGGCGGGCGATCGCGCGGTCCCGCACGTCCAGCCCGCCGGTATAGGCGCCGAAGGCCGGCATCATGAGGCGGCGGTCGCCGACGACGAAGCAGGGGCGGCTCACCGATCCGCCACGTGCCGGAACCGCCGCCTTCGGGTGATGGTGGCCGACGATCTCCCCGGGATCGGCCGCCATGATCGCCTGGTGGCGGAAGAGCAGCGGGGTGGTGACGAATTCCTCCACCCACTCGCCGCCGACGCCGGCGGGCGGCGTGGGGTCGTGGTTGCCCTGCACCCAGATGAAGCGATGCGCCTCCGTCATCGCGTTCAGCCGGCGGAGTTCTGCGTGCGGCAGGCGCGCGGCCCCCTGCGCGTCGTGGAACGAGTCCCCCAGCGCGACGACGATCCGCGGCTGCCAGCGGCGCAGCAGGTTGGCGAGCCGGTCGAGCGTGGCCTGCGTGTCCCAGGGCGGCAGCAGCATGCCCCGTCGCGCGAAGGCGGTGCCCTTCTCGAGGTGCAGGTCGGAGACGACGAGCAGGCCGGTCGCCGGCCAGAAGAGCGCGCCGGCGGGGTCGAGCATGAGGCGCTCGCCGGCGAGGTGGATGGGGGCGGGGGTCATGTGGGGGCTATAGAGAACGAAGCGTGATCAGGGAAGCAGGTATGCGTCTGGCCTGGCGATTGGGCAGGGCGTCCCGATCAGGGTGAGCCGACGCTCTGCCTCAACAGATCGGCGTAAAGCCCGATCAGGCGCGCCGTCATCGGGCCCGGTACGGCGCCGAGGCCGCGGCCGTCGATCATGCGGACCGGCGTCACGCCCCCGAACGTGCCGGTGACGAAGGCCTCCTCCGCTCCGTACACGTCGAGCAAGGTGAAGTTGTCGCGCCGGAGCGGCACGCCGTGCTGCTCACAGATCGCGATGATCTTCGCCCGCGTGATGCCATTGAAACAGGTCCGCCCCGTCGAGGTGCAGACCACTCCATCTCGGACGAAGAAGAAGTTGGTCGCGTTGCAGCTCGCTACGAAACCGGCATCGTCGAGCATCAGCGCCTCGTCCGCGCCGGCCTTGTAGGCCTGGATCAGCGCCGTGATCAGGTTCAGCCGGCTGTGCGAGTTGAGCCGCATGTCGAACTGGTCGGGCCGCGTGCAGCGCACCGTAGAGGTCAGCAGCGCCAGCCCGGTGGTGGCCAGGCCGGGTGCGGGCACCTTGTGCTCCGCCACGATCACCACCGTCGCTCCCCCGGTCGTCGTGCGCGGATCCTGGCTTGGCGTCCGCTTCACGCCGCGCGTCACCATCAGCCGCAAGTGCACGCCGTCATGCATGCGGTTCGCCCGCATGGTCTCGTCGAGCGCTGCCCGCAATCCGGCGCGGTCCAGGCCGATATCGAGGTCGATCGCGCGCGCGCCGGCGAACAGGCGATCGAGATGCTCGTCGAGGAAGAGCAACGTTCCCTGCTGCAGGCGCAGCCCCTCCCACACGCCGTCGCCCGCGATGAAGCCGCCGTCGAACACCGACACCACCGCCTGGTCGCGCGGCACGAGCCGGCCGTTCACCCACACCAGCACGTCCGCATTGCGAGGGTCCTCGGCGATGTCCTGGCTGCCCGCCATGGCCTTGCTCCTCTCCGTAGCCGGCTGCACCGTGCCCAGCCGAACCGGCGGGATCAATCGGGCACGGCGAGAATCCGCACCAGCGACCCGCCATCGGGAAGGTCGCGGTCGAGGAATCGGGGGTCGATGCCCAGGCCCGGCTCCGTCCCGAGTCGCAGCACGCCGTCATGGAGCAGGCTCATCGCCGGCGGCAGACACGCGTGCAGATGGTCGTGGAACATGTGGAACTCCGCGGACCGCACGCCGGGGAGGGTGGCGAGATGCAGGCACGTCGCCTGCAGCACGGCCGTCGCATGGCATTGCAGGGTCACCGGCACACCGCGTGCCCGCGCCTGCGCAATCAATGCGAGCGCCTGCGTGATCCCCCCGGCCAGCGCCGGGTTGAACTGCAGCCACCCCACGGCGCCGCGGTCCAGCAGCGTGCGAAAGGCGTGCGGCCGGAACTCCGCCTCCTGGGCGACGACATCAAGGATGCCAAGCCGCTGCAGCGCCGTCATCCCGTCCAGATCATGCGCGGGCAGCGGTGCCTGGATGGCGCGCACGCCGCAGGCATGCAGGGCGGCGAACCACTCCGGCGCGGCCGCGGGTGTGAGGGAGCCCACGGCATCAACGATGATCTCTGCGTCCGGCCCCAAGGCCCGACGCACGGCGCGCACGCGGTCCAGGTCGGCCGCGAGTCCGAGGGCGCCGATCTTCATCTTGAATGCCGTGAAGCCTCGCCGCGCATAGGACGCCATCTCGTCGGCAAGCGCGGCGTCGTCCTTGCCGTCGCCATACAGTCCGCCGCTGGCATAGACCTGCGCCGTATCCCGTGTCCCCAGCACTGCGCGCAGCGGAGCACCCATGCGCCGCGCCCGAAGGTCCCAGAGCGCCACGTCGATGGCGCTGGCGATGGCGGCCCTGGTCCAGGCCGTCGGGCCTGCCGCTTGCCACGTCGCACGATGAATCCCCTCGATGTCGTCTGCATCGCGGCCGAGGAGCTGGGAAACCAGCGGGGGTGCCGCGGCGAACAGGTCCGACATCCGGGTCTGATCCGACCACGCCTCGCCGATGCCCACCGCTCCGTCGCTCGCGGTGATCCGCAGCAGGGGGGCGCGGCGTTCGTCCCAGCGCGAGACGGGGTTCCAGGAGCGCCCGTCCAGCGCGCGCCGGTACTCGAACAGTTCGACCCGCGCGACACGGGCCGCAACCGCCTTGACGCTGCGGGAACCGCCACTCCATGTTTCGCCACCCATCCTGCGACAACGAGGCCAGATGACCGAGAACGTCAAGCACCGTCGGACCGCGCTCGGTCTTGGCCTCGCAAGTGTCGCGGGCCTTGCCGCCAGCGGAGCTCGCGCCGACACGCCCGCCTCTACCTGGGACCGCATTCGCAGCACCGGTGAGGTTCGCATCGGGATCGCTCCGGGCGAGCCGTGGTTCTACAAGGACGTCGTGAACGGTACCTGGGGCGGGATCGGCTACCTTGCCGGAGAGGCGATCGCGCGCGATCTGAACGTCAAGCTGGTTCCGGTCGAAACCACCTGGGCCAATGCGGTTGCCGGGCTGCAGGCAGGGCAGTTCGACGTCATGTTCGTGCTGGACGCGACGCCGCAACGTGCGCTTGCGGTGGACTTCCCGGTGCAGCCATTCTTCTACTACGCGCAGGGCGTGCTGGTGCGGGATGGCGTGACGGCACGGAGCTGGGCCGATCTCGACAAGCCGGACGTGACGATCGGCGTTGCCCTTGGGACGGCCCCGGACCGGGACGTGACCGCGCGCCTGAAGAATGCGGTGATCAAGCGTTTTCCGTCGCTGGATGCGGCGACTCTCGCGTTCCAGGCCGGCCAATTGACGGCCTTGTGCTTCTATCATCCGGCGCTGGTGCTGATGCAGAAGAAGACGCAGAGCGGCCAGGTAATCCTGCCCACGCCCATCCGTTATTCGGCGACCTCGGCCGGCGTGCGCCGCGAGGCGGACAAGACCTGGCGTGACTGGTTGGGTACGACGCTCGATTTCTACTACACGACCGGAAAGACGGAGCAGATGTACGAGACGTATCTGGCGTCGCGTGACATCGATCCCAGCAAGGCCCCGCCGCTCGTACGGGAAGCGTGGACCCAGAAGTCCTGACGCCGGATTGCGTATCGTGCCCGCACCGTCATCCGTGTCATGGTCGCCGAAGGGCGACCATCCATCATTCTTCGCTGCGGCCAGGGTAAAAGTCGTGGATGGCCGGCCTTCGCCGGCCATGACTCGGGGGCTCCGCCTAGTCGAGCCACCGGAATCGCTCCAGGTCGAAGCGGTTCCTGGCGTCGAATTCGATTCCTTCCTGTTCCAGCAATTTCTGCTGGAGGCGGTCGCTGCCGTTGCGCGACAGCGTCCAGGACACTTCCCCTTTGGCATTGACGACCCGATGCCATGGCACGTCGCTGGCCGGATCGAGGTGCTGGAGCACCTGGCCGACGAGGCGGGCGCGCCGCGGCAGGCCGGCCTTCGCGGCGACCTGGCCATAGGTGGCCACCCAACCCTTCGGGATGCGGCGGATCACCGCGCAGATCGCCGCAACGGCCGCATCACCCTGCGGCATGGCGCCCTGGATCGGCTGGGCTTTCGATGCCTGTTTGCGCCCGATGGCCATCGTCAGAACCGAAGCATGCCCTGGGTTTCCTTCCGTCGGGCGACGTTCCGACGATGGATCGTCTTCACCCCCGACCGGTCCGGCGTTCCGCGGTGCGGCGGCTCCGCCTCGCCCGTCGCTTCGGCGATGATCGCCTCCGCCTCGGCCAGCAGCTTCTCCTCGTCCTCGCCGGCGCGCACGCTCTCCCGCCCGATCTCCAGCAGCACGGGCACTGCCAGCGGGGACACGCGCGAGAGCGCCATGTGCACGATCCGTCCTTTCACCCGCGCCAGCATGCCCGCGATGCGGCCCACGTCGATCAGCCCGCCCGCGGCATCGGCTCGTGTCGCGCGAAGCAGGATGTGGTCCGGCTGGTGGCGGCGCAGCACGTCGTAGATCAGGTCCGAGTTCACCGTCACCTGCCGGCGGCTCTTCTCCGCGCCCGGATGGTGCCGCTCGATCAAGCCCGCGATCACCGCCACGTTGCGGAAGGTGCGCTTGAGCATGGAGCTCTCGGCGAGCCAATCCTCCAGGTCGTCGCCCAGCATGTCCTGGTCGAACAGCGACGCGATGTCGGTCGGCTGGTGCGCCGACCACACGCCCAGCACGTAGTCGGTCGCGACGAAGCCCAAAGGTGCCATGCCGGCACGCTGCATGCGCCGGGTCAGCAGCATGCCCAGCGTCTGGTGGGCGTTGCGGCCTTCGAAGCAGTACGCGACGAGATACCAGCGGTCGCCGCGCGGGAACGTCTCCACCAGCAGGTCGGCGCGTCCCGGCATGCGTGACGATTTCCGTTGCAGATGCAACCATTCCTGCACCGGCTCCGGGAACAGGTCCCAGCGGCGCGGATCCTGCAGCAGCGCGCGCACGCGGTCGGCGAGGTTGGTGCTCAGCGGCAGGCGGCCCCCCTCATAGGCCGGCACCATCGGCTCGCCGCTGCCGCCCTCGGCGCATTCCACCGCGGTCGCGTTCAGGCGCAGGAAGGTCAGCAGGCGGCCGGCGAAATTGAACGTGTCGCCGGGGCGCAGCAGGTTGACGAAATACTCCTCGACCTCGCCCAGCACGGGGCCGAAGCGCTTCTTGCCGACCAGCCGCACCTTCAGCAGCGGCGCCTCGACGATCGTGCCGATGTTCATCCGATGCTGCGCGGCGATGCGAGCGCTGCGGACATGCATGCGGCCCTCGCTGTCGCGGAACAGCTTGCGCCACCGCTCATAGGCGGCGAGCGCGTAGCCGCCATCCTCCACGAAGCGCAGCACGTCGTCGAAATCCCGCCGCGACAGCGCCGCGTACGGCGCGGCGCGCGTCACCTCGGCATAGACGTCGTCCGGATGGAACGGCGCGCTGCAGGCAAGCCCCAGCAGGTGCTGCGCCAGCACGTCGAGCCCGCCGGGACGCGGCGGATCGCCGTCGAGCTCCCGCGCGGCGACGCCCAGCATGGCGGCCTCGCATTCCAGCACCTCGAACCGGTTGGCGGGCACCAGGACCGCGCGCGACGCTTCGTCCATCCGGTGGTTGGCGCGGCCCACGCGCTGCAGCAGGCGGGAGATGCCCTTGGGCGCGCCCACCTGGATCACCTGGTCCACCCCGCCCCAGTCGATCCCGAGATCCAGCGAGGAGGTCGCGACCACGGCACGCAGCTTGCCCTCGGCCATCGCCGCTTCCACCCGGCGGCGCTGCTCCACCTCCAGCGAGCCGTGGTGCAGCGCGATCGGCAGCGTCGTGTCGTTCAGCTTCCACAGCGCCTGGAACATCAGCTCCGCCTGCGCGCGGGTGTTGACGAACACGATCGTCAGGCCGGCGTCGCGGATGCGCGCCATCACCTCGGGTGCGGCTTCCAGCCCCATATGGCCCGACCAAGACAGCCGGCCGGCGGGCAGCGTCATCGCGAGGCTGGGTGGCGCGCCGTCCCGCACCTCGATCCGGCGGTCGGCGCCGACATAGGCGGCGATCGCGTCCGGATGCGCGACCGTGGCCGACAGCCCGATGCGCCGCAGCCCCGGCGCGAGCGTGCCGAGCCGCGCCACGCCAAGCGCGAGCTGGTCGCCGCGCTTCGTGCCGGCGAGGGCATGGACCTCGTCCATCACCACGCATTGGAGCGAGCGGAAGAAGACCGGCGCGTCGGGCAGGGACAGCAGCACGGCGAGGCTCTCGGGCGTGGTCAGCAGCAGGTTCGGCGGTTCCTGCTTCTGCCGCGCGCGGCGATTGGCCGGCGTGTCGCCGGTGCGCGTCTCGATGGTGACGGGCAGGCCCATCTCGTCCACCGGCCGCATCAGGTTGCGGGCGATGTCGGTCGCGAGCGCCTTCAGCGGGCTGAGATACAGCGTGTGCAATCCCTCCCGCGGCGCTTGCGCCAGGGCGACGAGGCTGGGGAGGAACCCGGCCAGCGTCTTGCCCCCGCCGGTAGGCGCGATCAGCAGCGCGCTCTCGCCCGCCTGGGCGGCCTGCAGCATGGCAAGCTGGTGCGACCGCGGGACCCAGCCCTGGCGCGCGAACCAGCCGGCAAAGGGTTCCGGGAATGTTCCGTCCACCCCGGCACATAAGCACGGGCGCGGGTGGGCGCGCCAGACGGATTGCCGGGGCGGATCCGATCCCGGCCCGGGTCGCCGCGATCCGTCCCCGTCCGTCCGGGACACAAACCCGTTACGCCGCCGCAGCCTGTTCGACCTGTGATCGAGGCTTTGATCTGGATCAAAGGGGCCGGCTGATCGTCGCGACCAAGGTGGCCCGCGCCGGCGCACCGATGCCGCGCGTCATCCGTCACGAGGCTTTCAGCATGGACATCACACGCACGATGCACGCTCTGTCCCTGGACGCGTCATGGGCGACCCTCACCAACGCACCCTTCACCCTGATCACCGATCCCGACCGCCTCGGCCTTCTGCTGGTCTGGGCGACGGTCGTCTTCGCCGCCATCGTGACCTGGTGGCAGGCCGGCCGGCCCCGCGGCTTCCTGCGGCATTGCCTGCCGCCGGGCACGCTCTCCCATCCTTCGGCGCGCGCGGACGTCCTGTTCTGGCTCTCCCGCCGCCTGTTCATGCCGCTGCTGGTCGTGCCACTCGGCCTGTCCACGGTCGCGGCGGGCTACGCCGCCCATTCGGTGCTGACGCTGCTGTTCGGGCCGTCGCACCATCCCGGACCGGCGGGCGTGCCGCTGCTGGTGGCGTTCACGCTGTCCATGGTGCTGGCCTACGACCTTTCCTATTACATCTACCATTACCTGTGCCATCGCGTGCCCCTGCTGTGGGAACTGCACAAGGTCCATCACTCGGCCGAGGTCATGGTCGGTGTGACCAAGGATCGCGTGCATCCGCTGGATGAGATCCTCAATCGCTGGTGGAACGGCCTGATCCCCGGCGTCACTTACGGGATCTGGCTGTTCTTCGCGCTCGATCCGGTGGAGCTCACGGTGTTCGGCCTGAGCGCCTACATGCTGCGCGCCCTGCTGATGATGGACGTGGTGCGGCACACGCACCTGGAGATGTCGTACGGTCCCTGGCTCAACCGTGTGTTCCTCTGCCCGTACTGGCACCAGCTGCATCACAGCATCGAGCCACGTCATTACAATCGGAACTACGGGTTGCTGCTGTCCGTCTGGGACCGCCTGTTCGGCACGCTCGCGATACCCCAGCCGAACGAGCACTTCACCTTCGGCCTGGCGGACGAGGAACATGTCGAATACCGCTCGCTGGCGCGGCTGCATCTCGTCCCGCTGCGCAAGATCTGGGGGCTGACCCGCGCGTGGCTGCAGGACCGCAGCGCGATCCGGATACGGCGGCACGACGTGTCCGCGGCTCTCCTGGCGAAGGAGCAGCCCTGACCGGATCGCGGCTGCGGCCCGTCGAACATTCCCCATCGTTTGTTGCAGTGGAGACGACCATGTCCACGACGACCGACATCGCGATCATCGGTGCCGGACCCTACGGGCTATCGCTGGCCGCACATCTGGCCGGCACCGGCCTGGACGTCCGGGTGTTCGGGCAGCCGATGCAGTTCTGGCGCGACAGCATGCCGACAGGGATGGTGCTGAAGTCGGAAGGCTTCGCCTCGAACCTCTGGCACCCGGATGGCGCGCTCGAGCTGCGCGATTTCTGCCGGTCCCAGGGCTTGCCCTACCAGCATTCCGGCCTGCCGGTTCCGTTGGAGACGTTCTGGCGCTACGGATTGGCGTTCCAGCGGCGCTTCGTGCCGGACCTCGATACGCGCAGCGTCACGCGGCTCGATCACGAGGGCGGCAGGTTCGTGCTGCGGTTCGACACGGGCCAGCAGGTCGTGGCGCGCCGGGTGGTGCTCGCCGTGGGCATCGGGTTCTTCTCCCATTTGCCGTGCGACCTGGACGCGATCGTCGGCCCGCTCTGCGGCCACAGCACCCGGTATCGCGATCTCGACCGGTTCGCGGGGAAGGAGGTGCTGGTCATCGGCGGCGGCGCCTCCGGGGTGGAGATGGCGGCGCTGATCAGCCAGGCCGGCGGCCGCGCCACGGTCGCCGCGCGGCACGACCGGATCGGCTTCTGCGGCGCCCCGGCGCCACGCGGCCTGCTGGAGCGGATCCGCGCCCCGGAATCCGGGCTGGGAACCGGGTGGCGCTCCTGGGCCTGCGTGACGGCGCCCATGCTGTTCCACCACATGCCGCGCGACTTCCGCCACATGATCGTCCGCCGGCACCTCGGCCCCGCGCCGGGATGGACGGCCCGGGCCGAGATCGAGCGCAACGTGACGGTCATCCTGCGCGCGGACCTCGTCGGCTCCCGGTTCTGCGAGGGCAGGCCGGCCGTGACGTTCCGGATCGGCGGGGCGGAGACGCGGACGGTCACGGCCGATCACGTGATCGCGGCGACCGGCTTTCGGGCGGACCTCGGGCGGCTGATCTTCGTGAGCCCACGGCTCCGCGATGCGATCAGCTGCGAGGGGCCCACCCCGGTCCTGTCACGCGTCTTCGAAACCTCCGTGCCGGGGCTGTTCATGATCGGCCCGATCGCGGCGAACAGTTTCGGCCCGCTCCTGCGCTTCGCCTATGGCGCGGGCTTCGCAGCGCGGCGACTGTCCCGCCACCTCGCGCGCGGCAGCCTTCGCCGACCGGCCTCGGCGGAGCCCGAACTCGCGCTGGCCTGACCCGCGCGGTCGGCGCGGCCGGTGCCCGCTGCGCCGGCCTGCCGGCCGCGCTATCATGCGCCGCGTGCCCGATCCCCGAGACCGACCCGATGCGATCCACCTCGCCCGCGATCCCGCGACGGGCGTGGAGACCATTCGCGCCCGCTTCGTGGGTCATGCCTACGACCTGCATCGCCACGACGAATGGCTGGTCGGCGTCACCGATCGGGGCGTGCAGGATTTCCTCTGCCGCGGCGTTCGGCGGCGCAGCACGCCCGGCCGGGTGATCCTGATGGAGCCGCAGGAGGCGCATGACGGACAGGCCGGCGCCGCCGGCGGGTTCGCCTACCGCATGCTGTACCTGCCGCAGCCCTGGCTGCGGGACGCGCTGCCCGGCCGTCCCGGCCTGCCTGGGTTCCGGGAAAGCCTGACCGACGATCCGCCGCTGGCAACCGCCATCCGGCGCGCCTGGGCCTCGATCGCGCGGCCCGCGCCACGGCTGGTGCGCGACGCCGCCCTGCAGGACCTGGCCGCGCGGATCGGGATGCAGTCCGGCGTCGTTGAACCCGTCCTGCGGCAAGGGCGCGACCAGCGCATCGCGCGGCGTGCGCGGGACTGCCTGCATGAGACCTGGGCCGAGGAGATCGGCGCCGATGCGCTGGCCCGCGCGGCCGGGGCGGCGGACCGATTCCAGCTCGCGCGCGCCTTCCGCGCCGCCTACGGATCGGCGCCCCACGCCTATCTCGTGCAGCTCCGGCTGGTGCGGGCCCGCGCCCTTCTGGCCGGGGGCGAGGGTCCGGCCGCGGTCGCCGCCGCCTGCGGCTTCGCCGACCAGAGCCATCTCGGCCGCTGGTTCCGCCGCGCCTATGGCGTGACCCCCGGCGCCTACCGCGCCTGCTGCACGGGCGTTCCAGACACCACACCGCCACCGCGCTGAACTCCCCCGGGACAGCGGGAGGCGAGGCATGTTCGACACGAAGGTGGCGGTCCTGGTGCAGGAGGACTTGGCGGTCTGGCAGAAGCTGAACGTGACGGCGTTCCTGGCCAGCGGAATCGCGGGCGCGGCGCCGGACGCGATGGGCGAACCCTATCTCGACGCCGCCGGCCGGGGTTACGCGCGCCTGCTGGGCCAGCCGATCCTGGTCTTCGCCGCCGATGCGAGCCAGTTGCTGCGGGCGTGGCGAACCGGTCTGGAGCGCGGGCTGACGCAGGCGGTCTACGTGCGGGCGATGTTCTCGACCGGGCACGACGCCGCGAACCGCGCGGCCTTCGCGGCGGAGCCGGCCGATGCGCCGGATCTCGTCGGCATCGCCCTGCGCGGGCCGAAGAAGGATGTGGACCGGGCCACCAAGGGGGCGCGGCTGCATTCATAGGGCGCGCCACCTCCCCTTGAGCGGCGGCGACCGGCTCAGACCGCGACGGGGAGCCAAAGGCGCACCGTCGTGCCCCGGTTCGGCGCGCTCTCGATCAGCAGGTTGCCGCCGCTCTGTTCGGCGAACCCCTTGGCCATCGACAGGCCGAGGCCGGCGCCCTTGTCGATCGGCTTGGTCGTGAAGAACGGTTCGACCGCCCGCGCCAGCGTCGCCGCATCCATGCCCGAGCCGGTATCCGTGATCCGCAGGCAGACATAGCGCCCGAGGGAAAGCGGGACCGGCGCGGGCATGCCCTCCAGCACGTGGTCCAGCGTCGCGGCGATCTCCAGCCGTCCGCCATCCGGCATCGCGTCACGGCCGTTGCTCGCAAGGTTCACCAGCACCGTTTCCAGCTGGCCCTTGTCGGTCCGTACCGGCGGCAGGCCGTTGGTCGGTGCGATCTCCAGCGCGATGCCCGGCCCGATCGCGGGACGCAACAGGTCCGAGAGGGTCAGCAGAAGTTCCTCCACGCTCACCGACTCGACCCGCAGCCGGCCCTGGCGGCCGAAGGCGAGCAGCCGGCGCGTGACGCTGGATCCGCGCGCCACCGCCTCGGAGATCAACCCGGCCAGGCGCTTCACGGTGGCCTGGTTGCCGGGGTGACGTTCGATCAACGCGGCGCCGCCCTGGATCGCCTGCAGCACGTTGTTGATGTCGTGGGCGATGCCGGCGGCGAGCTGGCCCAAGGCCTGCAGCCGTTCGGCGCGGGCGGCGCGGACGTTGGCCTCGTCCCGCGCCTCCACTTCCCGCGCGACGCGCAGCTCCAGTTCCTGGTTCAGCCGATGCAGCTCCATCTCGCTGCGGATCAGTGCGTCGGCCAGTTCGTCGGCTTCGCGCAGGCCGGTGCGCGGAAAGGTCGGGTGCGGCGCCCGCGCGCCCGCACGCACCAGGTCCGGCACGCGGCCGAAGGCGGAGACGATGCCCTGCGCGACCGCGAGCGAGAGCAGCAGCACGAGCACCATCGCGGCCATTCCGATCATGGCGCTACGGAACAGGCCCTCATGCAGCGGGGCCAGGAAGGTCCGCTCGGGGACCGCGACCTGGATCACGAATCCGCTCTCCTCGGCGCGCGCGAAGGCGATGCGCAGGGGATCGTTGGCCCGTCCCAGCACGGTGTCGGGCAGCAGGCCTGCGTCGGCTCCGCCCGCGGCCTTCGCCACGGCCGCCGGAAGCGGCTCGCCCGTGGCGGTGGCGTCCGGCGCGGATTGTGCGACGGTCCGGCCCTGCCGATCGTGCAGCGATGCGACCGCCCCGCGCGGCAAGGCGGCTTCGGCGAGAATGGCGCGGAGCGTCGGGGCGGGGATGTTCGCGCCGAGGCCGCCGGCGGCGGGGGACGCGCCGCGCTGTGCCGATCCGCTTCTCGGCACCGGGACGATGGCGACCACGAACGGCGTGCGGGTGAAGGGGCCGACGATCAGGTCGGAGACCTGCGGCTTGCCGGTCCGGATGGCCGCGAGGGCTGCCGGAATGCCGCGCTGCGTCGCGGCCGGGATGCTGCCGTCGAGCAGGCCGGTGTCGCGCAGCAGCCGGCCCTCGGTGTCGAGCAGCCGGATCCGGATATCCGTCTTCGGCTGCAGGTCGTGGTCGGCCAAGGTCGCTCGGGCAGCCAGCATCTCGGTGGCGAAATCCCCGAGGTCCCCGCGTGAGAGGCTTGCGGAGTGTGCCAGGATGCCGAGGGCCGAGACGGTCCGGTCGAACTCTCCGTCCACCAGCCGGCCCAGGCTTCGCGCCTGTTCGACGAGCTGGCGTTCCGCCGTGGCGCGCTGCGTCCAGTATTCGTCCCACAGCGTCCACATGCCGAGCAGCAGGAGCGGGAGCGCGGCTGCGGCGACGAGCATGAGCAGGCGAACGGCCAGCGTGCCGCTGCGGGGCCGTGACGCCAGTCCCGCTGCAACATCGCTCTGCCGTGGCGCGCGCGGGGCGGCCAAGTGCTGCAGTCCTAGCGACAAGGATGCTCCGGAAGTTGGCGGCGCCATGACGCGAGGGGTGCGGTTGGGTGGTGCGCGGCCGAGTGGCGGGGCGAGATAGTTGCTGCACAAGAACGCAAATTCCCCCCTTCGTGAACACACGATCACGCGATTACCGGTGCAGAACGAACCGAGCCG
>MKTV01000109.1:0-22325 GCA_001898425.1 Rhodospirillales bacterium 69-11
CGCCCGACGGAGAATGGCCGCGCGTGAGAGACGCGCAGCATTACGAGACATCCTTCAGGCCAGTGGTCGTTCTTGGCATCCACCCCGATCGGATACCTGCCGCCGCCTCGTTCCCGCCTCCTCGCGTCGAATCCCGACGGTTTGATCCAAGAATCGATTTCGACCGCCCCCGATCACACCTTCTGGAGGTCCGATTACGCCTGACTTGTTGGAGAACCGCAAGGAGCGTCCGTCTTTCGCGGCTGCACAAAACTCCGGAGATCGTCTCACCAAGATGGAATTGTCCTGCAAGCGGCAGCAGGTGAGCGCAGATCAGACGGGCGGGTCGGACCGCCCGGGAGCTCCTGACGCCACACGACCGGTCACGGCGTCGAGCACGCGCCGCAGCGCCCCGTCGTCTTGCAGGTGGGCCGATTCGAACGCCGCACGCACCTCCTGCCCCGCTCGCAGGAACACCGGCAGAAGGTCGGGGTCGAACATCCCGCTATGCGCACGCTGCGCGGAATCGGTCGCAGCGATCAGCGAGAGCGCCTGATCGTGGGAGAAGGGAGCCTTGTACGCACGCGCCTCCCGCAGCGCCGCATACACGTCGCACAGGCCCACGATGCGCCCCACCAGCGGAATCTCGCGCCCGCGCAGGCCGCCCGGGTAGCCGGATCCGTCCCACGCCTCATGATGGGTGAGGGCGGCCTCCGCGACGGCCTCCGCCACCGCTGGCCGCATGGCGCGCAGAATCGCGTGCCCGCGCACGGGATGGCGCCGCGCCAGGCATCGTTCGTCCGCCTCCAGCGGGCCCGCCTTGCTCCAGAGTTGTTCGGGGAGCGTCAGCTTGCCGATGTCGTGCAGGGCCGCCGCCTGGACGAACGCCGCGGACATGGCCGGCTCCAGCGGCAGAGCCTGCGTAAGCGCCGCCGTCACCGCGGCGACGCTTGACCCGTGCCGATGCACGTCGTCGATGAGAATGACACTCGAACTCCCGTGGAGGCGGCATCATACCGTCATGCCCCGCCTCCACGACAAGCATCCGCTCGGGCGTCAGCCCTCCAGGGCCGCGGAATAGGCCGCCATCGTGGCCGCCCAGCCTGCCTCCAGCGCGTCGGCGGTCAGCTCATGCCCGATCGAGGCCTCCGCGAGGAACGGAACCGCCCGCATCAGCGGCGGGATGTTGTGCAGGTTCAGGTCGTGCCCGGCATTCACCACCAGCCCGATCTCCGCCGCGGCACGCGCGGTCGCCGCGATCGCGTCCAGCAGCGGCGCCTCGGCCCCGGTGCGGAACGCCGCCGCATAGGATCCGGTGTAGATCTCGATCCCGTCCGCCCCCGCTTCCTTCGCCCGCGCCGGGACCGCGGGATCGGGGTCGACGAACAGCACCACCCGGCAGCCCAGGGCGCGGATCGCCGCGATCGATGGCTCCGCGAGCGCCCGCTGCGCCGCATCGAGTCGCCACCCTTCCTCGGACGTGAACGCATCCGGCGCATCCGGCACCAGCGTGCATTGCTCCGGCCGCACCGCCCGCAGGATCGCCATCAGCCGGTCGTCCGGGTAGCCCTCGATGTTGAACTCCACCCGTGGCCGGTCGGGCTGCAGGACGGCCGCGAGGGCCGGCACGTCCGACGCGCGGATGTGCCGCTCGTCCGGGCGGGGGTGGACGGTGATGCCCTGCGCCCCGTGCGCGAGCGCAAGCCGGGCGAAGTGCAGCAGGTCGGGCACCCCGGTGCGACGCGAATTGCGCAGCAGGGCGACCTTGTTCAGGTTCACGCTCAGTCGGGCCATGCCCCAGACTAGGCCAGTTCGGTCTCGTGCGGAATGCGCTCCGGCCACCGGCAAGGTAGACCAATCGCGCCGCAGCGACCGGAACGGACTGACCGTCTCTGCCCCGGAACCACCGCCACGCCAGTCCACGTGCGACGCCACCCACGCTCGCGCGTTCCCATCCCGACGTTACGCAAAGGACGCGGTCATGCGACGATTGGGATGGATGTTGGCAGTGACCTTGTGCGCTTCCCCCCTCGTGGGGGCGGCGGCCCAGGGCACCGGAGCGGGGTCGCCCGCGGCCCCGGCGTCGGGAAGCCAGGGCCTGGTCACACGCGGCACGGAGCCGGCGCCGGGTGCGCCACCGGTGGTCGGCGGCGGCCCGACCGCCGCCCCGATCACCGGATCCGCGGCCGGCACGGACGTGATCGGCGGCCAGATTCCGCCCGGCGGCCGTTCGGGCACCTACAGCACGGGCGGCATGATGATCGATGGGACGGGCGGCGCCGGCATGGCCGGCTCCACCCAGGGCGGCATCGCCGGCGCCAGCAAGGGCGCCGTCGGCGGGCCCGGCCCGGTCTCCACGGAGATGGGACGACCGAGCGGCGGGCCGTAGAGGAGGGCGAGGCGGGTTCGGCCGGGTGGCGCGGACCCGTGGCGCTCAGTCGCCCTTGAAGGCGGGCTTGCGCTTCTCGAGGAAGGCGTCGACCGCCTCCCGGTGATCACCGGTCGCGTGGGTCAGCGCCTGCAGCGCGGCGGACATCTCGAGCAGCGTGTCGAGCCGCGTGTGCCGCCCCTCCAGCAGCAGGCGCTTGGCCATGCGCACCGCATGCGGCGGGTTGGCGGCGATGCGGCCCGCCAGCGCGCGGGCGGTGGCCAGCAGCTCCGTCTCCGGCACGACGCGGGAGACGAGGCCGCAGGCCAGCGCCTCGGCGGCATCCAGCATGTCGCCGGTGAAGGCCATTTCGCACGCCTTGGAGAAGCCGACGACCCGCGGCAGCAGCCACGCGCCGCCATCGCCGGGGACGATCCCGACCTTCACGAAGCTCTCGGCGAAGCGGGCGTTCTCGGAGGCGATGCGCATGTCGCACATGCAGGCGAGATCGAGGCCGGCGCCGATCGCCGGGCCGTTCACCGCGGCGATGATGGGCACGTCCAGCTTCTCGAAGGCGAGCGGGATGCGCTGGATGCCGAACTTGTAGTAGCGCGGCGTGAGCTGCGGCTTCTCGGCGCGATTTGCGGTCTCGGCCTTCATCTTGCGCAGGTCGCCGCCGGAGCTGAACGCGCTGCCGGCGCCGGTCAGGATGGCGACGCGCACGGACCCGTCCTCGTTCAGCCGCTCGAGCGCGGCGACGATCCCGTCCACCGTCTCGCGTTCGGAGATCGGGTTGCGCATGCCCGGATCGTTCAGCGTGATCGTGACGATCGGGCCGTCCTGTTCGTAGAGCACCTTGTCGGTCATTGGCGGTTCCTGGGCATTCCTGGATGGGGTGGGAGGAGGCGGGGGCGCCGGACGTCACGGATCCGGCCGGACGGGACCGGACGGCACGCGACGCGGTCGGACGGCGTCAGCGCAGGCCGAGGCCGCGGGCGATGATGCCGCGCAGGATCTCCCGCGTGCCGCCGCGCAGGCTGTAGGACGGCGCGTGCATGATCGTGTGTGCGAGCACCGAGGGCAGCGCGAGCGGCGACCCGGCATCGGGCTCCACGGGCACGAGCTGGCGCGCGACGTGCGGCAGCTCCTGCTCGAGGACGGCGCCGAGGTCCTTCACCATCGCCGCCTGCTGCGCCGGGTTCTCGCCCGCCTGCAGCAGCCCGGCGACGGAGCGCGACATGTGGCGCAGGGTCGCGACATGCGAGACGAGGCGCCCCACCGCGGCGGCTTCGGCCTTCGAGGGGGAGGTGCCGAGGGCGCGGACCAGCTCCACCAGCACGGTGAAGCTCGAGAGGAAGCGTTCCGGCCCGCTGCGCTCGAGCGCGAGTTCGCTTGTCACCTGGGCCCAGCCCTCGCCTTCCTTCCCCAGCAGGGCTCCGTCGGGGAGGAAGGCGTCCTGGAAGACCACCTCGTTGAAATGGTGCTCGCCGGTCATGGCGTAGATCGGGCGGGTGGTCACGCCCTCGGTGTTCCACAGATCGACCAGGAACTGGCTCGCCCCGCCATGGCGGTCCTCGGCCGCGCCGGTCTTGCAGAACAGGATCATGTATTGGGAGAGGTGGGCGAAGCTGGTCCAGACCTTGGTGCCGTTCACCACCCAGCCGCCCGCCACCTTCACGGCGCGCGTCCGGACGGAGGCGAGGTCGGAGCCGGTGTTGGGCTCGCTCATGCCGATGCAGAAATACGCCTCGCCGGCGGCGATCCGGGGCAGGATGCGCCGCTGCTCGTCGGTGCCGACCCGCATGATCAGCGGGCCGGACTGGCGGTCGGCGATCCAGTGCAGGCCGACCGGGGCGCCGGCGGCCAGCATCTCCTCCAGCACCACGTAGCGTTCCAAGGCGGACCGCTCCTGTCCGCCATATTGCCTGGGCCAGGTCATACCAATCCAGCCCCGCTGGCCCATCGCGCGGGAGAACGCCGGGTCGAGCCCGGTCCAGCTCTCCGCCTTCTCCACCGGTTTGCGGTCCGCCAGCGCGTCCTTCAGGAAGGCGCGGATCTCCGCCCGCAGGGTCTCGGCTTCGGGGCAGGGCGGCGGGGCAGGGAAGGCGAAGGCGGACACGGCGTTTCCTCGGCAGGCGTTGTTACCAGCCGGTAGCGCGGCGGGGGGAGGGGGTCAATCCCGCGCCAGCCCCCGCGCGCCCTTCAGATCCACCTCCTGCAGGGCCGTCTGCAGGCTGCGCCCGGTCTCCCACGCATTGGCGCCGGGAAGCGGCTCCGGCACCGCAATCCCGGACCGCTGTGCGCGGCGATGCCGCCAGGAGATGCCGAGACGCTGGTCCCGCTCCCGCAGCTTCGCCGGATCGGCCTGGCCGTCCGCGGTGAACCCCATCATCAATTGCGGAATGCCGTAGGGGAAATCATCCCGGTCGACCTGCCACATGTGGAAGGTCTTCCCGTAGGTCGAGATCAGGTCCTTGAAATACGTCCGTTCGGCGAGCTCCGGGATGCCGGGCGCCACGAGCTGGCCGGAGCTGATCTCATAGTGATGGCTGTGCCACAGCCGCTTCTCGCCCTCGGGCAGGCCGCGGAACCGGTCGGCACTGATGATGTATTCGATCCCGATCAGCCGCGCATTGGGCTGGTTGGAATCGTAGATGATGCATTGGTGCATGTCGTGCGCGAGGTGGGTGCAGAAATGATGCGCCTCCACCTGCCGGTTCATGTCGTCGGCATAGAAGTGCAGCCCGTTCAGGTAGGTGCTGAGCGCCTCCACCGGGTATTTCGGCTGCATCGCGGCCGAGGCGAGATCCAGCGCGCGATGCATCGGCGTGTGGCCGTTGTTGATCGCGGCGTGCATCGCCACCTTGCGGCCGATCCAGGCAGCGCCGGCGGCGACCAGGCCGGTCAGCACGCCCCAGCCGAAGGACCCGCGCCCGTCGTTCCCGCACGCGCACGCCGTCGCCTCGTTACGCCTCGCCATCTGGCACTCCTCTCGCATGTCGGGGCAGGCGCGGCTCGCCTGGGCGCGCCGGCAGGCTCCGAACGTCTGGTGGATCGCGTGATGAACGCTTCGGCCGATCTGCCGCCGCTCACGCGTCGGGGGAGAACGCGCACGGTGGGCGGATCGTTGGCCGGGGGGGCGCGCGGGTGCGCGAGGTCGCGCGGTCGTGAGCGCGGGAAGCTGAGCGGCGGGAGGTTCCGCCGCTCCGTCCGGGTCAGGCCGCCGGAGACCGCCGACCGGGTCGGGCCCGTCCGGCGGTGGTGGCGCGGTCGTGGGACGCGGCGACCGGCGGCATGCCGGCCTGCGCTAACGTCCCAGGGTCGGCATCACGAATTCCGGCCCACGGCGGGTGCCGCCCGGCCAGCGCTGCGTGATCGCCTTGTAGCGCGTGTAGAAGCGCACGCCTTCCGGCCCGTAGATGTGGTGGTCGCCGAACAGCGAGTGCTTCCAGCCGCCGAAGCTGTGGAAGGCCATCGGCACCGGGATCGGCACGTTGATCCCCACCATGCCGATCTGGATCGCGTTGGCGAAGTCCCGCGCCGCGCCGCCATCGTTGGTGTAGAGCGCGACGCCGTTGCCGAACTCGTGCGCGTTGATCAGCCGCGTCGCGGTGGCCGCGTCGGGTGCCCGCACGACGGACAGCACCGGCCCGAAGATCTCCTCCTGGTAGATGCGCATCTCCGGCGTCACGTCGTCGAACAGCGTGCCGCCCAGGAAGAACCCGTTCTCGTAGCCCTGCAGCTTGAGCCCGCGCCCGTCCACGACGAGCTTCGCGCCCTCGCGCTCGCCCTGGTCGATGTAGCCGCTGACCTTCATCATGTGCTCGCGGGTGACCAGCGGGCCCATCTCGGCCTCCGGGTCGGTGCCGGGGGCGATCTTCAGGGCGCGCACGCGCGGCGCCAGCTTCTCGACCAGCGCGTCGCCCACGTTGCCCACCGCGACGGCGACCGAAACCGCCATGCAGCGCTCCCCGGCGGCGCCGTAGGCGGAGCCCATCAGCGCGTCGACCGCATCGTCCAGGTTGGCGTCGGGCATGACGACCAGGTGGTTCTTCGCCCCGCCCAGCGCCTGCACGCGCTTCCCGTGCGCGGTGCCGCCCCGGTAGATCGTCTCGGCGATTGGGGTCGAGCCCACGAAGCTGATCGCGGAGATGTCGGGATGCGCGAGGATGGTCTCCACCGCCTCACGCCCGCCCTGGATCACGTTGAACACGCCCTCGGGCAGCCCCGCTTCCTGCAGCAGGGCGGCGAGCTTCAGCGACGCGGACGGGTCCTTCTCCGACGGCTTCAGGATGAAGCAGTTGCCGCAGGCGAGCGCCACCGGGATCATCCACAGCGGCACCATCAGGGGGAAGTTGAACGGCGTGATGCCGGCAACGACGCCCAGCGGCTGGCGGATCGACCAGGCGTCGATCCCGGTGCCCACGCTGTCGGTATACTCGCCCTTCAGCAGATGCGGGATGCCGCAGGCGAACTCCACCACCTCGAGCCCGCGCTGCACCTCCCCATCCGCGTCCGACAGCACCTTGCCATGTTCGGCGGTGATGATCGCGGAGAGTTCCTTGCGGTCGCGCTCCAGCAATTCCTTCAGCTTGAACATGACGCGGGCGCGGCGCAGCGGGGGGGTGTTGGCCCAGGCCGGCCAGGCCGCCGCGGCGGTGGCGACCACCTTGTCCACCTCGGCGGCGTCGGCGAGCGCCACCCGCGCGGCGACCTCCCCGGAGGCCGGGTTGAACACGTCGCCGAACTTGCCGCTGGTGCCGGCGACGGGCTTGCCGGCGATGAAGTGCCCGATCTCACGCATTGCGCGTTCCTCCGCAGGGATCTCGGCCAGCGCTTTAGGACGAAATCGGGCGCGCGGCCAGTTGGCCGGGATGAACACGCTTGACACGAGTGAGTTTCGATATATCTGTTTATCCGTTATATCGAAACACACACGGAGACGCACATGCTGTTCAAACGACTGAAACACCGCTCGGAGGCGCGCTTCGCTCGCCGGCCGGAGCCCTGGGATCGGCTGGACGACCACGCGGGCGGTCCGCCGCATCGGGGCGGTCCGCGCCACGGCCCGGGACGTGACCGGCCCCATGAGCCGCCGCACCGCCACGCCCACGGGCCGGATCACGGGCCGGACCACGGTCCGCATGACGGCCCCCATCACCATCACGGCCCCGATCACGGCCCTGACCATGGTCCCGATCATGGCCCCCATCACGGTCCCGGTCATGGCCCCAGGGGCGGCCGCCACGGCCGGCACGGGCGCCATCGCGGCGACGACCACGACGGGGAGCGGCATGGCCGCCGCGGCCGGCTGTTCGACCACGGGGAGCTGCGCTTCGTGCTGCTTCATCTGATCGCCGGGAAGCCCAGCCACGGCTACGAGCTGATCAAGGCGATCGAGGACCGGACCGGCGGGACCTACAGCCCCAGCCCCGGCGTGGTCTATCCGAACCTGACGATGCTGGAGGAGCTGGGCCAGGCCGAGGTCACGGAACAGGACGGCAAGAAGCTGTATGCGCTGACCGAGGCCGGGCGGGAGGAGCTGCGCGCCAACCAGGCGGCGGCCGACGCGGCGCTCGCGCGGATGGACCGCGCCGCGGCGGCGCGTGGCGACGGTCCGGCGCCGCAGATCGTGCGCGCGATGGAGAATCTGCGGCTCGCCCTGCGGCTGCGGCTGTCCCGCGGCGCGCTGACCCAGGAGCAGGTGCGGGCGGTGGCGGCGGCGCTGGATACGGCGGCCGGCGCGGTCGAGGAGGCCTGAGCGCGCCCGTTCCTCCGCCGGCGCGCCGTGCCGGCGAGGATGGACGGCCCGCCGGCGCTGCGGCATGACCGCCGGATGACGGGGGTCGAGGGGGTAGGATGCGCGCGCAGGAGCTGGGGCTGGCGTGCGGCAGCCTGCGTCCGGGGAAGCGGAACGCGATCACCGACGTGCCGGGCGTCCGCGTGGGGCATCGGACGATGGTGGAGGGGGCCGGGATCCGCACCGGCGTCACAGCCGTGCTGCCGCATCCCGGCGACGTGTTCCGCGACAAGCCGGTGGCCGCGGCGGCAGTGCTGAACGGGTTCGGCAAGAGCATCGGCCTGGTCCAGCTCGCGGAGCTGGGCGTGCTGGAGACGCCCATCCTGCTGACCAACACGCTGTCCGTGGGTGTGTGCGGCACCGCGCTGATCCGCCGCGCCATCGCCGCCAATCCGGCGATCGGGCGGGAGGCGCCGACCGTCAATCCCGTGGTGGGGGAGTGCAACGACGGCTTCCTGAACGACATCCAGGCCCTCGCGGTCACCGAGGCGGATGCGGCGGCGGCGCTGGACGCGGCGGCGGAGGACTTCGCCAGCGGTGCGGTGGGGGCCGGGACCGGCATGAGTTGCTTCGGCTTCAAAGGGGGAATTGGTACGGCCTCTCGCCGCGTGAACCTGGATGGGGCATCATACCATTTGGGCGCGCTCGTGCTGGCGAATTTCGGCCGCGCCGGCGACCTGCGGCTGCCGGACGGGCGTCGGGTGGGACCGCCCGCCGCGCCGGGGACGGCCGGCCGCGACGGCGCAGCGCCCGTCTCGGCCGCGGATGCCGAACCGCCGGAGACCGGGTCCTGCATCGTCGTGCTCGCAACCGACGTGCCGCTGGACCACAGGCAATTGGGGCGTGTCGCGCGGCGGGCCGGGGTGGGGCTCGCCTGGTGCGGGGCGTTCTGGGGGCATGGCAGCGGCGACATCGCGCTCGCCTTCACCACGGCCAACCGCATCCCCGCCGCGCCCGACCGCGCGTTGCTGCCGCAGATGGTGCTGGCGGAGTCGCGGATCGACCGGCTGTTCCAGGCCGCCGCGGAAGCGACGCAGGAGGCCGTGCTGGATGCGCTCGCCGCGGCCGAGACGATGGAGGGTCGCGACGGGCATCGACGTCCGGGGTTGCGCGAGATCCTGAGCTGAGCAGTCCCGCCAGGCCGGGCCATGCGTTTCACTTGGACCGGCGCGGCGCGTTTCGTGCTTGCTCTCCCGCCGCCGAGCACGTAATCCGCGCCGGTTTTCCTCAGGAGCAGAGCAATGGCCTACAGGGTCGCGGTCGTCGGCGCCACCGGAGCGGTCGGACGCGAAATGCTGAAAACCCTGGCCGAACGCAACTTCCCCGTTTCGGAAGTGGCGGCGCTGGCCTCCGGCCGGTCGACCGGGGCGGAGGTCTCCTTCGGGGAAAAACAGGTGCTCAAGGTGAAGAACCTGGAGACCTTCGACTTCACCGGGTGGGATATCGGGCTGTTCAGCCCCGGCGCCTCGGTCTCGGCGGTGCACGCGCCGCGTGCCGCCTCCCAGGGCTGCGTGGTGATCGACAACACCTCCCAGTTCCGCATGGACCAGGACGTTCCGCTGGTCGTGCCGGAGGTCAATCCGCAGGACCTGCGCTGGTTCGGGAAGCGCAACATCATCGCCAATCCGAACTGCTCGACGATCCAGATGGTGGTCGCGCTCAAGCCGCTGCACGACGAGTTCAAGATCAAGCGCGTCGTCGTCTCGACCTACCAGTCCGTCTCGGGCGCCGGGAAGGAGGCGATGGACGAGCTGTTCAACCACACGAAGTCCTCCTTCGTGCATGAGCAGAGCCCGCCGGAGCAGTTCACGAAGGAGATCGCCTTCAACTGCATCCCGCACATCGACAAGTTCATGGACGACGGTTCCACCAAGGAAGAGTGGAAGATGGTCGTCGAGACGAAGAAGATCCTGGACCCGGCGATCGCGGTGCATGCGACCTGCGTGCGCGTGCCGGTCTTCATCGGCCATGGCGAGGCGGTGAACGTCGAGTTCGAGAAGCCGGTCGCGGCCGGCGAGGCCCGCGCGCTGCTGCGCGAGAGCGCGGGGATCGAGGTGGTCGACGTGCGCGAGGACGGCGGCTACGTCACCCAGCTCGAGTGCCAGGGGGAGGACGCGGTGTTCGTCTCCCGCATCCGCAAGGACCCGACCGTGGAGCACGGCCTGTCCTTCTGGTGCGTGTCGGACAATCTGCGCAAGGGCGCGGCGCTCAACGCGGTGCAGATCGCCGAGACGATGATCGCGATGAACCTGCTGGCGAAGAAGGCGGCCTGAGCGCCGCCTGCCGTCACGGATCGATTGCCTGACGGAAGCGGGCGATCGCCTTCGGGAGGGCGTGCGCGAGCAGGCGGGACGCTGCCACGGCCGGCGCCGCCTTGCGCTCGTTGAAATTGTCGTAGGACCGCGCGGCGACGTTGCGGAATTGCCGGGTCTCGTCCGCGGCCTCCGCGACCTCACCAACCAGAATGGCCGGGCGCCCGTCCACGTCGCGGGCGGCGCGACGGATCAGGTCCGCGTGCCACTGCCGCCCGGTGGGCGCTTCTTCGCCGCACAGTTCGAGGATCCGCAGCAAGGCATTCTCGAGGGATGTGTGGGCCGCCTGCATCGCATGCATGAACGCCATTTCGACCAGATACCGCTCGGTGCCGGAGGCGGTTGGAAACCGATCGAATATCTCTGCCGCGCCGGCGAAATGGTGTATGGCGGAGGCGACCGCGGCGTCGATTTCGAGCCAGCGCGCGTCACTCATCCCAGCACCTGCAGGTCCGGGGCGACGTGGGCCAGGAAGTCGGGCTTGCACCAGCCATACGGCATGATGTCGACGTCGAGGTCCCGGTCCCAGCAGGCCTGCTCCGCGAAGCGCCAGGCCGCGCGTTCGCGCTCGTCCGGGAAGTCGACCAGGATGTCGACGTCGCTGTCATACCGCATCGTTCCGCGCGCGGCGGAGCCGAACAGCAGGAATCGCCCGCCCTCGCGGCGCGCGTAATCCGCCAGCACGCCACGCAGATCCGCGACCGCGCGGCGCCGCCGGTCGGCCTCCTTCGCCTTGCGCTCCGCCAAGGTCACGATCCGCATGGGCCTCAGCGTAGCAGGTCCCACGCCGGAGTTGCAGGTCCCGTGCCGGCAGGGCAGGTCCCGTGCCGGCAGGGCAGGTCAACGCCCGATCGCCGTCGCCAGCCGCGCCGCCAGGCCGGGGGCGGCCGCCTCGGCCACGTTCGTGAACCCCAGCAGCAATCCCTCCTCCGCCCGTCCGCTCGGGGACATCGTCGACACCGCGGCCGGGGCCAGCCCCGCCGCCAGCGCACGCACCACCATCTCCCGGTCCGGCGGGGCATCGGCCAGGCGCGCGAGCAGGTGCATGCCGCCCGCCTGGAGGGTCAGCGAGAGCCGATCGCCGAACGCGGCGGCCAACGCATCCGCCAGCGCCGCGCGGCGGACCGCGTACAGGCCACGCATCTTGCGGATGTGGCGGGCGAAGTGCCCCTCGGCCAGGAAGGCGGCGACGATCCGCTGCTCCAGCGCGGGGAGGCCGCCCTGCAGCACCCGGCTCGCCGCCACCAGCTCCGCGTGCAGCGCGGCAGGCGGCACGAGATAGCCGAGCCGGAGGGCGGGGAAGAGCACCTTGCTGAAGGAGCCGGCGTAGAGGACGCGATCGGCGCGATCGAGGCTCTTGAGAGCGGGCAAGGGGTGGCCGCTGTAGCGGAACTCCCCGTCGTAGTCGTCCTCGACGATCCAGCCGCCCTGCCGCGCGGCCCAGTCGAGCAGCGCCAGCCGGCGGGGGAGCGACAAGGCCACCCCGAGTGTCGCCTGGTGCGTCGGCGTGACGACCGCGAGCCGCGCGTCCGGTGCGGCGGCGACCCCGGCGGCGACGTCGAGACCGGCCGGGTCGACCGGCACCGGGACGAGCCGCGCGCCGCCGGCACGCAGGGCGCCATGCGCGAGGAAGTAGCCGGGATCCTCCACCCAGACCGGATCGCCCGGCCGCAGCAGGGCGGCAGCGGCGAGGGCGAGCGCACCCTGGAACCCGGCGGTCACGATGACCTGGTCGGGCGTGCAGGCAATGCCGCGTGCGACGCGCAGATAGGCCGCAATGGACTCACGAAGTTCGGGGAGGCCGGCCGGGTCGGGGTAGGCCAATTCGGCGGGGCCGGTGCGCCGAGCGATGCGGGCGGCCAGGCGCGACCACAGCGTGCGGGGGAAGGCATCCAGCGCCGGCAGCCCCATGCGGAACGGCAGCACCCCGGTGACCTGGCCGATCTCCGGCACCGGTGCCGGGGCGGGCGGCGGCGGCGGAGCGGCGGGGGAGAGCAGGGGAGAGACGATCGTCCCGGCCGCGCCGTGACCCTCGATGAACCCCTCCCCCGCGAGCAGGGCATAGGCGGTGTCCACCGTCCCGCGCGCGAGGCCGAGTTGCGCGGCGAGGACACGCGCGGCGGGCAACCGGTCGCCGGGGGCGAGCAGGCCCGCCGCCACCGCCTCCCGCACCCGGTCCGCGATCTGGCGGAAGGCGGGGCGGCCGCCGCCCCGGTCCACTCCGATCGACAGCTTGCTCATGGCGCCAGCGGATCCCGTGGTTCACGTGCTCCGTCGCTCATGGCCCACTCAGATACACCGGTCTTGGCTCTGTCTGTTGAGCCAATCCGTCGCGATCTTCGGCGCATCGGATGGAAGGAGCCAGACCAATGCACACCCAACGCCTCGACCTGCAGATCGTCCCGGACGCCTACAAGGCGCTCGCCGGGGTGGAGCGCTACCTCGCGCAATGCGGGCTCGAGAAGAGCCTCGTGGAACTCGTCAAGCTGCGCGCCTCGGTGATCAACGGCTGCGCCTATTGCGTGGACATGCACACCAGGGACGCGCGTAAGCGGGGCGAGACCGAACAGCGCCTCTACCTCGTCTCCGCCTGGCAGGAATCCTCGGCCTTTACGCCGCGGGAGCGGGCGGCGCTGGCCTGGACCGACTGCCTGACCCGCATCGCGACCGAAGGTGCGCCGGACGCCACCTACGACGCGTTGCGCGCGCAGTTCTCCGAGGCCGAGATCGCCAACCTCACCACGCTGATCGGCATGATCAACCTGTGGAACCGCGTCGCGATCGGCTTCCGCCTGCAGCACCCGGTGGCGGTGCGGGCGGCCGCATGAGCGCACAGGCGGCGGAGATGGAGGCGGGCCTCGCCCTCCGTCATGCCGAGACCACGGACGAGTTGCGGCGCTGCTTCCCGCTGATGCGGGAGCTGCGCCCGCATCTGCCGAGTGCCGAGGTGTTCGTCATCCGGGTGCGACGGCAGGCCGCGGCGGGGTATCGCCTGCTGGCCGCCTGGGACGGCGACCGAGCGGTCGGGCTCGCGGGCTACCGGCCGCAGGAGACCCTGATCCGCGGGGCGTTCTGCTACGTGGACGACCTCGTCGTCGCGCCGGAGGCACGCCGCGGCGGGGTCGGCGCGCGGCTGCTCGACGCGGTGGCGGCGGAGGCGCAGGGCCAGGGACTGCCGTTCCTGGTGCTCGACACCGCGATCGACAACCTGTTCGGCCAGCGCTTCTACTTCCGCTACGGCATGCTGCCCGCCGCGCTGCGCTTCGCCATGCCGATCCCGGAGGCGCAGGGATGAGCGCGCGCCCCGATCCCGCCCCGCACCTGCCGGGCGGTTCGGCCGGTGGCCCGATCCTCCAGCTCACCGCCAGCCCGCGCGGGACGGAGTCGGTGAGCCGGCGCTTCGGCGACCTCGTGCTGGCGCGGCTGCTGGCGCGCAGCCCGGGGGCGGGGACGATCACCCGCGACCTGGTCGCCGCGCCGCCGCCGCTGGTGGACGACGCCTTCGCCGGCGCCATCATCGGGCCGCCCGATCCGGACCACCCGGCGCTCGCCGGGTCGGAGGTGCTGATCCGCGAGCTCGAATCGGCGTCGGCCGTGGTGATCGCGACGCCGATGCACAATTACGGTGTCCCGGCGGTGCTGAAGGCGTGGGTCGACCAGATCGTGCGGATCCACCGGACGTTCGCCAGCACGCCGGCGGGCAAGCAGGGCCTGCTGGCGGACCGGCCGGTCTACCTGGTCGTCGCCTCGGGCGGCTGGTTCACCCAACCCTCGCCGATCGGCACGCCGCCGCAGCCGGATTTCCTCACGCCCTACCTGCGCGCGGTGCTGGGGACGATCGGGCTGCGGACCCTGCACGTCTTCGCGCTGGAGGGCGTGACGCGCGGCGCGGAGGCGCGTGCGATGGCGTTCGATGCGGCGACGATCCGGCTGGATTCGCTGCTGCCACAACCTTGACATGCAGGCCGCACCGTCCTGCGCCGCGCCCGCCCCGCGTTGACCCTTTGTAATCCCGATTGTATCAGCGCGGGACGGCCGCGCGCCGGCCGGGGTGTCGGCAGTCCGAGCGGCGTGCATGTCAACCTGCGGGAGCAGCAAGGAGCATTCCGTGAAAGACGTACGCGACGCGCTGTATGTGGCGCGCAACACGGAGGGCAAGCTGGTCCGCCGCCCGATGTCCCCGCACCTGCAGGTCTGGCGATGGACGCCCGCCATGGCCGTGTCGATCATGCACCGGGTCACCGGTGTGGGGCTTGCCATCGGCACGCTGCTGATGACCTGGTGGCTGGTAGCCGCCGCCACGTCGGAGCAGGCCTTCGCGAACGTGCAGTGGTTCCTGGGCAGCGTGCTCGGGATCTTCGTCCTGTTCTGCTGGACGCTGGCGCTGATGCTGCATTTCTTCAGCGGCCTGCGGCATCTCGCCTGGGATGCCGGGTGGGGGTTCGAGAACCGCGCCTACCGCACCACTTCCTGGTTCGTCATCGGCGCTGGAATCGTCACGGCGCTGCTGATCTGGATCGTCGGCCTGGCCGTTTGGTGAGCAGAAGAATGTCCGATACACGCAACGCTCCTCACGTCGACATGCTGCGCTCGCCCCTCGGGCGGGTGCGCGGCCTCGGCTCCGCCCATCGCGGTGCCGTGACGTGGTGGGGCCACATGCTCACCTCGATCTCCCTGGTGCCGCTGACCCTCTGGTTCATCTGGTCGATGGTCGGCCTGGTGGGCGCCAGCCGGGAGGAGGTGGCGCTGTGGCTCACCCGCCCCGTGCCCCTGGCGCTCATGCTGCTGCTGCTGGTCGCGACGTTCTACCACATGAAGCACGGGCTCGAGACGGTGGTGGAGGACTACGTCCACGCGGCGGCGCCGAAATTCGCGCTGCTGCTGGCCATCAAGGGGATCAGCATCCTGCTGGGACTCCTCTGCATCATCTCCGTCCTGCGGCTCGGCCTGTAAGGCCAGGAGACTGTCGATGAACGCAATCACGATGCCGTCCTCCCGCGCCTATGCGGTGGTGGATCACACCTACGACGTGGTGGTGGTCGGCGCTGGCGGGGCGGGGCTGCGCGCCACGTTCGGCATGGGCGCGGCCGGGCTCAAGACCGCCTGCATCACCAAGGTGTTCCCCACCCGGTCGCACACCGTGGCCGCCCAGGGCGGCATCGGGGCCGCGCTGGGCAACATGGGGGAGGACGACTGGCGCTGGCACATGTACGACACCGTGAAGGGGTCGGACTGGCTGGGTGACCAGGACGCGATCGAATACATGTGCCGCGAGGCGATTCCGGCGGTCTACGAACTCGAGCACTATGGCGTGCCGTTCAGCCGGACCGAGGACGGCAAGATCTACCAGCGCCCGTTCGGCGGCCACATGACGGAATACGGCAAGGCGCCGGCGATGCGCGCCTGCGCCGCGGCCGACCGCACCGGCCACGCCATCCTGCACACGCTGTATCAGCAGAGCCTGAAGCACGACGCGGAGTTCTTCATCGAGTTCTTCGCCCTCGACCTGATCATGGACGAGGAGGGCGTGTGCCGCGGCGTCATGGCGTGGAACCTGGAAGACGGCACGATCCACCGCTTCCGCGCGCAGATGGTGGTGCTGGCGACCGGCGGCTACGGCCGCGCCTACCTGTCCTGCACCTCGGCACATACCTGCACGGGCGACGGCACCGGCATGGTGCTGCGCGCCGGCCTGCCGTGCCAGGACATGGAGTTCGTGCAGTTCCACCCGACCGGCATCTTCCCGGCGGGCTGCCTGATCACCGAGGGCGCGCGCGGCGAAGGCGGCTACCTGACCAACAGCGAAGGGGAGCGCTTCATGGAGCGCTACGCCCCGACCGCGAAGGACCTGGCGAGCCGCGACGTGGTGTCGCGCTCCATGACGATCGAGATCAACGAGGGGCGGGGCTGCGGTCCGAACAAGGACCACATCATGCTGCATCTCGAGCATCTCGGGGCGGAGCTGCTGCATGAGCGGCTGCCCGGCATCTCCGAGACCGCGAAGGTGTTCGCGGGCGTGGAGGTGACGAAGGAGCCGATCCCGGTTCTGCCGACCGTGCACTACAACATGGGCGGCGTGCCGACGAACTACCGCACCGAGGTGCTGCGCCCGACCAAGGACAATCCGGACGCCGTGATCCCCGGCCTGATGGCGGTGGGCGAGGCGGCCTGCGTGTCCGTGCATGGCGCCAACCGGCTGGGCACGAACTCGCTGCTCGACCTCGTGGTGTTCGGCCGTGCCGCGGCGCACCGCGCTTCGGAAGTGGTGAAGCCCGGCGCGACCCAGGCGCCGCTGCCGCCCAAGGCCGGCGAGGCCTCGCTGGACCGGCTGGACCGCACGCGCCACGCCAAGGGCGGCACCAAGGTCGCGGAGCTGCGCGACACGATGCAGCGCGCGATGCAGGCGCACGCGGCGGTGTTCCGCACGTCCAAGAGCCTGGTCGAGGGCGTGGACAAGATGAAGCGGGTCTGGAGCGGCATGACCGACATGTCGGTGGCCGACCGCTCGATGATCTGGAACAGCGACCTCGTCGAGGCGTTGGAGCTGCACAACCTCATGGGCAACGCCATGGTCACCATGGTGGGGGCCGAGGCCCGGACCGAGAGCCGCGGCGCGCATGCGCATGACGACTACCCGGATCGCGACGACCAGAACTGGATGAAGCACACGCTCGCCTGGTGCAGCGCGGATGGCGACGTGAAGCTCGATTACCGGCCGGTGAAGATGCAGACGCTGACCAACGAGGTCTCCGTCTTCCCGCCGAAGAAGCGCGTGTACTGACGACACGGAAGGCACGAGATGGCCGAGTTTCAGCTCCCCCGGAACAGCCGCATCGGCACGGGCAAGACCTACAAGGCCCCAGCCGGCGCGAAGCGGGTGCGGGCGTTCAACATCTACCGCTGGAGCCCCGATGACGGGCAGAACCCGCGGATGGACACGTTCGAGGTCGATCTCGACGCGTGCGGGCCGATGGTCCTGGACGCGCTGATCAAGATCAAGAACGAGATCGATCCGACGCTGACCTTCCGGCGGTCCTGCCGCGAGGGGATCTGCGGCTCCTGCGCCATGAACATCGACGGCAGCAACACGCTCGCGTGCCTGAAGCCGATCGACGAGGTGAAGGGCGCCGTCCGCATCAACCCGCTGCCGCACATGCCGGTGGTGAAGGACCTGGTCCCGGACCTGACGCAGATCTACGCGCAGTACCGCTCGATCGAGCCCTGGCTGCAGGCCGACAGCCCGCCGCCGCCGGACGCCGAACGGCTGCAGAGCAAGGAGGAGCGGGCGCAGCTCGATGGGCTCTGGGAGTGCATCCTGTGCTTCTGCTGCTCCACCGCGTGCCCCAGCTACTGGTGGAACGGCGACCGGTATCTCGGGCCGGCGGTGCTGCTGCAGGCCTATCGCTGGATCGCGGACAGCCGCGACGAGCGCACGGGTGAGCGGCTGGATGCGCTGGAAGACCCGTTCAAGCTGTATCGCTGCCACACGATCATGAACTGCACCGATGTCTGCCCGAAGGGTCTGAACCCGGCGAAGGCGATCGGCGCGATCAAGCAGCTGATGGTCGAACGGGTCGCCTGACGGCGCCCCCCTGTGTCATGGCCGCCGAAGGGCGTGTCCCCCTGTGTCATGGCCGCCGAAGGGCGGCCATCCACGACGTCCTTTGCCGCGTGTGGGGTCGAAAGCCGTGGATGGCCGGCACAAGGCCGGCCATGACACAAGGGCGGCACGGCCGGCCGCGACACGAGGACGGCACGGCCGGCCATGACACAAGGACGGCACGGCCGGCCACGACACGGGCGCCTGCGCCCACGATCCGCCCCCCCTCAGGTGGCCCCTCAGATCGTCCCGCTCTCCCGCAGCCGCGCGATCTCTCCCTCGTCCAGGCCCAGCAGCTCGCGGTAGACCGCGTCGTTGTCGGCACCGAGGGCGGGGCCGAGGGAGCGGATGGCGCCGGGCGTGTCGGTGAGGCGGGGGACCAGGTTCGGGATCGCCAGCGTGCCGATCCGCTCGTCTTCCATCCGGACGATGTTGCCGCGCGCGGCGTAGTGCGGGTCCTGGAAGATCTCGTCGATCGCATAGACCGGGCCGCAGGGCACCTGGCCCTCCTCGCATAGCCGCAGCACCGTGTCCCGGTCGTGGCGGGAGGTCCATTCCGTCACCACGGCATCGACCTCCTCCCGATCGGCCAGCCGCTGGCGCACCGGCCCCCAGCGGTCCTCGGCGGCCAGCTCCGGCCGGCCCATCAGCTCCGCAAGGCGGGCGAAGATCTTGTCGCTCGTGCAGGCAATGGCGATCCAGCGCCCGTCCTTCGTCGGGTAGTGGCTGTGCGGCGCGACGTTCACCGTGCCGGGCCCCATGCGCTCGCGGACATAGCCGTTCAGGTCGTAGGAGGGGGCAAGCTCGTCCAGGATGCGGAAGATCGGCTCATAGAGGCCGATATCGACCACCTGCCCGCGTCCCGTCTTCTCCCGCGCCCGCAGCGCGAACATCACGCCCAGCGCGCCATAGAGCCCGGCCATGTAGTCGGGAATGGTGGCGGAGCCGGGGGTGACCGGCGGCCGGTCGGGATAGCCCGCCAGATAGGCCAGGCCGCCGAACGCGTTGCCGATGCGGCCGAAGCCGGGGCGGTCGCGATAGGGGCCGGTCTGGCCGAAGCCCGAGATGCGCACCATCACCAGCCGCGGGTTGATCGCCTGCAGCACGTCCCAGCCCAGGCCCCATTTCTCCATCGTGCCGGGCTGGAAGTTCTCCACCAGCACGTCGGCCGTCGCGACCAGCCGCTTCAGCAGGTCGGCCCCGTCCGGCGTGCGCAAGTCGAGCGTGATGGACTTCTTGTTGCGGCACTCCGACAGCCAGGGCAGCGAGTCGCCGTTCTTCGTGATGGTGCCGAAGCGGCGCAGCGCGTCGCCGATGCCGGGGAGTTCGGCCTTGATCACCTCGGCCCCGAACTCCGCGAGCTGGGTCGTGCAGAACGGTCCGGCCAGGAAGCTCGACACGTCGATGACGCGGCAATCGTCGAGCGGCTGCACGGATGTGGTCTCGGGGATGGACGTCTCGGTGGCCATGCGGCGGCTCCTCCTGGTCTTCCTGGGTCCGGCCGGTGCGCAGCCGGACGTCCGGCATAATGCGGGAAATTGGGGCGGCCGCCATCCGGCGACGGATTGCCCTGCAACCGCGCCTCCCCGATAGTCCGCCGGCGCGGAGGGAGAGGAACCATGCACACGGTCCGCATCGGATCGGGGGCCGGCTATGCCGGGGACCGGATCGAACCCGCGGTGGAGCTCGCCGAACGCGGCGACATCGCCTATCTCGGCTTCGAATGCCTGGCGGAGCGCACGATCGCGCTCGCGCAGCAGGCGCGCCTGGCCGACCCGGAGGGTGGCTACGACCCGCTGCTCGAGGCGCGGATGCGCGCGGTGCTGCCCGCCTGCGCGCGGCGGCGCATCCGCATCGTCACCAACATGGGCGCGGCGAACCCGATCGCCGCGGCACGCGCCACGGCGCGGATCGCGCGCGATCTTGGGCTGGCCGGCCTGAAGATCGCCGCCGTGACCGGCGATGACGTGCTCGAGGCGGTGCGGGACGACGAGCACCGGCTGCTCGAACGGGATGGGACGGTCGCCGACCTCGGCGAGCGGGTGATCTCGGCCAACGCCTATCTCGGCGCAACGCCGATCGTGGCGGCGCTGCGCGGCGGGGCCGACGTGGTGATCACCGGCCGCGTCGCCGACCCTGCGCTGTTCCTCGCGCCGCTGATGCACGAATTCGGCTGGGCGGAGGACGACTGGGACCGGATGGGCAAGGGCACCGTCGTCGGGCACCTGCTGGAATGCGCCGGCCAGATCACCGGCGGCTACTTTGCCGATCCGGGCCACAAGGACGTCGCCGGCCTCGCGCGGCTGGGCTTCCCGCTGGCCGAGGTCGCCGCCGACGGCAGCGCGGTGATCACCAAGGTCCCCGGCTCCGGCGGGCAGGTCAGCCTGGCGAGCTGCAAGGAGCAGCTGCTGTACGAGCTGCACGACCCGACACGCTACCTGCAGCCCGACGTGGTGGCCGATTTCTCCTCGGTGCGCCTGCAGGCCGACGGCGCCGATCGCGTCGCGGTCTCGGGCGGCAGCGGCGCGCAACGGCCGGACACGCTGAAGGTCTCGGTCGGCTATCTCGACAGTTTCGTGGGAGAGGGACAGATCTCCTACGCGGGTCCCGGCGCGCTGGCGCGCGGCCGTCTCGCGCTCGACATCGTGCGGGAGCGTCTGGCGCTCACCGGCGTGCAGACCACCGAGTTGCGCTTCGACATGATCGGTTGGGACGCCGTGCATCGCGGCCCATCACCGGAAGGGCCGGAACCGCCGGAGGTGCGCATCCGCGTCGCCGGCAGGACGGAAACGATGGCGGAGGCGGTCCGGATCGGCAACGAGGTCGAGACGCTCTACACCAACGGACCGGCCGGGGGCGGCGGGGCATGGAAGTCGGCGCGGCAGGTCCTTGCCGTGGTCTCGACCCTGATCCCGCGCGGCGAGGTCACGCCGACGCTCACCTGGGAGACGGCGTGATGAAGCTGCGCGACCTCGCGCATGCGCGGACGGGGGACAAGGGAAACTCCTCCAACATCTCGGTCATCGCGCATGATCCCGGCGACTTCGCCTTCCTGTGCGAGCACGTCACCGCCGATCGCGTGCGGGCGCATTTCGCCGGCACCGTGCAGGGCGCGGTGGAGCGCTATGAGCTGCCGGGACTGGGCGCGCTGAACTTCGTCCTGCACGACACGCTGGGCGGGGGCGTCACCCGCTCCCTCTCCCTCGACGCGCACGGCAAGAGCCTGAGCGGATGCCTGCTCGAGATGGAGCTGCCCGATCCGCAGCGGAGGCCCGCCCGATGAGCTTGCCGAAGACGCCCTCCTTCCGGCTGGACGGCCGGCGCGCGCTGGTGACCGGGGCGGGGCGGGGCATCGGCGTCGCCTGCGCCGCGGCGCTGGCCGAGGCCGGCGCGCATGTCGTGCTGGCGGCGCGAACCGGGACGGAGATCGAGGCGGTGGCGGCGGAGATCCGCGCCGAGGGCGGCAGCGCGGAGGCGCTGGTGCTGGACGTCACCGACACCGCGTCCGTGCGCGCCGCGATCGAGGCGGCCGATCCGTTCGACGTGCTGGTGAACAATGCGGGCACCAACCGCCCACGCTCCTTCCTGCAGGTGACGGAGGAGGATTACGACGCGATCGCGACGCTGAACCAGCGGGCGGCGTTCTTCGTCTCCCAGGCCGTCGCGCTGCGGATGGTGGAGGCGAAGCGGGCCGGATCGATCATCCAGGTCTCCTCGCAAATGGGGCATGTCGGCGGCCCGCGGCGATCGGTGTACTGCATGACCAAGCACGGGATCGAGGGGCTGACCAAGGCGATGGCGGTCGACCTCGCGCCGCACCGGATCCGGGTGAACACGATCGGCCCGACCTTCATCGACACGCCGCTGACCCGCCCGTTCTTCAACGACAAGACGTTCCTCGACGAGGTGTTGAAGAAGATCAAGCTGGGGCGGCTTGGCACGGTCGAGGACCTGATGGGTGCGGTGGTGTTCCTCGCCTCCGACGCGTCGGCGCTGGTGACCGGCACGGCGCTGGTGGTGGACGGAGGCTGGACGGCGGACTGACGGGCGGCGTGCCATGGCCGCCCCCCGTGTCATGGCCGCTCCCCGTGTCGTGGCCGCCCCCGTGTGGTGGCCGCCCCCCGTGTGGTGGCCGCACTGGCCCCCGGTGTCATGGCCGCCGCAGGGCGGCCATCCACGACTTGCCGAACGGCACGAAGCCGTGGATGGCCGGCACAAGGCCGGCCATGACACCGAGCGGAGGGCACCGCCGTGACGCGGACCGGC
>MKTV01000109.1:22333-26496 GCA_001898425.1 Rhodospirillales bacterium 69-11
CCGTGACACGGACCGGCGGGCACGGCCATGACACGGACCGGCGGGCACGGCCATGACACGGACCGGCGGGGGCCCCCAGGACACGGGAAGCGTCCGTGCCACCAGCGTCTCCCCGCCGCTTCATCCCGCCGCAAGCTGCGACTATGGTCCGGCCTCCGCAGAGAGGAGGCCCCGCATGATCCGTGTCCTGAAGCAAGGTGCCACAGAGGCCGAGACGCGGGAGGCCGACCGCAAGGTGCGCCAGACCGTGGAGCAGATCCTGGAAGACGTCGTCGCCCGCGGCGACGCGGCCGTGCGGGACCTGTCCGCTCGGTTCGACAAGTGGGAGCCGGAGTCGTTCCGCCTGTCGCAGGCCGAAATCCAGGCGCTGATCGACAGCCTGCCCGCCCAGGTGATCGAGGATATCCGCTTCGCCCAGGCGCAGATCCGCCGCTTCGCCGAGGCGCAGAAGGCCGCCCTCCGCGACGTCGAGGTCGAGACGCTGCCCGGCATCCGGCTGGGCCACCGCAACATCCCGGTCAACAGCGTCGGCTGCTACGTGCCCGGCGGCCGCTACCCGATGGTGGCGAGCGCCCACATGTCGGTGCTGACCGCCAAGGTCGCCGGCGTGAAGCGGGTCGCCGCCTGCACGCCGCCGCTGAACGGGGTCGCACCCGCGGCCACGGTCGCCGCCATGGCGATGGCCGGCGCGGACGAGATCTATCTTCTGGGCGGGATCCAGGCGATCGCGGCCATGGGGATCGGCACCGAGACGATCGCGCCGGTCGACATGCTGGTCGGGCCGGGGAACGCCTATGTCGCGGAGGCGAAGCGGCAGTTGTTCGGCCGCGTCGGCATCGACCTGCTCGCGGGCCCGACCGAGACGCTGATCATCGCCGACGACACCGCGGACGTCGAAATGTGCGCGACCGACCTGCTGGGGCAGGCGGAGCACGGACCGACCTCTCCGGCGGTGCTGCTGACCAGCTCGCGCAAGATCGCCGAGGGCATCGAGGCCGAGATCGCCCGCCAGCTCGCCGTGTTGCCCACCGCGGATATCGCGAGCGTCGCCTGGCGCGACCATGGGCAGGTGATCCTGTGCGACACGGATGAGGAGCTGCTGTCGGAAGCGGACCGCATCGCCAGCGAGCACGTTCAGGTGCTGACCCGCGACCCGCGCTGGTTCCTGCAGCGGATGACGAATTACGGCGCGCTGTTCCTGGGGAAGGAGACGAACGTCGCCTATGGCGACAAGGTGATCGGCACCAACCACACGCTGCCGACCAAGAAGGCGGCGCGCTACACGGGCGGGCTGTGGGTCGGCAAGTTCCTCAAGACCTGCACGTACCAGGAGGTCAGCCCCGAGGCGACGGCGATGATCGGGGAATACTGCTCCCGCCTGTGCGCGATCGAGAACTTCGCGGGCCACAAGGAGCAGGCGGACCTGCGCGTGCGCCGCTACGGCGGCAAGAACGCCGCGTGACCGGTGGAGGGGCGGCGGAGGCCGCCCCCGCCCGTGTCATGGCCGGCCTGGTGCCGGCCATCCACGGCTTTCGTGCCGTACGACGTCGTAGATGCCCGGCACGAGGCCGGGCATGACACAACCGCCCGGCACGAGGCCGGGCATGACACAACCGCCCGGCACAAGGCCGGGCATGACACAACCGCCCGGCACGAGGCCGGGCGCGACACGGCTCCCCGTCACATCTGCGCGTAGGAGCCGTTCTTCCAGACGTACATCACGTAGCCGCCCCCGGTGACGTCACCCTTCTTGTCGAAGCTGACGTTCCCCAGCACGGACGGCCAGTTGCCCGAGGCTTTCAGCGTCTCGGCCAGCTTCTTCGGGTCGAAGGTCTTGGCCTTCTTCGCCGCGTCCGCCCAGACCTGGATCGCGCCGTAGGTGTAGAGGACGTAGCCCTCGGGATCGACCTTCTTGTCCTTGAACTCCTTCACCACGTCGGCCGCCGCCTTGTTCAGGCGCGGGTCGGGGGAGAAGGTCATCATCGTGCCGGTCCCGGCGTCACCGGCGATCTGCCAGAACTCGTTGGTGACCAGCGCGTCGCCGCCCACCAGGGTCGCCTTCATCCCCTGCTCCTTGGCCTGGCGGATGATCAGCCCGGCCTCGGTGTGGTAGCCGCCGACATAGATCACCGACACGCCGGCCTGCTTCAGGCGGCTGACGAGCGAGGAGTAGTCCTTCTCGCCAGGGGTGTAGGCGGCGTACAGCGCCTCCTGCACGCCGGCGGCGTTCAGGGCCTTCTTGGTCTCGTCCGCCAGGCCTTTGCCGTAGGCGGAGTTGTCGTTCAGGATTGCGATCTTGTCGTTCTTGAAGTGGTCGGCAAGATACTTGCCGGCGACCTTGCCCTGCTCGTCGTCGCGGCCGCAGACGCGGAACGTGTTCCAGCCGCCCTTGTCGGTATAGGCCGGGTTGGTCGAGGCCGGGGAGATCTGCAGGATTCCCTCTTCCTGGTAGACCTTGCTGGCCGGGATCGAGCTGCCCGAGCAGAAATGGCCGGCGACGAACTTCACGCCCTTGGCGGCCATCTGGTTGGCGACGGAGACGGCCTGCTTCGGGTCGCAGGCATCGTCGCCCACGTCCAGCACCAGCTTCTGCCCGTTGATGCCGCCGGCCTTGTTGATGTCGGCCACGGCCTGTTCGGCGCCCGCCTTCATCTGCTGGCCGAACGCGGCGTATTCCCCGGTCATCGGACCCACGGTCGCGATGTGGACCTGCGCCTGGGCCGGCGCGGCGGCCAGCGTGAGCGCGATCCCGAGCGTGGCGGTGGCTCCCAGCAGCGATCGTCTGAGCATGCGCATCGTCCCCATGATTGTGTCCGCCGCACCGAACGGCGCGACTGGCCGGAACCTAGCCCGCTGCTTGGAATCGCGCCAGAATCCCCGCAACGGGACGGAGGAGCGGACGTGAAGGCATCGTTGTTCTACCTGCCCAGCATCGGCAGCCGCGCGGAGATCGAGCAGGGGATGGCCGGAATGCGGCCGGAACTCTACCAGCGCATGCTGCGGGAGCTGTCGGAGCAGATCCGTCTGGCGGACGAGCTGGGCTACGAGTCGGTCAGTTTCACCGAACATCATTTCCACATCGAGGGGTTCGAGGTCTCCAACAACCCGGTGCTGCTCGACCTGTATTTCGCGATGCAGACGAAGCGCATCCGGGTGGGGCAGCTGGGGATCGTGCTGCCGGCGGCAAATCCGATCCGCGTCGCCGAGGACATCGCGATGCTCGATCACATGACCGGCGGGCGTGCCTGCGCCGGGTTCGCGCGCGGCTACCAGCGGCGCTGGGTCGACATCATGGCGCAGCAGACGCACGACATCCACGGCGCCCTGCCGCACCAGCACGACGAGATCGACGCCGCCAACCGCGCGGCGTTCGAGGAGAACTTCCAGATCATCAAGAAGTGCTGGACCGAGGAGATGCTGACCGTCGACGGCCGCTACTGGAAGGTGCCGGCCGGCGACACGCCCTGGACGCTGGACACCACCGCGAAGTGGGGCAAGGGCGTGGAGGACGGCGTGCTGCGGTCCGTGGGCGTGGTGCCGAAGCCGCTGCAGAAGCCGCATCCGCCGCTGTTCCTGCCGTTCGCCTCGTCCGAGAACTCGATCCGCTGGGCGGCGAAGGAGGGGGTGACGGCCATCCTGCCGTCCATGCTGCCGGTCTACGAGAACAGGCTCTACGACGTGTATGCCGAGGTCTCGGGCCGGCCGCGCGGACAAGGTACGGCGCTGCTGCGGGATGTGATCATCGCGGACACGGACGAGGAGGCGATGGCGCTGTGGCGCGACTCCGGCCAGTTCACCGGCCGCGCCTGGTTCGAGCCGTTCGGCTTCCGCCGCGGGCTGCAGGATCCGAAGACGGGCGAGTACCTGACCCCGGAGCAGGCACAGAAGGAGGGCTACATCCTGGCCGGTTCGGTGGACACGGTGATCCGCGGGATCGAGGCGAACATGAAGCGCCAGAACGTCGAATGGATCTTCTGCTACACCTACAACAGCCTGATCCCGCATCCGATGCTGATGAAGTCGATCGAGCGCTTCTGGACCGAGGTGATGCCGCGGTTTGCCTGAGGGCGGGTTCGGTGGGCGCAGGTAGGGCGCCCACTCTCGTCATGGCCGGGCTCGCGCGATGGAGCCCCCCTCACGTCATGGCCGGGCTCGACCCACGG
>MKTV01000110.1:0-468 GCA_001898425.1 Rhodospirillales bacterium 69-11
CGCCCATGCTGTTGCCGGTCACGTAGACCCGCGAGGCATCGGTCGAGTACTGCGACATCACCTGCTTCAGCGCGGCGATCGCGTTGTTCTCACCGGTGGTGACGCTGGAGGAAACGCCGCCCCAGTTGATCGTCTGGCCGGAAAGGTCCGCGTTCTGGTCGAGCAGCGGGGCCACGATGATGGAGGGATGCGCGCTGCGGAACGTGCTCGTGTTGAACCAGGCGTTGATCTGGTCCTGCAGCGCCTGCGGTCCATAGCTGCCATTGTCGAGCTGGTGCAGATACAGCGTGACGGAATACTTGGTGGCGCTGTTGTACCCGGCCGGCAGCAGGACCATGTACTGCATGCCGTTGATCGTCGCGAGCTGCCACTGGCCCGGCCCGGCGTTCGGCACCGGCGTCGCGGTCGGGGTCGGGGTGGAGGTCGGCGCCGGCGTGGAGGTCGGCGCGGGAGTCGCGGTGGGGGCGG
>MKTV01000110.1:525-3266 GCA_001898425.1 Rhodospirillales bacterium 69-11
TGGTCGCGGTACCCTCGGCGGGGCCCCAGGCGTCCGTGGGCGCCGTCTTCGACCACCACAGATGGTCGGCGTTCTCCTGCCAGATCACGCCCTTCTCGTAGGCCAGCTCGACCACGCGGCCGGTGGTCTGGTCGACCACGCCGTTGACCGCCACCTGGCCGGTCGAGGTGATCGACCAGGCATTCCCCTTGGCGTCGATGATGGCGCGCCCGATCGTGTCGACGACGGTGTTGTCCGGAGAGGCCTTGACCGGCGCGGAGGTCGGGGCGGGCGTGGAGGTCGGGACCGGCGTGGGGGCGGGGGTCGAGGTCGGCGTCGTGCCGCCGCCGCTCGTGTTGTTCTTGAAGAAGAGCATCTGCGACCAGACGGCCTTCTGGTCGGCCTTGAGCGAGCCGTCCGCGTTCAGCGTGCCGTTCGGATACTGGCCGGGCAGGTAGCCCCACGCCCACCAGTCGCCGCTGATCCCCTGCTGGTTGCCGGTGAAGGTCGGACCGCCCTGCGCGCCCAGCTTGCCGTTCATGTAGTCGAGCAGCGTCTGCGCCCAGGCCTGGTCGGTGCCGTCCTGCATGGAGGAGCCCATCTCGCCGATCCAGACTGGCGCGATGTTGTTCTTCACCAGGTAGCCCCAGTCGGCGTTCATCGCCGCGACCTTCGCGGCACCATTGTCGACGCCGATCCCCGAGATCTCCTGCGGGTAGTCGTGGACGCTGTAGACCACCTTGTTGCCGACGTTCAGCGTCACGGGCTTGCTGCCGGCGAGCGACAGGTCACCCCAGGGGGCCGTGCCGGTGCCCGCGAAATTCGACGTGTAGTTCTGCGGCCCCTCGCAGATGATCAGCGCGCCGGGGTTCACCGCCTGGACCGCGTTGCCGACCCGCTGGTACATCGCGCGGATGTCGGTGGCGGCGTTGCCGTCGCCCCAGGTGCACATCCCGCCATAGGCGAGCGGCTCGTTGCGGATGTCGAAGCCGGCGACCGTGTCGTTGCCGGCGTAGCGCTGCGCGACGGTCACCCAGTCTTGCAGGAACTTGGCATCCGTCACGGTGCCGCGGTTGCCGCCACCATCGGTGCCGTCGGAGGCGCCGCCGACGTCGTACCAGAGGCCATTCCGCTGCTGCGCGCCGTAATTGTCGGCAGCACTGTGGCCTTCCTCGTTGGTGTGGTTGTCGAGGATCACCTTGAGCCCGTTCGCCTTGGCGGCCGCGACGACCTGGTCGATGCGCTGCAGGTCGGACGCCAGGGAGGCATTCACCCAGGAGACACGGATCGTGTTGAAGCCGGCCGCCTTCATGGCGGCGACGCTCGCGGGAATGTTGTCGAAGCCCTGATTCCAGCCGATCGAGGCGATGCGGACGGGATTTCCACTCGCATCCACGATCTGGCTGCCTTGCGTGCTCAGATAGCCCGACGGGAGGAGGGAAGCGCCGGTGCTCGAAGAGGTCGATGCCATAATGCAATCCCGAAAATGTGATGACGGGATCGCTGTTCTCACAAACTCGTGAGGAACTTCAATCAGGAAATGCGACAGTTGCGGTTCTGTCTTCAAAGCGGAGCGGCAACATTCCGCGTGAGTCAGGCGGAAGGTCCTCTGCAAAAACTGCCTAGATTCAGCCCAACTTTGCTGCGACGTTTCACTGTCGGAAATTCATGCGCGACGGCCTGCAGATGTGGGGCAAATCGATGATGGATCGCTATAAAGTCGATATTAGGATAGAATCGAGCTGAACCGCAGAATTTTCCGCGACGAGCGGACTGTCTGCCTCGTCCGCCGGCGCAGAAATACCGCCAGCCACGGTGGCCCGCGCCGGCCCGGCGTGCGGGTTGTCCCCGCCGATCCCGGCTCCTACCATCCCTCCCGAATGGGAGAACCGTCATGCCCGCAGCCGCTGCTGCCGAACTCGCCCCTCACGGCGTCCTACGCGCCGGGATCAACATGGGAAACTTCCTGCTGGTCACCGGAAAGGCACCGAATGGCGACCCGTCCGGGGTCTCCCCTGACATGGCCCGCGCCATCGCCGACCGATTGGGCGTACCCGTCCAATACGTGCCCTTCGCGCGGCCCGGCGAACTCGCCGATGCCGCCGGCCAGGACGTGTGGGACATCGGGCTGATCGGCGCGGAACCCGCCCGCGCGGAGAAGATCGCCTTCACCCCGGCCTATGTCGAAATCCAGGCGACCTACCTCGTGCCCGCCGGCTCCGCCCTGCAGCGGATCGAGGACGTGGACAAGCCGGGCGTCCGCATCGCGGTCACCGCCCGCAGCGCCTACGATCTCTGGCTCGAGCGCAACATCCGGCACGCGACGCTGGTTCGCGCGGACTCGCTCCCCGGCGCCGTCGAGCTGTTCCAGCGCGAGAAGCTGGAGGCGCTCGCCGGTCTACGTCCGGGGCTGCTGAGCGACATCGAGAAGCTCCCCGGCGCCCGTATTCTGGACGGCCAGTTCACGGCCGTGCAGCAGGCGATCGGCACCGCGCGCGCCAACGCCGCCGGCGCGGCCTTCCTGCGTGACTTCGTGGCCGAAGCCAAGGCATCGGGGCTCGTGGCGCAGCTGATCGAGAAGCACGGAGTGCAGGGCCGCCTGTCCGTCGCCCCCGGCGACTGAGGCACCGGCCGGCCCGCGAACCCGCACGTGGCCGCGCGCGAAACCCGCGACCGGAGACGGGGCGCCGGGGGAGGGTCCGGCGGGTGGGTCCTGTCGGGCGTGGGTTTCGCGGGCCTCGCCGTCATGGGCGTCCTCTACG
>MKTV01000110.1:3285-12677 GCA_001898425.1 Rhodospirillales bacterium 69-11
CGGATCCCTCCTGCGGGTCTGGATGATGGACCCGTGGCCCGCGCCGTTCCTCGATACCCGAACGGTGCTGGGATGGGTCGACTGCCGGCGGCAGTTTGGCCTCGCGGCGTACGACCCCGGCGTCCTGCAGCAATGCGGCGTGGTCGGGCCCATGACCTACCCGCCGATCTGGATGCACCTGCCGCTGCCCGATCCCGCATGGACCGCGCTCTGCGGCCTCGCCCTGGCGATCGCCTTCATGCTCTCGCTCCGGCTGCTCCCCACACCCGCCGGTCCCGTCGCGCAGGGCGTCCTGCTCGCCGCGATCTTTTCCAGCGCCGCCGCCTTCGCCCTCGAGCGCGCCAATCCCGACCTGCTGGTCTGGCTGCTGCTGATCGCCGCCGTCGTTGCGGCCGAGCGGCCGGTTCCGCGTCATGCGACGGCGACGGCACTCGTCACGGTCGCGGCGATCCTCAAGCTGTATCCACTCGCCGCGCTGGTGTTGCTGCGGCGTGCGCCACCGGGGACGCGGGTTGCGCTCGTCGGAGCGGCGCTGCTGGCGGTCGGGGCGAGCGTCGCGGCCTTTGCGCCCGAATGGTCCCTGCGGCAGCCCATCCCGTCAGGGAGTGGCTTCCTCAACCTCTGGGGCGCCGCGAATGCCTGGACCACGCTGCCTGCGGTGCTGCCCCGGCTGGCCGGAGCGCCGGCGGACTGGCCCGCCTGGACCGGATGGTGCGGCGCCGCCGTTTGCGCGGTGGCAAGCCTCGCCATCGCCGCTCGGACCGCCCGCACTGCGCCACGTCCCATGGATCGCGCCGAGACACTCCTGCTGGTGGCAGCCGCGCTGGTGCCGGCATGCTTTTTCGCCGCACAGAACGTGGCCTATCGGGGGATCTTCCTGATCCTCGCTCTGCCCGCATTGCTGGCGCGCGCGGCACCGTGGGCGCGGATCACGGCCGGCGCGATCCTGTTCGTGCTGTGGCAGCCGACCGAACGGGTCCTCGTGGCGACCCTGCTCGGCGGCACCTACCCGACGCAGGCCCTCCGCCGGCCGGCCCTCGCGCTCTGGCTGGCGCAGGAGCTGGCGTGGTGGGGCATCGTCGGCGCCCTTCTCGGATTGCTGGTGCCGCTGGTCATCCGCGGCTGCAGGGGCAACACTCGATCCGAAGCCGCGACCCCGATCGGAAGGAGCGAAGCATGACGGCACTGGCCCCCGAGACCGGCCCTTCGGCCTGGATCGGCTCCGCTCTCGACTGGCGGGCCGAGGCGCTCCACACCCTCGACCCGGCCGAGCTGCGCGAGATCGGGGAGGCGGTGCGCGCGCTGGGTGAGCGCGACTTGCCGGAGATCACGCCTGCGACCTTCCCGCTGCCGACACTCGGTCCCCGGCTGCAGCGTCTCGGGGAGGAACTGCGCACCGGCCGAGGCTTCCTGCTGCTGCGCGGCATCTCCGTCGCCGCGTGGGAGGCGGACGACCTGGCCCGCATCTATGCCGGCCTCGGCGCCCATATCGGGCGCCTGATCCCCCAATCCTGGCACGGCGAGCTGCTCGGCCACGTCATGGACGTGAGCGACGTCGAAGCGGCGGCCCGCGGCTATCAGGCCGGCGGAAGCCAGCGCTTCCATACCGACACCTGCGACGTGGTTTCGCTGATGTGCGTCCGTGCCGCCCAATCCGGCGGCGTCAGCCGCATCGCCAGCGTGGCGGCCCTGCACAACCGGCTGCTGGAAACGCGTCCCGACCTGCTGGAGACGCTGTTCGGCGACTACGTCTTCCGCCGGATGGAGCTCGATGCGGAGCACGGGTCCGGACGACTGGTGAAGACGGTGGCGATCTTCTCCCGCGCATCCGGCCAGTTGAGCTGCAACGTCTCGGGCAGCTATCCCAAGCGCGCCGTGGAGGCTGGGGACGCGACGATGTCCGCGCGCCAGATCGAGGCGCTGGACGAGCTGGAACGCCTTGCCGCGTCGCCCGAATTCTACCTCGACATGACGATCGGCGAGGGCGACATCCAGTTCCTCAACAACCGCACGATCCTGCATGGCCGGACCGAGTATGAGGATTGGCCGGAGCTTGCGCGTCGCCGCCACCTGATGCGTCTGTGGCTGGAGGTTCCCTCCTGGCCGCCGCTGCCCGCCAACCAGGGCATGCACGGCGCGGACGATCATGCCGGCTGGCTGCGCCAGCGCACCCCGTTCATGGAGCTGCCGTCCCGCTGGATGGCCGCAATGACCGCCCGAAAGCGGCTTCAGCCCGCCTGACCCGCGGGGCCGCAGGGCCTCGCATGGGCGGCGTACGATCCGGCGCGCAGACCCCGTGGCCCCGCATCCGGTCGGCTCGCCCGGCGCTGCTCGGACGATGCGGAGCAGGCGCCGACTGCGCCTGTGGCGCGCTTCGATCGGATCGTGCGTCAGCGCGGCACGAAGCGGGATCGCCAGCCAGAACAGGCCTGGTCTGGCCACCAGCTTCAAGAGCAAACCTGACCTGAAACGCCTGAGATCGGAACAGATCCTCCTCTTCTCTCGCCTGCGCTTGCCAGCCGGGAAAATATTCGCCTGTGATGCGCGCCGATGCCGCCCCACCTCTGCGGTGGCGCTACTCAACCCGGGAAAGGAACGCGTGATGCCCGACCAGAAGCCGCTCGAGTTCGACCGCCCGCTGCGCGGCCGCATCTACGACAGCATCGCCGAGACCATCGGCAACACGCCGCTGGTCCGGATCCCGAAGATCCTCGCCGAGGAGGGCATCACCGCCGATGTCTGCCTGAAGCTCGAATTCTTCAATCCGATCGCCAGCGTCAAGGACCGCATCGGCGTCGCCATGATCCTGGCGCTGGAGGAGCAGGGGAAGCTCCAGCCCGGTGCCACGCTGATCGAGCCCACCTCCGGCAATACGGGGATCGGCCTCGCGTTCATGGCGGCGGCGCGCGGCTACAAGCTGATCCTGACGATGCCGGAATCGGTCTCCATCGAACGGCGCAAGATGCTCGCCTATCTGGGTGCCGAACTGGAGCTCACGCCGAAGGAGAAGGGCATGAACGGCGCCGTCGCCCGCGCCAACGCGTTGCTCGCCGCGACGCCTGGGGCGGTGATGCCCAACCAGTTCGGCAACCCGGCGAACCCGGCGATCCACGTGAAGACCACCGCCGAGGAGATCTGGTACGACACCGCGGGCGAGGTGGACGCGATCGTCGCCGGCGTTGGCACGGGCGGCACGGTGACCGGTGTCGCGGAGGCGCTGAAGCCGCGCCGCGCGGGACTGAAGGTGTTCGCGGTCGAGCCGACCGCGAGCCCGGTGCTGTCCGGCGGCAGCCCCGGCCCGCATCCGATCCAGGGGATCGGCGCCGGTTTCGTCCCCGAGGTGCTGGATCGGGAGCTGATCGACGAAGTGATCCAGGTCGGCAACGAAGAGACGATGGCCAACGCCCGCCGGCTCGCGCGGACCGAGGGCATCCCCGGCGGCATCTCCTCCGGGGCGGCGCTGACCGCGGCGCTGACCGTCGCCAAGCGCCCCGAATTCGCCGGCAAGCGGATCGTAGTGATCATCCCGTCCTTCGCGGAGCGCTACATCACCACGCCGCTGTTCGAGGGGCTCTGAGCCCGCGGCGCGCGCGAAAAAAGAGGGAGGCACCTCGGGGGCCTCCCTCGACACGCGGTGGCCGGCAGTGATGCCGGCCCGTGGTGTTCCAGCCGGATCAGCCGGCGCGCGCGTGCAGCGCCGGTGCGCCCAGGACGGCACCGTGGGAACGCGGCGGTCCCATCGCCTCGACTCCGCAGTCACGCCGCGACAATTCGGCGAGCAGCGACCACACCCTCGCCGGCTGCATCGAGACGTCCGGGTCGTTCAGCAGGCGGTCGAGTTCGTCGAGTTTCCGCGCGTACTCGTCGTCGGTCATTCTTCTCCCTCCGGCTTCTACAGGCATGCACACATCTTCCGCCCGATCGTGGCGGGGGTGCGGCGGCATCGTGGAAGATGGAGCGTTTCCGAAGAGTTACTGCCCGTTCAGAGATCACTTGCCGGCGATCTGCCGACGAGAAGCTCCACCTTCCCGCGCGAAAGGGTACCGTCGGCCGGCACGTTTCTCGCGCTGCCCCACACGCGAGAGCGTGTTTGCGGCTCGACGCCGGCGCTGACCGCGCGCCCTGGCCGGGTTGCCGCGAGCGGGAGTTGCCCGCCAGAGTGCCGCGATGAGCGAGCACGCCGAACGGGTCGTGGGGCTGTATCAGCGTCATGCCACGGCCTGGGCCGCTGCCCGGGCAGAACAGAGCCGCCCCCGATCCGACGGCCGGCCGATGGAAGCCGCCTGGCTCGACCGGTTCCTGGCTCTGCTGCCGTCCCGAGCGGGGGTGCTCGATCTCGGGTGCGGCTGCGGTGAGCCGATCGGCGCCTACCTGGCCAACCGGGGATGCGACGTGACCGGCGTCGACACCGCGCCTGCGATGATCGGCCTCTGCAAGGCGAGGCTACCGGCTCAGGAATGGTGCGTCGGCGACATGCGCACCTTGTCTCTGGGCCGCAGCTTCGCGGGCATTCTCGCCTGGGACAGCTTCTTCCATCTCTGTCCCGACGATCAGCGCCGCATGTTTCCGGTCTTCCGTGCGCATGCCGGGGCGGGTGGCGCCCTCATGTTCACCAGCGGCCCGGACCATGGGATCGCGATGGGCACGTTCGAGGGAGAGCCGCTCTATCATGCGAGCCTGAGCGCGGCGGAATACCGCGGCCTCCTGGCCTCGAACGGGTTCGAGGTCGCCGGCCATGCGGTCGAGGATCCGACCTGTGGCGGGCATACGATCTGGCTCGCGGTTCGCCGCTGACGGTCAGCGGCGCGCAACCCCACCCCGACGGCCGTGCGCTCAGGCGAAGAACCGGTTCTCCGGTCGTGGCAGGCCCAGGTTCTCCCGCAGCGTGCGGCCTTCGTATTCGCGGCGGAAGATTCCGCGGCGCTGCAACTCGGGGACCACCCGGTCGACGAACGCCTCCAGCCCGCCCGGCACCCAGGGGAACATCACGTTGAACCCGTCGCATGCGTCGGCGTGCAGCCACTCCTCCATCGTATCCGCGATGGTCTGTGGGGTGCCGACGATTGCCGCGCCGCCATAGCTGCCCGCGATGTGCGCGAGCTGCCGCACCGTCAGGTTCTCCCGCCGCGCACGGTCCACGATGCGGGCGCGGCCGCTCTGGCTCTGGTTCGTCTCCGGGATCTCGGGCAGCGGCGCATCCAGCTCGAAGGTCGAGGCATCGCAGCCCAGCATGATCGACAGGGAGGCGATGCCGCTGTCCAGGTGCACCAGGCTGTCGAGCTTCGCCTTGATCGCCTGCGCCTCCGCGACCGTCTCGCCCACCACGACCAGAGCGCCGGGCAGCACCTTCAGGTGGTCCGGGTCGCGTCCCGCGGCCCGCGCACGCGTCTTCAGATCGGCATAATAGGCCTGCGCGTCGGCCAGCCGCCCGCCGGGGGCGAACACCATCTCGGCCGTCTCCGCGGCGAGCTGCCGCCCCGCATCCGACGCGCCGGCCTGCACGATCACCGGCCAGCCCTGCACCGGCCGCGCGATGTTCAGCGGCCCGCGCACCGACAGGTGCTCCCCCTTGTGGTCCAGCACGTGCAGCTTGTCGGGATCGAAATACACCCCGTTCTCGACGTCGCGGATGAAGGCGTCGTCGGCCCAGCTGTCCCAGAGCCCGGTCACCACGTCGTAGAACTCGCGTGCGCGACGGTAACGGGCGTCGTGCTCGACATGTTCCTCGAGCCCGAAATTCAGCGCCGCATCGGGATTGGACGTGGTGACGATGTTCCACCCCGCGCGCCCGCCGCTGATGTGGTCGAGCGACGCGAACCGCCGCGCGATGTGGTAGGGCGCGTCGAACGTCGTCGACGCCGTCGCGATCAGCCCCAGATGTTCGGTTGCGGTGGCGAGCGCCGGCAACAGGGTCAGCGGCTCGAACGACGTCACCGTCGCGCTGCGCTTCAGCGCCGCCATCGGCATGTTCAGCACGGCCAGATGATCGGCCATGAAGAACGCATCGAACCGGCCGCGCTCCAGCGTCTGCGCGAAATGGCGGATCGCCGGGAAGTTGAAGTTGGCGTCCGGCCAGGCACCGGGATAGCGCCACCAGGCGGTGTGGATGCTGACCGGGCGCATGAAGGCGCCCAGCTTCAATTGGCGTGACTCGGCCATTGATCCCTCGACCCTCGCTGACGGGCATGCGAACTGCGGTCCGTTGCAGATGGGGCGAGATGATGGCGCGGGAAGAGCCCGCACGCGGACCGCCCGTCGCCCCTGGTCGGGCAGATCCGCCGCGCGTCCAGCGATTGTTAAGGTTCGCCTGCCAGGAAGGCGTGTGGGCCGGCACGGGGCCGGTCCGCGGAGAGCCGTCCGATGACCCCTCGCCTCGCCTTCGCTCGGATTGGAGCACGTATCCTGGCTCACCTCCGGCAGGAGCCGGACGCGGTGCGCGCGATCCTGCGGACGTTCGCCGCAGGGCTGATCGTCACCGCCGTGCTGTGGGTCGGGACGTTGCACGTGCTCGCCACGCAGCGCCAGGCAGCATGGACCGCCGGGATCGAGAACACGCGTAATCTCGCCCTGGTCTTCGCCGACAACACCGATCGTGGCGTCCGCCTGGTCGACAATGCCCTGCTGTCCTTGCGGGAGAGCTACCTGCGCGATCCGGCGGGCTTCGATCTCGCCGGATGGACACGCGCCCGCCAGCTTGCCACCGGGCTCACCCTGCAGGTTGCCATCATCGGTCCCGACGGGGTTCTCGCGGACTCCAGCGTTCCCGACTCCCCGCGTCGCGTCGACCTGTCGGACCGGGAGCATTACCGCGTTCATGTCGGCCGCACGCAGGACGCGCTGTTCATCAGCCGCCCGGTGCGTGGACGGGTCTCGGGCAAGATGTCGGTCCAGATGACCCGTGCGATGCGCTACCCGGATGGCCGCTTCGCCGGCGTGGTCGTGGCCTCGCTGGACCCGGCCTATCTCGGGGCGTTCTACGGCAGCATCGACCTCGGCGCGGATGGCGGCGTCATGCTCGTCGGCACCGACGGCGTGCTCCGCGCCGCGAGTGCCGAGCAGACGTCGGTCGCGATCGGAGAGGCGCTGCCATCCTCGCTGTGGGAGAAGGAGGTCCGGAGTGGCCACACGACATGGCAGGGACCGGACGGCGTGGAGCGGCTGGTGGCCTTCCGCGAGGTCTCGGACCTCCCGCTGATGGTGCTCGTGGCCCAGGCGACACAGGACGTGCTGGCCGAGGCCATGCGGGCCCGCCAGGCCTACCTGCTCGCGGTCGGGCTGCTCACCGCGATGATCGTCGTCGCCGTCGCGACCGTCGCCAGCCAGCAATGGATCTCGCATCGCGCCCGGAGTGCCCTGCGTCGCAGCGCCGCGGAGCAGCAGGCCACGCTCGAGAACATGAGCCAGGGCATCATGATGATCGAGGCCGATGGCACGGTCGCGGTGCTGAACCAGCAGGCGGTCGGGATGCTGGGCCTGCCATCGTCCCTCGCCACCGGGCGCCCGCGGCTGCAAACGATGCTTGCCTGGCAGATCGCGCAGGGGGAATTCGGACCGGAGGGCAGCCCCACGCGTGCGATGGCCGGCAGCGCACTCGAGCTGGGGGCCGGCGGCGGATCGCCGGCCGGCTTCGAATGGCGCCGGCCGGACGGACGATGGATCGAGGTCCGCAGCGTCGGACTGCCGGACGGACGGCTCGTGCGCACCTTCACCGACGTCACCGCGCGGAAGGAGACCGAACTCGCGCTGTCCGCCGCGCGCGATGCTGCGGAGGCGGCGACCCGCGCGCGGTCCGACTTCCTCGCCGTCATGAGCCACGAGATGCGCACCCCGTTGAACGGCGTGATCGGCATGGCGTCCCTGCTGCGCGAGAGTGGTCTGCAGCCGCACCAGGCGGCCTTCGCCGAGACGTTGGACGCCTCGGCGCGCCACCTGCTGCAACTGATCGACGACGTGCTGGACTTCTCCCGGCTGGAAGCGTCGCAGGTCACGCTGGAGGAGGTATCGTTCGATCCCGCGGCGCTGGTGCGTACGGTGGTCGAGATGCTGGCGCCGCGGGCGAGCGAGAAGGGCCTGAAACTCGCCTGCGCGATCGATCCCGCGCTGGAAGCGCCACTGATCGGCGATCCGGGGCGGTTGCGCCAGGTGCTGCTCAACCTCGCCGGCAACGCGGTGAAGTTCACCGAACGCGGTGGCTTCGCCATCACCGCACGCGTCCTTGCTCAGCGCATGGGGGAGGTGACGGTCGGCTTCGCGGTCGCGGATACCGGGATCGGGATCGCGCCGTCCGCGCGTCCGTTGCTCTTCCGCGAATTCGCGCAGGGCGACACGTCGATCTCACGCCGCTTCGGCGGGACCGGGCTCGGCCTCGCCATCTCGCGTCGCCTGATCGAGGCCATGCAGGGCGACATCGATTTCGAGAGTGAGCTCGGATCCGGCGCCGTATTCCGCTTCAGCATCCGGCTGCACGGCACGCTGCCGGACCCGCGCCCGCTTCTCGCGGACAGGCGGCTGCTCGTGGTCGACGGGCTGGAGCTCACCAGGCGCACTCTCCTCCAGAGCCTCGGTGCGCATGGTGCCCGCGCGGTCGGCGTGGCCACGGTGCAGGACGTGCTCGACCGGCTCCGCCCGGCGACCGAGGGCAACCTGGACGCCGTCCTCCTGGACTGTCCCGACCCGGACCTCGCGGCCGGGCAGATCCGGCCGATCGGGGCGGGGACGACGAAGCTGATCGGTATCGGGCCTTCGCCTCTTCCCGGCTCCGACCCGCGCCTCGACGGCTGGCTGGCGCGGCCGGTGGCGATCGAGGCGCTTCGAGCCTTGCTGGCCGATACGCCCCGGCCGACCGTCATGCCCGTGCACGGGCCGGCCGTGCCGGCTCTGGGCCTGACGGTGCTGCTGGCCGAGGACGACCGCGTCAATCAGCAGGTTGCGCTTGCAATGCTCGAGCGTCTGGGGTGCCGCACGGAGCTCGTGACCGACGGTGCCGCCGCGCTGGAGGCGCTGCGGCGGGGAGGCTGGGACGTCGTGCTGATGGACCTGATGATGCCGGAGATGGACGGGCTGACCGCGTTGCGTGCGCTGCGGACGTTGGCGCCGCCGGCGGGGAGGGTGCCGGTCGTGATGCTGACCGCGTCAGCCTCGACCGAGGACGTCGCGCGATGCCGCGCGGCGGGAGCGGACGATTTCCTGGCGAAGCCGATCGACCTTGCGCAGCTCCGGCGCGTGCTGGCCAGCATCGCGCAGTCGAAGGCCGACGACGTCGCGCCGCAGGTGGCGCGCGTCGTCGGGGGGTAGTCGCGCTACAGGTGGCGCGTGGTCGGAGAGAAGTGCCGAGGCCGGTTCGGGTCGGGCCCGCTCAGGCCGCGTCGGCCTCCGCACGCCGCTCGAAGCGC
>MKTV01000110.1:12696-25326 GCA_001898425.1 Rhodospirillales bacterium 69-11
GGTAGCGCTTGCGCAGCCGGATGGCGCCCGGCGTGACCTCCACCAGCTCGTCGTCCTCGATGTAGGCGATCGCCTGCTCCAGGCTCATCTTCCGCGGCGGCACCAGCAGCATCGCGTCGTCCTTGCCGGCCGCGCGGATGTTGGTGAGCTTCTTTTCCTTGATCGGGTTCACTTCCAGATCGGAGTCGCGGCTGTTCTCGCCCAGGATCAGGCCCTGGTAGACCTTCTCGCCCGGCGTCACGAACAGCGTGCCACGCTCCTGGATGTAGAACAGCGCGTAGTGCACCGCCTCACCCGCCTCGGTGGAGATCAGGCTGCCGTTGCGCCGGCCCTCGATCGGGCCCTTCCAGGGACCATACCCGGCGAACAGCCGGTTCATGATGCCGGTCCCGCGCGTGTCGGTCAGGAATTCGCCGTGGTAGCCGATCAGCCCGCGCGACGGGATGTTGAAGGTCAGCCGCACCTTGCCGCCGCCCGACGGACGCATGTCCTGCATCTCGCCCTTGCGGCGGGACAGCTTCTCCACCACCACGCCGGAATAGGGCTCGTCGACGTCGACCAGCACCTCCTCCATGGGCTCCTCGCGCTGGCCGGTCTCCTCGTTGATCCGGGTCAGCACGCGCGGACGGCCAATCGTCAGCTCGAACCCCTCGCGGCGCATCTGCTCGATCAGCACGCCCAGCTGGAGCTCGCCGCGGCCGGCGACCTCGAAGGCCTCGGTCTCGTTCGAGTCGGTCACGCGGATGGCCACGTTGCCCTCCGCCTCCCGCAGCAGCCGGTCGCGGATCTGCCGCGAGGTGACCTTCTTGCCCTCACGCCCGGCCAGCGGCCCGTCGTTGATGCGGAAGGTCATCGCGAGCGTCGGCGGATCGACCGGAATGGCCTTCAGCGGCTCCGCCAGCTCCGGCGCGCCAATCGTGTCGGGAATGGTCGCGTCCGTCAGGCCCGCCACCGCGATGATGTCGCCGGCCTCCGCCTCTTCCACCGGCACGCGCTCGAGCCCGCGGAACGACAGCAGCTTGGTCAGTCGCCCGGTTTCGATCGTACGCCCGTCGGTGCCCAGCACCTTCACCGGCATGTTGATCCGCGCGCGACCCTGCTCCACCCGGCCGGTCAGCACGCGGCCGAGGAAATTGTCGGACTCGAGAATGGAGGCGACCATCGCGAACGGCGCCTCCGGGTCCAGCGCCGGGGCCGGCACGTGGTTCACGATCAGGTCGAACAGCGGCGAGAGATTCTCCCGCGGCCCGTCCAGCGTCGGGTCCGCCCAGCCGTTGCGGCCCGAGGCGTAGAGCATCGGGAAGTCGAGCTGGTCGTCGTCCGCGCCGAGCGCGGCGAACAGGTCGAAGACTTCGTTGTGGACCTCGTCCGGGCGGGCGTCGCCACGGTCCACCTTGTTGACCACCACGATCGGCCGCAGCCCGCGGGCCAGCGCCTTGCCGACCACGAACTTGGTCTGGGGCAGCGGGCCTTCGGCGGCGTCGACCAGCACGATCGCGCCGTCAACCATGTTCAGGATGCGCTCCACCTCGCCGCCGAAATCGGCGTGGCCCGGCGTGTCCACGATGTTGATGCGGATGTCGTTCCACACGACCGAGGTGCACTTGGCCAGGATCGTGATGCCACGCTCCCGCTCCAGGTCGTTGCGGTCCAGTGCCCGTTCCGCCACCTGCTGGTGTTCGCGGAAGGCGCCGGACTGGCTCAGCAGCTTGTCCACCAGCGTCGTCTTGCCGTGGTCGACATGGGCGATGATCGCCACGTTGCGAATCTTCATGGGGCGTGCGCTCGGAGACTGTCTGGGGATGTTGCGGCGCACACATAGGGGGGAAGCGGCGGCGATGCGAGCCAAAAACGCCATCTTCCGCGCGCTACAGCCATGTCCGGCGGCATCATGCCCCCATCCGGGACGGACTCGCGGCAGGGGCGGAACGAACTCCCGCGCTGGCAATTCCGTGTTGCTGCCCTGCGGCTTTATGCCTTGGTTTCGCCGCGCGTGCCCCTTATTCGAAGCCCGATGGATGCCATTCGCGTACAAGGTCTGACCAAGCGCTACGGTGACGTGCTGGCGGTCGACGGGATCAGCTTCACCGCTCCGGCCGGATCGACGATCGGCCTGCTGGGCGGCAACGGAGCCGGGAAAACCACCACCATCTCCATGCTGCTCGGGCTGTTGCTGCCCACCTCCGGCAGCATCCACGTGCTGGGCCATGACATCGCGCGCGATCGGTTCGCGGCGCTGGCGCGGATGAACTTCTCCTCCCCCTACGTCTCGCTGCCGGCACGCCTGACGGTGGCCGAGAACCTGCGGGTCTACGGCCATCTCTACACGGTGCCACATCTCGAGCGGCGGATTGCCGAACTCGCGGCAGACCTGGCGCTCGAGGACTTCATCCATCGCCCGGCCGGCCAGCTCTCCGCCGGGCAGAAGACGCGCGTGGCGCTCGCCAAGTCGCTGATCAACTCGCCGGACGTGCTGCTGCTGGACGAGCCCACCGCCAGCCTGGACCCGGATACGGGCGACTGGGTCCGCAGCTGGCTCGAGCGCTACCGTGCCCAGAGCGGGTGCACGATCCTGCTCGCCAGCCACAACATGGCGGAGGTGCATCGCATGTGCACCGACGTGCTCATGCTGAAGAAGGGCCGCATCGTGGATCATGGGACGCCCGATGCGCTGCTGGAGCGCTACGGGCGGGAGGATCTGGAGGAGGTCTTCCTGGATATCGCGCGCGATCGCCGCCAGGCGGTGCCGGCGTGACCGGCGGCGTGCGCCGCGTCTGGGGGCTGATGTATCGGCACCTCGCGCTCTATCGCCGCTCCTGGCCGCGGCTGCTGGAACTCTGCTACTGGCCGGTCCTGCAGATGTGCATCTGGGGGTTCACGGCGAGCTTCCTCGCCATGCGCATGGGCACCTCCGCCGCGGCCACGGCGGGCGCGGCGCTGCTGGGCGGCGTGCTGCTGTGGGAAGTGACGCTGCGCAGCCAGATGGGCGTGTCGATCTCCTTCATGGAAGAGATGTGGTCCCGCAACCTGGGCCATGTCTTCGTCAGCCCCCTGCGCCCGTGGGAACTCGTGGCCGCGCTGCTCGGCATGTCGATCATCCGCATGACCATCGGCGTGCTGCCCGCCATCCTGCTCGCCTGGGCGTTCTACGCCTTCAACCTCTTCGCGCTCGGCCCCGTGCTCGTGCTGTTCTTCATCAACCTGATGATCATGGGCTGGGCGGTGGCGCTGGGCGTGGTGTCGCTGATCCTGCGTCACGGATCGGGGGCCGAGGCGCTGGCCTGGGGCATCCTGTTCGGCCTCGCGCCGTTCTCCGCGGTGTTCTACCCCGTCTCGGTGCTGCCCGCGGCAGTGCGGCCGATCGCCTGGGTGCTGCCCACCTCCCACGTGTTCGAGGGCATGCGCGGCGTGCTGCTGGAGGGTGTGGTGCACTGGGACCAGTTGGCCATGGCATTCGGACTGAACGTGGTTTGGATCGGCGCCGCGGCGCTGCTGTTCGCCCACCAGTTCCGTCAGGCGCGAGTGCGTGGCGCGCTGCTGAGCATGGGCGAATGATCGCCGGATCAGGTCGGGCGATGACGACGAACGGCCGTGCGACCGCCCGGGACCACGAATGATCGCCGGATCGCGTTTCTGGCGATGACGATGAAAGGCTGGGCCTTCGCCCGGAACCATCCATGAGCGAAACCCGATTCTGGCTGATCCGCCACGCGCTGGTGGAGGAGAACGCCCGTGCCGTGCTGTACGGCGTGCTGGACGTGCCGCTGTGCGAGACCACGCTGCTCGCGCAGGGGCCGATGTATCGCGCGCTGGCTGCGCGGCTGCCGCGGGACGCACGCTGGTATGTGACTCCGCTCTCCCGCACCCGGCGCACCGCGGAGGCGATCTTCCGTGCGGGCTACCCGGCGCAGGAGCTGGGCGTGGTGCCCGATCTGATCGAGCAGGCGCTGGGGGAGTGGCAGGGCCTTCCTCATGCGGACCTGCCGGCGCGGCTCACCGAACCCGCGCATGCGTTCTGGCCCTTGTCCGGCACGGAAGTCCCGCCCGGCGGGGAGAGCATGGCGCAGGTGATCGCCCGAGCGGGCCGCGCCATGGAGGAGCTGGCCGATGCGCACCCGGAGGAGGACGTCGTGATCGTCTCCCATGGCGGAGCGATCCGCGCGGCGGTGGCCCATGCGCTGCGGATCGGGCCGGATAACGCGCTGCATCTCTCGGTGCAGAACCTGGGCCTGACCCGCCTGGAACGGCTCGAAGGAGGATGGCGGGTCGTCTGTGTGAACGAACTCCCCGGTTATTGACCGGAAAGCAGCGTCAATCGGGGGCAAAAGCGCGCACCGGCCGCGCGAATCGAAGCCGCCGCGCTATGCACGGTCGGGTGCCCGAGTCGAGGGAGGAGAGAGGATGACCCGCTTCCTGTTCGCCGTCGTTGCGCTGCTGCCACTGGCCTTGGCCGGGTGCGGCAAGCCGACGCAGAACGACACCCAGACGCTGGTCGACCGTGCCACCCTCACGGTGCAGGACCTGATGAACCAGAGCGTCTCGGACGATCCGCAGCGCGCGCTGCGCAGCGCCAAGGGCGTGATGGTCTGCCCCAGCCTGTTCAAGGCCGGCTTCTTCTTCGGCGGCGAAGGCGGGGGCTGCGTCATGCTGGGGCGCGCCGGAAACGGGACCTGGTCCTATCCGGCGTTCTACGGCATGGGGACCGGCAGCTTCGGCTTGCAGATCGGCATCGCGGACAGCGAGGTCATGATGATGATCATGACCGACAAGGGGCTGAACGCGGTGCTGGACAGCCAGTTCAAGCTGGGCGTCGGCGCCGGGCTCGCGATCGCCACCTACGGCGCGGGCGTCCAGGGCTCCACCACCGCTGCGGTGGGCGCGGACATCGTGGTGTTCGCCTACAGCCGCGGACTGTTCGGCGGCATCTCGCTGGACGGCAGCATCATGGGCAGCCGGACGGAGTGGAACCAGCTCTATTACGGCCAGCCGCTCGCCGCGCGGCAGATCGTCATCAACATGCAGGGCGTCAACCATGGCGCCGATCCGCTGCGTGAGATCCTGACCCGCTACGGGGCGCCCGGCGCCACGGCCGCGGGTGCTGCCCCGGTGACGCCGGCCCCCGGTGGTCCGGGCTACGCGCCGGCCTACCCGCCGGCCGGCAGCGCGGCCCAGCCGGCCTATGCGCCGGCGGCAGGGGCTCAATCTCCGGCCTATGCGCCGGCAGCGGCGGGCCAACCGCCCGCCTATGCCCCCGCCGGCGCGCCGCAGCCTGCAGCGACCCCGGCCTATAATCCGGCGACCGCCGGTCCCGCGACCGACCGGGGTCCGATTCAGGAGCAGCCCCTCGCCCCAGCGCGGTAGGGCGGGCTCAGCTCCTGGGGCGTGTCGTGGCCGGCGGAGGCCGGCCATGACACGAGCGTGCCGGCCCTGGCACGATCGGACCGGCCGTGACACGGGGCGTCACTCGGCGGCGGGGGCGCCGTTCACCGGGACCAGGTGGGACAGGAAGATCTCGGCGCAGGCGCGCCAGGAATAGCGCTCCGCGTGTGCGCGGCAGGCATGACGGTCGGCGTCCAGTGCCGCCAGCGCTGCCGCGCGCAAATCCGCATCCACCGCACCCACCATCCTCGCCGCGTCGGCCAGAACGTCCTTGGGACCCGTCACCGGGAAGGCGGCCACCGGGGTGCCGCAGGCCAGAGCCTCCAGGATCACCAGCCCGAACGTGTCCGTCAGGCTGGGGAACACGAACACGTCCGCTCCCGCATAGGCGCGCGCCAAGGCAGCCCCGAAGCGAGGCCCGGTGAACGTCACACCCGGATAGTCCCGCTGCAGGCTCGCAAGCTGGGGCCCACCGCCCACCACGACCTTCGACCCCGGTAGCTCGAGGTCCAGGAACGCCCCAATGTTCTTCTCGACCGCAACGCGCCCGACATACAGGAAGATCGGGCGCGGCAGGTCCCACGTCTCCCGCGGCTCCGGCGTGAACAGATCGAGGTCCACGCCGCGCGACCAGGGCCGGATATGGCGGAAGCCGCGCGTCGCAAGCTCCCGCTGCAGCGACGGCGTCGCCACCATCGTGCCCGCGCCGGCGCCGTGGAAGCGGCGCATCCAGGCGTAGATCGGCGCCACCGGAAGCCCCGTCCTCGCACGGATGTATTCGGCGAAGCGCGTGTGGAAGGCGGTGGTGAAGTGCATGCCGCGCCGCTTCGCCCATCCGCGGGCGGCGAGGCCCAGCGGTCCTTCCGTGGCGATGTGCAGCGCGTCCGGGCGGAACGCCTCGATCAGGCGGATCAGCCGCCGCCGCGGCAGCAGCGACAAGGCGATGTCGGGATAGGTCGGGCAGGGGATGGTGCGGAACCGGTCGGGCCCGATCACCTCCACCACGTGGCCCATGGCGCGAAGCTCCCCGGCCACCGTGGTCAGCGTCCGCACCACGCCGTTGACCTGCGGCGCCCAGGCATCCGTCACGATCAGGATGCGATGGGATGGGGCGGGCGGCAGCATCGCGGGTTCGGTCGCGTCGCGCTGGATCAGGGCGTCAGGCAGCTTGCGCCACCGTCGCCTGCCGCGGCGCCCAGAAGCTCAGGCGGTTGAGCGCCGCCCAATCAATCAGCTCGAGCCGGCCGTCATGATGTTCGACGAGCGCGGTGCAGCTCTCCACCCAGTCACCGTCGTTCAGGTAGAGCACCCCGTTCACCTCGCGCATTTCGGCATGGTGGATGTGGCCGCACACCACACCGTCGAAGCCGCGGCGCCGCGCCTCGGAGGCGAGCGCGCTTTCGAACCGGTCGATCGCCTTCACCGCCTCCTTCACCTGCCGCTTGAGCCAGGCGGAGAGGGACCAGTACGGATAGCCCAGCCGGCGGCGGATCGCGTTGAACCAGCGATTGGCGGCCAGCGCCGCGGTGTAGGCCCAGTCGCCGAGCAGGGCGAGGAACTTGGCGTAGCGGACCACGCTGTCGAACTCGTCGCCGTGGATGATCAGCAGCCGCTTGCCGTCGGCGGTCTGGTGCACCGCCTCCTTCCGCAGGCGGATCCCCGAAATTTCCAGCCCGAGCGGCAGCCAGGAGCGGAACATCTCGTCGTGGTTGCCGGGGATGTAGGTGACCTCGGTCCCGCCCCGCGCGAAACGCACGATCTGGCGCAGCACCTCGTCGTGGCTCTCGTCCCAGTACCAGGATTTGCGCAGCCGCCAGCCGTCGATGATGTCGCCCACCAGGAACAGGTGCTCGCAGCTGGTCCGTCGCAGGAAGTCGGCCAGGAAGTCGCTCCGGCAGCCCCGCGTCCCGAGATGCGTGTCGGAGATGAACACCGAACGGTAGACCGGCCGTCCCCCCGAAGAGGCGAGGCCGGCGATGGGTGCGGATGACAGGGCGTTCATGTCGGGCGCAGCAAATACGCGCCTGGATCAGCTGCGACAGTGAACATTCCATGACGCAGCGGAAACTTGCGGGTGCCGGGCAAAGTAATCGTTCAGTCATGCATACGTCATCACGGTGACGCAGGACGCCGTCATTCACACGACTTTGCCTGCGGGAGGTGACGTCGATTCGCGGCTTGTCATGCTTGACCCACATGATCCGGCGGACGCCGCTTCCGTGGTGATCGTGTTCAACCCGGTCGCCGGCCGGCGCCGCGCGCACCTGCTCTGGCGCGTCCTCGATGTGCTGGTGGCGAACGGCGTTCGACTGGATCTGGCGGAGACGCATCGCGCCGGCCATGCGGAAGCGCTGGCGCGGGAGGCCGCCGCGTCGGGCGAGACGCTGGTCGTGGCCGCCGGTGGGGACGGCACCATCGCGGAGGTCGCGAACGGGCTCGTCGGCAGCTCCGCGCGGCTCGGCGTCATCCCCCTCGGGACCGCGAACGTGCTCGCGCAGGAGCTGGGCCTGCCTTTCGCGCCACGCGCGGTGGCGGCATCGCTCGCCTTCGGGCGGACGCGGCTGCTGTGGCCCGGGGTGGCGCAGGGACCCGGCGGTGAGCGGCTGTTCGTGCAGATGCTGGGCGTCGGGTTCGATGCGCATGTCGTGCACACGCTGCCGCCGCGCCTGAAGCGCGTGTTCGGGCGTGGCGCCTACGTGCTCCAATCCGTAGGCGCCTTGTTCCGCTACGGCTACCCGACGATCCGCCTGCGCCTGGATGGGGCGGAGACGGAGGCGGCCAGCGTGATCGTCAGCAAGGGCGTGCTGTATGGCGGGCACTACCGCGTCGCGCGCGACGCCTCCCCTCACGCGCCCGGCTTCTCCGTGGTGTTGTTCGAGCGCGGGGGACCGGCGGCGGCCGCCCTGTATGGCGCGGCGTTGCCGCTCAACCTGCTGGGACGTGCCCCCGGCGTGCGGCACGTCCGGGCGGCGCGGGTCGAGTTCCTGGGCAACGCGGCGCTCCCGGCACAGACCGATGGTGACGCGGCGGGCGATGCCCCGCTGCAGGTCATGGACGCCGCGGCGCCGATCCGTGTCGTGATGGGCTGATCGCGGCGCACGGACTCGCTTGCGGGGGATGCCGTACCTCTGTCAAATCCGCGGACAATACGAGACGGGAGGGCGCCCATGCTGACCGAAGACCAGGTCCGTCAGTTCCACGAGGAAGGCTATCTGTTCCTGCCGGAGACGTTCACGCCCGAGGAGATCGCGGCGCTGCGCGAGGAGGCGGAGCTGATCTACCGCGAGACCCGGCCGGAGGTGTGGCGGGAGAAGTCCGGCGCGCCCCGCACCGCGTTCGCGGCGCATTTGTACAACGAGGCGTTCGGCCTGCTGGCGCGACACCCCCGCATGATCCGCCCGATCGAGCAGTTGTTCGGCGAGCAGGTGTACATGCACCAATTCAAGATCAACGCGAAGGCCTCGTTCACCGGGGACGTCTGGCAGTGGCACCAGGACTACGGCACCTGGGCGCGCGACGACGGCATGCCGGAACCGCGGGCGATGAACATCGCCGTGTTCCTGGACGAGGTGATGCCGATCAACGGCCCGCTGATGCTCGTGCCGCGCAGCCACACCCAGGGCGTGCTCGCCGCCGGCCACGACACGAGCACCACCTCCTACCCGCTCTGGACACTGGACGAGGAGACCGTGACCCGGCTGGTGGCGGAGGGCGGAATCGTCGCCCCGACCGGCAAGCCGGGCGGGCTGCTGATGTTCCATGGCAACCTGGTGCACGGGTCGGCCGGTAACATCACGCCGTATCCGCGCAAGATCGTCTATCTGACGCTGAACGCGGTTTCCAACGCGATCCGGAAGCCGACGCGTCCGGAATGGATCGCGCATACCGACTTCACGCCGATCGAGCCGACCGATGACCAGGCGTTGACCCGCTACGCGCGCCGAGTCCGGCAGCAAGCCGCCGAATAGCGCCGATCGCACAGCCGGCGGTGGCGTCCGCCGGCCATGCCCCCCATAACGGAGGCATGAAGCAGCGGGCGGATGTGATGCTGGTGGAGCGCGGGCTGGCGGAGAGCCGGACCCGCGCCCAGGCGCTGATCCTGGCGGGGAAAGTGTTCGCGGGCGACCGCCGCGTCGCCAAGGCGGGCGATCTGCTGCGGGACGATGCGGCGCTCTCCGTCCGCGGGCAGGATCATCCCTGGGTGTCCCGCGGCGGGCTCAAACTCGATCACGGCCTCGCAGCCTTCGGGCTGTCGCCCGAGGGGCGGGTGTGCCTCGACGTGGGCGCATCCACCGGCGGGTTCACCGACGTCCTGCTGGCGCGGGGGGCAACGCGGGTGCATGCGGTCGACGTGGGCCACGGGCAACTCGCGTGGAAGCTGCGCAGCGACCCGCGGGTGATCGTGCACGAGAAGACCAACGCCCGGCATCTGACGGCGGCGCTGATCGATGAGCCGGTCGAGGCGCTGGTGTGCGACGCGAGTTTCATCGGCCTGGCCACCCTGTTGCCGGCCCCGCTTGCGCTCTGCGCATACGGCGCCTGGGCCATCGCGCTGATCAAGCCGCAATTCGAGGCGGGGCCGGAGTCGGTGGGCAGCAAGGGCGTCGTGCGCGATCCCGCCGTGCACGCGGCGGTCTGCGAACGGGTGCGGGTGTGGTGGGCGGGGCTTCCTGGCTGGCGCGTCCTCGGCCTTACGGAAAGCCCGATCACCGGGCCGGAAGGCAACCGCGAGTTCCTGATCGCCGCCTCGCGCGACCCCGCCTGACCGCGTTCGGGTCCGGCGCGTCTGCGCCCGGGCCGGACCGGGCGCTTGCTCCTCAGGGTTGCGGCGAATCCCCGAGCATGCGGGCCAGGACGCCTTTGATGCCCAGCAGGCCGAAGGGCTTCGGCAGCACGAGATGAGGATCGTGATCCAGCACCTGGACCGCGGCCGGATCGCCGGTGATCCAGATCATCGGAATCCCGCTCTTGTCCGCCTGGGTGGCCACCTCCTGACCGCTGCCGTCCGGCAGCCGGTAGTCCAGCAGCACCACGTCGACTCGCTGGCGACCCATGATGTCCAGCGCTGCTTCCGCGCCGGTGGCGCGCAGCACCGTGTAGTCTTGGTCCAGGATGTCCCCCAGGAGATCGCTGATTGCCTCGTCATCCTCGACGACGAGCACGTGCCGCGATGGCACTCGATCCATTCCGGTCACTCCACCACCCCTTTTCGCAATACTGGCCGAGCATATCCGCGACCATTTGGTGGGACGCAAGGCGATCTTCCGAGCAGGAAAGGGCGCATCCACGCGATCTGGCGCATGTTGTTCCGGCAGGCCTGCTAATTTCTGGTGTATTGCTATCACACGCTGAGATTTCTGGGGATCACGTCTCGGACAGGCACGAAACAGGGCAGCGAAGCGGCGCTGCCGCACCGCTTCGTCATCCTGCAGGCAGACTGCGGGGCCTTTCGGACCTCCTATCCTGGGGGTGCGGGATGCTGGTCGGCACGAAGCGGCGGGGTGCCGCACGCGGAGCCCACGATTCTGCGAGGCGGCGGCGGATAAGTGTCGCGATGCGCGGCCCTCGTGCCGGCAGATGCCCAACGGCTCCGCGGCGGGTTTGCTGCTGGCCAAATCGGGGCTCCTCCCCGATCATGTGGCGTGGTGCTTCGGAGCCGCCGTGACGACGGGAGACGCCATAAGCCGCGCCCTTGATCAGGCCGCCGCCGCCGCCGCGCGCGGGGAGGTGCCTGTGGGCGCGGTCGTCCTGGGACCCGATGGACGCGTGCTGGCAGAGGCCGGCAATCAGGTCGAGGCCGATTGCGATGCGGCCGCGCACGCCGAACTTCTCGCGTTGCGCGCCGCCGCCGCACGTCTCGGCAGGCCGCGCCTGCCGGAGTGCGATCTGGTCGTGACGCTCGAGCCCTGCCCGATGTGCGCCCAGGCGATCAGCTTCTTCCGCATCCGCCGCCTCATCTTCGGCGCCTATGATCCGAAGGGCGGCGGCGTCGAGCACGGGGCCCGGGTGTTCGACGCACCGTCCTGCCACCATCGGCCCGAGATCGTCGGCGGCGTCCGGGAGACGGATGCGGCGGCGCTGCTCCGGGCCTTCTTCGCGGCGCGTCGCGAAGGGGACGGCGATGCCGACGCCGGATGACGGGACTGCCGTGGTCCAGGGACGACGTGCGCGCCCGGGCGCTCATGTCCAGCTCCCGCGCCCCTGGCCGCTTTCGGACCAGCCCGGCATCATTCAGCCCACACCATCCAGCCCGGCACCACCCCGGCCACCAGCACCCAGCCCGTAACACCCAGGCCAGACGATCAGGCCAGTCGCCAGGACGCCAAATGCCTCCGCATCTCGGAATTGGTCTCATCACCTACAATCGCTGCGAGATCCTGCATGAGACCATTGCGCAGGTCCGGCGCCTGACCCAGCATGTGCCGGCGAGCCTCGTCGTCGCCGATGACGGCTCGACGGACGAAACGCTGCCGATGCTCGATGCGCTGGGCGTCGGCTATGTCTCCGGCGCAAATGCCGGCATCGCCTGGAACAAGAACCGGGCGCTGTTCCTTCTTGCCGACGTGCTGGCGTGCGACATCGTGATCTTGCTCGAGGACGACACCCGTCCGGCGCGGCTGGGCTGGGAAACGCCCTGGATGCAGCTCGCCGGCCGCATCGGGCACGTGAACGTGGCGATGGATCACCTCCGCGACCATTTCCTCTACGGCAGCGGCACGCCGGCCGATCCGATCGGCTCCAGCGTCATCACCGCGCAATGCACCGCCTTCTCGCAGGAGGCGCTGCGCTGGGGGGGCTATCTCGATCCGCGCTTCCGGGGCTTCGGACACGAGCATGTCGAGCACAGCATCCGCCTCTCACGCCTGGGCTACGGCGGTGGCGAGGAGCAGATCGACGGAGAGCGCCGGACCGTCTTCAAGCTGATCTGGGGCGCGTTCGACTACGTGGCGACGGAGTCGTTCATCGATGCCGCGCAGGTGGAGGAGAACCTCGCCCTGACGCAGGAACTGGTCGGCGACCAGCGCTACCGCGCGCCCTGGGCCGACGACGCCGACGCACGCCGCTTCCGCGCCGAGATCTCCGCGGCGCTGGCGCGGCATCGCGAGGGCTTCTCCCTGCATCCGGGCGGATCGCGGCCGAGCCCGCCGGATGGCACGCCGCCCTGGGAGATCACCCGGCCGCGCCTGCCGCGCTGAACGCGTGAACCGAGCGAGGAGGCTCCCCGGTCCCGGTCGATGCGCGCGGCTGTGG
>MKTV01000110.1:25382-26111 GCA_001898425.1 Rhodospirillales bacterium 69-11
ACCGAGGTGCTCGCGCACATGAACAGCCGGTCCTTCTTGGCGCCGCCGAAGCACAGATTGGCGCAGCCCTCCGGCAGATGGACCTTGCCGATCAGCGCGCCGTCGGGGGCGTAGCAGCGGACCCCGTCCTCGGCCGGGTCACCCCACCCCATGCTGCACCACACATTCCCCTGCGTGTCGCAGCGGAGGCCATCGGTCATGCCCGGGGCGAAATCCTCGGCAAAGATACGGCCGTTGCGCAGGCTCGTCCCCACGATTTCGAACACGCGGATATGCGACGGGCCGCCATGCGAGATGCCGCTGTCGACCACGTACAGGCGCTGCCCGTCCGGCGAGAAGCAAAGCCCGTTCGGCCGCACGAAGTCGTCCGCCACCACCGTTGCCGACCCGGTCGCCGGATCGAGCCGATAGACGTTGCGGGGCAGTTCGGCGGTGGCGGCGTGCCCCTCGTACGGGCCATCGATCCCGTAGCCCGGGTCGGTGAACCACACCGCCCCATCGGACGCGACCACCACGTCGTTAGGGGCGTTCAGCTTCCGTCCGTCGAACCGGTCGATCAGGACGGTGATCCGCCCGTCATGCTCCGTCCGGGTGACCCGTCGGGCGTCGTGCTCGCAGGAGACCAGCCGCCCCTCCCGGTCGCGCGTATTGCCGTTGGTGTAGTTCGAGGGGGCGCGGAACACCGAGAGATGCCCGTCTTCCTCGTTCCAGCGAAGCATGCGGTTATTC
>MKTV01000110.1:26203-26385 GCA_001898425.1 Rhodospirillales bacterium 69-11
CCTCGATGCGCGGATCGGGGTAGCGCGTGTCTGGCAGCAGCCCCAGCGGCAGCCCGCGGACGGCGTGGGTCGGACGCATGTCTCGCTCCCTCCGGTTCGGCCGCCCTCAATACGCCGGGACGACGACCTTGTTCTCTCCCTCATAGGCGGGATTGGCGACCGGCATGAAGACCCAGCCGAAC
>MKTV01000110.1:26421-30962 GCA_001898425.1 Rhodospirillales bacterium 69-11
GGCGTGATCATGCCGAGGCCCGCAACGCCCCGAAGCGTCCGCCCGGTGGTGCGACAGAGCCGCTGCATGGCTTCGAGCATGGGGCCGTCGAACTGTTCCGTCACGAGGCCGGCGGACAGGATCACCACGCCGGGGTGCAGCGCGTTCACCCGGCCACGTGCGCCCGCGATCGCCGCCTGGAGGGAATGCCGCAGGGACGCCGCGCTCCACGGCTTGCCGTCCGGCCAGGCATAGCCGGGGAAGGGTACGGTCTCGAGCGCCAGCAGGCGGTCGAGGGTCTGCAGCGACCATTCCCGGATGCGCGTGTCGACGCCGGCCATCACCAGCCCGACGCGATTGCCGGAGGTGAACAAGGTCTGCACCGACGCGAACACCGCCAGCTCATGCACGCCGAACCCGCTGGACGCGGCGAAGCTCGCCATTTGGGCAAACAGCGGGTGCGCACCCCAGACCGCCATGAACTGGCGGAATGCCGCCACATGCATTGCGGCGACCGTGGTTTCCACGGGACCCAGCAGTGGGTCCCCGGCCGCGTCCAGCCATGCCTGCAGGCGCAGGCAGCTCCAGGCGAGCGGGTAGCGTCGCACGCCGGTCCAGTGCAGAGGCTGGGAGGCGGCGGCGTGCGCCGCGAAGGCACCGCCGGTGATCGCGTCGTAGGCGGCGATGACCTCCTGCAGCAACGCAGGAGTGACGGTGAGGGGCTCGCGCGGCACCGGGCGGGGGCGCATGGGCCCTTCCTCCCGGTCGACGATCGCGCGATCGGCGAAGCGGACTCCGGGTTGCATCACACCGGGAGTCGGCATCTCCGCCGCGTCGCGCGCCAGGGCGACTACGTGGCCGAGCAGCGTTTCCCCCTCCGCCAGATCGGGGGTGGTGGTGACGGCGCTGCAGCGCGCGCAGCGGAAGGCGATGCCGATCAGATGGCCGGGCCGGTACGCCTGCACCAGCACTTGGCCGCAGTCGCAGGCGAGCGCATCCGGACCGTCGCCGACCAGCACCGGGCCGGTCCCGACCTGCAGGAAATGCGGGGTGAGGTCCATCCGCGACGCGCCGCTCAGCGCGTCACCAGTCAAACAGGCTTTGCAGCCAGCCCTTGCGGGACGGCTGGATGATCGGCGTCTCGCCGTTCTCCTGCGTGTCGCCCAGCGCCGCGTTGGTCCGGATGCGCTGGGCTTCCTTGGTCGGATCGACCAGAACCGCCGTCGTGGTCTTCTGGTCCCGCCAGAACAGCAGCTTGTCCACGAAGCTCGGATCGCCCGAATCGAGGCTCGCGTCGCGGTTCACCTCACGCCGGATGTCGTTCGACACCGGCGGGCCCGCCTGTTCCAGCAGCACCTGGTCTCCCGGCGAGGCCGCGGCCTGGGGACCGCCCAGCGCCACCTGCGGGACCAGCGTCTCTTCGGCCTGACGCCGCGCCGACTGCTCCTGCGGACGCGGCGCGCCGGGCCGTGGTGGGCGCAGGGTGTAGTCCGGCGGCATGGAGAGGGGCGCGCGCGTGGTCACGGTGAACTCGTCCGGGGCATCCCGGGTCATGCCGAACGTGCGGGTCAGGCTGCCGCTGTCGCAGCCGGCCAGCAGCGTGGCACTCACGAGCAGAGCGGCCGCCGCGGCGGACCGTTGACGGAATCCGGAGGAGGTCATGGGCGTGTTCCTTAGCCGTGGTGCCACGCGAGCCGCAAGGGCAGGCGCGCCGCATCCGGCCACGAATCTCATCAAGCGCGCCGCTTCGCCCCCTTGGATGGTCAGAGCGGCAGCAGCCGCCATGCCACCACGAGCAGGATCACCGCCATCACCACCCGCAGCACGTCGCTCGGCACGCGGATCGCGAGCTGGCTGCCGCCGATGACTCCGGGGACCGAACCGAGCAGCAGCGCGCCCAGGGTCGCCCAGTCGATCGCGCCGAGATACCAGTGGCCGAGGCCGGCCAGGAAGGTGAGCGGAACCGCGTGTGCCACGTCCGCGCCCACCAGGCGCGAGGGCGGCGACCGGGGGTAGAGGAAGACCAGCGCCGTCATGCCGAGCGCCCCCGTGCCGACGGAGGTCAGGGTCACGATGACGCCCAGGACGGCGCCGGCCGCAACCGTCAGCCACGCCGTCAGCCTGGGATTGAGTGCCGCGCGCTCCCGGCCGCCGCGCCCCAGGATCCATCTCTGGAACAGCAGCGTGATCGCGGTCAGCCCAAGCGCGCAGGCGAGGATGGTCGAGAGCGTGACGTTGGAGGAGCGGCCGTGTTCCTGCGCCGTGTTGAGCACGAAGATCGTCGCGGCGGTGGTGGGCACGCTTCCCAGCGCGAGCCGGCCGGCGATCGCCCAGTCCACGTTCTTGCTCAGTCCGTGGCAGGCCGTGCCCACGCTCTTGGTCGCGGCCGCATACAGTAGGTCGGTGCCAACCGCCGCATTGGGCGCCATCCCGAACACCAGCACGAGGAGCGGCGTCATCAGCGCGCCGCCCCCCACACCGGTCATGCCGACGAGCCCCCCCACGAGGAACCCGGACAAGGTGAGCTTCCAGTCCATCGGCAGCCTTCGGCGATCAGCGGCGAGAATGTGCGGACGACGTGCAGGTCACCCGATCAGCCCGCGGGCCCGCAAGGCGTCAACCACCTGCTCCGCCAGTGCCTCGGGCGGCGCCTCCAGCGTCTGCAGCCGGATTTCCGGATCCACCGGCGGCTCGTAGGGCGCATCAACCCCGGTGAAGTTCCGGATCTGCCCCGCATCCGCCTTGCGATACAGCCCCTTCGGGTCGCGCCGGCGGCATTCGTCCACCGGCGTGTCGACGAAGATCTCCAGGAACTCGCCCGCCTCCACGCTGTCGCGCGCCAGCATCCGCTCCGACCGATAGGGCGAGATGAACGACACCAGCACGATCAGCCCGGCTTCCACGAACAGCTTCGCCACCTCGGCGACCCGGCGGATGTTCTCCACCCGGTCCGCCTCGGAGAAGCCCAGGTCCTTGTTCAGCCCGTGCCGGACGTTGTCGCCGTCCAGGATCATCGTGTGGCGGCCCATCGCATGCAGCCGCTTCTCCACCAGGTTGGCGATCGTCGACTTGCCTGCCCCGGACAGGCCGGTGAACCACAGCACCGCCGGCGTCTGACCCATCAGCCCGCCGCGCGCCGCCTTGTCGACGTCCAACCGCTGCCAATGCACCTCGTTGCGCGCCGCCCCGAGCGCGGTGACCAGCCCGGCGCCGACCGTGTTGCGGGTCAGCCGGTCCACCAGGATGAACCCGCCCAGCGTCCGGCTCTCGGCATAGGGCTCGCACACCACCGGATGCGACAGCGAGATCGACACCCGCCCGATCTCGTTGAGCGCGAGTTCCCGCACCGGCGTCTCGGTCAGGCTGTCCACGTCGAGCCGCGTCGTGATCTCGGTCACCGTGCCGATCACCGACCGCGTGCCCAGCAGGAAGTGGTAGGCGCGGCCGCGGAACAGCGGCGTCTCGTCCATCCAGACGATCCAGGCGTCCACGCTCTCCGCCCGCTTCGGCAGCGCTGCCGCGGCCAGCACGTCGCCGCGCGAGACGTCGATCTCCCGGTCCAGCACCAGCGTCACCGGATCACCCGCCGCCGCGCTCTCCCGGTCGCCATCCATGGTGACGATCCGCGTGACCCGCGCCTCGAGCCCCGAGGCGCTGTTGGCGATCAGGTCGCCGGGCCGCAGCGTCCCGCCGGCCAGCGTTCCCGCATAGCCGCGGAACAGGTGGTCCGGCCGGTTCACCCATTGCACCGGCATGCGGAACGCACTCGGCACCGCCGGCCGCGGCTCCGCCTGCTCCAGCGCCGCCAGCACCGACGGGCCCTGGTACCAGGGCATGCGTGCGCTCGGGCCGGTCACGTTGTCCCCGTCGCGGGCCACGACCGGGATCGCGGTCAGCCGCACGTCCCCCAGCCGGTCCAGCAGCGCGGTGAACGCGGCGGTGATCTCCTCGAACACGGCGGGGTCGAACCCCACCAGGTCCATCTTGTTCACCGCGAGCACGATGTCGCGGATGCCCAGCAGCGAGGCGATCGCGGCGTGGCGGCGGGTCTGTGCCAGCAGACCCTTGCGCGCATCCACCAGCAGCACCGCCAGGTCCGAGGTCGAGGCCCCGGTCACCATGTTCCGCGTGTATTGCTGGTGCCCCGGCGCGTCGGCCAGGATGAACCGCCGCCGCGGCGTCTCGAAGTAGCGGTAGGCCACGTCGATCGTGACGCCCTGCTCGCGTTCGGCGGCAAGCCCGTCCACCAGCAGCGCGTAGTCGAGCTGCCCGTCGCCCACGGTGCCCCAGCGCCGCGAATCCCGTTCCAGCCCGACCAGCACGTCCTCGGGGATGGCGCCGCATTCCGCCAGCAGCCGGCCCAGCAGGGTCGACTTGCCGTCATCCACGCTGCCGCAGGTCAGCACGCGAAGGAGGGAGGCGGGCATCAGAAATATCCCTCGCGCTTCTTGCGTTCCATCGAGGCGTCCTCGTCGCGGTCGATCAGCCGGCCAGCCCGCTCCGATTGCCGGGACGCGCGCATCTCCGCCAGCAGGTCGTCGAGCGTCGCCGCATCCGACTCG
>MKTV01000111.1:0-9524 GCA_001898425.1 Rhodospirillales bacterium 69-11
TGACGACCGCAAGTCCCCAAAACTCCGAATGCGCGATGTGCGCATTGATATTGAAGAGCCCGTTGGAGTCCGGTGTGACGTTGTTCATATTGGCCTGCCAATCTCAATCTGACGCCTGAGCGAGGAGTTCGTTGACCCGCAGCAGCGGTTGGTGGGGGTGGTCCAGCTCGGGGAGGGCTCCAAGGGCAAAGGCAGAGATCGCACCGGGACGGAACAAGCAGCAGACGGTCGATCCGCCGTACTGGAAATAACCAAGCTCACTCCCCTTGGCGACGCGAGCTCCGGGCTTGATGCCAGGGTCTATGATGCAAGACGAGATTTCTCCCATACCGATCGGCATCACCACCATGTGGCCAATCACGGGATCGTCGGCCATGATGTGGATGATCGCGCGCGCCGCAACATGGGCGAGATATGCCTGGGAGTTGTTCGGCCCGATCGGGTCTTCGCCTTCGCTTTCGGCTTCCGAAAAGTAGGTTCCTTCGACGATGCGCGCACCCAGGACCGTGCCGCTCACCGGACTATGCCAGCGGTGATAGTTGAAAGCGCTCAGGAAGGCTTGATAGACGACACCGCCGACAAATTCATCGACGCTCGGATCGCCCGCCAGCATATCCGCAAGCGAATAGGGTTGGCCTTTGATCCAGAAGTCGTCCTGCCGCTTCACGCCCCTGGCAATGCGATAGGGTCGCGACTCGCAAGGATTGACGATTGCCTTGTCGTTATCCAGCGCCGCAATGGGACGCGCGCCAGGTCTCAGGCGCCGGGTGAAAAAGTCGTTCCAGGATCTGAAGCCCCAATGCTGCTCGGCCGGAGCGTACTCGAAATCGGTGATTCCGATACGTTTCTGCGCCGCCTCACATTTCCAACCGCGAGGCGTTTCGTTGATGACGGCCAGCGAGGCTTCGCTGGTCAGATACACACAAAATGCTCCGATGATCTTCTTGAGCATGGCGTTGACGGTCGGGTGCCGGAACGCAGCGAAACCGGCGGGCGTTCCCATGCACCAATCGAGGATCGCATCAAGCGGACAGCCCACATAGGCCGAGTCCTCGAATTCCGGTGCATAGGTCAGCACCGCATTTATCAAGCTCAGCATCTCCTCTGTGGAATTCAGATGACGAACCCTGTATTTGCTCGCCTTCGGAACTTCAGCGATCATGCTGGTGAAGTACAGGCGCACGATGGGATCGCGGTCGATCAGATCGGCGAACTCCTGGATCACCGGGTGGCGCTTCGCTTTTTGCTTCTCAGCCTTGGTCTTGAAGCCGTGCAACCAAGCTTGCAGCGCCTCCGGTTCAGTCGGTAGCCAATGCCCGACGCGGAAAGTCGACTTTCTCGCCCAATAATCAGCGGCCATGGTCTGCTTATTTTCCCCAAAGAGCGTTGGCACTGCTACTCGACGACGAGCCGGCCTCTGAACATCCCCATCGGGCAGGAGAATGGGAATTCTCCGGGCTCCTTCGGCAGAAGCTCGACGGGAACGGTCTGCCCGGTCGGCAGGTCGGCGCTCTTGTTGAAATCGGCGAAGATAACCTTGTCAGAGCAGGTCGCCGTCTCTTCACGGCGGAAATTCAGGCGCACGGGTTTGCCACGCCGCACCACGATGGTGTCGGGCGTGTAGCCGCCCTTTACGAGGACCATGATTTCCTGATATCCGCCGCTCGTCTCGGCCGCCCGCACGCCCTTCGCCCGCTTCAGCCAGAAAAGCCAGACGATAAAGCCGACAAGCAGCAACCCGACGGCAAGCACGATCCAACGATCGGGGGTCATGGCGAGATCCTCTCGGGCTGGAAGAAGCGGAGGCGGTTGGCGTTGGTCACGACCGTGACCGAACTGAACGCCATGGCGGCAGCCGCGATGATTGGGGACAACAGCAGTCCGAGGAATGGGTAGAGCACGCCCATGGCTACCGGGAGGCCAAGGGCATTGTAGCCGAAGGCTCCAATCAGGTTCTGGCGGACGTTTCGCATCGTAGCGCGGCTGATCTCGATCGCGGTCACGACACCGATGAGGCTGCCCTTGATCAAGGTGACATCACTTGCCTCGATCGCAACGTCGGTGCCGGTGCCGATCGCGAAGCCGACGTCGGCCTGAGCAAGCGCAGGAGCGTCGTTGATGCCGTCGCCGAGCATACCAACGGTCTTGCCTTCGAGCTGAAGCTTCTGGACTTCATGCGCCTTCCCGTCCGGCAGAACTTCGGCAAGCACGCGCTCGATGCCAACCTGGCGCGCGATGGCCTTCGCTGTGCGCTCGTTGTCACCCGTGAGCATGACCACTTCGATGCCGAGACGCTTTAACGCTTCGATCGCCAGTTTCGAATCCGGTTTCACCGTGTCGGCGACCGCAACCAAACCGGCCGGGCTTCCGTCGATGGCGACATACATCGGCGTCTTGCCCTCGCCAGCAAGCCGCTCCCAGTCCTTGCCGAATGCGTCGAGCGCAACGTTCCGTTCGCGCATCAGCTTAGCATTGCCAAGGAGAATGTCGTGGCCGTCGATGCGACCGCCGACGCCCTGTCCTGGTATGGCCGCAAAGCCTTCCGCGTTCGCGAGGGTCAGGTTTCGCGCCTCTGCGCCTTTGACGATCGCTTCGCCGAGAGGATGTTCGGAGCCGCGCTCGAGCGACGCGGCTAGATGCAGAATCTCGTCCTCGTTCCTGCCACCCGTGGGGACGACGTCGGTCAGCGCGGGCTCGCCGCGGGTAATGGTTCCCGTCTTGTCGAGGATGATGGCATCGAGCTTCTGCGACGTCTGAAGCGCATCGCCTGAACGTATCAGGATGCCGTTCTCGGCGCCCTTGCCGATCCCAACCGTCAATGACGTCGGCGTCGCAAGACCCAGCGCACAGGGGCACGCGATGATCAGCGTGGTGACAAAAACGATGACCGCATAGATGCCCCTCGGTTCGGGGCCGAAGAGATACCAGGCGACGAACGACAGGATCGCCAGAATCATCACGGAGGGGACGAAATAGCCCGACACTGCATCGACGACGCGCTGGATTGGCGCTTTCGAGCCCTGCGCGTCCTTCACCATCCGGATGATGTTGGCGAGGGCCGTGTCTTTTCCGACCTTCGTCGCCTTGAACTTGAAGCTTCCTGTCTTGTTGAGAGTGCCACCCATGACCTCGTCCCCAACGCCCTTCTCGACGGGCATCGATTCGCCGGTCAGCATCGACTCGTCGACCGCACTCATTCCTTCGATAAGTTCGCCGTCGACCGGAACCTTGTCGCCGGGCCGGACCACGACGATATCGCCCACCAGCACTTCCTCGACTGGAACGTCGATTTCCTTGTCCTCGCGGACAACGCGGGCGGTCTTGGCCTGCAACCCGATTAGCTTCTTGATCGCTTCCGAGGTTCGCCCTTTTGCCTTCAGCTCCAGCGCAAGCCCGAGCGTCACCAACGCGACGACGACATCGGTCACATCCCAAAACACCTCGGCGAGCGACATCTTGGGGAATAAGTCGGGCCAGGCTACGGCGACAATCGAATAGAGGAAGGCAGCGCTGATTCCGATGGCGATCAGCGTGTGCATGTTTGCGGAGCGGTGCTTCAGCGCGTCCCACATGCCTGTAAAAAATTGCGAGCCCGACCAGAGCAGCACCGGAATGCTCAGCACGCCCAGAAGGCCCCATACGACACGGCGCGTTTCACTGCCGGCCGGCATCCAATCCCGAAGACCTGGTACGAGGTCTGGATAGCTGAGCGCCATGACGGGAACCGCGATGATCGCCGCAAACCAGAATTTCCGCATCAGGCTGCGGTATTCCTCGCGTTGTGCTGAGTCTTCTGGACTGAGCACGCCCTCCGCCGATTCGGTGACCGGCTTCGGCTCGGCCACCTTGTGTCCAGCGGATTCGATGGCGCGGCGAAGAGCGTTGAAATCCGTTTGTTCCGGCTGGTACTCGACATCGACTGCACCGGTGCCCAAGCTAGCGTGGGCCGAGACGACGCCAGGCGCCATTTGCAGGGCAAGCTCGATGCGGGTCACGCAGGATGCGCAGTGCATGTGCTTGATCGGGATACGGATTTTGGCCGTGCCCGCGGTGTATCCGACCGAGCGGATCGCCTGCAGCAGATCCGATACCGTCGCATGCTCGGGATCGTAGTCGATGGCAGCCAGCGCGTTGGCGCGATTGACATGTGCCTCTTTCACGCCCGCGACGGCTTTAAGGGATTTTTCTATGGTCGCGGGACAGTGCGGACAGGTCATGCCGCCTACGGACAGGTCGACACGGTCCGTGCGGTCGCCCCGAGAGCGCTGATCGCCGCCCGCGCGAGCAGCTGTGGCAGTCGGCGTCGCATCCATCATTCAAATTCCTTCGGGCGGGTTGTTCAAAGTTGCCTCTCAGGCACGATCAAGATCGCCTTTCTGCGCCCGTTCCTTCGCCACATAGCGATCCGGATAGGTGCGGAACTGGTTGTGGCAAGACGCCGAACAAAAGTAGTAAGTCTGTTTATTGACGGTTTCGCTTGCCGCAGCCTTGGTGCTCTCTAACGCCATGCCGCAAACGGGATCGGTGACTTGCATCGCGCAGATTCCTATTGGTTTTTGACCCCGACGTAATCGCCGCTGTTCCGGAGAAACGGAGCCGGTTAAGGGGCATTCTGGTCGCCCGCCCTCGGCAATTCTTTGATCTCGGTTAAACTGCGGTCACCGGCCCTTAGGCCGGATGCGGAACCGAATGGCCGCTGACCAGCCTGATTACCTGATAGGCGCGCAATGGACTTGCCTGTGGGGAGACGAGCGGACTGGACGCCCAAGGGGCCGCTCCAGACCGCCGATCCCGTATTATCAGCGCGAGAGCGACCGTCCCGGTGACCTGTCACGATGCCCGAGGGCTATTTGGCCTCTTCAATGGGGCTATCCCGGCAGCATCTCTTCAAGGAGGCACCGGCTTGGAGCTTTATGCCTCAATCAGCACCTTCAAAGCCTTGGTCTGGGCTGCCGTGCCAAATGTTTCATAGGCCTCGATAATCTGGTCGAGCTTAAATCTATGGGTAATTAGTCGCATGGGATCAATTTTGTGAGATTGGACCGTCTTGAGCAACATCGGGGTGCTCACCGTGTCGACAAGTCTCGTTGTGATCGCAATGTTCCGGTCCCATAACCGTTCCAAGTGCAACTCAGTTTTGACCCCATGCACCCCGATATTGGCGATGACGCCGCCAGGCGCAACAATGTCTTCGCAGGTCACGAAGCTCGCCGGCACGCCGACCGCCTCAATAGCCGTATCGACGCCGCGCCCCCCGGTCATTTTCATAACCGTCTCGACAGCTTTTCCATCCCGGCTATTGATGATGTCCGTGGCGCCGAAACGCTTCGAGAGCTGCAAACGATTATCATCGAAATCGATCATGATGATCTGGGCCGGTGAGTAGAATTGCGCGGTGAGCAAGGCCGCAAGCCCAATTGGGCCGGCACCGACGATAGCGACACTCGCGCCAGGTTCGACTTTTCCATTGAGCACACCGCACTCGAATCCTGTCGGCAGGATGTCGCTCAACATCACCAGCGCATCTTCTTCGGCTCCTGCCGGTATATGGTAGAGGCTGGTGTCGGCGAATGGGATGCGGACGTATTCGGCCTGTGTACCGTCGATCTTGTTCCCGAGTATCCAGCCTCCGCGGACGCAGTGCGAATACATGCCCCGACGGCAATAATCACATTTTCCGCATGACGAGATGCAGGAGACGATGACGCGATCGCCGACGTTGAACGCGGTCACAGCGGCTCCGATCTTTTCAACGACGCCGACGCCCTCATGGCCAAGAATACGACCAGGAGCACATGTCGGCACATCGCCTTTGAGAATATGCAGATCCGTACCGCAGATCGTCGTCTTGACGATCTTGACGATAGCATCTGTCGGAGCCGCAATATCGGGCGTCGGCCGCTCTTCGAGAGCCTTCTGGCCAGGTCCGTTATAGATCAGCGCCTTCATGTTCTTCTCCCAATCTTTCTTGTCGGCTTCATGATCTTCACGGGCCTCCTATGGCGAACGCCTGGCTCCGCCGCATTCGGTGAACGCCATGCCCTCGATATGAAACCCCGCATCCGCATAAAGGATTTCACCCGTGACCGCGGTCGTATAATCGCTGGCGAGCAACAGCGCGGTCCTTCCGATTTCGCAAGAATCGATACTGCGCCGAAGCGGCGCGTCGCGCATGGTCTCGTTGAGCAGATCGTCGAAATGCGCGATCCCCGACGCCGCCCGCGTCGCGACGGCGCCGGCCGAGATCGCGTTCACCCGGATGTTTTTCGGGCCGAGCTCGTGCGCGAGGTAACGCACGGACGCTTCCAGCGCCGCCTTCACCGGCCCCATGACATTGTAGTGGTCGACGACCTTTTCCGCTCCGTAGAAGCTCAGCGTCATCAGGCTGCCGCCCTTGTCCATCAATGGCTCGGCCAGCTTCGCCATGCGAATGAACGAATGGCACGAGATCAGCATCGATTCGGCAAAGCCGTCTGCCGAACAGTCCGTCAGACGTCCGTGCAAGTCCTCTTTCCGGGCCCACGCAATTGAGTGGAAGACCAGGTCGAGACGACCCCACTTATTGCGGATCGCATCAAACACTGCATCGAGCTGGCCCGCGACAGCGACGTCGCATGGCAGGAACAACTCGGCCTCCGCGTCGTGCGCGAGCGGTTCAACATAGGGCTTCGCTTTGTCGTTCAGATAGGTCAAGGCCAGCGCGGCGCCGGCGCTACGGAAGTGCTGTGCCGCCGCCCAGGCGAGGCTGTGCTCATTCGCCACCCCAACAACCAACGCCTTGCGGCCGCTCAGATCGAGGATTTCCATGATACCCCCCCTCGGGACTGCGAGCCCCGTCCACTGCCTGGTCCACAATCCGGCACCGTCGCGGCGTCCCGACCATGCTCGCACCAGACGCAGCCGCAATCGCGATGGTCGCAACTCGGATCGCGCAGAACTCGACGGTAACGGAGCTGCGCGATGGGAAACAGCAGACGGTTGACGAGCGAGGGACTGTAGAAGCGCCGCAGCGTCTGGCCAGCGTCGCCCGTGCTCAGGCTTCGAATTGCAACCTTCCATCCAATCGGTCCCACGGCATTGAACAGGAACCGATTCGTGATGCCGATCCGCAGAGACGGGCCAAGCTGGCGACGCCAGAGACCCTCATAGTCCGCGCCGTCGATAATGCTGCGCGCCGCCAGCACGCCCGAGTGCAGGGCGTAGCGGAGGCCGAAACCCGCAAGCGCATCCTGGAAGCCCGCCTGCTCCCCAACGACCGGATGACCGCCTTGCACAGCGGCTCTGGGAAGTCGAAAATTCGCGAACCCCCCGAAGCGCCGCGGATTCCGCATCGCGAGTCCGACCTTGTCTCGAAAGAAGGATAGGGTGCGCTGGACGTGCTGCTCCTGCTGCTTGAAGCCGCTAAACATGCAGCTCGCGACCGTACCCTGGCCGCCATGAATCAGCAGATAGGCGTAGCCCAACGGAGCGAGCCAGTTATCGAGCACCAGCCAATCGCCGTCCGCCATGTCGGTTTCGAACACATAGCCGACGGCAATGGCATCAGCAGCGCGTGGTCCACCGGCCAGAACCGAACGTCCCACAACGGTCCCGACTCGATCGGAGAAGCGGACATCTGCCCCCGCCGCCATCGCTTGCGTCAGCAGAGCACGATCGATAGTGCCGGAACCATTGCCCCGCCGAACGAGGTAATAAAGCGGGCGGTTGCTGCGAACGCGATGCTCCTTTCCTTCCGCATCGAACACCGCGCCTTCCGAGATCGGAACATGATCGAAATTTGGATCGATACCCGCCGCGCGCAGCCCGTCGAGAACGTCCTCTTCGCTGCTCCAGTTCTCAAGCCCCTGGAAGTCGCCATGAAACCGGCTGCCCACCTCGGCATGCCACTCCCGAACCACGACGCGACGCCCGCTTCGCGCCAGCACATTGGCGCAAGCGAGGCCCGAGGGCCCCGCGCCAACAACGGTGATCGTATTTTCGTCTTTGTCCCGTTCTCTGGCGCGGCGTTCGAGCGTGCTCACCGGCGACGTCTCCTCACGACTCAAGGACATAGGTCCCAGGGGCATCGCAGATCGGCGGGTATCCCTTGTCCGCTGCCCCCATCGAAGGAGGCGCCGCCTTCGCGGACGAGTGGGTCGCGAGCCAGTCCAGCCAGCACGGCCACCAAGAACCAGGCATCTCTTGCGCATGCTGTTGCCAGGCATCGGGATCGACGTAGGTCGCGCTTTTCCGATGTGTCGCGATCTGATGGTGGCGTTTCGGATTACCGGGCGGATTGACGATGCCGGCGTTGTGTCCGCCATTGGAGAGAACGAATGTCACGTCCGCATCCGTCAGCATCTGGATTTTGTAGGCCGACCGCCAGGGTGCGACATGATCGGTGATGGTACTGACCGCGAAGAGCGGCACGTCGATGTCACGTAGCGAGATCGCCTTCCCGCCAACCACATAGCGGCCTTCCGCGAGATCGTTGTTCAGGAAAAGATGGCGTAGATATTCCGAATGCATTCGCGACGGCATCCGAGTCGCATCGGCATTCCACGCCATGAGGTCGATCATCGGCGTGCGTTCGCCCATCAGGTAGCCTTGCACCATCGCCGACCAGATGAGGTCATTCGAACGGAGCAGTTGGAATGCGCCGGCCATCTGGCGCGAATCCAGATAACCTTGGGCCGCCATCATGTCCTCAAGGAACCGCACCTGGTCCTCGTCGATGAACAGCATCAGCTCGCCGGCCTCCGTGAAGTCGGTCTGAGCCGCGAAAAGGGTTATGCTTTTGAGCCGATGATCACCGTCGCGCGCCATCGCGGCCGCCGCGATCGCCAGCAAGGTTCCCCCCAGGCAGTAACCCGCAGCCTGCACCTTCTGCTCTGGGACGATTGCCGAGAGCGCATCGAGCGCGGCCATGATACCGAGTTGCCGATAATCCTCCATTGCCAGATCACGATCGGCCGTGGTCGGATTCTTCCATGAGACCACGAATACGGTGTGCCCTTTGTCGACGAGATAGCGGATCAGCGAATCGTCCGGCGACAGGTCGAGAATGTAATATTTCATGATCCATGCCGGCACGATCAGGATTGGTTCGGCGTCAACTTGTGGCGTCGCCGGCGTATACTGAATGAGTTCGATCAGGCGATTGCGCAGGACGACCTTGCCGGGCGTCACCGCGACCTCCCGCCCCACTTTGAAGGCTTCGGTTCCTACAGGCCCGGCACCGCTCGCAATCCTCTGCCAATCGTCCCAGAAGTTTTGGACGCCACGCATAAAATTCATGCCGCCTTGGTGGGCGGTCTGTTCCAGCACGACCGGATTGGTCAGCGCCGAATTCGCTGGTGAAACGACATCCAAGACCTGGCGCGCCGCGAACGAGACGATGTCTTGGTGATGGCGAGAGACGCCGGGCACATCTGTCGTCGCGTTGTGCCACCATTGCTGCGTCAACAGAAAACTTTGATAGAGCGTGTTGAACGGCCAGCGCTGCCACGGCTCTCCCGCAAACCGGCTGTCCTGGGGCAGCGGTT
>MKTV01000111.1:9543-30796 GCA_001898425.1 Rhodospirillales bacterium 69-11
CGGATCCAGTCCGGCATGCGCGCAGTAGGCCAACAGCCGCTGCCATTTCCGAGCCGCCTTCTGCACGAGCTCGACCTGCTTGTCGGGCGACAGCATCAAGTGCTGGATCCAGTCCGCATAGGCTTGGCCGAGCGCCAACGGCGAAAGTCCTCCCGTGATCCGCGCCATGGCTGCATGAAACGGTTGATCCAGCCCGGCGGGTTGGCTCGCCGCAACCCCTTCCGGCAATCCGACCGCCGTCGACAAGTCTTTCGGCATCGTCATCACCTCGGCAACGGACAGCAGGCAAATTCGGGCTGTGGCGCGCAGTGCGGGTGCGCGTCGGGTACCTTTAGATTCGGCATCATTTTTGGCCGGCCGTGAAACATCAGCGCCGCAAGTGCGATGGAGCCGAGGCGCGCTGCCGGAGAATCTGCGCGCGAGGTCAGAACAACCGGCGCGGACAGCCCGACCACCACGCCCGCCGAAACTCCTCCCCCGAGATAGCCCAGGTCCTTGGCAAGGATGTTCCCCGACACAAGATCGGGTACGAGCAAGATGTCCGCATCGCCCGCGACGTCCGACACGATGCCCTTTTCCTTCGCCGCGGCGGCCGAGATGGCGTTGTCGAAGGCAAGTGGCCCGTCGACGATCGCCCCATGAATCTGTCCCCTGCGCGCCATGAGCGTCAGACAGGCCGCATCCAGGGTCGAGACGATCGCCGGATTGACCGTTTCGACCGCCGAGAGGACGGCGACCTTCGGGCGCTCGATGCCAATCAACGTGAACAGCTCGACGGCATTCTGAAGAATGTCAGCCTTGGCGTTCAGATCGGGAGCGATGTTGATCGCGGCGTCGGTTACGCCCAATAGCTTCGGATGTGCCGGCACCTCGACGACAAAAACATGGCTTACCCGTCGCCCCGGCAGACGCAAGCCATGCTCCTTGTCCAGCAAAGCGTGCATCAGCAGGTCGGTGTGAAGGTGTCCCTTCATCACCACGTCCGCTTGGCCGTCCCGGACGAGCGCAACGGCCTGAGCGGCCGCATCGGCGTCGCTAGCCGCCGGGACGATCCACTCCTGCCGAACCTCCCAGTGCTCTTCGGCCGCAAACCTGCGAATAGCATCGGGATCCCCGACGAGCTTCGGTTCGATCAATCCGAGACCCTGAGCTTCACGCACCGTCTCGATGATGAGGTCCTGAGCGCCCGCCGCGATTGCGACCCGCACGGCGCCCAGCGCCTTTGCCTTGTCGACGAGTTGCTGAAGCGATCTCGGAGCGTCTGTCATGCCGCCGTCCCCCCGACGTCGCTCTTGGTCTGGTGCGCGTCGCCATAGGTGAGAGTGAAGACACGCTCCTCAAGCGCATCGCGCTGCTTGCGGCCCTGTTCGATGCCTTTGAAGACCTGATCGTTTAGTTCGCGCTCGCGCGCCAGGAACGCATTGCCGGGCGGCAAAGGCGCCCGCCGGCCTTCAACCAACCTTGCGAAGCCGGCGACCGCACGCATCCATGGATTGAATTCGTCCGACAGCAAATACCGGCTCGTCCGCATCGGATGCAGCCATTCGAGAAGCGCAGCCGTGGCGGGATTGGAGAAGCTCCGCACGCAAGGGCTCACGAAGGTCTTGTAGAGCTGCTCGTTCGCCTCCGAGATCTGCCGAACGCGCTCGAACGCCTTGAGCGGCGTGTCCACCTTGATGTCCGCGATGTCGCGCTCCTCGAAATGGACCGAGTATTCCGGCTTGTGGCAATCTGGATCACCCGACGGGTTATCGATCTTCATCTCGTAGAGCCCGGGCGCCAGTGCGGCGATCTCCTCGACACTCTCCAGTATCGCGCGATGCTCCAAACGAGCCACCTTCGCCGAGACGAAGATACCGAGATGCCCGACGTGGGGATTCGTCAGATACACGATCCGCTGTCCCGCGGCCTTGAGGTCTGCGGTGGCGCGATAAACGGCCGGTATCCAATCCAGCGCCTGCTGCGGGGGCGTGATGTTATCGCCGTAGGAGGCGAAGATGATGAGCGGGTTGCGGATGCGCCGCAGATCGACCGTGCAGCCATCGCAAATGCGCAGTTGTCCCTCTTCGAGCTTGTTGCCGATGAAAAGGTTTTCAACGATCGCGAGGATTTCCCCTCGGCTCAGGAAATACCAGGCGTTCCACCAGCGCTCGAATTCCAGAAAACGCTCGCGCTCGGTGTCGACGTTCGTGAACAGGTTGGCATATTTCTCCCACATCGACTCCGGCTTCAGGTTCTCGAAGTTTGCGACCAGCCAAGCGCCGTCGAAGCGCCCGTCACCCAGATCGGCGAGGAAGTGTGTGAGCCAAGCGCCGCCGACGAAGCCGCCGGCGATTCGCATCGGGTTGACGCCGGATTCACCCGCCCAATAAGAGAGTGGGGACCCGTTGAGCACCGCCGGCCCGACCAGACCCTCGCAGTCGGCGGAAAGCAAAGTGATCGCCCAGCCCGCCTGACAGTTGCCGTAGACGATCGGCGCTGCGCCGGGATGCCGCTTCGCCACTTCCTCGACGAAACGGCGCAGGGCGTGCAGGACATCGCCCAGCGTCTGGCCCGGGCAGGGCTCGGGAAAGAACGACACGAAATAGACCGGGTGGCCCTGGTGCATTGCAATGCCGATCTCGGAATCGCGTTTGAAACCGCCGATCCCTGGACCATGGCCGGCGCGGGGATCCACCACGACGACAGGCGGTTTTGCCGGATCGAGGCAATCCTCGAGGCACGCCTCGTCGATCCGGGTGATGCGCAGTAGCGCGTAATTCGCGGGCTGGTCGAAACGTCGCGCGTCGAGCAGCAGCTCGTAGTCGAAATCCAGCAAGGGAGGCTTTCCGGCGCGCTCATGAGCGATCATGTTCACCGCGCGCTGACGGAGCGTGTCCCAAAACAGGATGCTTCGCTCCCAGAGGTCATATTGATACGCCAGCAATCCCTGTAGGGGTTTCGCATCCTGGGCGTTGGACCTGGGTAAATCCGCCGGCGCCTTTACCACGACCGGCAGCCCAGGGATTTGAGTCTTCGCATCGGGAGAGACGCGCACGTCCTTCGCGATCACCTGCATCTGCTCAACGCTGGTCATGTTCACTCCTTCAGTTCGATCGCGCCGCGAAAAAGTTGAACAGCGGACAAAAGATCAATGCGACGTACCAGGCGTAAGCGAAGCTCTCGACGAGACCGATGACAAAGCTGGGCCAGGTCAGCCAGGTGAAACCCGGGAGCAAATGCTCCCAGTTGGGATGCATCGCCTGCGCCGGCAACAGAAGATCAAACCCAACGCAGAGTACGTAGGTGATGACGAGGAACAGCCCGAGGCTCAGGCCGAACGTCACGAGCGGAATGCGCGGTGGGGCAAGAGTCATTGGCAGCGGCGTGCCTGGAAGGTTGCGCGCAGGTTTGCGCAGAGATTCAGCCATGATGATGCTCCAGCGGCTTTTCTTCTGGTGTCCCTCCGACGTAACGCTCTGGCGCTGCCTCGAAGGCGTCGCGATGCTCGGCAGAACAGAAGTAATAGACCCGGTCGTGATAAACGCTGGACTTCGCCCCGGCCGTCTGGACGCTCATTCGGCAGACCGGATCGATGTCCGTCTCCGGCGGCGCCCAGCGCACTCCATCACCATGCGGATCCGCCCCTTTTTCGGGATGATCTTCATGGTGATGGCCCATGACATGCGCGCCACAACCGAAGCGCATCATCAGGAAGATGAAGCCGGCCCACAGGGCGAAGTAAAGAAGTGCGTTCATGTCGGCCTCACAGCGTCAGGCCGTAGCGGCCTGCCGGCGTGCAGGCTTGGCGACTTGCTGCTCGCCGTCTGAAGACGGCGGACGCAGGTCGCTGGCCGCGTCCCGAGCCATCGCCGCACAGCAGTCCTGCAGCTTCTCGGTCAGTTCCGCCCAGCGCTTGGCCCGAAGCGAAGAGCGTTCGAGCAAGAGTGCGAAAATCTCGGACTCGGCCGCCAGGAACTCCTGTGGCTGCCGACACTGCAACAGCTCCTGGAATGACCGTCCGAGCCGATCGTTGCCATCGAACGCCGCGGTCAATTCGGCGCTATAGGAATCGACATAAGCCTTCTGCAGATCCTTCGCGAAGGCCTGCCAGCGTTGCATATGCCGATCGACGGCCCCAGAAGCGTTCGTTGTGGGCAGGCCCCACCACGAAAAAAGGGCAGTCATCTTCTCGATACCGGCAGTCATTGGGTCTTTTGTTTCCATGGCGAATGTCCTTCCTTGTGATTGTTGCAGGCTCTCTAAAGTTCGGTGGTTGGGTTCCTTCGTCAGCGCATTGCTTCGAGCGCGAGCGCTATCCCCTGGCCGCCGCCGATGCAGAGCGTGACGAGGGTTCGTTTCAGTCCGTCGCGGCGCATCCCGTACAGGAGTCGTGTTGTCAGCACGGCGCCCGTTGCGCCAATGGGATGGCCGTGCGCGATGGCGCCGCCCTCGACATTGACAATGCCCTCCGGCAATCCGAGCTCGCGCGTCACGGTGAGCGCGATTGCGGCAAAGGCCTCGTTGATCTCGACGCGCTCGAGGTCGCTGATCGTCCATCCCGCGCGATCCAGCGCCTGATGCACCGCCGGCACAGGTCCGAGTCCAAACATGCCCGGCTCCACGGCGCCCACACCGAAGCCGGCCAACCGCGCCATCGGTTCGACCCCGTTCTTCTCGGCCCAGGCCGCGTTCGCGACGATCATCGCCGCCGCGCCGCTGTTCAGCCCCGGCGCATTGCCTGCGGTGATCGTCCCGTCCTTGCGAAACGCGGGCTTCAGCTTGGCAAGCGATTCCAAGGTGGTGTCGGGCCGGTTGTGTTCGTCTTTGCGGAAGGTGATCGGACCTTTGTGCGTTGGCACTTCGACCGGCACGATCTCGGCGTCGAACTTGCCGGCGGCCTGGGCCTCACTGAACCGTTGCTGGCTCCTGAGCGCCCAATGATCTTGCGCATCGCGCGTGACTTGAAATTTCGCCACCAGATCTTCCGTCACCCAGCCGGAGTGGCGATCCGAAAAGGCGTCATTGAGCCCGTCGCGCAGCATCGAGTCGAAGATCTGAGCATCGCCCATGCGATAGCCCCAGCGGCCGCCCGCCATCAGGTACGGCGACTGATCCATGTTCTCCATGCCACCGGCGACGGCGCTTTGGGCGAAGCCGAGCATGACCTCTTGCGCGGCCATGACGATCGCCTGTGCGCCGGAACCGCACACCCGATTGACCGTCATCGCGGGCACCGCGACCGGCAGGCCGGCCTCGACCGCCGCCTGACGCGCCGGGTTCATCTTGGCGCCGGCCTGCACGACCTGGCCCATGACGACGGTATCGATCGCACCGCGATCGATCTTCGCGCGCGACAGGCTTTCGCCGATCGCAACCGCGCCGAGGTGCGGCGCCGGAATATCCTTCAGGGCCCCATTGTAGGTCCCGATCGGCGTCCGGACGGCGGCGCACAGCACGACAGTTGATTGACTCATGATACGAGATCTCCTTGTTCCATTGCGCGCTACGCCATGTACTGGCCGCCGTTTGCAGTAATCGTTGCTCCCGTGATGAAACCGGCATCGTCGCTCGTCAGAAACGAGACGATCCGCGCGATCTCATCCGGATCGCCCAGCCGCCCAACTGGAATCTGTCCGATGATCTTCCCGAGCACGTCTTGCGGCATGGCCGCGGTCATATCGGTCGCGACATAGCCGGCGGCGACTGCATTGACCGTGACGCCCTTCGCAGCATTCTCCAGCGCCAGTGCGCGCGTGAAGCCGAGCATTCCGGCTTTGGCCGCGGAATAGTTCGTCTGACCAAGCTGGCCCTTCTGCCCATTGATCGAGGAAATATTGATGACGCGACCGAACCCGCGCTCACGCATGGGACCAATGACCGCGCGGCACATGTTGAAGCAGGAGGTCAGGTCGGTCGCGATGACTTCGTTCCATTGAGCGGCGGTCATCTTGTGAAGCATCGCATCGCGCGTAATGCCGGCATTGTTGATCAGGATATCGACCGGCTCGCCAAGATCTTTGCAGACAGCCGCGACACCTGCCTGACACGCATCGAAATCGGCGACATCCCAGCGATAGATCGGAATTCCGGTTTCCGCGTGGAAAGCCTCCGCAATGGCGGCGTTTCCGTAATAGACGGCGACCGGCTTATGCCCAGCGCTCTTGAAGCGTCTGGCGATCGTCGCTCCCATTCCGCGCGTGCCGCCCGTGATGATGGCTCTTCGTTCCACGCCTCAGTCCCTCAGCTTGATTCACGGGTCGATTTGGACGCCACCACGCGCCGACGGATCTCTTCGGCTTCGTCGCAGCGGCAATCCAGGAATCCGTGGACCGGGCAGGTCAGACACATCTCCTCCAGTCTCTTTCGGAGTGTCTGGCGCGCCCGATGCAGGCGAACGGTCACGTTGTTGAGTGTCGTTCCAAGGCTGGCGGCGATGCGGTCGCGCGGCTCTCCCAGGATGTCCGATCGCCACAGAATGTCCGCGTAGTCCGGCTTCATCGTTGGAAGAAGCTTGTGCAGACAGTTACAGATTGCTTCGTCCGTCTCGCGATCGGGCTCGACTGCGATTTCATCAAAGTCTGTGGGATCGACGCTGACTTCACGCTGCCGCTTCCGGATTGCACGCCGTTGGTGGTCAACGATGGTGGTCGCCAAAATGCGACCGAGCCATCCTCGAACGCTTCTGACGTCGCGCAACTGCGACGCACGTTCCAAGGCACGCAGAGAGAACCGCTGAAGCAGCTCTTCGGCGTCGGCCTTGCTGCCCACCCGCTGCTGCAGAAACGCCAGGAACTCGTGGCGAGCCTCGACCAGCGCGCGCCGAACCGCGGCATCAGCCGGCTTTGCGGCCTCAAGTTCATCGCTCTCGTCCGAGCGATCGTTGTTTTCGCGGGACTTCGACATCACCACCTGCTCGCCTCGCGCCTTTAAGACGCCACAGGGGGGCGGGTCCTTACACCCGGCGGAGGCAAGCTAAGGCTAGAACCGGGCGAGACCGCGATCTTTAATCCAGATCAAGCAACGTACCGCCCGGCAGGGCGTACTCTGCACTTTCATTGGTGCCGAACCCAAGCCCAACCGCGGCGGCGGCATCAGCCAGCAGGCTTGGACGCAACATGACTTTTGCCGCGCGGAAATCGCTGGCCGCTCTATGCCTCGTCCTTGCACTGGCGACGGCCGCGCCAGCGATCGCTGATGATGACAGCGACGTGAAAACCATCGGAAATGTCACGATCTACTTAGGAGTTATCCCTGCCGACATGATCCGCGGCCATCCCCCGGATCATGTCGAGAGCTCCATGCATGGCAGGCCGCCGGCCTCATCCGATGGATATCACGTTCTGATCGCCCTATTCGACGCCAAGACCGGCGCGCGCATTACGCACGCGCGTATCACAGCACGGGTCGCAGACGTTGGCCTCTCCGGAGAACAAAAAACGCTGCAACCGATGGAAATCGCTGGCACTGAGACCTATGGGAATTATTTTCCGATGAACGGCAATGGGCCCTTTACGATTAAACTCACGATTCATGTACCAGGGCAGCCGACCGACATCGTGGCGGAGTTTGAACACCATCATCAGTAGGCACCTTCAGACGGTGGCACTACCTGGGCTGCTTCAATCAGAGGTCAGCGCCAAGCCGGACCAAAGCGTCCACCGGGCGTGAGACCTTCTAAGACGTCGGGGCTCGCGCACCAAATCGCCGCTCGATCCCTTCTCGGGAGGTCAATGAACTGCCCCTTTCATCATGTCGTCGTGGTCCTCCGGCGCGCTGGCTACGAGCGCACGGTACTGGTCCGGCGATAGCCGTGGAAGACGCTGAAGAAATGCCACCATGTCCCAAACAAGCGAGTCCGGATGTGTGCGGCCCTAGGCTGGCATCGCCGTCAGTTTGACTCCATGCTTTATCGTCCAAAACTGTTGAGCCGGTGTCAGACTGTCATCTTTTGCAAGAGCTGGTGCTGCCGGATTTTGCGCGAGCTCCGTCTTCTCCAAACCGGGCCCGCCATGGCAGACCGCACACATCGCGCTGTAGAGCCCCGCGCCCGTTTCAATGCGCTGGTCGGACAAAAGATCATTGGGCGGCCGGACAGCTTCCGATCTCCTTACAATTCGACGCGCTGGGAGGTCTCAGCGCGCGACGACGCAAAGTCTGGAGAAGATGTACTTGGAGGGCCGCCGGAACCTCTTTGATGTGGGTTAAAGAATGCCGAGGGCGAATGGTGCATCGAAATCGGACAAAGGAATGTCATGACCCGAGCGTCGTTCACACCCGACCCCATAACCCAAGGCGCCGTCCTCGTTGCCGAGCGCCGTCAGGCCGCCCCGTCCGGATTCGCAGCCCTTGAGGGCGCTTCCTCTTACGCGCATCCCTACGATGCGCAGCCAGAGATAAGCGGAGGCGCGGAGCCAGCATCCGAACAGCTCGAGCGGCGGACTTCAGCCCCGAAACCGGCGAGGCGGTTGGGCGAGAGATGGAACCTGTGGCTCTTGCTAGGCCTCCTTCGGCAGATCATTCGCGTCGGCAGCCTAACGATCATCGATCCCGCAGGAGAGTACCACACCGTTGGTCGCGGGGAGCCTTCGGTCACGGTGCGCATTTCCAGGTGGCGGACCGCCCAGCGGATCGCCCTCAACCCTGACATGGCGTTCGGCGAAGCGTTCATGGATGGAACGCTGCGCGTCGAAAAGGGTGACGTCGCCGGCTTGCTCGACCTGTGCCTTAAGAACATTGCTTTGCAGAAGGGGCACTGGATTCAACGAATACGGCAACAGGTTCGCCACGCTTTGCGGCGTATCGCACAACATAATCCAGTGGCCGTCGCTCGCGCGAATGTCGCGCACCATTACGATTTGTCCGATAGACTCTACGAATTGTTCTTGGATGCCGATAAGCAATATTCCTGCGCCTACTTCAGATCACCTGATGATTCGCTCGAAGTCGCTCAGGCCCAGAAGAAACGGCACATTGCCGAAAAGCTTCTCCTGCGCGCCGGTCAAACTGTTCTCGATATCGGCTCCGGCTGGGGAGGGCTGGCTCTTTATCTCGCCGAGCATGCCCGCGTCGACGTTACAGGCATCACCCTTTCCACGCGGCAACACGAGTACGCAGCCAAACGCGCGGCGGAGTCCGGAATTCCCGCGCGCGTGCGCTTTCACCTGCAAGATTATCGGCACGCGACCAATACCTACGATCGGATTGTGTCCGTTGGGATGTTCGAGCATGTTGGAGTCGGACATTATCGCGAATACTTCCGCAAGATCGCGTCTCTTTTGACCGACGAGGGCGTCGCGCTAGTGCATACCATCGGCGCGGCCGATGGCCCCGGTGCCGCACATCCTTGGATCGAGCGCTACATCTTCCCGGGCGGCTATACGCCCGCGCTATCCGAAATCGTGCCGATGATTGAGCAAGCCGGCCTTTGCATCACGGATATCGAGGTGCTGCGCTTGCACTATGCCGAAACCCTCAAAGCATGGCGTCAGCGCTTTGTGGCAAATCGTCATAAGCTCGAGCCGATCTACGATGATCGCTTCTGTCGGATGTGGGAATTCTACCTGGCGGGATGCGAGGCCGCGTTCCGCCACTCCGGCCTAGTCGTCTTTCAAATCCAACTCGCGAAACGCATCGACGCGGTCCCCATCACACGGGACTACCTCACTCACTCTTCGTGCCCCTCAGGCGCATCCGATCTCGGCGAGATTTCCGTTCATTCGATGACACCGCAGCCGACAGAGTTCTTGTCCTCCTCTCCCGACCCCGCAGCGGTCGGACTTGACCCAACTCAATGCCCATCAGGCTATCCGGGGCATCATTAGTTCAAATCGTGAAGGAGATTGTCATGGCGTGGCTCAGTCAAAATTGGATCTGGATTGTCGGTGCAATTGCACTGTTCCTTTTCATGAGCCGCATGGGCGGTTGCGGAATGGGCCGCAGCAGGCGCTCCCCGGAGCATTCGGACAGAATCGACGACAGGACACCGATCACAAACGATCAAGGATTTCGTCCGGTGTCCGATCCTGTCAGCGGGCACAGCCTCGCCTCAACCGGCGCACGAATTTCCAGCGTTTATCACGACCGCGCCTACTTTTTCGAAAGCGCCGAGAACCGGAACGAGTTCGAGGCGCATCCCGAGAAGTATGCCGGATCGTCATCCGACCCGGGCGTTCCTGTCGGAGCGGCGCCTTCAGATCAACGGCAGCGGCATCACCATCGCGGCTGCTGATATTTGGCCTCCGTGACCGACGATGCTGCCGGAAAAGTATGTATGGCTGATCTGGGCAAGTGCATTTCTCGTTCCTTGGATTGCGTTGCGTCTTTATTATCGGCGTCTAGGCCGTCTCATGACGTTAGCCAGCGTCCTGACGATGCCCTTCGGACTTACCGAACCGATCTTCGTGCCCCGATACTGGAACCCGCCGAGTCTCTTCGACTTGGCGCGGAGAACAGGGTTTGACATCGAGAGTCTTATCTTTTGCTTTGCCTTGGGCGGCGTCGGAGTCGTCCTGTACGTTGCGATCATGCGCCAAGCGCTGGCGCCGATCCAACTGGCGGAGCGGCATGCGCACCGCCACCGATATCATCGGATCGCGCTCCTCGCTCCGGTTATCGCCTTTCCAGCACTTTACCTCCTCGGATGGAATCCGATCTACCCCGCGATCCTCGCGATGTTGCTCGGCGGCGCAGCAACGGTCGCGTGCCGCCCCGATCTTATGCAAAATACTCTTGCCGGAGGCGCGTTGTTCGCCAGCTACTATGCATTGTTTATGCTTCTTTTGGAATGGTCAGCTCCGGGATATATCAATCGGGTCTGGAATCTCGCCGATCTCTCAGGCCTTTTTGTCGTGGGTATTCCCGTGGAAGAGCTGCTGTTCGGTTTCGCCTTCGGTCTTTATTGGAGCGGAATCTACGAACATCTCGCCTGGCGTCGCGTGGGGCCGGCCGCCGTCGCCCGCGCGCACCACGCCTAGACCGGCTCTGCCAGTTTACAACGTCGCTTTGTCGAACGCGGCCCGGCCTATAATCTCGTTCGGCCCACCAGACGAAGCGACTGACCGAAGCCGGAATAGCCGAACTTCGCGCGCGTGTATGCGATGTCGGGAGTCTTAGGGGGCCCGGCGATGGAGACAGATGGTCAGGTCACTGCCGTTCGAGGGGCGGTAATCGACATCGTCTTTCATGATGCGGCTTTGCCGGACATCAACGACTCCGTCTCGATCCGCGATCAGGAAAGCGGCGTGGTCATCGCAGAAGTGCAGGCCCATCTCGACGAGACGACCGTCAGAACCATCGCGCTGCAGGCAACCACGGGGCTGAGGCGAGGCGATCCGGTCAAGAAAATCGGCGGCCCGATTACCGTGCCGGTCGGTGACGCAGTGCTCGGGCGGTTGCTCGATGTTACCGGCCGGATCGGCGACAAGTTGGGCGAGCTTCCCCCCGACGTTCCGCTCAGACCCATTCACCGCGCCGCGCCGCCGCTCGCCCGGCAGACCGGCGCCACGAACCTGTTCGCCACCGGCATCAAGGTCCTCGATCTCCTGACGCCGCTCGCGCAGGGCGGCAAAGCCGCCATGTTCGGCGGTGCAGGTGTCGGCAAGACAGTCCTGGTGATGGAGCTGATCCACGCCATGGTGGCTAAATACCAAGGTATCTCGGTGTTTGCTGGAGTCGGCGAGCGATCGCGCGAAGGCCACGAGATGCTGCTCGACATGATCAACTCGAAAGTGCTCGACCGGACCGTTCTCGTCTATGGCCAGATGAACGAGCCGCCCGGAGCGCGTTGGCGTGTGCCGATGACGGCAATCACCATTGCCGAGTATTTCCGCGATGAAGGCCACCGGAACGTGCTGCTGCTGATGGACAATATCTTCCGCTTCGTCCAGGCGGGCTCCGAAGTGTCCGGGCTCCTCGGCCGGCTGCCTTCGCGAGTCGGATACCAGCCCACGCTCGCGAGCGAGGTCGCAGCACTTCAGGAGCGCATCACCTCGGTCGGCGGCGCCGCCGTCACGGCCATTGAGGCCGTCTACGTGCCGGCCGACGACTTCACGGATCCTGCGGTGACGGCCATCGCCAGCCATGTCGACAGCATGGTTGTACTTTCGCGCAGCATGGCCGCTGAAGGAATGTATCCAGCGGTTGATCCGATTGCTTCGTCCTCGATCCTCCTCGATCCGCTGATCGTCGGCCAACAACACGTCGATGTGGCCAACGAAGTGCGGCAGACCATCGAGCACTATCGCGAACTGCAGGACGTTATCTCGCTGCTTGGCGTCGAGGAACTTGGCGCCGACGACCGGCGCATCGTCCAGCGAGCCCGACGCCTGCAGCGCTTCCTCACCCAGCCGTTCAGCGTCACCGAAGCGTTTACCGGCGTGGCCGGCCGTTCCGTCGCGGTCACCGACACCGTCACTGGATGCCGCGCGATCCTCGCCGGTGAATGCGACGATTGGCAGGAAAGCTCGCTCTATATGATTGGCACGCTCGATGAAGCCCGGGAGAAGGAGAGCGCTGCACGCCAGTCCAGTCCCGCGCAGAATCTCGCCACGCCGGTCCGGAAGCAACCCGCATGACCGCGCCCCTGCACCTCACCATCACGACCCCCTCGATGGTTCTCACGGACCGGATGGACGTGCTTTCGGTGCGAGCGGAGGACGAAAGCGGCGGCTTCGGCATCCTACCCGGCCATGCCGATCTGCTGACGGTGCTGCCACCATCGGTGATACGGTGGCGCGCTCAGGACCGCGTCGAGCGCTACTGCGTGGTCGGCGGTGGAGTTCTCACCGTCACGGCCGGACGGGACGTGGCTATTGCCTGCCGCCAGGCGACACTAGGTGACGATCTCCCCCAACTCGAAGCGGACGTGGCGGCCATGCGCACAGCCGACGCGGACGCCAACCGGCGCGCGCGCGTTGAGCAGACGCGCCTGCATGCTCATGCCGTGCGCCAGCTCATACGGTATCTGCACCCAAGCGAGACTACGGGCACGCAGACTACCGGGGCCCAGGCTGAAGCCCTTCTCGGCGAGGATGCTTCATGAGCGCCCCGCAAACGACACCCGATTCTGACCACATGATACGGGCCGCACGGCAGGCAGCCGAGCGTGCCGCCGCGGGTGAGAAGGTTCCCGAGCCTTCGCTTGGCGCGCGGCTTGGCCAGATCGGTGTGCTCGGTTGGGCCATCGTTGTTCCGACCTTGCTCGCGCTGCTTGCCGGTCGCTGGCTCGATCGCACCTTCGCTACCGGCGTCTTCTTTTCGGCGCCGCTGGTCATGATCGGTGCGGGCATTGGGCTGTGGTCAGCCTGGAAATGGATGCACCGATCATGATGACGAACATCCTGAACAGCACGGATGTGGCAACGACCGCGCACATCGTCCTTGGACTCGCCGCGGGAGCGCTTGCGGGCGTGCTGCACTTCGCCACGCTGCGCTGGAGCACCGCACTTTATCTCGGCCGGAATTTCGCGCTCGCGCTCGGTCTGCAACTGGTTCGTCTCGGCGTTGTCGGGCTCGTACTGTTCCTGCTCGCGCACATTAGCGCCAGCACCCTGCTGGCCGGCGCGCTCGGCCTGCTCGCTGTTCGCCGCCCATTCCTCCGGCGGGCGGGAGGTTGGTCATGAACTCGCCGCTGAAGCTTGAGCCGTTGTTCCACATCGGCCCTGTGGCGATCACATCGCCAGTGCTGGTGACCTGGGCAATCATGCTTGCCCTGGGCCTGTTCGCCCACCTTGCGACCCGCCGGCTCTCCCTTGAACCCTCCCGGACTCAGGCCGCGCTCGAAGCCATGGTGAGCGCGATCGACAGCCAAATCGCCGACACCATGCAAGCCGACCCAGCGCCCTATCGCGCGCTGATTGGTACGATCCTTATTTTCGTCCTGATCGCCAACTGGTCCTCTCTCATCCCCGGCGTCGAGCCGCCCACTGCCCACATTGAGACCGATGCAGCACTCGCGCTCATCGTGTTCTGCGCGACCATCGCCTACGGCGTGCGCGCTCAAGGGATCGCCGGCTATCTAAAAACCTTCGCCGAACCGAGTTGGGTCATGATCCCGCTCAACCTCGTTGAGCAGATCACCCGCACGTTCTCCCTCATCGTTCGCCTGTTCGGCAACATCATGAGCGGCGTCTTCGTCATCGGGATCATCCTGTCGCTCGCCGGATTCCTCGTACCGATACCGCTGATGGCGCTCGATCTGCTCACTGGAGCGGTGCAAGCCTACATCTTCGCAATACTCGCTTGCGTGTTCATCGGCGCAGCCATCGGCGAACGCAAACCCTCAAGCAAAGCCTCAACGACGGAGCACGACATCCCATGAGCAACACAATCGAAATCGTCAGCATACTTGCCGCGGCGCTCGCGGTGTCTTTCGGCGCAATCGGCCCGGCGCTGGCCGAAGGCCGCGCGGTGGCCGCGGCGATGGATGCCATCGCCCGGCAACCGGAGGCGGCGGGAACGCTGTCGCGCACGCTATTCGTCGGTCTCGCCATGATCGAGACGATGGCGATCTACTGCCTCGTCATCGCGCTTCTTGTGCTCTTCGCCAACCCCTTCATGAAGTGAGTCTCTGCGCGCGATGCAAATCGACTGGTGGACACTCGGCCTGCAAGCGGTCAACGTCCTCATCCTCATCTGGATCCTGAGCCGGTTCCTGTTCCGGCCCGTGGCCGCGATGATTGAGCAGCGGCGCGCAGCGGCGGCAAAGCTGATCGACGAAGCGCGAACCGCGCATGAACAGGCGGCCGCTGAACTGCAAAAGGCCGTACAGCAGACCGCGGGCCTCGAACTTGCGCGCAGCGAAGCGCTGAAAAAGATCGCTAGCGAGGCCGACGCCGAGAAGCAGGCCATTCTCGCTGCCGCGCGCGCGGAGGCCGACCGGCTGCGCGCTGCAGCCGACTCCGACATCGCGCGCGCAAGCCAGAACGCAACCGAGGCTCACGCTGCCCGCGCCAGCCAGCTCGCCGTCGACATAGCGACGAAGCTTTTCGCGCGGCTTCCCGATGCCGCGCGCATTGCGGGCTTCATCGATGGCCTTGCCGAAGGCATGGCCGCCCTGCCAGCCCCAATCCGTGCCGATATCGGTAGCACGCCGATACGGCTGAAGGCCGCCCGTATGTTAACCGCCGATGAGACGCAAGCATGCCGACAGCGATTGTCGCAGGCACTCGGCGGCCGCCCGATCGACATCGAAATCGAGGTCGATCCCGCACTGCTCGCCGGCTTGGAGATCGACATGCCGCACGCTGTCGTGCGCAACAATTTTCGGGCAGACCTCGACCACGTCGCGGCGGCCTTGACGCAATCGGCTCCCACGCAACTCGGACGACAGGGGCCGCGACCATGACCGATCCCCGCGCCGCTGGCGACGACACCGCCGACCAATGGCTAGCCGAGAGTCGGCAGCGTTTATTGCACACACCTCTTGCGCCGGAGGCGGCGTCCATCGGTCGGGTCGAACGGGTCGCCGACGCTATCGTCCAGATCTCGGGTTTGCCTGAAGTACGCCTCAACGAGCTTTTGCACTTCGAACGCGGACAAACAGGATTCGCGCTGACCCTCGACGCTCACGCGATCAGCGCCGTCGTGCTCGACGGAACGACAGCTATCGAAGCCGGCTCGCGCGTGTCACGTACCGGCGCGGTTATGCAGGTCCCGGTGGGGCCGAATCTGTTGGGGCGCATCGTCGACCCACTCGGCCGGCCGCTCGATGGCGGCGAGGCGATCGTCCCGGAGGCTTGGCAACCGCTTGAACGGCCGGCGCCGGCGATCATCCAACGCGACCTGGTCTCACAGCAGGTCGACACGGGCATTCTGGTGGTCGATGCCCTGTTCACCCTTGGGCGCGGGCAGCGTGAGCTTATCATCGGCGATCGGGCCACCGGCAAGACATCGATCGCCGTCGACACGATCATCGCCCAAAAGGCCTCGGACATCATCTGCATCTATGTCGCGGTCGGACAGCGGGCGACGGCGGTGGAACGGGTAATCGAATCTATCCACCAGCATGGCGCCCCCGAACGCTCCATTTTCGTCATCGCTTCCGCAGCCGCCTCTTCGGGCCTGCAATGGATAGCGCCCTTTGCCGGCATGACGATTGCCGAGTATTTTCGCGACCGCGGTCAACACGCCTTGATCGTGATCGACGACCTGACCAAGCACGCCGCGACCCATCGTGAGCTCGCGCTGCTGACCCGGGAGCCAGCAGGCCGCGAGGCCTATCCCGGCGATATCTTCTATCTCCACGCCCGCCTGCTCGAACGCGCCGCCAAGCTTTCGGACGAGTTGGGCGGCGGATCGCTGACGGCGTTGCCGATCGCTGAGACTGATGCGGGCAATCTCTCAGCCTACATTCCGACCAATCTGATTTCGATCACCGACGGACAGATCGTCCTCAACAGTCGGCTCTTTGCGGCGAACCAGCGTCCGGCAGTCGATGTCGGCCTAAGCGTGAGCCGCGTTGGCGGCAAGGCGCAGCATCCCGCGCTCCGGCAAGTGTCCGGGCGAATCCGGCTCGACTATTCTCAGTTCCTTGAGCTGGAAATTTTCACCCGCTTCGGCGGCATCGCCGACACACATGTCAAAGTGCAGGTAACCCGTGGCGAGCGCATACGCGCGCTGCTCCAACAGCCGCGCTTTGCACCGCTTCGCCCTGCCGACCAGGTCGCGTTGCTTGCGGCACTTGATGCTGGCGTGCTCGACGAGCTCTCGATGACGTCAATCGCCGAGCTTCGCGCTCGCCTGCCTGGCCACCTCGACGCCACCATGCCCGACGCCGTCAAAGCGCTGGCTACAAACGCAATGCTCGACAAAGCCGTGCGCGACGGATTTGCCGATGCGGTACGCGCATTGGCGGGAACCTTGCGGGAGACCCCACCGTGACGGAGCGGCTCAGCGATGTCTCCGTCCGCATCGGATCAGTGCAACAGCTCTCCGCGGTCATCACGGCGATGCGCGGCATCGCGGCAGCGCGTTCGCGCGAAGCGCGCAGCCGGCTCGATGGGGTGCGCGCCTATGCGAGAACGATCGCCGAGGCGATCGGCCAGGCCCTGGCTTATTTGCCCGCCCGACCACCCGCGGCGACCCGCGCGTCGCAAAGCCGCCATGGCATCGTGGCCTTCTGCGCCGAACAGGGATTTGTGGGCGCCTTCAACGAACGCGTCCTGGACGTCGCTCAGAGCCTAATGGCGCGGGAGCCGGATCACACGTCGCATTTGATGCTGATCGGAGATCGCGGGCTAATGTCCGCGGCAGAGCGCGGACTTGCGGTGGCATGGTCCGCGCCGATGGTCGCTCACCCCGCACAAGCAGCCTCCCTCGCGAACCGGATCGTGGAGGAGGTCTATCGACAGCACGATACTGCCCAGATGACCCACATCACCATTGTTCACGCTGGGCCTGGACCATCCGCCGCCATCGAAGTTCGCGAGAAAGAGATCATCCCGTTCGACTTCGGACGATTCCCGCCCGCAAAGCGCCCCCAGCAACCCCTGTTCACACTGCCGCCCGACGTCCTGCTGGCGCGGCTCGCCGAAGAATACATTTTCGCTGAACTCTGCGAGGCCATCATGCTGTCCTTCTCGGCCGAGAACGAGGCGCGCATGCGGGCTATGATCAACGCCAAGAGCAACGTCACGAGAACGCTGGACGAGCTAATCGCTCGATCGCGTCAATTGCGGCAGGAGGAAATCACCAACGAGATCCTTGAGCTCGAGAGCGGAGAGAGTGAACTACCCTAAGCGCGGCTTGCAAAACCGATCAGGCCAACACCAAGTTCAACACTGACCTGCAGCGCTAATCGTCCCGTCCGCCGTACATGATCCCAGCATGTGAACTCCCTTGGGTTCACGAGCCGCCGGATTGGGCCGCGGATTCTTTGATCCAGATTAAAGGCGGCTTCGCCCGACTATGCGATTTTGCTGGTCTGGAGAGGGAATCCGGCCGTTAGCGGACGCCCTTCCAAGATCGGCGAAGGACCAATGATGGCGCAAGACCTATCTTATAAGGCTCAAACAACGGCGCCAATTGGATCGGCGGCGATCGATATTGGCCTGCGGCAATATATGCTGCGTGTCTACAACTACATGGGCGCCGGCTTGGCGCTAACTGGTCTTATCGCTTATTTCGGCGCGAGCAGCGGCTTATACGCCTCCATTTCCAGAGGTCCGTTGTTCTGGGTCGTATTGCTGGCCCCCTTGGCGCTCGTCTTCTTCCTCAGCTTCCGCATCAATCGCATGAGCCTCAGCGCCGCCCAGCTCAGCTTCTGGGCCTACGCCGGGCTCGTTGGATTGTCGCTCTCCGGCATCTTCCTCGTTTACACCGGCCAGAGCATCGCCCGGGTATTTTTCATCAGCGCCGCGACATTTGGCGCGACCAGCCTGTACGGCTACACCACGCGCGCCGATCTGTCCCGTTTCGGCTCGTTCCTGTTCATGGGACTCATCGGCATCGTCATCGCCAGCTTGGTGAATGTGTTTCTGAAATCCTCGGGATTGCAATTTGCCATTTCGATCATCGGCGTGCTGATTTTCACTGGCCTCACGGCCTATGACACGCAGCGGATAAAGGGCATCTACGCAGCGGGTGATGACGATATTGTCGCTGGCAAGAAGGCCATCATGGGTGCTCTCGCCCTCTATCTCGATTTCCTCAATCTCTTTTTGATGCTGTTGCAGCTCGTCGGCGACCGCCGCCGCTAAGTCGCGCACCCTCCTTTCGGATGAGATCATGGGCAAGAACCACAAGAAAGATCGGAATCGGCCGCCCGACGTCGATTACGAAACGACGCTTCGGACGCTGCAGATCGAACTCGTGAAGATCGAGCGCCACATCATCAAACATGGCCACCGGCTCTTGGTAGTCTTCGAGGGGCGGGACGGCAGCGGCAAGGATGGCACGATCAAGCGCATCGTCGAGCATCTCAGCCCACGCGAGACCCGCGTCGTCGCCCTTGGCAAGCCATCCGAGCGCGACAATGCTTCTTGGTACTTTCAGCGTTACGTGGGTCACCTGCCCATGGCACAGGAAATGGTGCTCTTCAATCGAAGTTGGTACAATCGCGCTGGCGTCGAGCGGGTCATGCGGTTCTGCAACGACCAGGAGTATGAAAGTTTCATCGACGCCGTCCTTCCGTTCGAGCATATGCTCATCGGCAGCGGCATCCAGATTGTCAAATACTACCTCGACATCAGCAAAAAGGAACAGAAAAAGCGTCTGAAAGCGCGCCGTGACGATCCGCTGAAGCAATGGAAAATCAGTCCCATTGATAAAGTGGCGATCGAGCATTTTGATGACTACACGCAGGCTCGCGATGAAATGTTGACCCGCACCTCAAGTCCCCTGTCTCCCTGGATAATCGTCCGCGCAGACGACAAGCACAGCGCGCGGCTCAACGTCATCCGGGATCTGCTGTCGCGGTTGGCTTGCCCCGAGACCGAGAAGCACCTCGCGATACCCGATCCGAAGGTCGTTTTCGCATACGATCAAGCGCACTCCAGAGCCGGCTTGCTCGCGGCTTAAACCGGCCCTGGCGAGCTCACTTCGGTTCGCCGAGATGACCGAGCCGATGCAAAATCCCCAGCGCCTTGCGCGCCTCATTTGGATCCCCTCACTATGCTTTGAGGAGCCGGACGACCCGTCGGCGTATCGATGAAACCCGGGTGGATCGTGTTCACGGGGATATTAAAACCCCTTGGTGCAACGAAGCGCAGCCGATTTTGACTCTGTCGCGTCGCCCAGCGAACTTCCGACCCAAACTGACCGTATCCTGCCCAACCGGGTCGTCCTATTTCTGACCGGACCTATCCTACGCACCGCCCTGCTTCAACGACCACTTTTCACGCCGCACCGCCGATCTCACCCTCTGGTCGTGCGTGATCGTGATGAGCCGGGACGAGCGCCTCTCCAAAGTGACGGAGCTATGCGCGTTCCCCGAGCCTTTGGCGGAGGTGCAGATGGCAGAGAGCAAATTTCTCACTACGGAAGAAGTCTCGGAAAGATACCGCGGTCAGATCTCTGTCGGCACGCTCCGCAATTGGCGGGCTCAGCCGATCGGTCCACCGTACATCAAGATTGGCAAGTCCGTGCTTTACCCCGTGCAAGGCCTGGACGAATGGGATAACAAGAATGACCGACTTCTCAAAATAATGCACCAATCGAGTGGCGCGGCATCGATCAGGAAAAAGCAGCGGCTGTGACGAATCGTACTCGTGCGCTGTTGAATTTCCGAGCCTCGTGATCCGGGTGCGCGGTACGTCCTAAAGCGCTTCTCCCTGAAACTTCGAGTACTCCTTGTCTTTGCACTCGCCCAGGTGCGGTCCCCTTGGGTTTTTTCATACGAGCTCCTCGACCCTGACACGGGATCGCTCTCCCGCGTTCGCTTGAAATAACCATCGGCTTGGTTTACCCTCCCTTGCATGGCGAAATCCGTCGCGCATATGCTTCTCGCGCTCATCGTTGCCTTGGCGGTCGCGATACCGGTAAGTGTGCACGCAATGCCGATGGCCATGTCCGACGGTAATATGGCAGGAATGGCGGGCGATCAGCCCTGCCAGAAATGCCCGGAGCAGCATCAGGCAGGTAATACGGCTCCAGCCAAGATGCCGGCTTGTCCCGCTCTAGCCTGCGTTGCTGCCCCAGCGGTTCTTCCCATGCCGACACGCCTGCTGGATCGCGTTGCCCTTCGGACCGATCATGTTTGGCCACCCGCCGCGCAACTGGCCGGAGCCGATTCCGCGCCCGATCCCTTTCCACCTAGACCCATCGTCCTCGGCTAACCCGCCCGCCGGCCCAAGACCGGCTCGCGGAACCAAGTTGGTGTGAGTCCGCGCTGCCGCGCGGAGGTGAGACTTGCCCTTCAGCTTGTCATCGACAAGGCAGGGTAAGCGCCAAACGGACGTTGTGATATGCCATTGATCTCTCCTTCGGCTTTGAGCCGACGCCAATTCCTGCAAGCGGGGATTGCTCTTGCTTTTGCTGCGCCATCCCGCCTCGTGTTCGCCGACGAGCGCCCGGCGGCCCCTCACGAACAGACCGCGGAACTGCGGGTCGGCAAAGCGCAAACCCGCATGGTCGGCAATGATTATCCGGGGACCGAGGTGTGGGCCTACAACGGTGTCGAACCCGGCCCGGTTCTGCGGTTGCGTCAAGGCACGCCCTTTCGAGCAATCGTCGCGAATGGATTGATGGAGACCACGACTGTCCATTGGCACGGTATTCGGCTGCCGAACTCGATGGATGGCGTGCCGGGTTTAACCCAGAAGCCGATCAAGCCGGG
>MKTV01000111.1:30812-52339 GCA_001898425.1 Rhodospirillales bacterium 69-11
GCGTTCACGCCACCGGACGCAGGCACCTTCTGGTATCACTCCCACGACAACGGCCTCGTTCAGATGGGACGCGGCCTTGCCGGCGCCCTAATTGTTGAGGAGGCCAATCCACCCGCGGTGGACCGCGAGCTACTTTGGACCATTCAGGACTGGCGGCTAACAGGCGATGCGCAAATAGCGCCCGGCTTCAACAATCGCATGGAAGCCGCGATGGACGGGCGCGTGGGTAACACCGTCACGATCAACGGCCGTGTGCCTGACACCGTGCGTGTTCGTGCCGGCGAGCGGATACGCCTACGACTACTGAACGCAGCGATCGCACGGATCGTGGCACTTGGCTTCGAAGGACACAGACCGACGGTCATAGCGCTGGATGGCGAGCCTTGCGAGCCGCACCAGCCTCTGGATGGCCGCATCCTGCTCGGCCCGGCAATGCGCGCCGACGTGGTCCTCGACATGCAGGGTGACCCCGGACAGTCATATCGCGTGGTCGACGATTTCTATGACCGGCACGCCTATACGCTCGTCCGCTTCGAGTACGATAAGGCTCCACCGGTTCGCGCGCATCCCTCCGATGCGTCGTTGCGGTTGCCAGCCAACCCCGTGCCACATCCAGATCTGAAGACCGCTTCAGTCCGTGAAATCCAACTCCAGGGTGGAATGATGAGCGGGATGGGCATGGGCGGCGGGATGATGGGCGGCGGTAACACCGCCTGGGCCATCGACGGTCAATCGATGACCGGCGATGGCGATCCCCGCATGCCGCCGCTGTTCGAGATCACGCGCGGCCGGAGCTGCATTCTCGATATGCGCAACGAGACCGCGTGGTGGCACCCGATGCATCTGCACGGCCACAGCTTTCAAGTGCTCGATCGCGATGGCAAGCCCGAGCCGCATGACATCTGGGGCGACACCGTGCTCGTCCGTCCGCGTGAGCGCGTGCGGGTTGCGTTCGTCGCCGACAATCCCGGCGACTGGCTGTTCCACTGCCACGTCATGGAGCACCAAGTCGGCGGACTGACGACGGTTCTCCGCGTGCGTTGAATATCAGTAACTTCACCAACAGGAGCTTGTCCATGACACGAAGAAAACTGTTTTTGCTACTCGCGTCGACAGGCGTTTCGATGCCGGCGCTCTTCGGCTCGCCCGTCACGCGCGCGGCATCACCTATTCAAGCGACGCTCTACAAGAATCCTCAGTGCTCGTGCTGTGAGGGCTACGCGCAATATCTCGAGAAGAATGGGTTCAAGGTCGATGTAAAGCCGACGAACGATCTCGCCGAGATCAGCCGCAATGCCGGCGTTCCGCAAGACCTCGAAGGCTGCCACACGATGTTTGTCGGCGGCTATGTCGTCGATGGTCATGTGCCGGCCGAGACCATTCGCAAGCTGCTGACGGAAAAGCCGGCGATCGCTGGAATCACCTTGCCGGGTATGCCGTCGGGCTCGCCAGGCATGGTCGGCCAGAAGACCGAAACCTGGACCATTTATGCCGTCACGAAAGACAGCAAGCCACCGAAAGTCTTCGTGACCGTCTAAGGAGATCGAGCAATGCAAGTGGAAACGGCGCTTCCGAATGCGCACGCCTCGAGCGGGGCGTTGACGATGTTCAAACCGCTTGGCCGCGCGCGACTTGTGCTTGCCGGCCTGGCTCTGGCGCTGATCGGTACCGGTCTTGCCTGGCAGTGGAGTTGGCTCGTCGCCATCGGTGTTGGTCCGTTGCTGATCAGCGCGGGACCGTGCGTCGCGATGTGTACACTCGGTCTCTGCATGCATCGCATGAGCGGCACCACCGGACGTGAGGCGTCCACTGGATCTTCGCAGAATTCCTCATTTCAGCAGGAGACCTGACATGACCCTTGGAAAGAAGGAGCCACGGGATGATGGGTGGTGCCACGATGTCCGACAACATGATGGCAGGTTGCGCCGGGACGATGCAGTCGATGAACAACGGCGGCGATGGCCGGCGGAACAGCGAGTGGCGGAGGCATCCGTCTCAAGGCCCGGATTACGGCGGCTGAATTCAGACGGCGTGTAGCAGATCATGCGAAATCCGAAGGCTCGCGCTGCGCCGCGTGTTCGATCGCGCATCGTCCTGGCAGGAGCCGTTCTCTTTGGCCTCCTCCAGTTGGCGGCCCCAGTTTGGTCAGCACGGGCAGCGACGAGCACCTGGGTCTCTGATCAGCATGGAGCGGCGCGTCTGATCTCGGCGGTGGAAGCAACCGGATCGAGTGCGCAGGTCGATGTAGGCCTGCAGCTCCGTTTGACGCCGGGATGGCACACTTATTGGCGCAGTCCCGGCGATGCTGGCATTTCACCCTCGATCGACTGGAAAGGCTCAGACAACTTCGCCAGTGCCGAAGTCGCATGGCCGGCGCCTAAGCGGTTGCCGTCGATCGGGGGATTGGAGACGGTCGGATACGAGGATGGCGTTGTGCTGCCATTCGCGGTCCGTCTGGCACAGCCGGGGGCGCCACTGCATCTGCACGCCGAGGTCGATTACGCGTCCTGCAAGGACATCTGCATTCCATACCACGCGAGCCTGAACCTCACACTCCCTGCAGGACTCGCTCGTCCTGGGCCGGAAGCGCCGCTTATGGCGGAAGCCCGCGCGCGTGTCCCCGGCGACCTGTCGGCAACGCAATGGAAGCTCCTGGGAGCGACCGTCGAGTCGAGATCCCAGGGCGCCGCTTTCTCAGTCAGATTGGCGAGCACCGGACCGTCGTTTGTATCACCTGACTTGTTCATTGAGGGCCTCCAGAAAGGCTCACCGAAAGCTCCGGAAGTCACGATTTCCGCTGCTGGAAAGGTAACGACGTTTCGGGTGCCTATCGCGGGTGAGCCGGCCGCGGCGATAGCGGGGGAGCCCCTCGACGTGACCGTTGTCGACGGCAGGCACGCCGCTGAGGCAAAGATCGCGCCGGTGCTCGGCAGCTTGCCGCCGCTCGCGGCTGATACAGGCCGCATCGCAATTCTCGGCCTGGCGCTGCTCGGCGGGCTGATCCTCAATCTTATGCCCTGCGTTCTGCCGGTACTCTCGCTGAAATTGCTGGCGCTTGCCGGTTACGGCGGCGCGGAACGGCGGGCGGCTCGCCTCGGTTTGCTGGCGACGGCGGCCGGCGTGATGGTGTCATTCGGGCTTCTGGCAGCGGCGCTGATCGCGGTGAAATCCACCGGCAGTGCCATCGGCTGGGGCATTCAGTTTCAGCAGCCCTGGTTCCTCGCCGGCATGGCGCTGGTCACTACGGTGTTTGCGGCGAGTGTGTGGGGCTGGGTGCCGATCTTCCTGCCGACCAGCATCGCCAGCGTGGTCTCATCGGCACACGGGCGCGGACACTTCACGAATGCGTTCCTAACCGGCAGTTTTGCGACACTTCTTGGGGCCTCCTGTTCAGCGCCCTTCGTGGGAACGGCCATCGGTTTTGCATTGGCGCGCGGACCGATGGATATCGCTCTGGTGCTCGGAGCGCTCAGTCTTGGCATGGCCGCGCCGTTCCTCGTGATCGCCACGTTCCCAGGATTAGTCACGTACCTACCACGGCCGGGACGCTGGATGATCTGGCTCGAACGCCTACTCGGCCTGGCCTTGCTGGGCACGGCAGTATGGTTGCTCTCCGTACTAGCGGCCGAAGCTGGAAGCCAGGTCGCACTCATTGCGGGAGGGGCATTGGCACTGCTGTTGTCGACGCTTTTCTGGGGACAACGCTTACCGCGCAATGAGCTTGCGAGGCGATTACTTAATGCAGTGACAATCGGTCTCGCTACGGTCGTCGTGCTTGTACCCTCGTTGCATGTCGGAGCTGTCTCTGTGCAGGCAGTTAGCGCGCGAACCGCAGCCGGACGATGGCAACCATTCGACGAGAGAAAGAGGCGGCAGATGGTGGCGGCAGGAAAGACTGTCTTTGTCGATGTGACGGCCGCATGGTGCCTGACCTGCAAGGCGAACGAACTCGCCGTGCTTGACCGATCTCCAGTTGTCGGCCGGCTGCTCGATCCCCATGTCGTCGCGATGCGAGCGGATTGGACTCGCGCAGATCCGCTCATTACGGCGTACTTGCAAAGCTTCGGGCGATACGGCGTGCCACTCGATGTGGTTTACGGGCCAGGAGCACGGCAGGGCATCCCGCTGCCCGAACTGCTGACCTCGGACGTGGTAATGGACGCATTCGCCCGCGCAGCCGGAAACGGCAAAGAGAAAGCACGCCAGTGAGCTTCTGTCAGCGCCACATCCTCCCGCGCCGCACGCACCTGGCGATGCGCCAGAAGCGGCTCTTCCCATTCCGGGGGGTGTGATCGACGCCGCCGAGGCGCAAGTGTTGGAGATCGGCATCGGCTCGGGACCGAACTTTCCTTTGTATGGCGAGCCAGTCAAATCGGCGATCGGGCAGGAACCCTCATTGAGCTCTTGAACATGGCCCGCTCGCCTGCTGAAGCCGCAGCCCCGCTGCTCGATGCGTCAGCCAAGACGATCCCTCTCGACAGCGGTCGTCATGATCTGGACGTTGTGTACGACACCGAGAGCTGCGAAGACGCTCGCGGAGATGCGCCGCGTGCGCGAGGCTAGGTGGCGCACACCTTTTCGTCGAAGACGGCGGCGTGTCCGAGGCCTGTGTCGCGCGCCGGCTTATCCGGTCAACTGGCTCCTTAGCCGGATCGGCCTGAAAGAGAAGATCTAGCGGACCCTCGGCCGGCTCTGCGGCCCTTGGTCCCGCTTCGCGGCCTTTTTTCCATGAGAAGCATCGGCCGAGGCTGGGTGATCCCGCCCGGGGTCTGCGTTCATCAGCCCTTGCCGCACCTTGACTCTGACATGATGTCAGACCTTACTTTCAAGGGCGGAGGACAGGCTGATGTCTCACGCACATACCCATTCCTGCTGTTCGACGACTGCCGCGAGCCCTGCGAGCGTTCGCGATCCGGTATGCGGTATGAGCGTCGATCCGGCGAAGACGCCGCACCGGGCGGATCATAACGGGCAGAGCTTCGCTTTCTGCTGCGCCGGGTGCCGGACGAAGTTCCTAGCCGATCCGGACAGATACCTTGCTGGTCAAAATCAGCCGCCAGTCCCGGCCCCGGCGCCTCCGAAGGTCGCGGAAGGGACGATCTGGACCTGTCCCATGCACCCCGAGATCCGGCAGCCCGGACCAGGGACCTGTCCGATCTGCGGCATGGCGCTGGAGCCGGAAGCCCCATCGCAGAACGATGCGCCCAATCCCGAACTCATTGATTTCACGCGGCGCCTGTGGGTCGCCGGCATCCTCGCCATCCCTCTGCTGGTCATCAGCATGGGCGGCGACCTGTTCGGCTTGCGGCTACTCAGCCTGGCCATCTCGCCGTGGGTCCAACTCGTCCTCGCCGCGCCGATCGTGCTGTGGGCGGGGCTGCCATTCTTCGAGCGCGGCTGGACCTCTTTGCGTACCCGCCATTTCAACATGTTCACGCTGATCGCCCTCGGGGTCGGCGCCGCCTTTCTTTACAGCCTGGTCGCCACCTTCGCCCCCGGCCTCATTCCGGCGAGCGGCCGCATGGGGGGTATGACCCCGGTCTATTACGAAGCTGCCGGCGTGGTTGTTGCGCTAGTGCTGCTCGGCCAAGTGCTGGAATTGCGCGCCCGCGCCGCGACGGGGCGAGCGATCCGAGCCCTGCTCAACCTCGCGCCCAAGACCGCGCGGCGCATCGGGCCCGACAGCTCCGAAACCGACGTGCCGCTTGACGCCATCGCTGTGGGCGACCGGCTGCGCGTGCGTCCAGGCGAAGCCATTCCGGTCGACGGCGTGGTCGTCACGGGCCGTTCGTCGGTCGACGAGTCCATGCTCACCGGCGAGCCGGCGCCTCAAGCGAAGCAGCCCGGTGCCCGGCTCACCGGCGGCACCATCAACGGCACGGGCAGCCTGGAAATGGAGGCCCGCGCGGTCGGCGCCGATACCATGCTGTCGCGCATCGTTCACATGGTCGCAGACGCCCAACGCAGCCGCGCGCCGATCCAAGCGGTCGCCGACCGCGTCGCGAGCTGGTTCGTGCCGGCCATCGTCGTCATTGCCGTCATCACGTTCGCCGTCTGGCTATCGGTCGGTCCCGAGCCGCGGCTGTCTCATGCGTTGCTCAACGCTATCGCCGTCCTCGTCATCGCCTGTCCCTGTGCGCTCGGACTCGCCACGCCGATGTCCGTAATGGTCGCTGCCGGCCGCGGTGCGCATGCGGGCGTGCTGATCCGCAATGCCGAGGCGCTCCAGGCGCTGGAGAAGGTCGATACACTCGTCATCGACAAGACCGGAACGCTGACGGAGGGCAAGCCCAAGCTGATCGCTGTCGAGAACCTGGATGTGCCAGACGACCGGCTGCTCGCGCTTGCCGCAGCGGTCGAAGCCCACTCGGAGCACCCGCTCGCACAGGCGGTGGTCAAGGCAGCCGAGGCGCGCGGTTTGCCGCTCCCGGTCGTCGCTGATTTCGCATCCCAGACCGGCCTTGGCGCGAGTGGAGAAGTCGGCGGCCAGACCGTGTCGATCGGCAATGAAGCGCAGATGCAGCGCCTCGGCATCGATCCCACGCCGCTCGCAACCACCGCCGATGCCCAGCGCGAGAAAGGCGCGGGCGTCATGTTCGTGGCGATCGATGGCCGGCTTGCCGGCCTGCTTGCGGTGGCCGATCCACTCCGTGCCGCGGCCGCGGACGCGATTGCGGCACTCAAGGCCGATCATCTGCGCATCGTCATGCTTACCGGCGACAATGCCACCACAGCCGCCGCCGTCGCCAAGGCCGTCGGCGGTCTCGACGAGATTCACGCCGGTCTTCGGCCGGACGACAAAGCGCGGATTGTCACCGAGTTGAAGGCAAAGGGTGCACGCGTGGCCATGGCCGGAGATGGCGTCAACGACGCGCCAGCCCTGGCGGCGGCTGACGTCGGCCTGGCGATGGGAACGGGCACCGACGTCGCCATCGAAAGCGCCGCCATCACGCTCACGCGCGGCGATCTCGCGGCCATCGTGCGAGCACGCCGGCTCGCCCATGCCTCGATGCGCAACATCCGCCAGAACCTTTTCTTCTCGTTCATCTTCAATGGTGTCGGCGTGCCGGTAGCCGCCGGCGTGCTCTATCCCGTCCTTGGGATCCTCTTGTCGCCAATGTTCGCCGGCGCGGCCATGGCGCTGTCGTCGTTCACCGTCGTTTTGAACGCACTGCGCCTGAACACAGTCAAGCTGTAAGGCCGTTCGCCGCCGGAAAGGCCGGAAAGGAGGCACCGTGAATATCGGCGAAGTTTCGGAAGCGACCGGCGTTTCGCAGCGGATGATCCGGCACTACGAAAAGATCGGCCTCATCCCGCGCCTCGACCGGCGCGACAGCGGCTATCGCATCTACGGCGACCACGATGTCCATCGGCTTCGCTTTATCGCAAAGGCCCGCGACCTCGGATTCCCCGTCGCCGAAATTCGCGCTCTCCTAGGGCTCTGGCAGGATCGCAACCGGTCCAGCGCCGAAGTCAAGGCGCTCGCCCTCGCCAGGGCGGCGGAGTTGGGCCGAAAGGCCGCAGCTCTAAAGGCCATGCGAAAGACGTTGCTCGATTTGGCCGATCAATGTCAGGGAGACCATCGACCCGATTGTCCCATCATCGAGAGGCTCGCCGAGTAGACCTCCCGATGAACGTCCTTGCTCGCCATCCGTCAACCGTCGGCTCCTTCGATCGCATGCCTGGATGGTCAGGTATGGAGATTTGGAACGATCATGATCGGAATCGTGGAAGCTGTGATGGATCGACCTCGAACACATGCACAATAAGCAGCTTCATCCTGGCGTGCTCGGCAAGTGAACTCGCCCGATCTACGGCATGCGCCGCCTGTGGCGAACCATCTGTGCCGACGACAATCTCATCGCTCATCGCGTTTCACCCAGCCGCGGGCATGTTACTCCGTATCTTTACAAGGGACCAAGCCACGGTAGCTTCACATGCGATCTGGTGCGGGCGGTCGGACTCGAACCGACATTCTGTTGCCAGAGGCGGATTTTGAAGGGAATCGCGTTTCCCAGCACCCCTGTCCGCGTAGGATTTGCGCCTTGCTGGACCATCTGCGAATTGGTCCCGACACTCCCATCTTGCACCCAGACTGCCGGCAGAAAAGCCCCCCAGTGCGCAGCAAGAACGCGTTCAGGCCACCGTGTCAGCGTTGATCTTATCCGATTTTTATCCTTCTGCCCTCCACGACCCTCTCCGATATTGATGGGACTTCCAATGGACAGCAGCTATCGACTTCTATTTGAACATGGGTTTTGAGGAGATCGCCATGGTCCGCAATAGCGAAGTAACGATAAGGAAGACAATCCGGAGGCAGCAGCTTCGCGAAATGGTGCCATTGGCCGACAGCACCATCTACGAGATGGAGCAGCGCGGCGATTTTCCGCGACGCTTCGCCCTCTCGCCCCGCTGCGTCGTCTGGGACCTGACGGAGGTCGAAGCCTGGCTGGCTTCGCGCCGATCGGCCCCCATTGTCCGCGGGCAAGCTCCTGACGTCAGGCAACGGCGGTCGCGCCCGGTTCGAGAGCCGGGTCGGGTTCAAGCAGCGGCATCGAAGGCGGGATGAGCACCGGGACCCGCTTCTTGCCAGCTACCCAGGCGTCGACGATGTCCGACCACTCCTGCATCATATGGCGGCGCTGAATTTCGTACTCTGCCTTGTTGTAGACGCCGCGCGAGGAACGGCCATCCTCATGTGCAAGGCACTTCTCGATCCAGTCGCTGTTGAAACCAAGTTCATTGAGCAGCGTGGATCCCGTCCTTCGGAGATCATGGACCGTGAATGGCTCGAGGGGCAGACCTTCCTTCTTTGCCACCTCGACAACCGAGTAGGTGACCCGATTGAACGTCGCGCGCGACATCGGGGCATCCGCGTCGTACCGCGACGGCAACAGGTATCGCGAATTCCCTGCGCAGGTCTTCAGCGCGATCATGATGTCGAGGGTCTGGCGCGACAGATAAACATTGTGCGCCTTCGAGCGCTTCATCCGCTCCTTCGGTATGGTCCAGACGGCGTTCTCGAAATCGACCTCGTCCCAGGTCGCGTCCTGCAGCTCGCTCTTGCGCACCATCGTCTGCAAGTAGAGGCGCATGCCGAGCCGGATGGTCGGCAGCGTCGCCACCTTCTCGATCAGCTTGAGCATGATCCTGATCTCGGTCGGCGAGAGCGACCGGTCCTTTGGCACGAAGGTCGCGATCGAGGACGGCCCCACATCGTCAGCCGGATTGGCGACCTTCTCGCCGTGTAGGATTGCAAAGCCGTAGATCTGCTTGACGATGTCGCGGACATGGATCGCCGTCGCCGGCGCGCCGCGCTCGACGATGGCGCCACAAAGGGCACGAAGGTCGTCCGGCGTAATTTCGGTCAGCAGCCTGTTGCGCCACATAGGAAGCAGCTCTCGCTCGAAGATCGACCGGCGCATCGCCCGCGTGCTATCCGCCATCGTCGGCGCCGAAGTCAGCCATTTCTCGCCGAACTCGCCAAAGCTCTTCGCTTCTAGGAGCCGGCGCTTCTCCCGCTGCTTTTCAATCGCCGGCGATCGGCCCTCGCTGATCGCTCGCTTGGCGTCGATGCACAGCTCTCGGGCGCGGGCTAGCGACAGTCCGGCCGGGCCGTACTTGCCGAAGGTGACGGTCTCGCGCCGTCCATTCATCCGGTAATCCAGCCGAAAACTGAGAGTCCCCGACGGCTTCACCAGCACATACATGCCGTCCCGGTCCGTTACCTTATAAATTTTGTCTTTTGGTTTCAGGTGCTTAAGAGCTGCGTCCGTCAGCATTTGGGTCGCCTCCTCGAAAAAAGACCGTCAGGCCATTTTCGGGCGTCCTATCGACAAAATATCTTTTTATAACAGCTAGTTAGGCTTAAAAAAAGACCGTCATAGGGCGCTCACACCCTGACGGTATCGAACGAAATCGGATTGCGCAATGGGAAAGCGGACCGTCAGGGAGTCCGTCAGCGGCAATCTCTGCCGGCCGATAGTCCCTGAATGTCTCCGGATGGATTTATTTTTTATATCAGTATGTTATGGAGGTTTATGGGATGCTGTGGGATAGCCCTGGATGGGTCTGAATCATTCCCACTCGATCGTGCCGGGCGGCTTGCTCGTGATGTCGTAGGTCACGCGATTGACGCCGCGCACCTCGTTGACGATCCGTCCGGCGACGCGCGTCAGGAACGCCATGTCGAACGGATACACATCCGCCGTCATGCCGTCCGAACTCGTCACGGCCCGCAGCGCGCAGGCCATGTCGTAGGTGCGCCCGTCGCCCATCACGCCCACCGTGCGCACCGGCAGCAGCACGGCGAAGGCCTGCCAGATCGCGTCGTACAGGCCGGCTGCGCGGATCTCCTCCAGGTAGATCGCATCGACCTTGCGCAGCAGGTCCGCCTTCTCGCGCGTGATCGCCCCGGGGATGCGGATCGCGAGGCCGGGGCCCGGGAACGGATGCCGCCCCACGATCGTCTCGGGGATGCCGAGTTCGCGTCCGAGCACGCGGACCTCGTCCTTGAAGAGCTCGCGCAGCGGCTCGACGAGTTGCATGCGCATCCGCTCCGGCAGGCCGCCCACGTTGTGGTGCGACTTGATCGTGACGGACGGGCCGCCGGTGAAGGACACGCTCTCGATCACGTCGGGATACAGCGTGCCCTGCGCCAGGAAATCGGCGCCGCCGATCTTGGCCGCCTCGTCTTCGAACACCTCGATGAACAGGCGGCCGATCGTCTTGCGCTTGACCTCTGGGTCGGTCACGCCCTCGAGCGCGCCGAGGAACAGCTCCGAGGCGTCGCGATGCACGAGCTTGATGTTGAAGCGATCGCGGAAGGTCGCGACCACCTCCTCCGCCTCGCCCGCGCGCAGCAGGCCGTGATCGACGAAGATGCAGGTGAGCTGGTCGCCGATCGCCTCATGGATCAGCACCGCGGCGACCGAGGAATCGACGCCGCCCGACAGGCCACAGATCACGCGCCGCTGCCCCACCTGGGCGCGGATGCGGGCGATCTCGGTCTGGCGGAAGCCCGCCATGGTCCAGTTCCCGGCCAGGCCGGCGACCTTGTGCGTGAAGTTGCGCAGCAGCTGCGCGCCATGCGGCGTATGCGCGACCTCGGGGTGGAACATCAGCCCGTAGAAGCGCCGCTCGTCGTCGGCGAACACCGCGAACGGCGCGCCATCGGAGGAGCCGACCACGCGGAACCCCGGCGGCAGCTTGGTCACGCGGTCGCCATGGCTCATCCACACCTGCTCGCGGGCCCCCTTGGCCCAGACCCCGTCGAGCAGTGCGCAGTCGCCGGTCACCTCCACGAAGGCGCGGCCGAACTCGCGATGGTCGGATCCCTGGGTCTCGCCGCCCAGCTGCGCGCACATCACCATCTGCCCGTAGCAGATGCCCAGAACCGGGACGCCCTGCTCGAAGACGAGCTGGGGTGCGCGGGGGGATTCGCCCTCATGCACGCTGGCCGGGCCGCCCGAGAGAATGAACGCCTTGGCGCCGAAGCCCAGGATGCGGGCGGGGTCGGCGTTGAACGGCCAGATCTCGCAATAGACGCCGGATTCCCGCAGGCGGCGGGCGATCAGCTGGGTGAACTGGCTGCCGAAATCCAGGATCAGCACGCGGTCGCCCGCCAGGACCGGGTCGGCGGCGGGATCGGGCAAAGGCGAGGACTGGTCTGGCATGGTGGCTCCGCGACGAGGTCCGCGGGCGCGGGCGGATCAGGTCCGGTCGGTCCGGACTCGATCCGGGGCAAGCCCCCGGAGTGATCCGGCGCCTTGGACCACTTCGCCAGCCGAAACGCAAGCACGCGCGCACGAGCGGGCACCGCCCACCCCCGCACTCAGGCCCAGAACGGGTCGACGATCCCCTCGCCCACCCGGGCGGCAACCTCCGCGCTGATGCGGATTTCCCGCAGCAGGAAGTCCATCACCACCCGCGTGCGCGGCGCCAGGTTGCGTCGCGTGGGATACAGCAGGTGCAGCGCGACCTGCTGCGACGGGTAGTCCGACAGCAGCCGGATCAGCCGGCCGGAGCGGATATCGTCGATCACCTGCACCTCGGGCAGCAGGGCGATCCCATGGCCGGCGCGGCTGACGGCATGGACCGCCTGGCTGTTGTTCGCCATGAACGGGCCACCGACCCGCACCGACACGGGTCCGTCCGGCCCGGTGAAGCGCCAGGTCGCCGCGTCCGGGCCGTTGTCATGCACGACGCAGACATGGTCGGTCAGGGCGGACGGGGAGGCCGGCATGCCGCGCGCCTCGAGATAGGACGGGGCGGCCACCGCAACCCGGCCGAACATGCCGACGGTGCGGACCACGAGGGAGCTGTCGGCGATCTCGCCCGATTGCAGGGCCAGGTCGAGCCGATCCTCGATCATGTCGCTGAACCCGTCGCGGACGACGAATTCCACCGCGAGCCCCGGATGCTCCGCGAGCAGGGTCGGCATGCGGGGGGCCAGGAACAGGCTCGCCGCCACCGGGATCCCCACGCGCACGAGACCGGTCGGCGAGGCCGAATGGCGGCCCAGCTCCGCCTCCATGCTCTCGGCGTAGTCGAGCAGCTGCCGCGCATGGGCGAGCAGGCTGTCGCCGTCGTCGGTCAGGCTGATGCGCCGGGTCGTGCGGTGGAACAGGCGGACCCCGAAATGCTCCTCGAGCTGGGCGATCTGGCGCGTGACCGCCGACTGGCTGCTGCCCTGCTCCCGCGCGACGGCGGTGAAGGATCCGGTTTCAGCTACGCGCGTGAAGCTTCGCAAGGCGCTGATCAAGTCCATGACTTCACCGTTCTGCGCAAAAATCCGATGCAAGGAACCGGCATTATCTTTCCAAACCGCAGGGTGCATCTAGTCGCCGTCACCGGACGGACAGGCTGACTTACCTATTCGTCCGGCGGCGAACGTCATCCCTGCCCCGCATGCAGGCCTGGTACGCTTCCAGTGCCGGCCCCCGGGTGCGCGTGGCCCTTGCCGGCTCCGATCGGGTGCCGAGGGGCGATGCGCAGACCCGTGCCGCGGGTGGAGCGGCCGTGTGGCCTGCATCTGAAGCGCGGGGCGGATGTGAACCAGGACGAGCGGCCGGCCCAGGCCGAACGCCCGTCATCGCGAGCCGTGCGGTCGAAATCGATCGGCCGATCCGGCGACTCGCGTCGAGTCCAGGAGTTGTACGATGAAGCAGATCTTCCTCGCCGCCGCGGCGCTGGCGACGTTCGGCATCGGGTCCGCCATGGCGGATGGTGACGTCCGCGTTCCGCAGATCCAGACGCAGCCTCAAACCGCCAGCCCGCAGACGACCGCGCACGGCACCGTCGACAGCCACGGCATCTTCGTGTCGAACTCGCCGCGGCACGAGGTGTGGGTGTACGGCGCGATGCGTGGTCCGGGCTACCCCCAGGGCGGCACCGACAACTGATCGTCCGTTCCGGCGCGGTCATGGACGGGGGTCGGCCCAGCCGGCCCCCGTCGTCGCGTACGCCGCCCGTCTCGTCTGCCCCACTGGCGGAAGAGCGGGCGGGTGCGTGACGGCGCCGCGCTCAGGTCAGGAACACGCCCCCGTTCACGTGCAGGGTCTGGCCGGTGACGTACCGCCCGTCGGGCCCCGCGAGGTAGCGGACCGCGGCCGCGATCTCCTCCACCCGCGCCTTCCGTCCCAGCGGCACCCCCTTCTCCACCAATCCGCTCGGCAGTGCCCCCGCCGAGGCTCCCCGCACCGTGTCGACCGCGCCCGGGGCGACGCAATTGCAGGTGATGCGATGCGGCGCGAGCTCGATGGCGAGCGCGCGCATCAGGCCCTCCAGCCCCGCCTTGGAAGCGGAGACGTGGCACCGATTGGGTGTGCCCACATGCGTCGAGATGCCGGACAGCGCGACGAACGATCCGCCGCCACGCGGGATCATGTGCGGTACGACGGCCCGCGCCAGGATGAAGGCGCCGTCCAGCGCGACCGACAGGATCTCCCGCCATTCGGCCAGGCTCATTTCCAGGAACGGCGTCTGCCGCCGCAGCCCGGCATTGCTGACCACGATGTCGAGGCCGCCGAACGCGGCCACCGCCTCGGCCACCATGCGCGCGGTCGCGCCCTCGTCGGACACGTCCCCCATCGCCGCCAGCGCCTTGCCGCCGCCGGCGGTGATCTCGCCGACCACCGCGTCCACCGCCGCGCGGTCCGCACGGCCGTTCACCACGACCGTGGCGCCGCGCGCCGCGAGGTCCAGGGCGATGGCGCGGCCGATGTTCTTGCCCGCGCCGGTGACCAGGGCGACCTGGCCCGTGAACTCGCCCGCGCTCATGCCGCGTGGGCCTGGGTGGTGCCGGTGCGCGCTTCGATCAGGATCATGTCCGCCGCCTTCTCCGCAATCATGATGACCGTCGCGTTGGTGTTGCCGGAGACCACCGTCGGCATGACCGAGGCGTCCACCACGCGCAGCCCGTCCAGCCCCTTCACCTTCAGGTCGACGTCGACGACCGCCTTTGGGCCCGGCCCCATCATGCAGGTGCTGGTCTGGTGGAAGGTGGTCCCGGCGGTTGCGCGGGTGTGCTCCATCAGCTCCTCGTCGGTCGTGGCCTGGGGACCGGGCTGCTCCTCGCCGGCGATGAACGGCTGCATCGCCTTGGTCGCGAACATGGCGCGCGCGATCTTCACGCCGGCGAGCATCGTCGCCCAGTCGGTCTGGGTGGAGAGGTAGTTCGGCTGCATCGAGGGCGGCTTCTCGGGATCGGGCGCGGTGATGCGCAGCCAGCCCCGGCTTTCCGGCCGACAGGGGATGGTGACCATGGTGCAGCCGGGGAAGCGGTGCATGGGCTCGCCGCTCTTGGGCGCGCTGCCGGCCAGGAACTGGTACTGCACGTCCGGGCTCGCCACTTCCGGGCGCGTCTTGACGAACAGGCCGATCGGGGCGGCGCCGGTCATCAGCGGGCCGCGGCGGGCCAGCATCCACTCGGCGCCGGCGACCATGCGCCGCGCCCAGTTGTGGTAGATCTCGTTCATCGTAACGGTGCCGGGCTTGCAGCGATAGATGATGCGCGTGCCCAGGTGGTCCTGCAGGTTCTCGCCGACGCCGGGCAGGTCGTGCAGCACCTCGATCCCGAGCTCCTGAAGCAGGGCGCCGGGGCCGATGCCGGACAGCTGCAGGATCTGCGGCGAGTTGATCGCTCCCCCGCACAGCAGCACCTCCCGCCGCGCGCGGGCGATGCGCTTCACCCCGAACTGCGCGTATTCGATGCCGACCGCGCGCTTGCCGTCCAGCAGCACGCGATGGGTCAGGGCGCGCACCTCGACCTGCAGGTTGGGGCGGTTCAGCACGGGGCGGAGATAGCCGACCGCGGTCGAGCAGCGGCGGCGGCCCTTCACCGTGAGCTGCAGCGGGCCGACACCCTCCTGCGAAGCGCCGTTGAAGTCGCGGTTGTAGGGGTAGCCCAGTTCCTGCCCGGCGGCGATGAAGGCGTCATGTAGCGGATGCGGGGTCTTGAGGTCGGAGACGCCGAGCGGACCACCCATGCCGTGGAAGTCGTCGGCGCCGTGCTCGTTGTCCTCGGACTTGCGGAAGTAGGGCAGCACGTCGTCGTAGGACCAGCCAGCATTGCCCATCTGGCGCCAGAGATCGAAATCCTCGCGCTGGCCCCGGATGTAGATCAGCCCGTTGATGGAGGACGATCCGCCCAGCGTCTTGCCACGCGGCCAGGAGATACGGCGATCGTTGAGTTCGGCCTGGGGTTCGGTCTCGAAATACCAGGCGACCTTGGGATTGTAGATGTTGCGGTAGAACCCGGCGGGGATGTGGATCCAGGGATCGGTGTCCTTGCCCCCGGCTTCCAGCAGCAGCACGCGGGTGCGCGGGTCGGCGCTGAGCCGGTTGGCGAGCACGCAGCCGGCGGATCCGGCGCCCACGATGACGTAGTCGTATTCCTGCGCTGCGGCTGCCATGGCGTTCCCTCGTCGCTTTGCCGACAGTCAAGCCGATGGCGTGGCCGGTGGCCAGAGGACGTGTGCGAGGCGTGGCCCAGGAGGTGTGCGAACCGGTGTGCCAGCGCGGCGAGCGCGGCTACTTCTCGAGCACCTCCACCGTCGCGGTGCGGCCGCTGACCAGCACGGTGCCGGGCGGCACGCGGTCGATCGCGACGCGGACCGGGATGCGCTGCGCGAGCCGGACCCAGGCGAAGGTCGGGTTCACGTCGGGCAGAAGCCGCTCGCCCGCGCTCACTTCGCGGTTGGCGATGCCGCTGGCGATGCTCTCGACATGGCCCTCGATCAGCCCGCCCTCCCCCAGCATGCGCACGCGCGCGCGGTCGCCGATGCGGATACGCGGGAGCTTGGTTTCCTCGAAATACCCGGTGGCGTGGAACGACGCCGAATCCACCAGCGCGATCACCGGAGTGCCGGCCGCGACGTAGTCGCCGGGGCGCATCGTGAAGTTGGTCACCGACCCGTCGACGGTCGCGCGCACCTCGCTGCGGTCGAGGTTGAGCTGCGCCGTGTCACGGTCCACCTCGGCCTGCTGCACCGCCGCGGCGGCTTCCTCGGCCGCGGCCACGCGCTGCTGCTGCGCCTCCACCGACACCTCGCTCCGGTTGAGCGACTGGTAGCGCTGCGCCTCCCGCATCGCCTCGCGCAGGGTGGCCTGGCGGCTCATCAGCTGTGCCTCGGCGGTGCGCAGCGCGAGGCGGAACCGCGCGGGATCGATGCGGAACAGCACGTCGCCGCGATGGACGGTCTGGTTGTCGGCCACCAGCACCTCCACCACCGGACCGGACACGTCGGGCGCGAGCGCCACCACGTCGGCCAGGATGCGGCCATCGCGGGTCCAGGGCGCACGCAGGTAGTAGGCCCAGAGCTGCCAGCCGACGATCACGGCGGCGACGACCACGACCAGCGTGACAAGGAAGCGCGGCAGCAGGCGCATTCAGGAACTCCAGATCCGGACGAGGGCGACGATGCCGCCCAGCAGCACCACCAGCAGCGCGAGATCGAACAGCGGCCGGTGCCACACGTAGCGATAGGCGCCGGCCCGCTCCAGCAGGCGGCGCAGCCCCGCGGCAAGCAGCAGCGAGAGCAGCAGCCAGGCCAGCAGCGCCGTCACCTCCAGGCCGAACACGTCGACGGTCGCGATCATGCCGGATCCGGCGGCGGCGCGGCGGGGAACAGGGCCTGGCGGATGCCGACCAGGTTGAGCAGCGCCCGCTCCTGCACCGCGCCCGCCTCCCAGACGGAGCGCAGCGCCGCATCGAGCGCGGCGAGCAAGGCGGGCGGCGGGGTCGGGCCGCCGCGGTGGCGGCGCCGCTGGAACCAGCCGGACAGGGCGCGCAGCGCGCGCGCCACCGCGTTGGCGGCGGCCGGCGGGAGGTCCGCGCGGCCCTGCTGCAGCTCGACGATGTTCACGCCGACCCGCAACTCGGCCAGCAGGTCCGCGGCCGCGCGGTCGGCATCGGGGGCGACGGCGGCGAGCCGCGGCACCAGGAGGCCCATGCGGTCGAGCAGCCGGCTCGCCAGCGCGGAGCGGTCGGCGCCGCCCTTCGCGGCCTGCACCAGGTCGGCCCAGCTCGCGCGCAATAGCCGCCGCGCGCTCCATTCCGCGCCGACCGACCGGATCAGCGCGGTGACCAGCGCGGCGGTGCCGAGGCCGACGGTGAGCGCGATCACGCTGCCCCCAAAGCTCGCCGCGTCGGCGGCATAGGTCGCCTGCAGGGCGAGCAGCGTGGCGCCGTTGACGCCGAGGCCCATGCCGATGGGCGTGGTGGCGGGCATCGCGATCAGCAGGCCGTAGAAGACGAAGGCGGGCGCGAGGGCGAGGACCAGCATCTCGAAGTCATGCGCGATCGGCAGGATGGCGAACAGGTAGGCGGCATCGACGACGCAGGCGACCAGCGCCCAGCCGGTGAAGCGCAGGATGGCCGGCACGGGGTCGTCCTGCACGGCGAAGAAGCTCGCTCCGACCGCCGCCATCTGGGCGGCGATCGCGCCCTCGGACCAGCCGCTGCCGATCCAGAACGCCACCACCAGGCCGACCGCGAGGGCAGCGGCGAAGCCGGACAGCGCGGCAAGGCCGGGATCGCGGTGCAGCACCCGGCCGGCGATGGCGCCCTCCGGCACGACCAGGGGCGGCGGCGCATGGTCGCCGGCGGCGATCGCCGCGCGGAGCTGGCTCGTGTCCCACAGCAGGTCGATCATCTCGACGAGGCGCAGGACCAGCGTGGTCCACAGCGCCTCCGGCCAGGACAGCGCGCCGCCGCCGGCTGGAGCCAGGGCGCGCAGCCGCGCCCGCAGCGCGTCCGGCGGCGGCCGCTCCACGACCCAGGCCGCCACCTCGGCCAGCGCCTGCTCCCGGTCCGGCGAGAGCGGGCCCAGGCGACGCAGCGCGGCGATGCGGTCCTCGATCGAGGAGAGCACCGGCAGCAGCGTCAGCACGCGCCGCTGCAGCGCGTCCACCCAGCGGGTCGTGCCCTGGTAGTTGGAGGCGTCGAAGGCGAGGTGGGAGGAGAGCTGGCCGATCTCGATCGCGTCCGCGGCGAGCCGGCGGCGGTCGGCGCGGCGCGGGTCGGGGTTGACGGCGCCGCGCAGCGCCTCCAGCGCCCAGCGCTCCGCATCCGCGCGCCAGACGTCGATGCGGGCGGCCACGACGGGGCCGATCGGGCGCGGGAACACGATCGAGCCGACCACGATGGTGCAGACGATGCCCAGCGTGATCTCCTCCACCCGGGCGAGGGCGATCGAGAAGATGCCGGACGGATCGGCGGTGGCGGGGAAGCCGATGATCGCGGCGCTGTAGCCCGCCAGCATGAACACGTAGCTGCGCGGGGTGCGGTCGAGCAGCGCCACGAACAGGCAGAGCCCGGTCCAGGACGCGAGCGCCGCGGTCAGCAGTTCCGGCGCGTCCACCAGCAGCGGCACCAGCCCGACCACGACGACCGCGCCGACCACGGTGCCGATCAGCCGGTAGAGGCCCTTGGAGCGCATGGAGCCGGTGAGCGGCTGCGCCACGATGTAGGCGGTGGCCATGGCCCAGTACGGCCGGTCGAGATCGAGCGCCATCGCGCACCACAGCGCCAGCATGGCGCCGGCGAAGGTGCGCACGGCGAACACCCAGGCGCGCAGATCGGGCAGCATCATACCCTGCTTCTACAAGCGGCGCGCTTGGGTGAGCTCCCCCGCTGCGATCAACCCTGCTGGATCAGAACAGCCGGCCCGAGGCGATGCGCGCGCCCTCGGACATCGCGGCGAGCTTCGCCCACACCACGTCGGAGGCGACGCGGCGCATGCCGGCCGAGGTGTCGAAGCCGCAATCGGTGCCGGCCAGCACGCGGGTCGGGTCGCCCACGACCTCGGCCACGCGCTCGAGCCGGTCGGCCACGACCTCGGGGTGTTCGACGAAGTTGGTGACGCTGTCGATCACGCCGGCGACGATCACCTGGTCCTGGTCGAGCGGGAAGGTCTTCAGCACCTTGTATTCGTGCGCGTGGCGCGGGTTGGCGAAGGGCAGCACGAAGCCGCCGACGTTCAGGCCGCGGATGATCGGCATGATCTCGGCGAGCTCGATGTCGCAGTCGTGCGGGCCCTCGTAATTGCCCCAGCACACATGCAGCCGCACGCGGTCGCGCGGGATGTTCACCAGCGCCGCGTTGATCGTGCGCACCACGCGGTCGACGAAGCCCAGGAAGTCGGGCACCGGCCGGTCCTGGTAGGAGAAGTGCCGTTCCATCGCGAGGTCGGGGCAGTCGAGCTGCAGGACGAAGCCATGCGCGACGATCGCCTCATACTCGACGCGCAGCGCCTCCCCGAGCGCGTGGAGGTAGGCGGATTCATCGGGGTAGTAGTCGTTGCGGAGCGCGGCGGCGACGATGCCGGGGGACGGCGCGGTCAGGAACGGCTCCACGAATGGGTTGCCAAGGGCCGTGAGCGCGGCCTGGAAGTCGGTGCATTCCTGCTCGACGGCGGCGCGGTCGAGGTAGCGGATCTCACCGATGGCGGTGGGGATCTGCTCGCGCACGCTGACCGAGACGCTGCCGGCGGCCTCGCGTGCGAGGGCGGCCTTGTAGGCGGGGTATTTGTCGACGTCGCCGCGGGTGGGGCGGTTCCAGGCGCCGCCGAAGCCGCTCATGCGGTTGCGGACGTAGAGGAAGAACGCCTCGCGCTGCTGTTCGCCGTTGTTGCCGACATCGATGCCGGCGTCGCGCTGGCGGCGGACGGAGTCGTGCATGGCGGCGAGGCCGGCTTCGGTGAGTTCCTGGTCCACGAGCTCGCCGCGGCCTTTGCGCACGTACAGCTCCACCAGTTCGGGCGGGCGCGGGAGGCTGCCGGTGTGGGTGGTGAGGATGCGGGTGGTGCTGCGGTGCATGGGTCGGGGTCCCTCCGGTGTTGGGGGGAGTCTGGCATGCGCACTACGGGAGGGGGATACCCCTCTGTGTCATGACCGGCGCAGGCCGGTCATCCACGACTTCAATCGGGACAGGCTACTGGCATCGACGAAAACGGCACCCGGCGCGAACTGCGCTAGTCATCCTGGCACGGGCATAATAACCTTTCCGCTTAGAATTAAGCTGGATCATGCTGCGCAACATTGCAAACTATTCTAGGGCGGAATTCCTCAGGATATAACTATCATCTTCTTGATCACGGATTGCATGTGGATCATGCCCGCGCAGCGTGGCTACCAGCCGCAATAAAGACCTACGGAGCCATGGGTCAGCTGGAATACGGCCTTCGTTGGCAACCTCGACCAGCCGACAAAGCACAACCTCCCCGTCGATGATTTTGTTCATCGTCTCTTTGTCTAAAAGGTATTTGGGAGGAACAGTCAAGGCGGCGAAGGTCGTAATGGCAACGATATCGTCGAGCTGGCTTGTTAGGCTGGTTCGAAGGTCGCTCGTCCAGCGTTGTGCGTTAAGAATAAAATAAAGTACTTCCGTGCAAGGCAACCGCTTCAGAAGCATCCCATCGGTGATTGCATTCATGTAGCGTGGCAACTCGCGTTCGAGGTAGTTAGCAGTCTCATCCTTCGTTAGAATGAACTCCCCTCCAATGGGACGCGCATGTGAGGTCATATTGTGAGCGAACAAGTGCTTCCGCAGCAGCCACGGAGCGATTAAGAGGTCGCCACCGGCGATCAAGCTATCCAAGATTGCACGAACACGGTTCGCGCTATGCTCGCTCAACTTGCCAAAAAGCCACAACGTTCGCCCAGCGTCCTCCACAAGGCTGCCCAATGCCTCCGGGCCTCTGATCCAGTCATGCTGACGAACGAGGATGCGGGCGAGGGCCGGCCAGAACACCGTGTCATTCTCAGCAGGTAGCTGCGGTAGGAGGTCGAGAATCCGATCAAGCAGCGGTGCGATGCGTTCGGCGGCGAGCATTGAGCGAAGTGCCTGAACTGACCGCGTTACTGGGTGCGTACTCCATAACCGCTCGATCTCTGCCCGAGGTATCGAACCTGGCGGGTCACCGAGGTAGAGCAGCCGAACCAAGTTCCGTCGCCTGCTGATGCGAATACCGGAATCCGCGTCGTCATCCGTTCCAAGCCGGGGGAAGAGCAACTTGAGCATCCGC
>MKTV01000112.1 GCA_001898425.1 Rhodospirillales bacterium 69-11
CGCATGGCTACACGGCTCACGTTGCCACCGATCAGGAGGCCGGCCTGATCCGCGGCCTCGAAGTGACGACCGCCAACGTTCACGACGCCGCCGAGCTGAGCGCCATCCTGCCCGAGGCGCTGGGAGACACGTATGGCGCTAGCGACGATGCTGGCAGCCGTCCGGAAGGACGGCCGCCCAGCGGACGGCTTCGTCACGACCATCGAGCGATGCGGCCGGATTCTCGCGAAGCATTTCCCGCCCGGTGCCCTCAAGCCCGATGAACTACCGAACAAGCTGTTGGAGATCTGATGCCTGGTCATACTGGAGGTCTACACTGGTATATCCGCATTGGACGCGGTTCACATGGGCTTTCCGTATCGCGGGGCTGGGCAGTGCTCTACATGACAATCGCGTCGACGGCAGTGTGACGGCTCTCCCCACGAAAGCTGGGGACCGGTTGCCTACTTTGCGAGCAGCCCGCTCTCAATCGCCTCCGCGGTGAATCGGAAGACCACGTCGGGATCCGGACTTTCTCTATGCTCTCCCTTGCCTCTGAACTCCAAACGCGTCAGCAGGTCGCGAATGATACCAATCCGCGCCGACGGCTTGTCGTCCGCTTTAACGATGGTCCAGGGCGCGGCAACTGTGTGGGTCCGCATGAGCATCTCGTTGCGGGCGTCACTGTATTTTTCCCACAACTTCACTGCCTTCGCGTCGATCGGGCTCAACTTCCATTGGCTCAACGGATCGTCATGCCGTTCCTTCAGCCGCTTCCTTTGCTCATCCTTGGATATGTCGAGGTAGTATTTGATGAGCGTGATGCCGCAGTGCACCAACAACTCCTCGAAGAGCGGGGCCGTGGTCAGGAACATCCTGTATTCGCCGTCACTGCAGAAATTCATCACGTGCTCAACGCCAGCTCGGTTGTACCAGCTTCGGTTGAACAGAACGATCTCACCTCCAACCGGAAGATGGGCCACGTAACGTTGGAAATACCACGCCTGCCGATCGCGATCCGAGGGCGGTCCCATGGCCACGACCCGGCTCTCCCGCGGAGCCAAATGCTGGACGATACGCTTGATCGCTCCGTCTTTGCCGGCCGCGTCCCGTCCCTCGAAGACGACTGCGATCTTCATCCCGGTCTCGATGACATGCCGCTGCAACTTGACCAGTTCGACCTGGGCTGCCCTCAATGCTGCCTTGGCAGCATATTTCCGGTCAGCGCCCGATCGCTCCTGCGTCGTCGGCATCAGCGGGGACCGTTCATGGTCATGGAATTGTCCTTCTCGAAGAACTGTTCACGGGGGCAACCGGCTGCGCGCGGACCACCAGCATCCACGGAAGTTTGAGGCTCAGGAGGACACCAAGGAGGCTAAGCCCAAAGGCGAAGAAGAAGGCGGCCCCCGGGAGCCACGATGAGGCGAATAGCATGCCCCCGGCAGCTGAGCCGACGGCGGCTCCCAGGCTTGCAGCCGCCGTCTGTTTACCAAGTTCTGCGCCCTGCGCTCGACCCGCCTTGCTCGAGGTCCAGTAGGTCACAATTGGCGACAGTATCCCGGCACTCGCGGCCACAGCGGCGATAACGCCCAGCATCATTGCGAAGTCGGTTGCGAACGGCACAGCGAACAACCCCGCCGCCATGATGCCGAGTGCGGGAGTTATGAACCAGCGCGTCGTCTCGGGCTTTAGCCAGGGCGAGAAGACAATGGCCTGCACGATGATCATGACTGCGCTGCACTCGGTGAACATCGTGGCGATCTGAACCTGGGTAAGTGCGAGCTCCTGTTTTCCGCGGAGAGCCAGGCCTACTTCAAAAACCGCAACGCCTGCGGCCACAATGAACGCCAGCCCCAACAGCCGAACGACCAGCCAAGCGTCGGTCAGCAAGGTAGTTGCTGTCTGGTGCGGGTCTGAGCCAGGTATGGTGCGGCCGGGTATCGCCACGGCAGCCGCAATGGCGACGAGTATGCCAATTACCGCTGTGCCAGCGAGCGGCATCGCCAGCGAGCCTGTGGGACTGCTCATCGGCAGGATGCCCGATCCAACTTGCGACATGAGCACACCCAGCATTGGGCCGAGCAGGAAGCCACTGATCCCGGCGAGGCTGACGAAGGTCAGGCGCCGGCCCCGGATCTCCTCCGTCGGTGCAAGGTCGCCAATCGCCGCAAGGGCGACGGGCGATACCGCTGCTGCGAACAGCCCGCTGAGCGCACGCTCGATATAGACACCTGTCAGACTGTCGATGATCGCGAACGTCAGCATCGTCGTGCTGAACCCGATCAGTCCGATAAGGAGGATCGCCCGGCGTCCATGGCGATCTGACAGACGTCCCCACATCGGGGCAAACACGAACAGCGAGAGCGTGTAGAGGCCGGTGAGCAGCCCCGTCGCCCGCGAGACCTGTCCCTGGTCACTTCCCGCACCGAGCATGCGTTCAATCAGATACGGAAGCAGCGGCAGGACGACGCCGAAACCCATCGATACCGTGAAGACCGACAGCATCAGCACCGCCATGGCCGAAGGTGCGACATCCGACGGCGATGAGAGGCCGATGGTCATGTCGGTGCCGATCGGAACCCTGGCTTGGCGGGTGCCACCGCCTCACCCGGACGCCGAATTCCCGTTAGTTTCGTGCGCTTGAGCATCAAGGCATTGATCGCGACGAGAGCCGAGCTGCCGGACATCGCCAGTGCCGCGATGCTTGGACCCAGCACGAACGGATAGAGCACGCCCGCGGCCAGCGGGAACGCGACGAGATTGTAGCCGACCGCCCACCACAGGTTCTGGTGCATTTTCCGCAGTGTCGCCTGCGAGAGCTCAATGGCGCCGACAACGTCGAACGGGTCGCTTTTCATCAACACGATGTCGGCACTCTCCATGGCAACGTCCGTGCCAGCACCGATAGCGAAGCCGACGTCGGCTTGCGTCAGGGCGGGTGCATCGTTCACGCCGTCGCCAACCATGCCGACCTTCTTGCCCTGCTTCTGAAGCTCGCGAACCTTGCTCGCCTTGTCGCCCGGCAGCACGTCGGCGAATACCAGGTCGATGCCCAGTGTTCTGGCGATCCGATCGGCAGTACCCTGGTTGTCCCCCGTCAGCATCGCCACTTCGACGCCTCTGGCACGCAGTGCCTTGATGGCGTCCACCGCCGTCGGCCTGGCCGCATCGGCGATCGCGATAAGGCCGAGGAACTTCCCGCCCCGGGATAGATGGACGACGGTCCGCCCGGCTCCCTGCAACTCCAGCGACTTTGCGCGGAGGTCGCCGAGGTCGATTTTGTTCTCGCTCATCAGCTGCTTGTTGCCGAGCAGGATGGTCTGGCCGTCGACCTCCGCCTGCGCGCCTTTGCCCTCGATGTTCCTGAATGCTTCGGACTTGGATGCCTTCACATCGGCAGCCCGGCGCAAGATTGCCTGCGCCAGCGGATGGTCCGAGCCCGCCTCCACCGAAGCGGCCGCGGAAAGCAGCTGCTCATCGGATGCGCCAGGGGCAGCGACCAGGTCCACGACCTCGGGCTGGCCCATCGTCAGCGTTCCAGTCTTGTCGAAGATGATCACGTTCAGCTTCGTGGCATCCTCGAGAGCTGAGGCGTTCTTGAAGAGTATGCCGTTCATGGCGCCAAGTCCGGTGCCGACCATGATCGCCATCGGCGTCGCCAGACCAAGGGCATCTGGGCAGGCGATGACGAATACGGTGATCGTCAGGCTCAGCGCGAACAGCAGGGTCTGCCCGACCCACCAGTACCACACGACGAAAGTCAGAAGACCCATGACGACGGCGGCCAGCACCAGCCACTGCGACGCGCGGTCGGCCAGCAGCTGCGCGGGCGCCTTCGAATTCTGGGCCTCCTGGACGAGCTTGACAATTTGGGCGAGTGCAGTGTCCGCGCCCACCTTGGTCGCGCGATACCTGAAGGTGCCGCTCTTGTTGATCGTCGCTCCGATCACGGCATCACCGACGTTCTTGTCCACCGGCATCGACTCCCCGGTAAGCATGGATTCGTCGACCAGCGACGTGCCCTCCAGCACCGTGCCGTCGACCGGGATCTTGTTGCCCGGCCTGATCACGACGGTTTCGCCGGACAGCACGTCCGCCGTTGGGATTTCGATTTCCTTTCCGTCGCGCAGCACGTTGGCCTTCGGGGGCGCGAGGTTCATCAGAGCACGTATCGCTTCGGATGCGCCGGCGCGCGCGCGCATCTCGAGCCAATGCCCCAGCAGGATGAAGACCAGTAGGATGACCGATGCCTCGTAGAACTGCTGGCCGCCGTAGAAGAACGTGGAACCGACGCTGAACAGGTATCCGGTGCCCACGCTGAGGATGACCAGCACCGCCATGTTGGCGACGCCGCTGCGGAGCGCGCGATACGCAGCAACGAGGAACGGCCAGACAGGATAAAGGATCGCGAGGCTGGCGAGAACGAACAGGACGAGATCGAGCCGCAAGCCAAACGGTGGCGGAATTTTGATGAAGTCCATGCCCATCGGCGAGAAGGCGAAGATCGGAACGCCAAAGGCGAGCGCGATCCAGAAGCGGTTGCGGATGTCAAGAGCCATGGCTTGCATGTCCATGCCAGCGCCGTGCCCCATTTCCTGGGCCATCGCATCGTTCTTTTTCGTGCCGTGCGCAGCGTGATCCGCCTGCATGTCGGCGGGATTCATGCCGGCCATTGGCATCGCCGAATTGCCGGCGACGCTTGGAGTGGATCCGGATGCGGTCACAGGCTTCGCCGGAGCAGGCACGTCTTGCATCGTGTGACTGTCACAGACGTGCCTGGGCAGCGCTTCGCCAGCGCAATGAAAGCCGCACTCTTTGATCGCCGCCTGTAGCGCGGCCAAGCTGGTCCTATTCGCATCATACGTCACGGTCGTCGAACCGGTGACAGAATTGACCGCTACGCGGTCGACGCCCGCAATACGTCGCAGTTGCTTTTCAATTCCCCTTGCGCCGAGAACCGAGAACAGGTCGCCAACGTCGAATGTGCTGGTCGTCATGCGCATCTGCATCGTCGCCGGAGAGACGGACTCCGACCTTGCACGATGCCGTCAGCCTTCATCATGGATGAAGGACCCATGGCCGCTCTCCGTCTCCGTGGTGCTCATCATCGAGTTGATCCCCATCGGGGCATGTGGGTGCGCCGGCCGTTCGTCGGTGTGCTGGATGTTTGGCCATAGACGGCAACGTGGGCGTGCACCCGCGCTTGATCACAGACGCCGTCTTGCCGCGTGAAATGGGGGTTTCGCAACATCCCGGAGATGACGCGAGTGGACGCCGCGTGTTGCCTTTGCTGGTCATTTTTTTTCGCCTGGCTGGGTTCGCCGCACCACTATGGAACGGCGTTTCGTGACGTCGATCGTTCCGATGCAGACCATTTTTGGGGCTGCGAGGCCGCGAAGCACCTCACTCTGGCGGGGCCGGAGTGCGTCGCAATTGTAGCGCATTTGACAATACCCAGAGGAAATACGACACCCCCGACGACGGCAATCGTTAATATGGCACATAGACTCCTGCGAAAGGATGCCTGGAAACTACTCGCTCGAGCGGCTGTATTAGTAGCCAGCAGGCTCTGCTGCGATGTGCCACAATCGAGGCGGCCTTGATCGGGTTCGTGACCCCAGCAGGTGAGCCAATGGTCGGACCGAAGATTTGCCAAGCCGGTGGGAAGTCCGCGTCGTTCGATAGTCGCCCCGCAGGTCGAAACGCGATCGTCGCGCTTGACGCCTTCGGGTTGTGCATCTCCAGGATGACGAATGGCCGATGCAAAAATGCGGCAGGTGTCTGTTTTCAGGTATGGGGTCATGGCGAACGCCACGCTTGTCCGGCGCGGGCTTCGGACGACAGCGGCAACAACGCTACGGCGAACGCCAGCAAGGGGACGACAATCCATTGAGCGAACGGCGCCAAGCCGGTTCCCAGCCCAGGCAGAATCGGCATCCATTCCGAGTACGCCCAGACATTGCGGGCGGTATTCAAATGTTCGCTGCCAATTGTGTACGAAAATCCGAGCGCGATTGCCATCCCACCGACCCACAGGAAGCGGGATCGCGGCCAGTCCGCCGAGCCGAACAGCAGCAGGCTTGCGATCAGCGCTGAGACGGCGATCAACAGGTCGCCGCCCGTGCAGTGGATGACGGCAATCCCGATTTCGCGGGCGGAAGCCGTCCACCACAGGGTGTAAAGCGGCATCTGCGCAATTTCCCATGCGAGGTTCCCTGCGGCGATCACGGCCAGGTAGCGTCTCATTCCGGAAAGCCAGTTGCACGACCGGTCCATCAAGCCCGCGTCCTGCCTTCCTCGGAACCACGTAAATGGGGAAACCAGCCCGGGACATGGGTCTCGTAACGTATGTATTCCTCTCCGAATAGCTGGCGGGCTTCTGCCTCCTCCCGGCGCGCTAACCGCACGTACATCGCGACGAGGAACGGGAACATGGCAAGCGTCAGCAAAGTCGGCCACTGCAGCAGGAACCCTAGCATGATGGCGATGAAGGCGACGTATTGGGGATGCCGCACGTAGGCGTAGGCGCCGG
>MKTV01000113.1:109-3608 GCA_001898425.1 Rhodospirillales bacterium 69-11
GATCGACCCGACCTTCCCGCCGCGGCCGACGATCGACTTGCCCCAGAACTCGACCGTGCTCTGCCGGAAGGCTTCGGTCTGGAACGCGCTTCCGGGGTCGGTGTAGCAGATCGAGACCAACGCGCCCTTCAGCAGAGCTTCCTGCCCGATGACAGAGAAGCCACCGCGCACGTTCTGCGTCAGGAAGCCATCGGAGGGCAGGAACTCCTTGGTCGTGAAGTTCGCGTTGCGGGGATCGTCGTAGAATAACGACCCGATCAGCAGAATCTTCGCCTCCTTCACCTCCGGCATGATGGTCGCCCCGATTTCCCGGAGTGTCGCCGGGATGTTCAGGTTGTCCGGCTTCGCATCCGGAGCGGTGCCCGTGATGAAGTCCATGATCTGGCCGGCGGCGGGGCCGAGCGCCCTGATCCTGTCACGCCTTCCCGTCCCGATATGATCGGGCATTCTGAGCGTCGCAACGGGCCGCTCGCGTGAAGCGTCGAAAACGATCAGCACGTCATTCGGCTTGAGATCCTGATAGACCCTGCCCATGAACGCCGACGCTTCCTCCTGGACACTGGAAGACATGTTTGCGGGCATTGCGACGATCATCGTCTCGGCATGGGCCCGCGCCGCGCAAAACGCCATAACGACCGCCAGAATGAACTTACGCATCACTTCCCTCCTTTGTTGCGAATTCTGTTTGTGCGGAACGCCAGCTGGTCCGCCTCCAGCCCGTCAATGTGCAGCCGGTGTTCGGCCTGGCAGGACGCGATGAACACCTTCAGGCCGAGATCGAACGACTCCCGTGTTGCCACCAGCTTCGCGACTTCCTCACGCCGTTGGATGACCTTCCGCTCAGCCTCGGCCGCAAGCTTGCTGAGGGCTTCCCTGTGAGGGCTGGAAACGAATTCCTTGGTCGAACGCTGGTCCTGCATCCTCGAAATGCCGAGCTTGATTGCGACTGAAGCCGTGCACTCGGCGAGAATTCCCGCAGGAAGCATCAGCGCTTTTCCGAAGGAAGCGAACGAGCCAAGGGTGGCGATCGAAAACCACGATCCAATCGTCCCGTTGTTCATGAGGAAGAAGACGCGATCCTCCGACCATGCGACGAGAACGAACATCGCGATCCAGACGGCAACACTGACGGCGCTTGTCTTCATGATGAGCGAGAAGAACTGCTTCCGGTCGCTGTCCGTCTCGAACAGGCTGTACCAAGCAAGGGGGACGCCTACGCCGCCCGAGATGACGATTCCTGTCATGAACAGGGCGCCGACGGGGCCGAGACCTTCGAAGACCTCAGCTTGCTTGATCCACTGCGCGGTCTGCCAGCAGGCCGATAAAGCGGCGAGGGCGGTCAGAACATACAGCGTCGGATACAGCAGGCCCTTCGTGTCGGCATGCGTCGTCCGAACGTGCCCGACCGAAGTGGAATCGCGGAGTCTGCGAAAGTGCTGGAATTCCGCCTCTGCCGCCTCCAGTTCCTGTTGGCGTGTGTCGATCTGGCTGAAGCCCGCCAGCACCGAAGCGTTCTGCGCGCGGTAGTCGCGTTCGCCCATCTCGGCCACGCGTGCAGCCGCATCGGGAAGGTCGCTGAGAAGAGCGATTGCGTCGCGGTCGATGGGCGGATCAACCAGCCGATCTTCCTGCGGGTTGTAGGTGATCTGGTCCATGCATCATAGATAGCGACCCCGCTTCTTCGCCATATGGACACAGTCTGGTCGTTCGTCTGTCCGCCTCTATGCTCCACCCCTTCGAGCGCTTTGCCTACTTGCGGACGTGCCGGACAGACCAGTCCACCACGACCGTCTGCCGCTCCCTACCCCTGAACCACTCCCGCTCCGCCGGTAGCGGCTCGACGATCCAGATCAGGCCGCCAGCTTCCCGAATGTGCGCTTGATCCGCTTACGTCGTTTCCTTGTGGGACGTCCCTTCAACAGGCAAACCTTCGCCCAGGTTCGCTGCCACGTCGTAGGCGTAGCCGCGTCGCCGTTCCCATCCGCCCAAGTCGAACGGCGCGCTATCTCTTTCCAGTTCGGGCGATTGTTTAGATCGTTTGCCAGAGCATCGTGGTTGTCCCACATCCACCAGAACAGCGCAGAACGTCCGCCCTTTCGGGGCGTTCTGGCGGCAGAGATTATCGCGTCGACATCTGGCATGAACAAATCGGAGTGAATCGCGGAACATCGTCTTGTACATTCTAGACTAACTTAGCACAATCTCAAGACCAACTTTAAACTGGATTAAGGGTGCCGTTTGTTATAAGGATTCTATACAGACCACTTGCTCTGCTGCGCAGAGTTTTCAGGGGGATTTTCACCATGTCGATCGACGAAAAGCTTGATGCCATTCTCGCGGGGATCGATGGCCTGCGGAACGACATGCTGTCCCTCCTGCCGCCGCTCGAAACCATGCAGGAGTCGCTGGCGCAACTGGCCGAGCCGGGCGACGGAGACGCTATCGCGGTCATCCACGAAGCGGTCATGGACATTCACGCCCGCGTCAAGGCGATGCCGGATACGCTATCCGCTCGCCTGCGCAGCCCTCACGAGGCGTGCTGACCTTCCGGGCCATTGCCGCGGGTGCGCTGTCCGAAGCCTCGGCTTATACGGCGCACCTGCTTGAGCAGACTCTTCCCGACGAACACATCAAGCTGGCCGACTATTACGGCCGCTCCACCGAAGGCGCATTTCCGCACGTCAGGCCGGACATCGACACGCGCCTTGCAGAAGCCCTTGACCTCAAACCAGGTGAAGCCCTGACCGAGGAGCGCCTTGGCGCGATCCTCTCCGGACGCCGGGCGGACAAGGCCGATCTTCCCGGCAAAAAACAGGCGCTCAAAACCAAAGACGGCAAGCACCGCGTCTCCGGGATGGACCTGTGTTTCTCAGCCCCGAAATCCGTATCCGTTGCGTGGGCGCACGCGAAGACCGACGCCGAGCGTTATTCCATCCTTCAGTGCCATATCGACGCCAACGCCGCCGCGCTCCGGTACGTCGAGGAAACCGTAGGCACCCGAGTCAAACGGAACGGGGTTCAGTCGAACGCCTCGGCTAAGATGGCCTGGATCACGATCAACCATTTCACCGCGAGGGCGACGGTCGATATCACCCGCCCCGACCCTGTCACGGGCGTGGTCGGCACAGAGCTTTACACGCTGGCGCCGAACATGCCGGGCGACCCAGAACTGCACAGCCACAACATCGTCCCGAACCTGACCGTAGGCGAGGACGGAAAGTTCCGGGCTATCGATACGATGCAATTCCACTGGGGGCGCAAGAAGGAGTTCGGCGCGGTCTACCAAGCCTTCCTTGCCGCCAATCTCCGCAGGATCGGGATCGAGGTCGACCTGTGCGACCGCACGCTCATGGCGAAGCTGGCAATCATCCCCCAATACGTCTGCGACGCGTTTTCCAAGCGGACCAAGGACGCCAGGCAGGCCGCAAGGGAAGCGGCGGGAAGTCTCGGCAAGGAGGGGGAAGCTATGCCGGTCGAAGCCCGCGTGGCCATGCTGAAG
>MKTV01000113.1:3761-7401 GCA_001898425.1 Rhodospirillales bacterium 69-11
TGCGCGGGCTGATCCAGTGGGGTATCCGCTCCACGAAGGAGATAGGCGACCTGACCCGGCGCATGGTCAAGGAAGGCGTCATCCATGACGGTCGGCTGACACGGCTGCACTGGGCCGAGACCGACAAGGGCGTGAAGGTCACGACCGCGCTGCATATCGAGCAGGAACGGGAACTGATCGACCTTGTGCGCCGGGCCTACCGGGACAAGTCGCGGGCGCTCACGGAAAGGGAGATCGACGCAGCGCAGGGGGATGTGCGGTACGACGGCAAGGCAGGACAGCAGCAACACGCCGCCACCCGGAAACTTGGAAAGTCCGGCGCGTTCGGGCTGCTGATCGGAGCTGCAGGCGCGGGTAAGACCAAGGCCACGCTCCGGCACCTGACGAACGCCTATAAGCGCCGGGGCTATGATGTCTGGGGAACCGCGCAGGCCTGGCGGCAGGCCGAGGAGTTGAAGGGCTGTGGCATACACGGCCTGAATGTCTGGGCCTTGCAGCCCTTCCTCGACCGGGCTGAAAGCGGGCGCTTCAAACTCGGCAGGCGCAGCGTCGTCGTTCTGGATGAGATCAGTCAGGTCGGCACGCTGGAATTTCTTCGGCTCCTGCGGTTGCAGGCGAAGTTCGGCTTTCAGGTCATCGCCACAGGCGATCATCGTCAATGTCAGAGCGTGACCGCGGGTCCGGTCATCGATCTGTTGCGGGAAGCACTTGGCGACGCCATTCCGGAGATCCTTGTCACCGTCCGCCAGCAATCGGAACGCGAACAGGAACTGTCCCGCATGTTCCGTGACGGCGAGATCGAGCAGGCCATCGGTGCGAAGCGGAAGGACGCCACTGCCGAGCTTGTGCCGGGCGGGTTTGAGGAAGCCGTCGAACGGATCGCTGATCTTGCCGTGGCGGAATCAGCGACCGTCTGCGCTCCAACGAATGCCGAAGCCCATGCCATCGGGAAAGCGATCCGGAAGCGGCGTGGCATCGAGGGCGGAACGGTGTTCAAGGCGGTCGATAAGGCCGGTGATACCTACGACCTGGCCCTTGCAGCCGGAGACCGTGTGAGGCTGTTTAAACGGACACATGCCCTGTTTGGCAACGGACGGGACGGCCATATCGGCAACAACGGCACAGTGCTTGAGATCGCCGAGGTGCTGGAACACGGGATCAAGGTCAAGGCGCAGTCAGGGAAGATCGCGCTCATCAGGTGGGAGCGCATCCGCGATGAGGACGGACGGGTAATGCTGGCCTACGGTGACGCGCTGACGATCGACGCTGCACAGGGCCTCACGTCAGACCGCCACATACTGGCCCTACCGGGCGGATCGAAGAACGTCGATGGGTTCCGTGCCTATGTCGGTATGTCCCGCCACAGGGTTACGTCATGGATCATCGGCTCTGAAGGCGCGGAGATGCGGGAAGCCGAAGGCCGGCGCCCGCTGGGTGTGCGCGAGCGAATCACGCAGGATCACCTGTGGGCGAACGTGATCCGCAACCTCTCCCGGCGGGAGACAAAGGAAACCGCGACCGAGTTTCAGCGCCGCGTGGCTGAACTGAACAAAAAGACCACCGCTGGATTTCAGGCCCAGATGCGCCAAAAGGAAACGCTTGATGTGGCAAGGTTCAGCCTTGCAGCACGCGGTTCGAAGGTCGCGCAGCGGATCGGGCTGCGCATGGCGTTCAGGCCGGCGGCGTAGCCGGCAGGAACGTGATAATCTTCCCGTCTGATTTCACAGGAACAGCGCGCTCATCGTCAACCAACTCTCTCTTAATCTGGTCCTTCATCGCCCTAACATCCACGCCGTAGAATCGTTCGAGTGCCCGGCAGAATGCGTGATCGCTGACGACGTGAGCATCATACGGCTGGAATGCTCCAGACGAGTTGGAGACATCAGCACCAATCTTCTTGACGATGCATAGCACCGCGAAAACGTATTGCTTTTTGTGCGGCCCCAGCTTCCGCGCCAGGTCGTTCAGTCGCCTCCTGATCCGCTGAATTTTCTCAGCATCCATTTCATATAGCTTGAGGAGATCAGGCTTTATTCTGTAGACATTAGCTCTGACTTTCGGCGCGCATGAAGTGGAGGCAAGATAGTCGTCGAATTTTTCCACGTCGCTGGCTCCGCTTAAGGTCAGATTTGCTGAGGGCGGGCCGGCCGCTACTCCGGCTTGGCACGACCGGATTCGAACCGGTATCATACGTGTCGCACCTGTTAACCAGAGGCCGCTAAGCGTGGTCATCCAGGCTCCGCGATCGGTTCTGCTTCCGCATATCGCCGACCAACATCGTCATGTTGCGTGTTTGCGATTTCTTCACGCTGCCGCCCTCAATGCTTGCCACCCGCGTCAGATGGATGGCAAGCCTTCAAAGCGGTTATCATTTCGATCTCTTGCTTAAAGCCTCTTTCCTTTCCAGCCACTCACGTCGCTGTTCAGTCTCCGCAATGTGGCTTTCAAACTCATTCCTGTGCGCCTCAATTAACGCAGCGATAGCAAGTAGTTCATCCCTCAACCGGCATCCTCGCTTAGGGCGGCCATAACCATTGCCAACCTCCCAGGTCAGCTCACGCTGCATGGCCTGTCGCGGGTCGTATTCCCATGTCTTCCACCTGCTTGCCGTATCCGAACAGGTCATGCAGGTCATCATGGCTGCGCGGCGCTGGCCGAGGCTTTTAACGCGCTCAAAATACTCTTCCCGCGTAAGCGTCGAAACCTTTGCAGCGTTATAGCCGCACTCGGTAATACCGCCATCTGTGCGCCATGGCAGCTGCGGCCGTAAAATGTGGTCAACGGGGTCTTTTATCATCTCCAACCCATAGGTATTCAAAGCGCTTGAGTGGGGCTTGGTTTATACGGCGTCTTCCGCACCATGCTCAGAACTTACGGGCCGCCCACTCATTCCAGCCCACCGTGCAGTGGGCTGTGACGAAGGGGTTAGGATTCAAGATGTGTCGCGTCATATTTACCGGCAGTATACATTGCATTCACGCTGTTGAATTCCGCTGGGGCTTCGTATGTTGCGTTCATGCCTTTGTCGCCAGCGCCTGCGGCTGAATTTGCGCATAGTTGCACTCCGTAAAATGGGCGCACTGGCGATACTTCCCACCAAGGACGGCTATCCCTCCAATAGCGGTCGACAAACACGCGCTCCGTGACAGGCGTTCCTGTAATCGACTTGACCTGTTTCTTGATGCGTTCCCACTGCTTTTCAGTAGGCGACCCGTCAATGCCCTCTGAAAATCCCTCAAACCATGCCTTGAATTCGTTCTCTGTCATCTTCTCTTCCTCCTTGGTTAAATCGCCCTGCCGCATGTGTTCTGACGACGCTTAAATAAATGGCCTTTTTCGACGTGCCCAGGTCGCTCCGGCCAGGAGAACAGCCCGCTCAATTACACGAACCGCTTTACGCAGAAAGAATACCAGAAAAACACGCAGCGTACACCACTCACTTCCTGTTCGACTCGCCTTTTTCACCCTTTACTGCCGTGTTCTTTCAGGGCGCCGAGATTATAAACCGCGCCGCCCATGATTTTCTCGTATACTTCAGCTTTGCCCTTATCCGTGCCAGCCGCAACCCCGGCGCGGTAGCTGTAGATCGAAGCCGAGATGGTCAGGGTGATACCCGCGACCGCGGTCAGCACGAGGAAGA
>MKTV01000114.1:0-20671 GCA_001898425.1 Rhodospirillales bacterium 69-11
AAAATCGAACCGGACAGCCGTGGGTCGAGCCCGGCGATGACGGCGAGTGGCAGTGGCGGTGGCAATGCCCTCAGCACCTACCCCGCCCGCAGGCATGCCCGCATGTAGGGCGCGAAATGCCGCGCGTTGGACGTGGGCAGGTCCTTGACCTTCGCCGCCTCGTCGAACCGTCGCAGCTGCACCGCCGCCGCCGCATGCGGGCCCGCCGCGAAGGCTGCGGCCTCCTCCGCCGACATCGGACCGCCCTGCAGCCGCAGGCTGAGCACGCTGTCCTGCGACAGCCGTCCGAAATAGCCGGGCTCGACCGCGCACAGATACCGCTTCGCCGCGACGTGCAGCCGCACCGGCTCCGTGACCTCGGGGCCGAAGAACCGCACGAGGAAATCGTGGCCCAGCGCCTCGTGCCGGTCGTCGATCCCCTCGGCCGCCGGGTTCTCCCCCAAATCGTGCACCATGTGGCCGATATCGTGCAGCAGCGCCGCCGTGATCAGCGCCGCGTCGCACCCACCCTGTTCGGCCAGCAGCGCCGCCTGCAGGGCATGGGCGCGCTGGTTGAGGTCATGCAACCCGTACTGCTTCCCGCCCTTTCCCTCGATCAGGTCGGCCAGCATCTCCACCGGATCCTGCTGCATCGGCACCCTCCTTCGCCGCGGGCAATCTAGCGGCGCGGGCGGCGGCTGGGCAAAGTCGCCGGACCGCCCCAATCCGCGCGCGGGACGCACAGGAGCCGCAGAATGCTGGACCAGACGATCGATTGTGTGGTGACGGACGCGACCGGCGCCCGCCCGCTGCATCCCATCCGACCGGCCGGCCTTGCCGAGGCGCTCGAGGCGCTGCCGCCCGCGCAGGCCGGCTACCTGCGCGATATCGGCTTCAAGGCCGCCGCCGGAGAACTGGTCCTGCTTCCCGGCGATACCGGCCTCGCCGCCGCGGTGTTCGGCCTGGGCGAGGATCCGAGCCCGTTCCCGTTCGGCGCGCTGCCGACCCGCCTGCCCGACGCGACGACCTGGGCGCTGCAGCCCGGCGCCTACGACGCGGACACCGCCGTGCTGGGCTTCTGCCTCGGCGCCTACCGCTACACGGCGCTCAAGCCCACCGACCGGACGCTCGCGCGACTGGTCCTGCCCGCGGGCGGAGCGCCGCGCAGCCTGTCCCAGGCGGCCGCCACCTGGATGGTGCGCGACCTGATCAACACGCCCGCCAACCTCCTCGGCCCCGTCGAACTCGCCACGCTCGCGGCGGATCTCGGCCGGCGCCACGGCGCGACCGTCACGGTTGCCGAGGGCGAGGCGCTCGACCGCGACTATCCCACCGTCGCCGCCGTGGGCCGCGGCTCCGCCCGCCCGCCGCGCGTCACCACCTTCCACTGGCGCGGCAGCGCCGCGCACGACACCGCGCCGCTCCTGTCGCTGTGCGGCAAGGGCGTGTGCTTCGACAGCGGCGGCTACGACCTCAAGCCCTCGGCCGGCATGCTGCGCATGAAGAAGGATATGGGCGGTGCCGCCACCGTGCTGGGACTCGCGCGCATGATCATGGAAGCGGACCTGCCGATCCGCCTCGCCGTCCGGGTCGGCTGCGTCGAGAACTCGGTCTCCGGCAACGCGATGCGCCCGCTCGACGTGATCCGCACCCGTAGCGGCCGCACGGTGGAGGTCGGCAACACCGACGCCGAGGGCCGGCTCGTGCTCTGCGACCTGCTGGCCGAGGCCTGCGAGGAAGCGCCCGCCCTGCTGGTCGACTGCGCGACGCTCACCGGCGCCGCCCGCGTGGCCCTGGGACCCGAACTTCCCGCGCTGTTCTCGAGCGACGATGGCTGGGCGGATGCGGTGATGCGCAGCGGCCTCGGCGTGCACGACCCGGTCTGGCGGCTGCCGCTCTGGGCCGGCTACGCATCGTGGCTGTCCAGCCCCGTGGCAGAGATGAACAATGTTTCATCCAAGCCCTATGCTGGGGCAATAGTGGCAGCGTTATTCTTGCAACGTTTTGTTTCGATAGAGATCAACTGGTTGCATCTGGACCTGTACGCCTGGAACGATCAGACGACGCCGGGCCGGCCGGAAGGCGGTGAGGCAATGGCGATGCGGGCATTGTTCGCAGCCGTGAATGAACGGTGGAATTGAACCGCCGGGTTTGATGTATCACCGAAGCGTGAATGGGTAATCGCGGGTTCTGGTATCGCAATAAAGTTGACATCGTAGCGTCCGATGCTATTTGATTTCGAGGTGCGGCCGATCCGACCGTGCACAGGAAGGGGATCCCTCATGGCTACCGCGCAGACCGCAGACCAGCTCGTCGGCATCCTCCGGGAAACCGTCGTGGCCCTGGTTCGACGTGACGGTCCCGACCTGTCGGCCCGCCAACTCGGCGTGTTCCTCACCTGCTACCTGCGGGACGGCGGCCACACCGTCCGTGGCCTCGCCGCCGAGTTGAACGTCTCCAAGCCGGCCATCACCCGCGCGCTCGACCGGCTGGGCGAACTCGACCTCGCGCGCCGCAAGATCGACCCGCTGGATCGCCGCAGCGTGCTCGTGCAGCGCACGCTGAAGGGCGCCGCCTTCCTCCGCGACCTCCGCTCCATCATGGGGGAGGCAGGTGCGCACATGAAGAAAAACCCCGCCCCGGCTCCGCGCGAGGCCGGATCGGCCCGGCGCGCCAGCGCCTGACCGACCGAGGCGGGTCGCCCCGGCCCGCCCCCGCGATGCCACGACGCCGGCGGAGGTCCCGCCGGCGAAGTCGTTTCTGGAGCGTTATCCCGCACCCGCTTCACCCCCGCACGGGAGACGCGGTAGGAGGACCAGCGCGGCCGCCGCCCGGGAGCCGCCGCCACCGCCCAGGAGACGACCGCATGAGCGCCCGCCCGATCGGCCCCGCCTCCTCCGTCCCCGCGCGCCTTCCACCCCCGCACGCACCGGCGACGGGGGCCTGACCATGGCCGAGACCCCGACCTACGCCGTCCCGTCCGGCTTCCTCGGCGTGACCCGGCGCGACCCCGCCGCCCGCTTCGTCGTGGCCGGCGTGCCGCTCGATATCGGCACCACCAACCGATCCGGCACCCGGGACGGACCGGCCGCGATCCGCCGCGCCAGCCGCATGCTGGTGGATGGCGACCATCCCCAGGCCTGGATCGATCCCGCGGCGCTGGACCTCGGCGATGTCGGGGACCTGCCGCTCGCCCTCGGCGACATTCCCGGCAGCCTCGCGCGCATCCAGGCGGAGGCCGCCGCCTTCGGCCACCTGATCACGCTGGGCGGCGAGCACGGCATCACGCTCCCGCTGCTGCGCGCGCTGGCCGGACGAATCGGCGAGCCGATCGGGCTCGTGCATTTCGACGCCCATGTCGACACGTGGCCGGACAATTTCGGCCAGGTCTATGCCCACGGGTCGGTGTTCCATCACGCGATCCAGGAGCGGCTGGTCGATCCGACCCGCATGATCCAGATCGGCATCCGCTCCCCGGTGCAGCGCAGCGTCTGGGACTGGACGCTGGGACAGGGGGTCACGATCCTGTCCGCACAGGACGTCCACGCCGCCACGCCCGACACGGTCGCCGCGCGCATCCGCGACGTGGTCGGCACGGCGCCCGCCTATCTCAGCTTCGATATCGACGCGCTGGATCCCGCCTTCGCGCCCGGCACCGGAACGCCGGAGATCGGCGGGCTCGCCTCCTGGCAGGCACAGGCGATCCTCCGCCGCCTGCGCGGCCTCGATTTCCGCGGCATGGACGTGGTGGAAGTCGCTCCCGCCTACGATACCGCCGAGATCACCGCCCTGGCCGCGGCGACGGTCGCGTGGGAGTACCTGGCCCTCATGGGCGGCGCAGCAGGCTGAGGCGGGCGGTCGCCCCGCCGCCCTCCTCCAGAGCCCGCCATGGCTCCAAGCACCTTCCGGCCGAGGCTGCGGAGACCGGCGCCTACGGCTTGGTCGGGCTGGCCGGCGCGCCCGGCGCGGCCCCCGCGGATGGGCCGCTGGGCGTCCGCAGCTCGACCGGCCCCTTGTAGTTCTCGTTCAACTGGCCGCGGTTGAGGTTGTCCACGCGCGAGTCGCCCGTCTTATTGCCGGCGTCGTTCCGCTTGTCGACGTTGTTGTACGGGTGATCGGCGTTCGCCGCGAACGCGGGGGCGGCCAGGCCGATCAGCAGGGCCGCCACGGGGGCGGCCAGCAGCGCGGATCGAGACATGCAAACTCCTCCTGAAATGCTCCGGCGGCCGAAACGCCGCCGATCCGTTTCCGTGCCATCACGAACGTCGGAGCCGCGTCACGGGCCGCAGGAGCCGGTCGGGGAAGCCATGCGTGCAGCGCGGCGATCCATGCGCAATTCACATGCCTCTCTGGGCGACCCCACCCCTATATCGCGCTCCTCGCTCCGCCATCCTGGTGGGGCGGTGACGCTTCGCACGTGCCGCGAGCCCTCCTGGCCGCTGCTGCCGGTTCGCCCTCCCCGGGGCCTCCCGGCAGATCACGCCAAGGGCACAGCAACGACGGAAAACGCGTCCTTTTCGATGGATCCGGCCTCGTGGGCCGGAGTCGTTAGGGAAACGGCTATGTCCGCTTGCACCGCGATGCGAAGTACCAGCCGCATCGTCTGATCCGTATCGCCGCGCCACCGCGCGCGATCCGCATCTCCATCCCCGTTCCGGTCACCCCAGGTGCGTCCGCAAGCGCGCCTGCGTGTTCGCGAGGATACCGCGATGTCCGTGCTGCGCACCCGTTCCGCCGTGTCGCCCCTGCGCCGGCGCTTCACCGACCTGCCGCTCCGCCTGCCGACCGTCGACGCCGTCGTCGCGGCCGAACGGCCCGAGGAGCCGCTGCACTGCCTCCGCCCCGCGGTGGTGGCCGAGACCGCGCGCACCTTCCTGGGCGCGTTCCCCGGCGACGTGATGTACGCCGTGAAGTGCAACCCCGATCCGGCCATGCTCCGCGCCCTGGCGGACGGTGGCGTGACGCAGTTCGACTGCGCCTCGCTCCCCGAACTGCGCCTGGTCCGCAGCATGTTCCCCGACGCCGGCCTGCACTTCATGCACCCGGTCAAGGCGCGCGGCGCCATCCGCGAGGCCTGGGCGGCGCTGGGCGTGCGCACCTTCGTGCTCGACAGCGCGGAGGAGCTCGCGAAACTGCGGACCGAGATCGGCGCGACCGGCGTGCCCGGCCAGCCGGACCTCGTCGTGCGTCTCGCGCTGCCGAAGGGTGACGCGCGGCTCGACCTGTCCGGCAAGTTCGGCGCCGCCCCCGACCTCGCAGCGGCCCTGCTGCGCGCCGCCCGCCCGCTCGCCCGCAAGCTCGGCGTCAGCTTCCATGTCGGCTCGCAGTGCCTCGATCCGCTCGCCTGGCGCGACGCGCTCGCGCTCGCCGGGACGGTGATCCGCGCGGCCGGCGTGCCGGTCGAGATCGTCGATGTCGGCGGCGGCTTCCCGGTCGCCTACCCCGACCAGGAGCCGCCCCCGCTCGGCGCCTTCCTCGCCGAGATCGAGGCCGGGTTCGAGGCGCTCGACCTGCCGGACGCGGAGCTCTGGGCCGAACCGGGCCGCGCGCTCGTCGCCGGTGGTGCGTCGGTCGTCGTGCAGGTGCAGCACCGCCGGGACGGCGCGCTGTTCATCAACGACGGCGTCTACGGGTCGCTGTCCGACGCGGGCGCGCTCGCCTTCCGCTACCCGGTGCGGTGCATCCGACCCGGCGTGGCGACGGGCACCGGCGTGGCGACGGGCACCGGCGTGGTGGCGGGCACCGGCGTCGCGGCGGACGTCACGCCAGCGCACGACGGACCCGAACTGCCGTTCTCCTTCTTCGGTCCCACCTGCGACAGCGCCGACGTGATGCAGGGCCCGTTCCTGCTGCCCGCCGACATCGCCGAGGGGGACTGGATCGAGATCGGCCAACTCGGAGCCTACGGCGCCTGCCTGCGCACGGCGTTCAACGGGTTCGACCAGGCGCGGATCGTCGAGGTCGGCGACCGGCCGATGCTCGAGACGGCCGGTTATCAGCCGATCGTCACGCAACGCGCCGCCTAGGGCGTGATCGGCGGAGGCGCCCGCGCCGCCGCCTGATCACGCGCGCGCCCAAGAGCCGCGTATACACCACGCGACCTGAAAGGATCCTGCGATGAAACACGTCGCCTTCCGCGGCCGTCTCGTCATGCTCGGCTGCGGCTCCATCGGCCAGGGCGTGCTGCCCCTGATCCTGCGCCACATCGACATGCCGGTCGCGCACATCCACGTCGTGACCGGCGATGCCCGCGGCGCGCAGGTCGCGCAGGACTACGGCGTGCCGTTCACCGTCGCGCCGATCACGCGCGACAATCTGCGCGACGTGCTCATGCCGCTGCTGGGCGAGGGCGACTTCCTGCTCAACCTGTCGGTCGACGTCTCCTCGGTCGCGCTGATCGGCCTGTGCCGGGAGCTGGGCGCGCTGTATCTCGACACCTGCATCGAGCCCTGGGCCGGCGGCTACACCGACCCGGCGCTGACGCCCTCCCAGCGGTCCAACTATGCCCTGCGTGAATCGGCGCTCGCGCTGGCGACGCCCGGCGCCGCGCCCACCGCCGTGCTGACGCATGGCGCCAATCCCGGCCTCGTCTCGCACTTCGTCAAGCAGGCGCTGCTGGACGTCGCGCGCGACACCGGCCTGGGCGCCACGGTGCCGACGGATCGCACCGGCTGGGCCGCGCTGGCCCAGCGCCTGGGCGTGAAGGCGATCCACATCGCCGAACGCGACACCCAGACCGCGAACTGCCCCAAGGAACGCGGCGAGTTCGTCAACACCTGGTCGATCGACGGCTTCGTCGGCGAAGGCTGCCAGCCCGCCGAACTCGGCTGGGGCAGCCACGAAGCCGCGCTGCCGCCCGATGGCCGGCGGCACGAGTTCGGCTGCGACGCGGCGATCTACCTGATGCGCCCCGGCGCCTCCACCCGCGTGCGGAGCTGGACGCCGCTGGAAGGCCCGTATCTCGGCTGGCTGATCACGCACAACGAGTCGGTCTCGATCGCCGACTACTACACCGTGCGCGACGGCAGCCGCGTCGCCTACCGGCCGACCGTCCATTACGCCTACCACCCGTGCGACGATGCCGTGCTGTCGCTGCACGAGATCGCCGGCAAGAACTGGCAGATGCAGCCGGCGCAGCGACTGATGATGGACGAGATCGTCTCCGGCATCGACGAGCTGGGCGTGCTGCTGCTGGGCCACGAGAAGACCGCGTACTGGTACGGCTCGCGCCTCTCGATCGAGGACGCGCGCCGCCTCGCACCGCACAACAACGCCACCAGCCTGCAGGTGACGGCCGCCGTGCTCGCAGGGCTCGTGTGGGCGATCGAAAACCCGCGCGCCGGCGTGGTGGAGGCCGACCAGCTCGACCACCGCCGCATCCTGGAGGTCGCCGGCCCCTATCTGGGCGAAATGGTCGGCGTCTATTCCGACTGGACCCCGCTGCAGGACCGGGAGCGTCTGTTCCCGGAAGACGTCGATCGCGACGATCCCTGGCAGTTCCGCAACGTCCGGGTGTCCTGAACCGCGCGCGGCGGGCGGTTCCCCTCCCCGCCGCGACGCGCCCGCCCGCCATCGCGGGGATCGCGCGCCCCACGCGGGCGCGCTGCGTCAGCCGGAAGGTCAGGCTGCCGCGGCGCGCTCCAGCCCTGCCACCACCCGGTCCTTCCCGGCGAGCTTGGCGCGATACATCAGCGCGTCCGCGGCCGACAGGATCGCGCCCAGATCGCGCGGGCGGTCGAAGAACTGGATCGCGCCGATCGAGACCGTCACCGGCCAGCCCTGCTCCGCCATGCCGGCGGCCACCGCCGCGCGCACATGTTCACCGAGGGCGGCCAGGGCGTCGTAGTCCAGCCTCGCCGGCAGGACGATGAACTCGTCGCCGCCGATCCGCGCCGTGAGGTCCCGCGGCCCGACCGTGGCGCCCAGGATCTCGGCGACCCGGCGCAGCACCACGTCACCGGCCGCATGGCCGTGCAGGTCGTTCACCCGCTTGAACCCGTCGAGATCCAGATAGAGCAGCGACAGCGGCACCCAAGGGCCGCGCAGCCGCTCCTCCAGCGCATGCAGCAGGGCGGCCCGATTGGCGAGGCCGGTGAGCGCATCGGTCATCGCGAGCTGGCGGACCTGGATCATCGCCCGGTGCAACTCGAGCGTCGTCATCACCGTCCGCGCGAGCGAAACCAGCGTCTCGAGTTCGTCGGCCGACAGGGTGCGGCTTTCGGAATCCGTCACGCAGAGACTGCCCAGCGCATGCCCGTTGGGCGCAACCAGCGGAACGCCGGCGTAGAAGCGCACGCCGGGATCGCCGACCACCAGCGGATTGTCGGAAAACCGCGGATCGCGATGCGCGTCCGGCACCACGAGCGGCGTCTCGCCGAGGATCGTGTGCGCGCAGAACGCATGGTCGCGGGGCGTCTCTTCGACCGGCAACCCGACCTTCGCCTTGAACCACTGGCGGTCGGCATCGACCAGCGACACCGCGGCCATTCGCGTTCCCAGCAGCCGCGCCGCCAGGCGCGCGATGTCGTCGAAGCTCTGCTCGCAGGCCGTGTCCAGGATGGCATACGACCGCAGCGTCGCGAGACGCTCGATTTCATTCGCGGGAATCGGAGCGGGTTGCATCGCGCTCTCCTCGAGCTCGGCGGAATACGATCGTAGCGGCTCTTACTGGCAAGCCGTTCGCGAGATCAAATGTTTCCACCCGAGCACGATGCAATACAGGGTGGCATTCCGACATTCGTCGTGGGGACCGGCCGGGGCGCGGGACCTACTCGACCCGCAGCGCCGCGCGCAGGTCCGTCACGGCCGCGGGATCCTCGCGCGCGGCGAGCCGTGCGCCCGAGAGCATGGCGAAGCGCTGCAGCAGCGCGCGGCGGCGGGCGGGGGGCAGCGGATGGCGGGGCGCTTCCTGCAGCAGGTCGGCGTCCAGCTCCGCGGCGACGATCCAGCCGGTTTCGGCAGGCAGCAGCGTGCGCGGGAAGTCGGCGTCCACGGCGAAATACAGCGCGTCGGAGAAGTCCCGGTACTCCGGCCATTTCAGGTCGGTCAGGAAGTCTCGCGGACCCGACTTCACCTCGATGCAGGCGAAGCACCCATCCGGCTGCAGCGCCAGGATGTCGGCGCGGCGGCCGTTCGGCAGCGGCACCTCGTGCAGCGGCACCCAGCCCAGCCGCAGGCACAGCCGCGCCGCGGCCCGCCGGATCATCGCGGCGCGTTCCGGGAAGCTCAGCCCCTCGGTCATCCGAGAAGGGCGTCGATGGCGCGGGCGAGGCGGACGTCCCGGTCGGTGAGCCCGCCGGCATCGTGCGTGGTCAGCTCGATCCGCACGGTGTTCCACACGTTCGACCAGTCCGGATGATGGTCGAGCGTCTCGGCCAGCAGGGCGACCCGGGTCATGAAGGCGAACGCCGCGCTGAAATCGGCGAAGCGGAACTCCCGCCGGATCGCGTCGCGGTCCTCCGCCACCGTCCAGGCGGGCAGCAGGGTGGGCAGGCCGGTGCGTTCGGCCTCGGTCAGGCGGGTCGCCATGCTCCGTCTCCCGTCAGCGGCGCGGCTCCACGTCGGGCAGCAGCGCGGTCATCAGCCCGATCAGCGGCAGGAAGGAGCAGAGCTTGTACACGGTGTCGATGCTGGTCCAGTCCGCGATCTCCCCCAGCGCGGCCGCGCCGAGGCCGCCGAGACCGAAGGAGAAGCCGAACATCATGCCGGCGACCATGCCCACCCGGCCCGGCATCAGCTCCTGCGCGTAGACCACGATCGCCGAGAAGGCGGAGGCCAGGATGAGGCCGATGACGATCGTGAGGACCGCGGTCCAGAACAGGCTGGCGTAGGGCAGCATCAGCGCGAACGGGAAGGCGCCCAGGATCGAGAACCAGATCACCGGCTTGCGCCCGAACCGGTCGCCGATCGGCCCGCCGGCGAAAGTGCCGACCGCGACGGCCCCCAGGAAGGCGAACAGCAGGAACTGCGCGTCCTGCACCGAGAGGTGGAACTTCTGGATGAGGTAGAAGGTGTAATAGGAGCTCAGGCTCGATGTGTAGACGTTCTTCGAGAACATCAGCACCAGGATCACCGCCAGCGCGCCGACCACCTTGCCGCGCGGCAGCGGCGAGGGCGCGGCGACGCTGGGCTGCCGCCGCCCGCGCCGGGCCGCCATGGCGGGATGCCGGCTGTACCACAGGCTGACATTCGCCAGCAGGACGATCGCGAGCAGCGCGGCGGCGGAGAACCAGGCGATGCTGGTCTGGCCACGCGGCACCACGATGAAGGCGGCGAGCAGCGGGCCGATCGCCGATCCCGTGCTGCCGCCCATCTGGAACAGCGACTGCGCGAAGCCGTAGCGCCCGCCCGAGGCCATGCGCGCCACGCGCGACGACTCCGGATGGAACACCGAGGAGCCGACGCCCACCATCGCCGCCGCGAGCAGGATCAGCGGGTAGGAGCCTGCGACCGACAGCAGCAGCAGGCCGGCCAGGCTGCAGCACATCGCGATCGGCAGGGAGAAGGGTTGCGGCCGCTTGTCCGTCACCATCCCCACGACCGGCTGCAGCATCGACGCGGTCAGCTGGAAGGCGAGCGTGATCAGCCCGACCTGGCCGAAATCCAGGTGATACGAGTCCTTCAGGATCGGGTAGAGCGCCGGAACCAGCGACTGGTTCATGTCGTTCAGAAGGTGACAGACGCTGAGCGACACGAGGATGGCGAGCGTTGTGCCGGCCTCGGCGGACGCAGGTGCCGCGCCGGTTCCCGGCGGCACCGCAGCGGCGGCCATGGAGGAGACGGCGGGCTGGGACGCAATGACGTTCTCGCTCAAGCCTGGATCCTCCCTGGGCCGCGGAGCCGGCGACTATGAGCGTCGACGCGGCTCCGCACCTATGCGTTGGACGTGTGGCTGCTACCCGCATTGTGGCAAACGTTGCACCGTCCGCGCTAAAATCCGCCGCATTCAGTGTGAAAATTCACTGCGTCGCGCATCGGCTTTCCCATTCCCGACGTCGCGGACGATTGCAGGAGGCGACCGATGGGCGGGCGGCGGAGAGAGGCCTACAGCGCGCGGGCATTTTTCGTTTCAGTGGCATGGATCGTCATGCTGCTGGTCTGCTATTGGGTGCTCTCCGCCTGGCCGGTCCTGCCCCGCCTGATCACCTCCGCGTTCGCGACGATCGAGTGATCCGCTGGACCGGAAATCAACTGCGACGTGCGGCCCACGTGCCTCACTCCCGAGATCGCGAGGACGCTCCCCGTTTTCTGACCAGCGTATCGGTTGTGTCTGACGGGTAACGTCGCCAAGACGGTGAAGGCGCAGCTCGCGCCGCCCCGTCCCGGAGCCGCGCCCCAGTGACACTTCCGCAAATCGAGTCGCTGGCGATCATCGCCGGCATGCTCCTGCTGTTCCTCTCGGACAGACTTCGTTACGATCTCGTCGGCGCCACCGCCCTCTCCGTCGCCGCATTGCTGGGTGTCGTGCCCGCGGACAAGGCGTTCGCCGGCTTCTCCAGCCCGGTCATCATCATCATCGCCTCCGTGCTGGTGATCAGCCGCGCCGTCGCCGTCTCCGGCCTGATCGAGATGTGGATGCGGCGCATCCTCCGGCGCCTCGATTCCACCACGCTGCAGGTCGGCGCCCTCACCGCGGCCGTCACCTTCCTCTCGGCCTTCGTCAAGAACGTCGGCGCGCTCGGCGTCTTCATGCCGGTCGCGATCCAGGCGGCCGAACAGCGCAAGCGGCCGGTCTCGCGCTACCTGATGCCACTCGCCTTCGGGTCGCTGATCGGCGGCACCATCACCCAGATCGGCACCTCGCCGAACATCCTGATCTCCGAGGTGCGGCAGCAGGTGGTCGGCAAGCCGTACGGCCTGTTCGACTACACCTCGATCGGCCTGCCGCTCTCCGTCGTCGCGATCGCATTCCTCGCGCTCGGCTGGCGCCTGCTGCCGGCCAATCGCCGCGGCCAGCGTTCGGCGGAGAAGCGGTTCTCGATCGAGGACTACACGAGCGAGGTGCTGCTGCCCGACGACTCGCCGATGGTCGGCAAGACCGTGGGCGAGCTCGAGGCGATGGGCGAAGGCACGATGTCGGTGGCGGCCATCATCCGCGAGGAATCGCACCGCTACGTGCCCCGCAGTCACTGGACCCTGTTCGCCGCCGACGTGCTGGTGCTGCAGGGTGATCCGGCCGCGCTGCAGCCGGTGATCGACCAGGCCGGGCTGGAACTGCTGAACGCGGAACAGCTCGAGCAGCTCCGCCCGCACGGCAAGGAGGACGACCTCGAAGCCGTCGAGGCGGTGGTCGGGCCGACCTCGCTGCTGATCGGACGCACGCCGAAGGGGCTGCATCTGCGCCAGACCTACGAGGTGAACGTCATCGCCGTCCGCACGAACCGGCGCGCGGCGCAGCGCCTCTCCGAACGTCGGTTCGAGCCGGGCGACATCATCGTGCTGCAGGGGCGGACCACGGCCCTGGGCGATGCGCTGGAGCGTCTGTCGCTGCTGCCGCTGGCGGAGCGCAATCTCGCCATCGGCCGCCCGCGCACCCGCGCGCTGCCGCTGCTGATCCTGGGCGCCGCGCTGGTGGCGATCACCGCCGGCTGGGTGAACGTGGAGGTGGGCTTCTTCGTCGCCGCCACGGTGATCCTGCTGCTGCGCCTGATCACCGTGCGGGAGGCCTACGAGGCGATCGACTGGCCCGTCATCGTGATGCTGGGCTGCCTGATCCCGGTCGGCGAATCGCTGAAGGACACCGGGACCGCCAAGCTGCTGGCCGATGGGCTGACGGTGGTGGCGGCGCAACTGCCGGGCACGCTCGCGGTCGGGCTGATCCTGGTCGTCTCGATGCTGGTGACGCCCTTCCTGCACCATGCTGCCGCGGTGCTGGTGATGGGGCCGGTCGCGGCGGTGGTGGCGAAGAATTTGGGCTTCGGCCCCGATCCGTTCCTGATGGCGGTCGCGTTCGGGGCGGCCTGCGACTTCCTGACGCCGATCGGCCACCAGAACAGCACGCTGGTCATGCGCCCCGCGGGCTATCGCTTCGGCGATTACTGGCGCCTGGGACTGCCGCTGTCCGTGCTGGTGGCGATCGCGGGGACCTGGCTCATCGTATGGTCCTGGCCACTCGGGTAGTGCCGAACGGCTGGGGGCCAGTGGCGGTTGGGCCGGGAGGGGGAGACCGGCGGTGGGGCCGGGATGGGTAGGCGGTCGGTCGGCGGGCGGCCGTGGGCCGCTGCGCGCCGGCTCGTGCCCCGCTAACCGACGACCAGCGCCCAGATGACGCCGATCACGACCACCGCCAGTGCGCCGCCCATGATCACCAGGACCGGTGCCGTCGGTGAACGGGTGGCGGCCGGCGTGGCCGGCCCCTCCCCTTCCATGCTGCTCGCCTGACGCAGGGCCGCGCCGGACGGGGGCGTTCCCGCCGCCTCGTCGTCGGCCCCCAGCGGGGCGGCGGCGGGGTCGGACACGCCGACCTTGTCGCCGGTCCGGCCGCTGTCGATCTTCGCCCGCAGCTGGTCGCTGGTCTCGGCCGTCATGATCGGTCGCTGGTGTGCGTGTGGTGCCGGTCGCGCTCACCGCCGCCGCCGGAGACACGGCTTTCGCGCGGGTTGGTGGGCTCGCCGGGGGCGGCCCCGTGCGGCGCGTCGCCGCCGCCCTTCTTGCCGGTGGGCTGGTGGTTCTTGCCGGGGTGCTCGCGATCCTGATGGCTGCTTCCCGGCCCGCCGAACCGTTCGGTGTTCGGGTTCTTGGAGTCCGTGCTCATCGGTCCTGCTGCAGCCCTTTGTTGGTGGTGTTCTGCTTGATCGCGCCCTGGCGGCCCTGCTCCGCGAGATTGCGGTTCGCGGGATCCGCCTGGCGCGGATCGGCCTTGCCGCCGGTCTTGTCTGCCTGGCTATGGTCGGAGCCGGCACCCTGCGGGCTGCGCTGGTCGGGGGGGACGGGAGGCGGATGGGCGGACATGGCGATCTCCGTGTGAGGGGAGGTCCCACGTCAACGACGCTCGCCCCCTCCGGGTTCGCCACGCGGCGGCGCGGACCGGAAAACGCCCGGTGATCCGGCAGGCGCGGGTGGGGTTCAGGCGGGAGGAGCAGCCCGGAGGCGCTGGGCGGCCGCGCGGACCGGCGGGTCGAGCGTGATCGCCGGATCGTCGAGATGCGCGAGCAGCGTGGCGCGCATCCGCGGATCCCAGAACTTCACCAGGTGGTCGGCGATGCCGTCGACCACGTCGGCGCGGGTCTGCGTGGCGAAGAACCGGCCGATCTGGTTGGCCATGTAGGCGAGTTTCTCAGGCGACATGCTGCACCGCGGGCATCAGCAGGCGCTCCGGCCGGGTAAACACCTCGAACCCATCCTCCCGCGCGATGGCGACGAGCGTGAGTCCCGCCGCCTCCGCCGTGCGGATGGCGAGCGCGGTGGGCACCGACACGGCAACCAGCACCGGCGCGCCGAGGGCGGCGGCCTTCTGCACCATCTCGACGGAAACGCGGCTGCTCAGCACGACGATCCCGTCCGCCGTCGGCCTGCCTGCGCGGGCCAGGGCGCCGGCCAGCTTGTCGAGTGCGTTGTGCCGGCCGACGTCTTCCCGCAGGGCGACCAGCCCGCAGCCGGGTGCCCAGAACCCGGCAGCATGGACGCCGCGGGTCTCGCGGTTCAGTGCCTGGGCGGGCGCCATCGCGGCCAGCGCCGCCTCGATCGCGGCGGCGGGGACGCGGGCCTCGCTGGTGACGACGGCGGGCGGCCGGATCGCATCGCGCAGACTGTCCAGGCCGCACAGGCCGCAGCCGGACGGCCCGGCCAGCCGCCGCTGCCGCCGCACCAGCGCGTCTCCGCGATCCGGGGCGAGGCTCATGCGCGCCTCGATCCCGTCCGGGACGGTGACGATCTCCAGGCTCTCGATCTCCGAGGGGTGCGCGACGATCCCTTCGGCGAGGCTGAAGCCGACGGCGAAATCCTCGAGATCGGCGGGGGTGGCGAGCATCACGGCGTGGGTGGCGCGATCGTAGGTGAGTGCGACCGGCACTTCCTCCGGCACGATGCGCGCCCCCGTGGCGGCGACGCCGTCGCGGACCTGCACGCGGGGGGCCGCCTGCGCCGCGCGCGGCGGTACCCCGTGATCCCCCTCCCCCCTCGCGGGGGAGGGCTGGGGTGGGGGGGAAGTCGAGCCGCAGGAGGGAAGGGCTGCGCGGGCGGCCGGGGGTACCCAGGCGGCGCCCCCTCCCCCCGTCCCCCTCCCGCGAGGGGAGGGGGGGATTCGCGCGCCGTGGTCGCTCACTTCGCGGGCACCGTCTCGATCCGCCGTGCCGCCGCGGACTGCGCCTGGTAGCGGTCCTGCCAGGCACTCGGCCCGTTCGAGGGTGACACCTGGACGGCCGTCACCTTGTATTCGGGGCAGTTGGTCGCCCAGTCGGAGAAATCGGTCGTCACGACGTTCGCCTGCGTCATCGGGTGATGGAACGTCGTGTAAACCACCCCCGGCGCGACCCGTTCCGTCACGCGGGCCCGCAGCGTCGTCTCCCCGGCGCGGGAGGCGAGCCGGATCCAGTCGCCGTCCCGCACGCCGCGCTGTTCGGCATCATGCGGGTGGATCTCCAGCAGATCCTCCGCATGCCAGACCACGTTGGCGGTGCGCCGCGTCTGCGCGCCGACGTTGTACTGCGACAGGATGCGGCCGGTGGTCAGCAGCAGCGGGAAGCGCGGGCCCGGCTTCTCGTCGGTCGCGAGATACTCGGTGATGACGAAGTTGCCCTTGCCACGCACGAACCCGGCTTCGTGCATGATGGGCGTTCCGTGCGGCGCCGCGTCGTTGCACGGCCATTGCAGGGATTCCTGCGCGAGCCGCGCGAAGGAGACGCCGGCGAAGGTCGGCGTGGTGCGGGCGATCTCGTCCATGATCTGCGACGGATGGGTGTAGTCCATCGAAAAGCCCATCGCGTTGGAGATCGCCTGCGTCACCTCCCAGTCCGCCATGCCCGCGCGCGGCGCCATCACGCGGCGCACCAGGTTGATCCGGCGTTCGGCGTTGATGAACGTGCCGTCCTTCTCGAGGAAGGTCGCGCCCGGCAGGAAGACGTGCGCGTAGTTCGCCGTCTCGTTCAGGAACAGGTCGTGCACGACCACGCACTCCATCGCGGCGAGGCCCGCCGTGACGTGCTGCGTGTCCGGGTCGGACTGCACGATGTCCTCTCCCTGCACGTACAGGCCGCGGAACGTGCCGTGCACCGCCGCATCCAGCATATTGGGAATGCGCAGCCCCGGTTCCGGATCCAGCGGAACGCCCCATTCCGCCTCGTAGATCGCGCGGACCGATGCATCGGCGACGTGGCGATAGCCCGGCAGCTCGTGCGGGAAGCTGCCCATGTCGCAGCTGCCCTGCACGTTGTTCTGGCCACGCAGCGGGTTCACCCCGACACCGGGCCGGCCGATATTGCCGGTCGCCATCGCGAGGTTCGCGATCGCCATCACCGTCGTGCTGCCCTGGCTGTGTTCGGTGACGCCCAGCCCGTAATAGATGGCCGCGTTGCCGCCGGTGGCGTAGAGCCGCGCCGCCCCGCGCACCGCGGCGGCGGGGACGCCGGAGATCGCCTCCATCGCCTCGGGGCTGTTGCGCGGCTCCGCGACGAAGGCGGCCCAATCGGCGAAGGCGTCCGCCTCGCAGCGCGCGCGCACGAACGCCTCGTCCACCAGCCCCTCGGTGACGATCACATGCGCCATCGCGGTGAGGACCGCGACGTTGCTGCCGGGGCGCAGCGGCAGGTGGTAGGCGGCCTCCACGTGCGGCGTGCGCACCAGGTCGATGCGGCGCGGATCGATCACGATCAGCTTCGCGCCCTCGCGCAGCCGCTTCTTCAGGCGGGAGGCGAACACCGGATGCCCGTCCGTCGGGTTGGCGCCGATCACCATCACCACATCGGCCTGCTCGACGCTGTCGAAATCCTGCGTTCCGGCCGATGTGCCGAACGTCGTCTTCAGCCCGTAGCCGGTCGGGGAGTGGCACACCCGCGCGCAGGTGTCGGTGTTGTTGTTGCCGAACGCGGCACGCGCCAGCTTCTGCACGAGGTAGGTTTCCTCGTTGGTGCAGCGCGACGAGGTGATGACGCCGACCGCGCCCTTCCCGTGCTCCGCCTGCAGCCGCTTGAACTGCCGCGCGACGTGGCCGATCGCCTCCTCCCAGCTCACCTCGCGCCAGGGATCGGTGATCTTCTCCCGCAGCATGGGCTTCAGGATGCGGTCGGGATGCGTGGCATAGCCCCAGGCGAAGCGGCCCTTGACGCAGGAATGGCCGTGATTGGCCTTCCCGTCCTTCCACGGCACCATGCGCACCACGGTGTCGCCGCGCATCTCCGCCTTGAAGTTGCAGCCGACGCCGCAATAGGCGCAGGTCGTGACCACCGAGTGCTCCGGCTGGCCCATCTCCACGACGGACTTCTCGATCAGCGTCGCGGTGGGGCAGGCCTGCACGCACGCGCCGCAGGAGACGCACTCGCTGGTGAGGAACGGCTCGTCCATGCCGGCCGCGACCTTGGAGGCGAAGCCGCGCCCCTCGATGGTCAACGCGAAGGTGCCCTGCACTTCCTCGCACGCGCGCACACAGCGCGAGCAGACGATGCACTTGCTGGCTTCAAACTGGAAATACGGGTTCGAGCCGTCGGTCGGCGCGTCGAGATGGTTCGCACCCTCATACCCGTAGCGCACCTCGCGCAGCCCGACCTCGCCCGCGGCGTCCTGCAACTCGCAATCGCCGTTGGCCGAACAGGTCAGGCAATCCAGCGGATGGTCGGAGATGTACAGCTCCATCACCCCGCGCCGCAGCTTGCGGATTCGGTCGGTCGTGGTGCGCACCACCATCCCCGGCGCGACCGGCGTGGTGCAGGAGGCGGGCGTGCCGTTGCGGCCCTCGATCTCCACCAGGCACAGGCGGCAACTGCCGAAACTGTTCAGCATGTCGGTGGCGCAGAGTTTCGGCACCTTGATGCCGGCCTCCATCGCCGCGCGCATCACCGAGGTGCCCGCGGGCACGGTCACCGGCGCGCCGTCGATCGTCAGCGTGACGCTCTGGTCGGACCCGACCGCCGGCGTGCCGTAGTCGATCTCCTGGATCAGGCCCATGCTCGCACCTCGCTTCAGGCCGCCGCCGCCGCGTGGGCGGGCGGGCGGAAATCTTCCGGGAAGTGGTTCATCGCGCTCAGCACCGGGTACGGGATGAACCCGCCCAGGGCGCAGAGCGAGCCGAACCGCATCGTCTCGCACAGGTCGCGCAACAGCTCGAGATTGGCGTCGACCGCCGTTCCTGCCAGGACCCGGTCGATCACTTCCTGACCGCGGACGGAGCCGATGCGGCACGGCGTGCACTTGCCGCAGGATTCCGCGGCGCAGAACTCCATTGCGAAGCGCGCCTGTTTCGCAAGGTCCACCGTGTCGTCGAACACCACTACGCCGCCATGGCCGATCATGCCGTCGCGCGCCGCGAAGCTCTCGTAATCGAACGGCGTGTCGAACAGCGCGGCTGGGAAGTAGGCCCCGAGCGGCCCACCGACCTGGACGGCGCGGATGGGGCGGCCGGTGCGGGTGCCGCCGCCGATGTCGTTCACCAGTTCGCCCAGGGTGACGCCGAACCCGGCCTCGAACAGGCCGGCGTGGCGCAGGTTGCCGGCGAGCTGGATCGGCATCGTCCCGCGCGAGCGGCCCATGCCGTAATCGTGGTAGGCCTGCGCGCCATCGGCGAGGATCACCGGCACGGTCGCCAGCGTGATCAGGTTGTTGACCACGGTCGGCATGCCGAACAGGCCCTTATGCGCGGGCAGCGGCGGCTTGGCGCGCACCTGGCCGCGGCGGCCTTCCAGGCTTTCCAGCAGGGAGGTCTCCTCCCCGCAGATATACGCGCCGGCGCCGACCCGCTGTTCGATGTCGAAGGCGAGGCCCGATCCCAGGATGTCGCGGCCCAGCAGCCCGCACTCACGCGCAATGCGCAGCGCGGCATCGAACGTGGCGATCGCGTGCGGGTATTCGGACCTCGTGTAGACGTAGCCCTGGGACGCGCCGACCGCGAGCGCGGCGATCGCCATGCCCTCGATCAGGGCGAACGGGTCGCCTTCCAGCAGCATGCGGTCGGCATAGGTGCCGGAATCCCCCTCATCGGCGTTGCAGACGACGTATTTGCGCGCGCCCGGCGCGTCGGCGGTGGTCTTCCACTTGATGCCGGTCGGGAAGCCTGCTCCGCCGCGGCCGCGCAGGCCGGAGGCGGTGACTTCGGCCAGCGTCGCGGCCGGCCCGATCTCCAGCGCGCGGCGCAGGCCCTTCAGGCCACCCTGCGCCTCGTAGTCCACGAGCGACAGCGGATCGACCACGCCGCAGCGCGCGAAGGTCAGTCGGGTTTGCCGCGCCAGGAACGGGATGTCCTCCGGTCGCCCGAGTCGCTTGTCGTGGGCGCCACCGGTCAGGAGTCCCGCGGCGAGCAGGCCGGGGATGTCGGCGGCCTCCACCGGCCCATAGGCGATGCGACCGGCCGCGGTCTCCACCTCGATCATCGGCTCGAGCCAGAACAGGCCGCGCGACCCGGTGCGCACCACTGTCGCATGCGGCGCGAGCGCAGCGGCCACCGCCTCAGCCCCCAGCGCCAGCGCCGCGGCATCCCGCGGCACGAACACCCGGGTCATGGCACGCCCCCAAGCAAGCCGCCGGCATCACGCTCCCCCTCCCCCTTCGCGGGGGAGGGCCGGGGTGGGGGGGTGACCGGGGTGAACGCAGCGATCGTGCGAAAGCCCCGATCGCCCCCTCCCCCTGGCCCCCTCCCGCACGGGGAGGGGGGAGATACGTGCCGCGCCGCGCTCATGCCGCCGACTCCAGCGCCGCGTCCAGCTTCGCCGGATCGAGCCGCGCCAGCGGTTTCCCGTCCAGCAACGCCGCCGGGCCACAGGCGCACAGGCCGAGGCAGAACACCGGCTCCAGCGTCACGGCCCCGTCCGCGCTGGTGCCGTGCCAGTCCACGTCCAGCCGCGCCCGCACATGCGCGCCGAGCGCATCGGCGCCGACCGACTGGCATGCTTCGGCGCGGCAGAGCCGCAGCACGTGGCGGCCCGGCGGTTCGCGGCGGAACTCGTGGTAGAAAGTGACGATCCCATGCACCTCGGCGCGGGAGAGATTCAGCGCCTCCGCCACCATGGGCACGGCGTCTGCCGGCACGCAGCCGAACGCCGCCTGCAGCGCGTGCAGGATCGGCAGCGTCGCGCCCTCCCGATCGGTGTGCCGCGCGATGATCTCGGCCGCACGGGACGCGTTCCAGGCCTCGTGGTTCGGCAAGGACCCCTCCATCACCAACGGGCATAAGGGGAGGATCGGAGTGGACCACCCGGAATGCAAGAAAGCGGTCCCATGCTGCGATAGCGAAGTTCTATCGAGGCGCCGGCGCCGGATCCGCCCAACGCCGGCTGAGACGGCGCGCTTCCGTCACCAGGGCGGCGGTCAGCGGGGGCAAAGGCTCCCGCGCGGGATAGACGAGACCTATCGTCGGCGGCGCTTCCTCGTCCTCGATCGGCACCACCCGGATCGGCGCGGACAGTCCCATCGTCTCGGCCAGGACCGCCGGCATGATGCTGGACCATCGCCCGGTGCGCACGTGCGAGAACAGCAGCACCATCGAGTTCGACTGCAGGGTCGGCGCGGTGTCCGCCCCCGCCGCCCGCAGCTTGCGGTCGAGAATGCGGCG
>MKTV01000114.1:20782-24407 GCA_001898425.1 Rhodospirillales bacterium 69-11
CTCCTGGTACAGCGGGATGGCGCGCACCCGCCCCAGCGGTTCGTTGTCCACGTAGGACAGCCCCGCCTCCACTTCGAGATTCTCGATCATCCCCAGGATCTCGATCGAGGTGCGCGAGAGGATGGTGAAGCCCACCTCCGGATGGCCCACATGCAGCGGGGTCGTCAGCGAAGCGACGATCGGCAGCGCCGTCGGCACCGCCGCCAGCCGCAAATGCCCGGCCAGGCCCCGCTTCAGCGCGCCGATCTCCTGCCGCATGGCGCGCGTGTCCGCGACGATGCGCCGCGCCCAATCGAGCACGCGCAAACCCTCAGGCGTGAAGCCGATGAATCGCGACTGGCGCTGAACGAGCAGCACGCCCAGCGAGTCCTCGAGCTGACGCAGTCCGGCCGACAGCGTCGGCTGCGTGATGCCACACACCTCCGCCGCGCGGCCGAAATGCTGCTCCTGCGCCAGGGCCAGAAGCATCTCGAGCTTGTCGATCACCGCCGGGATCGTTCCGCCCGGCGGCGGCCGCTGTCAACGCGGGGGGTGGCGGGACGGCCGCCTGGGACTTACGCCCGCTCCGGCTTCGGGTTAGCGTTTCACCTGGACCGCCCTGCACGCCCCCTTCTGGGGACCGCCAGGCGCGGCTCCCAAGACGGAGGAAATACGCGATGAACGCAAGAAGCGGCGGGGAATCCTGCCTGGCCGGCGTCCGCATCCTGGACCTCACCCAGTTCGAGGCCGGGCCGTCCTGCACCGAAGCCCTCGCCTGGCTCGGCGCCGAAGTCGTGAAGGTCGAGAACCCGAACAGCGGCGATCCCGGACGCTCCCTCGGTGGGAAGCCGGGCGTCGACGATCCCTACTTCCTGCTGTTCAACGCGAACAAGAAGTCCCTCACCGTCAACCTGAAGGATCCGAAAGGCCTCGCGCTGGTCAAGGATCTCGCGAAGAAGGCCGACGTGTTCGTCGAGAACTTCGCCCCCGGCGCCATCGAGCGCCTGGGCCTCGGCCCGGACGTGGTGCGGGCGCTGAACCCGTCCATCATCTACTGCCAGGTGAAGGGGTTCGGCGAGGGCAGCAAGCACGAGAAGAACCTGGCCTTCGACATGATCGCGCAGGCCTGCGGCGGCACCATGTCGATCACCGGCGAACGGGACGGCCGGCCGCTGAAACCCGGCCCGTCGCTGGGCGACACCGGCACCGGCATGCTGCTGGCGATCTCCATCCTGGGCGCGCTGTACCGGCGCAAGGAAACGGGCCAGGGCGACCATCTGCAGGTCGCGATGCAGGACGCGATGCTGCATTACATCCGCATCGCCTTCGCTGCCCAGGCGCGCACCGGCCAGGCGGCCGGGCGCGCAGCCGACAGCTCCGTCAGCGGCGCCAACCCGCCGATGGGCACCTTCCCGTGCAAGGGCGGCGGCCTGAACGATTACGTCTACGTCTACACCTCCCGTGCGAACCCCGATCATTGGCGGCGCCTGCTGAAGGTGATCGGGCGCGAGGACCTGATCGGCGACGCCCGCTACGACAGCCCCGCCGCGCGCGCCGAACGCGAGGCCGAGGTGAACGAGATGATCGCCGCCTGGACCCGCCAGCACACCAAGCACGAGGCGATGGAGATCATCGGGGCCGCGGGGATACCCGCCGGCGCGGTGCTCGACACGATGGAGCTGTCGACCGATCCCAGCTTCGAGCAGCGCGGCATCATGCCGGTGATCGATCATCCGAAGGCGGGCAAGTTCAAGATGGTGGCCTGGCCCGTGCGCCACTCCGGCAGCCCGCCCCCGGTCGCGCCCGCCCCGCTTCTGGGAGCGCACACCGCCGACGTGCTGTCCCACTGGCTGGACCTGCCCGAGGGCGAGATCGGCACGCTGCGCCAGACCGGCGTGGTCGGGTGACGCGAGGAACGCGCAGCATCCTGCCCGCACCTCCCCGTCATGGCCGGGCTCGACCCGGCCATCCGTCGCGGCAGGGTGCCGGTGGGGATGGCCGGCACGGTGGCCGGCCATGACGAGATGCGACCACCGAGTCCCCCACCGCCATGGCCGGGCTCAACCCGGCCACCCCCAACGGCACCGCCCTCCCCGTCATGGCCGGGCGCGACCCGGCCATCCCCGCACGCACTCCACCGTCATGGCCGGGCTCGACCCGGCCATCCCCGCACGCACTCCACCGTCATGGCCGGGCTCGACCCGGCCATCCCCACCGGCACCCAGCCCCACGCATGACCGGCACCGTGACCGGCCATGACGCGTGAAGACTGCAAGAGGAGACAGACAAGATGGCCGAACTGACCGGCTCCGAGATCATCGCCCGCTGCCTGCAGAAGGAAGGCATCCGCGACCTGTTCTTCATCATGGGCGGACCGATGCTGCTGGCCGAGGCCACCTGCATCAAGGAAGGCATCCGCATGATCGACGTCCGCCACGAACAGGCGGCCGCGTTCGCATGCCAGGCCTATAGCCGCCTGCTGCAGGAACCCTCGGTCTGCATGGCGGCCTCCGGCCCCGGCGTCACCAACCTGATCACCGGCATCGCCAACGCCTATGTCGATTGCTGCCCCGTCGTGGCCCTCGGCGGCTCCAGCCCGATCTCGCAGTTCGGCCGCCAGGTGTTCCAGGAAATCGACCAGGTCGAGCTGCTGCGTGGCTGCACCAAGCACGTCGACCGGCTGATCAACCTCAAGCGCATCCCGCAGCAGATCAATTTCGGCATCCAGAAGGCGATGACCGGCAAGCCCGGCCCCGTCTACCTCGATTGCCCCGGCGACATGCTCTACCAGAAGATCGACGAGAACCTGGTGGACTGGAGCTTCGCCGGACGCCCGCTGTTGGAGAGCCGTCCGCTCGGCGACCCGCGCCAGGTCGATGCGCTGGTGAAGGCGCTGGCTGAGGCGAAGCAGCCGGTGATCGTGTCCGGCTCCGGCGTCATCTGGTCGCGCGCCTGGGCGGAAATGCAGGCCTTCGTCGAGGCCGCGGGCATCCCGTTCTACACCACCCCGCAAGGCCGCGGCGTGGTGCCCGACGATCACCCGTGCTCGTTCATGTCGATGCGCTCCGCCGCGTTCCGCGACGCCGACCTGATCATCGTCCTCGGCACCCGCATGAACTACATCATCGGGCACGCCTCCCCGCCGCGCTTCGGGCCCACCGCAAAGATCGCGCGCATCGACATCGATCCGGCCGAAATCGGCACCGCCGCGCGCTATGTCGACATCCCCATCGTCGGTGACTGCAAGGCGGTGCTTGGCCAACTGCTCGACGGCATCAAGGGCAAGGTCAACGCCGACAGCTACAAGTCCTGGCGGCAAAAGCTCGCGGAGGGCGAGACCGCCAAGCGCGCCTCCGCCGGCGCGAACAAATACGCCGAGGATGGCGACATCCACCCCGTGCGCATGCTGGAAGAGGTGAAGAACTTCGCCAAGCGTGACGCCATCCTGTGCGTGGATGGGCAGGAGACGCTGAACTACGGTCGCCAGACCATGCCGACCTTCTCGCCGGGCCACCGGCTGAACTCCGGCCCGTTCGGCACGATGGGCGTCGGCCTGCCGTTCGGCGTCGGCGCCAAGGTCGCCAAGCCCGACAAGCAGGTCATCGTGGTGCACGGCGACGGCAGCCTGGGCCTCAACGTGATGGAG
>MKTV01000114.1:24426-26918 GCA_001898425.1 Rhodospirillales bacterium 69-11
ACAAGATCCCGCTGCTGGTCGTGGTCAGCCTGAACGGCGGCTGGACCGGCGACCCGAACCGGGAGAAGCCGGGCCGCGATCTTGGTTACACGCGTTACGACAAGATCTGTGAGGCGCTGGGCGGCTACGGCGAATACATCACCAAGGCCGAGGACATCCGCCCCGCGCTGGAACGCGCGCAGGCCAAGGTGGATGAGGGCATGGTCGCCGTGGTGAACGTGCGCACCGACTACCGTGCGCGCTTCTCGGGCGTGGCGTTCTCCGACTACACGACCTGATCCCGCCATCGCGACGCGCGCGGGCCTGTCCACCCCACGGTGGACAGGCCCGTTGCGTTTGAGCATGGTCCGCGCCATGCCCGACCTGCAGAAGACCGACACGCAACCAGAGCCGGTGGTCGTCACGGGATCGGTGATCGCACTCCGGCTGTTCGATATCGCCTACGCCATCGACCTGCGGCGTGCCGAACGCCTGTGGGCGGAGCGTGCCGGAGGTCCCAGCAGCCGCGGCCGGCTGGTGTCGACGCCACCCAAGGCGGTGGCGTTCGGCGTGCCGCCGCTCGAGGTCTCGCTTCCGTCCGTGCGGCTCGACCTGGCGGACGGGCCGGTCGCCGCGCGCGTGCTGGCGCGGCTCTACGATTTCGGTGCGGTCACCCTGGCGCTGGAAGTGCCGGCAGGCGGCCTGGGCTTCGCGGCCTATGCGGCACGCGTGAACGCCGTCGACCGCGCCGTCTCCGACCCAGCCCGCACCCCCTGGGCCGCGCTGCTCGCGCAAGTGCGCAGCGACTTCGCCGGCGCCCTGGAACGCCCTACCACCACCACCCTCGAAGAGGACTACCTGCTCGGCACCGTCGAGGCGTTCGACGGCCCGCTCTCCGCCGAGGCGCTGCTCGCGCGGGTGGACCTCGTGCCACTGCTGTCGGGAGAGAGCCGCCCGCTCTCCGCCAGCGCCCGAGCGGATCTGCTGGCGCGGCGGTTCTCGTATTACACGGACGACCTCGTGGTGCTCACCTGGGACCGCGCCTTCATCTACGAGCCGCGCGGCGACTCCGACGTGCTGGACGTGGTGGAGGTGGCGAACGCCCAGCTCCTGGAGATGCGCTACTACGACGAGCTGCTCGATGCCGAACTGCCGCGGATGTACGACCTCGTGGAAGGCACGCAGCGCGCCGCCTGGCTGTTCGCGTCACGCCGCTTCGCCGGCCTCGCACGCCGGCTCTACGCGCTGGTCGCCGAGGTCACCGAACTGACGGAACGCGTGGACAACGCGCTGCAGGTGACGGAGGACGTGTACCTGGCGCGCGTCTACGCCGCGGCACTCGACCTGTTCCGCGTACACACGGTCAGCGCGGCGGTTGACCGCAAGCTCGCGATCGTGCGGGACACCTACACGGCGCTGTACGACGAAGCCTCCAGCGGACGCGCGGCGCTGATGGAGGCCGCGGTCGTCGCACTGATCTGCATCGAGGTCGCGCTCGCGCTCTGGCGCCATTGATCCCGATTCGCCGCGCGCGTCAGCCCCGCGCGTAGGATGCGCCGGGCACGTCCTCCATCGCCGGCACCGGATCGCCCACCACCAGGAAGTAGCCGACCGCCGCGCACAGCGCGACACCGGCGGCCAGCAGCAGCGCGGGCACGAAGGATCCCGTGGCCTGCACGATGAACCCCGTCAGCATCGGCGCGAGCGCACCGCCGAAATAGCCGCCGAAATTCTGCATCGCGCCGATCGAGGCGGTGCAATGCGCCGGGGCCGCGACCGGCGCCATCGCCCAGGCCGTCGCGGAGGAGACGTAGAGCAGGAACAGCGAGACGGAGATGCACGCCACCGACAGCCAGTCGCTGGGGGTGAGCGCGGCCCAGGCGGTGAAGCCGGCCGTCAGCAGCAGCGACGCGGTCATCGGGTATTTGCGGCTGTTCATCGGGCTGACGCCGCGCGTGACCAGCCAGTCCGCGAGCCGGCCGCCGAGAAGGCTGCCGATCACGCCGAAGATGTAGGGAATGGCGGCGATCCAGCCGGTCTTGGAGATGCTGATGTGCCGCTGCATCTCCAGGTAGCCGGGCAGCCATGCATTGTAGACCCAGGTGACGTAGATCGTGCCGAAGAAGCCGATGATCATTCCCCAGGTGGTGCGGAAGGCGAACAGCCGCTTCCACTCCCGCCACGTGACCTGCGACTGGCCCTCCGCCTCATCCCCTTCGGTGAGGTAGGCGCGCTCCGCCGCGTCGAGCGGCACGTGCCGTGGATCACGGTGCAGCAGGTAGAACGCAGCCGCCACCAGCAGCCCGGCCACACCCATGATGACGAACATCCACCGCCAGCCGAAGTTCAGCATCAGCACGGTCAGCAGCGGCGCGGAGATCGCGGTGCCGAGGGTGGAGGAGCAGTTCCAGATCCCCGTCGCGGTGCCGCGGCCACCGATGTGGAACCAGTCGCGCACGACCCGCGCGCTGGACGGGAATTGCGGCGCCTCGCCCACCCCCAGCAGCATGCGG
>MKTV01000115.1 GCA_001898425.1 Rhodospirillales bacterium 69-11
ACCAACCGTCGCTCCGCTCGAGTTCGCCACTCTCGTCAGGGTCGCCATCATGCAGCGAAGGACCATTCGCGACCTGCTCGACCTGCCCGAGCCAATACCAAAATCCCGAGACCAGGATCAGGCCCAATTCCAATGGGCGTGACGAACCGGACAGCCGTGGGCTCGTCCCGGGGATCCACGGCTTTCGATGATGCGAGCGAGGTCGTGGCCGGCACACGGCCGGCCATGACGGAGAGGGCGGCGCGCCCGCCGCCGCCTCCGCACGGTCACCGCCTCTTCCGCACGATCATCCCAGCCTCCGCACGATCACCCCAGCCTCCGCACCATCTCCCCCGTCTCCGTCCGACGCGCCGAAGCCATGGCTGGCGGGGAGGCGGGTGGCCGTGACACACTCTCCGTCTGGCCCAGAGCGGCCGCGGAGACCCGACGCATGACCCACAGGCCCGCCGACCCGTGCCCTGGCTGCTGAAACGGATCGGCACCGCCCTGATCCTGATCTGGATCGTGGCCACCATCGTCTTCGCCGCCATCCGCCTCGTCCCCGGCGACCCGGCGGAACTCCTGCTCTCCCAGGGCGGCGTCGCACCCGATCCCGCCGCGGTCGCCGAACTGCACGAGCAACTCGGGCTCGACCGGCCCTTCCTCGTCCAATACGGCGACAACCTCCGGCGGCTCGCCCAGGGGGACCTCGGACGGTCCCTCCAGGACGACAGTCCCGTGCTCAACGAGATCGCCCGCCGGCTCCCCCGCACGCTCGAGCTGATCGCCGCGGCCGCCCTGTTCGCCATCGTGACGGGCATCCCGGCCGGACTGCTTGCGGCGCTCCGCCGCGGCGGCTGGGTCGACCGGCTGGCGCTCGCGAACTCCTCGCTCGCCCTGTCCGTGCCGATCTTCGTCACCGGCACGCTGCTCGTGCTCGTGTTTGCGCAGTGGCTGCATTGGGTGCCGGCGGGCGGTTACGTGCCGCTCGCCCGCGACCCGTTGCGGCATTTCACGCTGCTCGCCATGCCGGCGCTCGCGATCGGTCTCGGCCTCTCCGCCACCGTGTTCCGCATGACCCGCGCCGCGGTGCTGGACGTGGCCCAGCGCGACTACGTGCGCACCGCCCGCGCGAAAGGCGTGGCGCCCCCGCGCATCTTGGCCCGCCACGTGCTTCGCAACGCGCTGATGCCCGTGGTCACCGTCCTCGCCCTCCATCTCGGCTCGCTTCTCGGCGGCACCGTGCTGGTCGAATACGTGTTCAACTACCCCGGCCTCTCCGGCCTGCTGGTGGAGGCGGTGAACGCCCGCGACTACCCCACCGTGCAGGCCGTGGTGCTGGTCATCTCCGTGCTGTTCGTCGCGCTGAACCTGGCGGTCGACCTGCTCTACGCCGCCCTGGACCCGCGCGTCCGCCACGCATGAGACCGATGAGCCTCTTCGCTCATCGGTCCCGCGCGGGGTTGGTGGGGCGGCCGCGCCCGGATCGAGGTCAGACCGCGCGCCGAGGTGATCTGCATGCGCGCCCGTCGTTGAGCGCGCCGGGATGAGGCTGCGTCCCGCGCCCGTCGTTGCCGTCGCCGGGATCGCGCTGCTCGCGCTCGCGGTGCCGCTCCTGCCGCTCGACAACCCGACGCGGATGGACATCGCCCACCGGCTCGCCGGCCCCTCCGCCGCGCACTGGCTGGGCCAGGACGAATACGGGCGCGACGTGCTGACCCGGCTGCTCTGGGGCGCGCGCGTCTCCCTCTCCGTCGCCGCGGCCTCCTCCGGAATCGCCTGCCTCCTGGGCATCCTGCTCGGCCTGATGGGCGGGTTCCTGCGCGGGATCGTGGAGGTGCTGACCGTCCGCAGCATGGACGTGGTGCTGTGCTTTCCGCCGCTGCTGCTCGCCCTGCTGGTCGTCACGCTGCTGGGGCCCGGCGCGGGCACGCTGATCCCGGTGCTCGCCGTGCTCTATCTGCCGGGCTTCGTGCGCGTCGTGTACGCAGGCGTGCTCACCGTCCGCTCGCAGGACTATGTGGAGGCGGTGCGCGCCCTCGGCGCCGGGCCGGTGCGGATCATGGGTCGCACCATCCTGCCCAACATCGCCGGCCCCGTGCTGGTGCAGTTCAGCCTCGCCGCCGCGTCCGCCGTGGTGCTGGAATCCGGCCTGTCCTTCCTGGGCCTGGGAGTCGTGCCGCCCGCGCCGTCCTGGGGGCTGATGATCGGGGCCGCGCGCTCCACCATGACCCAGTCGCCGCTGCTGCTGCTGTGGCCCTGCGCCGCGCTGACCCTGACCATCCTCGCCATGAACGCCCTGTGCGACGCGCTGCGCGACGCGGTCGACCCGCACGGCGTGCCCCCGCGCCGCCGCGGCGCCGTCCGCCTGCCCGCGCTGCTGCCCGGCCTGGTCCCCGACCGCGGGTCCGCGCTGGAGCTGCGGAATCTCACGGTCGCGATCGACACGCCGCGCGGGCCGATCCACCCGGTGCGCGACGTCTCGCTGCGCGTCGCCCCCGGGGAGACCCTCGCGGTGGTGGGGGAGAGCGGGTCCGGCAAGTCGCTGACCGGCCTCGCCGTCCTCGGCCTGCTGCCGCCGGTCGCCCGCATCGAGCAGGGCGCCGCCTTTGTGGAGGGGCGGGAGGTGCTGCGCCTGCCCGAACCCGCCCGCCGCTCCCTGCGGGGCGGCGCCATGGCGATGATCTTCCAGGACCCGCTGTCCAGCCTGAACCCCGTGCACCGCATCGGCGACCAGATCGCGGAGGGCCTCACCGCGCATGCCCGCACCCGCCAGAGCGCTCATCGCCTGCGCCAGCGCGTGGTGGACCTGCTGACCCGCGTCGGCATCCCCGACCCCGCCGCCCGCGCCCGCGCCTACCCGCACGAACTCTCGGGCGGCATGCGCCAGCGCGCCATGATCGCCATGGCCATCGCCAACGACCCGCGCGTGCTGATCGCCGACGAGCCGACCACCGCGCTGGACGTGACGATCCAGGCCCAGGTGCTGACCCTGCTGGGCGATCTGCGGCGGGAGCGCGGCATGGGCGTCGTGTTCATCACCCACTCCCTGCCCGTGGTGGCCGAAATCGCCGACCGCGTCGCGGTGATGTATGCCGGCGAGATCGTGGAGCAGGGCCCCGCCGCCACGGTGTTCGCCCGGCCGCTGCACCCCTACACCAGCGCCCTGCTGGCGAGCGCCCCGCGCGAGGACGGCGGCCTGCCCGACGGCATCCCCGGCACCGTGCCCCTGCCGCACGAACTGCCCCCCGGCTGCGCCTTCGCCCCGCGCTGCCGCCACCGCATCCCCGCCTGCGACGCGCAGCGCCCGGCGCTGGTCGAGGCCGGGGAGGACCATACCTCCCGCTGCCTGCGCTGGCGGGAGCTCGCATGACCGCCGCACCGCCGCCCCTGCTGGTCGCCGAAGGCGTCACGCGCCGGTTCGGCGCGCGCGGCCTGTTCACCCGCGCCCGCCCGGTGCAGGCGGTGACCGACGTGTCGCTGAGCCTGGGACGCGGCGAGACCGTCGGCCTCGTCGGCGAATCCGGCTCCGGCAAGTCCACGCTCGGCCGCATGCTGCTGGGGCTGCTGCCACCGTCCGAGGGGCAGGTCTGGTTCGACGGTGTCGACCTCGCCCGCGCGACGCCGGCGGAGCGGCGGGTCCTGCGCCGGCGCATGCAGATCGTCTTCCAGGACCCGCATTCCAGCCTGGACCCGCGGCGGACCATCGGCGCGCAGATCGCCGACGGGCCGACGATCCACGCCCTGGTCCCCCCCGCCGAACGCCGCGCCCAGGTCGAGGCGCTGCTCGGCCAGGTGGGACTCGCGCCGATGCATGCGGACCGGTATCCGCACGAGTTCTCGGGCGGGCAGCGCCAGCGCATCGGCATCGCCCGCGCGCTGGCCACCAACCCGGAGTTCCTGGTGGCGGACGAGCCGGTGTCGGCGCTGGACGTCTCGGTGCAGGCGCAGGTGCTGGCGCTGCTGGCGGATCTGCGCAGCCGGTTCGGGTTGGCGCTGCTGTTCATCAGCCACGATCTGGCGGTGGTGCGCAGCCTGTGTGACCGGGTGGTGGTGCTGTATCTGGGCCGGGTGATGGAGAGCGGGCCGGTGGCGCAGGTGCTGGAGGCGCCGCGCCATCCCTACACGCAGGCGCTGCTGTCGGCCGCGCCGTCGCTGGAGGCGAGCCGCCGCCGGACGCGCATCCTGCTGCAGGGGGACCCACCGAGCCCTTCGGCGCCGCCGTCGGGGTGTGTGTTCCGGACGCGGTGCCCGGTGGCGATGCCGGCGTGTGCGGAGACGGTGCCGGCGTTGGTGGATGGGGTAGCGTGTTTGCGGGTGGGTGAAGGGGGAGTGCGAGTCTGACCCTCATACTCTTGGTGATGTCCCTGAGCGTCACCGGTCAGGTCGAGGCGGTCAGCAACGCGCGTAAGGGCAACGGCCACTCGGCCTGTCTACCGTATGTCGCATCATGCGTATCGCGCTGATATCGGGCGCCCGCGGCCGTATCGCCCCTGCCTTCATCTACCCGCGGATGCCCGACCGGTCGGCTGAGATCCGGCCCAAGTAATATCGATAAGCGTCCTCGCTCATAGGTCTCATGGCGTGGGGTTGGTAGGGCGGCCACGCCCAGACCAAGAGAATACCGCGCGCCGGCATAATACCGGCTACCGCTCTGATTACGCATCCCATGGACGTTACTGCAGAGGTTATACTAGACATGTACTATGGCGCGCGCAACTATTTTAGTCAAATGCATCAGAAAATGTGATTAATACCCATTTTGCTAGTCTGTGTGTCGCGAGCGCTTCCTCAACTGTAGTGTTACGAATTCCTGCGTGTGCAAAAGCATGGCGCCACTCCAGCATCTGCTTATATGCGGAGGTAAAGTCTTTCCGAGCCATGATTTGAATTTACTTTTCCTTCTGTCAAGGATCGCCCCAGATGCAGCATGGCGTGCGCTGTCAAAAGTGCGCGCATAACCATACAAATCAGACAGAGAAATTCGGCTGTTGAGTCTGCCGAAATGATTTTGAGCAAATGTGCCGAATTGAGCATGATGGCGCCCGGCGAACCCAGTCAGTGTTTCTTTAACGCATGATTCGTACGTTGCAACAATCGAGACAACTAGAAGGCCGGCAAGATCAGCTCTAAATTGCACTGACCTCGTATCCAGCGGCACGAATGCATTGATTTCACTCGCCAGAGCATCAATGCGTCCCAGAATAGGAATGATGTCAGTGCGTGGCATCTGTCAGAATTTCTCGAGCAAGCCGCAAGCGCTCCTTGAGAACGAGCGTGTCAGTTGTTGCTCCCGTGATGATTCGCATGAATTTGGGGTCGGACAGAAGCCTTTCATACTTTATCGGTAGGAAAGATTTATCAACCGCGGGATTCTCGAGAAGGGTGACCATAACTGCTTCAAGAACGGCGGCGTTGATCACGCCCCTTGGTCGAAACGGACGGTGCAATGAACCAGAGACAAGTTCCGTCACATTTTTGAACCTCTTGACGAATTCGCGGGCTCGCTCGGATGAGAATTGACGATTTTGGTCCATCATTTTATTGAGATACGAAAGCATAGGCTTCTCATATTCGGACCAGTACTCGAACAACGAGAACAGCCTCAGAACGAGTTCTACATCCTTTTGATTTTTGTCGGGTAAGGGCGCTCCTAAAATACGACGCCAGTTAGGATCCCGGTTGAGATCGGACAACTGGTCAACGATCGGGCCTCTGTAGACTGCGTTCCGAATTTCTTGAGGCTTGAGCTGTGTACCGCCTGTATTTAGACGCTCGAAAATGTGAAAAACGCTATCGTTGCGAAAGCTCGGCTTAAGTTGCTTTATGTTAATTGCGCGCAGAGTGGAGTTCCTGAATCGCCTCTGGTCCTTTTCGGTGAGATCATGGAAAGTCTTGCCACGCAATTCTGACCGCTCCGACAAGCCCTTTAGCTTGAAGACTTGCCGCCTACCGTTTGCGTCCTCTTCCCCAAACAATCCCTCGAGGAAATACTTAACGGACATCAAACGCTGTTGACCGTCAATGACTTCGAGGCGGTCGTCCGAATTCACGTACAGGAAGATCTGTGGTACCGGTAACCCCATCAGAAACGACTCTACGAGCTTTGATGCTTGCTCGATCTTCCAGACGAAATTTCGCTGGTAAAACGGTATTATAATGTCGCCTCGCTCGATTTGCTGGGCGAGGAGTTCGAGAGGTGGATCGGACGGGGAGACCGAGATATCGAACTCGACATATGGGGTTTCGTCGGCTTCCTCCTCGGTCGTGAGCTCAGGGACGCTTTCTGAATTGTTCATGGACTTTGTACCGGACAAGTGGATCTCGGGCAGTCACGCACAGCGTATCGGATCCTGCATATGCACATGCCGACATGCACACAAGCACTCCCCACAAGCCGTGCCTGATCGGCTGCGCAGGGTGTGCCGGGGGAGATTGTACCAGCCAGGATTCCGAGCGCTGCAACGGCGTTGGCGGAAGCAATCTCGAGTGCCGAGCCGGAATTCGTATTCCGCTTCAGTGCTCTTCACCCCGCCACCGCCGCCTCCACCACGCCCATCGCCCGCGCGATCTCCGCCTCGCTGCAGCCCGCTGCGCGCAGCACGCTCTGCGTATGCTCGCCGAGCGCCGCGGCGAACCCGCCCACGCCCACCTCCGCGCCCGAGAACCGGAACGGGGGGTTCAGCACCTTGAAGCGGCCGCCCGCATCCTCGACCTCGGCAAACGCGTCCCGATGCGCGAGCTGCGGATCGGCCAGCACCTCCCGCACGGTGCGATAGGGGGAGCACGGCAGGCCCGCCGCCTCGAACGCCGCCTGGCACTCGGCGGTGGGGCGCGTGCTCGTCCAGGCCTCCAGTTCGTCGATCAGCGTACCCCAGTTGGCGCGCCGGTCGGGATACAGCGCGAAGCGGGGATCGGTGATCCAGTCCTCCCGCCCCGCCGCGCGGGCCAGCGCCTGGAAGGTGCGCTCGCTCGCGACCGCCGGCATGATGAACCCGTCCGCGGTGCGCACCGGCCCGAACATGGGCTTGCCGGCGGGCGGCTGCGGGAATTGCGCGGTCTGCAGCTCCGCCACCAGCAGGCTCAGCGTCGATTCCAGCATGGAGACGTCGATCATCTGCCCCTCGCCGGTGCGGGCGCGGTGCAGCAGGGCGGCGACGATCGCGCCGAACGCATAGATCGCGGTGACCACGTCGGCGACGTAGATGCCGCAATTGTCCGGCCGCTCCCGCGCGTCCTGGTAGGCGAGATGCGCCAGGTCGAAGCCCGAGGCGGCATGGATCGCCGGCGCATAAGCGGCGCGCGCGGCGTCCGGCCCGGTCTGCCCGAAGCCCGAGATCGCGCAATACACCAGGTCCGGCTTCACCGCGGTCATCGCCGCATGGTCCAGGCCGAAGCGGCGCATCACGCCGGGGCGGAAATTCTCCACCACCACGTCGGTGGTGGCGAGCAGGCGGCGCACGGCGTCCTGCGCGGCCGGCTGCTTGAGGTCGAGCCGCACGCTCTGCTTGCCCGCGTTGAGCTGCCCGAACGCGGTGCTTGCGCCGTTCCGCAGCGGCTGGCGGTCGCGCATCATGTCGCCTTCCGGCGCCTCGATCTTGATGACGGTGGCGCCGAGATCGGCCAGCAGGCGGGCGCAGTAGGGCCCCGCGATGGTGGTGGTGAAATCCAGCACCTGGATGCCGCGCAGCACGGCCATGTTCGTTTCCCCCGTTCTTTGCAACCAACTGTGCCGGTCGGTCGCGGCGGGGTGCAAGTCCCGCCAACGGGGGCGTGATGGCACGAGGGGGAACGGAGCGAAGCGGCGCCGCGTTACGGCGCCGTCATATCACCTGGGGAGGACGAGATGGGCGGCATTCTGCTCTGGCTGGTGGGGATCCCGATCCCGGTGATCCTCCTGCTGTGGCTGTTCAACGTGATCTGAGGCGTCAGGTGCCCGTCATGGCGCGCGCGAACAGCGTGGTGTTGTGGCGGAGCATCGCGAGGTAGGTGGGTGCCGGCCCGTTCGGCGGAGACAGGGCATCGGAATAGACCGTGCCGCCCAGCACCGCACCGCTCTCCTTCGCCAGCATGCGGGCGATGCGCGGGTCGGTCATGTTCTCGAGGAACACGGCGTGGACCTGTTCCCGCTTGATCTGGGCGATCAGGGCGGCGATGGCGCGCGCCGAGGGTTCGGCTTCGGTGCTCAGCCCCTCCGCCGCGAGCAGCTCGATCCCATAGCGTGCGCCGTAATAGCCGAACGCGTCGTGGGTCGTGATGATGCGGCGCCGCGCGGGGGGGATGGGCGCGAACTGCGCCTCGATCCAGGCGTCCATCTTCCGGATCTCCGCGACAACGCGTGCGGATGCGTCCTGGTAGGCCTCGGCATGGTCCGGATCGGCCTTGGCGAGGCCCGCGGCGATCGCCTGCGCATACAGCACCCCGTTGCGCGGATCCTGCCAGGCATGCGGGTCGGTGGCGACCTGGCCGTCCTCGGTCATGGTGCGCGGCGTCACCTTCTCCGCCGCGATCACGCGCACGCCCCGGAACTCGGCGGCGCTGCCCATCCGCTGCATCCAGCCTTCGAGGCCAAGACCGTTCTCGACCAGGAGCTGCGCCTGCGCGACGGCGCGGAGGTCGGCGGGGCGGGGCTGGTAGACATGCGCATCCCCGTCTGGCGGCACGAGGCCGGTCACCGCCACGCGGTCCTGCCCGACCTGCCGCACCATGTCGGCGAGAATGGAGAACGTCGCCACCGCCTTCAGCGGGGTGGCGGCGCGAACCGCGGTGGTGGCGAGCGGGAGGAGGGCGAGGCTGGAAAGGAGCATCCGGCGGCGCATGGGAGGACCCGATCAGAATGTTATATCATAACATGATTGCCGCCATTCCAGCCGCCGTGCAAGAGGCTGTTCGGCTGCGTTGACGAATCGGGGGATGGTCTGCGCAGAGACGAGATGATGGAGAGCCTTCCGCCCGAGACCCTCACCTTGCCGACCGGGCCGGCGCGGGTGGAGTGGCGGCGCAGCACCCGCGCGCGCCGGATCAGCCTGCGGATCGATCCGAGCGGCGGGGGGGTGGTGGTGACCTTGCCGATGCGGGCGGGGCGGGCGGCCGGGATGCGGCTGCTGATGAACCACGCCGGGTGGATCGCCGACCGGCTTGCCGCCCTGCCGGACGCGATGCCCTTCGCGGACGGCGCCTCGATCCTCCTGCATGGCGTTCCGCACCATATCCGCCATCGTCCCGAGGCGCGGGGCGGCGTGTGGCGGGAGGACGACACGCTGGTGGTCACCGGCGCGCCGGAGTTCCTCCGCCGCCGGGTTGCGGATTTCCTCCGCGCCGAGGCGGGGCGCAGCCTGGCCGGGCTGGTGGTCGAGAAGGCGCGCCGGGTCGGGCGAATGCCGCGGCGCATCACGGTGAAGGACACGACGTCCCGCTGGGGGAGCTGCGCGACCGACGGATCGCTCGCGTTCAGCTGGCGGCTGGTGATGGCGCCGCCCGAGGTGCAGGACTACGTCGCCGCGCACGAGGTCGCGCATCTGCGGCACATGAACCACGGCCCGCAGTTCTGGGCGCTGGTGGACGAGCTGACCCCGCACGCGGCGAGCTCCATTCCCTGGCTGAAACGCGAAGGCGCGCGGCTGCTCCGCGCGGGATAGCCGGGGGCGGCTGCTCGGGCGTGATGGCGGCGGCCGCGCTGACGGGGCCGGTCGTATGCCGCCGGCCGGCTTGCGTCGGATCAGGCCGCGTCGCGCCAGGGCAGGGCAGGGGTCAGGCCCTTCGCGGCCGCCAGCACCGCCTCGACCGTGATCCCGGCCATCGTGCCGTCTGGGCTGACCACCGCCGCGGTGCAGGTTCCGGCGGGGCCGTATTCCCCGGCGTCGGTCGGGCCGAACAGCCCGACCGTGGGCGCGCCGCTCGCGGCCGCCACGTGCATCAGCCCCGAATCGTTGCCGACGAACAGTGCGGCGCGGCGCAGGCACGCGGCCGCCTCGGGCACGGTCAGCCGCCCCACCAGGTCGATCGCATCGGGCAGCGCGTCCAGCAACGGCGCCGCCATGGCCCGTTCGGTCGCCCCTGGGCCGCCCAGCACCGCGGGCACCGCATCCGGCACCGCCTGCCGCACGGCCTGGAACAGCGCGGCGAACCGCTCCGCCGGCCAGGTCTTCGGCGCCCAGTTGGCGGTCGGCGCCAACGCCACCACGCGCCGATCCGCGGGCAGCAGCGCCGCGGCGAGCGCCTCGTCGGCCGCGTCGGTCCACACCACCGGCAAGGGCGGCGGATCGAGGCCCAGCAGCGACCCAAGCTGCGCCGTCTTGTGTCCGCCCCCCCGCCGCCTCACCGCGCGGCGTCGCGTCGGCACCAGGAACGACAGGGCCGAGGCGCGGATGTCCACGACCAGGTCCCACCAATGCGGCACGGTCGCGGCCCAGAGCGGCAGCCAGTGCAAGCCGTAGCGCCGCTTCTCCAGCACGATGGTGCGCTCGCGGCGGGGCATGCGGGCGAACACTCCCTCCGCGACCGACCCGCAGACCACGGTGAAGCGCGCCGCAGGATGGGCGCGCAGCAGATGGTCCAGCAGCCCCGTGGACAGGACGGCGTCGCCCAGCCGGTTCGAGGTGACGAAGAGGATGCGCATCGGAACCGGCTTAGCGAGGCGGGGACACGTTCGGCAAGCGCAGCGTCGGCATGGCCGCACGAGCGCCGACCTTCGCGCCGGCGGCTGGCGGACAGGCGGCTCCCGCGAAGGCGGGTGAACCCGACGGCGTCGTGATCAACGAAAGGGTGCCTGAAGCCGTTGCCGCCCTGCTCCTGCCGGAAACGCGTCCGCAGGACGCGGCACCGAGGCAGCCAGAGACGCCATGACCGGAGGCGGCCGCCCACCGACGGCCGCAGCGGACGCCGCATGGACAGGAGCGGCTCCTCGGCATCACGCCGCGCGCGGGCCGACGAACTTGCTTTCGAACGCGGCGGCCGGCATCGGGCGGCCGAACAGGTAGCCCTGCGCCTCCGCACAGTCGTTCCCGCGCAGGAAATCGAGCTGCGCCTCGGTCTCCACGCCTTCGGCCGTGACGTGCACGTTGAAGTTCCGGCCCAGATACAGCACCGCCTTGACCACCGCGGCGTCGGTCGGGTCGGTGTTCACACCGCCCACGAAGGAACGGTCGATCTTCAGGCGGGTGACCGGGTAGCGCTTGAGCAGGCTGAGCGACGCGAAACCGGTTCCGTAATCGTCGAAGGCGAGGCCGACGCCCAGATCGCGCAGGTCGTTCAGCAAGCCGAGTGTGGGCGCGTCGTTGCGCAGATAGATGTTCTCGACGATCTCCAGTTCGAGTGCGTCGGGCGGCAAACCGTGCTCCGCGAGCGCGCTCTGGACGATGGCGAGCAGACCGCCGGATCGGAACTGGGCCTCGAACAGGTTCACGCCGATGCGGAAGTCCGGCATCCGGATCCGCCAGCGGGCAGCTTCGCGGCAGGCGGCGCGCAGTGCCCATTCCCCGACCGCGGCCGTGGAGGGCTTCTGGCTCAGTACCTCGATGAAGGAGGCGGGAGAGAGCAGGCCCTTCGCCGGGTGGTTCCAGCGCAGCAGGGCCTCGGCGCCCATCAGCCGGCGGTCCGTCATCGCGACCTGCGGCTGATAGAACAGCTCGAACTCACCATGCTCGAAGGCTCGGCGCAGCTCGAGGCCGAGGGAGCGGCGGGCCACCACCGCGTCACGCAGGGCCGGCGCGAAGACTTCCCACCGGCCTTTGCCGGCCGCCTTGGCGCGATAGAGGGCAAGGTCGGACGCACCCAGCAACTCGTCCGATCGCGCGCCGTGGCGAGGCGCGAAGGCGATGCCGATGCTCACGCCGATCTCGGTGCGCCGCCCGGCATAGTCGTACGGCTTGGACACGGCGGAAATCAGGTCCCGCGCCAGCGTCGTTGCGCGGGTCTCGTCCTCGCCCTCCAGCAGCACGACGAACTCGTCGCCGCCGAGCCGGGCGATCTCGAGCGCGCTGCCGCAGACGGCGTTGAGGCGCATCGCCACCTCCCGCAGCACCGCATCGCCGGCGGGATGCCCGAGGGTGTCGTTGACCTCCTTGAAGCCGTCGAGGTCGAGCAGCAACACGGTGGCCGGCGTCTTCGCCTGCAACGTCCTCGCCAGGCTTTCGCGCCAGGCCGCACGGTTGGGCAGGTCCGTGAGCGCGTCCAGCGAGGCGAGCCGGAACAGCCGCTCCTCGCTCTGGCGCCGTTCCGTGATGTCGCGCACGATCGCGCCAAGGCCGGTGGCACAGCCCTCCTGCCAGACGGACAGCGAGAACTCGGCCGGGAATTCGCTGCCGTCCTTGCGCTGCCCCCACAGCTCCAGGCTGTGGTCGGCCGCGTCCGGCGCGCGTCCGCCACGCAGCCGCGCCAACGCCGCGTCGTAGAGGTGGCGGCAGCTCTCCGGCATCAGCACGTCCATGCCGTGCTGGACGATCTCGTGCGGCCCGTAGCCGAAGAGCCGTTCGGCCGCGCCGTTCCAGAACGTGATGCGGCCCGTGGGATCCGAGCAGATGATGGCGTCGGGGGAGGTCGTCGCGATGTTCTCGAACCGCGCATGATTGGCCGACCTCATGTGGTCGAGGCGCCGCATCTCCATCCGGTCCATGACGAGGGCGGCGACGTCCGCCAGGTTCCTCTGGTCTTCGGGCGAGAAACCCGGCCGGGGCTGCGTGTCGATCAGGCAGACGGTGCCGATCCTGTGCCCCTTGGAGGTCACGAGCGGCTGGCCGGCATAGAAGCGGATGAACGGCGCGCCCTGCACCAGCGGATTTGCGGCGAACCGTTCATCCTGCGCGGTATCCAGGACGACGAGCATCGCCTCCTGCGCGATCGCGTGGGTGCAGAACGAGATCTCGCGGCTGGTTTCGCACAGCGCGGTGCCGAAATGCGCCTTGAGGAACTGGCGGTCCCATTCGATCAGGGACACCAGGACGATGGGCACGTCGAAGAGCCGCGCTGCCAAGCCTGCCAGGCGATCGAACGCCTGTTCGGGGTCTGTATCAATCAAGTCGTATTCCGCGAGTGCCGCGAGGCGGGACGCTTCGGCGGTGGAAACCAGGTCGATGCTGTTGGACATGCGAGATAATTGGGTGCCCAGGGATGCAATGGCCAGACAACAATCAGCGAAGACAAACCGTTGGTGGCGGGCCGTGTTCTTTCGGCACGATGTCCACGCCGGTTTGAGAACGGCGATGATGCCTGCATCTTCTGTCCCGGGCAGGATCGTTGTTCTTCAGTTCCAGACCGGTATCCAAACGACACGTGCGGAGGTCGCAGGATTTATGCCGCGACGTGGCGTCGCACCGGTCGTGGTTTGACCCGCAAAAGGGGCAGGCGCAGCTTGGGGGCGCAGAAACGGAGGCAATGGAACGTGTCGGACGAAACCCTGGTCGCCCTGGGCGAGGACTACCCGGAGCTGCGGGACTCCGTGCGCAAGATCTGCGCCCGCTACCCCGGCAGCTACTGGAGCGCGCTCGAGGAGAAGGAGGCGTATCCGACCGAGTTCGTGGGCGAGTTGACGAAGGCCGGCTTCCTGGGCGCGTTGATCCCCGAGGAGTACGGCGGCTCCGGCCTGCCGCTGCGTGCCGCCGCGGTGATCCTGGAGGAGATCAACGCCGCCGGCTGCGTCGCCAGCCAGGGCCACGCGCAGATGTACATCATGGGCACCCTGCTGCGGCACGGGTCGGAGGCGCAGAAGCGGCGTTTCCTGCCGAAGATCGCCTCGGGCGAGCTGCGGCTGCAGGCGTTCGGCGTGACGGAGCCGACCACCGGGTCGGACACCACGCAGCTCAAGACCCGCGCGGTGCGCGACGGCGATTCCTACCTGGTCACCGGGCAGAAGGTGTGGACCAGCCGCGCGCTGCATTCCGACATGATGCTGCTGCTGGCGCGAACGACGCCGGTGGACCAGGTGAAGAAGCGCAGCGACGGGCTGTCGGTGTTCCTGATCGACCTGTCGAAGAAGAACACCGGCCAGGGGCTGGAGATCCGCCCGATCAAGGCGATGATCAACCACAACACGACCGAGGTGTTCTTCGACAACTACCGCATCCCGGCCGACAGCCTGATCGGCGAGGAGGGCAGGGGCTTCCGCTACATTCTGGACGGGATGAACGCCGAACGCATCCTGGTCGCGACCGAGGCGGTGGGCGACGGCAAGTGGTTCGTGAAGAAGGCGACGGACTACGCCAAGGACCGCGTCGTGTTCGGCGCGCCGATCGGGCGCAACCAGGCGGTGCAGTTCCCGATCGCCCGCGCCTGGGCGGAGCTGGAGGCGGCGGACATGATGTGCCGTCGCGCGGCCGCGCTGTTCGATGCGGGGCAGGAGTGCGGCGCGGACGCGAACGTCGCCAAGCTGCTGGCGAGCGAGGCGGCCTGGAAGGCGGCCGATACCTGCATGCAGACCTATGGCGGGTTCGCGTATGCGCGGGAATACGAGATCGAGCGCAAGTGGCGCGAGACGCGCATCTACCAGATCGCGCCGATCTCCACGAACCTGATCCTGGGGTATGTGGGGCAGCACGTGCTGGGGATGCCGCGGTCGTATTGAGGCGGGCGCGAACGCGGTGCGGGCCCCGGTGCGTCGGCGCGGGGTGGGTGTCGACTCCGGCTGCGGCGCGCCAGCATGCGTCCTGCATCGACGCGACATGCCGGTGCGCGCGTCATCGAGAAGCCTCCGCTTCGGCGGGCGCGATGGCGCGCCGCAGGCGCTGCACGATCTCCGCTCGCGCGGCGTCGTCCGGCGCGGCCTCGAGCCGCGCGGAGATGTCCAGCAACAGCCTGGACCGCTCGTTGTGCCAGTCCATCCGCCCGACCAGTTCGGGGGCGAGCCGCCGCGCCGGTGCCGGCGTCCGCACGCGCGCGCCGGCCGGGGTGAGGTCGTAGACGTCGTCGAGCAGGGGGCGGATCACGGTTGCGTCCGCCTGCGGCAAGGAGCCGACGCGGCGTGCCAGGTCGGCGATCGCTCGCTCCTCCCCATGGGTCAGGAACAACCCGCGCCGGATCGGCGCGCGTGCCGCGATCCAATGCGCGAGTTCGTCGCAGTCGGCATGGCCCGAATAGTCGTCCGTCCAGGCGATGCGGGCGCGCACCCGCACCTCATCGCCCTGGATCCGGACGGAGTCGGTGCCGTCCATCAGGATGCGCCCGAGTGTGCCGGGCGCCTGGTACCCGGTCAGCAGGATGGTGGCCTTGCGCTGCCACAGCCAGCGGCGAAGGTGGTGCCGGATTCGCCCGGCATCGCACATGCCGCTGCCGGCCAGGATGATCTTGAAGCCGCCGACGCGATCGATCTGTCGGCTCTCGTCTTCCGTTTCGGTGAAGCGCAGCAGCGGCGAGCGCAGGATGCGCGCGACGTCCACCGTCCGGTCCAGGTCGCCGGCGTTGCGGACGAAGACCTCGGTCGCGCGGGTGGCCAGCGGCGAGTCGATGTAGATCGGCGCGGTCGGGACGTCGCCGGACTGCATGAGCTGCACGAGGTCGACCAGCAATTCCTGCGTACGCTCGACGGCGAAGGCGGGAATCAGCAGCGGAGCTTCGTCGTTCAGCGCGTCATGGATGTGCGATGCGAGGCGCGCCGCGCGGTCGGCCGCCGAGATCTTCGGTCGCACCACGTCGCCATAGGTGGACTCGCAGAACAGGTAGTCGATGCCGGCCGGCGCCTCGGGCGGCCGTTCCAGCGCCTTCTCCTGCGGCCCGACATCGCCCGAGAACAGCAGCCGCAGCGGCGCCTCGCCAGTGTCCCGCGACGCGATCTCGAGCTCGATCGAGGCCGACCCCAGGATGTGCCCGGCGTTCCAGAAGCGCGCGCGGAGCCCGGCCGCAGGCTCGCACCATTGGTGGTATCCGACCGGCCGGAACGCCTGCAGCGCGGCGACGCCATCCGCCTTCGTGTAGATCGGCGTCACCGTCGGCTTGCCATGGCGCATGTTGCGGCGGTTGAGGATCTCGACCTCGAACTCCTGGATATGACCGGCATCCGGCAGCAGCGCCGAACACAGCTCTCGCGTGCCGTGGGTGGCGTACACCGGCCCGGTGAAGCCGGCGCCGATCAGTTTGGGGATCAGCCCGCTGTGGTCGATATGCGCGTGTGTCAGGAGCACCGCGTCGATCTTGGACGGTGCGAACGGGAAGGGCTGGTAGTTGAGCGCCTTGAGCGTCTTGCTGCCCTGGAGCATGCCGCAATCGACCAGGACGCGCGCTTCTCCGGTGTCGATCGCGATGCAGGAGCCGGTGACGGTGCGCGCCGCGCCGAAGAAGCTGACGGAAACGGACATGACCTGCTCCCTGACGTCCGATCTGCTCCTGCGCACTCTATCGGGGCCGGGGGCGCCTGCGTTGACGCAGGTCAACCGGCCCGTGCCGGCGATGCGTGTCGAGATGCGTGCCGAACGGCCATGTGCCGAGACAGGGAGCGGCCGTACGAACGCGATCGCGCGCCGGTCGAGCGGTTCGCGCAGAGCAGGACGAGCGGGCTTGACCCGGCCGGTGGTTCGAGCGGACGCTGCGCCTAGGCGAGGCATTCGAAAGCGCCCCGGCCTCATCCGGCCAACGAGTCCTGTCGAAGGGCGGTGCGGATGCCTGGTGCGGCAGGCGGAAGGCTGCACCTCATGTCCGCCCTCTTCCTCTTGCCGCTGCTGGTCAAGGCGCTGACGACGGCGCTGCTCGTCGTGTCGGCCTCGGTCGCCGCGGAGCGTCTCGGCGCAATGTGGGGTGCGGTGATCGCCAGCCTGCCGGTTTCGGCCGGACCTGCCTACGTCTTCCTGGCCCTGCAGCACGGCCCTGGCTTCGTCGCCGCGAGCGCGCTGTCCAGCGCCGTCGCGAACGCGGCGACCGGCCTGTTCCTGATCTGCTACGCGGCCTTGGCGACGCGGCTCTCCTCCTGGCGCTGCCTGGTCCTCGCGATCGCCGTCTGGCTGGGCGCCAGCCTGGTAGCGCGGCAGGTCGCATGGTCGGCGGTCGGCGCGGTGCTGGTGAACGGCGCGGTGTATGCCATCGGGCTCGCCGTCCTCGCGCGCAGCCGCGTGGTCGCGCCGCGGCCGGCGCCGCCCAGCCGTCGCGCTTGGTTCGAGCTTCCGCTCCGCGCAGTGCTGGTCGCAGGCTTCGTGTCGGTGGTGGTGGCGGGCAGTAGCGCGATGGGGCCGGCCGTCACCGGCTTCGCGGCGGTATTCCCCGTCAGCCTGATCAGTCTGCTCGCCATCCTGCAACTGCGCCTCGGGCGCGCAGCGGCGGCCCAGGTCGCGGCAAAGGCGCTCCCACCGATGTTGGGGTTCGGCGGGATGCTCCTCGTGCTGCATCTGACGATCGGGATGGTGGGGGTGGCCGCGGCCATGGCCCTCGCGCTGGCGGTCTGCCTCGCCTGGTCGTGCGGGTTGCTCTGGCTGCAACGCGGGCCGTCCTGGCCGGACCCCTGATGAGCGGCGACGCCCATCGGGGTCGGCCGTGCCTTGTCTCCTACTTCGTGCCCTTGTTGGCGGCCAGGTACGCGACGATCGCCGGAATGTCGTCGGCATTCACCGGCGCCTTGTAGACCTGGATCATCTTGTGGACCTCGGCGTCCCAGGCCGCCTTCGACAGCGGCGGCTGGTTCAGCACCATGCCCGCGGAATGGCAGGCGAGGCAGTTGTTGTTGATCGCGTCCGACCCTGCCCCTGTGAACATGCGATCGCCATTCGGCAGATCGACGTTGGGCGACTTGAAGGCGAACGTCGCCGGCACCGCGGGCGGGTTCCCCTGCGCATGGCCCGTCACCGGCATGGCCGCCGCGAACGCGAGCGCACATGCGAAGAGAGCGCCGCCGATCCTGCTGGTCCTGCACATCGACATGTTCCCCTCAGCTCACAACGACCGGCGTGGACTCGATGACGTTCTGCATGAACCCCGAAGGGTTCCAGACCGGGACACTCGGCTGCACGAGGCCGTCGGTGTTGGTGCAGCGGACCATCAGCACGTGCTGTCCGGCGTTCGGCAGCGCGACGGTCGCCTGCCACCGCCGGAAGCTGTACTTGCCTTCGTCGGCGCCGAGTTGCGTGGGCGCCCAGGTCTTGCCGCCATCGGCGGAGACATCGACCTGCCGGACTCCGGTCCCGCCGCCGAAGGCGATGCCGCGCACGAGCGTCTGCGCACCGGCATGCACGGTGGCGCCCGGCCGTAGGTTGGTGATGAAGGACCGCGGCACCATCCGGTTGATCGGCACCTGCTTGTACCCCGTCTCGCCGGGTTTCACGTTGGCGCCCGGCGTGTCCGGGATGAGGTACGCCTTGGCCATCCAGAACTGGTCGTCCGGCTTGTCCAGCACCTCGATGTCGTTGAGCATCTTGACCCAGTAGGTCGAGTACCATCCCGGTACCACGAGGCGCAGCGGAAAGCCGTTCAGCAGCGGAAGCTGCTCGCCGTTCATGGCGTAGGCGATCATCACCTCCCCGTCGCGCGCATGATCCACATCGAGGGTCTTGAGGAAATCCGGCCCCTCCGGCACGACCGGCTCGTCGAGACCGTTGCAGCGCACCTGCACCGCGCCCGCCTTCACGCCGGCACGGTCGAGCACGTCGCGCAGCCGCACCCCGGTCCAGCGCGCATTCCCCATGGCGCCGTTGCCCCATTCGCCGCCCGGCACGCGCGGCTGGAAATAGCCGCGCGAGTTGCCGGAGCACTGGTTCACGGCGGCCAGTTCCACCCGCGGCAGCGCGAGGACGTCCTGCAGGGACAGGTTCAGCACCTGGTTGACGTGACCGTGGACCTTCAGGCGAAAACTGGCCGCATCCACGCTGCCGGGAATGACGGCCCAGTGCCAGCGCACGAAGAAGCGGTCATTGGGTGTGAACACCCCCTGATCGAACACCTCGAACGGCGTTTCCAGCAGTGGCGGGCGCGTGCGCTGCAGGATCATCGCGCCCTTGGTGGGATAGCTCGTGGTGAGCGGCCGCTCGTTCGGGCCGCCCGGCAGCGGCGGGGAGAACTGGGTGGTCGTGTCCGCCCAGGCTGGCGCGGATAGTCCGATTCCGGCGAGACCAGCCATGCGCAGAACCTGTCGCCGTGACGGTGCAGGCGACGAAAACGAACGGAGTGTCATGAACTCTCCTCTGCTCGGAGGCCGGAGGCGGGGGCTCACCGAACGGATGCGGCGGAACGGGATGGGCGATGGCGCACGAGCGTGGAAAGCCAGCGGCGGTGTCGCGGGGCGACCCGGGACATCAGCGGGCCGGAGATGATCGTGCTCCATCGCCGCCCCGATAGAGGTTCTCCTCCTCCGCTCATTGGACGATCAAGCCGTAGACTCTCCGAGGGGCGATCACGGCTGCGCGACAGGGGCCGCAAGGATCGGCAACGCCCGTGTGAAACGCTTTCCGGTAATCCGTCGAAGCGACAACAATACTGCGGTCAGCACGATCGGTGCCCGCGAAGTCCTTGGTGCGGCCCTGGCGGATCAGCGGACCTGATATTCGCGCTCGACTCGCAAAGACAGGGCCTGCGGTTCTGGTCATCAAGGGTGCGGCAGGTATGATCATCCAAGCGCCCGCGGAGTCGGGCTGACGAATATTGGGGATGCGGCATGAAGCGGCTTGCGGTGACTGTCGGGCTTGCCGCTCTGGTTGCCGCCGATCCGGCCGCCGCGCAAACCGTGCTGGTCGGCGGGGAAGGGGTCACGCAGGCTGACCGGCTCGGGCGCGCGTTCCAGACCTTCTCGATCTTCGGTGGCACGCCAGGGATCGCCGCCGCGCGCTACAACAGCGACTTCAGCCTCAACAGTTTCCAGCTGCCGATCAGCCACAGCTTCGCGCCGATCGAGACCGGCCTGTTCGCCGGTGCGACGCCGTATGCGGAACTGACCCTGGGCTACCTGACCGCGGACCAGACGTTTCCGCTGGTGGGGGCGGATGCGCCGCGCAGCGTCAAGCTGTCCTTCGATTCCTGGTCCGCCCTGGCCGGCGCCGGGCTGGATTTCCCCTTGGGCAACGGCTTCAAGCTCCGGCCGATGGTGCTGGCCGGGTATTCGTATGTCAGCGCCGATGCCGATTTCTACGGGCCGAACGCCGCGACCTTCCGCTCGCTCGTGCGCGGGGTGCTGAGCGATGCGACCCTGCATTCGGTGCTGCTGGGCGGGGCGCTCCAGCTCAGCTACGAGACACGGCTGCCGGGCGATATCGGCGTGGCGGCGCAGGTTCGGTACAACGAGCTGGCCTCGATCGTGACCAGTGCCTCCAGCCGCTACCTCGACGGCAACGGCAGCTTCGGGGTGGCGACCGCCGGGGTGGATTTCGACGGACCGACCGGGTGGCAGCTGGGCGCGAAGGACATCCGCTGGATCGGCTACACGCGGGGAACGTGGTTGCCGGACACGGACCCGAGCGTGCTGGGGTTCAACGCTTTCGCCGAGATCGGCGGGGGTTTGCGGATCATCGCGCCGGATGTGGTGCGCGGCGTGCGCGGGGCGACGGTGCGGGCCTCGGTGATCGCTGGACCGGGCGTGACCGGCTGGCTGGTCAGCGCGGCGCTGGTGTTCTGAGGCGTCTCACTCCGCCGCACGTTGTCCGCGGTTTGCAGGTCACCCGCTCGCCAGCACGCCGGGATGGAAGTGCTCGTAGACCCGCCGCGCGGTCTCGCGGGAGATCCCCGGTGCGGCCTCGAGGTCCGACAGCCCCGCCATCTTGACCCCGCGCGCCGATCCGAAGTGGTTCAGCAGCGCGCGCTTGCGGGCGGCGCCGATCCCCTCGATCTCGTCCAGCTCGGAGACGCGGATCGCCTTCGAGCGGCCGGCGCGGTGGGTGGTGATCGCGAAGCGGTGGGCCTCGTCGCGCAGGCGCTGCAGGAAATACAGCACCGGGTCGCGTGGCGGCAGCTGGAACGGCTCCGCACCGTCGGTGTAGAACCATTCGCGGCCGGCATCGCGATCGGGCCCCTTGGCGATCCCGACCAGCTTCACGTCCTGCACGCCGAGATCCGCCAGCATGTCGCGCGCCGCCGAGAGCTGGCCGGCGCCGCCATCGATCAGCACGAGGTCGGGCCAGTCGGGCGCGCCGCCCTCCGCCTGCTCCTTCAGGGCGCGGCCGAAGCGGCGCTGCAGCACCTCCCGCATCATGCCGAAATCGTCGCCGGGCGTGATCGCGCTGCGGATCGAGAACTTGCGGTAGGCGTTCTTCATGAACCCTTCGGCGCCGGCCACGATCATCACGCCATACGGGTTCGTGCCCATGATGTGGGAGTTGTCGTAGACCTCGATCCGCTCCGGCGTGCCGGACAGGGCGAAGAGCTGGGCGACGCCCTCCAGCAGCTTCGCCTGGCCGGCGGTCTCGGCCAGCTTGCGCTCCAGCGCCTCGCGCGCGTTGGTCTCCGCGTGCTGGATCACGGCGCGCTTCTCGCCGCGCTGGGGCACGCTGATCTCGACCTTGCGGCCGGCTTTCAGCGCCAGCGCCTCGGCGACCAGCGCCTGTTCGGGCAACGCGTGATTGACCAGCAGCAGCGGCGGGGGCGGCTTGTCGTCGTAGAACTGGGCGATGAAGGCGCCCAGCACGTCGGCCGCCTCCTCGGCCTTGCCGTGGGTCGGGAAGAAGGCGCGGTTGCCGTTGTTGCGGCCGCCGCGGACGAAGAAGACCTGCACGCAGGTCTGGCCGGCCTGCTGGTAAGCGGCGATCACGTCGGCATCGGTCAGGCTCGCCGGGTTCACCACGTCGTTGCCCTGCACGAAGGTCAGGCCGCGGATGCGGTCGCGCACGGCGGCGGCGCGCTCGAACTCCAGCGCCTCGGCGGCGTGCTCCATCTCGGCGGCGAGCTCGCGCTGAACGGTGGCGGACTTGCCGGCCAGGAACGCCTTCGCCTGGGCCACCAGGCGCGCGTAGTCCTCGGGCGAGATGCGGCCGACGCAGGGCGCGGAGCAGCGCTTGATCTGGTGCAGCAGGCAGGGGCGGGAGCGCGTCGCGAACACCGTGTCGGCGCAGGAGCGCAGCAGGAAGACGCGCTGCATGGCGGTGACGGTCTGGTTCACCGCCCAGGCCGAGGCGAACGGGCCCCAGTAGGAGCCCTTGCGGCTCTGGGCGCCGCGATGCTTGGCGATCTGCGGGTAGGGATGGTCCTCGGTCAGCATCAGCCACGGGTAGGACTTGTCGTCCCGCAGCACGATGTTGAAGCGCGGCTTGAGGCGCTTGATGAGGTTGGCTTCGAGCAGCAGCGCCTCGGCCTCGGTGTGCGTGGTCACGATCTCCATCGTGACCGTCTCCGAGACCATGCGGCGCAGCCGTTCGGGCAGCCGGGCAACCTGGGTATACGCGACCACCCGCTTCTTCAGGCTGCGGGCCTTGCCGACATAGAGCGCGTCGCCCTTGGCATCGAGCATGCGATAGACGCCCGGCCCTGGCGGCATGGTGACCAGGGCGGATTCGATGACCGTGACGCCCTTCGGGGGCGCCTCAGGGAGGGGTGCGTCGATCATGGCGATTCAGATTACACGCGATACGCGAAAAGCTGTTGATGGGGCACGGGGAGCGGCGGTTCGGGGCGTCATCCACCGTCCGTGTGGATAAGTCTGTGGGCACACCCTCTCTCAAAGCCGTGAACCCCGCGGATTTCCTCGAAGGGGAAAGGATTGCCGCCTTTTTAGGCATCCGTTAACATATTGGTTTTACGGCATTTTGTAGAAGTGCCTGTCATCAAACGTAAACACGTAGGGGGTCCGAAGTAACCTTTTCGGGGTGGTCAGACCTGCGTGGACAAATTCGCCTGACGGCGTTCGATCTCGACTCCAGCGGACGTTGCGTCTGGAAAAACGTCCAGCTTCTCCACGCGGATCCTTGCGAGATACACGCGGGAGTCGGTAAGGCACGCTTCGGCAATTCGCTCCGCGAGTGTTTCGACCAGACGCACGTGACCGGCTGCGACGATGGCGCGTGTGCGCGTTGCAACATTCTCGTAATCAACCACGCGTGAGAGGTCGTCCCGCCCGACCGGACTGCGCGACAAGGGGCGGCCCCCGTCATCCTCGACGGCAAGGTCGATGTTGATGCGGACCCGCTGCCGCGTGGTGTGCTCCTGCGGGTGGACGCCGATGCTCGCCTGCAGGACGAGGTCGCGCAGGAACACGTGCCGGAGGGCGCGGCTGCTGCTCGCGATCGGGGTGGTGTCCATGATCTATTCCTCCGGCGGGGGGGCGCCGTTGCCGGACGCCCATTGCAGATGTTGCCCCCCATCCAGGGCCAGCATTTGGCCCGTCATGGCCGGCAATGCCAGGATCGCCAGCGCCGCGCGAGCCACTTCGTCGGGAGACGTGCCATGTCCCAGGGGCACGGAGCCGGCCTGGCGATCGAACTGCGCCTGGCTCTGGCGCGGGCTGGGCAGGGCGGGTCCCGGCCCGATGCCGTTCACCCGGATCCGCGGCGCGAGCGCCAGCGCCATGCTCTGCGTCAGCGCCCAGAGCCCGGCCTTGGACAGCGTGTAGGAGACGAAATGCGGGGTGAGCGACCAGACGCGCTGGTCCAGCAGGTTGATCACCGCGCCCTCCGCGGTCGCGGGAAGGGCGTGGGCGAAATCCTGCGTCAGCACGAAGGGGGCGCGCAGGTTGGGCTCGATGTGCCGGTCCCACGACTCGCGGGTGGCATCGTGCCACTCGTCGCGCTCGAACGTGCTGGCGTTGTTCACCAGCACGCCCACGGGGCCGATCGCCGCCGTGGCGCCCGGCACCAGGGTGCGGGTCTCGGCCTCGTTCGCGAGATCCGCCTGCAGCACCACGGCGCGGCGTCCCAGCGCGCGGATCTCGTCCGCGGCGGATTCGGCTGGCTCGCGGCTGGTGTTGCAATGCACGGCAACGTCGAATCCCGCGCCGGCCAGGGCGAGTGCGATGGCACGCCCGATCCGCTGGGAGGCGCCGGTGACGAGGGCGGCGCGGGGAATCGTGGGGGCGATGGGCAGGCTGGTGCTCATTCCGGGGTGGTAGTCGCCGCGGGCGGGGGCGGCAAGGCGCGTCGTTGCGTCCGGCGGGCGTCTCGCTATGCTGGGAAACTCGGGTTCACGCAGAGGGAGGGAGCGCATGGCGACGTACAACCAGCACCATCCCCGTGGACCTGTGTCCGCCCCGCGGCTCACCGCCGTGGGGCCGACCCGCAGGACCTGACGTCCGCTCGGCTTTGAGCGTCCCTTCGGTTTCCTGGGTCTGTCCCTGACGGCGGCCTCGTGCGCGGCGGCATCCGCTGCGCACGCTCCGACTGTCGGACCAGCGATCGGCCCCGGCCGGTCCCGCCCAGCGAGACCCCCCATGGCGACCCTCACCCTGCGCGCGGTCGGCTTCACCGCCGCCCGTCCCCTGTTCTCCAATCTGTCCCTGGTCATCGGCGAGGCCGACCGGATCGGCCTCGTGGCCGGCAACGGGGCCGGGAAGACCACCTTGCTCCGGTGCCTCCATGGCACGCTCGCGCCCAGTGCCGGCGCGATCACCCGCTCACGTGGCCTGCGGACCGCGCTCGTCGCGCAGGACCTGCCGGACCGGCTGCTGGCGCTCACCTTCGCGGAGGCGGTGCATCGCGCGCTCGCGCCGGAGGTGCGCGGCAGCGAGGGCTGGCGGGCGGATTGCGTGCTGGACGAGCTTGCGGTCCCGCCCGTGCTGCGGGAGCGGCCGGTGGCGGCGCTGAGCGGCGGGTGGCAACGCATCGTGCTGCTGGCCCGCGCGATGGTGCAGGACCCGGACCTGCTGCTGCTGGACGAGCCAACCAACCACCTGGACCTGGAGGCGATCGAGCGGCTCGAGACCTGGCTGACCGGCCCGGCGCGGCGGCTGCCGCTGGTGGTGGCGAGCCATGACCGCGCGTTCCTCGACCGCTGCACCAACCGGACGCTGTTCCTGCATCCGGACGGGTGTCGGCTCTACACGCAGCCCTACGGACGGGCGCGTGCCTTGCTGGAGGCGGACGCGACCGCGGAGGCGACCCGGCAGGCGCGGGATGCGAAGGAGGCGGCGCGGCTGCGCCGCAGCGCGCAGGAACTGCGCAACATCGGTATCAACAGCCGCAGCGATGCGGCGCAGGTGAAGTCGGCGCAGCTGGCCACCCGAGCGGATAGGCTGGAAGCGGGGTTGGAGCGCCGGTCTGGGGTGCGGCCGGGGGAGATCCGGCTCGTCGCGCGGGAGAGCCACGTCCCGCATCTGGTACGGCTCCAGGACGTGACGGTCACCACGCCGGCGGGCGCGCCGCTGATCCGCATCCCGCGCCTGGACATCGCGCGGGGGGACCGCGTCGTGCTGCGCGGGCGCAACGGGGTCGGCAAGTCCCTGCTGCTGCGGCTGCTGCTGCGTGCCGCGCAGGAGGACGTGCCGGGGATCCGCATCGGCGGGTCGGTGGTGGTGGGGTGGATCGACCAGCACATGGCCCAGCTTCCGCCGGACGCGACGCCGTTCGGCGTGGTCGCGGCGCAGGGGCGGCTGCCCGACCAGCGCGTGCGTGCGCTGCTCGCGGGGGCCGGGATCGCCGTGGAGCAGCAGCCGCGCCCGATCGACCGGCTCTCCCCGGGGCAGCGCGCGCGTCTCGGCCTGCTGGTGCTGCGGCTGCAGGCGCCGAACCTGTACCTGCTGGACGAGCCGACCAATCATCTCGACATCCCCGGCCAGGAGGCGCTGGAGCGCGAGCTCGCCGCGGGCGGCGCGACGTGCGTGCTGGTGTCGCACGACCGCCGCTTCGTGGAGGCGGTGGGCACGCGCTTCCTGCACATCGAGGGCGGGATGCTGCGGGAGGAGGATCAGGGCTGACCGGTGTGTGGCGGCAGCGAGATCGATCTGCCGCAACCATGATGCGGGACGCGGCCTACCCCACCAGCGTCCGCGCGATGGCGATGACGCGGTGCGCCTCGCTCCACAGCGCGTAGGGCTCCAGCGCATCCATCGGCGCCCAGGCGACCTCGCTCACGTCGGAGCCGGCGATCGGCTCGCCCGCCTCCCAGCGCGCCGCGAAGTCGAGGATCGTGTAGTGGAACTGGACCTGCCCGTCGGCATCGCGGCGGATCGTGTCCACATAGGCCGCGAAGTGCAGCGGGCCCACGGTCAGGCCGGTTTCTTCGGCGAGTTCGCGGCGGGCGGCGTCCTCACAGGTTTCGCCCAGATCTTGCGCGCCCCCCGGCAGCGTCCATGTGCCGACATTGGGCGGCTTGCCGCGGCGGCACAGCAGCACGTGGTCGCCGCGGATCACCACGATCCCGATGCCGACGAAGGGCCGTTTCGGATATTCGCGGTCGGTCACGGCTTGGCGGGAGCGGCCGGCGTCGCCTCCGAACCGGCAGCCGGGGCGGTGGCCGCGCGCGGCTGCCCGGATGAGGGTGGGGACGGTGCGCCGGCGTCTTTGCCGCCGCCCGCCTCCGCCGCCTCGGGCTTGGCCTCCAGATCGGCGAGCCGCGGCACCAGCGCCTTCTCCTTCCAACTGCCGAACTGGAACGTCCACCCGGCCAGACGGGACCGCAGCCGGTCGGCTTCGGCCTTGGCGGCGCCGTCGCCCGCGACCGCGAAGCGGACCCAGATATCCTTGTCACCCTGATACACGGTCGCCGTCAGCGCCAGCCCGTCCGTCGTGGTGAACACCGCTCGGCCGGATTCGGGCCCGACCGGCGCGGTGTCCGGCTGCACGTCCTGGAAGGCCAGCAGCTCGAGCGCGCGCGAGACGTCCTCGACGCGGTAGGATTCCAGCTTGCCGTGGTCGGCCGGCTTCACGACGGTGATCTTGTCCCCCTGGCGCGCCAGCTCGATCGTGTCCGCGCCATGCTGCGCCACCACCGTCGCGATCCGCGCGTGGTCGATGTTCATCACGTCCCGGTCGAACCACAGCGTGGGTTCGGCGTCGACCTGCAGGCTGCCCTCGGCAAGCCAGGTCTGGTCCTGGTCGGGCCGGCGCACGTAGACCTGGTCCGGCACGTTCCCCTGGGTGCGCACGCGGCGATGGCCCACGATCACGGCGACCAGCGGCTTGCCGGCGGAATCGAGCACGCGCAGCAGGTTCGAGTTGGAGGTCGGGCTGGCCGGATCCTCCACCCCGAGGCGCGGAAACTGCGCGGGGTCGCTGGTGCGCGGCTCGACCAGCCGCAACTCGGTCAGCGCCGTCAGCATGCCGCGCAGCTTCGGCTCCTGCACCCGGTAGCCGGCGCGGTCGGCGAGCCCCCAGGTGCCGTCCGGCCGCTTGTCGATCTCCATCGTCTTGCCCTGGTGCTCCACCTCGACCTTCGTCGCGTGCTGCAGCCGCGGCGCGAGATCGGGGAACATCAGCTTGCCGGCATCCACCGCGACCTGCTCGTGCGGGGTGGTGGCGACGCCGAAATACCAGCCGCCGGCCAGCGCGACGACGCCGCAGGCAACGAGGATGGCGAGCGTGCGGGTTCTCATGCGCGGGCCCTCGCGCGACGGCGCCGTCGCACCACGCCAAGGCCGATCGCGACCAGGCTGAGCACGGCGGGCACCAGGACGATGTCGAAGATCTGCAACTGCGTGCGCAGGCGGGAAATGTCGCGGTTCAGCTCGAGCTGCACCGCGCGCAGCTTCTGTCGCGTGTCCACGACGTCCTTGCGGGCGGCATCGATCGCGGCGCGCTGTTCGGGGGTGATGACGGCATCCGCCTTCTTGTCGTCGCCGCCGGAGCGCAGCGAGCGGAGCTGCTTCTCCACCTCGTCCAGATGCGCCTGCAGCGCCTGCTCGGTCTGGCGGAACCGCGCTTCGGCCTGGGCCTGCATCTCGTTCACCAGGACGAAGGGCCGGTTGGTGTCGCCGCGGGCGCGCAGCCCGATCAGCGCATCGCCGCCGGCGAGCGTGCCGACCAGGTTGGCGACGAACGGCCCGTTGTCGGAGAAGGGCGTTGCGGTCTGCTGGCCGAAGAAATCGGCGATCCGCACCCAGAACCGGTCGGCCAGGATGTCGGAATCCGCGACCACGACCATGTTGGCGGGCTGATCCGTCTGCGCCTTGTAGGCGGGGAAGTCGGCCGGCCGCGTCTTGCCCGCGGGTTCGGGCGGCGGGCCGGTGAAGGCGGATTTCAGCACTCCGTGCACGCGCGCGGCGATCACGCGCGGGCCGCCTTCGGGCTTGAAGCCGGCGAGCAGCTTGGCCGGGTCGGGCGTCTTCACCTGGTCGACGCCGATCACGGCGGACTGGTCGTCGCTCGACAGCAGCGGCGTGAAGTCGATCTTCGCGTCGGGCGCCTTCTGCAGGAAGCCTGCGGAGGCGACCGTGACCTGCTGCAGGTCGGCCGTGGCGGGGTCGTCGTGGTTCAGCCCGTCACGGATGTTGAACCAGGGCACGTAGCTGACCGCCTGCGGCCGCTCCCCGGTGCCGCGCACCCGCCAGGCACCGGTCAGGTCGCCGACCACCTTGGTCGGATCGAACCGGATGCCCCAGGCGTCGAACAGCTTCTTCAGGTCCGAGTGCGTGTCGGTCGGCGGCATGCCGCCCTGGGACTGGGTGGCGGCCAGCGCCTCGCTCCAGGGATCGACCATGACCATCAGCCGGCCGCCGCGCATCACGAACTGGTCGATCGCATACAGCGTCGCGTCGGACAGGTCCCGCGCCTCGGCCACCAGCAGAACCTGGACGTCGGGCGGGATCACCTGCGCGTCGGTCGCGATGGTGCGCACCTGGTTGGTCTGGCGCAGCAGCATGGAAGCGGCATAAGGCTGGCCCTGCGGTCCCTGGCCGCGCGTCATCATCAAGGTCCGCGGATCGCCGTCCAGCGGCAGCGACGACATCACCCCGATCACCGGGCGCTTCGGGTTGGACAGCTCGTAGACCAGCTTGGTCAGGTCGTATTCAAGGAACCGCTCCCGCTCCGGCTGGAAGAACGGGATGGTGCGCTCGTCATCCTCGAGATTGGTGCCGGCGAGGCCGAACCAGACCTGCACCCCGCCCTGGTCGAGCGGCACGCCCTGCAGCCCGTAGGCCATGGCGCGGTCCTCGGTGTCGCTGAACGGTTCGGGGTCGTAGAACTCGAGCTTGATCTTGCCGTTCGACAGCGCCGCGTAGTTCTGCAGCACCTCGCGCACATGGTCGGCGTAGCTGCCATAGACCGGCACCGTGGCACCCAGCTGCCGCGAGTAGAACAGCCGCAGCGTGATCGGCTCCTTCAGCTCCGACAGCACCTTCTTCGTGCCGGGCGAGAGCGTGTAGATCCGGTTCTGCGTGAGGTCGACATGGGTATTCGCGAGGCGGGCATCCGCGAACAGGTTGATGCCGATGACGATCGCGGCGACCGCGATGACGCCGATGACGGAGGTCCAGAGGCGGCGCATCAGTCGGCCTTCCGCTGCTCGACCAGCACCGTGTTCAGGTAGAGCCAGAACCCGATGAAGGTCGCGAAGAAGATCAGGTCACGCAGCGACACCACGCCACGGGTGAAGTCCTGGAACCGCTCGAGGATCGCGATGCGGCGCGCGATCGTCGCCAGGATCGGCGTGTTGCGGGACAGGAACTCGGTCACCAGCGGGTAGGAGGCGACGGCGAAGACGAAGCAGACCGCGACCGCGAGCACGAAGGCGATCACCTGGTTGCGTGTCGCGGCCGAGAGCGCGGAGCCGATCGCGAGGAAGGCGCCCGCGACCAGCAGCCCGCCGACATAGCCCGACGCGATCACGCCGTTGTCCGGGTTGCCCAGCAGGTTGACGGTGATGACGAAGGGGAAGGTCAGCGCGAGCGCGATGGCGCAGAACGCCCAGGCGGCAAGAAACTTCCCCAGCACCGCCTGGGTCTGCGTGATCGGCAGGGTCAGCAGCAGCTCGATCGTGCCGAGGCGCCGTTCCTCCGCCCAGAGCCGCATGGTGATCGCCGGGATCAGCAGCAGGAACACCCAGGGCAGGAAGGAGAAGAAGGGCTGCAGGTCGGCCTGGCCACGCTCGAAGAAGCTGCCGAGGTTGAAGGTGAGCGTGCCCTGCAGCACGAGGAAGATCACGATGAACACGGTCGCGACCGGGGTCGCGAAATAGGCGGCGAGTTCGCGGCCGGCGATCGTCAGGGTCGTGCGCATGGTCAGGCGGCGGCCGGGAGGGTGAGTTGGCGGAACACGTCGTCGAGCTTGCCCGAGGGGTGCCGCGCCTGCAGCGCCGCCGGCGTCTCGTCGGCGACCACGCGGCCGTTGGCAATGACGATGGCGCGCGTGCAGACCGCGTCCACCTCCTCCAGGATATGGGTGGAGATGACGATCGCCTTCTCGGCGCGCATGTCCTGGATCAGGGTGCGGACCTCGTGTTTCTGGTTCGGGTCGAGGCCGTCGGTCGGCTCGTCGAGCACGAGCACCGGCGGGTCGTGCAGCAGCGCCTGGGCGAGGCCGACGCGGCGCTTGAACCCCTTGGAGAGCGTTTCGACCGGCTGCAGCCGCACGCCGTCGAGCCGGGTCAGGCCGAGGGCGCGGTCGACGCGTTCGTCCAGCGTGTCGCCCCGGAAGCCGCGCACCTTGGCGCAGAAGCGCAGGAAGGCGGTGACGGTCATTTCCGGGTAGGTGGGCGCGCCTTCGGGCAGGAAGCCCAGGGCGCGGCGGGCGGCGACCGAGTTCATCTGCACGTCGTGGCCGCAGATGCGCGCGGTGCCCGCGGTCGGGATCATGAACCCGGCGAGCATGCGCATGGTGGTGGACTTGCCGGCCCCGTTCGGGCCGAGAAAGCCGAGGACTTCGCCGCGCGCGACCTGGAAGGACACGTCGTCCACGGCGGTGAAGGTGCCGAAGCGTTTGGTCAGGCCCTGGATCTCGATCAGAGCAGGCTCGATCCGGGCCGGCTGGCTGGCGGCAGACACGTTGCGCTCTCCCGTTCTCCCCCGTCGGCCGGGGGGAATAACGCAAACGGGAGGGGATGCAAGCCGCGTTGGGAGAGATGACAGAGGCTTAACGGGCGGGAGAGGCGGGAGGGGAGGGTGCGGTTTCCGGGTGGGGTCGCGTTCTTCGGCGCGTCCGCTTCGGCGGTGCGTCCGCTCCGCGGGGGCCGTGCTGGCGGCTGGAGCTTTGATTCAGCACAGAGTTGAGGCGAGTGAGGGAGGACACAGAGGGACCGGACGTCGTCGTGGTCGTTCGGGACGGGCGCGAGTCCGCGGTGCATCCGGTGCTTGTTCCGCCTTCGGCACGTACCGGCCGGCCACACACGGAAAGAGGCTGAAGGCGACCCCCGGGCGAGCGTGCACCGGCGCGAAGCGCGCAATGATCGATGCGTCGAGGCGCTTGCCGCCGCGTGCCGGAGCCCCGATCCGTGTGCCCGCGGGTGCGGGTGCGGGTGCGGGTGCGGGTGCGGGTGCGGTTGCGGGTGCCGCCGGACGCGCGCACGTCGCTGATCCTGGAGGGGCTCACTGGCCTTGGGCTGGTCTGGCTCTCTCCGTGTCCTCTCTCACTCGTCTTCAAACGATGGCCGGCCATCACGGTGGGCGGTGAGCTCCGGTGCGGCCACTCGCCTCCCACGCGTGTCGCGCCCGTCCGCTTTGGAGCGGCACCCGCACGGACGGGGCGCCGCCCGGGCTCAGCGCCGCAGGATCGAGCGGCCGGCGTAACGGGCTGCCGGGCCCAGCTCGCCCTCGATCCGGATCAGCTGGTTGTACTTCGCCGTGCGGTCGCTGCGGGCGAGGCTGCCGGTCTTGATCTGCCCGCAATTGGTGGCGACGGCGAGGTCGGCGATCGTGCTGTCCTCGGTCTCACCCGAACGATGCGACATCACCGCGGTCCAGCCGGCGCGATGCGCGAGCTCGACCGTCTCCAGCGTCTCGGACAGGGTGCCGATCTGGTTCACCTTCACCAGGATCGCGTTGGCGTTGCCGCCCTCGATGCCTCGGCGGAGGCGCTCCGGGTTGGTCACGAACAAATCGTCGCCCACGAGCTGCACGCGGTTGCCGATCGCCTGGGTCAGGATCTTCCAGGTCTCCCAGTCGTCCTCGGCGCAGCCATCCTCGATCGAGACGATCGGGTAGCGGCTGACCAGGTCCTCGTAGTAGCGGACCATGCCGGCGCCATCGAGCACCTTGCCCTCGCCTTCCAGGTGGTACTTGCCGTCCTTGAAGAACTCGGTGGAGGCGGGGTCGAGCGCGAAGGTGACGTCCTCACCCGGGCGGTAGCCGGCCTTCTCGCAGGCCTTGGCGATGAATCCCAGCGCCTCGTCGGCGGATTTCAGGTTGGGCGCGAAGCCGCCCTCGTCGCCGACATTCGTGTTGTGGCCGGCGTCGTGCAGGCCCTTCTTCAGCGCCTGGAAGATCTCAGAGCCCATGCGCACCGCGTCCGCAATCGTCGGCGCGGCGATCGGCTGGATCATGAATTCCTGGATGTCGATCGGGTTGTCCGCGTGCTTGCCGCCGTTGACGATGTTCATCATCGGCACGGGCAGGGTGCGGGCGAAGACGCCGCCGACATAGCGATACAGCGGCACGTCCAGGTCGGCCGCGGCGGCCTTCGCGACCGCGAGCGACACGCCCAGCATGGCGTTGGCGCCGAGCCGGGACTTGTTGGGGGTGCCGTCGAGGTCGATCATGATCTCGTCGATCTTGATCTGCTCGCTCGCCTCCATGCCGCTGATCGCGTCGAAGATCTCGCCTTCCACGTTGGCGACCGCCTGCTGCACGCCCTTGCCGCCGTAGCGGGACGTGTCGCCGTCGCGCAGCTCCACCGCCTCGTGCGCGCCGGTGGAGGCGCCGGAGGGGACGGCCGCGCGGCCGACGGCGCCGCTGTCGAGCATGACCTCGACCTCGACGGTGGGGTTGCCGCGGCTGTCGAGGATCTCGCGGGCGATGATGTCGGCGATGGCGGCCATAGGTGCCTCCGATGGGGTGTCCGTTGGGCGGGTGCCTAGCACCAAGCCGGCCGTCTCGCCAGCGGGCCGAACCGGCACCGACGCAACGTCGTCCGCGGGCGCTCCCACGTTATCCGCCGCCGCGCCAATGGCGTCCGCGGGCGCCCCCGCCGTCATCCGCGGGCCCCGACCCACGGCTGTCCGGTTCGTCACGCCCATTGGAATTGGGCCTGATCC
>MKTV01000116.1:0-9736 GCA_001898425.1 Rhodospirillales bacterium 69-11
TGAACACCACGTGCCCGAGCCCGGCCAGCGCCGTCACCGCGAGCGTCTTGCCGCGCCCCCAACCCTGGCCGCGGCTGGCCAGCACGAAGGGCAGCCAATGCGTCGGGATGGCGGCGTGCAGGAACGCCACCATGAAGCCGGTCGTGGCAATCGGCACCAGCATCGACAGGTTCATCACGTATGCTCCGCGCCGCGCGTCGGGAACGATTGGCGCGGCGGCGATTGGCCCTGTGGCTGCCAGGCCAGCAGCCGCAGGGCGTTCAGGGGGTACGCCATAGAACGGGCAGGATAACACGGTTCGTGGCACGGACCGTGAACAGGGTCATGCCGCCATGGCTGCAAGCAGCTCGGCTGTTGTGCTGCGCAGGGGCCTGAACCCGTCCTGTCCGAGGTTGGTGCTGGCGTCCCAGAGGTAATCTCCGGTGAGGTTGATGTGCTGCCAGCCAAGCGGGGCGAGGTGGGCGAGCAGGGTATCCGGGATCAGGTCGCCGCGGCGGCGGGCCGCTGGCAAGAAAGCGATCATGCTCTCCCCGATCGCAATCGAGGTCGTGCACCGCATCGACGCTCTGTTCGACATCGAGCGGCCGATCAATGGCAAGAGCGCGGATGAGCGTAGGGCTGTTCGCCAGGAACTGAGCAAGCCGCTCGTCGATGCGCTGCATGTCTACATGCATGAGCAACGCGCCAAACTCTCCCGCGGCAACGACCTAGCTAAGGCCATCGATTATATCCTCAAGCGTTGGGCCGCCTTTACCGTGTTCCTGGGCGACGGCCGCGTGTGCTTGTCGAACAATGCCGCTGAGCGCGCGCTACGCGGCATCGCTCTGGGACGAAAATCATGGATGTTCTGCGGCTCCGACCGCGGTGGGCAGAGGGCCGCCGCCATGTACAGTCTCATCGTCACGGCCAAGATGAACGATGTTGGAGATGAGCGAATGGTGTTGATGAGTGACGAGCTGATCTAGGTCGGTGCCCCGTCGTGCCGTTGACCGGTCGCGACAATAGCCATCCGGTCGGCCGGATAGGCGCACAGCAGGATTCAAGCCGGTTCGCCTGACGGTCCGGCAAGTAGCCGGGCGGTAAAGCTCTCCTCTGCTTCGATCAGCTCGGGGTCGGTGCCGTTGTGCTCCTTCATGCCCCGGACCATCTTGCGCGGCACGCCCATGCCCATGTGTTCCAGATAGCCGTAGTCCCGCATCACGTCCTTGATGAGCTGGTTACGGGCGGCGCGGCAGCCCGTGCGCATACGCGCCGGCGTGATGCCGTTCGGCAATCTGCCCGGTGAAATCACTTCGAGACGGTCGCGGTAGATCGCCAGCTCGATATCCGTGCTGGTCAGCAGGTAATCCCGGTGAATGAGGGCATTCACCAGGGTTTCGCGCAGCACTTCAGGCGGATAAACCGGCACCTCGACCCGCCGCGCGCCGACTTCCAGGGTGGTTTTGGCGGCGACGTTGCGTCGGATGAAATCGAGCGCCTGTTCGACCAGGCCATTTTCGACCAACCCGCCCTCCCCCAGCAGCGGCGTCATCGGGCCGCGCAAGGTCGCGCGTTCGCGCGCGGCATAGTCCTTTTCGACACCGGGAAAGGCCGCAGCATCGATGCCGGCGAAGGGCAAAAAGCGATTGGGTGAGGTGCCGAACAGCAGCAGGCCGGAAAGGGTAATCCCCTCTTCCACCATCAGCTCATACCAAGTCTCGCTGATCAGAACCGATGCACCCAATCGCGCAGTCCGATGGACATGATTGTCCAGGGTTTGGCTTCGAGCTTGTTCCAGGCGTTGCAGCAGTGATCGACGATATCGTTGGCGCTGGTGAAGATGCGATTGGACAACCAGTTGTCCCGCATGAACTGCCAGATGTTTTCCTGGGCGTTCAGTTCCGGGCACTTCGCCGGCAACGGCACCGGAATGAGGTTGTCCGGCACCGCCAGCCGCTTCGACAAGTGCCAGCCGGCCTGGTCGAGCAGCACAGCGGCAAGGCGACCGGGCGCCACGTCGGCGGAGATAGCGGCCAGGTGCAGGTCCATCGCCGCGATGTTGCAGCGGGGCAGCACCAGGCCGACCGCCTTGCCGTCTACCGGGCAGATGGCGCCGAAGATGTAGCTGGATGCGGTGCGCTGGTCGGACGGTGCAGCGGGGCGGCTGCCCCGCCTGGCCCAGCGGCGGGTGATCTTGTTCTTCTGACCGATCCTGGCTTCATCGGCGAACCAGACCTCGATATCGGCGGGCGCGACACCGCGCCGACGCGCGATCGCCGCCACTGTCGCAGGCCAGCTTTTTTGAATGCCTCGACGGCCCCTGCCGCCTGGGCGTGATGCCGCGGCCGTGCCGACAGCTTGCGGTAGCCCATCGCCCGAAGCTCGCGGCTCAGCGTCTGCTTCGACACTGTGATCCTGAGTTCCTCCCACACCCACTGGCACAGGTCGATGATCCGCCATCGCACCACACCGTGCACCGCGAGGATCGGGCCGTTCTCCACCATCGCCACCAATGCCGCACGGTGCGCAGCACTCAGCCGCGCCGGTTGACCCGGCGCCTTGCGATCCACCAGACCCTCCGGGCCGCCAGCGTTGAAACGCAACACGCAGTCGCGCACCACCTGCAGCGTGACCCCGCCGGCTTGCGCCGCCTGCGTCCGGCTACCCCCGTCATAAATCGCTGCCAGCGCCAACAAACGCCGAACCTGGCCGGCATGCTGGCTGTCCCGCGCAAGCTGCCGAAGCCGCCTCGCATCATAGTCCAGCCTCAGGCTAATCGGATGTCCCATGGCGAACTTCCCCCCTGTTCGCCGCATCGAATCAGATCAGCACCGCGTCGGGGAATCCCTCAGTGAGTCCAGGTTATCAGGATTTGGTATCAGTGTTGAGCAGCAGGGTTCGCCAACCGGCTTCATCGCCTTCATCAGGTGTTGCCTGCTGTCTGACCCGCCCGAAATAATCCCGCAGTCGTCGCAGATCGAGATCGGCCAGTTGCGCGCCCGAGATCGGGCGCAGCTCCGCCCGGAACGCGCCGCGCTGCTGAAACAGCCGGCTCAGCTCTTCCGGTGTCGCCTCCCGGCTTTGGGTTCCCACGCGGATGTAATAGGTATTTCCGCTGTTGTGCCACACGCTATGGACGCTGAATCCAGGGGCCACCCGGACAACCGCCACATGCTTGCCCGGCTCGACATCCCGGATGATTTCAAAGAACGGGATGATGGCCGGTCGGATCTTGTCGCGGCAGGCGGTCATCACCCACTCTTCCAACTTGTCGCGGGTAATCCCCGAAACGGTGCCGCCGTCTTCGATGCCGAGCAGCACAGCGCCCCCGGACAGGTTCGAAAACGCCACCAGCTCCTTAGCCAGGGCGCGGTTGTCGATATCATCGCGCTTGAACTCGACGCCGGAGTTCTCACCGTTGTTGATCAGTTCGAGTAATTCTGTGCGGGTTGTCACTGTGAACCTCAGAAGCCGTATTTAAGCCGGCGCATTTCGAAGGCGGTTTTGCCGCCTTCCAAAATCTCTTCGACCAGCTCCCGCACCGGCTGGCCATCGATGGAACCCATATATTCAGGAAGGATCATGGCTTGGCCTTCCTTGCCTTCCCACTTCGCCCCAAGGCCCAGGATCAGCTCGGCATCGCCCAGCACCGGGATATTGGCGTTATGGGTCGAGAAGACGAATTGCCGCCGCCGCTTTTCATCCCGCATGATCGGCACCACGCCTTCCGTGATGAAGCGGTTATCAAGATCATCTTCAGGCTGATCCACCACAAGCGGGGCGTCCGATTCCAGCAGTAGCAGCAGCAGGACGGCTGTGGCCTTCTGCCCCGTGGAAAGGTGCTCCAGCAGTTGCCAGGTCGGCGAGGCGCCTTCCATGGCGGTGTTCAGCTCGATTTTGGTTGTCGCTGGCAGCTCCAGCTCCTCGATCAGCATGAACAGCGCCTGGTCCGCTTGCGCGATCTTTTCCGCGCCGCCAGGCGGCAAACCATAATGCTTGATCAGGGCGTCTTTGCCTTCCCGGCAGCGCTGCGCCAAATCCGGCAATGACAGGTCGGCACGCTCCCCTAGCCGATCCAGAAGGGCCGTCAGATTGCCGCCGACTTCCTCCCGCAGCAGCTTTCCCAGCGGTTCCCGGTTGCCGGACATGGCGACCTCGACCCTGACCCGATCTTTCAGCTTCCGGGTAACCTTCTTTGCCGCCGCCTCGATGCTGCGGAATTCCGCAGCCTTTACGTCTTCCCAATCGGCGAGGAGTTGCCGGCGATGCCCTTCATGAGTCGTCAGCTCGCGCACCAGGTTTTCCCGCCGCTCGCGCAGCGGGCGCAGCTCTTCGATCTGCCGGCGCAGGCGGATGAACTCTTCGCCGTCGATTTTCGACTTTTGCAGCTCGCGCAACACCTTTTCATAGGTGGCCTCTACCGCCTTGCGGCGCTCTTCCCAGCGCAGCCGCATCGCCGCCAGTTCTGAATCCGTCGCTTGCAGCGCGGCTTCGAATTGGCCGGCAACGGTCTGGAGCTGGAGGCTCAGCCGGGCGAAGATCGCTTCGGCTTCGCCCAGCACATTGGCATTGGGCAGCCCTTCCAGAGCCTTCGGCGCGAGGAAGGCGGCATCCAGCGGCAGGCTCCCCGCCAGCTCTTCCCGCAGCACCCGCACCGGGGCGAGGCGTTCGGTGATGACGCCGAGCAGGCGCTCTTCCCGGATCACCAGGCTCTTTTCCTTTAAGCGGTCTTCCAGGCCGGCTTCCTGAAACCGCTTCAGCGTTTCTTCCAGGCTCGGCAGAGCGGCCAGCCGCTCATCAATCGCCTTGATCTCCCGCTTTACTTCGCCGAGGCGGCTGCGCGATCGTTCCAGGTCAAGCCGCAGCTTGCGCTTGCGGCCGGCGGCGGACGGGTCACGTTCGATGAACCGTTCCAGCAGCAGAGTCAGCTTCTCCCGGCTTTTGGTCAGCTCCGAGATTTCATGTTGGCCGAAAATCTCGACCCCGGGCATGACCTCCCTGGGGTTCAGCGTCAGGACCGCACCGTGTTCATCCTTCACGATCGGCGGATTGGGCACCGTCCGTTCGATCGTGTAGCAGCGCGGCGAGGGCTTGTGAGAGCGCACCAGTAGCGAAATCTTAGTGCCGTTTTTCAGCACTTCGCGCAGCACCCCTTGATGGGCTTTGCGCGCGTCATCGCCGAGCGGTTCAAGCCCCAGCACATAGCGCAAGCTTTCGATCGTGGTGGATTTACCGGTGCCGCGGCCGCCGACCAGCACATTCAGGTTCTCATTGAAGTGTATCGCGCTGTCGCGCAGGAAGCCGCCTTCCCAGGCAATGGCGATGAATTCAGCGTGCGGCTCGGCTTGCGGGTCGCTGTTGAGGCGCACCCGTGAGATCGGATCAAGGAAGGCTTGGCGCAGCGCCTCGACCGAGACTTGCGACATTTTGATGAAGCAGCTCGATCCGGGCAGCGTCAGCTCTTCAGGGCCGTTCACGTCCTGCGCATTGATGACCGCAACCGCGCGGTCGCGCTGGTGTTGCGGGTCTTTGTTCAGGAGGATTTGCCGGAGGCTTTCAGGGCCTTCATGCGCCGGGCCGGCCAGCGCGCAGGCGAGCAGCGCCGGCGATTGCCAGACCTTGATCCGGGTTTGACCGGACAGCTTTTTGAGCAGCCCGCCGCCATCGGCGGCGACATGTGCCGCGATGCACACCGCTTCCCAGCGCTTCACCGCATCCAGCAGCTCGTGGCAATCCTTGTCGCCGGTCGGGGACAGCGCGTTTTCATCATGGACGCCGCACTCCCCGATATAGCGTTCCAGAACGCTATCCGCCTTGCTGGGATCGAACAGGCAGAGGAAATGCACCCCGTCTTTGGTGACGGCTTCAAAGCCCTTGAAGGCGAAAATGCCGGCGTCCCGCGCGGCCTGGACCAGGCCGGCGGAGTCCTTGATCCGGTAATGATCTGTTACGGCAATGATTTCGATGCCCTGTTCCTTGCAGGCAGTGACGATGGCCGCGTTGTAGTCCGCCTCGTTCGTAAACGTGGTTTGCTTGTTGTGCCGGCCGAGATAGGCGAACGGGTTCACCTGCAAGGCGCAGCGATAGAAACGCGCGCCATTCGGCAGGCTGAGAGCCTTTTGTAGCCTGTCAGAGCTGGTGATCGCCGGTTCCATCGTCATTCCCTGTCACAGGCGCATGTGTTGTCCGGCCGCGGTCTGTCGTGACTGGCGGGTGATTCCGCTCCAGGTATTCAGCTACAGCTCGCCGGACCACCCAGGACACCGCCGCCTGGTTTTCCTGCGCGAGGCTTTCCAGTGCCGCGAACTGTTGATCCGTCAATGCGACCGACACCCGGTTTGGAAGCTGGCGGCCCTTTGGTCTTGCCATGGTGAGGAAGTCGCCTTGCCAATCGCGCCGCATAAAACCGCATAAAACAACCATAAACCCAGGCAGTTCGCAAGGGGGCGTCTCCCGACCGAGGGCCGGGCCACGCTCTCAGGCTACGCCCCGAGCCCCGCAAGGGCGGGTCTCGGCCTCCGGTTTCGATCGTTGACGCAAGGAGTGTGTGCCGCAGACGCGGCCGAGACCCGCCCCGCCTGGATCGACAATACCACTTGGAACACGTCGCGCGCGTGCATGGCGATGAGGTCCCAATCGATTTCGGCCCTGAACAGTGCGTCTATATGGCGGTAGCGGATCGACGCCGCGGGCCGGTAGAATGTGATGCCGCCGATGCTGCGCATGCGGGGCATCAGCTTGATGCCGAGGAGCCGGCACAGGCCGAACACGGGTTCGCTCTGACCTTGGGTGTCGGCTCGCCCTCCGCGTTCTTGAACCCGGCAACGAACAGGGGGCTTTCGGGATAGTCGGGGTCCTGCGGTTCTAGAAAGGGGGTCAGGCACAGGGTTTCGGGCGGTTCGATGGCCGTGGCGGGTCTCCATGCGTCGGCGTGTCCCTCGGTGAAATGGACGCACCCCCGCCCCCGCATCAAGCCTGTGCCAGCGTGCGGGACCGGGAACTTGGTATCGCGTACCCCCTGTCCATGTTACCGGCGTTATTTTCGGGTTCGATTGCCGGCGGGTGGGGCGGAGTCCGTTTGCCGCCGCCGGTGTTCCGGAGGTGCTGTCTGCCATGACGAGGACTTGGCTGGAGTGTCGGTCTATAGGCAAAGATACCTTCTCTCGCCGACGCCGTTGCGGGGCCGTCGCGTACCCACACATCCCACGCAGTGAGGTCGCGTAGCTCACGCAGCGGCCCCTCCCCGCTTCCGTCAAAGCTGACGCCAGCGACGAAAAGCCGGCTCCCGGGAAATTCGGGCTTCCTTCCGTTAGGCGTGTGCCGTTTGCAAGCACCGTTTGCTGCAAACGGTCGGAGCACCTCCCACCCAACCCGCGTCGGCTATTTCAGCCCCGCCGATAGCGTCCGGTCGCCTCGCCAAACTTCTTGGTGAAGCCCCCGCGACTCGCGGGCAAGTATGATAGTTATTACCAAATCAAGCGGTAGCTGGGCCAAATCAACACTAGCTCTTGTGATTTCTTTGTTTCTATGAGATGCCACATCAGAATGATGTCGTGAGATTCGCGCGATGGGCACACAAGGCTGCTCCGATCCGTCACTCTCATTCGCGTCATTTTGGGGTACCGCCAACGTCGAAGGAGCACCAGGGGAACTGGCGTTCAATTCGCGGCAGAATGGAAAGTGAGGCCATGGCTGACAACACGGATGACCGAGAGCGTCAGTTCGAGCTCCTGTCTGACTACAAGATTTCGCGCGAGACCGCCCGTGTTCTCCGGTTTGCCGCCGATATCGTCGAGAGTCCCCCGGACCGTCCAGACTTCCTCCATACCGTGCTTTGCCAGGTCGGCTTGCCACGTCGGGCCACGACCGAGCTGAAATTCGAACGGCGTAATGGCCTCGCGTCGCTCCTGGTCGAGGCCGGCAGCCTCTATTCGGGCCAAAAGTGGCTGCAGCAGCCCCTGCCCTACGGCCCGAAGCCCCGGCTGGCCCTGGTCCATATCAGCACCGAGGCTGTCCGGACCAAGTCGCGCGTCATCGACAGCGGCCGCTCTTTGCACGACTTCATGCGTCGCCTCGGCATCGGCACCAATGGGCGCGAATACAAGAACTTCCGCCAACAGATGCGGGCGTTGTCCGCGTGTCGGATGTCCCTCGGCTACGGCAATACGACGATCGATGCCAAGCCGATCGAGAAATTCTCTACTTGGAATGCCCTGGAAGAGGAACACGACCTCGATGAGGGTGTGATCGAACTGACCAGCAAATTCTATGACTCGCTTGTCGATTCGGCCGTGCCGCTCGATCCGCGCGCTTTAGCGTGCCTGCAAGGTTCCTCGCTCGCTCTCGATATCTATACCTGGCTGTCTCACCGGCTTCACCGTGTCTCCCGCATAAGCGGAGACCGGGTGACCTGGTCGAACCTGGCCGATCAGTTTGGCCAGGAGTACAGCGAGATTAAGGACTTCAAGAAGACCTTCCAGAAGGCTCTTGTGCAGGTCCGCGCCGTTTATCCCGACGCTCGGCTCGACGAGGTCCGGGGCGGATACATCCTCCTGCCTTCGAAGCCGCCCGTGCCGCCGATGCCGTCGATCGTCGTGCCACAGAGGATGGCGCTTATTGGGGGCACTACCCACGATCGCAGTCGCGACTGAGGCACCAGTTCGGGCGATCACCCCCCGTTGCCGTCCGCAGGCAGGGGGCGCTACGGGATTCGGGCGATCGCTCCCCTTTTCGCATCTTGAGGCACCACGTCGCTCCTCAGCTTATGGCGCTTTTCCCACGATCCGACTCGGGCGGCCATGCTAGACGGTGGACGAGTTCGGGCGAATGCTCCTCTTTTTGTCGGAAGAAAACCTCGGCTGATCGGGCGATCATTCGCCGGCCAAGGCATTTCTGTTCGGGCGATCACTCCCCTTTTCCACATAGGGGGACCAGAAAGCCGCGGCCAGATGGGCTCTTCGGCAAAATCGACGCGCGTCCGGAGCGCCTTTGTCAGCCAGTCGTTCTGTCACGCAGCCTCCGACCTGGCGGCAGCGCGGTTCGGGCGATCACCCCCCTTTTTCGCAAGCGTCCAGCCGCCAGCGCCCCTCCCCGTTCGGAGTTTCCTAAACGCTCGATCCCCAAAATGGCGGCGAAGTTTCGGGCGATCGCCCCCCTTTTAGCTGGTCAGAGACCGCAGATTAGGCCTGCGCGGGCAACCAGCCGACTCGGCTGGAAAGCCCGCCGATTCGCCTATGGATAACAAAACTTACCCCCAGGCGATCGCCCCCCGCTTTTCGGGCGATTACCCCCCGAAATATTCGGGCGATCACCCCCTAGTATTCGGGCGATCACCCCCCGCCCAATCCTATAGCTTGACCTTTAGAAATTCCTATATATCTTGCCTGTAGTTGCTCGCCTATATCTGTGGATATTTCGCTCACTTCGAATTTCGCGAGCCAACTACCAGCCAACCGGACCCAATCTCTCCCTTCCAGCCACCAGCGACTTTGCCCAACAGAGAAGCTCCCGACGGCATAGCGCCTTGAAGCACGTCCCTCCCCTCCCCTGCAGGCACTGTGCAAGTTGCGACAAAGATGGCTCTCCAGGGGAGAGGGGCTTGGCATTCCCGACACGGTCTCCAAACCAGCAGCCGTGATCGGCTCACGGCTTACCGTAACGGAATCCCTTCGGGCAATTGCCCCCTTTCGGCAATCCCTCGAACTGAGCGCTCTTTCCCCTCCCTTCCTGGAACTTCGTTCAAAGGACCGGTCGGTTG
>MKTV01000116.1:9814-15064 GCA_001898425.1 Rhodospirillales bacterium 69-11
TGGTCTTCGAAAGGGGCATAGCACCACCGTCGGGCCCCAGGCCTCCTGCGACGCCGCATGGGCTCCGATTGCCGCGATCCCCTGCTGACTGGACACGCGCCCATGAGCCCCCTGTCCTGCTCCGACCCGCCCCCACTACTCGGGCGCCTGCGCACTGCCCGGCTATGGCAAGCCACCGTTTGTTGCAAACGCTCTGCAGAGCTTATGCGCCGCGACTCGGGCGATCACCCCCCTTTCGCTTGAGGTCGCCAGAAGCCGCTTCCGGTCGCTCTGTCTCATCCCCCCGAACGGCCGGGCGACCGAATGGCGAATCCATCCTTCACCAACGCCGAAGCTTGCAGCAAACCAGGCCTAACGCGTCCCGTTCGCCTTACCCGATACCCCGCGGCAAACTTCCATCCCGATCGGGCTGCGACCCGGGCGATCGCCCCCCTTTCTGCGGACTGATGGTTACCGATCCGCAGCAACCCACGCGTACAATTTTCTGACCATGGCCCTGATCGCTCGCGGCCCGGCCTCGTCTCCATGGTGTGGCCGACGTGCGGCTGCCAATGGCGATGCGCGGCGCTCTGGTGAGAAGCCGGCACGCGTCGCTGACGCCGACAGCGGGACTCGCCGTTTGCAGCAAACGGTCATGTATCCACGCAGCGGCCGGATGACACATCCTACGCACCTCTGATCGCCACGAGCGTTCGCTGCAAACGGTGACTCGCGGAACCCGCGGACGCGGCACCTCCGTCCACGAGTGCGCAAGGGTCCCTGCAACCACCGCCGAGCTTGCCCATCGCGACGAGTCCGAGCGCCAAAAGGCCACGACCGCAGGCATTGCGGCAGGATCCCAAAGCCCGTGACCTCGACGCCGGACCCAAACCTGCCACCAGAATAAATCGCGAGGGATGGCTATTCACGGGACCGATGACGCCATCAACGGACGAGGCTTCGTCCGACGTGAGCGCCTCATCAAGCAGCCGACCATGCGCTCATAGCGATTATGACCCCAATAGGGGAACAGCCCTAAACCCATCGGACGTGCAGCGTGTACCGCCGACCCGACGGGCCCGAAAAAAACGAGTGCAACGAGGCCAGGGCGCTGGGGGCAGCAGTGCAGGGGGGAGGTCCCACCCATTGCACCTCTCACCTCTGTGTGAAAGGACTCGCATGCGGATTCGATTCGGGGCTGCCGTTTGTGAGGCATGGACTGAAGAGCGAACAATAACTCTTTGACCATCGATGTTTTGCGTGTTATTGCCAAAACATCGATGTTGACACTCGTTGCCGAGATTCGGCGACTATGGCCCGATTCATCGCTGATAAGGTGCCGGAAGGAGCAAGGACCATGAAGCTTTCGCGCCTGAAGGAACGCCTCAGCCACGGGGCCGATGTGTGCCAGATTACCCAACAAAAGATTGTTGCGCTCGAAAACGCACCCGAAGACCGCAAACGTCTCCGCCAGTTCCCGACAGTCGAGGCAGCCGCACTCCTCGGCGTGTCCGAAAGCTATCTGAGGCAGATTACCAAGGAGGGCGCGGAATTTACGTGCGGAACCGTCGCTGGGAACAATTATCGCCGGACCTTTTCTCTCAACGAGCTTCACTGGATTCTCGACGGTCTTTACGAAAAGACCGGTGATGAGCGCTATCGGCGCCGGCGGAATCCCGCAGAGAAGCTGCAGGTCGTCGCCGTCGCCAACTTCAAGGGCGGCGCGGCAAAGACTACGACCGCCGTGCATCTAGCCCAATACCTCGCGCTGCGAGGTTATCGCGTCCTCGCGATCGATCTCGATAGCCAGGCATCGCTGACCAGCTTGTTTGGCCTACAGCCGGACACCGACGTTGAACCGGAAGAGACGCTATATCCCGTGTTCCGCGGCGAAGCGGATAGCCTGGACAAGTGCATTCGCCCGACCTACTGGCCACGCCTCGATATCGTTCCGGCAAACCTAAGCCTGAGCCAGGCTGAGTTCGAAATGCCCGTCCGCGCACAGCGGGAAAAGAACTTCGCATTCTGGCTGGTCCTCAGGCAGGCCATTCAGAATTCGGCGATGAACTACGACGTCGTCGTTCTCGATTGCCCGCCTTCACTCGGTTTCATGTCAATCAACGCGATCTTTGCTGCGACTGGCGTGATTGTCCCGGTGCCGCCTTCGATGATCGACTTTGCCAGCACCGGCCAGTTCTTCCGGATGTGCTCCCAGGTCCTGGAACAGGTGGAAGAAATTGACCCCGATGGCAAAGAAGTCGACTTCTTCAAGATCCTTATCGCCAAGCACAACATCACGGATCAGAATCAAAAGCAGATCATCCATCTCATGGGTGCCAATTTCGGGGACATGCTCCTGGAAAACCCCATGGCGGTTACGACCGCGCTCGACGGCGCGGGCTTGAGGAAACGGACCTATTACGAGATCGACGATCAGGTGGGCACGCGTCAAAGCTATATGCGCGGCCTAGCCTTCTTGAACGCCGTCAATGCAGAAATCGAGGGCGTCTTGCTCAAAGCGTGGGACCGGCAGGAGTCGGTTCGCGTCCTGGCATCCCCTAGCGCTGCCTGAGGGAGGGTAAAATGAAGAGGCCGTTCAACCTCAGCGCTATCACCGCGGATCTGCCGACGCTTCCTGAAGAAGGGGAGGCACCCAAGGAGACCGCACGGACCCGATTCCCCGCGGTTCCGATCGCCAAGGCGATCGAAACCCAACATCGCAATGCCATGGTGGAGCTCAAGGCGCTCGAAGCGACGATCGAAAGCCAAAAGGCCCACGGTCTGCTCATCGAGGAAATCGATCCGGCGCTGACGGACCCGTCGCCGTATTGGGACCGCGACCTTCGCTTTCTAGAGGACAAGAGCTTCGCCGAATTTGTGGAGGACCTGCGCCGGAACGGTCAGCAATCGCCAGCTTTGCTGCGGCCGCATCCGACTGTCGCCGGGCGGTATGAGGTGTGTTTCGGACACCGACGTCTCTTCGCATGCAGGAGCCTCGGAACCCGCTTGCGAGCGGTCGTTCAGAAGCTCTCCGAGGCGCAGATGGCTGGCGCAGCCTATAGTGAGAACGCCCATCGAGAAGGGATCTCGACCCTCGAGCAGGCCCGGGCGCTATCGAAGTACATCGATCGCGGCGTGTTTGCCACCAAGCAGGCGCTCGCCGATGCGCTGAATGTATCGCGGTCTCACGTCAGCAATCTCACATCCTACGCCGAAATACCGGACCGGGTGCTCGAAGCCCTCGGCGACTGGCGTAAATGCACCTTCCGCGATGCCAATAACCTGTTGAAGGCGACGCGTGAGCCGGCGAGGCGGGAACACATGCTTGATGCCGCCGAACGTCTGATTGCGGGCGACCCACAGCTCGGATTTCAGGTCCGTCTGGCGGTGCTCCTCGGGCAGAAACCCCCGGATCCAGGAGAGACCGAGGGTCTCCGCGACGACGCTGGCCGCGTCCTCGCCGAACGCAAACGCGGAAAGCGCACGAGCGCAATCGCCTTCGCCGCCGGACCGGGCGAGGCGTTGGCGGATTTCGTGTGGGCCAAGATGCCATCTCTAATCGAGGAGTTCCGCCGCCACGACGCCAAAGGGAAGTAGGCTGATCCCAGCGTTTGCTGCAAACGCTCGCTGCGAATGAACTCTTCGATGTCCCGAGCTCCCCAGCGACCGTTTGCAGCAAACGGCCCGAAGCCTGGATCACGCTCCATCGGCAATGGGCGGACGGGAAAGGGGGCGATCGCCCGAATCCGACGCGGCCGGCGCAACGCGGGCGCGCTCGGTCCCGCGTGAGCGGCGAAGGACCAACGCGGGGTCGCCGAGCGTGGCGGAGCAGCGATGTACTGGCGGCAACCCGCGCCATCGATCGCCCAGAGCGTTTGCTGCAAACGATGCCGATACCCCTTGTGCCACCTCGGCTCGCAGATGACGGGGCGCCCCCCGTATGTGATTTGCTCCCGGCAAGCAAAAGGGGGGCGATCGCCCGAACCGATCCCGACCTTGATCGAGGCTCCGGGCTCCGGCACGAGACTGGACTCCTCTATCAACCTCGCGCGACGCGGCATTTTGTGATTCGGTGTGGAGGTGTTGAGGAGGTGCCAGCAGGGCTGTGCAGCGTGGCTTGTTTGATGTCGATGAGCGGCTGAAGCGTCTGAGCTCGCTGGGCGACCAGTTGCTGCCGTTTGCCGGGGCGGTTGATTTCGAGTTGTTCCGCACAGAGTTGGCCCGTACCCTGGCCTATTCGGACGGCGCGCGCGGCGGCCGCCCGGCGTTCGACCCGGTGATGATGTTCAAGGTGCTGATCATCCAGGCCGCCAATAGCCTGTCGGACGAGCGCACCGAGTTCCTCATCAACGACCGTCTGTCATTCATGCGCTTCCTCGGGCTGGGCCTGGCCGACCGGGTGCCGGACGCGCGGACGATCTGGCTGTTCCGCGAGAAGCTGACCAAGGCCGACGCGATCAAGCCGCTATTCGCCCGGCTCGACGAGGCACTGCACGCCGCCGGCTTCATCGCCACCGGCGGGCAGATCGTCGATGCCACGCTGGTCTCGGCGCCCAAGCGACGCAACAGCGACGGCGAGAAGCAGGCGCTCCGCGAGGGGCGCATTCCGGCCGGCTGGCAGGCGAGGCCAGCCAAGCTGCGCCAGAAAGACCGCGATGCCCGCTGGAAGGTGAAGTTCAGCAAGGCCAAGACGCGCGCCGATGGGACACGCGCGGCGGTCGACATCGCCATCCCCGTGTTCGGCTATCAGAACCATATCTCGATCGACCGCGGCCAGGGCTTCATCCGCCGCTGGAAGGCGACCGACGCCGGCGTGCATGAGGGCGCGCAACTGCGGCAGGGGCTGCTCGACCCCCACAACACTGCCGGCGCCGTCTGGGCCGACACCGCCTATCGTAGCCAGGCGAACGAGGCGTTCCTGGCAGCCAACGGCTTCGTCAGTCGCATCCATCGCAAAAAGCCGCCGGGCCAGCCGATGCCGCAGACCATGCGCCGCGCCAATGCATTGAAATCAATGGTGCGGGCACGGGTGGAGCACGTCTTCGCCGTGCAGAAGAGCAAGACGGACCTGTTCATCCGCACCATCGGCCTGCCGCCAGACCTTCTGTTCGATCACGCGCGCCGCTTCAGCGACCTCGAGCGCGCTGTCGTGGGCCGTCTGCGCCGGTCGGGCATCCTCGACTGGCAGCGCCGGCTGCTCACCCAGGAAACCGCCGCGCGCGAGAAGACCCTGCTCGCGGCGCTCCTCGCCAAGCACGGCGCACCGACGAC
>MKTV01000116.1:15085-33357 GCA_001898425.1 Rhodospirillales bacterium 69-11
CCCCCGCCCACCGACCGTCCAAACCGACCTCTTCGGCGGCTGAGCGCCGTCGCCCCCGCTCGCCGAGGATATGAGCGAGAAGCCCTACAAGTCCCTGGCCACCGACCTGCTCGGGAAAATCCGGCGCGATCACGACGCGGCGGCTGATTTGCTGATCCGCGCCGACATTCGTCTGGACGCGCAGAGGGTCGCTGGGCGGGACCATGCGCGTGAGGTCCATGTGCGATTGCGGAGTGATGCGGCCCGCCGCGGCGTCGCCGGCCAGATTGCCGCCCTCACCGAGGCGATCAATCGCAATGCTGATATCGTCATGGACGTCGCGCATCAGGCGCTCGATCACCCGATTGAGCTGCGTGCGCAGTTCATCGACGCCCAGCAGGGTCTCGAACAGGCGGCGTCGGGCGCACGCCGCGGCACACCCGGCCCCGGAATGTAGCCGAGGAGGAGATGACCGTGACCGAAGCCGACTATACTGCGCCGAGCGAGACCGCTCGCGTTACCGAGGAGGACGTCCATGCAGCCCTCGAGTTGCTCATTGCGGTCGAACCCGATCCGGATGACGAGGCTTTCGATGATCTCGACAACGATGCCTATGACGCGATGATGCGGGCCAACGCCTCCAGGGGTGACGAGGCAATTCGCACGCTGCGCCGTTACGCCCAACAGCGCCAGCCAGAGAGCCTGCCGGCGATACAGACTGCGTACCACGGTTTCACAAATGACCCGCGCTATCTCGAGAGCGCGCCCATCCCAGCGGTTCTCCCGAGCCCCAGTCGTTCTGCTCGTTCCAGGAGATTCCGGACGGAGGAGGGATGCCATCGCGTGCCGCCCCGTGGCGTGCGTTCGCGCATGGACTCGAGCTGCGCGGCAATCTGCTGCAGCGTGCGGTCGGGCGCGGCAGCGGCGATGCCGGCGATCAGACGGACCAACCGGTCATCGCCTTGCTGCGGCCGCGCGCGGTCCAACAGGCTTGCCTCGAGGATTCCTTCCAAGACCAGCCGTCGGACAGTGCGGCGCAGGCGCTCGACCGTCCAGGTGGCGTCGTTGCCGCGGTTCAGGATCCGTACGACGTCTCCCCAAGGCTGGTCCGGTCGCATTCGCCGCACCGTCGGCAACCAGGAATCCAGATGGGACAGGACGCCGTCCAGGTGCGCGGCGGCGCGACTCGCACGGACCTTGCGGATTGCGTCGGGATCGCCGCTGCGCAGCCCGGGATTGCCACCGACGCGACCGCGGGCGCGCGCGGCGTTCAGGCCGGCCTTAGTGCGCTCGGCGATCAGCGCGCGCTCGAGCTGCGCGACGGCGCCCAGCACCTGCAGGGAGAACATGCCCTGCGGCGTGGTGGTATCGATCGGGTCGCGCAGGCTGCGGAAATACGCGCCACTGGCATCGAGCTGCTCGATGACGGCCAGCAGGTGGCTGACCGAGCGGGCGAGGCGATCGAGCCGGACCACGACCAGGGTTTCGCCGGGGCGGATCTCACGCAGCAGACGGGCCAGCACCGGCCGACTGCGGTCGCCTCCGGACGCGTGCTCCTCGAGCACCGCGTCACAGCCCGCGGCGCGGAGTTCGTCGAGCTGCGGATCGGTGCCCTGCTCCTCCGTGGATACCCGCGCGTAGCCGATTAGACGGCCTGGAGCGGCGGTTTTTCGGGGTTTCGCTGGCATTTAGCGGGTTTGTCCTTCGTTGGGCCTCGTTTATGCAGATCAATAGGCTATTCGTAAACGGTCGTTTGTAAAGGTGGCCGAGAGGCGACTGGCTGGCTTGAGGCTCGCGAGCCGGGGCAGGGGGGAGATCGGCCATGTCGGCCAATTGCCTATGGTCAGACCTTGGTCTGGGGCCCAATTTCTGGCGGGTAACGGCCAATTTCTGAGGCAGAGGCGCCTGCAGGGGCCGGATTGCCGTGGTCTCGGATCCACGAAACCGGGAATCGCTCCTACCAGAGTTAATTCTGGCGAGGCACCGGCGAAAAGCACCGCTACCGGGCAGTGTGAACGGCCGCCTGGGAGCTGAACTTCAATTAAAGGGCCTATTGCATCTTAACGCCATATTAGAGTACTCTTACGTCTAACAGATTGATTGATCGATGTGCCGCCACAGGCTTCTCTGGAGCTGACCATGCCCGACACACCAATCCGTCCGCGCAGCACCCAGGTCGATCCCGGTCTCGTCAGCTTTCCCGGCGTCACCATTCCATGGGCTGCGGCCGAAGCGAGCACCAGTTCCGCGCTCGCGCATGCCTCGGCGGCAATCGCCCGACTCGACCAGGCGCTGCAAAGCCATCCGCTGCAGACCGCGTTCCTCTACCGCGCCCGCCTCGAAGCTGTGCGCCGCCAGGCCGCCGTCGATGGACAATCGATAGACGCCTGGCACCTCGCGGCCGTCCTCGAGGGCCTGCGCCTGCGTATGGATTCTGCTCTTCGCATCATCGACCGCGGCGCCATCTTCGAGGCGGCCCGCCACGCGCTCGGTTTGCACCAGTGGCTCGCTTTTCCGGACTTCGACCAGGAAGGCGAGGTCCAGAGCGCCGAAAAAGCGCTAGTCGCAGTTCCCGTGTCTACACCGCTCCTCGCTGCGGCAACCGGCATGCACACTTGGCTTAATCACGGCGGCACCCGGCCGCCCATGCGCGCCGCCCTTGTTCGGTATTGGATACGCCACCGCCTGCTGCGGATGCCCGTGCCCCTCACCGGCGCCGCGGCGCTGCGCCCCGACGCGCCCTTCGAGGCCGCAGCCTGGGTGCCGGCGTTCCTGATGGCACTCGCCGAAGAGGCCGCGGATGGGCTGCAGCTGCTGTTCGATATGGAGCGCGCCTGGTTCGCCGCCCGCCGTGCCGTTGCCGGACGGCGTCGCACCTCGCGCGCCCCGGCCGCGATCGACATCCTGGCCGCCGCACCGCTCGCCTCGGCCAGTTCGCTCGCCGCCGGTCTCGGCATGGCGGTGAACAACGCGACGGCGTTGATGGACGGGTTTTGCGCCGAGGGCATCGCCGTCGAGGTGACGCACCGCTCGAAGCGCCGGTTGTTCGGGTTGGCTGGTCTCGCCCCCCTGCGCGCCGAAGTGGCCCCGCCCCGGCGGCCTATGCCTGGCCGCGGCCGGGGGCGGCCGCCGATACTCCAGATCGAAGTGGACCAGCCGCCGGCCCCGCTTCCGGGACGCCCGCTGTCGCCGATCGAGCGTCGCGCCTTCGACTACAGCGAGCTCGAACACTGGATCGCCCATGCCGAGCAGGCGATCCGCCAGACGCGCCACGTCCTCGACCTGACCGCGCGCGCGGTCGGGATCGCTGACAGCGGGCAATGATCAGGCGCCGGCGAGCGATGCCATGGTCCCATCCGTCAAGATAGAGACAGAGGCAGTGACAAAGTGAAATGCTGTCGGCTGATCGGTGTGGGATCCTCGTGCCGATCAGTGCGCTCACCCGCGGATCTACCTGCCAATGAAGGGGCATTTTGCGACGCCGGTTAATACCAAGCCTAAACCGGCTGCTTCAGCACTTCACGGATAGTCATTGGAGACAAAAATCGAAGGTGGCTCAGGTCATCACGCGCTGACTTGAGCAGGCGCAGCCGGGCTCTTGCAGTTTGGTCGATCATCGCCGTCCGGGCCTGCTGGGTCAGGTGGCCGAGCTGCAGGAACTCGAGCTGGTGTACAGTATCCACCGGCGCAGCGTCCGACCGTTGATACTGATATGGGATCCGCCAACAGCCTTTGGTGCCCGCAATCAGCGCTCGCCGCCGCGCATCGATTTCGCCGATCAGCACCCCCTGTTGCGACCGCCACAGCAAAAGGGCCAGCGCCGCATCATCTGGAAGTACGAGGCCGGCCGGGCCAGCGAACGCCTTTACAAGTCGGGGATCGCCCAGACAGTCGATCGGCATCCGCAGCCATTGCGAGAGCTCTTCGATCGCCGACCGGCATCCCACCACCCCGACGCGCGGCGCCGTCAGCTCGACAGCCAGCGTGGCCAGGATCATCAGCAGCACCGGCGGCTCCGAGCGCCCGCGCAGCTGGTAGCGCGCCATGACCTCGAGATCCATCCGTGACAACGACAGCACCGGATCGGGTAACACCTCCAGCCCGGGCCCGCCGTGCGTGGGCTGGACTGGCAGCGCGATGACGATACGCAGGCGCTTACCCGGCGGGAGGTCGCGCTGGCCGTCGGCGAGATGGTTGCCTGCCGCGTTCCATGCCGCGGCCCTGTCGGCGGGGATCTCATCGATCCAGAACACGGTGGAGTCCAGGGCCGCACCACTGCAACGCAATTCGGCCAGCATCTCGCCAGGATCGCGGGCGGCGTCGTCGTAGCAGCGCTGCATCAGTGCATAGCCTTCATGCAGCGCATCCGTGATGGCGCGCTGCAGATCACCGTCCCAGTCCGGGTCGCTCCGCAGGCAAACGATATTTCCGGACAACAGGCGCGACACGATCTTGCGGACGATGCCGATCGGGCCAGGCAAGCGCCAAATGTCGATCACCGGGTGATCGTCCCGAACAGCGGCAGAACGGCGCGGAGCAGAGGGTTCAGCTCCAGCCCTTGCGCTCCGGGCACCACGAGCTCGGCCGCTTGAGCCCAAGCCAGCCCGGACAGCGGTTGCCCGACTAGATCCGCCAGGAGGTCCGGAGTGACCAGTTCGCCCTCGTTTCGCAGTGACTGGGCCTCCTCGACAGCCGCAAACAGCGCGGCCAACCCCGGCAGTTCGGCAAGCTCGCGGATAGCGGCATCGCTGCCGGCCCTGTCGAGCAGGATCGCGGCGAGACCAGCGGCATCGGTTCGCGCCGGGCCAGGTCGACCCATGGCCATGAGGCGGCGCAACGCCCAATCCCAGCCACCAGTGGCGTGCAGCAGCGTGGCCCGGTCGCTGACCAGCCAGTCGGGCAGGGTTCTAGATGGGTCGTACAGCGTCATCCACACATCGACGCCGGGCCGGTTCCACAGTCCGGGCACGATTTCCGTCACCAGCCGCCGTTCGGCGCCGCCAGCTGCCAGAAGCGCCTCGCGGTCCGGCGAGGCCTCGGTCCACAGCCAGCCGCGGCTGGCATCGGCGATGAAGACTATGCGCAGCGTCGTCCGGCCGGCCGGGCGTGCCTGCGAAGTCGCGACTGCTATGTGCACCCATTCCGGCGTCCAACCATGCTTCGGCGTGACGATGACGAGCAGCGCCTGTTCTCCACCACGGGCGGCCAGGGCGGTCAGCTCCCGTTGAAACCCTGCGGCATCCGAGACCCGCAGCACTGGAATGGCCGGTCGGCGCGGCAGTGGCAGCGCTAGCATGGCCTGGCGGACTGCTCGGTCGATCCGGCTACCGTCACCGGCAGGAGTGCCGCCGAGGCCCAGGCCGAGGCAGATGACAACGCCGTCGCCAATGTTCAGCCCGAGCAGATCCGCCTCCTGCCGGGTCGTCAGCAGGCTTGGCGCATCGTCGATGTAGCGGCGATGCTCCAGGGGATCGGGCTCATTGGGCGCGGGACGATCAAGAAAGGCCAGCAGCTGATCTTCGATCGCTTTGGGCGACCCGATAAGGTGGATTAAGTTGGCGCTGCGAAGCGCATAGCGTCGTCCGCCGGTGGCGCGAAGGACCCCGAGGCCGACCATCTGGTCGAGCAGCGCGTCGAACGCCTCCTCGTCGAAGCTGGCGAAGCCGGCCGGCCAGAAGGCTGCCGCGTCATCTCGCAGCCGGAAAGCGGCAATGCCGCTGGAGAGGGTCAGCGCCTCCTCCTGATTCCGGGCAGCCACCGCAAGCGCCAAGAGGTCGTAGCGCGGGTCGAGTTCCAGGGTGATGCGGAACTTGTCGAAGGCTGCCCGGCGCATGTCGGGTCGCGCCAGCAGGCTCTCAACATCGGCCATCTCCACCGGCCATGGTGGGGCGCCGGACTGACGGGCGCGCAACTCGCGCAGCAGCGATTCGCAGACGAGCTGGATCAGGCTCGGATAGTAGTTGGCGAACACGAGGATCCGATTGACCACCGAACCCGCCAGCGTGAAGCCGAGCGCCTCGAAGGGCCAGCGCACCAGCGTTTCCGCCGCTCTGCGCTCCTCCCGGCGCAGCAGAGGGCCAATCAGGAGCGGCAGGCCCAGCTGGGCAATCGGGTTGTTGGGATCGCGGGCCATGCGCTGGACGTTCTCGAGCCCGGCGAAGACCGGCTTGAAGCGGCGGCCCGTGCGCTCGGCGAGGCCGCGCAGCTGCTCGGTGACGTGGTAGTTGTTCGCCTGGTCCTCCTTGAAGAACTTGTCCGCCTCGTCGAGCAGCAAAAGGATCGAGCGGTCGGCGTTGCCTTCAAGCCAGGAGACGACATCGCGGACGAAGCGCATCCCCGCATCGCCGCCGCGGTCGGCCGCCATCGGGACCGCGGTGCGCAGCGCCTCGGCCAGGGCGGACCAGATCTCCGCAGTCGGATGGTTGGTGCCGAAGGATTTGATGTCGACGTAGCGCACGATTCGCCGCGCATCGCCGGCTGCTGCGCCCTCGATCTGGCGCAGCAGTGCGGTCTTGCCGAGCTGCCGGCCGCCGTAGACCAGGTGGCTGATCCGGCCTGAGCGGGCCTCGATACCCTGGCGCTCGTCATGCCGGCCGAAGAAAATCTCCGGGGCAGGCGTGCCGATTGCCGACCACGGCGCGAGCCCGCTGAACGGCAGAGTGCATGCGAACAACGTCCGAAGGCGATCCCCCTCGCTCATCGCAAGATGCGCCAGCAACACGTGATCAATGACGATAGCCGATCCCAGCTGCCCGACGGCAGCCATGCGGGCGAGTTCACGGCGGTCAGGATTGGTCAGGATGCCGAAGTACAGGACGAAGGACGCCCGCGCGGTCCCGCCCAGTTGCTGAAGGGCAACTCGAACCTGCCGCAGCTCAGGCTGATTGATCAGGGCGATAACGGGATAGCTGCCATCGGCCACCGAGCCGAAATCCGGCAGCAGCGTCGTGTCCCGGTCGCGCAGCGGCTGCACGCGGAGCGTCAAGCGGGTGGCACCGCTCGCGAGCGGCGCGATACCGTCCATCCGCGCCTCGCTGAAGCCAAGCTGGGCGAACAGAGCAGCGAAGGCCGTGGACGGATTGCGCCCCACAGCACAAGCCACCCAGGCTCTGGCCAGGCGCTGACCGGCCTCGCGCAGTTCGAGCGGCATGGCGAGCTCATCCGGCAAGGGGCCCGCCTGTTCGGCGAAACCCGTGATGCCCGGACGATGCGTGCGCAACGCGCGTGCGATGCGCTCCGACGGCGCAGGGAAGAACTCCGCGAAGCCATGCACGGAGTCGGTGTATTCAACTCCGGTGTCGATGTGCTCGCCGGATTCCGCGCGATCGATCAGATCCTCGGCATTTGGCAGCCAGCCCTGGTCGATAAGCCGAGTCACCTCGCTGCGGATCGCCGCTTGCACGGTCAGGTCGAGGCTGCTCATCCGCTGGAGGATGCGTGCCCGCTGCTGTGCCGTGGCGTTCTCCATCTCGTTGCGGATAGCGCCGCGAAGGGTGGCGAAATCGGATTCGATGGACGAGATGTCCTCCGGGGCGGCCAGCCGCAGGAGGGTCTCCAGGTCGTCGATGTCCTTGAGGAAGCGCTGTGCCAGGCCATAATCGAGTCGGCCGGTGCCCTCGGCCGCCTCTATATCGGTGCGCGCTTCGGCCAGTCCTTTGACCATTGCCTGATGGCGGGCGCCGGCGGCATCGCGGGTGGCGCGGTCCAGCTCGGCACGCGCATCGTCGTCTTCGACGAGACTCAAGGCCAGCACCGCCTCGGCGAGATCACCAGCCTCGAGGCGGCGCCGGATCGCCGCCTCGACGGGGATCGGCGCGTCGACCGCCTCGACCAGACGGACCAGCATGTCCGGCCCAAGCGGCACCGACATGCGCCAAGTCGAGTCGAGGACAATGCCCGGCACCTGCAACACGTCGCGGGCGAGAAGCTGGTCGGAATTCCCGCGCCCTCCGGGCCAGATACCGTGGGCGAGTAGGTCTATGAAGCGCGCTAGAATTGCGTTCGCGGTCGGCGCGGCAGGTTCGCCCGACAGCGCGCCGATCTCGTCGGCGGCCGACCGAATCAGCGGCAGCAGCAACTCGCGCAATGCGTGGGCCATGCCTCGTTGCTCCTGGGTCGCGGCACGGCGGGCAACACGCACCCATTCGTGCAGCAGCCGCTCCGCCTCCTCTAGCAGGTTGCCCAAGTCGCGCCGAGCACCGTGAGCGATCGGCGTCTTCTGCACCAGCCGCGCGCCGCGCAACGCCACGTCCAGCCGTTCCATCTCCTTCTGTCCGTTGAAGCGGGCAAGCTCTTCGGCAATGGCTGCCGCGCGGTCGGCGGCGTCCGCGCAGGCGTCCACCAGCATTCCACCCAGAGCTTCATCTGGCTGAATCATGCGGCTCCAGAGTATCTTCGCCGGCGCATAGTTGTTGAGATGCGGTTCGCGGTTGCGCTCCAGCCATGTACGAAGCGCGTCGCCCTGAGCAATCATCTGCTGGCGCCGGACATCCTCGCCTACCGCGCTCTGCAGCGCATCCGTAGCTTGGGAAAGCACGGACAGCTGGGCTGCATTTTCCGACAGGGCGCGGGCCAGGGCCAGGGTGTGCGGCATCCGCTCCGGCGGAGCGCGCAGCAAGGTGTCGACGAGATCGGCGGGGTTACCGCCAGGTGCCAAAACGATCATCAGTCCGGCGGCAGGCAGCGCAAGCAGCCAGGCCGTCGTAGCAAGATCGCCGCCGGCATAGGTGGTCCAGGAGTTCCGGAACGCTTCGACGATGCTGGACACGTCGCCGGGATCGGTCGCGTCGTTGGCAACCATTGCCGTGGCGGCCAGCTGGACGGAAGCGCCAAGCAGGGACGCACGGCTGGGGACGGCACCGGCAACCAGCAGCGCCTTGATGAGGCCGAGTCGCTTCTCCGCCATAGCGCGCAGCACCGCCCTCTGCCCGGCATCGCAGGATGGTGCGATGTCCGGGTGAGAATCAGGAGTGGGTGCGCGCGCCTGCTCCGGCTCCGGCTCCGGATCGGTGGGTGCTGCGGGTGGGCACGCGGTTTTGCCGGTCGCGACCCGCTCGGGCGGGACGGCCAATGAGCCGGCGGGCGCTTCCTGCAAGGGAGGCGGGGCTAGCGGCTGCGGCGCACCCTTCGGGGCCTCGACGGCAAGTGCCTGTTCCGCCACTGGTTCCTCGGCGACTTGGTTCACATCCTGGAATGCCGGCTCCGGCCCAGGTGTGATGGCGGATTGGCTCGGCTCAGGGACCGACTCCGGATCGGACGGATCGGGAAGGCGTTGCATGAGCGCCGAGCGCGAGGCATCCGCCGCCTCGTTGGCAATCCTGGCTGCCCGCAGCTTCTCTTCGATCAGATCGAAAGTACTGATCCTGCCTGGCGTGGAGGATGCCTCCCTGAACGCCGCCGCGGCCGCTTCCGCTACGCGCTGGGCTTGCTCAGCCGCATCGAGTGCTGCTTCGATGTTGGCGAGCGGGATACCCGGCGGCAGCTGCACATTGCCGAGGGCCAGTGGCGAGGCGGCCAGGCGCTGCGACAGCGCATCGCGCGCCCGTGCGTTCTGGGCCTCGGCGTGGCGCAGTGCGGCTGCAAGATTTGTCGCCAGTTCGGCAAGTGCTTCGAGGGCGGCGATCCCGGGCCGCTCGGCCGCAGCCATGGCGGCCGCCGCGGCACGTAGCTGCTCAAGACTCTCGGTCCCGCCAGGCGACCCCATGGCTGGCGCGTCCCGGCTGGAAGCGTCGACACCGGGGACGTCCTCAGCGGACGCATCCTCGCCGGACATGTCCACGACCATCGGCCCAGCCGTCAGGCCGAATGCGGCGCAAAGCTCCGTCGATTCTCGCACGACTGCGCCGATCGTCGCCCTCTTTCCCGGGTCGCACAGCGCGGTCGCCCACGCGAGCAGCGCAGCCTGTGGCGTCGCGCCGGCATCGAGCAGCGCCTTAATGGTGGCGGCGGTCTCAGGACGCGCGCAGGACTTCCGTCCCTCGCGGACGGCGAAACGGCGCGCCGCACGGGGCAGGTTCAGCTTGTGGTTGGCATCGAGCGGGCCGCGGTTGTGCTGATCGGCGGCCATCCGAAAGGATACCGCTCCGTCGGGGCGGGCCAGCAGATCCAGGAGCGCCACCGCCCATCCACCTACCTCCGTCTCTTTGGACGACGGCCACTCCCGGTCGGCAAGCGGGCCGAGCAGCGTGCCGAGTTCGCGCCGCAGCTTGGCGTTCTGGCGCAGCGAAAGGACATCCAGAAGAACACTGGGGTCCAACGTCGGCGGGTAGGGGAGTGGCTCGGTCATGCTGCGGCCTTGCGGTGCGAAATCAGAGACAAAACGACGACGATGCTCGGCGGGGGGCTCTGTCAGTCGAACGGGCGGCCGCGGACGGTCGGGCGCAAGACGGGCAGCGGGCGTCTGGCTTCACACCATGAGTGCACCCCACCCCGCCATGGCGGCTGACCGACGTAGCCTATAAGTCTGGCCGCGGACGAGGTGGCATTCGTGGTTGAAGTGATTGTGGACAGCAGCATGGATTGAGGTGACTTTCTGCAGCGTACGCATGCCGCAGAACCGAAGCATGGACCGCTCCCGTCGTCGGAGCGTCTGGTGGGAGGTTTGGGCGTGGTTGTGAATCCACCGGCCGCGGCACTCGTGCAGATGGGTGGCCCCAATCGCCTTCAGCGCCGCGGCATAGGCCCGCAAGCGGTCGATGACGATGCTACGGGCGCGGCCGTAGCGCCGCATGAGGTCCCTCAGGAATTTGAGCGCCGCCCGCCGATTGCGCTTCTTGGTAGCGACGACTTCAAGCACTTCACCTTCGTGGTCCACGGCCCGCCAAAGATAATGTGTGATGCCGTTGAAATTCACGAAGACCTCGTCGAGGTGCCACCGCCATTCGGGACAGCCGTGGCGCAAGGCGATCCCCCGCTTCTTGATCGCAGTGGCGAATATGGGTCCGAATCTGCTCCACCACAGGCGGACCGTCTCGTGGCAGATGTCGATGCCGCGTTCTGCCAGCAGTTCTATTGCATTACGTAATAACATCGAATAGCGGACATACATTATGACCGCCAGGCGGATCACCTCCGGGGAAATGTTGAAGCGCTTGAAAGGATTGCCCATTGGGGAAGCGTAGAGGTCGACGCTCACTCTGGGCAAGTGGTCACGTCCGTCAACGCAGTGGAAAATCTGTTGTAGCCGAGATGCCCATGGATCATTCCACCGCGGTGGCAATCTGTGGTGGCGTTCGTGTCGAGCGTGTGTGGCATGAGCTCGGCCATCGGCGCTATCTGCATGTAGCGGTGCTGGAGCTGCCATTCGTCGTCGGCCTCAAGCAGCACGGCTCCGATCAGGCTGATGATGGCGCCTTCGGTGAGTAAGATGCCGACAACATCGGCGCGGCATTTTGTCCCGGTCAGCACCATGAGACAGATTTGCGTGGTTGAGCCAGAAATCCTCGACGCCGATCCTGAAGTCCTGGGCCGAGCGCGTAGTGCGCGACATCCGCCGAGCAACCCGCCGGCACTACTCGGCCGAGGACAAGATCCGCGTCGTGATGGAGGGGCTGCGCGGTGAAGATAGCATCGCCTTCCTCTGCCGGCGCGAAGGCATCGCCGAGAGCCTGTACTACGCCTGGTCGAGGGAGTTCCTCGAAGCTGGCAAGCGCCGCCTCGCCGGTGACACCGCACGAGCGGCGACGAGCGACGAGGTCAAGGATCTGCGACTGGAAGCACGTATGATGAAGGAGGTCGTCCCCGAGCAGGCGCTCGAACTGCGCCTACTCAAAAAAGGATTGTCGCGGAGGCGGTTCAACCTTTGCCGAACGCTGATCCGCTGGTAAGGCCGACAAGGCCGGCGCATTTTCGTCAACGCCGAAAACGTTGGCACAGCTCACCCTCTTCAGGGGTCGACTGGCGTGGGCGGTCGGGGGATGTAGATCGGCGTGACCTACCGGCGCCGATCGGCGCGGTAATTCATTGATCTGACGAGTATCGTCGCGGTCAGCGGCTGCGCCTACCTAGGTCGACGAACAACGCACACCATTCCAGTTGGTTGGGCACCACTTGATTCGCGGTTTCTAGCTGGTATCCCGCTATACAACCTTTTACCATCATCAACATGTGTAGATTCGATATACAAACAAGAATGGTTGATATGTGTTGCTCAATTCGACATTGTGATGGCTGAGCATCGTGGAAATGTTGCCAACGGATCGCTCGTTTCCACCATGGGGAAAGGCCGAGCGGGGCGGCGACGGACGCCACCACCTCGCGCATCATTGCGCTGACGTCGCTGCCTGCTTTGAGGCTATCGTCGATCAATCTGTCGTTCGAGCGCGACTAGAACGGACTGCGGCGGCGGCGCTTTCGCCCAAAGCCCTTAGCCGGTTGACTGCACTGGCCTTTTTGCATGATGTCGGGAAGCTCCACCCCGGTTTCCAGGCCAAGGCATGGCCCGCCAACGTCTGGCGCGGTCCGCTGCGCGGCCACGTCCAGGCGGGCGCGGATCTGTTACTGGGCTACCTCCCGCCAGCGATGGGGCATGCGATCGGGATCACTGCGATCGACTCTTGGATGACGACGTCGAACATCCTGATCGCCGTTCTTGCCCATCACGGGCGACCGTTCAAGATCACTGAGCGTAGTAGGGAGGGCTGGGAGACCGTATCCTTGCGGGAATTCCGCTACGACCCGCTGTCAGCTGCCGCTGAATATGGCCAAATCCTGGAAAAATGGTTTGCTCCCGCCTTTTCGGCCGGGGACGAACCCTTGCCAGACCGGCCGCGGTTTCACCACCTGTTCAGCGGTCTCGTGGCGCTCGCGGATTGGTTGGGGTCGGATACCAGGTTCTTCCCATTTCGAGCCGAATTCGATCCCGAATACCTGGACATTGCGCGGGGTCGGGCGCGCCAAGCGGTGGCAGCAATCGGGTTAGATGTTGCGTCGTCACGCGCTGCCGCACAGTCCCGGACCAGCTTCGCCGCAGCCACTGGGAAACCAGAAGCCAACCCGCAGCAACACCTGATCGATACCGCCGGGATGGATGAGCCGTTGCTGATCCTCGAGGCTGAAACCGGTTCCGGCAAGACGGAAGCGGCATTCTGGCGCTTCGCAAAGCTATTTGAGGCCGGGAGAGTAGACGGGCTGTATTTTGCCGTCCCGACTCGTGCGGCCGCGATGCAGTTGCATCGGCGGATCGACGGCATGTTGCAGAGTTTCTTGGCGGGGGCTCCGCTAGAGGCTTTTTTGGCAGTGCCTGGCTATTTGCGCGCGGGTGTCGCCGAAGGGCACGCCCTTCCGGACTGGCGAGTGCGCTGGGATGACGCGGCGACCGCCGACGAAGCCGCGCTGACCGCGCGTTGGGCGGCGGAGAATGCGAGGCGGTTTCTGGCCGCCCCAGTGGCGGTAGGCACGGTGGATCAGGCGATGCTGGCGGGGCTGAAAGTGAAGCACGCGCACTTTCGAGCGGCGGCGCTGTGTCGCAGCCTGCTGGTGATCGACGAGGTTCATGCCAGCGACCGCTACATGACCGAGATCCAGGTGGCGCTCGTTGGCCAGCATCTGAAACGCGGCGGCCATGCCATGCTGATGTCGGCCACCCTGGGCTCAGTGGCCCGGGCGCGCTGGCTGGGCCTCAGTACGGCGCCGGATTTCAACACAGCCGTGGCAGCGCCCTATCCGGCAGTCTGGCGGCGGAATGGAACCGAACGATCCACCGAGGTGCCGTTACGGCAGAAGGCGGTGGCTATAACCACGCTACCGACAATGGCGCCCGAGGCGGCGGCAGCATGCGCCGTGACGGCGGCCCAAGCAGGCGCGCGGGTGTTGGTGATCCGCAACACCATAACCGCGGCGGTGGCGACCTGGCATGCCGTGCGGGCGGCCGGCGCGGCGCCGCTCTTGCTCCGCGCCGGCGGCGGCCCGGCCCTGCATCATAGCCGATTTGCGCCCGAGGATCGCGCACTGCTCGACGAATGCGTGGAGGCAGCACTGTCGCCACACGCGCGGCCGGCGGGCGGATGCATCGTCATCGGGTCCCAGACATTGGAGCAATCGCTGGATATCGACGCCGATTACCTGCTGACGGATCTCTGCCCGGTCGATGTGCTGTTGCAGCGGATAGGCCGCCTGCATCGTCACACATCTGTTGAGCGACCGGTCGGATTCGAGGTGCCGGGCTGCTGCGTGCTCGTGCCGGAACGCGGCCTTGAGCCCCTACTGGCGCCTCAGTTCGAGAATGGCCTCGGCGCCTGGCGGGATCAAGCGGGCGTGTTTAGCGGCATCTACCGCGACCTCTCCGTCCTCGAACTGACCCGGGTCCTGATCCTGGAGCATCCAGAGTGGCTACTCCCCGCCATGAACCGGCTGCTGGTAGAAAGTGCGACGCACGAGCAGCGGATCGCGGACCTGCATGCTGAGCGGGCCGGCGGCTGGGCCGATTATCGCAACACCATCATCGGCGCCGAACTGGCGCAAGGGGGGGCGGCGCGGCTGGCACTGCTGCCCGTCGATGCGCCATTCTGCACGATGCAGTTTCCCACGGACGAAGCGCCGATCCGGACCAGGTTGGGCGAAGAGGGCGCACGCATCACCTTCACGACGCCGGTCACCGGCCCTTTCGATAAGCCGATCACGGGCTTGACGCTACCGGCGCATTGGTCGCGCGGCCTGGATACCATCGCGCCCGTTGTGCCACGAGGGGACGGCGACGCGCTGGTTATCGAGATCGGGCCACGGTCATTTCGCTATGACCGGAGCGGCGTCGCACGGATGGCAAGACGCGGCGAGGCATAGCAGCATGACGTGAATTCGGAACAATCCGAATGAGGAAATTTGCGAGTCTTGTCGGTCCCCGCCCTTGAAGTGTGTTGTCGGCCGCCCTTTTTGAAGAGCGTCACTGGCGTGAGCAGACGCGAAGCAGTTTGGAGTATTTCCACCATGCCATTCCGCATGCTAGTTGCTCTCGACGCCGGTCTTCACCGCTTCGCGTTCAAAAGCCTCCTGGGCTTTGAACTGCGACGCGATCCCCGTAATATGCGCGCTTCCCAAGACACTTGGGATATTCCCTGCTTTGCGTCGGCCGTGTCGCTAAAGCCGGAGAATCCCCCGCACTTGCGGGGATCGCCGAGGCCGGAGTGAGTGGGATGCATAATCTCCTCACCGAATCTTTGATCCGCACCACGCCTGGCGGCCCGGCCACGCTTCCCGAGCTCCTCGCCCGGCTTGCGCGCGACGAGGTGGATGGATTCCCCGCCCTGCGCCCGCACCAGGCGCCGGCTTGGCACATGTTCCTCGTCCAGGTCGCCGCGCTGGCGATGCATCATGCCGGAACAGCTGACCTTCCCTTGATCGCAGAGGTCTGGAGCGCTGCGCTGCGGGGCCTGACCGCCGCATTCCCTGATGACGCGCCCTGGTGCCTGTGTGTGGCGGATGCGCGCGAGCCGGCCTTCCTGCAGCCGCCGGTGCCAGAGGGCGTCACGCTGGCCACCGAGGTGCCCAGCGCCGACGCCCTGGATCTGCTGATCACCGCGAAGAACCACGATTTGAAGCAGAGCGTGGCGCACGACAGCGCGGCGGAGGACTGGGTGCTCGCACTGGTGTCTCTGCAAACCGGGGAGGGCTACGGCGGCCAGGGGAACTACGGCATTTCGCGTATGAACGGTGGGTCCTCGTCCAGGACGATGCTGGGCCTGGCGCCGATTTCGCCGGGGCCCGTACGCGCGCAGACCCCGCGGCCCGGCGCCTGGTTCCGTCGCGACGTCATGGTGCTGCTCGAAACCCGCGAAGCGGCGCTGGAGGAGGCCAGCCATCTCGGATTTGCGCCATCGCGAGGGCTGGGCCTCACCTGGCTCGCGCCGTGGCCGGAGGGGCAGCAACTGGCTTTGAGTGCCCTCGATATCTGGTATGTCGAGGCGTGCCGTCGCGTCCGCCTGTTCGAGCGCGACGGGCGGATCATAGCGGGCAAGGGGACGTCGAAGGCGGAAAGGATCGCCGCCAAGCAGTTGAAAGGCGTGCTCGGTGATCCCTGGGCGCCGGTCCATGTGAACGACGCGAAAAGCCTGACGCTGGCGGGCAACGATTTCGACTACCGGATGCTGGCCGAGCTGATGACGGGCGATTGGAGCCTGCCGTTGCTAGCAAGGCCCGCCGCGGGCGAGACGCCGGGCGAGGGCATGTTGATGGTCGCCGCCGCATTGTCTCGTGGCAACAGCAAGACCGAGGGGTTCAAGTCCCGCATCCTACCGCTTCCCTCCTACGCCTTGGGAGCCCTCGTCGACGGGGTGCGGCGCTCGACGCTGGGCAATCTCGCCAAAGCGCAGATCGATGACATCGCGGCGTTCGACAAAGCCTTGCGCGACGGGCTTGTCCTGGTGCCCTCGGGGGGGGGCGCCAATCTGCCGAAGGACCATTACGCCTTCACGCGGGAGGCGCGCGACCGGTTCGACCGGGCCGCCGACGCGGTCTTCTTCCCCCATCTCTGGCGCCGCCTGGCCGCGCAGGACGAGGGGCACGAGATGGCTGCCCGCGTGCGGCGTGCGTTCCTCGATGCGTTGCATGCCGAGGCCAAACGCGTTTTCGACACGGCGCTGCCCGCCATGCCCTGCCCCAGCCTGTTCCGCCCACGCGCCGAGGCTCGCGCGCGACAGCGCTTCCGCAGCAGTCTGAGGCGTTTCTTCCCTAGTTTGTTTGAAGCCGCGGCCACACAGGAGGCGTTGGACGATGTCGACGCTTGACGCGACCATCGAGGCAATCTCCGCGACCCTCAACGGCCTCGATCCCGGCCCGCTCGCCGAGTTGCGCCGCATGACACCGGGCGGCCCCGCGCCGGCAGCGTTCTGGCGCCTCTGCGCCGCACACGACCTCGAGAAGGGCAAGTTGGACACTTGGCAGCGCATCGTCCACGTGATGGCGATCCTCGCCGACACGGGGCCGCCCGAGCGTCGCCGGCCCCTGCATGACCGCGCGCGTCGCCTTGGCACCGTCCTGTGCGACGGCGGCGATCCCGGCTGGGGCCCGCCCCCCGGCGCGGAACCGCGGCCGGTGGTCTCCGAGGCGCGCCTGGCGCGATTCCTCGCGCTGCAACCGGGAGCGCGCGGCGCCGCGATCGAGCGGCTGGCGCGCATGATCAGCCGAACGCGCGCGCCGGGGCACGGCGTGAACTGCATCGATATCGCGACCATGCTGCTCAGTCCTAGCATGCCAAAGGACGTGCCGCTCACCTATTACGGCCGCCTCGACCACGCCGCCCGCACCCGCTCGAAGGAAGGAACGTCCTGATGTCCGCCGCCCGCTTCCTGCAGATCCATACACTGCATTCCTACACTGCCGCTCTGCTGAACCGTGACGACAGCGGACTTGCCAAAAGCCTGCCGTTCGGCGGCACGCGGCGCACGCGGATCTCCTCGCAGTGCCTCAAGCGACACTGGCGGATGGCCGACGATCCCCACGCGCTCGGCGCTATCGCCGGCGCCGAGGCGTCCTTCCGCTCCCGCGAACTCGTCACAAAACTCGTCATCGACCCACTGCGCGCGTCCCATCCCGCAGACCTTATCGCGGTGCTCGAGGCCGAATTCCAAAAGGCCGTCTATGGCGACAAGGCGGACAAAGGCAAGCAGTCGCGGCAGACCCTGCTATTCGGCGCGCCCGAGATCGCCTGGCTAGGCGGCGAGGCCGCGCGGCTGGCCGCGAGCAGCACGCCGGCCACGATCAAGGTGGCGGTGACCGAGTGGGCGAAAGGGTTTAAGGACAACATCAAGGCGTTGCGCGACGCCACCGCCCTGCCCGGCGGCCTGACGGCAGCGCTGTTCGGCCGCATGGTCACCTCCGATCCCGCCGCCAACATCGATGCGCCGGTGCATGTGGCACATGCCTTCACCGTCCATGAGGCGGAGACCGAAAGCGACTACTTCACCGCCGTCGACGATCTAAAGGCTGACGAGGACGACAGCGGTGCGGACACGATCCAGGAAACCGAACTGACCTGCGGCCTCTTCTACGGCTACGTGGTGATCGACCTGCCTGGGCTGATCGCCAACTGCGGCGGCGGCCGAGCGCTGGCAGGCAAGGTCGTGCACAACCTGCTCTACCTCATCGCCGAGATCAGCCCGGGTGCCAAGCGCGGCTCCACCGCACCCTACGGCCGAGCCGGGTTGGTCCTGGTCGAGGCTGGCGACCGCCAGCCGCGTAGCCTGGCCGACGCCTACCGCTCGGCAGTTCGGCCGAATCTAGACGCGGCGGCCGATGCCCTCGCGGCGACACTCCGCAGCTTCGACACGGCCTATTCCACCGGCGAGGCACGCCGCTTTCTG
>MKTV01000116.1:33395-39766 GCA_001898425.1 Rhodospirillales bacterium 69-11
CTCGATCGCGGAACTCGCCACCTGGGCGGCCGCCCGAGTGCAGGACGCACCATGAGCGGGACGCAGCGCTGGCTCGTGCTGCGGCTGGAAGCGCCGCTTGTGGCATTCGGCGGGGTCGCCATCGATGCGATCGGCGTCACGCGCGACTTCCCCGCCGCCTCCATGCTGACCGGCCTGCTCGCGAACGCGCTGGGCTGGCAGCGCACCGACCGGGCGGCCCATCAGTCCCTGCAGGACCGGCTGGTGTTCGCGGTCCGGCGCGACCGGGAGAACCCGGCCGGCGTGCTGACCGACACACATAACGTCCAGCTCGGAAAGAACGATCGCGGCTGGACCACATGGGGACGCCCGGAGGGCCGCGACGGTGCCAGCTACAGCGCGCCGCATCGCCGCCAGCGCGACTATCATGTCGATGCCTGCATCACCGTCGTCCTGCGGCTCGACCCGGCCGACACGATGCCAGACCTCGCCGCCCTCGCCGCGGCACTCGACCGGCCCGCCCGTCCGCTCTTCATCGGTCGCAAGCCGTGCCTTCCCAGCGGGCTGATCCAGCGGGGCGAGATCATCGCCGCCACCGCCTATGATGCGCTCTGCGCCGCGCCACGCATTGAGCTGCACCGGACGCGTGCGCTGTGGCCCGCCTCGGAGGGCCCGCAGACCGGCGACGACGTGGCCCGCGTAGTCGCCCTGCCCGACCTGCGGAACTGGGAAACGGGGTTGCATGGCGGCGACCGGCTGGTGGTCGAGGGCGCACTGACGGTGCTGCCATGAGCGGGCTCTCGCTGATTCGCCTGCCGGTGGACCGCGATGCGTTGGCTCGATGGGCGGCAGTGCGCAACTACGGCTGGGCCGACCGGCGCGGCCCCGGCGGCGCGCTGCGCGGCGCCAATTTCGACGAGGGCCGCGCGCTGCATCACCTGCTGGCGGAGACGTTCGGCAAGGGACGGCTGCAGCCCTTCCGCCTGATCCCCGCACCGCGCGGCGCCGCCGCCCAGCTCTATGCCTACACACGCAGCTCGCGCCAGGAACTGCTGGACGAGGCGCATGCCACCGCCTTGCCGGAGGCCCTCGCGGTCTGTGAGGTGACCAGCCTCGCGGAGAAGCCTATGCCGACCGACTGGCGCAGCGGCCGGCGCCTCGGCTTCGAGGTCCGCCTGCGCCCCGTCAGCCGCCTGCTCAAACCCATGCCCGTCGCCGGCAACCGGCCCTTTGCCGCCGGCGCGGAAGTCGACGTTTTCCTCATCGAAGCCCTGCGCCGCTACCCCGGAGGACCGCCGGAAGGGGAGGGGCTGAAGCGCGAGACAGTCTACTCCGCCTGGTTCGCCGCCCGCCTCGACGGCGCGGCACGGTTGGAGGGAGAAGCTGTGCTGACCCGCTTCGCCCGTACCCGCGTCGCCCGACAGCGCGCCGCCCCGGAGGGGCCGGACGCCGTCCTGCAGGGCGAACTGTCCATCACAGACCCCGTCCGCTTCGCCGCGCTGCTCGAAAATGGCGTCGGTCGGCACCGCGCCTACGGCTTTGGGATGCTGCTGCTGCGTCCGCGCGCCAGGGCCGGATGCTGAGTGGGCGCCTCGGCCTGGAGAAGGCCCGCATCCCACATGCGGACCGCCACGGCCTCGTCTGGCTCGACCGCGGGCGGCTGGAAGTGGAGGATGGCTGCCTGCGCTTCGTCACCGCCGGCGGCGGCGAGCTGGCAGCCGGCGACTACCAAATCCCGCATCAGTCCGTTTCAATCGTGCTGCTGGGCCCAGGGTCCAGCGTGACCCATGACGCGCTGCGTCTGTTGGCCCGTCACGGCTGCGCCCTGGCAGCGATCGGCGAGGGCGCCGTGCGGTTCTACACAGCGCCGCCGCTGTTGCCAGACAGTTCCGAGGCCGCCCGCGCCCAGATCCGGCTGTGGGCCGACCCGAGCTCGCGCATGGAGGTGGCGCGCGCCATGTTCGCCATCCGCTTCGGCGAGATCGTCCGCACCCGCGACATCGAGGTCCTCCGTGGGCAGGAGGGGGCACGCATCAAACAGAGCTACGCACTCGCCGCGGCACGTTTCGGCGTCGCGTGGCGCGGTCGCCACTACGATCGCGCGAACCCGACGGTCGGGGACATTGCTAATCAGGCGATCAATCACGCGGCGACCACGATGACGGCAGCCGCTTCCGTCGCGGTCGCAGCACTGGCGGCGATCCCACAGATCGGCTTCGTCCACGAAGATTCTGGCCAAGCCTTCGTGCTCGACATCGCCGACCTCAATCGCCACGACATCACGCTCGATATCGCCTTCGGCGCTGCCAAGGAATCCCTAGCCAAGGGCGACCCGGTCGAACGCCTGGTGCGGCGCAGGGCGGCACGCGTCTTTCGCGAGCGACAAGTGATCCCCACCATGATCGATCGAATCAAGTCCCTGCTGCGGCTCGGTGCGTCCGAGGCGGGCTGATGCCGATGGTGATGATCGTCACGCGCGACGTGGAGGCGCGTTATCGTGGCTTTCTCGGCTCGGCGATGCTGGAGCTTGCGCCAGGCGTGTACGCCCATCCCCGGATGAGTGCCGGGGTCCGGCAGCGGATCTGGGCCGTCGTGATGGAGTGGCATAGTCAGTTGCGTCGCGGCAGTATCGTGCTCGCTTGGGCGGACACGGCGGCGAATGGTGGGCTCGGGCTGGCAACCCTCGGTGAGCCCGCAAAGGACATCGTGTCGCACGACGCGATGCTGCTTGTTCGCCGTCAACTGTGAGGCCTCGGCGCGCGCCACCAGTCGTTTGATCTTTGACATTGTGAATGTTGGCAATATCTTAATAGACAGGGGTTCCCCCGCACCCGCGGGGATAGGCCCGAGTTGGGGGTGGCATGGTAGGTGCCGGTGCCGGTTCCCCCGCACCCGCGGGGATAGGCCCTGGTCAGTTGGAACCGAACCCGCGTCCCAGCGGGTTCCCCCGCACCCGCGGGGATAGGCCCTCCTGCGGCTGAACAGTGATCGGCAGCGTCTTGGTTCCCCCGCACCCGCGGGGATAGGCCCTCGACCGTGGCGGCGACCAGCACCGTGCAGTGGGTTCCCCCGCACCCGCGGGGATAGGCCCCAACGCCGAGCTGCGTCGGATCATGGTCGAGCGGTTCCCCCGCACCCGCGGGGATAGGCCCTGGTGCTGTAGCTGCAAAAGGATGTGAACAGGGGTTCCCCCGCACCCGCGGGGATAGGCCCTGGTGATCCAGAAGGCGGTGCGGGCCGCTCAGGGTTCCCCCGCACCCGCGGGGATAGGCCCCAGCCGGGCCGAGTAGGTTGCTGATCCCGGTCGGTTCCCCCGCACCCGCGGGGATAGGCCCTGACCTCGGCAAGCTCATCGAGCCCGATGCCAGGTTCCCCCGCACCCGCGGGGATAGGCCCGCGACTTACCATTTCATCGATCACCAGGCGCAGGTTCCCCCGCACCCGCGGGGATAGGCCCTTAGCAGGCTGCTCCAGCAGATAGCCGACAATGGTTCCCCCGCACCCGCGGGGATAGGCCCGGCGAAGCGGCCCCATGAGCCGCGCCGGAGGAGGTTCCCCCGCACCCGCGGGGATAGGCCCTACCTTTCTGCGACAATATCGGGCGCCAAAGCGGTTCCCCCGCACCCGCGGGGATAGGCCCCCAAAGACGGCACCCCACAGCATGGTCATACCGGTTCCCCCGCACCCGCGGGGATAGGCCCTACTCACGAAGAGTTCATAAACATGTGGAGTCGGTTCCCCCGCACCCGCGGGGATAGGCCCCAGCACCGGGGCGACTGCTGTTGTCTATAGCGGGTTCCCCCGCACCCGCGGGGATAGGCCCTACAAGAACGCCCTGAAACTGGTCAAAAAGGCGGTTCCCCCGCACCCGCGGGGATAGGCCCCCAAGCCAGGAGCCCCGCATGCCCGACGGCATGGTTCCCCCGCACCCGCGGGGATAGGTCCGATCCAATATGCAAGATCGGCATCGTCACGGAGGTTCCCCCGCACCCGCGGGGATAGGCCCGCATACGGCGAACACGCGGCAATTTTATGCAGGGTTCCCCCGCACCCGTGGGGATAGGCCCCCCGCCGACGAAAGGACCGTCCGCATGGGCTAGGTTCCCCCGCACCCGCGGGGATATGCCCCGGAGCACCGCGTACTTTTTGACCAGGTCCAGGGTTCCCCCGCACCCGCGGGGATAGGCCCAGCTTGAAGTCGGGGTTGTCCTGGATCACCGAGGTTCCCCCGCACCCGCGGGGATAGGCCCACATGACCTCCGGAACGTACTCCGAGATCATGGCTCATAAATTATAACTCACACTCGATTGGAGAAATTTCTATTTCGGATCAAAATTCGGCTGCATCGCTCAAAATTAAGGGACTACCTTCAGAGCACTACCGGCTTGGTGATCATTGGACATCAATATAGGTCAAGAGGCCAACCGCCGTCAGTACACGTCTTCGCCTCCGCGGTCCCTGCCCTGCCGAAGGGCGCGCGGAAGCTCGGGGATACGTCTGCCCTTCACCTGGCTGCCCCATATCGAGGGGCCAGCCGCCTGCCCGCGCAGTGTGTTGCCGTGTGGCATCAGTGAAGACTAGCCGCTCCACGCTGCGCCCCAAGAAGCAGGGAATTGTTTGGCCTGGCTATTCCCTCGGCCCGTATCGGCCTTCGGGACGGTCGGAGATGTCCCTTTTACGCTCGAGAGCTGGAAAGGGTGAGAACCCGGCTTTGGTCTCGTGCGGCCGTCACGGCACGTGCGCTTCCCTTGCTTCCACCCGATGGATCGTAGCACGCCGGAGTAACCGGAGCCGCGCTCGTGTCGCAGGCAGCTCTCTCCGGTGGTTCGGGGGTGAGGGCCGATGTTTCGGATGGCGCCCTCGTGGCGCGCTCGTTGCCCCGGCATGGTCCAGCCAACCAGAACGGGTGGACGCCCGTCGATCGACCCGATGCATGAATTCGGTCCCCGCAACCAGATGATCGCCTCGATGGGGATGAAGGCCGCCGCGCGAGGCCTGATTGAACGCCAGCGTGACCGCCGCTCCCGCAGCCCAGGACGTTGAAAACTGCGCTTCTGACGCCGCCCTCATGCCTCGCTACCCAATCAGTGCTCTCTGTCAAGCAGCCACCCGAGGACGGTGTGGACTTTACCGAGAATTAGAGACACGAGCCGCTAGAGGTCCGCCAGTGAGAACGGTCTCGATGAAAGGGTTGTCGCCGGCAGGTGTGGACTTTACCGAGGTAGAGGAAATTCAGCACTTCGAAATACCAGTCACTTGGCGAATGTTATCCTGTGGAATTTAGCAGGTTTACTAATGCAACTCCACGAAGTTCCTGGCTAATAGATTACCAACGGTAAAGGCCACAGCGACAGCCGCCAGATTTTCAGACAACCCAACCCGCCTTGTTCAGTGCATGCCGGGGATTCGTTGGCGGGTGTGGCGTATGCGTCGGATTTGACGCAGAATATTGGGTGTCGATGCCAAACTTTGTCAAATTGGACGCTGCCATACCCGCCATGCTCGAAAATACCCTGATGCCGTTCCCGCTGCCATCCGTCCATCGCAGGAAAGTCACCGCCGCATTCGATGGGGGACCCATGACGTCAAATGGCGGAGTGATGTTGCTCGCCGCCATCAAGGCCTCCATCGACATCGCTGCCAGGCCGGCGCCGCTAATCGGCGACCCGCGCAATCCAGCGTTTGTGACGCATAGCGTCGCCGACATCCTGCGCGCCTGCATGCTCGCCTTTGCCTGCCGCTATGAAGATGGCCATGACCTCGATCATCTGTACACCGATCCGGGCTTCAAGCTCGCCTGTGGGCGCCTGCCGGACAGCGGCCGCGATCCGTGTTCGCAGCCGACAGTTTCGCGCTGGGAAAGCGCGCCCGATCTGCGTCAGGTCAGCGCGCGAGTCCAGCGCCTAGGTCCAGCGCGCCTCGGCGTAGATAAAGTTGGCTGCCGTCAGGGCTGCCACAGAGATCTACGCTTGGTGCAGCCCGCCGGTGGCGCCGTCGATCAGCTCCACGGTCTGCCTGGCATAGTCGACGAACAGCCGTTCGCCGGCCGGGTGGGTCTGGCGCATCGTCGGCGACAATCGGCCGCGCCAAGCGGCCTGCAGGTAGCAGAACCGGCAGTCGCCGCAGCCCTGCGGCTGCCCGGTCCGATACGCTTAGCACACCACCCCGGGTCGCCGCAGCTCGGCGTGTATCCGAGGCCAGTCAGGCTGCAGCCGGGCCGGCTCCCCCCCGGCGAAGGGTGGGCTGAACAACTGGCGCTCCAGCGCCGCGTCGTCCAACTCCGTGGGAACCGGCCAGGTAATGCCCGCCACGCCGGCGCGGCGCAGATACTCCGCCACAGTGTAGCGGCTGATCCCGACCATCGCAGTCACAATTATCAGAATGCCTTGAC
>MKTV01000116.1:39806-40332 GCA_001898425.1 Rhodospirillales bacterium 69-11
GAAAACCGGCGTAAGTATAGCGCGACGGTCATGATGAGCGGTGAGCGTCAATAAAGATGAGCGGCTGCGGTCAATATTCAGAGTGCTTGTTATCCCGGGTCGTTAAGCTTCAACATTACGTGGATTTTGGTTCGGGAACTGCCATGCCAGGCTTCTCGGGTCCTCGTACTGAGTCCGAACCCGTCGATATTGCTTCAGCCGCAATCGATGAGTGTGTACAGCGCATTAGAAGGATTAGTAGATGACGACGACCACTATATCATGCGCGCAGCAAAAGATCCTAAATCAAGCGCCGCGATTCCGGCTCTACTATGACTCCGGGGACCGACCGGGCTTGATTCCGGACACCGCGAAGGCACGTGCATGGGCGGTCGAGAAGTGCGGGGCTAACCATATGAACAGCTTGACATTTCACCGCGCCGTCATCGACGGAAAAGCCTATTGCGTCGGAGATTGTCACATTCTGGTGGCGGATAAAGACGAAGCACAAGAATTCAAGACAAATAACTACGCAGTAACTGCGAAA
>MKTV01000116.1:40355-45737 GCA_001898425.1 Rhodospirillales bacterium 69-11
ATTATTGTCATCCGTGTTTGATGCGGAAAATCCAAATTGCCGTTGTACATACATTTCGTCTCTTGTTATCGGCATCTCCATTTCGTCCGGTGCTTTTGCAATGCAGGAGGGAGCATTTTTTTTAAGCGAGCTTTATGAAGAAGCGGCCACTAGATTGTCGGTGCACGCGGCCGGATTCGGCCTCCAGGTTTCGTACCGCCCGATTGCCAAAGTTGAAAATACACTCGTGGAGGCAGGCGTATTTGCGATTCCTTTCCTACTTGATGAAGCCTCTAGACTTCATCCGCCTCTCGAGCAACTCGCTGCCAGCCCCCGCGTTGTACCAAATGTCAACTGCGAATGGCAGATCGAGCCCACCGTGCTGGCGGAGATGAAACGGAAGGCGGTGGATCGATGGGGTCGCCGCCCTAGAAAGGCTTGGACGACGCAGCCATCGGAACCAGACCGCCTGATCGAATCAGACCCAGCTCATTTGTTCAATTCGATGCATGTAACTGCGGCGCAGAGGTGTGCGCGAAAGCTGGTGAATTGGATCCGTCGGAACAGCCTGACAGAGTTTGGCCAGCGTGATGCTGTACGGGCTGCACGGAAGCGTTTGCGCGGGCCATCCGGCGACGGCGAAGGTGTTGCAGATGCGTTGAAAATCTTAGTCGGCGCTCGCTATATCTATGAATGTCCCGAACCCGTGATGGAATACTTTTGCAAACGGCCGTCCCCCTGGTTCCTTGTAAATCCACTGCTGTGAGATGGTATCGGCCTCTTCAGTCGGACCCCCTGGAGTGATCTGAACGACGCTCATACGAGCGTCGTTCAGATCTGGCGTTGAGCGGCTGGATAAGAAGCCGCGGATTGTCGGGGAAGGCGATGATAGCGCTTTCCTGGCCGAGATGGCTCGCCGTCACGGGGTGGGTCGGGGTCTGCTCTGGAACTGCAGTCGGCAAGCGCGCCAGAGTTAGCTGGCATCGGAGCCGACGCCGATGTTCACGCCGGTGCAGATCGCGGCGGACACGGCAGTTCGCGGCCAGCGCCAGATTTCCGCCACGGTGCCGCGTACGAGCCGGACGGTAACGTCCGTCACCTCTGACCGGATCAAGTTCGAGTGGCCGTATCACACTCACATTCGGGCGGGTGAGGACGTCGGCCCTCCGGCGCTGCGCCGCGTGTGAGCGGCGCTACGTCGGTGATCGTTCCACCGATCGGGGTGCTTGTGGCTATCCGCTGCTTTAGGCTGCCACATGGCCCTGCCGGCGGGTGCACCATAAGCGTTACCATCCGGCGGTTCTCCGAGCAGGGCTCGTGTGCCATGGAGCGGGAGCGCACCCCATCATTGTGCCTACCTCCCCTTTTCGAACGAAGCCAACGTAGGAAGCGAGACAATCGTCAGGACAATGCGCGGTATAATACCGAGACAATAAGCATGACAATACACCTGCCAATACACCTGCCAATAAACCAGCCAATACGCTCGCCAATACGCATGACAATAAGCTTGCCAATACGCGTAATAATACACGTGACAATAAGCCTGACATTATGCATGACAAGACGACGGACTAACGGTCCGAGTTGGCGTCGATGTATTCGTCCCACAGGATCTGCTGGGTCACGTGCTTGCGCTTCAATTCGCGGTACAACGCCGCCCAGTAGGGCTCCGTCCGCCGGCGGTGGCCTTGCCTGGTTCCGGCCTCGCCATAAAGACGCGATCTGCGGATCGGCGTCGGCCATGTCCGGGGGAAGCGGCCACGGCAGCCCGGACCCCTCGAAGCGCCGGAACATCTCCCGCAGTGTCGATGGCGCCACTTCCGTCAGCCGCGCCACCTCGCGCGTCGCCAGGCCGGCGTCCCGGCTCAATCTCAGTATCTCGCGCACCCGGCGCATCGCGATCCTCTCCGTCGGCATAGATCCCTCCAAAAGGAGGAAACCTAAAGCCAACGAAAATTCACAAACCGGTCCGTGCCCTGGGTGGCATCATCGCGGAATGCCGGGCGCGATCACCTCGGAAGGGCGGGCGGCATCGTTAGAATCCGCATGAACGGTTAATCTTTCATGGTTGATCCGTCAGATGCCGAACTTTGACTGACCGTTCGGATCCACGAGCATCGGCCGCGGTCGGAACTCGAGCCTGTCGTAGAGCTCGCTTAGTAGAAGACGAACGGGGAGTTTTTCGAATGCGATCACAGCTTCCAGACCTTCGAGGCGCTGGCTTGTCCACGGGCCAACACGATCGCGACTATAGAGACGCACCTGCGGATAATCTGGGTCGACCAGAAGGATATAGCCGAGCGGCTCGATCGACTTGTACTCTTCTAGCTTGTCGTTGCGATCAAACGCCGGCACCCTCGGAGACAGGATCTCCATCACGAGGAATGGACAATCGGCCTCCATGGAGTCATCCGGCGGGCGGCCGCACTCGACACCGACGTCAGCATGACGCAGGTTTCCGTTCGGGATACGGATATGGATGTTCGAGGTGAATGGCTGGCAGGAATGCCCGACCAGGGCGTTGCCGAGAAGCCCCAAGGCATTGACGGCGATGCGGTCATGCCGGCGGTTGGCTCCAGCCAGCATCCGCGGTTCGCCGCCAACCAGCTCAAACTTCCCATCCTCCTGGTCCGCGAGCCAGGCGTAGAACGCATTTGCCGTCATCAGATTTCGGGCATGCCCGGTCATTGGATGGGCTCCAAGTGTGCATGAGGACTATAGCGTCGTTTGGCGTGGCGCCCAAGCTCGACTGAATGGAAGAGCCAGCAACCTGAGATCGCTGAAGTTAACGGGGAAGGTATCCCTAGTTGACATGAATCCGTCGGAAATATCTGATAAGAAGATATATATCCATAGAACCTATAAGATATCGGCGCCCCTATCATAGATCAGATGTCCGGCGCGGCTCCTGTCAAAACGCTCGAATTCCATTTGAGGAGTGTCGATAGGGTAGGGCCTGACAGTCACTGACGTCAAATGCACGGCGCGCGTCGATCCGTGTGCCATAGTCTAATCTCATCTTCGGACTTGACGAAAGAAGGCAGCAATTCCGGGTGACGGGTTCCGGTGAAACGATGGGGTGCCTGGCGCACTTCCGCCGAGGGATGCCCACGCGGACGTAGGCGGCCAAGTCCTCGAATTTGGCTGCCATCAGATCAAGACAGTGGCGCCCGATCGTCTCGCGATTGGCGTATTTCGGTAGGCCAAGAATAATGAACCTGGTGGCTTCTTGGTTCTCAGCGAAGCTTAATTTGGCAGACGGGCCTAACTCTTCGATGCACACACAGCCCTTCGGAGCCTCTTACCTACCGGGTATACGATCGAAGCTGTTATTGCAGATTGCGATGCCCGTGATATCACCAAGATAAATGTGTCCCATGCAAAATGAGCGACGGCGAAATTAGTTAATCGGCGGTACGCAACTACTTAAGTCGCGGGTCGTAAAATTCCCGCAACATCATCATTGTTCGCCACAAAACGTCTGAATTTGCTGATGTCATTTCAGCGATTTGTGTGGGTCTTTTAGTAATACCTTTATAATAGTAATTAGGTGCCTACTATCCTATGGACACAAATCAATAGGAATAAACATCATGCTAGAGCAATACACATACATACCGCAAATAATTAACTGTATAACGCAGCGCATAGATCTCATGATAAAGCGGCACTGCAAAGTGTTTTTCGTGCGGTTTGACTTGCGCTTCCCCGGCGGAACCGTTCATCAGGGACTGAACGTCGAGATTTCTCGGTTCGTAAGGGCTTTGACGAGCTACTACACAGACCACGGCATCGCAATTCACTACATTTGGGCACGCGAGCAGTGGAGCAGCGATGCGCCGCACTATCATGTGGTGCTGCTGCTGAACGGCTCTCGAGTCCAAAACCCTATGGGAGTCTGGGCTAAGGCAGCAGAGATATGGTCCCGGATCACGAATGGTCCACCCGCACTGGTTCATCAATGCAGGCAAGACCCCGCGGGACAGAGTGAAAATGGCGGCATCATGATCCGGCGTCCTTCCGGCATAGCGGTGGGACACGTTCACCTCGTGCAGCAGCAGCGATTTCAAACGGATTACCGAGCAGCCATAGAGTGGGGGTCGTATCTGGCCAAGGAATTCTCCAAAGGGAATGCACCTAAAAGGGTGCGCGACTATAGTGCATCTCAGTTGTGACCTGAACTGCCCCGGGTTACGCGGATGTGAACAAGCGCTCGTTTGGGAGATCGGGAAAGATCGCTAGATCAATGGCGTGTCGCGCCGATCGACGTCTGGACTCGCGCTACTTGACACGCGTTCTTGTAGCTGGGTGCTACTTGCCAGTCGGCACCCAGCTACGACTTCCTTCACAACTGCTCAAAGATCCCGAACGACAACGGATGTGCCTTGCGCGCGGAGGCGACGGGCGGGCGCGCGAGCACACCGCCGATGGCCCTGATCGGCGCGACCGGTTTCTCGTCCATTGCCGGCGGCACCGGTGTGCGGCGGGGGTTGGTCGGATTGATCTGGAGGGTGCGGGGATTGCCGCTCCGAAGGTCGGCCTGGTGGGTTCTTGTTGGTTGGGGATTCATCCCCCGTGTAGCGGGAGGACCTCTCCCGCGCGGGGCGTCCCGGACCGCCGGCGCAAGGGCGCCCGCAGCGCGAGGCCAAATGCCGGTCCCTCGCGGCGGCGGACGGCGATGCGCCTGCCACCCGTCGAGTTCTTTCCCTCCCCTCTATGTTCGTTGTGCCTTTGTTCAATTCAAGCTCGGCGACTGATTGCCGGGGATCGTGACCGAAGAGACAACCAGCAGGCGGGGAGGCGCGGGCAGGGCAGGGGCTGCCTGAAAAGGGGCCAGATTGCAATGGAGCGGAAAGTTCTGGGCGGCTTCGGACCGGCGGCGTTTGTGAGTCAGCTCGAGCGCGGGACCTCACGGTCAATAGCGTTATCAATGGCTTGGAATGCCGACCTGCATCCGAACCCCACGCCGATCGACAGCGAGGGAATGGGGCACGGCCGACCCTCTGCCGGTCACTACGCTCCTAGCAGAGATACGCTCGCGCTGATGGCCGCCGCCCTCAATGCCTGATCTAATGTGGCGAGCGGCAACCCCCTGCGCCTGGCCAATTCCAGGTAGGCCGCATCATAGAGGGTCAGGTGGTGCTGGTCGGCCAGTCTCAACGTTTCCGACCACGCCTGCGACGCTGTCTGCTGGTCAGTGCTGATGTCGAGCAGCGCCAGGTCATCCAGCGCCGCCCGACGCAGTTCGGTATTGATACGCTTCCTGCGCACCGCGACAGTCAGGCTGTTGGCGACCTCTAACCACCACAGGCTAGGCACGACAGCGCCGTTCTCGGCTATGCTTTCAAACACTTGTCGGATTGTCGCGGTGGTTTCGTCGCCGAAGACCCAGGCCAGGGT
>MKTV01000116.1:45851-48884 GCA_001898425.1 Rhodospirillales bacterium 69-11
TGATGGTGACCACCTCCCCCGCCTCAACCAGGTCGAGCAGGTGCCCGAGCTTGTTCTTCGCCTCGAACGCTCCGATATGCATGGCGGCCGCACTCCGAAATTCCAGCTTAAGCTAGCTTGATTTTGGAGGGGCGACTAGTAAATTCCGGGCGATACCGCCACTTTGCGCCTCAGTGTGTTTTTCACCAAGTGCACTATGACACGCATTCCGAAGTGGACCGGTAGCGGTTGGGCGTGGGGCGAGGATCAATCAGGATGAGGTCAGCCCCCTGGATCTCGCGCGGGATGCGGCGCGCGTGCATAACAGCGTACCGGGACTGATCGCGACGAACTGGCTTTCTTCAAGTTGACGTCCGGTGCGGTTCATTTGACCTTGTAGTTTTGGCCATATGACCCTATTTTGATCTCTCGAGAGGAGAGAGCCCCATGGAAAGCGCTGTCAAGGAACGCTCCCACAACGATGTCCAGTCGGTTGCTCTGAAAGCCTTCAGCAGAATTGCCGAAGCGTGGTCTCTTACGGGTCCGGAGGCCGCGTTTCTTGTCGACATGACCGAAAGCACCTGGAAGCGCGCCAAGCGGCCGGGCTACTCCGGTGTCTTGACGCGCGATCAGATGCTGCGGCTGAGCGGCCTGATCGGTCTTTTCAAGTCGTTGGAACTCTTCTTCAATACACCGATATCGGGGCAATGGATCAAGCTTCCGAACAAAGGGCCCGAGTTTGCTGGTCAGCGTCCACTCGACGCCATGATCGCCGGGGGCCTGCCGAAAATCCTTCGTGTGCGGGGTTTCGTCGACGCCTTGCGAGGTGGCGTTTGAAGATCACGTCGATCAACGATCGCGGGCTGGTCCGGCTCATATCGGAAACCCATCACAAGCCCCCGGTCCTGCGCGGACTTGTAGATACGGATGAGGAGGCCGCCATTCTCGCCGAATTGGAGGGCCAAACCAGCGCGCGTCTGGTGGCCGAAAGGGAGGGCAGCATTGCTCTGGATCGGCGTGAACTGGTCTTTGCCCGTCGCGCGCATGATCTGAAGGTCTACGGCCAAAGTCACATCAATGCGGCGTTCACCTATACCCGACCGACCGGAAACCGATTCAACAGCGGTGATCGCGGAGCTTGGTACTGCAGCTACGACGTGATCACCTCGGCCGAGGAAGTCGGGTTTCACCGGGGCCGAGAGCTTGGCTACGTCGGCATCTACAGGGACGAAGCGCGCTACATCGAGCTTCTGGCCGACTTCATTGGCGATTTCCCCGATCTCGCGGACGCTCCGGTCCACCCTGCCCTGAATGCCGATCCGACGCTGGGATATCCTCAAGGTCAGGCGCTGGCTCTGACACTTCGCCAGAAAGAATATCGCGGTCTTCTCTATCCGTCGGTTCGGCGCGCAGGCGGACGCTGCTTCGTGGCTTTCGACCCCGGCATCATTCAGAACGTTCGCCCCGGGGCGGGCTGGAAGCTCATCTGGAATGGCACGCCCGAATATTCGATCGAGGCACTTTGAGCCTCGGGCGAATGCGGTTCGTACGCTGAATTGCTTCGCTGCGCGCGAAGAGCAGCGGCAGCGTGCCATCGTCACGCACCGCGCCCATCACATGCCGCAAGGAGATCTGATGGCGGGGGGCTTCGCCGTCGGCTAGGTGCTCGATGCCCACGCCTGCGGTGCCGATGCCAGCTGCGAATTCGAGACGCGTTGGGACCGCCTGTTCAGCAAACTCCAGAAGCAGCGCCAAGCGGGACGGCCGGCCAGGCGCCTTGCGACCAACCAAACCGTCAGGTCCGGCCGCATTGAACTTCACCACCTAGTCGCGGACGATCTGCAGCGTCACACCCCCGCGCGGGTCAGCTCTCAGCGAAAACCGCCAGGATACAGCGCCGATAGATTGGAGCTGCGGAGGCGAAGTCACCTTCCGCACGCCTCCGTTCTATTGAGACCGAAGGATCGGATACGGAGGTGTAGATATCGCTTTATGTCGTATTGTTATGTCCGAGGAAACCGCTCCACAATATCCTGGATCTGTCTTGCCGTTTCTTCAAGATCATTCCGGGCGTCAGAGATCAATTGTGATCCGACAATGGCAACAGAAGCTGCCCCATAATTGGTCCACCGACATACCGCGATCTTGTTTTCTAATGCCACTTGCATAAGCATCCAAATTTGCATAATCGCGATCTCGTCTGAGGTATGCGGCGGTTCTGGAGACATCGCGGTAACCGCCTTCGACATCGCATCGCCTCGATCAGTCAAATCAGGAGTCACTTCTCCTTTCGACCAACCGTCTAATGCTGCAATATCTCTCATAACAGCAAGGTCATCCATGTTGGGATATGCCCGCTGAATCCATAGAACAATGATACCAATAATAGTCCGGCGAAGGTCGATATTCTTCCAGTCAAACGATTGACTGCAACGCAACGCAAGATCGGCACCCGCAAAATGCGCGATATCACCGAGGCTAAGTTCTGCAGCAAATTCGCCAGGACCGTCGCATGGACCCTTGCGCAAAATCGTTCGTATCAAAGTGTTGGAGTTATCGCAGTGTGTGTGGATGGCGCTACGTTTGATAGCAGGCCATCGATGAAGGTTCATCTGTGGTATATTCCCTGTAATTGATCATGACCTTCTCTCAAGGTCATGCAGATGATATATATCTGTTTATTTGATGGCGGTGTACGTTATCCGCCTACCGACACATAGATAAACCCGGGGCATGATGACTTTCCCACAGAGTATTTCCTCCAGGCGGCGTAAAAGTCCGCCCAAAGCGGGGACGAGCCGATGAGGTGGGCGAGATTTTCGGAAGGGCAGATCGTCGCGATTCTGCGGGCGAACGATGCCGGGGCGAAGGTGGGCGGGTTGGCGCGGAAGCAGGTTGTTTCGGAAGGGACGATCTGTGCATGGAAGGCTAAGTTCGGCCAGATGAGCGTGTCTGACGTGCAGCGGTCGGAAGCACTGGGGGATGAGAACCAAGGGTTGAGGTCATCGGTAACTGGCGCGAGCCGCCGCCGACCTGGCGCCGAAGTGGGTGGCC
>MKTV01000116.1:48924-51480 GCA_001898425.1 Rhodospirillales bacterium 69-11
AATGGTGTCTCCCGCTTTGATAGTATCCGCCCGGTGAGCACCGCCTACCGAATTTGCCTGGGGTGGTTGACCTTAGCGGCGCTCGTATGAGCGTCGTTAAGATCAGGGACGGATGGCGGGATGGAGATCATCACCGGGGTGGAGCGCCGTCGCCGGTGGCGGCTGGACGAGAAGCTGGGGATTGTCGCGGAGGTCGATGGCGGCGCTTTGGTGGCCGAGGTGGCCCGCCGTCACGAGGTTAGCCGGGGCCTGCTGTGGAACTGGTGTCGGCAGGTGCGCCAGGGTTCGCTGGCACCAGAGCCGACGCCGATGTTCACGCCTGTGCAGATCACGGCGGACATGCCTGTTCGCGGCCAGCGCCGGCTTTCCGCTGCGGTACCGGAGGTAACGGGCGTGACCCAGGCGGCGGCTTTGGCCGCATCAGGCCAGATCGAGATCGTGCTGCCGGACGGGACGTGCATCCGGGTGGGCGGTGATGTTGGCTTGGCGGCGCTGCGACGCGTGGTGACGGCGTTGCGCCGGTGATCGTGCCACCGACCGGTGTACGGGTCTGGCTGGCCAACGGGCATACCGACATGCGGCGCGGCATGAACGGGCTGGCGCTGCAGGTGCAGCAGGTGCTGCAACGCGATCCTCATGCCGGCGATCTGTATGTGTTCCGTGGTCGCCGCGGCGACCTGGTGAAGATCCTGTGGCACGACGGACTGGGCATGTCGCTGTATGCCAAGCGGCTGGAACGAGGGCGGTTTCTATGGCACTCGCCGGCGGATGGCTGCGTGGCGATCTCGGCCTCGCAACTCGGCTACATGCTGGACGGGATCGACTGGCGCAACCCGCAACGCACGTGGAGACCGGACGCCGCCGGCTGATCTGGCGACGGCGGCGGGGACGGCATGACGGCATATAGGCACATCGACAGTACCCAAACGCCGCCGAGTATGATCCAATCCGGGCGTGACCCAGGACGCCGACATCCTGCCGGACGACATCGACGCGCTGCGCGCCGCCCTGCTGGCCGAGCGCGCCGCCCGGTACGAGGCGGAGACGCGGGCCAGCGGCGCCGAGGCGCTGATCACGCATCTGAAGCTGCTGATCGCCAAGCTGCAGCGCGACCGCTTCGGCCCGACCTCGGAGCGCAACCGGCGGTTGCTCGACCAGTTGGAGCTGCAGCTCGAGGAGTTGGAGGCGGACACCGCAGAAGCGGAGGCCAAGCGCCCGGAGGCCAGCGACGCCGCGGGCCGCTCCCCCCGGGGCAAGCCGGTGCGTGGCCCGTTGCCGGCGCATCTGCCGCGCGAGCGGGTGGTGATCCCCGGTCCGACCGAGTGTCCCTGTTGCCATGGCAAGCTAGTCAAGCTCGGCGAGGCGGTCACCGAGACGTTGGAGGTGATCCCTCGGCAGTGGAAGGTGATCCAGACGGTGCGGGAGAAATTCACCTGCCGCACCTGCGAGAGCATCACCCAACCGCCGGCGCCGTTCCACCCGATCGCGCGCGGCCGCGCCGGGCCGGAGCTGCTGGCGATGATCCTGGAGGCCAAGTTCGGTCAGCATTTGCCGCTGAACCGGCAGAGTGAGGCCTATGCCCGCGAAGACATACACCTCGACGTATCGACCCTGGGCGATTGGGTCGGCGCCTGCAGCGCGGCCCTGGCGCCGCTGGTGGCCCTGATCCGTGCCCACGTGCTGGCAGGTGGGCGGATCCACGGCGATGACACCACGGTGCCGGTGCTGGCCAAGAGCCGGACCATCACCGGTCGATTATGGACCTACGTCCGCGACGACCGGCCGTTCGCCGACCCAGCACCGCCGGCGGCGATGTTCTTCTACTCGCGCGATCGAACCGGCGAGCATCCGCGCCAGCACCTGGCGGCGTATGCGGGCGTCCTGCAGGCCGACGCCTATGCCGGCTTCAATGACCTCTACTTTGCCGGACGCAAGCCGGGCCCGGTCACCGAGGCGGCCTGCTGGGCGGAGCTGCCAAAGGTTCCGCGCGCGCAGCGCGTGGAATGGCAGCGGAGGGGCATGGACGCCGCAAGTTCTACGTGCTGGCCGATGTCGCCAAGGCCCCGATCGCCATTGAGGCAGTGCGTCGGATCGACGCCATCTTCGCCATCGAGCGCGACATCAACGGGCTGTCTGCAGAGGCGCGGCTGGCGGTGCGGCAGGAGCGGATCGCGCCGCTGGTCGAGGCATTGGAAACTTGGATGCGTGCCGAGCGTGCGCGCCTGTCCCGGCACAACGACACCAGCCGGGCGATGGACTACATGCTCAAGCGCTGGCCCGCCTTCACGCGGTTCCTCGACGACGGGCGGGTCTGTCTCAGCAACAACGCCGCCGAACGGGCACTCCGCGGCATCGCCCTGGGGCGGAAGGCATGGCTGTTCGCCGGATCTGATCGCGGCGGCGAGCGTGCAGCGGCAATCTACAGCCTCATCGTCACCGCCAAGCTCAATGGCGTCGATCCGCGGGCATGGCTCGCCGATGTCCTGCGCAGGATCGCAGCTCAGCCTACCAACCAACTGGCAGACCTGCTGCCGTGGAACTGGACAACGCCAGTCG
>MKTV01000116.1:51500-53059 GCA_001898425.1 Rhodospirillales bacterium 69-11
AACGTACGCACCGCGGTGCTCGCCGGATGGATGCCTTTGATATGCAGAAGGGACCTCAGATCCGGCACCGCGCTACGGCATCACTAAAGTCCCATGGGAGCCGGATTTCAGGTGCTTCGATGCACTCATACGGTTCAATGTTCCTCCAAGTTGGTCGGGGGCTGTTGCCGTGAAGGGCATTGCATATAGCTACCTAAGATTCAGCACGCCGGAGCAAGCCAAGGGGGACAGCCGCCGAAGGCAAACGCAACTTGCGGAGGATTACGCGCGCAAGAACGGCCTCCTTTTAGACAAAAGCCTGAATTTCCGCGACCTCGGAGTCTCCGCCTTTAGAGGAAAGGACTCGAAACAAGGTGGATTGCGGGCGTTTCTCGATGCCGTTCAGCATGGGATCGTACCGCCAAACAGCCTTCTGCTCGTAGAAAGTCTGGATCGCCTCAGCCGAGATCAAATACTCGAGGCACAGGCGTTATTTCTCCAGATCGTGACCGCAGGTGTCACCGTCGTCACGCTTGTTGATCAGCGATCATATTCGATCACCAGCGTTAATGCTAACCCAACGGATTTAATTATCTCCCTGGTCTACATGATGAGAGCGAATGAGGAGAGCTCCACAAAGTCGATGCGACTTCGTGCGGCGTGGGCAGCTCGCCGGGATGCTCCTGGGAGCTGCTATCATGGTCAGCAGTGCCCGGCGTGGCTGACCGGCAAGGCAGATAAAAGCGGATACCAAGTGGTCCCCGAAAAAGCGGCCATCGTCCAGCGCATCTATAGCGAAGCGCTGGTGGGACACGGTCTCCAGACCATCACACAGCGTCTGAACGAAGAGCACGTGCCGATGCTAGGGCGCGGAAACCAAAGGGGTAAGATTTGGCAGCGCGCACTTATCCGGCATCTGCTTAAGACGGATCTGGTGATAGGAACCTACACACCATGCGAGGCAGAGGTCGTAAACGGGAAGACGCGATACGTCCCATTGACCGCCAAGCCAGGCTACTACCCTGCGATAGTAAGCGTCGATGACTGGGCGACACTCCGTCGGAGGCGGCTGGATTGGAGCGAACGCCATGGGTGCACGCGCCGGAACCCGAAGGTTGCGAACGTCATTTCCCGGCTCGCTCGTTGCCCGAAGTGTGATCGGCCCATGGTCCTCCAACGGACCAATGTTCCGAATCAGCGATACCTCATCTGCATGGCCTGGCGCGAAAGCCGCACCTGTTCGGACGAGTGGGTGCGCTTTCCAGAAATTGAGGATGTCTTTGTTCATGATGTGCGCCATCTGATCGCTAGTTGCCCGAAGCCGCAGCTGCATGTCGAGGCGCGACGGGCCATGTTGCGATCGATCACCCGAAAGATGGCGTACCTCCGGGTGCGGCTTTCCAAAGAACGCGCCGCTTACGACGCCCTGGCGACCGCGGGAAGGGCGGGGCGAACTTGGTCATCCACTACGGAGGAGGAGGTAGCGCAGCTTCAGGCGGAGCGATATACGCTTCGCGCGGATCGGAGCTACTGGGTGGATGCGACGCTCAATTTTAAAACTGGAAGCGCTCCGGGCCGCG
>MKTV01000117.1:0-20811 GCA_001898425.1 Rhodospirillales bacterium 69-11
AGCTTCTTTCGCGACAACGACGCCTTCGACAGCCTCGCCCAACTGGTCATCCCCCGATTGTTCGAAGGACGATCGGCTGAGGATACCGTCCGCATCTGGGTTCCCGGCTGCGCCACCGGAGAGGAAGTGTTCTCCATCGGCATGCTGCTGCGCGAGCATATGGACACGTTGACCGAGTTGCCGCGCGTTCAGATCTTCGCCACCGACATCGACGAGCATGCCTTGGGGATTGCGCGGGCCGCCCGGTATCCCGAGGCCCTGCTCGAGAACGTCTCGCCGGAGCGGCGCAAGCGGTTCTTCATCGAGGATGGCGCGAGCCGCGTGGTGGCGAAAGACGTGCGTGACCTGTGCATCTTCTCCCCGCACAGCGTGATCCGCGACCCGCCGTTTTCCCGCATGGACCTGATCTCCTGTCGCAATCTGCTGATTTATTTCGGCGTCGGCATCCAGAACCAGGTGATCCCGCTGTTCCACTACGCACTGCGTCCGGACGGCTATCTGTTTCTCGGCTCGGCGGAGAACATCTCGAGCTTCAACGACCTGTTCGCGTCGTTGGAGAAGCGCCATCGCCTGTTCCGACGTCGGTCCGATGTGGCGCCGAGTCTGCGTCTGCCGTTGATGATCACCGCGCTGCGGACGGGACTGGCCGGCGAGAAAGCGTCCGCACGCCTGCCGCTGGGTGCGGTCGCGCTGCGGCAGGCAGCGGAAGGCCATGTGCTGGAGCGTCATGCGCCGCCGCATGTCGTGGTGAACGGCGACGGCGACGTCGTTCACTTCTCGGCCCGGACTGGCAAGTATCTCGAAGCGCCGGCCGGCATGCCGACCCGGCAGATCGTCACCATTGCCCGCAAGGGGCTGCGGCTGGATTTGCGCACCCTGTTCCGCGAAGCCGTCGAGACCGGGCGCAGCGTGGCGCGCACCGGCATCGTGGTCGAGACCGACGACGGCCACGTCCAGATCGTCGGGCTCAAGATCGAGCCACTCGGAACCGACAACGGCCCCGATCCGCTGTATCTGATCCTGTTCTTCGACGAAGGCGGCATGCTGACCCCTGAGGAGGCGGACAGCCAATCGTTGATGCCGAACAATGCCGCGGTCCATGTGGAGCGGGAGCTACGGGAAACCCGCGACCGTCTGCAGGCGATGATGGAAGAGTACGAGACCGCCCTGGAGGATCTGAAATCCTCGAACGAGGAACTCGTCTCCGTCAACGAGGAGCAGCAATCCACCAACGAGGAACTCGAAGCCTCGAAGGAGGAGCTGCAGTCGGTCAATGAGGAACTGCACACGGTCAACGGCGAACTGACCGGCAAGGTCGAGGCGCTCGACCAGGCGAACAATGACCTGCAGAACCTGTTCGAGAGCACCGATGTCGCGACGGTGTTCCTCGACCGGTCGCTGGTGATCCGCAGCTTCACCCCGGCGGTCGGCAGGATCTTCAACATCCTGCCGACTGATCGCGGCCGGCCGATCACCGATCTGTCCAGCAAGTTCGCTCTTCCGGGATTTTCCGAGGACATCCGACGGGTGTTTTCAGAGGAGACGTCCCTCGAGCGCCGTATCGAGGCCGGCGACAAGGCCGAGACCTACCTGGTCCGATTGGCGCCTTATCGGAGTGGCGATCACAAGGTGCAGGGCGTCGTGGTGACGTTCGTCGACGTCTCCAGCCTGACCCAGGCCGAACACCGTCAGCAGATCCTCATCGCGGAGCTGCAGCATCGGACGCGCAATCTCTTGGCCCTGGTGCAGTCACTTGCGATGCGGACCTTCGAGAAGGGGCCGGCGCTGGAGACATTCTCCACCCGTTTGGCGGCTCAGCCGCGTCCAGGGATTGATCGGGGCGGCAGAGGGCGGCCGGGTTGCACTGAAAGAGATGGTGAATCGGGAGGTGCAGGCGCTCGGGTCGGTTGCCAAGGAGCGGGTCGTGGTGCGCGGTGACGGGGTGGAGCTTTCGCTGGAGCATGCCCAGACACTCGGTCTTGCGCTGCACGAACTGGCGACGAACGCCGTCAAGTATGGCGCATTGAAGGGCGAGGTTGGGCAGGTCGAGATTGCCTGGACGACGCAGAGCCATCAGCCAGGCGGGCAGATGCTGGTGCTGACCTGGCAGGAGAGCGGTCTCGTCACACCGCCGGACGGATCCCGACGCGGTTTCGGACGGCACCTGATCGAGCGTGCATTGACTTACACCATGCAGGCGAAGACCGAATTCCTGTTCCGAGAGGACGGGATCACCTGCCGGATCATCGTGCCCATCGGCGCTGGGCAGTTTGCCCCGACCGTGGCGAATTCAGACTGAGGGGAAGCTCCATGGCGCATGCGGGATCACTGGCCGGCCGCCGTATCCTCGTGGTCGAGGACGACTTTCTGGTCGGGCAGGTCATCCTTGATCTGCTGGAGGATGAAGGTGCTGACGTGCTCGGCCCTATCGGCACCGTCGACGAGGCTGTCGCGTTCGTCGTGGCGCAGGATGGGAACTTCGACCAGGCTGTCCTGGATCTGAACCTCCATGGGGTCAAATCATACCCGGTTGCCGATATGTTGGCGCGAAACAACGTGCCCTTCGTCTTCATGACCGGCTACGGCAAGGATGCGTTCGATGCGGCGCATCGCGATTGCCCGCACTGCATCAAGCCGATCACGCGCGTCGAGCTCGTGGCAGCACTGCTAGGTTGATAGTGGCGCGATCGTCCAATGGCATCGGCCGGGTATCGGCGCATTGCCTCGGCTGGGTATCGGCGGATTGCATCGGCCTGCCGCCGGGATCCAGGCCGCTCTCACGTCGGTCATCTAGCGTGTTTGCGCATGCACGCCCTCATGACGTCGCAGGCACTCGGCGGGCCCAGGCAGCGCCGGCCACCGTGGCGGTCATGACCGCGCCGTAGGCGACCAGTGACACGGCGATGGCCGCGAAGATCGCGAGGAGGGATCCGCTCAGCAGCATCCCCACCCACGCACCGCCCACCGCCAGTGCGGCACGCATCAGACCGACCAGCAGCGGCCATTCCAGGCGGCCCGCGCCCTGCGAGGCGAAATAGAGCGTCAGGCCGAAGCCGAAGAAGCCATAGGCCGGGCCGACCACCTGCAGGTAGAGCGTGCCGCTCGCCAGCATCGCCGGGTCGTTGCCGAACAGCAGCAGCCATTGCCGGGGCCAGAGCGAGGCCGCCACGCCGATCGTCCCGGTCAGGACGAAGGCCATGAAGGCACCGGTGAATGCGATGCGGAGGGCACGCTCCTGCTGGCCGGCGCCGACATTGGCGCCCACCATTGCGACGAGCGGAGCACCCAGGCCGAAGACCAGCGGGATCAGCAAGAATTCGAGCCGCGCTGCGGTGCCGAACCCGGCGATGGCGTCAGGGCCGGCGGCGGCGCCCACGGCGGAGGTCAGCAGCACCATGATCAACGTCGTGTTCAGCGTGTTGACCGTGCCGATGGTGCCGACGCGCAGGATCTCCCGCGCGAGGTCCCAGCGCAGGCGTGTCCAGCGCAAGGCCACCGTGCTGCGGCCGGACAGGACGTACCATCCCAGGATGGCGAACATGAGCGCGGTGCTGAGCACCACGGCGAGACCGCCGCCGGCCACACCGAGTGCGGGGATGGGGCCCAGACCGAAGATCAGCAGGGGCGACAAGGGCACCAGCGCCACCACCCCGACGCAGATCGCCACGGAGGGCGTCAGCAGGTTGCCCGTTCCGCGGACGATGCTCGCGAAGGCGTTCATGACCCACAGCAGCACGTTGCCGGCGAACACGACGTTCGAATAGGCGATGGCGGCATCGAGCGACGCCCCGGTCCCGCCCATCGCGCCGTAGATCCAGCGCCCCATCAGCAGGAATGGCGCAGCCGTGGCCAGGCCGAGCGCGACGTTCAGGAGGAGGCCGTGGAAGGCCAAGGCTTCGGCCTCCTCGTGCCGGCCCGCGCCGAGGGCGCGCGCCACGGCCGAGGCGATCGCGCCACCCAATGCACCGGCGGAGAGCATGGTCATCATCAGGAGCACCGGGAACACCAGTGCCATGCCGGCGAGCGCATCGACCCCCAGCCGCGACAGCCACCACGTCTCGATCAGGCTGGTCGAGGATTGGGCCAGCATGACCAGCATGTTCGGCCATGCGAGCTGCAGCAGCGTCGGGATGATCGCGCCGTAGAGCAGCCGGGCCGTGCGGGGATTGAGCGCGGTGGCCGCTCCTCCATCCGGGGTGGCGCGGGGCGACTGCACGTTCATGCCGCGGGGCCGCTCTCGGCGGGCCCGGGCCGTGGGCGCAGCATCTCGTTCCGTCCGGAGGCCAGCCGTTCGCGGGTGGCACCTTTGGCGGCCGGACCCGGCGCGAGCCGGAACCGCGGCTCCATCAGCTCCAGGCCGGAGCGACGATCGACCACGACGGGATCGGCCTGCCGGCCCGTCGTGGCATCGACGATCACCACCGTCTCTCCCTCCGGCGTCAGTTCGGCGTTGCCGAAGGCGAGCAGGGCGAGCAGCACCGGGCGGAAATCGCGGCCCCGCCGGGTCAGCAGGTATTCGTGCCGGGGCGGACGCTCGCTGTAGCGGTGGCGCTCCAGCATGCCGGCCTCGACCAGCGCGTTCAGCCGGCGCGTGAGCGTGTTGGTGCCGATGCCGAGGCTCGCCTGGAAATCGTCGAACCGCCTGATGCCGGCGAAGCAGTCGCGCAGGATGAGAATGCTCCACCATTCGCCGACGAGGTCGAGGGTGCGAGCGATCGGGCAGGTCATCTCGCCGAAGCTCTTGTGCTGCATCCTCCGAGCTTACGGGAGTGGATTCCATAATGGAAGCCACAAGGCGGGAGCTGCCGGATCACGATGGTGGGTCACGATGAGGGGGCACGATGATGGCGCACGAAGAGCGGGGACGCTGCCAGGGGTGCGCAGTGGGCGCCTACGCCGCGCTCCACACGAAGGTCAGCTCGTGTTTGTTGTGGAACAAGTGCATCACCCGGCCGCCCGGGATGGCGGCGAACGCCTCCGCCGCGTCGTGGTCCGTCGCGCCCTGGAACTTGAGCGTGCACACCACCCGCTTCGCCGCCCCGGCCTCGATCCAACGCCGCACCAGCGCCAGCATCCGATCCGGGTAAGCAATGACATCACTGAACAGCCAGTCCACCGGCTCGGGCGCAAGTGCAAACGCACTGTCGAGCCGCATCTCCACCCCCGGCATTGCCGCGACCGCCGGGTCGAGCGGCGCCTTGTCCACAGCGACGACATGCGCCCCAAGCCGCGCGATCGCCCAGGTCCAGCCGCCGGGACTGGCGCCGAGGTCCAGGCACCGCTCCCCCGGCTGGGGCCACATCCCCATCCGCGTGCACGCCTCCCACAGCTTCAGGTATGCACGGCTCGGTGGGCCGGCCCGATCCTCCACGAAAGCGCATGCGCCGTTCACGAACGGGCTCGACTTGGGCGGGCTGGCCAGCAGCCGGTCGGGTTCGAGCAGCGTCCAGGCGCCCAGATGGCTCGCCGGCGGCAGGGAGGGGAACACGAGCGGCGCCGCCTTCACCGGCGGCAGGCGGTCGGCGATCAAGGCCATACGTCTGTAGTGCGAAACGCCATACGCGGCCCAGTTGCGCTGCATCCCCCGTAGCGCATCCGCCGCCGCCTTCACCGATGGCGCCGGGAGCTCCTGCGGCGCGAGCCATGTGTCGAGCGACCAGGCCGCGTCAACCGGCGGATCGGGGGACAGCGCAAGCCTGCCATGCCAGTCGGACACGGTGACGCCGCGGCGGGCGAGCTCGTCCGCGAGCGCCGCCTCGAACCCCTCGGCCGCGAGATAGGCCGCCGCGATCATCGGACCCGCAGCGCCGAGGCCCCCAGCAGCAGCCAGCCCAGCATCAGCAGCGTGCCGCCGGTGGGCGCCACCATGCCCAGGCTGACCCCGCCCAGCCCGTGCGCGTAGACCGCGCCGCAGAACAGCAGCATGCCGATCGCGAACGCCCCCGCCGCGAGCTGCGCGAGCACGCCCCCCTGCGGCACCCACAGCGCGGCGCCGAACAAAGCGAGGGCGTGCCAGCCCTGCATCTGGATGCCGCTGCGGACCGCGGCCACCCGCGCCTCGGGCAGGCCCTGCAGCGCATGCGCCCCCACCGCCGCCATCGCCACCGCGCCGCAGCCGGCCAATCCCGCCAGCGCGATCCAAATCCTCTGCCAGCCCATGCGCTTCGTATCCCTTTGCTGCCGACCGGCCGCCGCCTATACCATCCACACCATGCCCCGCGGCGACCTGTTTCCCGAGATCGGCCCGTTCGAGACCGGCTATCTGCCGCTGTCCGCCCGCCATGTCATGTATTGGGAGCAGGTGGGCAATCCCCGCGGCCGCCCCGTCCTGTTCCTCCATGGCGGTCCCGGCGCGGGCGCGGGCGCCGTGCACCGCCGGTTCTTCGACCCCGACTTCTGGCGCATCGTGATCTTCGACCAGCGCGGCGCCGGGCGATCCCGGCCGCTGGGCAGCCTCGAGGACAACACCACGCCGGACCTCGTGTCGGATATAGAGGTGCTGCGCCGGCATCTCGGCGTCGACCGGTGGCTGCTGTTCGGCGGGTCCTGGGGCTCGACCCTGGCGCTCGCCTACGCGCAGGCGCATCCCGAACGCGTGGCCGGCTGCGTGCTGCGCGGCGTGTTCCTGGGCCGCGCGCAGGAAGTCGCGTGGTTCCTGCACGGCATGGCCGCCGTGTTCCCCGACGCGCATGCCAACTTCGCGAACTTCCTCCCCGAAGCCGAACGCGCCGACCTCCTGGGCTCCTACCTGCGGCGGCTCACGCATCCCGATCCGGCCGTCCACCTGCCCGCCGCGCGCGCCTGGTCGATCTACGAAGGCTCGTGTTCGACGTTGTTGCCGAGCCCGGAGACGGTGACGTCGTTCGCGCAGGATCGGACGGCGTTGGGGCTCGCGCGGATCGAGGCGCATTACTTCGCGCACGACCTGTTCCTGCCGGAGGGCGGGCTGCTGGGCCACATGCACCGCATCGCCCATGTGCCCGCCGAGATCGTGCAGGGCCGCTACGACATGATCTGCCCGGCCGTCAGCGCGTTCGATCTCGCCAACGCCTGGCGCTCGGCGCGGCTGACGATCGTGCCCGATGCCGGGCACTCGGCGCTGGAGCCCGGCATCCGCCGCGCGCTCGTCGCCGCGGTGGAGCGGTTCCGGGTCGGGCGCTGAATTTCAGGGGGAAACGGGCATGAAGGTCGGCGTGATCGGGTTGGGCACCATGGGCATGGGCGCCGCGCTGAACCTGCTGAAGAAGGGGCACGACGTCACCGGCTGCGAGCTGCGGGCGGAGACGCGGGCGCGCTTCGCCGAGGCGGGCGGCGCCGTGGTGGACAGCCCCGCTTCCCTGCCCGACGGGTTGGAGGCGGTGGTGGTCTTCGTGGTCAACGCCGCGCAGACCGAGGCAGCGTTGTTCGGGCCGGACGGCTGCGCGCCGCGCCTGGCGCCGGGGGCGGTGGTGCTGTGCTGCGCGACCGTCGCGCCCGAGGCGGCGCGTGCGCTCGCCGCGAAGATCGAGGCGGCCGGCCTGCTGATGCTGGACGCGCCGGTGTCGGGCGGGAAAATCGGCGCCGAGGCGGGGACGATGACGGTCATGGCCTCGGGCTCCGCCGCGGCGTTCGAGAAGGCGGGGCCGGTGCTGGAGGCGATCTCGTCCAAGGTGTGGCGGCTAGGGGAGGAGGCGGGCGTCGGCTCCACCGTCAAGATGGTGAACCAGTTGCTGGCCGGCGTGCACGTCGCGACCGCGGCCGAGGCGCTGGCGCTGGGCATCCGCGCCGGGGCCGATCCGGCGACGTTGTTCGAGGTGATCTCCTCCTCCGCCGGGTCGTCCTGGATGTGGCAGAACCGGGTGCCGCACATCCTGGCGGGCGACGACACGCCGCTGTCGGCGGTGAACATCTTCGTCAAGGATCTGGGGATCGTGCTGGACCAGGCGCGGGCGCTGACGTTCCCTCTGCCCTTGGCCTCGGCCGCGCACCAGTTGTTCCTGGCGGCGGCGGCGAACGGGCAGGGCGGGAAGGACGATGCGTTCGTGATTCGGGTGTGGCAGGCGTTGGCAGGGATTCAGTTGCCGGGAGAGGGGTAGGATGAACTCCATCTACGAAGATTCTCATTGCAATATAGCACTGGTCATTTGCTGTCACCTGCCGTATCGCTGTCCTAGGTGACTTGCGAGGCGGTAAACAATGACAACGCTCAGCGACAGCGAGATAAGTTCTGAAATTCGTGCTCAGCGCTTGATCCATAATGCCGATCCCAATGGGGCGGCCGGCGCATGCTATGAGCTACGAATGGGTAATATCTATTATGATCTTACCGAGGCGGGAAAGCGCTTTGCACTTGCTCCTGATGAAACCGTTCTAATCAAGCCGGGTCACCGCATCGTATTGATTACTGCGGAAGAGCTGGACATTCCGGCGGATATTCTGGTGCGGGTGGTTAGCAAAGGGTCGCTTTTCAGCGTTGGGTTGAGCCCCGTCGCTACCTATGCCGACCCTGGCTTCTCAGGTAATCTTGGCATCGTGACTCAGAATACAAGTGACAAGTATATCGAAATCATCCAGGGCGAGCCAATCGCTAAAGCGGACTTTACAAGGCTCGGTTCAGCGGCGGCGAAGCCTTACCGCGGCCAGCACGGATTTCAAGCTGGTATTTGGCCGCTTAAAGCGCATCTGCAGAAGACGCACGCAGAGATACTCGGCGATCCGCGTGTTCTTTCGGAGAAGGACGAGGCCCTAGCCCTCCTTCCGGCTGCAACTCGAACTGTCATTCGGAGACTTGAGACAACTCAACTTTGGACAAGCATTGCTCTCGGATTGGCTGTAATAATCAACGCGGGTATCTTGTTCTCATTCAGCGGGAGGCTTGCGGAAGGCATTTATGGTGTGGTAATAAATCTTATATCCAGCGGGATTCTTGCTCTGTTATCGATCGTTGGTCAGATCAGAAGGAGGATTTAAAAGTGGAACTTTCTGCTCTGATCCGCCGGCAGATCGAACGCGATCGCCGCCGTGGTTTCCCTGTGGAGTTCAGTACCGAGGGTGAGCAGATTCAACAACTCATGCGTGATTTAGTTGGTCTGCTCGGCGAGGTGGGTGAATTCGCTAATATTCTCAAAAAAGTTGAACTCGGAAGGACGAACCCCCGGTATGTTGCTCCTAGTCTAGCCGATGCCCAATCGGATCTTGAAGAAGAGCTGGCTGACACTGCTATATACCTGTTTCGGCTTTCGGAAATTTTGAAGGTCGATCTCGAAGAAGCGATCCTAACGAAGATCAAAGCTAATGACCAACGATATAAAAAACTTGAAGGGTAGGCGAGTATTTTTTCTGGGTGTCAATACAGGCTTCGTGGCCAATCGGAGGCCAGACGATCGGTTTCTAGAATTCTACGCCCGGAGAAGCTCCCCAAAGCTTCATTGCGCCATCGTTGGCAATGTGGTCGTCCCCAACGGCTATGGGAGCAACGAAGTCAGCCCTATAATAACGCCCGATGCGGTATGGTCTGAGCTGGCAGACGTGATTCGGTTACGAGGATCGTTGCCGGGCATACAGATCGCCACTACTTGGGAGCACTATACTGGCCTCGGACCTTCGTTAATCCATGTCCGGCGGATGTGCTCAACGACGCACGCCAACTACTGCTGGCGATGGGGCCGGCGGATGTCGCCGGGGTACTAAATCGGTTCGAAGATGCCGCGACAATGGCAGTGGAACATGGTTTCCGTCACGTACAGTTCCATGCGGCACACGGCTACTTGTTGAACCTCTTGATTGATGATCGTCTTCATAAAAGAGCGGCGAATGTTCGGGACCAGCTGTCAAACATTGCTAAACGACTAAGCAAGCAAAATGTCGAGACTTCGATTCGAATCTCGCTCCGGACGGGAGAACAGGCGCTGGACCAACAAGGCGGCACTGAGCTTCAAGACGCGATTGCCGCGCTCTCCTTCGATTATGTCGATCTCTCATCTGGATTCTACAACATAGATAAGCGCCTGATTTATCCGTCCCGACCGGATATTCTGAGTACCCGCTTCGAGGACAGCATTGCCTTGAGTTCCCGACATCCAGATCGCGAATTTATTTTGTCAGGGCGTGCCCTCAGCTATGATCGGGCGACGCTGCCTGCTAATGTTCATCTTGGAATCTGTCGAGATCTAATTGCCAATCCGAATGTTCTAGATGATCAGTCAAATGGTTGTATGAATAAAGGTAAATGTCACTATTATTCCAGGCGGAGTCATGAGTTAAAATGTGGGATGTGGGCTCGGCATTGAATATTTGATCAGCCCGGAAATCTGCCGATTTCCGCGCGGTGTCCGGATAAGCCGGTCTGTTTGCGAGGTGGTTTGGATAATCGTGACACTTCCACAATGACAATGGCAGAGCGGGACTACACTGTGATCATCCATCCCAATGCGCCGGAGGGTGGTGGCGGGTTCGTCCCGCTCGCCCCGGACCTCCCCGGCTGCATGTCGAATGGCGAGACGCGCGAGGAAGCCGCCCGAAATGCAAGCGACACGATTCGTGCCTGGATCGACGAAGCCATCCACCTTGGCCGCGCCGTCCCCGCGCCCACGCAGCACGTCGCGTGAACAGTGCCCGTCCGGCGCTCGCCTGAGAGACGGCGCCACAAGACCGCTTGCCCACCAGCGCCCGCCAGCCCGCGCCGCCCTCACCCCCGATGCAGCCGAGGGTCCAGCGCAAACGCCTCCTGCGCGACCTCCTCATACTTCCCGCGCGTCGCCCCCGCCTCGAACACCACATTCCAACTTTGCGTCGACACCACGCTCGGCAGCAGCACGAACCGGTGCGCCCGCAGCAGCGCATCGCCGAACGCCTGCTGCCCCGCACTGACCGCCCCCGGGCGCAGCCAGTTGGGGTTCGGCACGTCCTCCGACCGCACCACGTGAACCCCCCGAGGGTCCACGATCCGCGCGCGCGTCAGCACGTGCCGCACCGTGTCCAGCACGCGGAACGTCTTGTGCACCGCCACTTCCAGGATCGCCGTGGCCGGGTCCAACGCCGCATAGACGGCGCGCACGCCGCGGCTGCTCCACCGTCCGCCCGCGAGATAGGCGCCCTCGCCGCTATCCCATTGCGGGGCAAAGCGCGCCTGGTCCAGCCGCCACATCACCAGCGCCCCATTCCCCAGGGGCGGCGGCAGCGGCGTCACGTGTAGACGCCGTATTCCAGCCGGGTCAGCAACTCCTCCACCGACCGCACGCCCGCCGGCGTGGACAGCAGGTCGATGGGCTTGCGGCCGTCCAGCGCCAGGGCCGAGCGGTCGAGCCAGGCTTCCGCCTCCGCCTGGGTGCCGAACACCTCGGTCGCACGCGCCAGGATCTCGGCGAACTTCCACGCCCGCCCGCTCTGCTCGGGGCTCAGCCTCCGATCGGGTCCCTCCTTCCGGCGCTGGTAGGTGCGCAGGCTGATCCCGACCGCTTTTTCCAGGCTGTCCTGCGGCGACGTGCGCAGGACGCCGACATGCTCCACCAGATGCGTCAGGGCGGTTCCAGGCATGCCGGCCTGCAGCAGGTCATGCGCGTCCAGGCGGGAGCGCACCGCTTGGCGCAACACCCGGCGACCACCGAGCAGCGAGACGGTGCGGGCGAGTTCGGGATCATCGCTGATGGACAGGGACATGGACGCGGTCCGCGACACGTGACAGCAATCGAGATGACACGTGACGCGACCGTTTTCAAGGCATGGCGCTCGGCCAAGGCCGATACCCGATCGCCGTCCAACCGGTGCGCTGCGCGCCAGGACCCCGCGCTCGCCATGGCGTCCGCCGCGCGTACGCCGCGCGCGCGACTACCGCTCCTGCAACGCCAGCCGGATGCCAAGCCCGAGGAAGATCGCGCCGACGATGCGCCCCTGCCACCGGCCGATCGCGCGATGCCGACCCAGCCACCGGCCCAGCGGAGCAGCGACCAGCGCGATCATCGTCGCGTAGGCGACGCTCATGCCCGCGAACACCAGCCCCAGGACGGAGAGTTGCAGCGTCACGCTGCCATCGCCGGGGTGCACGAACTGCGGCAGGAATGCCAGGAAGAACAGCGCCGTCTTGGGGTTCAGCAACTCCGCGAGGATCGCCTGGCGGAAGGCGACGGCGGCTCCCACCGAGCGCGCCGGGGCGACGCGCAGGTCCCCGGTCCGCTCCGCCAGGGCGCGAACGCCCAGGTAGATGAGGTAGGCCGCCCCCGCGTATTTCACCACGCTGAACGCGAGCGCCGAGGTCATCAGCACGGCCGACAGGCCGATGGTGGCCATGACCGTGTGCATCAGGTCGCCGCAGGCGATCCCAAGCCCCGTCGCGATCCCCACGCGTCGCCCGCCCGTCGTCGCGCGGGCGAGCACCAGCAGCACCGCGGGTCCGGGGATCAGGAAGAGGCCAAGGACCACCGCGGCATAGGTGAGAAGCGTGCTCAGCGCGATCATCGCGAGACTCCTGGATCGCTGCGGTCGATCGACACCGGACCCGCCGATGACGACTCCGGACCGACGGAGCGCAACAGCGGCGACGCGTGGAACTCGGCCGCGAGGAACGCGATCATCGCGCGCACCTTCGCGGCGACATGGCGGCGTGAGGCATAGACCGCGTTGATCGGCAGCGGGCGCGGCTCGAACGCGCTCAGGATGATCCGCACGCGCCCCGATCGGATCTCGTCGCCGAACAGCCAGACCGGGACGACGCCGATGCCGACGCCCGCGCTGACCGCCTCGCGCACCGCTTCCGAATTGTCGGCGCGCAACCGTCCGCCGACCTTCACCACGATCGGACCGTCCGCCCCCTCGAAATGCCAGCGGTCGCCCGTGGCCAGCCGGCTGTAGACGATGCAATCGTGCGCGGTCAGGTCGGACGGGGAGGACGGGACGCCACGCCGATCCAGGTAGTCGTCCGAGGCGACCGTCACCCGTCGCGTCACGCCCAACCGGCGCACGACCAGGGACTGGTCCTCCAGGTCGCCGATGCGGATCACGAGGTCCAACCCGAACTCGACGGGATCGACGAAGGCGTCCGTCATCGACAGATCGATGTCGACCTTCGGATGGTGCGCCAGGAAGGTGCCGAGCCGCGGCGCGATGTGCAGGCGGCCGAAGGCGACGGGCGCCCCCATCCGCAGCAGCCCCACGGGCTGGCCCCGGCGGCCGCCGACGCTCGTCTCCGCCTCGGCCACGGCTTCCAGCGCGCGCATGGCGCGGACATAGAAGGCGCGCCCGTCATCGGTCAGGGACACGGCGCGGCTCGACCGGTGCAGCAGCCGCACGCCCAGATGCGATTCGAGCGCCGCGACCGTGCGGCTGACGGTCGGCTGCGTGGTGGACAGCTCACGCGCGACGGCGCTGAAGCCGCCCGTCTCGGCGACCCGCGCGAACACCCGCATGCCAGCCAGGACGTCCATCCCGCCTCCGTCGATACGCGCAGCGTATGGCACCTATCCTCCCGCGCGAAGTTCCCTCGCACAATGGGCTTGGGTAGTGCGGTCCGGTCTTGCCTGTTCATGAACCGCCCGATGTGGCGAAGCGCCGACCGGATCGAAGCGGACGGCAGCGCTCGCGCGCGTACCAAGGAAGCACTGCGATGGACCAGGTGGCGATGGAGCTCCCGGCTGCGATCCGCGAGAAATGGCCGTTCACGCCATGCTACACGCGGGTCAATGGCTGGCGCATGCACTACGTCGACGAGGGCACCGGCGACCCCGTCCTGCTGCTGCACGGCAACCCGACCTGGGGCTTCCTCTACCGGGATGTGATCGACCCCCTGGTGCGATCCGGCCACCGCGTCATCGTGCCGGACATGATCGGCTTCGGCCTGTCGGAGAAGCCGGGCCGGGAGCAGGCGCACAGCCTGGACGGGCACGCGGCCAATCTCGTCAGCCTCGTGCGCCAGCTCGACCTCACCCGCCTCACCGTCGTGTGCCACGACTGGGGCGGGCCGACCGGGCTGTCCTTCGCCATGGCGAACCCGGAGCGGGTGCGTGCCCTCGTGGTCATGAGCACCTGGGCCTGGCCGACGCCGCCGGCCGAGTTCCACACGCGCATCTTCCCCTGGCGCATGATGCATGCGCCCCTGGTCGGCCCGTATCTGCTGGGCCGCCACAACGTGCTCGCCGGCCGCGGCGTCTACCTGTCGGTGGTGGATCGCGAAAAGCTCCGCCGGGAGGCGCAGCCGATCTACGAAGCGGTGCTGCCCGACGCTGAAAGCCGGCTGCTGACCTGGACGTGGCCGCGATGGATCCCGCTCGATGAGACCGCTCGGGCGCAGGCGCGCTTCGCCTGGCTCGAACGCAAGCTGCGCGAGTCGCGGCTCCCGGCCATGATCATCTGGGGCCGCGAGGACAAGGTGTTCGACGCGGCCACCTTCGCGGACCGCTTCAAGCAGTTGCTGCCGCATGCCGAGGGACCGCATCTGGTCACCGGCCGGCACTTCCTGCAGGAGGATTCGGGGCCGGAAATCGCCCGGCTGGTCGGATCCTTCCTCGATCGCCTGGATGGGGCAGACAAGCCATGAGCGATGTCGTCGTGACGACCCAGCCCGACCTGGCGGAGAAGCGCCTCGGTCTCGTGCTGGTCGAGGACCGGGTCGGGCACTATCCCGAATTCCGCGACTTCTTCACCCGCACGTTCCGGCTGGACGAGATCGGTCTGGCGGAACCGGGCTACGTGTCGGCGCCCTCGGGCGAGGTCTACGCGTTGATCTTCCTCGGCCGCAGCGGGGAGCCGTTCCCCTCGGGCGTCGAGATCCACGCCGTCGTCGATGCGCTCGAGCCGCTCGAGGAGGCGACGGTGGACCGGGACCTCTGGGCCATCCTCGGCTGGATGATCGACGGCGTCGGCGCGCCCTGGTCGCGCGAGGCGCTGCAACGCACCGGCGCGCTGTACCGGATCCCGGCGGTCGGTCCGGCGCCTGTGTCTCGGGAAGGAGCACGCTGATGGGCGGACGGCTTGCCGGCCGGCGTGTCGTGGTGACCGATTGCGACGAGCTGATCGGTCCCGAGATCGTGGCGGTCTTCCGTGAGGAGGGAGCGGAGGTGCTGGCCGATCGGCGCGACCTCACGCAGCCTTCGGCCGCGGCGGCGCTGATCGAGGAAGCGGGGCAGGTCGACGTCCTGGTCGCCAACCTCGCCGCCAAGGTGCCGGGCAAGCTCGCGCATGAGAGCGACGATGCGGAGCTGGACCTGATGCTGGATCGCCTGGTGCGGCCGCTGCACCGACTGACCCGCGCGGTGTTGCCGCAGATGATGGCGCGGCGCCAGGGCAAGATCGTCGTGGTGGGCGCGGGTGCGGCGCTGCGCGGCGTTCCCCGCCGCGCGGTCTATGCCGCCGCGCGTGCCGCCCAGCACGGCTATGTCCGCAGCGTCGCGGTCGAGGTCGCGCGGCACAACATCCAGGTCAATGCGACGGCGCAGACCTTCGTCGAGAACCCGACCTATTTCCCGCCGGAGTACCAGGCCACGGACGAGTTCCGCGCGCGGATGGAGAACGTGCCGGCCGGCCGGCTTGCGACCGCGCGCGAGGCGGCGCAATTCCTGCTCACGCTCGCGGGGCCGGAGAGCGACTTCCTGGTCGGCCAGATCTTCCCGTTCACCGGCGGCTGGGTGCACTGACCGCGCAGCCGTTCGCCGGGATCGCGACGGGGGACCGTTCGACCCGTTCGTCCGACGGTTTCGCGCCGCGCCCGTCTTGGCGCTACCCTCGCCGCGTGAGGTGACGCGCGTCCGATCCCGTCGGTCACAGGCAGGGACGCCGCCCACCCTCACGCGGGAAGAATGGGGACAGCATGAGAGCGACCGCAACGACGTGCCTCCAAGCCGCCATGGCGCTCGCACTGGCCGTGGCCCCGATCGCCGCCCGCGCCGATGCGTCACAGGCGGAGGCGGACGACGCCCTGTTCCGCGCCGGGAAGTTCGCCGACGCCCAGGCGCAATACGCGACGATCGCCGCCAGCACGCCGCGCGACTACCACGCGACCCTGCAACTCGGCCGCATCGCCCTGCTCGGCAACCGCTTCACCGAGGCCGAAGCCTGGCTGATGAAAGCCCACGCGTTGCAGCCCGGCGAGACGGACGCGCAGGTCACGCTCGCCGAGGTCTATTACCGCGAGGACGCGTTCGACAAAGCAGCGGCGGCGCTGAAAGGCATCGACGTCGGCAAGAACCAGCTCATCCAGTCGCAATACGGCACGCTGAACGTCGCGAAGCTGCAGAGCTTCGCCGGCCAGACTCCCTACCAGGTGCAGGGCGACGGCTCCGCCACCACCGTCAAGCTCCTGCAGACGGAACCGCTGCCGCTGGTCATCGTGCGGGTGAATGGCGGGAAGGAGGTGACGTTCTTCATCGACACCGGCGGCTCCGAAATCGCGCTCGACACCGAGTTCGCGCGCGAACTCGGCGTGCCCAACTATGGCGGGGTCGAGGGCACGTTCTCCGGCGGGCAGCAGGCGACCGTGTCGCACACGCGGATCGACTCGTTCGGCATCGGCGGCTGGACGATCCGGAACATCCCCGCCGTCATGCTGCCCCTGCGCCAGCTTTCGGAGCTCGCGGGCGGGCGGACGATCGACGGGCTGATCGGGACCACGCTGTTCTCCCACTTCCTCACGACGCTCGATTACCCGCGCGGCGAACTCGTGCTGCGGAAGAAGGAGGCGCCGTTCGCGCCGTCGGGCGTGCGCGTGCCGTTCTGGATGGCGGGGGACCACTTCATGGTCGGCTGGGGCCAGGTGGACACGCAGCCGCCCAGCCTGATGTTCGTGGACACGGGCCTGATCGGGGCGGGCGTGAAGCTTGGCGAGACGATGCTGAAGGCCGCGCGCATCAAGCTCGAGACCGACAAGGCGCAGACCGGCGCGGGTGCCGGCGGCACCTTGCGCACCGTGCCCTACACGGTGCGGAGCGTGTCGTTCGGCGCCGTGCGGGAGACCGAGGTTCCCGGCCTCTACGACGGTCCCTTCCCGTGGGAGCACCTGTTCGGCTTCTACCTCGCCGGCATGCTCGGGCACGATTTCTACCGGCCCTACGCGGTCACGTTCGACTTCGACCGCATGGAGATCGACCTCGCCCGCGGCGGCGGTGCACCTTGACCCCCGCACCCACCCTCATGCTCTCCTGACCGCCGCGCCGTCATGGAGAGCACCCCGTGCTGACCTACGACTTCCGCCTCCCGCCCGGCCCCCACACCGCCGAGTACGCCGCGCTTGCCGAACGCCTCGGCTACCGCGCCGTCTGGTGCCCGGAGGTGCCGGCCTTCGGCCACGACATCTGGATCACGCTCGCCCGCATCGCGGAGCGCACGACGCGGCTCAAGTTCGGCCCCGCCGTGCTGATCCCGAGCTACCGGCATCCGGTGGCGCAGGCGTCGGCGATCGCGACGGTGGAGCAGATCGCGCCGGGGCGCCTGATGGTGGGCTTCGGCACCGGCTTCACCGGCCGCGCGGGCATGGGGCAGAAGGCGCTCAGCCTCGCCGCCATGCGCACGCACATCACCCAGGTGAAGGCGCTGCTGCGCGGGGAGCCGGTGGAGATCGACGGCGGCCTCGCGCAGATCATCGCCTCGGACGGCCAGTTGCCCGCCCGCCCGATCGAGGTGCCGATCTACATGGCGGGGCAGGGGCCGAAGGCGCGCGCGCTCGCAGCAGAGATCACCGACGGCCTGATCTCGTTGGGCGGCCCGGCCGAGGGGTTCGCGACCTGCCTCGTCTCCACCAACGGCACGGTGCTGGACGACGGGGAGGACGTGACCTCCCAGCGCGCCGCGACCGCGCTGCGGCCGATCGTGGCGCTCGGCTACCACAAGCGGCACTCCACCAACCCGGACAGCGTGAAGGAGCTGCCGAACGGCGCGGCGTGGCTCGCGAGCGTCGAGCGCGTGCCCGCGGCGGAACGTCACCTCTCGGTGCATCGCGGGCACAACCTCGATGTGTCGAACGGTCATGACCAGCTGGTCGAGGTCACCGCGGCCGCGAAGCAGCAGACCTTCACCGGCACGCGGGCGGAGCTGCGCGAGCGGCTGCGCCAGCTCGAAGCGGGCGGCGCCACCGGCGTCATCTTCGGCACCAGCGGCGCCGACGTGGAGCGCGAGCTGTACGCCTACGCGGAGGTCGCGGGGCTGCGCTGACGCGGGCGCGGCGCCGGCCCGCGCGCGGACGCGGCCTCGCAGAGCGCCACGAAGTTGCGCAGCACGTCGTCCGCCGCCGTGTCGCGCCAGAACAGCACGATCTCGCTGTGCAGCGTCTGCACCAGCGGCCGGTGCACCATTCCCGGCAGGTTGATGCGCGCGACGCTCGCCGGCGCCAGCGCGACACCCAGCCCGGCGGACACCAGCCCGGCCACCGTGGACCACTCCCCCGCTTCCTGTGCGACCACGGGCGCGAACCCCGCCTCCCGGCAGAAGCCCAGCAGCCGCGTGCGGAAGCTCGGGCCCGCCGCCGCGCGCACCAGCAGGAAGGGTTCGCCCGCCAGCGCCGCCAGGGCGACGCGCCGCGCCGCCGCCAGCGGATGCGCGCGGGGCAGCAGCACGATCAGCGCCTCATGCGCAACGGTATGGCGCGACAGGCCCGCATCCTCGGGCGGGTCGCGCAGGAATCCCAGATCCAGCCGCCCGGCATGGATCATCTCCAGTTGCGCGGCGCTGGTGTGTTCCGACAGCTGCACGGCGACGCCGGGGTAGCGCTGCCGGAAGTCGCGCACCAGCGGCGGCAGGGTGGTCAGCGCGATGGAGGGTGTGAAGCCGATCCGCAGCAGCCCGGTCTGGCCGCGTGCGGCACGCCGCGCGGCGCCCAGCCCGGCCTCCAGCTCCGCAAGCGCCTGCCGCGCCGCCGGCAGCATGGCCCGGCCGGCCGGCGTCAGCGCGAGGCGCGCTCCCCCGCCGCGCACCAGCAGGCGGCAGCCCATGCGCCGTTCCAGTCGCTGGATCTGCTGGCTCAGCGGCGGCTGGGCGATGCCGATCCGCGCGGCGGCGCGCCCGAAATGCAGCTCCTCCGCCAGGTCGACAAAGGCATGGAGCTGCCGCAGATCGAGCTCCGGACGGGCTACGACGATATTCCCGGCGATATGGTGCACGCAGCCGGGTGATATTGGACGTATCGCCGGCACCGGTCTACGCGAATGGCCGCACAGCAACGCACCGGGGGGAACACCATGGCCACCGTTTCGGCCGCCACCGTCTTGGCCGCCATCGCGATCCCGGTCACGCTGGCCGCGGGCCTGCTGCCGTCCTGCCCCGCCCGCGCAGAGACGCCGCCGCCGTTGACGATCGGGGTGCTGGAGGACATGACCGGCGTCTACTCCGACATCACCGGCAAGCCGCAGGTCGTGGCGGCGCAGATGGCGGTCGACGATTTCGGCGGCACCGTGCTGGGGCGTCCCATCCGGATCGTCTCGGCCGACCACGGCAACAAGGCCGACACCGCCGGCTCCATCGTGCGGAACTGGTTCGACAACGACGGCGTGACGATGATCGCCGGGCTGGGCAATTCGGCGGTGGCCCTGGCGTCGCAGACGATCGCCGCGCAGAAGCACAAGATCGACATCGTCACCAGCGCCGGCTCCAGCGACCTGTCGGGCGTGTCCTGCGTGCCGACCGGCTTCCATTGGGCGTTCGACACCTACTCGACGTCGAAGGTGATCAGCAGCTCGATCACCCAGGACGGCGGCGACACCTGGTACTACATCGCCGCCGACTACACGTTCGGTGCACTGCTGGAGAACACCTCCACGCAGTTCGTCACCGCGTTCGGCGGCAAGGTCCTCGGCGACAGCAAGGTGCCGCTCGGGACACAGGATTTCAGCAGCTACCTGGTGGCCGCGCAGGCCTCGGGCGCGAAGGTGATCGGGCTGGCCAATGGCGGCGGCGACACCACCAACGCGATCAAGCAGGCGGCCGAGTTCGGCCTGACTCAGCAGGGCCGCACGCTCGCCGCACTGTCGATGTACGTGCAGGAGGTGCACGGGCTGGGCGCCACGGCGGCCGGCCTGCTGATGGCCGAGTCGTTCTACTGGGACACCGACGACGCGACGCGCGCCTGGGCGAAGCGGATGGCCGCGCAGACGCACGAAATGCCGAACATGCTGCAGGCCGGCATCTACAGCGCGGTGACGCACTACCTGAAATCGGTGCGCCGGGCCGGAACGGATGACGGCCCCACCGTCGCGCGGGTCATGCACGAGATGCCGGTGAACGACTTCTACACCCACGGCGCCAAGGTGCGCGCCGACGGCCAGGTGATGCGGCCGATGTATCTGCTCCTGGTCAAACCGCAGGCCGACCGGCATGGCGAATGGGACCTGCTGCGTATCGTCAAGACCGTGCCGGGTGAGGACGCGTTCCCGCCCGCCGCCACCAGCCGCTGCAAGCTGCTGACGGCAGCCGCCCGATGACCGCCGGCAGCGCGCTCGCCGGCCTCCGCGTGCTGGATATCAGCCGCGTGCTGGCCGGCCCGTCCTGCGGCCAGTTGCTGGCGGACATGGGCGCCGACGTCATCAAGGTGGAACCGCCGGATGGCGACGAGAACCGCCGCTGGCCGCCCTTCGTCGCCAGCGGGGCCAGCTGCAACTTCGACAGCGTCAACCGCGGCAAGCGCAACCTGGCCGTCGACCTGAAGCATCCGAACGGCCAGAGGATCGTGCACGGTCTGGCCGACCGCGCCGACGTGCTGCTGCTGAGCTTCCTGCCGCAGACCGCGGCGAAACTCGGCCTCGATCCGGCGGTGCTGACGGCGCGCAATCCGCGGCTGGTCGTGTGCGAGGTCACCGGCTACGGCGCGGCAGGCCCGATGGCGGAGCGCCCCGGCTACGACCTGATGATGCAGGCCTTCGC
>MKTV01000117.1:20824-21397 GCA_001898425.1 Rhodospirillales bacterium 69-11
ATGACCGGACTGGAAGGCGAACCGCCGGTCCGCACCGGCCTGTCGTTCATCGACATGGCGACCGGCCTCGCGGCCTACGGCGCCGTGCTGACCGCGCTGATGGCGCGCGCCACCACCGGCCGCGGCACCGTCGTGCGGACCTCGCTGCTGGAAACCGGCATCTCGCTGCTGGGCTACCACGCGGTCGCCTGGCTGGCGGCCGGCGTGATGCCGAAGCGCGAAGGCTCCGGCGTGTGGCACCTCGTGCCCTACCAGGCCTTCCGGTGCGCCGACGAGTACGTGCTGGTCGGCGCGCCGAACGAGGCCGCGTGGCAACGACTGTGCGCGGCGCTGGACCTGCCGGCGCTCGCGGCCGATCCACGCTTCACGACCAATGCCGACCGGGTGACGCACCGGGATGCGCTGATCCCGCTGTTGTCGGCCCGCTTCGCCGAACGCGAGGCGGCGCATTGGGTGGCGCGGCTGGAGGCGCACCGCGTCGCGGTCTCCCCGATCAACCGCATCGACCAGGTGCTGACCCATCCGCAGGTGCTGGCCAACGACATGGTCGTGCAGGCGGGCGACGCGCGCCTC
>MKTV01000117.1:21417-38670 GCA_001898425.1 Rhodospirillales bacterium 69-11
CGCCGAAGGCGGCGGAGTCGCCGCCGATCCCCCCGCGTCGCTCGGACGGGACGCCGATGCGATCCTGCGCGACGAGCTGGGCCTCGACGACGCCGCGATCGCCGCGCTGCGCGCCGATGCCGTGATCCCCTGAGGAGGACCACCATGACCACCTGTGCGATCGAGCGCGACTGGCTGCACCCCGGAATCGCCTGCCTGTGGATCAGCAACCCCAGCCATCGCAACGCGATGAACGACGAGCTGATCGAGCAGATGATCGCCGCGGTCGGCGCTCTGGCGCGGGATCCGGCCTGCCGGCTGATCGTGGTGCGCGGACGCGGCGGCATCTTCAGCGCGGGGCGGCAGTTGAACGACCTGCGCAGGTTGCAGGACGGGCCGATGGCGGATGTGCAGGCCACCTACGAGCGGCTCCGCGTGCTGAACGCCGCGTTCCACGAATGTCCGGTCCCGACCCTGGCGGTCATCGAGCGCTTCGCCTACGGCGCCGGCGCCACGATCGTGAGTTGGTGCGACATGGCGCTGGCCGAGGACGAGGCGTTCCTCTGCTACCCGGAACTGCAGCACGGCATCGTGCCCTCGCCCGCGGTGATGGCGCTGCTGCAGTCGGTGCCACGCAAGCTGGCGATGGAGCTGCTGCTGTCCGGGCGCAAGGTCCATGGGCCCGAAGCGGCGCGGATCGGCCTGATCACCCGTTCGGTTCCGGCCGGTTCGCTGCAGGCGGCGCTGGACGAGATCATCGCCGGCGTGCGGCGCAGCGCCCCGACCGCGACCCGGCGCCTGCTGCGCTTCATGGCGACGGCGGACGCGATGAGCCTGCGCGATGCGATGGTCGAGGCGGTGGACAGCATCAGTGCCGGTCTGCTCGAGCCCGACGCCCGCGAGGGGATCGCGGCGTTCCTGGAGAAGCGGCGCACGCGGTGGTCGCAGGCGTGAGGGGCGCCGGGTGAGGAAGCGCGCGCCGCGGCGGCGTGTCCTCCGCCGGATGCCGACCGTGCCTGCGCCGGCTCACCGATCCCGTCGCAGCAGCGCCGCGACCTGCCAGGCGATCACGACGGTCAGCGCCAGCACGCTCGCCTCGTTCAGCGCGGCGAGGCGGCTCGTCACCTCGGCGTGCAGCGGGATCAGCGCCGCGCCCAGGACCCGCTCCGGCAGGGCATAGGCCGCCACCGCGCCGGCGGCGGCCAGCACCAGCAAGGGGCGTTCGCTTCGGCGATGAAGCAGCGCGGCGAGCATCACGCAGGGCAGCAGGAAGAGCTGCAGCCCGCAGGCCGGCCCGAGAAGCTTGATGCACCACAGCGTGTTGGCGGTCCCGATCAGCGGCAGCGCCAGCCGGCCCGCGCGGGAGGAGCGGCGCGCGAGGGCCGGGATCGCCAGGAAGAACGGCGTCGAGAGCGCGGTCAGCGCCACCGCCGGCCCACCCCCCGCACCGGCGAGCGCCACGACGTAGAGCGGGTAGAACGGTCCGTTCCAGCCGACGATCAGCGCGATCGCGTTCGCCACGGCCGTGGCCGGGTCATCATGCGCCGCATAGGTGCGCAGCCGCGACGTGAGCGCCGTCGCGGCCGCGTGGGGCGGGACGGGCGCAGGGCGTGGCGGATCGCTCGTCGTGTGCATGCCCAGGTAACGCACGAGCCCGCGTCGTTGGATCAGCGCGCGCATCGGGGGCCGCTGCGCCGCGTCCCACATGCGCGGCGTGCAGCCGCCGTCCCCCGCCATGATCCATCCGCCCCGATCGGCCGTAGGTCTGTCACGACTTCGGAAACGGACAGATCGGAGACCGGGAGGAATGACCCAGCGCAAGGGCCATCGGCCCCGCCCCGCATCCATCGGCACCGGCCCCCAATGCGGCGGCGGCCGCTTGCGATGTCCGCGCCGGCCGATCCGCGCCTGCCTGCTGGGGGCGCTGCTCCTCGGCCTGTCGGCCGGAGCGGCATCGGCCGCGAACGGCGGTCCCAACATCCTGGGCGACTGGGCGCGGCGGGATGGCGGCACGCGGATCAGGATCAGTCCGTGCGGCGACGCGCTCTGCGCGGTGAACACCTGGGTCCGGAACCCGGCCGGCGACGAGAAGCCGGGCGACACGCTGGTGATGACGCTCGAGCCTGAATCGCCGACGGAGCTGTCCGGCCGCGCCTACGACAAGCGCCGGGACATGACGTTCTCCATGAACATCTCCCTCGGACCCTCCGGCATGCGCACCGACGGCTGCCTCTTCCTCGGCATGCTCTGCCGTTCGGCCGAATGGACCCGCGTTCCGTAGGACCGGAGCCGTCCGGAGCGAGCGGGCGGGGATGCAAGGCCGCCGGGGAGGTATCCGCAGGCGAGCCATCCGCCGAGCGCCATCGACCGGGGAGCAAAGGGCACACCGGCCCGTCATCCGCGCCCCGATCCGCCGGCCATGCACGGGCGGCCAGCCGCGCATGTTTGGTTTGACCCGAACCACCCCCGCAGGTCAGATGCACGCGGCACCGGGCCCCGCCTCCCGGCACGGAAAGCAGAACGCCCGATGACGCAGTTCGAGCGACTGATCCTTGGCATGATCGCTCGCGACGAGGCCGCCGAGGCGACGGCGGAGCAGATCTGCCGGCGGGGACAGAGCTTCACCGACGACGTCCTGTGCTCGATGGTGACGGTGGATCGCGCCGGCCACCTGCATCCGTTCGCCGGCCCCGGCCTTCCGCCCACCTATTCCGCCGCACTCGACGGCATCCCGATCGGACCGCATGTCGGCTCCTGCGGTTCGGCCGCCTTCCTGCGCCAGCCCGTGGCGGTGACCGACATCTTCGCCGATCACCGCTGGGGTCCCTACCGGCGCCTCGCCGAACCGCTCGGGATGAAGGCCTGCTGGTCCAGCCCCATCCTCGCCGGCAACGGCCGTCCACTCGGCGCCTTCGGCTTCTACTATCGCGACCACCGCGGACCGAACCGCGGGGAGGAAGAGCTGGTCGCGGAGTGCGTCGGCCTGTCCGCCATCCTTCTCGACCGATGGGAACGCAGCGCGGAGGTCGAGCGGCTCGCGGTGGTCGACGGGCTGACCGGCTTCGGCAATCGGACCGGCTTCGAGCGAGCCCTGCACCAGGTGTCGCTGGGCAGGGGCGCGGCCGCGCTGCTGCTGGCGGATGTCGACGGGCTGCGACGCATCAACGACGCGTTCGGCCATGCGACGGGCGACCGCCTGATCCGCGAGGTCGCGCGCCGCCTCCGCCGCGCCGTCCCGCACGCACGCCTGTTCCGGATCACCGCCGGCACCTTCGCCCTGCTGATCGAGGGCGCGGATGTCGGGGTCGGCCTGTCGCGCATCGCGGCGCGGATCGCCGGGGCGATGCGTCCGCCGGCCTGGTGCGGCCCGCATCTGCTCGCACCGGCGGTCACCTGCGGCGCGGCGACGTTCGACGGGCAGGCGGAGCGTGACCCCGAGAGGCTGCGGCAGGATGCCGACCTGGCGCTTCGCCAGGCCAAGGAGACCGCGCGGGGCGGTTTCGTGTGCTTCCGGCCGGAGCGCGCCGCCGCGGCGATCCGGCGGCGCCAGGGCATGCAGGCCGCGGCCCGCGCGCTCGCCGAGGACCGGCTGGAGGCGCACTACCAGCCCATCGTCCGCCTCGGGACGCGGCAGGTGATCGGGGTCGAGGCCCTGTGCCGGCTCCGCACGCCGGATGGCCGTCTCCTGCCGTCCGGACACTTGGCCGAGGCGCTGCGCAGTCCCTCGAACGCCTCGCTGGTGACAGACCGCATGCTCGCGCGGGTGGCGCGGGACGTCCGCGCCTGGCTCGACCAGGGCATCCATCTGCAGCATGTCGGGGTGAACCTGTCGCAGGCGGATTTCCGCCAGGGAGACCTCGTGGCGCGGATCACGGCCGCGCTGGCGCAATACGACGTGCCGCGCCACCTCGTGGTCCTCGAGGTCACCGAGACCGTCGAGCTCGACGATGGCGGCCGCACCGTCGGCACGGCGATCGAGCGGCTTCGGAATGCGGGGCTGCGCGTCGCGCTCGACGATTTCGGCACCGGCTACGCGTCGCTCGCGCATCTGCTCGACATCCAAGTGGACATCGTGAAGACGGACAAGAGCCTGATGCGGCGCTTCGCGGTGGGCGATACCGGAGAGGTGCTGCTGACGGCGCTGCTGCAGATGGCGGACGGTCTCGGGTTCCAGCTCCTGGCGGAGGGCGTGGAGACCGCCGCGCAGGCAATCCGGCTCGAGCAGTTGGGATGTCCGCTCGCCCAAGGGTTCCTCTTCGGCCCTCCCCGCACGGCCGCGGTCACAGCCGCCCTGCTGCCACGCGCGGCGCCGGCCGGTTCGCACTGACGCCGGCCGGTCCGCACCGGCGCCGGCCGCGCGGGCCGCGGCACCCACCGCAACGGACCGGCTGGACGAGCGGACGCCGTTCCTGGGACGCTGCACCATGATCACGACGATTCCCGGCCCGGACGGGCTGCCGCGCTGCGGCTGGTGCGCCGCGGCGCCCGAGTTCTTCGCCTACCACGATGCCGAATGGGGCTTCCCGGTCGGCGACGACCGGCGCCTGTTCGAGAAGCTCTGCCTCGAGGGATTCCAGTCGGGCCTGAGCTGGCGCACCATCCTCGCCAAGCGGGAGAATTTTCGCGCCGCCTTCCACGGCTTCGACGCCGACCGCATCGCCGCGTTCGACGAGGCGGACGTCGCCCGCCTGCTGCAGGATGCCGGCATCATCCGTCATCGCGGCAAGATCGAAGCGGTCGTCAACAACGCGCGGCGGGTTCGCGAACTGGTGGAGCGGGAAGGCTCGCTCGCCGGCTGGGTCTGGCGTTTCGAGCCCAGGCCCGAGGATCTGCCGCCGCCGCAGACCGCCTCCACCTCGGCCGCCTCGATCGCGATGTCGAAGGAGCTGAAGAAGCGCGGCTGGGCCTTCGTCGGCCCGACCACGGTGCATGCGTTCATGCAGGCGATGGGGCTGATCAACGACCATGCCGTGGGCTGCGTCATGCGTGAGCGGGCGGCCGCGGCGCGGGCGGCGTTCACCCCGCCCGCCTGAACAGCGCCGCTGGCTCAGGCCCGCGGCGCGGCGAGGCGTTCGGCGTATTCGATCGCCTCCAGCAGGCTGGTCTCGTTGGCGATGCCCTTGCCGGCGATGTCGAACGCCGTGCCGTGGTCGACCGAGGTGCGGATGATCGGCAGCCCCAGCGTGACGTTCACGCCGGACAGGTCGTTCCAGGTGCCGGTCTGCGGATCGACTTCGAAGCCCAGCAGCTTGACCGGGATGTGCCCCTGGTCGTGATAGTTCGCGATCACCGCGTCGTATTGGCCGGCCCGCAGTTTCACGAACACCGTGTCGCCGGGAACCGGCCCGACCACGTCGCGCCCCGCCGCCACCGCCGCCGCGATCACCGGCGCCGCGACGTCGATGTCGTGGCGGCCGAACAGCCCGCCTTCGCCGGCATGCGGGTTCAGCGCCGCGACCGCGATCCGCGCGCGGCCGAGGCCGAGGCGCAGCAGCGCGTCATGCGTCAGCTCGATCACCCGGCGGAGGCGCTCCGGGGTGGCGCGCTTCGGCACGTCTTCCAGCGCGATGTGCGTGGTCACGTGGCTCACCCGCATGTTGCCGTGCGCCAGCATCATGCAGGACCCGCGGACGCCGGTGAGCTCCGCCAGCATCTCGGTATGGCCGGGATAATGGTAGCCGGCCGCGTTCAGCGCCTCCTTGTTCAAGGGCGCGGTCACGATGCCGCCGATCCGGCCGTCCATCGCGAGGCGCACGCCGCGCTCCACGGCCTGGAAGGCGAAGCGTCCGCCCTCGGGCGAGAGCTGGCCGGGCAGGATCGGCGCGCCCTCCGGCCCGGCCAGCAGCGCGCCCAGCGCGGGCCACGCGGCCGCGTCCTCGCTGACCGGGGGAATGGCGAGGTCGGGGGCGAACTGGGACCGCGCGCGCTCCAGCGCGGCGTTGCTGCCGATCACCATGAGCGCGAGCTCGCCGGCCGCGAGCCGCGGCTGGAGACGGCGGATCGCCTTGACGATGATCTCCGGCCCGATCCCGGCGGGATCGCCCATGGTGATCGCGAGCGGGCGTGGCGCCATCAGCCGGTCCTTTGCAGCGGAAGGTGAGGGGAGGCGAGCAGGTCGCGCAGCAGGCTGGGCGGCCCGAACGCGCCAGACTTGGAGATCACGGTGACACCGTTCCAGGCCCCACCCTCCAGCACCGACCAGGGCAGGCCCGGCACGAGGCGGCCGCGCACCGACAGGCGAGTGGCGCCGAAGGCGCGGCACAGCGCGCGGAGCGTCTCGCCGCCGGCGACGACCAGTGTTCCAGGGGGCGGCAGCACCCGCACCAGGGCGCCCAGCTCCGCGGCAATCCGCCCGGCGGCCGTGGCGCGGTCCAGCCCGGCCGGAAGCTCCAGGCTGACCAGGGCGCGCCCGTCCCGCGCGAGCCGCGCCGCAACCTGATCCGCCGCGCGCGTGGCCGCACCCGGCGCTCCGGGATGGACGGCCCCGCCGGTCTCGGGCGTGAGCCGCAGCCAGTGGGGCATGCAGGCGGCGAGCTGGGCCTGGGTGACGCTCTGGTCCGATCCGAACAGGCCGAGGATCGGCAGCGGCAGCGCCGGTGGAGGCGCGATCGGGGCGTCCTGCGCCGCCCGCAACCCGGCCGCGAGCGCCTGGGCGAGGCCCCCCGTGCCGATCCACAGCACCCGTCCCGACGCGCGGACGCCGGTCGCCACCACCGCCTGCAGGTCGTCGTCGGTCGCGGCATCGAACACATGCGCACCGCCCGCGGGCGTCACGCCCACCTGGCCGCGCCGCGCCGGCACGCCCTCGGCCTGCAGCCGCGCGACCAGGTCGCCGCCGACCGGCTCCCACCCGTCCGCGGCGTGCCGATGCTGGACGCCGCCCCGGGTGATGCGGCCCTGGAAAGGGAATGCGGGCGCCAGGATGGCGCCGTCCCACGCGCCGCTGCGCAGGCAGGCGGCGATCTCGGCCAGGGTCGGCCCGCGCAGCAGGCTGTCGATCTTCTTGAACGCGAGCCCCGCCGCCGCCAGCGCGGACAGGTGCGGGCCGATCGTCGCGACGGCGGCGTCGGACGTCAGTTCCCGGGTGCCGCTGTCCCACGCGGCGATGGCGGGCAGGGTCGCGGGGATCGCCTCCGGCCAGAAGGTCGCGATCGGGCCGGTGAGCGGCACCAGTTCGGCCGCGGTGTCCAGCGCCCCGGTCAGGTCGTCGGCCATCAGCCGCACCGCGATCGAGGAGGCCGGATCGCGTGAGAGCCCTGCCTGCGCGTCCCCCATCTCCGCTCCTCGCCTGCGGCGCCTCCGCGCCTGGATGGTGCATGGGTATCCAAGGCGCCCGCGCCCGTCCAGCCGCCCGCGCGCCGCCCGCCCTGATGGCGGTGTCAGGGGCGCCGGGGGCGGGACGGGCGCGGGCAGCGCGACGGGCGAAAGCGGGCCGGAGAGGCCCTAGGCGCCGAACGCACCATCGATCGTGTGCATCGCCCCGGTCACGAAGCCGGCCTCGGGTCCGGCCAGCCAGGCGACCATGCCCGCGACCTCCTCGGGGCGTCCATGGCGCTTGATCGCCATGAAGCTGTGCATCAGCTCCTTCATCGGCCCGTCCGCCGGGTTGGCATCCGTGTCGATCGGCCCGGGCTGCACGACGTTGATCGTGATGCCGCGCCCACCGAAATCCCGCGCCAGTCCGCGCGCCATCCCCTGCAGGGCCGACTTGCTCAGCGCGTAGGCCGCCATGCCGGGAACCGGCATGCGATCGCCGTTCACCGATCCGATCACGATGATCCGGCCCCCGTGCGGCATCTGCCGCGCCGCCTCGACCGAGGCATGGTAGGGCGCATGGACGTTGATCCGGAACAGCCGGTCCACCAGCTCCGGGTCCTGCTCGAGCGCGTCGCCGAAGAGCACGATGCCGGCGTTCACGACAAGCACGTCCAGCGGCCCGCTCTCGCGGACCCGCGCGATGACCGCGTCGCGATCGGCACTGTCCGTCTGCGCAGCCGAACTGCCCGTCTCGGCGGCGACCTTGTCGGCCGCCTCGGCGGAACCGGCGTAGGTGAACGTCACCTTCGCACCGTCCGCCGCGAAGCGGCGCACGATCGCCGCCCCGATCCCCCGGCTTCCGCCCAGCACCAGAACGGTCTTCCCGTCGAACGCACCCATGGGACCCTCCTCGAGGATTGCTGCATCATACGAGCGTCTATTCGACGGTCGGGGGCAAGGCGGGACTTTACCCGCATGTGCGCGCGCATCCCCCAGCGCCTCCGGCCCGACGACATCCTGCGGTTCGGCCGTCCGGTCGGCGCCCGCCTCGACACCTTGCTGGAGAAAGCGGATCGGCGATACGGCGCCGATCCCGGCGCGCCGGTGCGGCCGGTGCGCTTCCGATGGCGGTCGGGCGCGGTTACGATACCTGCGCAAGGATGGGGGGTCGGATGGCGAAGACCGCGGCGATCACGGGGGCGGCGTCGGGGATCGGGCGCGCGGCGGTGCAGCGGCTCGTCGCGGCGGGCTGGACCGTGGCCGGGCTCGACCTGCCGGGACCGCGGCTGGACGCGCTCGCGGCCGAAGCCGGCCCAGGATTCCGACCCATGCCCTGCGACGTGGCGGAGGCCGCTCAGGTCGCCGCCGCGTTCGAGGCGCTTGCGGCCACGACGCCCGCGCTGGATGCCCTGATCTGCTGCGCCGGCGTGCTCCGCTCCGGCAAGATGGCCGAGATGCCGGTCGAGGAGTTCGACCGCGTGATGTCGGTGAACGTGCGCGGCACCTGGCTCTGCGCCCGCGCGGCCTTTCCGCTGCTTCGCCAGGCGGCACGGCCCGAGGCGCCGGCGCGGGTCGTGCTGCTCTCCTCGATCGCGGCGTTGCGGCCCAAGGTGATCAGCGGCGCCTACGCCGCGTCGAAGGCCGCGGTGAGCCAGCTCTGCCGCGTCATGGCCGCCGAATGGGCGCCGGAGGGCATCCTGGTCAACGCGCTCGCGCCGGGGACGGTCGACACGCCGATGGTCCGCGCCATGGCGGACCCGTCGGTGGGGAAGGGCTATCAGCCCTCCGGTGCCTCGCCGGTCGGCCGGATCGCCCAGGCCGAGGACGTGGTCGACGTCATCCAGTTCCTGCTGTCCGACGCCGCCCGCTACGTCGCCGGCACCACGATCCCGGTGGACGGCGGCACGCAGGCGGCCTTCATCCCGCCGGGGTCCCGCTGATGCGCCTGCTGCCCGTCGCCGCCGCCCTCGCGGGCCTGCTCCTCGCTGCGCTCGCTCCGCTCCCGCGTGCCGCCGCCGAGGAGCGGGTGGTGAACGTCTACAACTGGACCGACTACACCGATCCCAAGGCGCTGGAGCGGTTCACCGCCGAGACCGGCATCAAGGTCCAGTACGACGTGTTCGACAGCCTGGAGACGCTGGAGGGCAAGCTGCTCGCCGGCCATTCCGGCTACGACGTGGTGGTGCCGTCGAACGAGCCGACCTTCTCCCGCCTGATCAAGGCGGGCGCCCTGGCCGAGATTGACCGCGCCAAGGTGCCGAACTGGAAGAACCTCGATCCCGACCTGATGCGGCGCGTCGAGAGTTCGGATCCCGGCAACCGCCACGGGTCGATCTATCTCTGGGGCACGATCGGGCTGGGCGTGCTGCCCGACAAGGTGCGCGCGGTGGCTCCCGATGCGCCGATGGACAGCTGGGCGCTGTTGTTCGACCCCGCGAACGCGATGCGGATCGCGGCGTGCGGCATCACCATGATGGACTCGGCGATCGACGTGATCCCATCGGTGCTCGCCTGGCTGGGCAAGGACCCGAACAGCACGGATGCCGGCGACCTCGCGCAGGTCGAGAAGATGCTGATGGCGATCCGGCCCTACATCCGCACCTTCGCGAGCGGCGGCGCGCTGGAGGCGATGGCGAACGGCGAGACCTGCCTCGTCTTCGACTACTCGGGCGACGTGATCCAGGCCCGCGCACGCGCCGAGGAGGCGGGGCGGGGCATCACGGTGCGCTACGTCGCGCCGAAGGAGGCGACGGAGGTCGGCTTCGACATGCTGGCGATCCCGGCCGACGCGCCGCACAAGGCGGAGGCGCTGGCCTTCATCGACTTCATGCTGCGGCCCGAGGTGATCGCCGGCATCACCAACGTGGTGCGCTATCCCAACGCGGTGCCGGCCAGCCTGCCCATGGTGCGGCCGGCGCTGAAGGACGACACCAACATCTTCCCGACGCCGGCGATGATGGCGCGGTTCTTCACGGTCAAGGCTCTCTCTCCCACGGCCGAACGCGCCCGGACCCGGATGTGGGCGCGGTTCAAGGCGGGGCAGTGAGGCAAGGGCGTTCGGCGGTCCTGGCGGTGGCTCCTTTCCCCGTCATGGCCGGGGAGGGTGGCCCGGCCATCTGTCGCGGCAGGGTGCTGGTGGGGGTGGCCGGCACGGTGGCCGGCCATGACGGGGAGGGGCGGCTGCTGCCTCGGTCCGCGGTGATTGGCCCCTCCCTCGCGGCCGGGGGCGGCGGCCCGGCGTGTCCCCCCTCCGTCATGGCCGGGCTTGACCCGGCCATCCGTCGCGGCAGGGTGCTGGTGGGGATGGCCGGCACGGTGGCCGGCCATGACGTGGCAGTGCAGCCCGCGCCTCGGGCCATGGTGGCCGGCCATGACGTGAAGGTGCAGCCCGTGCCTTGGGCCAGGGTGGCCGGCCATGACGTGAAGGTGCAGCACGTGCCCCGGGACACGGTGGAGAGCCGTCCCCAGTGACCCTCGCCATCACCGGCCTCGGCGTGCGCTACGACGACATGACGGCGCTCGCCGATCTCGATCTCACCGTCGCGCCCGGCGAGCTGTTCGTCCTGCTGGGCGGCTCCGGCTCCGGCAAGACCACGCTGCTCCGCGCCATCGCCGGGTTCGTGCGGCCCTGGACCGGACGCATCGTGCTGGACGGCACCGACCTCGCGCCCCTGCCGCCGCATCGGCGTCCGGTCAACACCATGTTCCAGTCCTACGCGCTGTTCCCGCATCTCAGCGTGGCCGACAACGTGGCCTTCGGCCTCCGCCGCCAAGGGTTGCGCGGGGCGGCGCTGGCAGCACGCGTCGGGGAGATGCTGGCCCTCGTGCGGCTCGAGGCGATGGCTGGCCGCCGGCCGCACGAGCTCTCAGGCGGGCAGCAGCAGCGCGTGGCGCTGGCCCGCAGCCTCGCCCCCGGCCCGCGCCTGCTGCTGCTGGATGAGCCGCTCTCGGCGCTGGACCGCAGCCTCCGAGCCGACACCCGCACCGAACTCATGCGCCTGCAACGGCGGCTCGGCACGAGCTTCATCCTGGTGACGCACGACCAGGACGAGGCGCTGGGCATGGCGGACCGCATCGGCGTGATGCGCAACGGCCGGCTCGCGCAGGTGGGCGCCCCAGACGAGGTCTACGAGCGGCCGGCCGACCGGTTCGTCGCCGAGTTCCTGGGCGCCGCCAACATCCTGGTGGGCGAGCTCGCGCCGGACGGCACGTTCCGGCTGCCCGACGGCACCCTCCTGCGCACCGGGACGACGGGCCAGGCGGGGCCGCGGCTGCTCGCGCTGCGGCCGGAACGGCTGCGGCTGGAAGACGGACCCAACCGCCTCCCCGGAATCGTCGTCGCCCAGGAATACGCCGGGGAGAGCGTGACGACGCAGGTGCGTCGCCCGGACGGTTCTCTCCTGCGCAGCGTCCAGGCACTCGACCGTGGCTTCGGAGCCGCCCGCCTCGCGCCCGGCGCGCCCGTGACCCTGGGCTGGCCGCCCGAGGCCTGCATCGTGCTGCCCGCCACATGATCATGCGAAGCGGCCCGGCTTCCCCCGCCCCCCGGCCCCCTCCCGCCAGGGGAGGGGGGGCGGTGGTGGTGCTGGCGGTGCCTTGGATTTGGTTGCTGCTGTTCCTGATCGCGCCGACGGTCATCGTGGCGGCGATCGCGCTCGCCCAGCCGGCCGATGGCGTGCCGCCGTTCACGCTGGGGCTGACGCTCGACAACCTCGCCCTGGTGCTCACCGACCCGTTCTACCGTGACGCGCTCGGGCTCAGCCTGAAGCTCGCCGCGGTCTCGACCGGCATCTGCCTGGTGATCGGCTATCCGATGGCGCTCGCCATCGCGCGCGCCCCAACCCGCTGGCGCGACCCGCTGCTCCTCGCGGTCATGCTGCCGTTCTGGAGCGGGTTCCTGATGCGCCTCAACGCCTGGATCGGGCTGCTGCGCGACGACGGGCTGGTCAACGCCCTGCTGGCCTGGGTCGGCATCGGCGCGCGGCACCTGCTCTACACCGACACCGCACTCTACCTGGGGGTGGTCTACACCTACCTGCCCTTCCTCGTGCTGCCGCTCTACGCGCGGCTCGCGCGGCGCGACCCGGTGCTGGAGGAAGCGGCCGCCGACCTGGGTGCCTCGCCGCTCGGCGTGTTCCTGCGCGTCACCCTGCCGCTCTCGCTGCCGGGCGTCTGGGCCGGCTGCGCGCTCGTCTTCGTTCCGGCGGTCGGCGAGTACGTCATCCCCGAATTGCTGGGCGGGCCGCAGGCGCAGCTCGTCGGCCGCGTGTTGTGGGGGGAGTTCTTCCAGAACCGCGACTGGCCGACCGCCGCCGCCCTCGCGATCGTGCTGCTGCTGGTCCTGGTGGCGCTGCCCGCCCTCGCGCTGCAGGCCCTGCGCCGCCGACCCGCGCGCAGTCCGGCATGAGCGCCCGTCCCGCCGAGCGGCGATGGGCGCCGCGGCCCGCCGGTGTTGGGGGGCGCGCGTGAGCCGCCTCCTGCTGCTCTGGCTCGCCGCCGGCTACGCCTTCCTCTACGCGCCGATCGCCTACCTGGTGGTGTTCAGCTTCAACGCGAGCCGCATGGTCACCGCCTGGGACGGCGCGTCCCTGCGCTGGTACCAGGAGCTGGCGACCGACCCGACCCTGGTCGACGCCGCGCTGCTCTCGCTCCGCATCGCGGCCGGGTCCGCGACGCTCGCCACCCTGATCGGCACCGCGGCCGGCTACGGGCTCGCGCGGTTCGGCCGGTTTCGCGGCCGCGGCGCGCTGGAGGCGGCGCTCGCCGCACCTCTCGTCCTGCCGGAGGTGATCACCGGCCTCTCGCTGCTGCTGCTCTTCGTCATGCTCGAACAGGCGATCGGCTGGCCGCGCGGCCGGGGCGCCGGCACGGTGACGCTCGCCCACGCCTCGGTTTCGGTCGCCTATGTCGCGGCGGTGGTGCGGGCGCGACTTGCCGATGCGGGAACCACGCTGGAGCAGGCGGCGATGGATCTGTACGCCTCGCCCGCCCGCGCCTTCGCCCTGGTCACGCTGCCGCTGATGGCACCGGCGCTGCTGGCGGGCTGGCTGCTCGCCTTCACCCTGTCGATGGACGACCTCGTGGTCGCAAGCTTCACGAGCGGTCCCGGCGCCTCCACCCTGCCCATGGTCGTCTTCTCCATGACCCGGCTCGGCACCACGCCCGAGATCTACGCGCTCGCCACCGTCATCGTGGCCGTGGTGGCCGGCGGGCTCGCCCTGCTGTCGCTGCTGCGGCTTCGCGCCCGCTGACGGCACCCGATGCGAGGCCGCGCGTTTCGCTTGCCATGCGGATCGCCACCTTCAACATCAACAACGTCAACCGGCGGCTGCCGAACCTGCTGGCCTGGCTGGAACGCGCCGCGCCGGACGTGGTCTGTCTGCAGGAGCTGAAGGCGGAGCAGGGCTCGTTTCCCGCGGCCGCCCTGCGCGACGCCGGCTACGGCGCCGTCTGGCGCGGCCAGCGGAGCTGGAACGGCGTGGCGATCCTGGCCCGCGATGCGGAGCCGGTGCAGACCCGCACCGCCCTGCCGGGCGATCCGGACGACGTCCAGGCGCGCTACGTCGAGGCCGCGGTCGGCGGCATCCTGATCGCCTCCATCTACCTGCCGAACGGCAATCCTCAACCCGGCCCGAAATTCGACTACAAGCTCGCCTGGTTCGAGCGCCTGATCGCGCATGCGGCGACGCTGCGGGAGGCCGGTGTCCCGGTGGTGCTCGCGGGGGACTACAACGTGGTGCCGACGCCCGCCGACATCTATCCGACCCGGTCCTGGGACCGCGACGCTCTGGTGCAACCGGCGCCGCGTGCCGCCTTCGCGCGGCTGCTGGAGCAGGGCTGGACCGATGCCTTGCGCCGGCTGCATCCGACCGGGCCGCTGTGGACGTTCTGGGACTACAAGCGGCAGCGCTGGCCGGCCGACAAAGGATTGCGGCTCGATCACCTGCTGCTCTCCCCCGATCTGACGCCTCGCATCGCAGAGGCCGGTGTCGACCGCTGGACGCGCGGCGAGCCGAACGCCAGCGACCACGCGCCCGCATGGATCGAGCTGGGTCCTGCGCGGCGGCGCACCCGCGCGGCAGGAGGCGGGCGATGACGCCGGAGCCGGTGCGGATCCCGTTCGCGGATGCCACCCTGTCCGGCCTGTTCATGCGGCCGCCCGAGGCGCGGTTCGCGTACTGCCTCGCGCATGGCGCCGGGGCCGGCATGACGCATTCCTTCATGCAGGCGGTCGCCGCCGGCCTCGCCGCGCGCGGGGGCGCTAGCCTGCGCTTCCAGTTCCCGTCCATGGAGGCGGGCGGACGGCGTCCCGACCGGCCGGCGGTGGCACAGGCCGCCGTGCGCGCCGCGGTGGCCACGTTGCAGGATCTCGCACCCGACCTGCCGCTGCTGGCGGGCGGCAAGTCCTTCGGCGGAAGGATGACGGCGGCGGCGCAGGCCGAGGAGCCGCTGCCCGGCGTGCGTGGGCTCGTGTTCCTGGGCTTTCCCCTGCACCCGGCCGGCAAGCCCGCCACGACCCGCGCGGCGCCGCTGGCCGGGATCCGGAGTCCGATGCTGTTCGTGCAGGGCACGCGCGACGCGCTGGCGGAGCCGGCGCTGCTGGCGGGGGTGGTGCGCGGCCTGGGCGGGCGGGCGACGCTGGTCGCGATTGCGGACGCGGATCACGGGTTCCACGTGCCGCGGCGCAGCGGGCGGACGGATGAGGCGGCGTTGGCGGAGGCGCTGGATGCCGTTGCGGCTTGGGCGGAACGACCGCGCTGAACTCTCTGACGGAGCCAACACAATTGTGAACTCGCACTGAAATCCACGGTTTCCCGTGGTTTGTTCGAGCAGCATTCTCTCTGCTGTCCGGAACGTGAAGTCTGAACACGCGCTCGCGAGCGGGATATCTGGCAAAAGCGCGCTGCTTGATCTTCATCGGAGGGCGTTGTCGATGTCGGGTACGACTTTCACGTTTACAAATGCTGCGGGGGCCGACTGGAACACGGTCGGGAATTGGAATCAGGGCACAACGGTTGCGGCAACGGTTCCGAACGGGCCGACCGACGTTGCGCTCATCACCGCTAACGAGCCCTTCATCTACGATGCAACCGATACGGTCGCGCAGGTGGTGGTGTCGGGCGATGGCCATCTGATCGTCGGCGGCAGCCCTGCCATCGGAACGCCCGGCACGGCCGGCGGCACGCTGACGGTCAGCGGCACGATCATCGCGACGTCCACGAACACCGGCGGCGCGCTGGTAGGTGGCCTCGGCGGCGTGTTCACGGCCGACGAGATGGATTTCGGTCCCGGCGCCCTGATCGGCGGCGGCGGCACCTTCGTCGCGAACACCATGATCAACAACGGTGTCATCCTCGCCGACGGCGCGCTGTATGACCTCGGGCCGCTGCTGCTCGGCGGCAACACGATCACCGGCTCCGGCAGCCTGGAAATCCAGGGCTCGTCGATCCTCGACCTGGGCATGGCCACGAGCCAGAACCTCAACGTCAACACGGCCGGCACCGACCATCCGATCCTGTTGCTGAGCAACCCGGCGGGCTACACCGGCACCATCGGCATGGCGAACGCCGACACGTCGCTCGAAGTCGTGCTGGGCGGCACGGTCGGCCACCTCATGGGTCTGATCAACGGCGGGAACACGCTGGGGATCGATTCGAACGCGATCGCGCTCACCCGCGGTGACGCGAACACCTTCGCGCTCACGGGCGGCGCGGGCAACGACACGATCTTCGGCGCCGGCGCCGGCACCATCTCCGGTGGTGCGGGCACCAACACGCTGATCGCCCAGAGCGCGACGACGACGGTGAACTCGAGCGGAACCGGGGACACCGTGATCATCGCGGCCGGGGCCGCCACGGTCACCAGCAGCGGCGACAACACCGGCATCCTGATGAGCGGGACCGGGGCGGTCACCGCCAACCTGACCGGCAACGGCGACACGGTGTTCGCCTCCAGCGCTTCCTCGGCCACGGTCACCACCGCGCACGACGCGCTGGTGTTCGGCGGCGCGGGGACGCTGAACTTCGTCGGTGGCGACGGCGCGGCGACGGTCGTGGGTGGCGCCGGCAGCGCCGGAACGGTGACGGGCGGCACGGGCGGCCTGCTCTTCGCCGCCAACACCGACAGCACCACCCAGGTGCAAGGTGGGGCGGGTGAGACCACGGTGTTCGGCAGCGCAGGCAGCAACACCACGTTCACCAGCACCGACGGCCATGCGATCATGCTCGCCGGCGCCGGCAACGAGACGCTGAACGCGGCGGGAACGTCGGCCGGGAACGTCTTCGCGTCGAACGGCGATGCGGCCTCGAACACCACGTGGGTCGGCGGCAACGGCGACGACGCGATGTTCGTCGGAGCCGGCGCGTTCAGCATGACCGGTGGCGCCGGGGCGGACGCCTACGTGTTCTACAAGAGCGCGACGGCCGGCATGCACGACTTCATCACCGACTTCAGCGATGGCGATGGGGTGTACCTGAGCGGCTACGATCCGTCCCAGTCCGCGTCTTCGCTGGTGAACAATGCAGAGGTGAGCGGTTCCGGCGTGACCATCACCCTGTCCGACAGCACGCAGATCACCTTCAGCAACCTGACGCAGGCGTCTCAGCTGAACGGCAAGATCCTCTACGGCTGATACGGCGGGCCGCGCGGTCCCATACGGGGCCGCGCGGTTGTCTACCCGACAGTTCCGTGCCTACCGGCGAAGCGTGTGGCCCCCCGGCCGCACGCTTCAGTCGTTCTGGGCGGGGACGTAGGCGGCCACCGGACCGCTCAGGATGAAGAACTCGATGCCCGAACGGGTGCCGCCCGGTCGAGGAGTGAACCCGGGCACGGGCGTCGCCGTGTGATACAGGCCCAGATACAGGTTGGGCCGTACCACCCGCACCTCGTCGATCAGGTCGTGCGCGCCGCCCCAGTTCGGAAATGCGGCGTAGCGCATCACCAGCGACGGGTTCCCGTCGATCGTCGACGGCGCGATATCCCACACGAAGCGCGATTCCCGGCGGGTGCGGCCGTCGG
>MKTV01000117.1:38678-42163 GCA_001898425.1 Rhodospirillales bacterium 69-11
TAGCGGTTGTGGCCGTGGCCCTGGTGCCCCTTGTGGGGCTGGGGCAGGTAGGACTTGCCCAGCCAGAAATCCTTGCCGACGCGTCGCATCGACTCCCGCCACTCTGCCTCGGCATAGGCGGGAAGCGCCGAGAGGAAGTCGCCGTTCATCTCGGCGCGGGCCGGCGCCTGCAAGGTCCGGAACAGTGCCATCAGGGCGGGACGGTCGTGCGCGACGAGATCGTCGAGGGTCGGCGGGCGATCGAGCGTGAGCGACATTGGGCGTTCCTCTGCTCTGTCTTTTTATGCAGTGAGGTTACAGAGCTTTCTCCAAGCCGAGCAAGCACGGCCCCGGTGTGGGGACGCGGGCCGGTCCGCCGGAAAAGCGGAATGAATGCCTGCGGCCCTGCGACGCCGGCATGACGGGAGCCGCCGTTTCCGCATCCCCGCCCCGTCATCGGAACGGTTGATCCACACCCCCCGCCGGACTAGGGTCCGCCGCTGTTTTGCCACCCCGGAACCCGTGTCATGTCCCTCACTGCCGAACGCCTCGACCGCATCCAGCCCAGCCTGACCATCGCCATCTCCACGGTGGCCCGCCGGATGATCGCCGAGGGGAAAAACGTCATCAGCCTCTCGCAGGGCGAGCCGGACTTCGACACGCCGCGCAACATCAAGGACGCCGCGATCCGCGCGATCGAGGGCGGCGAGACGAAATACACCGACGTCGCCGGCACCCAGGCCGTCCGCAAGGCGGTCGCCGAGAAGTTCAAGCGGGAGAGCGGCATCGACTACAAGCCGGAGGAGATCATCGTCTCCACCGGCGCGAAGCAGGTGCTGTTCAACGCCATGGTCGCCACGCTGAACGCGGGCGACGAGGTGATCATCCCCAGCCCGTGCTGGGTGAGCTACCCGGACATCGTCACGCTGGCGGACGGCAAGCCGGTGCTGGTGCCCTGCAGCCAGAACAACGGCTTCAAGCTGCGGCCGGAGGATCTGGAAGCGGCGATCACGCCGAAGACCCGCTGGTTCATGCTGAACAACCCGTGCAACCCCACTGGTGCCGCCTATGACGCGGCGGAGCTGAAGGCGCTGACGGACGTGCTGCTGCGCCATCCGCATGTCTGGGTGCTGACCGACGACATCTACGACAAGCTCGCCTATGACGGGTTCAAGCCGGCCACCATCGCCGCGGTCGAGCCGAAGCTGAAGGACCGCACCCTGACGGTGCATGGCGTCTCCAAGTCCTATGCCATGACCGGCTGGCGCATTGGCTTCGCCGGCGGGCCGGTGCCGCTGATCAAGGCGATGGACAAGCTGCAGAGCCAGTCGACCTCCAACCCGAACTCGGTCGCCCAGGCCGCGACGGTGGAGGCGCTGACCGGCCCGCAGGAGAGCATCGAGGCGATGCGCAAGGTCTTCGAGGAGCGGCGCGACCTCGTGGTCGAGGCGCTGAACAAGGCGCCGGGCATGCACTGCACCAAGCCGGAAGGCGCGTTCTACGTGTATCCCTCGGTCCAGGGCTGCCTCGGCAAGACCAGCAAGGGCGGCAAGAAGATCGAGACCGACGAGGATTTCGCGCTCACGCTGCTGGCCGAGGAAGGCGTCGCCACCGTGCATGGCGCGGCGTTCTGCTACCCCGGCTACATCCGGATCAGCTACGCCAACGCGACCGACGAGCTGCGCGAGGCGATGACCCGCATCCAGCGCTTCTGCCAAGGCCTGCACTGATGCCCGCCCTCGCTCAGCGGCTCAACCGCATCGAGGTCGCGCCCTCCGTCGCGATGACGATCAAGGCGCGCGAGCTGCGCGCCGCGGGCAAGCCGGTGATCACGCTCACCACCGGGGAGCCGAACTTCGCCTCACCGCCGAACGCGATCGAAGCGGCGCACCAGGCCGCGCTGGCGGGGGACACCAAGTACCCGCCGCAGGACGGCACGCGCGCGCTGAAGGAGGCGATCCAGGCCAAGTTCAAGCGTGACAGCGGGCTCGACTATGCGCTCGACGAGATCTCGGTCTCGAACGGCGGCAAGCAGTGCCTGTTCAATGCGCTGATGGCGACGGTCGATGCGGGCGACGAGGTGGTGATCCCCGTCCCGTCCTGGAGCGCCTATGCCCAGATGGCGAAGATCGCCGAGGGCGAGCCCGTGCTCGTCCCTTGCCCGCAGAACAACGGCTTCAAGCCGCGGCCTGAGGACATCGACGCGGCGATCACGCCCAAGACGAAGTGGCTGATCCTGAACAACCCGAACAACCCGACCGGCGCCTGCTGCTCCGCCGAGGAGCTGGCGGCGATCGCGGCGGTGATGCGCAAGCACCCGCATGTCTGGATCCTGTCGGACGACATGTATGAGCACCTGGTGTTCGACGGTTTCCGGCACGCGACGATCGCGCAGGTCGCACCGGACCTGAAGGACCGGACGCTGACGGTCTCGGGCGTGTCGAAGACCTACGCCATGACCGGCTGGCGCATCGGCTTCGCGGCCGGGCCCAAGGCGCTGATCAAGGCCATGGTCAACATGCAGGGCCAGGCGACCGCCGGCGTCTCCACCGTCGGCCAGGCCGCGGCCACCGCCGCGCTGAACGGGCCGCAGGACGGCGTGCAGGTGCAGATCGACGCCTACAAGCGGCGACGCGACATGGCGGTCGAGATGCTGAATGCGTGCCCCGGCATCGCCTGCCACAAGCCGGAGGGCGCGTTCTACGTGTTCCCGAACGTGGCCGGCTGTCTCGGCAAGACCACGGCGGGCGGGCGGAAGCTCGACTCCGACCGCGACGTGTGCCTCGCGCTGCTGGAAGAGCAGTATGTCGCGACGGTGCATGGCGCCGCCTACTACATGAGCCCCTATCTGCGGATCAGCACGGCGACCGCGGATGCGGAACTCGAGGAAGGGCTGCGCCGCATCCAGACGTTCTGCGAGGGGCTGCACTGAGGGATCGCCGTCGCGCGCCGTCTCCCCCGAGCAGCGCGCGAGCGCTCACCGAAGCAGAGCGCGCGCGGGCTCACCCGAGAAGCGCGCGGGTGCCCTCGTGCGGGGCGCCTCCGAAATAGCGGTCAAGCGCGGTCGTGAAGGCGGGCGTCTCGGGACCCGCGGCGCGGAACAGCGTCATGCAGGCATGGAACTTCATGTCGTCCGGGGAGCCGAAGATCGCGTGCGCCGACCGTCCCTGGACCGCGTTCACCAGGTCGGTGCAGGCGATCAGCCGCGGACCCAGGACCGGATGCGCGAGATAGGCGCGGGCTTCGGCGAGCGAGCCGATCCCGTACTGCTGCGCCGTCGCGCTATGGCCGAGGCCGCGAAGCTGCGGGAAGACGAACCACATCCAGTGGCTGCGCTTCTGGCCGGCGCGCAGCTCCTGCTGCACCGCGTCCAGCACCGGATCCTGGGCGCGCACGAACCGCGCGAGGTCGAAAGCGTCGGCCATCATCCATCTCCTGCCCCGTATGCCTCACGGCCACCTGCCGCGCACGTTCCGCGGCGTCCTGCGGCGGGCGCCGCACGGTGC
>MKTV01000117.1:42172-115599 GCA_001898425.1 Rhodospirillales bacterium 69-11
CGTCATGCACCGGCCCGCCGGCTTGACCCCGGAACGCGTGGTCGGCGACATCGTTGCCCGCCGCTCCCGGCCCGCGCCGCCGCGGCGGTCCAGGTTGCCCCCCAGGACAGGAGGTTCCCCCCATCGCCATGATCCCCGAAGTGACGCTCCGGACCGGGCGGGATGACGACGCGCCGGGTTTCATCGCGCTGGTCGACACGTGCTGGTCGCAATATCCCGGCGTGATCCTGGACGTCGACCTGGAGGTGCCGGAACTGCGCGCGCTCGCGTCCTACTACGCGGCGGCGGGCGGGGCGCTATGGGCCGCGGAGGCGGGCGCGGCCGGGCATGGCGGCGACGGACCGGCGGGGATCGTCGGCATGATGGCGACCCGGCCGCTGGAAGACGGGGCCTGGGAGATCTGCAAGGTCTACGTGCATCCCGCGGCGCATGGCAGCGGCCTAGGGCACCGTCTGCTCGACGCGGCGGAGGCCCATGCGATCGCATCCGGCGCAACGCGGCTGGTGCTGTGGACAGACACGCGCTTCGATCGCGCGCACCGGTTCTACGAGAAACGGTCCTATGTCCGCGCGGGCCCCATCCGGGTGCTGGACGATATCTCCCACTCGCTCGAATTCGCCTACGCCAAGCCGGTCCACGGGAGTTCGGCCCTGGATGCCGCCGCCTCCGCCTCCGCCGAACCACGTCTGTCCGCCCTGCTCGGGGTGGCCGCGGAGGCCGGACTGGGTCCCTTCCGCGCCCCGGTCGCGCCCGCCGCCGCGCGCGCCCACTGGCAGGCGGTCGCGAAGGATGTGGCAGCTTGCCGCGTGCGGCTGCTGGCGGCGTGGCGGGGAGGGGTGCTGGCCGGCGCAGTCGTGCTGACCACGTCCGCCGCCGAGACACTGCCGGAGCGCGCCGCGCTCGGGCCGCTGCTGCGCCTGACCGCCGGGGACACGGAGATGGCGACGATGCTGCTGCAGGCCGTGGCGGAGGAGGCCGCCCGGATCGGTCGCCCCCGCCTGACGGCCGAGATCGCGGCCGATGATCCGGCGCTGCCGGTGTTCCGTGCCCTCGGCTGGGCGGACGCGGGGCGCCTGCCCGGCTTTGCCGCAGGCGGGCGTGACGCGGTGCTGCTCTGGCGCGCCGGAGGATGATTCCGTCCGCTGCGGCGTATCAGGCCGGCAGGCAGCACTTCTTGTATTTCTTGCCGCTGCCGCAGGGGCACGGATCGTTGCGGCCCACATGCCGGTGTGGGTTCATCCAGGGCTCGGCGGAGTCGCGTGCCAGCCAGGTCTTCCCCGCGTCGTCGCCCGTGCCGGCCGTGGGCGATTCGAACGTCCACTCCTCCAACGCGGCCACGGCATCCTCGAGCGGTGCGGTCTGATTGCGGTCCCAGATCGGGTTCGGCGTGACGCCACGACGCAGGTCGGAAACGTCCTCGAGGAATTCCTTCCAGGTCGCGAGCCCGCGCGGGATGTGGGTCGTGAAGAGGCCCCGCGCGTCCTGCTCGAGCTCCGTGACCTGCAGGGCCGCCACGACCTCGGTCCAGGTGAGCGCGAGCGCGTCGTCCTCGGGGAGGAGCGTCGCGTGAATGCGGCCCAAGGCGGCCACGACGACGTCGCGGGGCAGGTGACCGGCCTCCGCGAGCCATGCCAGGGCGAGCAGGGCGTGGCCGCGGCTGAACGGGTTGGCGCTGGCGGACTCCGCAAGCGACAGCAACGGCGCGGTGTCGCCATCGAACGTCGCGGTCAGCAACGAGCCCAGATGCTCCGGAACCGCGTCGCTCAGCACCTCCTCGCCCAGTTCGGCGTCGAGCAGCAACATGCATAGCGGGGCGTGCAGTTCGGTGGCCCGCGCCGCCGCGCCGGCATGCAGCAGGAAGAACAGCGCGCGGGACGCCTCCGGCGACTCGTCCCGCCCTTCGGTCACGGCGGCCGTCATTGCGAGAGCGTGAGGGGACATGGCGGGCCAGTTGGCCTGCGTCCACGCCAGGGCCTCCCGCGGGAAGGTGTCAACGTGGCCGAGGGCGGCCAAGGCGGTGGCGACGTCCATGAAACTCTCCCACGAAGGCCGGTGGTCTAGAAGAACCGCTCGAACCAGTCGAGCGTCTCCTGCGGCGCTTCCTCTGCGACGTAGTGGCCGGTGTTCAGCGCCCCGCCGGTGACCGGCCCGGTCGCATAGCTGCGCCAGACCGCGAGCGCGTCATACCATTTCGCGATGCTGCCCTTCGCGCCCCACAGCGCCAGCAGCGGGCAGCTGATCTTCTCCCCGGCGGCGCGGCTGGCGCGGTCGTGCTCCAGGTCGATCCCGATCGCCGCGCGATAATCCTCGCACATGCCACGCACCATCTCGGGCTGGCGCACGGCGGCCAGGTAGTCGGCCAGCGCCTCGGGCGCAAAGGCGTCGGACTGGCCGCGGGCGGTGTGCTGGTGCCACCACTCCTCCGGCGCCTTGCCGATCAGCCATTCGGGATAGGGGTGCGGCTGGGCGAGCCAGAACCAATGGTAGTAGCCGCGCGCGAAGTTCATGTCCGCGCGTTCGAAATGCTCGAGCGTGGGGATGATGTCGAGCAGCGCGAGCTTCTCGACCCTGTCCGGGTGATCGAGCGTCAGGCGATGCGCGACGCGCGCGCCGCGGTCGTGGCCGGCGAGGCGGAACCGCTCATGGCCGAAATGCGCCATCACCGCCACCATGTCCCGCGCCATCTCGCGCTTGGCGTAGGGCGCATGGTCCGGCGTCGCCGGCGGTTTGAGGGAGAAGCCGTAGCCCCGCAGGTCCGGGCAGATCACCGTGAAGCGGCGTGCCAGGGCGGGCGCCACCTTGTGCCACATCACATGGGTCTGCGGATTGCCGTGCAGCATCAGCAGCGGCGGGCCGGATCCGCCATGGCGCAGGCGGATCGTGCCCCCCGGGACCGGGACCTTCGCCAGCGTGAACCCCTCGAAGAACATGCGCCTCTCCGTCACACACCCAGTCGAACACGGCCAGGGTGGACCGATGGGGCCGCTGGCGCCAGCACGGGGCGGCGAAGAACGGGCGCACATGGGCGAGCGTGGCGCGGCTCTCGCGATCCTGTTCCATCCAGGCGATCGCCACCGACCGCGCGCGGGCGGCGGCGAGGCGGGCGTGCAGGCGGATGTCGGGCTCGTCCCGCCGGATCACCAGCAGCCGCCGGTCGGGCGGCAGGCCGCGGGCGAGGGCGGCGACCAGGCCCACCCCGTCATTGCCGAACGGCACCAGGATCAGCGGCGGTGGCTGGAGCGCGGCGAGGGCGCGTGCGCTGGCCTTCGCCGGCTGCATCGTGGCGTCGGCCAGCCCCATGCCGGCAAGCGCCAGAGCCTGCAGGCCGAGGACGACCCCGCCGATGGCGGCAGCCGGCCGGCGCGAGAGCGAGCCGATGGCGCCTGCGAGCAGCAGCGCCATCCAGGGCGTCGCGAAGCTGAGGTAGCGGAGCTCGATCGGGCTGGTCTGGAAGATGCGCCCGAGAAGCAGCAGTCCGGCGGGCGGGGCGGCGGCCAGCGCCGCCAGCAGCGCGCGCAGCCAGGGCGATGCGAACTGCCGCCAGCGCAGGACGACCAGGGCGGCGCTGCCCAGGATGATCGCCCCGAGTGCGGCGGCCAGTCCGGTGTCGAGCGGCGACGGCACATAGAGCGGCAGCCCGCCGAACAGTGCGCCGCCTTCGGCCCGAGCGAGCCGGTCCAGCGCGCCCCTCCACCCGAAGGGCGCGAACTGATCGGGGCGGCTGTCGCGCTGGGCGAGGAAGAACCAGCCGGCGAGCGCGAGGCCGGGGATGAAGCCGGCGACCAGCCCCAGGGTGATGCGCCGCGCCTCTGCACGCAGGGGCCTGCTCCGCGTGGCGAGGAGGCGGAGCATCTGCCAGCCGATCGCGGCCACCGCGACGAAGAGCGCAAGATAATTGGTCGACACCGCCGCGCCGAACAGCGCCCCGGCCAGTGCACCTCGACGCGGGGCGCGCAGTCGCGGCAGCACCGCGCCGATCAGCACCGCGACCGCCCCCAGCAGCAGCGCCTGGGCCGGGGCGAAGCCGCGCGCGACCACGCCGGGATAGGCGAACCCGTAGCAGCCGAGGGTGAGGAGGACCGCAAGGCCCGCACGCAGGCCGAGGCTCGAGCCGATGCGCGCGACCAGGCCCAGCGCGGCGAGGCTGCACGCGACCGAGGCGAGACGAAGGACGAAGAGGGCGTCGCCGAACAGCACGCGCCACGCGGCGGCCAGCCAGAAATAGAGTGGCGGGTGAACGTCGGTCGTGCGCAAGGCGCCGGCGAGCCCCAGCGGATCCCACCGGCCTGCCTGCAGCGCGAGCGCCGCGGCGGCCGGGAAGGGATGGTCCGGCCAGGTGGGGCGCGGCAGGCCGGCCGTCAGGAACAGCGTGTACTGCTCGTCGTATTCGGGGCCGCGCAGCCAGGCGAGCGTGGTCAGCATGCCCGCGGCGACGAGCAGGACGCCGCAGCCGGACGGGCAACCCGGCCCGATCATGCGCAGCCGGCGCGGGCGAGGGGCGTCGTTAACCAGTCGGCAGTCTCCAGGTGGTAGGGGGTGTGGCGGCTGGATCTCCGCGCGCCGGGCGGCCGGGGCCGCGGCGCCGGAGGGAGCTTACGAGCGAGCGGTTAAGGAAATGCTCAGGGTCGCGGGGCGGGCGATCCCCGACGGCGGGCGATCGCTGCGGTCCGAGGAGGGCATTCATGTGGCGATGCAGGTGGGCGGTCTGGCTGGCGGTCGTCGCGCTGGTCGTGGCGAGCGGCACGGGTGGTTCGGTGCGGGCGGAGGTCCCGTCCGACCGGATCGCCCTGCTTCGCCGTGGCGTGGCCCTGACCGGATGGTTCCGCTTCCCCGCCAGCCGCGATCCGGCGGCGCTGCGAAGCTGGATCGGCGATGGCGCCCTCGCCACCCTGCACCGGGTCGGCTTCACCTTCGTCCGCCTCCCCGTCGACCCCGCCCTGCTCGCCGAACCCGGCGTGCTCGACGCGTTGGAGGCGGCACTTCGGCGCGTGCATCGCCACGAATTGGCGGTCGTCCTGTCGCTGCACCCGGTCGGCTGGACGCTGGAGCGATCCGCCGCCGACCGCGCGGCGCTGCGCACCGCCTGGGACCGGCTGGCGCCCGTGCTGCAACGGGTCGGGCCGCGGATGACCGTGGCCGAACTGCTGAACGAGCCGGTTTTCCCGGGCGATCCGGCCGGCTGGCAGGCGGTGCAGCACGCGCTGCTCTCCGCCGTCCGGACCGCGCTGCCCGAGCACACGATCATCCTCAGCGGCCAGGATTGGAGCAGCATTGACGGCCTGCTGGCCACGCGGCCGGAACCGGACGGGAACGTGATGTATGGCGTGCACCTCTACACCCCGGCGGAGCTGACGGCGCTCGCGCCATGGCGGTCCGGCCTCGACCGTGCGGCACTCGCGCGGTTGCCCTTCCCGGCGCCCGATCCGGATCGCTGCCGCTCGCGTGCCATGGGAGGACAGGCGCCGGCGGAACGGGCCGAAGCGCGCGCGCCGGCCGGTCACACGACGCCGCCCTCGCTGGTCGCGCAGCGGGGGATCGACGCGGAGACTGCGGGCGTGATCGCCTTCTATTGCGCCCAGGGCTGGGACGCCGCGCGTGTTGCCGCCCTGGTCGAGCGCGCGGCCGCCTGGGGGCGCCAGCACCGCGTCCCGGTGCTCCTGGGCGAGTTCGGCGCCACCACCGCGCTGCGGGCCGATGCGCGCCTCGCCTGGATCCGCACGGTCCGCGACGCGGCGGAGCGGGCCGGGATGGGCTGGGCACTCTGGGGCTATGACGACGTGATGGGGTTCGCGGTGGATCGCAGCCGGCTCCGGCAACCCGGTCCCGGCCCGCCGCTCGACCCGAACCTGCTGGCCGCACTGGGCCTTCGCGCGGCAATGTGAACCTGCCGGCGGGCGGCCCGACCGATATGCGCCGCATGGACGATCTCGACCCCGAGGATTGGTCGAGCCTGCGCGCGCTGGGCCACCGCATGCTCGACGACATGTTCGACCACCTCGCCGGGGTGCGGGACGGGCCGGTGTGGCAGCCGATGCCTCCCGCGATCCGGGATTCCTGGGCCGACCCCCTGCCGCGTGGGCCGGGCGATCCGGCGGAGACCTATGCCGCGTTCCGCAGCCGGGTGATGCCTCATGCGACAGGCAACCTGCACCCGCGCTTCATGGGCTGGGTGCACGGCGGTGGCACGCCGGTGGGCATGCTGGCGGAGATGCTCGCGGGCGGGCTGAACGCGAATTGCGGCGGGCGGGACCACGCCCCGATCGCGGTGGAGCGCCAGGTGATCGCCTGGGCGGCGGAGATAATCGGCTTCCCCCAGACCGCCTCGGGCGTGCTGGTCACCGGCACGTCGATGGCGAACATGATCGGCGTGCTGGTGGCGCGCACCGCCGCCTGCGGCACGCGCGTCCGGGCGGAAGGGGTCGGCGGCACGCGCCTGGTCGCCTACGCCTCCGCCGCGGCGCATGGCTGCGTCGGGCGCGCCATGGACATGGCGGGCCTGGGGTCGGACGCGCTGCGGCTGATCCCGACCGACGCGGCGGGACGGATCGTGGCGCCGGCGCTGCGGGCGGCGATCGCGCGGGATCGCGCGGCCGGGGACCGGCCGTTCCTGCTGGTCGGCACTGCGGGGTCCGTCGACATCGGCGCGATCGATCCGCTGGACCGCCTGGCCGACGTGGCGCGGGAGAGCGGGATCTGGCTGCACGTCGATGCCGCATTCGGGGCGATGGCGATGCTGTCGCCGCGCCTGCGGCCGCTGCTCGCCGGGCTCGAGCGAGCCGATTCCGTCGCGTTCGACTTCCACAAATGGGGGCAGGTCCCGTACGACGCAGGCTGCATCCTGGTGCGCGAGGCCGAACACCAGCTCGCCGCCTTCGCGGCCGATGCGGCGTATCTACGCCGCGCCACGCGCGGGCTCGCGGCCGGCGAGGTCTGGCCGAACGATCTCGGCCCCGATCTCTCGCGCGGCTTCCGCGCGCTGAAGGTGTGGATGACGCTGCGCACCTACGGGGCGGACCGGATCGGCGCGATGGTCGAGCGCAGTTGCGCCCTGGCGCAGGAGATGGCGGCGCGGATCGACGCGGAGCCGGCGTTGGAACGTCTCGCACCCGTGGCGTTGAACGTCGTGTGCTTCCGCTTCGTCGCGGCGGATGACGAGCTCGACGCACTGAACGCGGCGATCGTTGCGGATTTGCAGGAATCGGGTCTCGCCGTGCCCTCCACGACCATGATCGGCGGTCGGTTGGCGATCCGAGCGGCGCTGGTGAATCATCGCACGCGGCGGGATGACGTGATGCGGGTGATCGATGCCGTGTTGTCGATGGGTCGTGCGCGCGCGGCGAACGGACGTCGCGACAACGCGGCGTGACGCAAGCGTTTCTGAAACGATAAAGCCGCGTCGTTTGGCAAGAATTCCACGTAACGGAATCGGTGCGGCGGAAAAGAAAAAGCCCCCGGCAGAGCCGGGGGCAAGTATACAGGGAGGCTTCACGTCTGGGAGACGCAGGGGCCAGAGGCCCCCTTCCAACTCCAAGGAGCTGGAACACTGGCGGGCGAGCCGCCGTATTCGGTGCAAGAACTTTATGCGGGCGACTCAGGTCGATCCAACGCCAAAAGCCGGCAGCCGCCATGTCGGTCGCGCATGACACCGGACCGTCACGCGCCGATTTGAAGCCCGCGCGGATCCATTCGTAACGTCGAACAACGCGGCCTTGGCAGGGGTTCGGGCCAGGTGCCCGGAAGCGGTCCATAGCTGCGCTGGAACGCGGTCCGGTGCGGCATGACGGTCTGGAATGTCGGCCTGGGTACGCGCGGGCGCAGGGGCATGCATTCGCCGACGCCAGGCGGCGTGATCGACGGACCGTGGGGCGGGGCGTGGCCTGTAGACCGTTGGAGCGCGGAGCCTGCGGCGTCGCCTCGGTGCGCGGAGTTGCCGCCGAACGGCTCAGTGCATCTCGGCGAGGCGGGCCAGCAGGAAGTCGCGGAACACCGCGACGCGCTTCGAATTGCGCAGCTCTTCCGGGTAGACGAAGAACACGTCGATCTTCGGGCCCTTCAGGTCCGTGAGGATGCGGACGAGGTCCGGGTTCTCCGCCACCGCGTAGTCCGGCACCGCGCCGATGCCGAGACCCGACCGGATCGCGAGCAGGATCGCGTGCATCGAGTTCACCTCGAGCAGCGCGCGGCGCGGGTTGCCCGGGCGGCGGCCCGCTTCGGCCAGCCAGTTCACGTCGGAGACCGGGGGATGATGGTGCCCGAACAGGATCAGGCGGTGCGCATCCAGCTCTTCCGGCCGCTGCGGCACGCCGTGACGCTTCAGGTAGTCGGGCGACGCGCAGATATGCCATTGCAGCGTCATCAGGTGGCGCTGCACGAGATCCGGCTGCTTCGGCGGATGCATGCGGATGGCGACATCCGCCTCCCGCATCGCGAGGTCGAGTTCCGCGTCGTCGAGCAGCAGCGAGATGGAGACGTCCGGGTACATCTCCAGGAAGGCGTGCAGCCGGGGCGCGAGCCAGGAGGAGCCGAATCCCACCGTGGTCGTGACCTTGAGCCGCCCGGCCGGCTTCTCCTTGCTTTCGGTCAGCAGCGCCTCGGTCATCGCGAGCTTGGCGAAGACCTCCCGCACCGTCCTGTTCAGGGATTCGCCCTGTTCGGTCAGGATCAGGCCGCGGGCATGCCGGTGAAACAGCGGAACCTGGAGCGCTTCCTCCAGCGCGGAAATCTGGCGCGACACGGCGGACTGGCTGAGATTCAGCGTGTCGCCGGCATGCGTGAAGCTGCCAGCTTCAGCCACGGCGTGGAACACACGCAGTTTGTCCCAGTCCATCTCCAGCCTCTCCCAGTGTGCCGGGTTGCATCCCGGCACGCACCGCCCCGTCCGACTCCTCACGGAGCCGGACATGCGAGCTTAAACGAAGTTCATCGAGTCTTGTGGCGAGAATCGGTCCTTTTTTTCCGAAACCGCCCAGTCCACGCCGCTATTCCGCCGCCAGGGCGGGGGAATCAGCGTGGAGCGCGAGAAATCTCTCGGCTTCCAGCGCCGCCATGCAGCCGGTTCCCGCTGCCGTGATCGCCTGGCGGAACACCTTGTCCTGCACGTCGCCCGCGGCGAACACGCCGGGAATGGAGGTCTGCGTCGTGCCGGGCGTGGTGACGATGTAGCCCTCGCCGTCCATCGCGAGCTGTCCTGCGAACAGCGCCGTGGTCGGGCTGTGGCCGATCGCGACGAACACGCCGTCGACTGCGAGCGTGGTCTCGCCGCCGCCATGCACGTTGCGCAGCCGCACGCCGGTGACGGTCTCGGGCGAGCCGCCGCCCAGGATCTCGGCCACGGTGCTGTCCCAGACCACACTGATCTTCCTGTGGGCGAACAGGCGGGCCTGCAGGATCTTCTCGGCGCGCAGCGTGTCGCGGCGATGGATCAGCGTGACGTGCTCCGCATGGTTGGTGAGGTACAGGGCCTCCTCCACCGCGGTGTTGCCGCCCCCGATCACGGCGACGCGCTTGCCGCGGTAGAAGAACCCGTCACAGGTCGCGCAGGCGGACACGCCACGGCCCTGCAGGCGGTGTTCTGACTCCAGCCCCAGCCAGCGGGCCTGCGCGCCGGTTGCGATGACCAGGGTGTCCGCAAGGTAGACATCCCCGGAATCGGACATGCAGCGGAACGGCCGGCGCGAGAGATCGGCCTCGACGATCAGGTCGTGGACGATCCGGGTGCCGACATGTTCGGCCTGGGCGGCCATTTGCTCCATGAGCCAGGGGCCCTGGATGACCTCGGCGAAGCCGGGAAAGTTCTCGACATCGGTCGTGATGGTGAGCTGCCCGCCAGGCTGCAGGCCGGCGACCAGGATGGGCGAGAGGCTGGCGCGCGCGGCGTAGATCGCAGCGGTGTAGCCGGCCGGGCCGGCGCCGACGATCAGCACCCGGCACTGATGGGTTTGCGACATGGGAATCCCGCGACAGGGTGTTTTCCGACCATATCGGTCGCGCGGCCGCAGAAGCAAGGAAGGGAGGCGGCCGCGTCGCCGTGCCGGCGCGCGAGCCGGGTCTCACGCGCCGTTGTGGAACGCCCGCCCGACTCTCTACCGTCGCCGCGCAGGGTCACGGCAGCGGCTCATCGCGGGGTGGAGCGCCGGACGCCGCGGAAGGGGAGGTTGGGATGGGTGCGTTCAGCGGAAAGGTCGCGCTGGTCACCGGCGCGGCGCGCGGACTGGGGCGCGTCACGGCGTTGGCATTCGCGCGGGAAGGCGCGCAGGTCGTCTTCACCGATATCGACGAGGCCGGCGGGCAGGAGACCCTCGAGATGGTGCGCGCAGCCGGCGGGGAGGGGATGTTCCTGCCGCTGGACGTCCGGCGCGAGCAGAGCGCCGAGGAGATGGTCGCAAAGGCCGTCGAGCGCTACGGCCGGCTCGATTGCGCGGTGAACAATGCGGGCGTCGTCCGCTTCGCGCCCATCATCGAGGAGACGACCGAAAGCTTCGACTTCCACGTCGACACCAATCTGCGCGGCGTCTTCTACTGCATGAAGCACGAGATCCGTCAGATGATGCGCAATGGCGGGGGTTCGATCGTGAACCAGTCCTCCATCACCGGCAGCCTGACGGGCAATGCGACCGAGAGCCTGTATGCGGCGACCAAGGGCGGTGTCGACGCCCTGACCAAGTCGGTCGCGCTGGAGGTCGCGAAGCACAACATCAACGTCAATGCGATCGCCTCCTGCGGGATCGATGCGCCGGGCGACGTCTTCCACCAGTGGATGGAGCGGGAGAACCTGACGGCAGAGGACGTGGGCAAGCTGTTCCCGATCGGCCGCATGGGCAAGGCCGAGGAGCTCACCGGCGCGGTGCTGTATCTCTGTTCGGAACAGGCCCGCTTCATCGTCGGGCACCTGCTGGTGCTGGACGGCGGCTGGATCGCGCACTGAGCGGGTGGCGCGGGCCCCTGGGTCGGGCGACGACCGGCTGGCGCGAGGGAGGCGGGCGATGACCGGGACGCGGCGAGGGTGCCGCGTCCCGGCCGGACGGTTCAGACGACCCGGCCGGTATCCGGCTCCATCAGGTGCATCTGGTTGAGGTCGGCGGTCAGCGGCAGCATCTCGCCCGGTTCCGCATGGGTCGCCGGATCGACGCGGGCGCAGACCGGGGCGCCGTCGACGAAGAAGTGGACCATGGTCTCCATGCCCATGGGCTCCACCACGTCCACCGGCAGGTCGACGCGGGTCCAGTTCGGCTTGCCCTGCTCGTGGTATTCGAACAGGTGCTCCGGCCGGATGCCCAGCACCATCTCGCGGCCCTTGTACTTCCCGTAGCGGTCCTGCCGATCGGGGGGCACGGGCAGCGTGATCTTGTCGGTCACGCGCAGGGCGAGCCCGCCATTGCGTCCGTCCTGCACGCGGCAGGGCAGGAAATTCATCGCCGGCGAGCCGATGAACCCGGCGACGAAGCGGGTGGCGGGGTTGTGGTACAACTCCTGCGGGGAGCCGACCTGCTCGATGATGCCGCCGTTCATCACCACCACGCGGTCGGCGAGCGTCATCGCCTCCACCTGGTCGTGCGTCACGTAGACGGTGGTGGTGCGGACGGTCTGGTGGACCTTCTTGATCTCGGTGCGCATCTGCACGCGCAGCTTGGCGTCCAGGTTCGACAGCGGCTCGTCGAACAGGAACACCTTGGGGTTGCGCACGATGGCGCGGCCCATGGCGACGCGCTGCCGCTGGCCGCCCGAGAGGGCGCGCGGCTTGCGCTCGAGCAGCGGGACGATGTCGAGGATGCGGGCGGCTTCGTCGACCCGGCGCTTGATCTCGTCCTTCGGGAACTTCCGAAGCTTGAGCCCGAACGCCATGTTGTCGAAGACGCTCATGTGCGGATAGAGCGCGTAGTTCTGGAACACCATGGCGATGTCGCGATCGCGTGGCGGCACGTCGTTGACGATATCGCCGCCGATCCAGATCTCGCCGCCGCTGATCTCTTCGAGGCCGGCGATCATGCGCAGCGTGGTCGACTTGCCGCAGCCGGACGGGCCGACCAGCACCACGAACTCATGGTCCGCGATCTCCAGGTCGATGCCTTTCACCGCTTGGACGCCGCCGTCGTATTCCTTGACGACCTTGCGGCAGGAGACTTCAGCCATGGTGGTTCGATTCCCTCGGTTGGTGGTGGGATCAGCCTTTGGTGGCGCCAGCGGTCAGACCCGCCACGTAGTAGTCCATCAGGAAGGCGTAGATGATGATGGGCGGCATGGAGGCGAGCAGGCAGGCCGCCATGATCTTGCCCCACTGGAACACGTCGCCGCGGATCAGGTCGGAGATGATGCCGACCGTGAGGACCATCTGGTTCGACGTGTAGAGGTAGGCGAGCGGGTAGAGGAACGCGCCCCAGCTCACGGTGAAGGCGAAGATCGTCGCGGCGATGATGCCGGGCATCGCGACCGGAATGAAGATCCGCAGCAGGATCTGCACGTAGCCCGCGCCGTCGATCAGCGCCGCCTCGTCCAGCTCCTTCGGGATGGAGCTGAAGTAGCCGATCATGATCCAGGTGCAGAAGGGCACCGCGAGAGTCGGATACAGCAGCACGAGCGCCCAGACGTTGTTGATGAGGCCGAGCGCGCCGACGATCTGGAACAGGGGGATGAAGAGCAGCGAGGCGGGAACGAGGTAGGTGAGGAACACGCCGGTGGCGAGTACCTGGCTGCCCCAGAACCCCATCCGCGCCAGGCTGAACGCGGCCATCACCGAGATCACCATGGACACCACGACCGTCACCACGGTCACCATGACCGAGTTCAGGTAGTAGGTCTGGAAGTTCGGATAGGTGATCAGGTACCAGAAATTCTCGAGCGTCGGGTGGTGCACGATCCAGGGGCTGCCGCTCTGCGCCGAGATCTCGGCCGACGACTTCAGGCTGGTCATCAGCGTGTAGAACGGCGGCACCAGGAACATGATCACGAACACGCCGAGGGCGATGTAGCTGCCCCACAGCGCCCATTGGCGCTGCCGGTGCAGGGAGTGCTTGTGCTTGTGTGCCGCCGCCCGCTTGGTGGCGTCCATGGTTGTCGCGCTCATGTCGCGATCTCCTTCGTGCGACGCGTGACGCCCCGCAGCACGAAGAAGGCGGCGATGGCGAGGATCGGGAACATGAAGAGGCTGACGCTCGCGCCCAGCGGGATGTCGCCGGACTGGATGCCGACCTGGAAGGCGTAGGTGGCGAACACGTGCGTCATGTCCTGCGGCCCGCCCGCGGTCAGGATGCGGACGATGTCGAAGTCGGCGAAGGTGGTGATTAGGCTGAACAGCACGGTGATCGCGATGATGTTGCGCATCATCGGCAACGTGACGAAGAACAGCTTCTGCACCGCGTTCGCGCCGTCGATCGCCGCAGCCTCATAGAGCTGCTCCGGCACCGACTTCAGCGCGGCCAGATACATGATCATGAAGAAGGGCGTGCCGTACCAGACGTTCACGGCGATCGTGCAGAACCGCGCGATCCAGCCGACGCCCAGCCAGGGCACGTTGGCGAAGCCGAACTGGTTGAGGATCCAGTTGAACGCCGAATAGGACGGGTCGAACATCCACCACCAGGTCAGCGTCGACAGCGCGAGCGGGATGACCCAGGGGACCAGCAGCAGACCGCGCCAGATGCGCTGGTTCTTGCCGGGGATGTTGTGCATCAGGTGCGCCAGGATGAAGCCCAGCAGCGCCTTCATCACCACCGCGGTGATGGCGAACAGGCAGGACTGGAAGATGACGAGCTGGAACGTGTTCCGCTTCAGCAGGAACGCGAAGTTCCCCAGCCCCACGAAGCTGGTCATCTTCTTGTTCAGCATGCTCAGGTAGATCGCGTAGAACGCGGGGTAGATCACGAACCCCGCGACCAGCAGGATCAGCGGCAGCGCCAGCAAGAAGCCCATGGTCGACCGCCGACCCGCGAACCGCCGCATGCTCGACCGGCGTGCCGCGGCGGGCCGCGAGGCCTGCATCACGCCCACCGGCACGCTGGTGCCATCTGCCATCTGTGTCCTCCCTCAAGGCTCTTGGGTTCGTGGGCGGGCGGGGATTGCGTCCCGCCCGCCTTGCCGTTCTAGCGCGTGAACCCTTCCAGCTCGTCCTGCGCCCAGGAAATCACCTGGTCGACGCTCTGGCCGCTCTTCAGCTTCGCCAGCATCGTCGGCATCGTGCCACGGTTGTAGATCTGCACGGCGATTTCCGGCGGGGCCGGGAACGCGGCGATATGGGCTTTCGCGTTATGGAACGGCCGGATCGGATAGTTGTAGACGGTTCCCTTCGGCGGCTCCACTTCTTCCCACACCTTGAAGTCGAGCATGGAGGTGAACGGCGGCACGTCGTACCCCGCCACCTCGTTGCAGCGCGCCTGCACGTTGTCGCGCTGCATCAGGTAGGTGATCAGCTCCTTCGCGGCCGACTTGTTCCTGGCGAAGGACCAGACGCCCCAGAAATACGGCAGGTAGGGCGTGAACCGGCCCGACGGACCCGCGCAGCCGGGGAAGTGCCAGACGTCCGCGGCGATCTGGGGCGCGTCGCGCTTGGCCACCGCCCAGGCGGAGGGCGGGTTCCAGATCAGCGCGCTCTTGCCCGAGATCAGGGCGCGGTTGTTCGACGCATCGTCGTAGCTGACCGCGTCGGCCGGCAGGAACTTCACCAGCTTCTGCCCGAACTCGAGCACCTTGCGGACATTGTCCGACTTGACGGTGACGTTGCCGTCCTTGTCCACCAGCTCCGCCCCATAGGCGGCGAACAGGGCGCCGGCGGTGTCGACGGAATCCGTCGTCTGGCCGAGGCCGATGCCGAACGGCATGTCCGCCTTGGAGCAGGCTTCCGCCGCCTTCAGCAGCGCATCCCAGGTCCAGGCCTCCGACTCCTTGGTGTGCTCGGGCTTCGCCGGATACATCGCCTGCACGTCCAGGCCGGCCTTGTCCTTCAGCACGCTGATGCGGCCGGCAGGCCCCTTGTACTGCGTCCCCGAACTGGTCGGGATCGCCATCCAGTGCCCCTTGATCTTCGCGAGATACTCGCAGACCTGGTTCACCTGGCCGTACTGTCCGGCCAACGTCTTCATGACGTCGTCCAGCGGCTCCATCAGGCTCGCCTGGTTCTGCACCTCCCAGCTTGGGTAGGCCTGAACGTCGTGGCCGGTCTTGGCCTGCGCCTCGGCGGCGATGGTCAGGATGTTCTTGTTGCCGACCGACGTCACGAAGTCGGCCTGGACCTCCACCTGGTTCTTCTCGCCCCAGGCTTCGACCTGCTTCTTCATGACGGCATTGCCGGCCGGGACCCAGTGGTCCCAGAACGCGATCGACACCTTGCCCGCGGCGCGGCCGGAGCGGATGTGGACGAGGGGGAGGGCGGCGGCGGCGGCACCGATCTTCAGTGCCTGTCGACGTGTGGTCGTGCGGCGCGGCTGTGTCACGAAACGGTGGTCCTTCTGGTCGTCACGGATGAAAGCGAACTGCAGGTCCGGCGGACATGCGGGTGGATCGCGCGTAGGGATGTGCGCCGTCCTGCGTCGGGAACTGCCAGGCGGACAGGCGCGGATCGACTCGCGCGGACGCGCGAGCGGGCGGCCGGCGCGCGCGTCGCCGAACACTTTCGTCCGATACCATCGACGGGATGACGGCGTACCGCCGTTGTCATGTACGTACCTCCCGAGCCCGCCATGGATGGCGGGGCTGTGGCCTGTCCCTGCGGCTGTCGTTTGTTCGACTTTGTCGCACGCTAACCTGCGCCGATGCCCGACGCAACGGGCAACAGCATCACTTGCAACGACGCTGCACCGCAGCATGAGCGGCCGCGCGCCGGGCTCCTGCCGGCGCCGCGCGAGCCCCCCGCCTCGGTCGCGCGGGCCCGTCGCTGGCGCCGCGCGGGGCGGCTCTCACCCGGGGGTCGCCGGTGCCGGTTCGGGCCCGCGGACGGCCGGGCGGCCGCCGCGGACCCGGCGGCTCAGCGGGTGAAGCCCCCGAGCTCGTCGGCCGCCCAGGCGACGACCTGCTGGATGGACTGCCCCTGCTTGATCCGCGCCAGCATGTTGTTGTGGGTCGCGCGCTGGTAGATCTGCACGGCGATCTCCGGCGACGCCTCCGATCCGGTGATGTTCGGCTGGGTGTCGTGCCAGGGGCGGATCGGATAGTTGTAGACGGTGCCCTTCGGGGGCGAGACCTCCTCCCAGATCTTGAAGTCGTTCATCTTGGCGAAAGGCGGCAGGTCGTAGCCGTCGACGGCGATGCTGCGCGCCTCCACCTGCTCGCGCTGCATCAGGTAGCTCAGCAGCTCCTTCGCGGCCGACTGGTTCCGGCTGAAATTGTAGATCCCCCAGAAGAAGGTCAGGGTCGGGAGGAACCGGCCATTCGGTCCCTTCGGTGCCGGGAAGGTCCAGCAATCCGCGGCGATCTCCGGCGCATCGCGCTTGGCCACCGCCCAGGCGGAGGGCGGGTTGAAGATCAGCGCCGTCTTGCCGGAGATCAGCGCGCGGTTGTTCGAGGCGTCGTCATAGCTCACCACGTCGTCCGGCAGGATCTTCACGAAGCGTTGGGCGAATTCCAGGAACTGCCGCATGGCGTCGGACTTCACCTGGATGGTGCCTTCGCCGTCGATCAGCGCGGCCCCGTAGGCGCGGAACATGGCGCCCACCTGGTCGATGCCGTCGGTATTGGTGGTCCCGCCGCCGAGGCCGAGGGCGAATGGATACCCGTCCTTCATCGCCGCCTCGCCGCATTTCAGCAGCATCTCGTAGTCCCAGGAATCGGCGAGCGCGGTCTTGTGGGGTTCGGCCGGATACATCGCCTGCACGTCCACGCCGTACTTCTTCATCAGGCTGATGCGCGCGCAGGGCGGCTTGGTCTGCGTCCCGGTGCTGGTGGGAACCGCGATCCAGTGGCCCTTGATCTTCGCCAGGTATTCCGACGTCGTGCCCGCGGCGCCGTACTTGTCCACCAGGGGCAGCACCACGTCGTCCACCGGCGTGAGCGAACTGGCCAGGTTGAACACGTCCCAGTTGGCGAAGGTCATCACGTCATGCCCGGTGCGGGCCTGGGCTTCCGCGACGCCGGTCAGCAGCAGCTTGTTGCCGTTGCCGGTGATGAAGTCCGCGGCGACCTCCACCTTGTTCTTGTCCGCCCAGGCATCGACCTGTTTCTGCAGGATCGCGTTTCCGCCCGGGACCCAGTGGTCCCAGAAAGCCACGCTGAGCTTTCCGGCGGCAGCGGCGGTGCGGACGTGCACCAGCGGCAAGGCGGCCGCGGCGGCGCCCATCTGCAGGGCGCGGCGGCGCGGAATGCGGATCGGGTTCGATCGGGTCATGACGTGTTTCTCCCTGTGCGGCCTTGGGCCGCCTTGTTGCGTGCGTCGTCTCCTTCGGGTCTTCGGACGGTTGCCGAACCGCCTCGTTGCAACGCCGACAGGCCCCCGGCCTCTGGGACGGGGGCTGCCTCTTTGGGGCCGGATCGAAATCCTGGACGCGTGGCGGCGTCCCGCCCGGCCGGGGTTCGCGACGACCGATCGCGCGGCTGCGCAAATTGCGGCCGCGCGTCGTCGCGAACGAAGCCGGCGCAGCCGAAGCCGCGCCGGAAACTCAGATCAGCGCGTGAAGCCTTCCAGCTCGTCCTGCGCCCAGTCCTGCACCTGCTTGATCGACTGTCCGCTCTGCAGTTTCGCGAACATCGTCGGCAAGGTGCCGCGGTTGTAGACCTGCACGGCGATTTCCGGCGGGGCCGGCGCGACCGCGATCCAGTTCTCCTGATGCTGCGGCTTGCGGATCGGGTAGTTGTAGACCGTGCCTTTCGGCGGCCCGACCTCGTCCCACACCTTGAAGTCGGTCATGCTCTGGAACGGCGGCACGTCGTAGCCCAGCGTGACCTCGCACCGCGCCTCGACGTTCTCGCGCTGCGACAGGTAGGCGATCAGCTCCTTCGCCGCGCTCTTGTTGCTGGCGAAGTTCCAGATGCCCCAGGAGAACGCGCCCAGCGGCACGAACCGGCCCTTGGGACCCTTGGGCGCGGGGAAGGTCCAGCAATCCTCCGCCACCTTCGGCGCGTCGCGTCGCGCGACCGCCCAGGCGGACGGCGGGTTCCAGATCAGCGCGCTCTGGCCCGAGATCAGCGCGCGGTTGTTGGAGGCGTCGTCGTAGCTGACCGCGTCGGGCGCCAGGTACTTCACGAACTGCTGGGCGTATTCCAGCACCTGCCGCACGTTGTCGGAGCGGACGTTGACCTGGCCGTCGGCGGTGATCACCTCGGCGCCGAACGCCGCGAAGAACGAGCCGGCGGTGTCGACGGAGTCGGGCGTGGTGCCGAGGCCGATGCCGAAGGTCATCTTCGCCTTGTGGCACGCCTCCGCCGCCTTCAGCATCGCATCATACGTCCACTTCTCCGCCTCCGGGCTCGGATCGGCCGAGGCGGGATACATCTTGACGATGTCGATGCCGGCCACGTCGCGCAGCACCGAGATGCGGCCGCACGGGCCCTTGTTCTGGTTGCCGGCGCTGCAGGGCACGGCGATCCAGTGGCCCTTCTTGGTGAACAGGTATTCGCTGGCCTTGGCGACCGGACCATACTTGCTGGTCAGGCTCTTCATGACGTCGTCGATCGGCTCCAGCAGGTCGGCGTGGTTCTGGGCTTCCCAGCCCGGAAGCTGCTGGATGTCGTGACCGGCCTTAGCCTGCGCCTCCGCCGCGATGGTCAGGATGTTCTTCGAGCCGACCGAGGTGATGAAGTCCGCCTGCACCTCGACCTGGTGCGCCTTGCCGAATGCTTCGCACTGCTTGCGCATGACGTCGTTGCCGGCAGGGACCCAGTGATCCCAGAACGCCACCGAGACCTTACCCGCCGCGCGGCCGGTACGGATATGCACCAGGGGCAATGCGGCTGCCGCCGCCCCAACCTTCAGGGCAGCACGACGGGTCACCCGTTTGGGTGTGTTCATGAACGTGTCCTCCTGCACGGCCTCGTCACCGGGCCTTCTTCGCGGCTCCCGGTCGGGGCCGCATTGCCGGAAAGGCTAGTGCAGAAGCGGACGAAAACGCAACGCATCCCGCAGATCGCGCGCGATCATGCCGGAAATGTCACGGACCCACAGGATCCCAGTAAGGCGGATCCCCGAAGGCGCTCCGCAGATGTTCCGTCAGCGCCCGTACCTTGGCCGAGAGATGGCGGTTCTGCGGATACACCGCATACACCCCGCCCGGCGGTGGCGCGGCCTCGAGCGGCGCTTCCACCAGCGTGCCGGCCGCGAGCGCCGCGGCGCACAGGAAGCGCGGCAGCATGGCGATGCCGAGACCCGCGATCGCGGCGTCGCGCATCACGTCGCCATTGTTGACCTGCAGCCGCGACTTCACCCGCACCGACCGCAGCCCGGCCGCGGTCTCGAACGTCCACTCCTCCGCCGGCCGGCGATTGCTGTAGGTGATCGCCGGATGCGCCGCGAGCTCCTCGAGCCGCCGCGGCATGCCATGGGCGGCGGCATGCGCCGGGCTCAGCACGACGACGTTCCGGCTGCCGGTCAGCCGCCGCGCGATCAGTCCGGAATCGTCGAGCCGCCCGATCCGCACCGCCATGTCGATCCCCTCCGCCACCAGGTCGATCACCCGGTCGTCGAGATCGAGCGTCAGCCGGATGCCGGGATGCGCGGCCAGGAACGGATACAGCGCCGGCCCGCCATGCAGCATCGCGAAGCTGAGCGGCATGGCGACCCGCATCGGCCCCTGCAGGCTGCGCGCCCGGGCGGCGATGGCCGTGGTCGCCTCGGCCAGCTCCGAGACGATCCGTTCGGCCAGGTCGTGGAACGCCGCGCCCTCCTCCGTGAGCTGCAGGCTGCGGGTGGAGCGGTGCAGCAGCCGCACGCCCAGGGTCTGCTCCATCTCGGCAAGGCGCTGGCTCACCACCGACTTGGACAGGCGCAGCCGCCGCGCCGCGCCGCTCAGGCTGCCGGTGGCGACGATCGCGACGAAGGTCTGCAGGGATTCGGTCTTCACCATCGTTCGCCTCATCCGAACGGTCTGTTCGCATCATGCCAGCTTTTACGTCTGGCGCGGACGACGATATGCCGACGGAGCGACGATGGAGGTCCCGATGAGCAAGGTTCTGGTGTTGTACTATTCGACCTACGGCCATGTGGAGAAGATGGCCGAGGCGGTCGCCGAGGGCGCGCGCGCCGTGCCGGGCACCGAGGTGGCGATCCGCCGGGTGCCCGAACTGATGCCGCGCGACGTGGCCGAGAAGGCGCATGTGAAGCTCGACCAGGCGGCGCCGGTCGCGAGCATCGGGGAGCTGGCGGACTACGACGCGATCATCGTCGGCACGCCCACCCGGTTCGGCCGCATGGCGTCCCAGATGGCCAACTTCCTCGACCAGGCCGGCGGCCTGTGGGCGAAGGACGTGCTGGTCGGCAAGGTCGGCAGCGTGTTCGCCTCCACCGCCACCCAGCATGGCGGGCAGGAGACGACGCTGACCTCCACCATCGTCAACCTGCTGCATTTCGGCATGATCGTGGTCGGCACGCCCTACAGCGACAAGCGGCTGCTCGAGATGGGTGAGATCTCCGGCGGCACCCCCTACGGCGCGACCACGATGGCGAACGGCGACGGCTCCCGCCAGCCGTCGGAGAACGAGCTGGCGATCGCCCGCGGCCAGGGGCGGCACGTCACGGAGGTGACGGCGGCGCTGGTGGCCGGCCGTCGCGGCTGAGCCGCGGGCGCGCGACGAACCAGTCATCCGTTACAGGTTTTAGTTGCGTGAACGTCATCGATACATCATGTCCCCCATTCGGACGCGAGATCGTCTGGGTGGGGGTGGACGATGTCGGGACCGGATGACGATGGGCTGACACCCGACGCGGCGGCGCTGGTCGCCTTCAGTTCGGGCGTGAGCGCCGACGGCACGCTCGCCGCCGTCTCCGGCTGGCGGTGGGACAAGAACACGCCGCCCACCTATGGCAACGACGACGACTCGGCCCGTAAATGGGGCGGCGGCGCGGCCGGCACCCCGGGCATCGTCCGCTATGCCTTCGACCCGAGCTCCGCCTGGACCCAGGGGGAGCAGGCGAGCTTCCGGGCGGCGCTGACCCTGTGGTCCGATATCGCCGGCATCACCTTCAGCCCCGCCGATCTCTCGGGCGGCGACGCGACCGCCCCGTTCACGATCTACCGCTACGGCACGCCCACGCCGCCACCCGGCGGGCTCGACCCCGGCAGCTACGCCGCCGCCGTGCATGCGAACGGCAGGCCGGGTGACGCGACCATCCCCGCGACGGAACGGGCGATGCTGTCCATCCAGACCGACGCGCCGACGGACGACCTGGCCTCGTTCACCGCGCGAGGGGGCTGGGGCATCGCCACCGTCGTGCACGAACTCGGCCACATCCTGGGGCTGGATCATACCGGTCCCTATGACGGCAACGTCGATCCCGCGACGCAGCAGCTCAACCCCTACGACACGCGGCTCTGGTCGATCATGTCGTACATCGATCCCGGCAACCGGTCGGCGCGATATGTCGACACCTACACGGTGACGGGGACCGACTGGGGTCAGGCGCCCGACCGCTATCCGCGCCAGCCGACCACGCCGATGATGCTCGACATCCCGGCGGCCCAGCGCCTGTACGGCAAGCCGGCGGCCACCGCCCTCGCCGGCGGCCAGGTGTTCGGGTTCAACTGCAACATCACGGACGCCGCCCGCCCGTTCTTCGACTTCACCGTCGACACCGCGCCGGTGGTGACGCTGTGGGATGCGGGTGCCGGGAATACGCTGGACCTTTCCGGCTATGCCACCCCGTCGCTCATCGACCTCAATCCCGGCCGCTTCAGCAGCTTCGCGGGCATGACGAACAACCTGGGGATCGCGGCGGGGACCAGGATCGACCACGCGGTCGGCGGCCGCGGCGACGACACGTTCATCGTCAACTCCGACGGCAACGCGATCGAAGGCGGGGGCGGGACCGATACGGTCCGCTTCGCCGGCCGGCTCGACCAGTACACGCTGACGCGCACGGGGGCCGTCGTCACGGCGGTCGCAACCGATGCGGTGACGGGTGGAACCTATCGGCTGTCGGACGTCGCCACGCTGCAGTTCGCGGACCAGACGATCCAGGCAGCCGGCATCGCCGATGGCGGGCCGCTCGGGCCGCTGAATGCCGCACAGACGCAACTGGCCGGCTTCATGAGCGGCATCGATGCCGACGGCCGGCTCACCGCCTCGAACGGCTGGACCTGGAACGGCAACGACCCCGCCACCTACGGCACCGAAGGCTCCGCGCACAAATGGGCCGGGGGACCGGCCGGGACGCCGGCCACGATCTCGTACTGGTTGGATCCCGGCTCCGCCTGGACGGAGACCGAGACCGCCAGCTTCCTCGCCAGCATGAGTCTCTGGTCCAGCCTGGCGAACGTCCGGTTCACCGCCGCGCCCGACGAGGAGGCCGCGACCTTCGCCTTCTATCGCTACAACACGCCGACCCCGCCGGAACCGTTGAGCGCGGGCGCCTATGCGCGGGCGTACTACGACGCGGGCGCGGCAGGCGCCGACACGGTGCCGGCGACCCAGGGGGCGTACATCTCCATCAACACGACCGTCCCGCAATGGTCGCAGCTTGGATCGTTCACCACCTATGGCGGCGAGGGTCCCGGCACCGTCGTCCACGAACTCGGCCACGTGCTCGGCCTGTTCCATGCCGGGCCGTACAACACCACCGCCGACGTCGCGACCCAGCAGCTCAACCAGTACGACACCCAGCTCTGGTCGACCATGTCCTACATCTCGCCCATGACGCCGGGCGCGAAATACGCCGACCAGTACCCGGTGACGGGGACGGACTGGGGCAGCACGGCCGACGGCAAGACGCGCGAGCCGACCACGCCGATGATGCTCGACATCCCGGCGATCCAGCAGCTCTACGGCCTGCCCGAGGGCGGCGCGTTCACCGGCGGCCAGGTCTTCGGTTTCAACTGCAACATCACCGCGGCCTGCCGTCCGTATTTCGACTTCACCGTCAACCCGACCCCCGTCATCACGATCTGGGATCCGGGCCCCGGCAACACGCTCGACCTGTCCGGCTACGGCACGCGCTGCGTCGTCGACCTCAACCCCGGGACGTTCAGCAGCTTCGCCGGCATGACGAACAATCTCGGCATCGCCTTCGGCAGCCGGATCGATCGTGCGATCGGCGGCGCGGGAGACGACCGGTTCATCGTCAACGCCGCCAGCGACACGATCGATGGCGGTGCCGGGACCAACGACGTGGTGTTCGCCGGCCGGGTGGCGCAATACGCGCTCAGCCGGTCCGGCGGCGTGGTGACGGTCGCCGCCATCGATGCGGGCCTCGGCGGCACGTATACGCTGACCAACGTCGCAAGCCTGGTGTTCCAGGACGCCACGGTCGAGACCGGGACGATCCCCTGCTTCGTCACCGGCACGCGCATCGCGACGCCGGACGGCTGGACGCCGGTCGAGCGGCTGCGCATCGGCGACCGCGTCCTGCTGCATGACGGGTCGGTGCTGCCGGTGCGCTGGCTGGGCAGGCGCCGGGTCGACTGCCGCCGCCATGCGGATCCCGCGCGCGTGCAGCCGATCCGTGTCCGCGCCGGCAGCTTCGGCCCCAACCAGCCGCGGCGCGACCTGTTCCTCTCACCCGACCATGCGCTGCTGGTGGACGGCGTGCTGGTCCCGGTCCGCTACCTGGTGGACGGGACGGACATCGCCCAGGTGCCGCGCCGCAGCGTCACGTACTGGCATGTCGAGCTGCCCCGCCACGAGGTGCTGATCGCCGAAGGCGTGCCGGCGGAGTCCTATCTCGACACCGGCGACCGCGACCGGTTTGCCACGCCGCACGCGGCGCCGCCCGTCTGCCCCGGCTGGAGCGCCGAACTGCGCTGCCGGCCGCTCGCGGTCCGCCGCCCCGCCACCTGGGCCGCGCCCACGAAAAGCGAAGCACCCCCGCGCAGGCGACGTGCGCCGGTCGCGCGGATTCCCACGTCGCACGAGATGGAACGCACATGAGTTCGTCGCTCGATCCGCTGAATGCCGCGCAGAAGGACCTCGTCGCGTACGAGACGGGGATTTCGACGAGCGGCACCCTGAACGAAGTGAACGGCTGGCGCTGGGCCGGCGACACGCCGGCGACCTACGGTGCCGCGAACGAATCCGCCCACAAATGGGGAACCGGAACGCTCGGGACCTCCGCCACGATCAGCTACGCCTTCGATCCGGGCTCCGCCTGGACGCCGGCGGAACGCACGTCCTTCGTCAGCGCGATGACCTTGTGGTCGGATCTCGCCGGCATTCGCTTCACCGAATCCGATGCCGCGCAAACGAGCGGTGTCGTGTTCTACCGGTACGGCACGACCACGCCGCCGTCGAAGGCGCTGCAGACGGGGGCGTATGCCACGGCGGTCTATACCGCCGGCTCCCCCGGCGACGAGACGGTTCCCGTCACGCAGCGCGCCCTGATCTCCATCGAGACCACCGGCAAGTGGTCGAACCTGAACGACTTCTCCACATGGGGCGGCGAAGGTCCGGCGACCGTCGTCCACGAACTGGGCCACGTGCTGGGGCTGATGCACACCGGCCCCTACAACGGCAACGTCAACGTCGCGACCCAGCAATACAACCAGTACGACATGCAGCTCTGGACCGTCATGTCGTATATCGAACCCTACGCGGAGGGGGCGAAATACGAGGCGAGCTACCCCGTCACCGGCACCGACTGGGGCAAGACCGCGGACGACCAGGACGGCCAGGCCACGACGCCGATGATGCTCGACATCGCGGCGCTGCAGCAGCTCTACGGCGCGCCGACCGAGACCGTCTTCACCGGCGGGCAGGTATTCGGTTTCAACTGCAACATCACCGACGCCAGCCGCCAGTACTACGATTTCACCATCAACACCCAGCCCGTGGTGACGATCTGGGAGCCCGGCGCGGGCAACACGCTGGACCTGTCCGGCTTCACCGCCGGCTGCACGATCGACCTGAACCCCGGCTCGTTCAGTAGCGTTGGCGGGCTGAAGAACAATCTCGGGATCGCGTTCGGCACGCGGATCGATCACGTGGTCGGCAGCAAGGGCAACGACACCTACGTGGCCTCCGCCGACGGGGACACGATCGACGGTGGGGCCGGCAACGACACGGTGGACCTGGCCGGGTCGAAGGCGGACTACACGCTGGGGCGCAGCGACGGCGCCGTCACCGCGGTGAACCGGACCAGCCGCGCCGCGTACCGGCTCAGCAACGTCGAGACGCTCGCCTTCGCGGACGGGTCGATCGCGACGGACACGATCCCCTGCCTGGTCGAGGGGACGCGGATCGCGACGCCGGCCGGATGGGCGCCGGTCGAGACCCTGTCGGTCGGGATGGAGGTCCTGACGGCAGCGGGCAAGATCCGCCCGATCACCTGGATCGGTCATCGGCGGGTCGAGTGCGAGCGGCATCCCGACCCGCTCTCGGTCCGCCCCGTGCGCGTCCGCGCCCACACGTTCGGACCCGGCCAGCCGGAGCGGGACGTGCTGCTCTCCCCGGATCATGCGGTCTGCGTCGACGGCAGGCTGGTGCCGGTGCGCTACCTTGCGACCGGCGAGGCGATCGCCTTCGTTCGACGCCCGCGCGTGACCTACTGGCATTTCGCCCTGGAGCCGCACGACGTCGTGCTGGCGGACGGCCTGCCGGTGGAGACGTATCTCGACACGGGCGACCGCAGCGCGTTCGAGGGCGCGTCGGTGGTCGCCCTCCATCCCGTCTTCGCCGACCTGCGGCAGGAAGGGCGCTGCATGCCGCTCTGCATCGCGGGGCCGGAGCTGGCGCGGCTGCGCCTGCGCGTCGCCGAGGTCGGACGCCAGCGCCGCCGCGGCTGACGCCAGCGCCGCCGGGGCCGGTGCCAGCGCGACCGCGGCCGGTGCCAGCGCGACCGCGGCCGGGGCCAGCGCGACCGTGGCTGACGCCAGCGAGACTGTGGCTGGCGCCATCGGCGGCGCCGGCCTCAGCGGGCGGACAGCGTCTCGAACACGTCGCCCGCGGGCCGCCGGCCCAGCACGTGCCGCTCGTGCCACAGCGCGTAGAACAGCAGTTTCCAGCACGCGAAGCCGTGGCGCCAGCGTCGGATGTCTCGAAACAGCGCCTCGACCCGGTCGGGATGGGCGATCTCCGCGACCCCGGCCTGCGCCGCGACGAGCGGGCCGAGCCGCGCACCGCTCGCTTTGATCCAGGTGCCGATCGGGACGGTGAAGCCCTGCTTCGGCGCGAAGGGCCGCGCGACCGGCAGCGCCTGCTCCAGCCATTTGCGCAGGATGTATTTCCCCATGCCGTCGCGCAGCTTGAGCCCGTCCGGCAGCCGGAACGCCGCGTCCACGATGCCCCGGTCGAGGAACGGCGTCCGGCCCTCCACCGCATGCGCCATCAGGCAGCGATCGAGCTTCAGCAGCAGGTCGTTCGGAAGCCACTCGGCGATGTCGACCGCCTGCGCCATGCCCAGGCGGGACAGGCCGGACTCGCTCGCGCGGGCCTCGGTCGCGGCGATGCCGTCGCGCCAGGCGGTCGGCCGCGTGCGCAGGACCTGGACCTTGTCGAAGCTGCCGCGCGCCCACATCGCGCGACCGCCGCGCCACCAGGGCCGCATCGCGCTCGCATAGCGGGGATAGCCCGCGAAGATCTCGTCGCCGCCCTCGCCGCTGAGCACCACCTTCACGTCCTGCCGCGCGCGGCGGGCGAGGAACCAGGTCGGGATGATCGCGTAATCGGCGGCCGGGTCGTCCATGGCGGCGACGATCTCGGGCAGATGCCGCCAGACCATCGCCTCGGTCACCTCGATGCGCTCGTGCCGCGCACCGACGGCCTTGGCGACCGTCTCGGCATGCTCGCGCTCATCCGCGGCTTCCGGCACGTCGAAGCCGGCGGTGAAGGCGAGCACGGGCTCCTCGTTGAGGCGCGCCATCAGCGCGATCAGCGTGGCGCTGTCGACCCCGCCCGAGAGGAACATGCCGTACGGCACGTCGCTGCGCTGGTGCAGCTCCACGCTCTCCATCAGCGCGCGGTCGAGCCGCGCGAGCGCGGTTGCCTCGTCGATCTGTTCGGGCGGGCCGCCGGGCAGCGCGTGGATCCGCCGGCGGTCGAGCACGTTGCCGTCGGCGCAGGTCAGCGTCTCGCCTGGCAGCACGCGCTGGATGCCTTCGAAGATCGTCTCCGCGCCGGTGGTGAACTGCAATTGCAGCAGCTCCTCCCGCGCGGCGGGGCGCACCGACCGGGGAACGAGGCCGGATTCCAGCAGCGCCTGCGCCTCGCTCGCGAAGGCGAGCCCGCCGGCGACCTGCGCGACGTAGAGCGGCTTGATGCCGAACGGATCGCGGCTGAGCGTGACGGTGCGCTGCGCCCGCTCGTGGATGGCGATGGCGTACATGCCGCGCAGCGTCTCGGCGTAGGCGGAACCTTCGCGCAGCCAGAGATGCAGCGGGGATTCGCAGTCGCTGCCGGTTGCGAAGGCGGTGTCAGGCATGCCGGCGCGCAGGTCGCGGTCGTTGTAGATTTCCCCATTGGCCACGAGGGTCGCGGGGCCGGCGAACAGCGGCTGGTCCCCGGTCACCAGGTCGATGATGGCCAGGCGGTTCTGGGCCAGCGCCACGCGGCCCACCACCGCGTGGCCGGAACCGTCGGGGCCGCGATGGCGCAGGGTCTCGATCAGGCGGGACACGGTCGCCGGATCTGGGGGCGGCGCGCCCGACGACAGGATCAGGCCGGCGATGCCGCACATCGGGGCGCACTCCACACGTGGCGATGGTCGCCCGCCACGGGCGCCTCGGCAGGGCGCCTACCTAGAACAGAACGGCGCCACGGCCAACGCCCCGTCCTCCTGGTTCCGGCCGACCAATGAGCGGAACGCCGGCGCGCCCCCCGCGTTGTGGTGCGGAGAGCGAAGGAGACCATGATGAAGCAGCCGCACACCGAACGGGGCGTCGAGCACACGGACGACCAGCAGAACACCGGCAACCACAAGAAGCCGGGCGCTCCCGAGTCCGGCGGCGCCGACCGGTTCGGCGGCACGCGCGCCGGGGCCGAGAACGTGGAGAAGAAGAGCGGCGGTTCCTCCTCCGACAAGGGCTGAGCCGTTGATGGGCTGAGCCGTCGAGACGAGCTGAGCCGTCGATGCGCTGAGCCGTCGACAGGAGCCAAGCCGTGTTGGAACGCGCCGGGGACGGGTGCCCCGGCGCGTTCGCGTTCGGCAGTCAGGCGGCCGCGCGACGAGGTGCCGTCTTGCGGGAAGATCCCGTCTTCGCGAGCCGCCGCCGCACGGCGTCCAGCCGCGGCCCGGTGACCACCAGGGGCGCGTAGCCCTCGGCCTCCCAGACGCGGCTCGCGAAATCCGGGAACAGCGCGACCGGCCCGGGCGCATTGGCGAACCGCCCGCGATCCCCGGTGTCGAGATACGTCTCCACCGGCATCCCCTCCGCGAACACCACGTGATGCCGCGCGAGCTCCAGGTGGAGGTAGTGCACCGCCGGCATGTCCCGCGTGGAGAGCTGGGCGATGCTGCCGCCGTTCACCAGGTGCTTGACCGGGATCAGCACGCCGTCGACATGGACCGCGTGATCGGGGGAGAGCAGCAGCGGCCGCTCCGGCTGGGCCGGCCCGAACGCATCCGCCGCGATCCGGATCGGCAGCACCGAACCCGGGGCGGGATGGCGGGTGACGTCGATGCTGCGCCGCCCGATCCAGCCGATCGGCCGCGCGACGCCATCGATGCAGGTCACCTCCTCCCCCTCCCGGAGATGCTCGACCGGCACGGGCCCGTTCGGCGTCCGGATCGTGGTGCCGGCCGCGAAGCAGGTCACCAGCGTGATCGCGAGCCCGTCCGCCTCAGGGTTGGTGAACAGCGTCGGATACAGCGTGCCGAGAAGCCCGCCATCCAGGCCCGCGGTGCCGCCGATGCTCTCGATGGCGAGCGAGCCCGCCAGGTTCGTGGGCAGCAGGATCGAGTCGACCAGCACATTGCCCTGGTTAACCGCGAGGCGGCCGACCGTGGGGTCGTAGCTGATGCTGCTCCCGGCGAGATCGAGGTCGGTCAGTGCGATCGTGTCGCCGATGCCGAAATCCAGGATCGTCGCCCCGTTCAGGATGCCGCTTGCGCCGGCGACGACGTCGGCGCCGAGGCCCGTCACGATCGTGCCGTTCGCCCCCGCGGGAATGATCAGGTCGGAGAACGTGGTGCCCTGCATGATGGCGTTGGTCAGGGATTGGACGATCTGCCCATCGCTCGTGACGTCGTCGACCAGGTAGAGCGCGTTCGGATCGAGCCGGAAGATCGTGATGTCGGCCGGGTCCGTCTCCGTCCAGTACTGCATTCCGTGGATGCCGATCGCCTCGTAGCCGCTGGGGATGCCGGTCGCGACGTTGTCGAAGACGGTGATCGAGCCGCTGGAATCGAGACCCTGCAGGATGGTGAAGGAGTGCGGGCCGCCATTGTCGGCCCAGCCGATGCGTAGGATGTCGCCGGCCTCGACCAGCGTGCTCCAGTTGGCCACGGCGCTGCCGTCGTGCGGCGCGGCATAGTGGATCCGCCAAAACCCGCCGGCGACGTTCTGCGTGGGATCGGTGCTCCAGGTCTGGTAGACCATGCTCGCCCCGGCCGCGGCGGCGACCTCGTGCGCGATGTTGAAGCAGTCCTCGGTGTTCGGGGCGTTGCTGTAGAGCGCGGCGAAGGCGGTCGCGGCATTGACCACGTCCTGCGCGGTCGGCGCGCCCGATCGCAGGCTGGGCTGGGCGCAGGCGGTCGGGAAGGTGTTGATCTGGTAGGCGAGCGTATACGCCGCCTGGCCGCCCTCGGTCGCGGTGGTGACCTGGATGTCCGCGCCCGCCCAGATCAGGTTGCCGGCGACGTAATCCACCTTGTCGAAATCGGCCGCCTGCACCGTCAGGGCCGCATCCGCCGGCACACGTGTCCCGTTCAGCGTCCAATAGGGCAGGGCGGGCTCGTTTGGATCCCAGTACGAGAAATAGCTGAGGTCCCCTTGGCTCGGGCTGCTCACCTGCACCTGGGTGATGGTGCGCGCGTAGTCGGTGCCGAAGGACTGGATCAGCAGGTGGCGGAGGGTGGTCGACTCTCCGGCGGACAACACCGCCGGCGTGGGCAGGGTGGTATAGAACAGGTCCTGGGTCACGGGATTGACGTCGGTGACCAGCACGCCGCCCGAACCATCGGCGCTCAGCCCGAAATCGGCACTGGCGTAATCGCCCGCGATCGCGAGCTGCGCGACCGCGGTGCCGGCGTTCCACAGCGTCAGGACGTCGGCATCGTCGTCGAACGTCGCGCTGGTGGCGCTGACGCCCTGCAGGTCGATCGTGTCGCCGTTGCCGAAGCTTTCGATCGTGCCGAGGAAGCGGCCGGTCGGCGCCACGACGATCACGTTCTGATACATCGAGACCTGCTGCTGCGGCCCGACCGTGCCAGCGACCGTGAGAGTGGAGCCCTGCGTGTCCATCTCGACCAGGCCGCTGCCGTCGAGCGTCGCGCCGGCGGCGATGGTCATCGCGCCGTTCTGCACGATCCGGCCGAGATTGGTTAGCTCCCCACCCTCGACCGAGAGCGCGGATTCCCAGCCGATCACCACCTGGGCCGAAACCCCGTTCACGAACTGGCCTTGCGTCGTGCCGTCTCCCGCGAGGTCCAGCAGGAGCGTCGACCCGACTCCGGTCGATCGCAGCGTGCCGTCGGACGTGACGCTGCCGCGCACCGCGAGGGTGCCGACGTCGTGCGAGGCGGAGACCGCGATCGTCAGGTCCGGCCCGATCGTCCCGCTGCCCAGCACGAGGTCGGCGCTGGTTCCGTTCAGCAGGATCACCCCGTCATCCAGCACGCCGTGCTGCGCGAAACCGGCGGTGGTGATCGTGGCCGTGCCGGCGGAGATGATCGCGGTGTCGCCGGGCAGCGGGTAGGAGTTGGGCGACAGCGTGCCCGCCGTCGTCCAGTTGTCGGCGTCGAACCAGTCGCCCGCGGCAACGGCCCAGGTTCGGATGTCGACGATCTGCACCTGCGACCCGCCGGCTCCGTCGTCGCCCACGAAGATCTGCTGCCGGGTCAGCGGCACCGAACTGGTCAGGCCGAATCGCGCGACCAGCGGATTGCTCGAGCTGGCATCGCCGCCCGAGACGGTGAGGGTGGCCGTGCCGGTGTTGTAGGACCATTTGTCCGAGGGCGCGTTCAGCAGGTCGATGCCGTCGCCCTTGAGGAAGTTCACGACGCTGCCCTGGAAGGCGAGCGGGTCGCCGATCTGCAGCGTGCCGCCCACGCCCTCGAAGGCGATCGTGACGCCGGATGCGACGGTGCCGTCCAGCCGGACCACGCCAGCCGCGCCCACGACGATGGTGCCCGCGCCTTGCAGCACGCTGCCGCTGCCCAGGGTCAGCGTGCCCGATCGGACGGTCATGACGCCGCCATCCACGATCGTGCCGCCGTTGATCGTGACCTGGTCCCCGTTGTCGACCAGCACCGACCCGGTGAGGGACAGGATCCCAGTCGTCCCGGCGTCCGGCACCACGTCGATCGCGAGCGCGGCGCCCGGCGCGGTGGCGAGGAGGGTTCCCGCGTAGCTCACCGATCCTGTGAGGGTGAGTTGGGCCGCCCCGGTCGCGTCGAGGACGAAGCCGGTGCCGAAACCCTCATCGGCGACGGAGAGGCCGGCCGGGGTGGCGGATACGGTGCTGCCGATCGCGACCTGGATGTCGCCGAACGGGCCGTTGGCGAGGGCGTCCGCGGCGCTGATCGTGGCGGTGCCGGCGGCGATGGTCGCCAGGTCTCCGTCCTGCGGCACGCCGCTTGGCGACCAGCTCGCCGGGTCGTACCAGGCAGCAATCGAGCCTTGGAAGAACCGAGACACCATGGCGCGCTATATCTCCTGACTGCCCCTCGGGGACTGCCCAAAAATCTGCCGGGTGGTCAATGTTTTTCCTTGTTTCTTGCAAACATTCCGTTGTTTCTTGGCGGAATACAGACTGCCCGTGGCGCGCCGAAAGATGGTGGCGCTCCGGATCGTGGACCGGATCCCCTCCGCCCGCTCCCCCCGACCCACAGCCGCGCGGCCGGTTCCCCGTCACGGCGCGGCGCAGGACACGGCGTGGGCATCCGGTGCGGATCGCTGTTGCTGCGCCGCACAAAACCCGGCACGATCCCGCGGCATGGATGCTGATCTGGACCGCGCCGCCGCCCTCGCCGAGGATCTCATTGACCTCACGGCGCGGCTGGGCGCGCGCGCCGACGAGGATCCGTTCGGCAACCCCGTCCTGCTGGTCGCCCTCGCCATCACCCGGCGCATGGACACCGGGGAGCTGACCCACGAGGCGATCGAGGCACTGATCCGCCACTTGCGCGACGCCGCGTTCGACGACCGCGCGGCACGCCTCGCGACCTATGTCGGCGGGATCGATCCGGCGGCCAACGAGGCGGTGCTGGCGGACCTTGCACGCCACCTCCTGCGGCCGGACCCGAACGACAGTCCGGTCCGCTGGGCGGAATACCGCGCGCTGGTCGAGCGCACCCGCTTCGCCGCCGTCTTCACGGCGCATCCGACGTTCGCCCTGCCGCTGCCCGTGGGCCAGGCCCTGGCCGACACCGCGAGCGGCCGTCCCTCCCGCCGCTTCGACTCCCACCGGCCGCCCTCGATCACCCTGCAGGACGAGTTCGCGCAGGCGGTGGCCGCGATCGCGCATGGACGCGACGCGGTCGACCGGTTCAACGCGGCGCTGATCACCACGGCGCGCACCGCCTGGCCGGATCGCTGGACGGACCTCGCGCCGCGCCCGGTCATCCTCTCGAGCTGGGTCGGCTACGACACCGACGGGCGCACCGATATCGGCTGGTGGGACACGCTGCGGCTGCGGCTGGAGATGAAGCGGCTGCAGCTTGCGCGGCTGCACGCCCAGCTCGCGCCGCTGCAGAGCGCCGCGGCACTTGCCGACCGTGTGCAGCAAGCGCTCGAGGCGGTGACGGCGCAGCACGCCGCCTGCCCCGCCGGGCAGGACGGGGGCGCGGTCGCGCGGTTCGCCCAGGCCCTGATCGGGCAGCGCGACATCGCGCTGGTCACGCCCGAACCGCTGCTGCCGCTGTTCGCCGAGGCCATCGCCGCCGCGCCCGAGGACGACAAGCTCGCGCTGACGGTCGCCCGCGCCGGCCTCGTCTCACACGGGCTCGCCCTCGCGCACACCCACACCCGGCTCAACGCGGCGCAGCTCCACAACGTCGTGCGCCAGCGGATCGGCATCGCCGACCCGCCCGAGGATCCGTCGCACCGCCGCGCCCTGTTCGCCGCGATCAACACCGCGCTGGACACGGTGGAGCCGGAGGCGGTGGATTTCGGCGGGCTCCTGTCCGAACAGGCCTCGGCCGCGCGCCTCATGATGACGGTCGCGCAGATCGTGAAGCACGTCGATGGATCGGTGCCAGTGCGCTTCCTGATCGCGGAGACGGAGACGGGCTACACGCTGCTCGCCGCGTTGTGGCTGGCGCGGCTGTTCGGCATCGAGCAGCACATCGAGATCAGTCCGCTGTTCGAGACGGCGGAGGCGCTGGAGCGCGGCGCCCACGTGCTCGACGAGGCGCTGCGCAGCCCGCATTACCGCGACTACCTCCGCCGCACGGGCCGGCTCGCGCTGCAGTTCGGCTACTCGGATTCAGGCCGCTATGTGGGGCAGCTCGCCGCCTCCTACCTGATCGAGCGGTTGCGGCTGAAGATCGGGGAGACGCTCGAGCGCCACGGCGTGACCGGGGTCGAGGTGATCCTGTTCGACACGCATGGCGAGAGCATCGGTCGCGGGGCGCATCCCGGTTCTCTCGCCGACCGGCTGAAATACCTCTCGCCCACCGCGTCGCGGCAGGCGTTGAACAAGGCCGGCCTCGCAGTGCGGGAGGAGAGCGCGTTCCAAGGGGGCGACGGCTACCTGCTGTTCGGCACGCCGGAACTGGCGCTCGCCACGATCACGCGGATCGCCGAACAGACCTACCATCCGGCCGCCGGTCCGATCGAGGACCCGGTCTATGCCGACCCGGATTTCGCGGCCGATTTCTTCGCCACCATCCAGAGCGCAATGGGCGGCCTGGTGGAGGATGCCGGCTACGGCGCGCTGCTGGGGGCCTTCGGGCCCGCGCTGTTCGACCGCACGGGCTCCCGCCCCGCCGCGCGGCAATCGGATGGCATGGCGGGCAATGCACGCATCCGGCACCCGCGCGAGCTGCGCGCCATCCCGAACAACGCGATCCTGCAGCAACTCGGTTGGTGCGCGAACACGCTGCACGGGATCGGCGCCGCGGCCGCGCGCCATCCCGAGACCTTCCCGGAGCTGCGCGACGCCAGCCGCCGCTTCCATCGCGCGCTCGACCTCGCCGCGCACGCCCTGGCGCATTCCGACATCGACGTGCTGCGCGCGGTGATCGCGACGCTCGATCCCGGCACCTGGCTCGACCGCGCGGCCCACACGAAGCGTCCGGGCCGGCGGGAGGCGCTGGTCGGCGTGGCCCGCGCGCTGGAGCGGCTGGGCATCTGGGCCGAGGCGCAGTCCATGTTCCGTCGCATCTCCGCCGATCATCTGGCGCTGCGAGGTGCCTGGCCCGAAGCCCCGCACATGAAGACGCGGGAGGTGCTGCTACACGCGCTGCGCCTCGCGCTGATCCAGCGGATCTGGCTGCTGGCGACGGAGATCTCCGATTTCTCACCGCGCCATGGCGTGACGCGCCCGGTGCTGGAAGCCGCGATCCTGCGGCTGGACATCGAGCCCTCGTTGCAATTGCTGAGCGAGATCTTTCCCGCGGCGCCCGATCCGGCGGTGGATGCGGATTACGGCGAGCCCGCCGCGCCACGCCGGTCCGCCGCCTACGCGCGCGAGCACCGCGAGATCTTCGAGCCGATGCGCCGCCTGTTCGGCATGGTCCGGGAGATCGCGACCGCCGTCACCCACGAGGTCGGCGCGTTCGGCTGACGCGCGACGACGCCCGTCATTTGCGATCGGCTGGCCCCGCGGTCAGCGATGCTCTGCCCCCCCTGCCGTCAGGGATCCGCTGCCCCCGCCGTCCGGGATTCGCCGCCCCGCCGTCATCGCCGGGCCTCGACCCGGCGACCCCCACCGGCACCCTGCGCCATGTGAGCCGAGGCCCGTGCCGGAGCGATCCGCGGGTCGAGCCCGCGGATGACGGGGAGGGAGGGGCGGTGCGTCCCCGTGACCGATCCGCCGTCCTGGCGCGCCGCCTAGACCCGCCGCAGCAGCCCCGGACCCGCCGAGGCAATCGCATGCACTCCGAAGCCCAGGAACAGCACGCCGGAGGCGCGCGTCACCCACAGCGCATGCGCGCGGTAGAACCGCCGCACCGCGCCCGCGCCGACCAGGGCGATCAGCACCAGGTCCGCCAGCAGGAACCCGCCGAACGCGGCGGCGAGCAGGGGCGGGAACGCGGACCAGTCGAGCGTGTTGGCGGCGCCGGCCAGGAGCGCCGTGAACATCGCGACCGCCACTGGATAGGCCTTGGGGTTCGACAATCCGAACGCCAGCCCGCGCAGCAGCGGGCGTCGTGGGTCGGTCGACAGCCGCCCGCTCGCGTCCCGCGTCACCCGCATGGCGCGAATGCCGAGCCAGGCGAGGTAGAGGCCGCAGACGAGGCCCAGGAGGTCGAAGGGCAGCGTCCCGAAGGACCGCGCGCCGATGATCGCGGTCAGCGCGAGGGACGCCCAGACCACGTCGCCGACCAGGTGTCCCCCCAGGAACAACGCGCCGGCCCGCCGCCCCTGGTTGGCCCCGATCCCCAGCACGGCAAGAAAGCCGGGACCAGGGGTCAGCGTGTAGGCCGCGGCGGAGGCCGCCGAGGCCAGCAGCAGCGCCGGTGTCACCCGCCGAAGGCCTGGTCCCACGGTTCGGGGACCATGACGTAGCCGTCGCCCGACTTCGCCACGTGGATGAAGCCCGGGAAGTGGACGTGCATGCCGGCCACCAGCTGCCGGTCGGTCGCCACCTGGTCCAGGATGCGCCGCCGCGTCGCGATCGCCTGGTCCGGGTTGGTGTCGAACTCGATCGTCACTTCGGGACGCGGGATCTGGATGTCGGGCACGTGGGTGATGTCGCCCCAGATCAGCAGACTGTCCTTGCCGGAGCTGATCATGTAGCCGGAATGTCCCGGCGTGTGCCCGTGCAGCGGGACGGAGTGGACACCCGGGAAGACCTCCGTCTCGCCGTCGAAGGTGCGGGTCACGTTGTGATAGGGCGCGATCTGTTCCCGCGCGCAGGCGAAGTAGAGCTTCTTCTCCCGATCGGTCGCGCGGCTCATCGCGCCGTCGTCCTGCCAGTGCTTCGGCTCGTTCTGGTGCACCACCAGTTCGGCGTTGGGAAAGAATTTCTGGCCGGTCTTCGGGTCGGTCAGCCCGGCCGAGTGGTCGGGGTGCATGTGCGTCAGCAGCACGGTGTCGATGTCCGCCGGGTCGACTCCCGCGGCCATCAGGTTCTGCTGCAGCTTGCCGGCGGTCGGCAGCAGGTAGTCGCCGGACCCGGTCTCGATCAGGGCGAGGCGGCCGGCGGAATACACCAGATAGCAGTTCACCGAGGTCCGCCGTGCCGGCAGGAACCGGTCATGCAGCATGCGGGTCGAGTCCTCGACGTCGATGTTGCGCAGCACCGACATCGCGCCGTCGAGATAGCCGTCGGACAGCGCGGTCACGACGATGTCGCCGATGCGGCGGTGATAAACGCCAGGGAGCTGCTGCGTGGGCACCTTGATCATGTCGTCTCGTTCCCTCGGATCGGTCGTTGTCTACTGTGCGATGTAGCCGCCGTCGATCACCAGCTCCGTGCCGGTGATGAAGGCCGCTTCGTCGGAGGCGAGGAACAGCACGCCATACGCGACGTCGATCGGCTCGCCGAGGCGGCGCAGCGGGGTTGCGGGGATCTTCGCCGCGCGGCCGCCCGCGTTGGTGCCGTGCAGCATCGCCGGCATGTAGCCGGGGTGGACGGAGTTCACCCGCACGCCTTGCGGCCCCCAGCGCACCGCGGCGCTCTTGGTCAGCAGCCGCACCGCGCCCTTCGACGCCGCGTAGCCGGGATGGCCCTCCGCGCTGCCGATGAAGCCCATGATGGACGAAATGTTGACGATGGCGCCGCCGCCGGTCTTCGCCATTTCCTGCGCGGCGAGCGTGGTGCCCAGGAACACGCCCGTGGCGTTGATCGCCATCAGCTTGTTCCAGCCTTCGAGCGAGAGATCGCTGCCGACGGCGCTGCCGCTGATGCCGGCGTTGTTCACCAGGATGTCGAGTTTGCCGTACGTCGCGATCGTCTCGGCGATCAGGCGCTGCCAGTCGGCCTCGGCGCTCACGTCGGTGCGGATGAAGCGGGCACGCCCCTGACCGGCGGCGATATCGGCGGCGACTGCCTCGCCCCGCTCCTCCAGCACGTCGGCGATGACGACGGCTGCTCCCTCCTGGGCGAACAGCCGCGCCTCCGCCTCGCCCATGCCGTGCGCGCCGCCGGTGACGATTGCCACCTTGTCCTTCAACCGCATTGCGTTCCTCCCCGCGTTTCGCGCCGATGATCGGACGCGACGCGGGAAGGAGCAACCCGGTGGGCCGGCGCGCGCCGGCCGGTTCGGCTCAGCGCCCGGCGGGCGAGATGACCGTCGACGTCGTATCCGTCGGATTGACCAGATACGAGAACCCGAAGCTCGGGTTCGCGAACTGCTGGATGTACTGGTTATACCACTTGTAGACCTCGGCGATGCCGGACTTCGGCACGTAGACCACGTCGTAGGGCGCGAGCCGCACGTCCGCGTTCGGATCGTTGCCGTGCATCACGTCGAGGTAGCGCGTGGACAGGAACTGCGGCCGGTCGCCGGCGCCGCGGCGGATGATGAAGATGCGCGAGTCGTCGCTGCTGAGCTTGGCGCCGCCGGCGCGTGCGAGCGCCTGGGACAGGGTCAGCGTCGGGCCCACCGTGATGAACTCGCCCGGCGTGTTCACCTCGCCGCCGACATAGACGCGGGTCGGCGCGAACGACTTCACGACCACCGAGACACGCGGGTTCTGCAGGTCATGCGAGTAGTCGCGGCGGAGCGCCGTCGACAGCTCCTCGATCGTGCGGCCATAGGCGACCTGGTCGGGCACCACGGTCGTGGAGATGTGACCGTCGGGGCGGACGGTGACTTCCTCGTTCAGTTCCGGGTTGAGCAGCAGCCGGACTTCCAGCACGTCGCCGACCTGGATCCGATAGGGCGGCAGCGGCTCGACGGGGCCGGACGCCTGCGTCGGAACCAAAGGCGCCTCCGGAAGGTTACCGGGGACGGTGGAGCAGGCGGCCAGCGCCATGAGCGCACCCACGGCCGGTGCAAGGGTCGGCAACATGCGCCAGCTGGTGCTCGTCCGCAGCCTGTCGCGCAAGGCCGCCCGGCGGCCGTTCGAAAGCGTCATCGCAGCCATTGTTCTCATTCTCCCGCTCGACCCGGGTGGGGGTAAAAAGTGGAACTGACGCGCAGGGTCCCGAACGCGTGAACACGCGATGGTACTTGCGACTTGGAGCATCGGACTTCGTGCGAATAGCCGCAGGACCGCGGCAGAAACACCCTACAAAGGCGAGCCTCACGATTGGTTTATTGCGTGGTTGGGATAGTTTAGCGCAGGACTCGACGGGCTAATACTGGAAAGGGCCGTTCAAACGATAAACTGAGAGTGACGCGGCGTTCACGGCCACGAGCGCGGGGTTGGCAAAGGCAGGGGCCCACGGCCCGCATCCGCCTGCTGGCCGGGGGCCGACCCGAGGCGGCCAAGGCCGTTCAGAACACCGATCGCCTGGTCGATCGCGACGAGCGCACGGCCACGATCGCCATAACCTAGGGCCACGAGGGCCTGCCCGACCGGCCCGGAGGCGAGACTCGCGGGGGGCGGCGAGTCATTCGGGTCGACCGGCTGGAAGACGAGCTGCACCTGGGCAGCCTGCAGGAAGCGGCGCGCGTCCTCGACCCGGCCCTCCAGGACAGCGAGCCGCGCATCGGCAAGCCGCTCCTCCGTCGGGATGCGATGGGGACCGGCGCGCGGCGCCGGCATCTGCGGGAGCGCCGTCGGCAACGGGGGGGTCACGCGCGGGGCGGGCGAGACGACGGCGTCCCGACGCAAGCGCTCGACGACGTCATCCGCGGCCGAAGGGGCGCTGGGGGATTGCGGTGGCACGTCGCGGGGCGCCGGCGCGGCGGCTTCCCGCGTCGGGCGCTGCGGGGGCGTCGCCGCACGGGCGTCCGAGCGGTTGCGCGGGAACCCGAAGGGCTGCGTCGGCTCGCTGCCACGCGCCTGCTGCGACGGCGACGGATCGTCGGAGGCAGTGGACGACGTTGCACGATCGGTGGATTTCGCCGCCTTCGCCACCGCGGGCGCGGCCTCCTCGGCGGGGGCGGCCGGTCGGTGACCTGCCGTGCCGTCGGCGGTAGCGGCGGGCGGTTGAGCCCCCGCGGCGTGGGGCGGCACGCGTCCGCCTGCCGCGGTCCCGGAAACCGCGGCGCCTTGCGTGCTTGGGGCCGGAGATTGCGACGAAGCGCCGGCCGCGGGCGCCGGGTTGCGCGCAGCCGCATCGTCCGGAGCGGGCGCGGAAGACCCATCCGCCTGCTTCTGCGCCTCGAGCGCAGCCAGGTCCTGACGCGCGCGTGCCAGTTGCTCGCGCAACGAATCGACCGTTTCGCCCGGCGTTCCGCCCTGAGCGACCGCAACTCTTCCGCCATTGTCCCGTGCGCCGACCGGCACGGGGGAACCGCCGAACGAGCCGAGGAACAGCAGCACAAAACCGGCCACCGTCACCATGCCCGCCAGCACATACCGAATCATGACAGTCTCGTCTCTTTGTCCTCGTCGCCTGGGCGTTGCACCGCGTCATGCGCCGCCCGTGTCCATCGTGCACGTGTGCCCATCGCCCGCGTGTATCGGTCGTCCGCGTGGCGAAGGGATGGCGGGCCTGCCGCCGATCGGACGTACCATGTTCTCCGCCGCGGCGCAGCGGGATTCCGCAAGGAGGTGCTCCGCATTTCGTGAGCGGGCGCGTCGAAGGGCCAGGCGCGAAAAGGATCGCGATCACGGAACCGGAAGCGCGGGTCGAAACGCCATCACCGTCCCGTCAGTCGGGTTGCCGCTTTGAAATGCGCGCCACAAGTGTGGACGGAGGCAACGGGCTGACGATCAGGAGACATCACTGATGTCGCAGGAATTTCAAGAGCAGTTGATCTCCTTTCTGCCGAAGATGCGAGTGTGGGCACTCGCGCTGACCCGGAATCGAGCTGCCGCGGAGGATCTGACCCAAGACGTTGCGACCAAGGCTCTGGTCGCGAGAGACTGCTTTGTGCCCGGAACGAACTTTTCCGCCTGGGTGCATCGCATCATGATCAACCACTTCATCAGCAGCGTGCGGAACCGGCGCGAGTTCACCGACATGGACTCGATGCCCGACCTTCCGGTGCCCGCGGCGCACGAGGATCGCACGGCTTTGCGCGAACTCGGCTGGGCCCTGAATCGGCTACCCACCGATCAGCGCGAGGCATTGTTCATGATCGTGCTGCAAGAAAAGTCGTACGAGGACGCGGCCGAAGCGACCGGTTGCGCGATCGGCACGTTGAAGAGCCGTGTTCATCGCGCCCGCCTGCAACTGCGCACGTATCTCACGGGCGAGCAGAAGAAGGCGGCCTGAACACCGCCCTTCGACGACAGCGCGCTCAGGCTAGAACCCGAGTTCGATCACGGCCCGTTACGGCAGGTAGTTCCTGCCGTAACGGGCCGCATGTCGTTGAAGTGCCTCCCATGGGGAACATCATGCGGGGCCGGGGTGGAGCGGCCGGCGCGTTGTGCATCGGCCGAACGTCCGTTGCCGCGACCGGTTGCGCATCGCCGGATCGGCACGATGCGCGACCGGTCGCGGCATCACCCGCATCACGTCGCGGCGGCGCAGGGCTGGTAAGGTCGCGTCAGCGCCTGCGTCAGATCGCCTTCAGCAGGAACAGGCCGAACCGCGCCTCCGCATCCGTCCAGCTGTCCTGCAATCGCCAGCCCGCATCGGCGGCGAGGCCGGCGATATCGTCCGGGGTGAATTTGTAGCTGTTCTCCGTGTGGATCGTCTCGCCCGCGGCGAAGCTGACGTGGGCCGAACCGACGCGCACCGTCTGCGCGTGGCGGCTCACGAGGTGCATCTCGATCCGCCCCTCCGCCGCATTCCAGATCGCACGATGATCGAAGCTGTCCGGATCGAACTCCGCGTTTGCCTCCCGGTTGAGGCGGACCAGCAGGTTGCGGTTGAACGCGGCGGTCACGCCCGCTGCGTCATCATAGGCCGGGATCAGCACGGACTCCGGCTTGCGCAAATCGGCGCCCAGCAGAAAGGCCGCATCGTGGCCGAGTGTTTCGCGCGCCTGGGCCAGAAAACGACGTCGGCCCACGGGATCGAGATTGCCGATCGTGGAGCCGGGGAAGAACCCCAGCTTCGCGGCGGCGGGAAGATCGGGCGGCAGGAGGAGCGGCTGCTCGAAATCCGCTTCGATCGGGATGAAGCGCAGCTGCGGGAACTCCTGGCGCAGCCGTGCGCCCATCTCGGACAGCGCCGCTCTCGCGACGTCGATCGCGACATAGGTCTCGAACGTCGCGCGGCCAGCCGATCGGCCGGCGAGCAGCAGCTTGGCCTTCGCTTCGTGGCTCGCGCCGTATTCCACAAGTGTCGCGCCGGGCTGAAGCCAGTCCGCGGCCCGTGGCGCGATCTCCCGCAGCAGGGCGCCTTCCGTGCGCGTCAGGTAGTATTCCGGCAGGGCGGTGATGGCATAGAAGAGGCGGCAGCCTTCCTCGTCGTAGAATAGTTGCGGCGGCAACGTTTTCGGCGTGGCCCCGAGACCGTCGAGCGCGAGCCGCAGGACGGCCGGGTCGGGAACGCCGCGGACGGACCAGGCGTCGTCGGGCATGGCGGATCTCCTGCTCAGGACAGCCGCGCGAGGCGGAGCCCGGTGAATTGCCAGCGGCGATCGGGATGGAAGAAGTTGCGGTATGTCGGTCGCGTATGTCCGGCCGGCGTGGCGAAGGAGCTCCCCCGCAGCACGAACTGGTTGACCATGAACTTGCCGTTGTACTCGCCGACGGCCCCAGGGGCCGCGCGATAGCCGGGGTACGGCGCGTAGGCGCTGGCGGTCCATTGCCAGACATGGCCGGTCAGCTCCTCCATGTCGGGCAGGGCGCTCGCGGCTTCCCATTCCGCCTCCGTCGGCAGGCGGGCGCCGGACCAGCGGGCGAACGCGTCCGCCTCGTACCAGCTCACGTGGCGCACCGGCTGCTCCGGGTCGAGCGGATGGAGGCCCGACGGCCCGAACTGGTACCAGTGATCGTCCTCGCCCCGGTGCCAATGCAGCGGCGCCGTCCAGCCGGCGGCCTGCGCCGCCGCCCAGCCGTCGGACATCCACAATGTCGGCGTGCGGTACCCGCCGTCCTGCATGAAGGCCAGCCACTCGGCGTTGCGCACCAGCCGCGTCGCGATGCTGCCGCCATGCAGCAGCACCGGGTGGCGCGGCTGCTCGTTGTCGAAGCAGAAGCCGGATCCCTGGTGGCCGATCGTCACCGCACCTTCCGGAAGGTCGACGAACCGGGTGGGCGGGGCGGCGGTCGGGGGCGGGCGCCAGTCGGGCAGCATCGCGGGGAGAAGGGGCGACTGCGCGAACAGGTGGAGCACGTCGGTGATCAGCAGCTCCTGGTGCTGCTGCTCGTGCTGCAGGCCGAGTTCCACCAGTCCCAGGGCTGCCTGCGGGAGATGCGGGAGCGCATCCTGCATCGCGGCGTCGACATGCGCGCGATATCGGCCGACCTCGGTCGCCGAGGGACGGGTCAGCATGCCGCGCATCGGCCTTGGATGCCGCGCCCCCACCGACTCGTAATAGGAGTTGAAGAGGAACCCGAAGGTCGGATCGTAGGGGCGGTAGCCGGGCACGTGCGGGGCCAGCACGAAGGTCTCGAAGAACCAAGTCGTGTGGGCCCGATGCCATTTCGCCGGGCTCGCATCGGGCATGGACTGGACGCACTGGTCCTCGTCGGACAGGGCGACCACCAGGGCCTCGGTCGCGGCCCGCACCTCCTGGAATCGTAAGTCGGCGGCGCGGAGGCCGGCCGTCCCATGCGGGTCTTCACGCAGCATCCTGGACTCCTGGTCTGTCGGATTGCCCAACCGCCATTTCGGACCATGAACGGGCAGATGGTCCCTGCCAATCCTCGCGCCGCCTTCGCGCGCGCAGGCGTGATGGCGAAGCGGCGCGATGGCGCAGGCCGAGGCGAAGCGGGGGCCTGAGACGGCGAGGACCGCGAAGCCTGCGCTCCGCGGTCCCCACTCCATTCACGTCAGGCAGGCTGGCGTCAGGCGGCCTGCTTCGCCGCGCTCTGGTTCAGCTCTTTGTTGGAGAGCTGGTTGAGCAGCTGGTCGGCCTTCTTCTCCTCAGCCAGCGTCTCCTCCATCAGCTTGACGATTTCCTGCTGGCCGGCGGCCTTGGCCCAGGCGACCACGGTGCCGTAGCGCGCCATCTCGTAGTGCTCCACGGCCTGTGCGCAGGCGGCGAGGCCGGCGTCACGCACGCTGCCCTCGGGGAACTCCTCGATGACTTCCTCGGTCTCCTCGATCAGGCCGTTGATCGCCTCGCAGGTCTGGCCCCGCGCGCGCTTGCCAAGCACCTCGAACGCCTTCTGCAGACGCTCGATCTGGCCCTGCGTCTCTTCGCGGTGATGCAGGAACGCCTGCTTGAGGTTCTCGCTCTGCGCGGCCTTGGCCATCTTCGGCAGCGCCTTGGTGATCTGTCGTTCGGCGTAATAGATATCCTGCATGAACACCAGCAGGAGGTCGGTCAGATTCTTCGATGCGGCCATGATATCCTCGTCGTTTCGAAAGGCTCCTGCCGCGTGCCGCGCGGTTGAACGGCGGCTGCGTCGCGGAGCGCAGGAAGTGGGTCGGTCGCCGCCGATGTGCTTCGCGGTCGGGGCTTGCGGTCGAACCGCACGCCGATGAAGCGCGGGACGAGGTCTTGCGTTCGATTGGCGGCTTCGCAAGACCTCGTGTTCTCTACAGCGAACTTCTGGACGTCAGAACCGTTCGAGACGCTGTCCGCCGGCCTCCCGCAGGATCCCCTCCGCGCGGTTGCGCTTCTCCTCCGTGGGTGCCCGCACCGCGAGCTCGAGCTCGCCATGTTCGGCGTCGATTTCCCGCGTGGTCTGTTCGCTGCCGGTGACGGCGCTGGTGACCGCGGCCATGCCGCCCCCCGCCGCACCGCCGGCCGCGACCGCGGCCGCCAGCGCGGGTAGCGCGGCGCCCCCGGTCGCGACGACGATGCCGGCAGCGGCCATGCCCGCCGCGGCGGCGGCCGTGCCGGCATGCAGGGCGCGCTGCTGGCGCGCATCCTCTTCGGTGTTCACGGGGCGGGCAGCCGTCCCCGGCGTCGCTTCACCAGCCGGCACATGGTTTGGCAGGCTCATGTCCGCTCGGTCGAAGCCGGCCATGCCGAGGCGGCTGACGGCGTCCTGCAGCTTCTCGGGGGTGGCGAAGTGGGCGCGTACCTGGTGCAGCACCGCACCGGTGGCGGCAGGCTGGGTGGTGTCTTGCGGCATGTCGGGCTCCTGTCCTTTGGCGTGAACGCCGATCGAGCCGCCGGCGGGACTCCGGCAGCTCGACCGTTCGGCAGCATTGATCGTCAGGTCGCGTGCCGGTCGGTCGTGTCCGACGATTGCTGCGGCGGCGCGCCGGTGTCGGAGCTCGTTCCGGCCTTCTCACGCCTGGCCGATCCGCCTCCGCCATGGCTGCGCTGCCCGCCTTTCCGGCCGGCTTCGGCGGCTCGCGCGGGATCCCGTGCGAAGTTCCCCGAGCTTCGTTGCCCGCCGATATGGCCGGCGCGCGCTGCCCGCTCGCGATCCGCGGCGAAATTGCCCGGATTGGCGACATGTCGCTGCTCTGCCATCACACTACGTCCTCGTTTCGTGAAGCGGTGCCGCGCACCGCCAGTTCGTGAACGGAGCGGAGCGCCCCCGGTGGCATCACAATTCGCAGCGTTTTTCCGCCCATTCGGCACGCCGGACACGGGATGAGCGGTCGGGGAACGATCCGGAGGCGAGGCGAGGCTGAAACTGCTCGGCCCGATCGGCGCGCGGCGGCACCGCCGGAACGGTGTCAGCCCAGCGCGCCGGCGATGCCGCCCCAGACGCCCAGGGCGCAGGTCGCCGCCGTCACGCCGATCACCAGCCACAGATAGGGCCCGCGCAGCCGGTGCGCCGCCGGCAATGCGCGCATCGCGAGCGCGATCAGGAACCCCAGCACCAGCGGCAGCATCAGCGCATTCATCACCTGCACGCCGACATTCAGCGCGACGAGGTTCGGCCAGACCGCCACCAGCACTGCGCCCGCGACCACGGCCAGCGCATAGATGCCGTAGAACCAGCGCGCCTCGAGCGGATGGTGTTCGAGGGAGCGCCGGTATCCGGTCACTTCGCCCAGCCCCCAGGCGAGTGCGAGGGAGACGACGATCGCCGCCACCATGCCGGCGCCGAGGACGCCGGCACCGAACAGCAGCCGGCCCGCGGTGTGGCCGAGGAACGGCGTCAGCGCCTCGCTCATCGCGCCGACGCTGTCCAGGGAGGTGCCCGGCGCGGTTCGGCCGATCGTCGCCGCGCAGGCGATCAGGACGGCCGCCATCACCAGCTGCGTGACCACCGCGCCGATCGCGGTGTCCATGCGCGCGACGGTGAGGTGCTGCGGTCCAAGCCTCTTATCCGCGATGGCGGACTGCTGGTAGAACACCATCCACGGCATGATCACGGCGCCGATGTTCGCGGCTGCAAGGTAGAGGTAGTCGGGATCGTGCACGGGGATGTCGGCCGCGCCCGTCAGCATCGCGCCGAGTCCAGGATGCGCCGCCCAGGCGACGAAGAAGAACGCCAGCTCGAACAGGCCGACCGCCATCGCGACCCGCTCCACCCGGCGATAGGACCCGGTCAGCACGATGGCCAGCAGCCCGATCGCCGCGAGGGACAGGCTGGCGACGCGCGGGATCCCGAACAGCTCGCCGACCCCGGCGACCCCGGCGAATTCCGTCAGCAGGGCACCGAGTGTGGCGATGCCGAGGCCGGTGACCGAGACCCAGGCCCAGACCGGACCGAACGTCTCCCGGATCAGCTCGCCATGACCGCGACCGGTGTAGATCGCCAGCCGCACGGTCAGCTCCTGGACCACGTACAGGATTGGCACCAGCAGAAGCTGCAGCAGCAGCAGGCGGTAGCCCCATTGGACCCCGCTCTGACCCGCGGTGATGACGCTGCCGACATCGGTGTCGGCGAGCATGACGACGAGACCTGGGCCGAAAACCGCGAGGTAGCGGGCGAGGCGTGCGGTCGAGGGTTCGGCCGTCGCAAGGACAGGGGCATCCGTCATTTGCGAGTCTCTCTCAATCGCGGCCCGATGTGCGCTGATGGTTGCTGCCTGTCAATGGACATCCGGCGCGTTGATTCGCGGACCGCTTTGGCGGAGAAATCGCGTCCCGCGTCGGGCTGCTCCGCGCGGCGACACCTGGAACAAGGCCTCATGCACCCGCTGGTCCTGCACAACAGCCTCACGCGCCGGAAGGAGCGGTTCGAGCCGATCGACCCTCAGCACGTGCGCATGTACGTGTGCGGGCCGACCGTGTACGACCTCGTCCATATCGGGAATGCGCGGCCCGTCGTGGTGTTCGACGTGCTGGCGCGGTTGCTGCGGCGGCTTTATCCGCGGGTGACCTATGTCCGGAACGTCACCGACGTGGACGACAAGATCAATGCGCGGGCCCGCGCGCTGGATATCCCGATCGCCACGCTCACCGCCCGCACGACCGAGGATTTCCACGCCGACATGGCCGCCCTGGGGGCGCTGCCGCCGGATGTGGAACCGCGCGCGACCGGCCACATCGCCGAGATGATCGCGGTGATCGAGCGGCTGATCGCCTCGGGCCATGCCTATGCGGCCGAGGGCCACGTGCTGTTCTCGGTGCCCAGCTACCCGTCCTATGGCCGCCTGTCGGGCCGCAGCCCGGACGAGCTGCTCGCCGGCGCGCGGATCGACGTCGCGCCGTACAAGCGCGATCCGGGCGACTTCGTGCTGTGGAAGCCCAGCTCGCCGGAGCTGCCGGGATGGGACAGCCCCTGGGGACGGGGGCGGCCGGGCTGGCACATCGAGTGCTCCGCCATGGCGTGGAAGCACCTGGGCGAGAGCTTCGACATCCATGGCGGCGGCACCGACCTGATCTTCCCGCACCACGAGAACGAGGTGGCGCAGAGCCTGTGCGCCTTCCCGGGGGCGAGCTTCGCGCGCTACTGGGTACATAACGGCATGCTGCTGGTCGACGGCGAGAAGATGTCGAAGAGCCTCGGCAACTTCATCACGCTGCGCGAGGCCTTGGCGCGTGCGCCCGGGGAGGCGATCCGCGTGCTGCTGCTGCGCACCCATTACCGCTCCACCCCGGACTTCTCGGATGCGGCGCTCGCGGAGGCGAAGCGGGAGCTCGACCGGTTCTATCGCGCGCTCGAGAAATTCCCCGAGATCCGCGCGGTCGATCCGCCGGCGGCGGTGATGGCGGCCTTGTGCGACGACCTGAACACGCCGCTCGCCCTGTCGGCGATGCACGGCCTGGCGGATGCGGCACTGGCGGGGGATTTCGACGCCGCCTGCGGCTTGCGGGCGGCCGGCGACGTGCTGGGGCTGCTGCAGGCCGCGCCCTCGGCTTGGTTCCGCGGCGCGGGAGAGGACGCGGCCGGCATCGAGGCGGCGATCGCCGAACGGCTCGCGGCGCGGAAGGCGCGCGATTTCGCGCGGGCGGATGCGATCCGCGCGGAGCTGGCGACGCGGGGCGTGGTGCTGGAGGACGGTCCCCAGGGCACCACCTGGCGGCGCGCGGGCTGAGCCGGACGCGGGCGATGACGGGACGGGAAGGCGGGGCGCCGCTGGCGCCGATCGGCAACGCGCCGATCGTGATCCTGGTGCGGCCGCAACTGGCCGACAACATCGGCGCCTGTGCGCGGGCGATGGCGAATGGCGGCCTGTTCCACCTGCGGCTGGTGGCGCCACGCGATGGCTGGCCGCAGGAGAAGGCGTGGCGGAACTCCTCGGGCGCCGACCGGATCCTGGATTGCCTGACCCTGCACGACACGGTGGCGGACGCCGTCGCCGACCTGCACCACGTGTTCGCGACGTGTCCGCGGCCGCGCCACATCGTCAAGCCGGTGCTGACCGCGCGGGGCGCCGCGAACGAGTTGCGCGGCATCGCGGCGCGCGGGCTGCGGACCGGGCTGCTGTTCGGGCCGGAGCGGGCCGGCCTCGACAACGACGACATGGCGCAGGCGGATGCGCTGGTCCGTTACCCGCTCAATCCCGCCTTCATGTCCCTGAACCTGGCCCAGGCGGTCATGGTGATGGCCTATGAGTGGTGGACGGCGGCCGACGAGACCGCCCCGCGCGCGCTGATGACGAACGAGAGCCGGGTCGCGACCAAGGGCGAACTCGACAATTTCCTGCGCCACCTCGTGGACCAGCTCGACGCGTGCGGCTTCCTGCGCAACCTGCCGAAGCGGCCGGGGATGGTGCGGAACATCCGCCACCTGTTCCAGCGCGGCGAGGTGACGGAGCAGGAGCTGCGCACCCTGCACGGCATGGTCACGGAGCTCGCGATCGGCCGTCGCCAGCGCGGCCGGCTGGAGCCGGATCTTCCGTCACCCGATCCGGACGGGTCCGGCCCCGAAGCCGGCTGACGCCGTTCGTCCCGCGCGCGTGGGACGGGCCTTGGCAGGTGCGAGGCCGATCGCCGTCAGGCCTCGCGAACGGCGCCTTCGCTGCTGGTCAGGGCGATGACGAGCTGTCCGGTGTTCGAGCCGGCGGTCGCCGTGCCGAATGCCACCCCGACCTGCCGGTCGGCGATCCGCGCGATCGTGCCGCGCAGCGTGGCGCTCCCGTCGAGGAAGCCGAGTTCGACCGGGGTGCCGACCGGCCAGCCCAGGGTGCCGCGCAGCCCGGCTCCGCCTTCCGAGAGGTCCGCGAGCGAGAGGAAGGCCAATCCCGGATGGTCGAGGCGGCGCATCCGCACCAGCGGCCCGGGCACCGGAATCCTGGGGTGAGCGCGGCGTTCCTTCGGCTGGCGGTCGAGATCGTCGGCCTCCTGCTCGAGGTCGGTCGCAAGTTCGAGCAGCAAGGCGTGAATCGCCGGATCTCGTGCCGACTCCGCCATGGATCGCGCCTCGGCAGCCTTCTTCCGCAGTTCGGGGGCGTTCATTCCCGGCCTCTCGTCTGCCCCGGACCCTAGAAAGCCTTCCTCCCTTTGCGGGGTCACGTTCCCGAGAGTCGGTCAGATCAGTCCTGCGCCGTGGCCGGGCGGACATTCCACGCCGCCCAGCGATACAGGCCGGCGGATACGATCCAGGCGAGCACGAAGATGCCGATCACGAGGCATCCGAGGAGGGTGACGTCCTCGTTCAGCGTTGCCACGAAGCGCCAGGCCGGGCCGTCGAGCGAGAGCCGGTCCGCGAGCATGCCGGCGGCCTCGACGCCACCGATCAGCAGCGCGACCGCCACCGAGGCCGCGGTGATGGTCAGGTTGTACCAGAGCTTGCGCAGCGGATCGACGAACGCCCACTCGTAGGCGCCGACCATCAGGATGCTGTCGGCGCTATCCACCAGCGTCATCCCGGCGGTGAACAGGGCGGGGAAGACGAGCACCTCCCACGGGTGGAGTCCGCCGGCCGCCTGGGTGGCGGCAATCGCCATCAGGCCGATCTCGGTCGCGGTGTCGAAGCCGAGACCGAACAGGAAGCCCAGCGGGTACATCTGCCAGCTCCGGCGGATGGCGCGCAGCGCGGGGCGCAGCAGGCGGGTCAGCAGCCCTTGCGGTCCGGCGGCATCGAACGGCTGGGCGGGCAGGCGGCCATCCCGCCGGACGTGCCGCAACTGCCCCCAGACCTGCCGGAGGATCAGCAGGTTGCCGAGGCCGATGAGCATCAGGAAGGAGGCGGAGACGGCGGTGCCGATCGTGCCGGTCACCTCCCGCACCGCCTCCAGCGGGATGGTCGCGGCGGTGGCGGCGATCACGGCGCAGGCGAGGAACACGACGGAGGCGTGGCCCAGCGAGAAGAACAGGCCGACCCCGATCGGCCGCTGGCCGTCCTGCATCAGCTTGCGCACGACGTTGTCGATGGCGGCGATGTGGTCTGCGTCGACGGCATGGCGCAGGCCGAAGACCCAGGCGAGGAGGGCGGTGCCGAGAAGGGCCGGGCGGTCGCCGAAGGCATCCCAGGCCCAGAGCCAGGCGGCGGCGTTGGCCATGAGCAGGGCCCCGAACATCGCGCCGACCCTGCCGCGCCACGCCCGCGTTCCCGGCCGCACATGCGTGTGGAGCGCGGTTCCTGATCCGGTTTGCGGGTCTGCGGGCATGGTCGTCCTCGTCGGCGTCGTCATACCTTCAGTGCCATTGTTCATACCGGAGGGCAACCGAGGCGCGCGCGTCTGTTGTCCGTGGCTCTCGCGTGGGGCGCGCATCTGCCGGTATCCTCGAGCAGCGGAGGGCTCATGCAGCGCATCACCATCACCATGGACGACGAGCTCTTGGCGGCGGTGGACGCGCTGATGGCGCGACGCGGCTATGCCAGCCGGTCGGAGGCGTTCCGCGACATCGTCCGCGGCATGGTGGATCGGGACGCCGCGGCGGCGCCCGACACACCGTGCGTGGCGACGCTGACCTATGTGTACGATCATGAGACGCGCGCGCTGGCGCAGCGGCTGACCCGGGCGCAGCACGACCGGCACGACCTGATGGTGGCGAACCTGCACGTCCATCTGGATCATGAGGCGTGCCTGGAAATCGGGGTGCTGCGCGGAACCGCGGGCGAGGTGACGCAATTCGCCGACCAGCTCACGACGCAGCGCGGGGTGCGGCACGCGGCACTGCACGTGGTGCCGGTGACGGTGCGGGAGGAGCGGCACACCCATGGCGGCAGCGCGGCGCCGCACACGCATCTGACCGCCTGAACCGCCTGACCGCTTGATTGCCCGTTCCTCGGCGAGGCGGATGCCGGGGCTTGCGGCCGCGCCGCCGTGCGCGGTCGCTCCGGTTCAGTCCAGCAGCGCGGCCTGCAGTTCGGCGGAGGCGCGGTAGAGCGGGGTCCATCCTTGCAGCAGCACCTGGGCGCTGCGGCGGTAGGCGGCGCTGCGGACCTCCAGCGCCTCCCCGCCGGCGCGCGCGACGACGCTTGCGTCCAGGATGCCGGCGGGGTTCTCGATCGCCACCGCATGTTCGGCGAAGTCCGGACCGGCAGGGGCAAGTCCGTTCGCGACCTGGTGCGCGACGCTGCCGGGGATCAGCGCCGCGGCGGCGAGGCAGCACCCGCCGGAGACGGCCATCGAGCCGTGCGCGGTCTGCGGGGTGAAGTAGCGCACCGCGAGCGTGCCGCCCGCCTTGGGCGGGCCGACGATGCAGACCTTCGGGATGGTCTCGCTGCGACGGAGGTCCTCGGCCGTCATGCGGCTGCCGTCGCGGCGCGTGAGTCCCATGCGGAGCCCGGCTTCGGTCCAGACCTCGCGCAGCGTGGCCATGAAGGCGGTATCGGCTTCCAGCGCGGCGGGCGGTTCGTGGGCGGTCTTGCCGAAGGCTTCGGCCGCGGCGATCACCATCGGCACGGCGACGTCGACGCAGGAGACGGTGTGGCCTGCGACCGTGTCGCACACCGAACCGGTCGGCAGCAGGCGGCCGGTCTTGGCGCCGACCGGGGCATGCAGGAAGAGGTCCACGGCGGGGAAGGCGCCGTCCACGCCGGGAATCTCCGCCGGCATGAAGCGGCCATCCGGCTCGCGCACCATCCGTGCGGTGGTGACGACGCCCGTGTTGGTGTTGCGGATGTCGATCTCGAACGCGCCGGGGCCTGGCGTGGCGATGCCGGTGTCGAGGGCCCAGAGCGGCAGGGCGGCGGACATGTTGCCGCAATTCACGCTCCAGTCGACCGCGGCATGGCTGGCGGCGAGCTGGGCGAGGGTGCTGACGAGTCGCAGGCGGCCGTCCACGTGTTCGGTCTCGGCGAAGAACACCTTGTTGCTGGTGGCCGGGCCGCGTCCGAGGCCGGTGATCTGCCGGTTTCCGGGTCGCTCTCCGGCGAGGGGAATGCCCATGAGGTGTCGCAGCAGCTCTTCCCGCACCGCGAGGTCGCGGGGTGCGGCGCGCTCCCAGATCACGAGGCCGGTGGAGGTGCCGCCGCGCATGTGGTGCACCGGGACCTCCACGACGCCGTGGCGCAGGCGGGGTTTGGGCAGATCGGTCATCGGGGGAGGATGGCGGGGCGGCGGCCTTGCGTCCATGGCGCCGGTCGCGCGTTCCTCATACCCGCGAGGTATCGGTCCGGCCACCATCATGGCCGGTCCGACCCCATGGCCGGTTCACCGTCGTCCCCGTCCTCCGTCGTGGCCGGGCGCGCGCCGGCCAGCCAACCGCACGGTCCCGGCGGCCGGCGCGCGTCAGAGCTGGCGGGCGAGGCGTTTGGCGAGGAACCAGCCGGGAATGGCGGAAACCGGGGCGCCGGGCAGCATCAGCAGCCATCCGATGGGCGCGCCGTTGATGATCAGGTCCATGCCGATGCCCAGCATCATGCCGCCGACGAGGCAGCCCATGACGCCCGCGGAGACACCGAGCCAGAGAATGTCGCTGCGCTGGATCATGACGCGTCTGCTACGGGGCGGCGGTGACTTTGACAAGGCGGGGCGGCGCAGCGGCTCGCCGACGTGCGGCATGTCCGATGTTTGACAACCGGAGGGTGGGGCGCCTATAGGCCCGCCCACTGCCGGGAACGTGGACGGGCCTTCGGGGCCCGCGCCCGTCGCTCGCCGTTGCGGCCAGGTTGGCCGGATGGGGAGGGGCCTACCGGTGCAACAACACGAAGAAAGGCTACGCGCAAGCTCATGACCAAGCGCGCCGAAAGCAAGTACAAGATCAATCGCCGCCTGGGCGTCAACCTGTGGGGACGGGCGAAGTCCCCGGTCGCCAAGCGGGAATATGGTCCCGGCCAGCACGGCCAGCGCCGCAAGAAGCCCACCGACTTCGGCACCCAGCTGATGGCGAAGCAGAAGCTGAAGGGCTACTACGGCAACATCAGCGAGAAGCAGTTCCACAAGTACTATGTGGAAGCGGTGCGCCGGAAGGGCGACACCTCGGAGAACCTGATCGAGCTGCTGGAGCGCCGGCTGGATGCGGTGATCTACCGCATGAAGTTCGCGATCACTCCGTTCGCCGCCCGTCAGTTCGTCTCGCACGGGCATGTGCTGGTGAACGGCAAGCGCGTGAACATCCCCTCCTACCTCGTGCGCGACAACGACACGATCGAGGTGAAGGAGAAGTCGAAGCAGCTCGCGATGGTGCTCGACGCCGCGCAGAGCCCGGAGCGCGACGTCCCCGAGTATCTCGAGGTCGACCACCGCGCCATGAAGGGCCGGTTCGGGCGCGCGCCGAAGCTGTCGGACGTGCCGTATCCGGTGCAGATGGAGCCGCATCTGGTCGTCGAGTTCTACTCGCGCTGATCGCGGTTTTCCGGTCGGACGGACAGAAGCGTCGCCCTCGGGCGGCGCTTCTTGCGTTTGGGGCGCTTGGCGCGGGGGTGGTGCGATGGCGCGGGCGGTGTCGTGCGGGGTGATCGTGACGGATGGCGCACGGGTGCTGCTGGGACATGCGACCCGCTCGCCGCGCTGGGACATTCCGAAGGGGCTGGCCGATCCGGGCGAGGACCATCTGGCGGCGGCGCTGCGCGAGCTGGCGGAGGAGACCGGCATCACGGCGACGCCCGAGGCGCTGCATCCGCTGGGACGGCATCGCTATCTGCCGGCGAAGGATCTCGTGCTGTTCGCGTGGGTGCGGCCGGATCTCCCGGATCCGACGGCGCTGCGGTGCCGCAGCACCTTCACCGCGCCCGACGGGGCGGTGCTGCCCGAGTTCGACCGGTTCGGGGTGTTCGCCTGGGAGGACGCGTTGGCGCGGGTGAACCGCTCCATGGCGGGCGTGCTTCGCGAGCAGGTCATGCCGCACCTCCCCCTCCCCTTGCGGGAGGGGGGCGCGGGGAGGGGGTGATCGGGGTCGCGATCCCGGATCGGGGCGCGGCCCCTGCGTCCGAGCGGTCGCGGGCGGCCCCCCCACCCCGGCCCTCCCCCGCGAGGGGGGAGGGGGATGCTGGGCGGTCGGGCTCTCAGCTCCGTTTCACGTTGGTGAACAGGATCAGCCCCTTCTGCATCCCGGTCAGGTCCGCCTTGTAGGCGGTGGGCTGGTAGTAGGAACCCAACGGCAGGAAGGGCACGTCCTGGAAGGCCTGGAGCTGGATCTCCCGCGCGATCGCCTTCCGCGCGCCCAGGTCGTCGGCGGCGAGCCAGCGGTCGCGCAGCGTCTCCATCGCCGGTAGCTCCGGCCAGCCGTTATAGGCACGCGGGCCGTTGCCGCGCAGCAGGTTGGCGCTCCCGGGGCTGCTCATGTCGTAGCCGCCGGTGAAGGAGGCGAACATGCTCCATCCGCCCTTGTCCAAGGGCTGGCGCCGCACCGACCGCTGCACCACCGTACCCCAGTCGGTGGCGACCTCGTCGACGTTGAAGCCCAGCTTGCGCAGCAGATCGGCACCGACCATCGCGATTGCGGCAATCCGCGGCACGTCGTTGACCGAGAGGTAGACGACCCGCTCGCCCTTGTACCCGGCCTGCTCGATTTGCCGCTTGATCGCCCCGAGGTCCGGCGCGTCCGACAGGGCGCTCATCCCCGCGTCGGAGGCCATGTCGCTGCCAGGGGCGAAGTAGCCGGCCTTGGACCAGGCGGCGTTGTCGCCGACCACCGCCTCCATGAACTCGCGCTGGTTCACGGCGGCCAGGACCGCTCGGCGGATCGCCGGATTGTCGAAGGGCGGGAAGAGGAAGTTGAAGCGCAGGAAGCCGATCAACCCCTTCGTCTCGGCCACCGTCAGCCGCAGCCCGCTCTCCTTCCGCAGCAGCGGCACCAGGTCCATCTGCGGCTGCTCGACCCAGTCGACCTCGCCCGCGCGCAGGGCGGCAACCTGCGTTGCCGGGTCCGGCGTGGTCAGCCATTCCACGCGGTCGAAATGCGCGATCCGCGGGCCGGCGCAGAAACTGGGCGTGCCGGTCGGTCGCGGCACGTAGCCCTCGAACCGCGCATAGACGTTCCGCGCACCCGCCACGCGTTCGGCGGCGAGGTAGCGGTACGGGCCGGAGCCGACCATTTCCGTGAGCCGCGTGCTGGCCGGGGTGCGGGCGAGCCGTTCCGGCATGATCGCGGCGACCAGGTTGGTCGGATGGGCGAGCGCATGCGGGAGCAGGCCGAACGGCCGCTTGAGGCGAAACTGCACCGTGTCGTCGGACGGCGCAGAAATCTCGTCGGTCGCCGCCGCCAGCGCCTGGCCATAGGCGTCGTTGGTCCACCAGCGCTGCAGGCTCGCCACCACGTCGCGCGCCAGCACCGGCGTGCCGTCGTGGAATGTCAGGCCGGGCCGGAGCTTGAGGCGCCAGCGCTTGCCGTCGTCCTCGACCGTGTGACCCTCGACCATCTGCGGCTGCGGCTCGCCTGCCTCGTCCAGCGCGTAGAGGGTGTCGAATACCATCAGCACGTGGTTGCGCGTGACGAAGGCGGCCGCCATCGGATCGAGCAGCGCCAGGTCGGCGTAGGGGATGAATTTCAGCGTGGTTGCCGATTCGGCGCGCACGACCGAAGGCAGGCTGAGCAGGGCACCGGCACCCTGCAGAAACATGCGTCGTCGCACCCTCGTCTCCCTCGCAATAACAAGCGAGACGAGGCAAGCCACGTGCCACCGAGCGGTGGGCGGAGCGGGACGGCCGGAAGGCAGGCTGGGTGGACGGCGTTCGCCCGAGATCGCAGGCGGGCCGCCGCGGATGGGCGGCGGCCCCGCGGATCAGGCGAGCGCGCCGCCCGACAAGTCCGCCGTCTTGCGCTGCAGGCTGCTCGCCAGGGCGCGGCTGCCGCCCTGGCTCAACAGGCCGCGGAAGTCCGACCGCTGCACCGCGACGCGGCTGATCGCGCCGTCCGCGAGCACGTCCACGGCCTTCCAGCCGGACGGCGTCTGCCGCATCACGTAGCCCAGCACGGTCGTGCTGCCGCCGGGCGCGACCAGTCGCGTGGTCACGACCTGCTGCCCGCCGGGCAGGGAGCGCGGCGCGGGGTCGAGCTGGAACTGCTGACCCTCATAGGAGTCGAAGTTCGCCACGTAGTTGGCGATCGTGTAGCGCCGGAACGCACTGCGCAGCTCGTCCCGTTCGGTGGCCGACAGGGTGGCCCAGCGCGGTCCGACCGAGGTCTGCAGCACCGCGTCGAGATCGAAGGCCTGGTCCACCGGGCCGGACAGCATCTCATAACGTTCCGCGAAGGAGGCGGAACGGCCTGTCTTCATCGCCTGCAGCAGGGCCGCGTCCAAGGCCCGGATCGGGTCCGTCGGCGCGGCCGCCGCCTGGGCATGGCCCAATGTGGGGAACGCGGCCGCGGGCAGGGCGGTGGCGAACAGGCCGGTGGCGGCCAGACGGAAAAAACGACGGCGGGCAAGGGTGTCGGCGTGCATGGCGAACTCCTGTCTCAAAGCGCGCCTGCGAACTCCGTGGAGCGAGGCGCGACGGTGAGGGACCGTCGTAACCGGCCATGACAAGCCGGTGCGGACACGCGGAAGCGAAGTGCGTCCCTCTTGTTTTGTCCCTGCGGGATTGCACGGAAGATGGGGAGTTTGCCGCCCGGGTGACGTCCGAGCACTGCAACGCTGCATTGCGCCTCGACGGATCGCGCGGACGGACCCATATCGTTTGCCGCTGTCCGCCCCCTGCGCGATCGGGTGCGCCTTTCCCCGTGTGCGCGAGGCGTGCCCCCGCGCCGCCGGCAGTCCCCTTGGCGAACCGCTTCGTGTATGAGAGCCCGATGACCACCGATCCCGCCGCCGAAATCGCCCGTCGTCGCACGTTCGCGATCATCTCGCACCCGGATGCCGGGAAGACGACCCTGACCGAACACCTGCTGCGGGCCGGCGGCGCAATCCAGCTCGCCGGCAACGTCCGCGCGAAGGGAGAGCGGCGGCGCACCCGCTCCGACTGGATGGGGATCGAGCGGGATCGCGGGATCTCGGTCGTCACCTCGGTGATGACGTTCGAGCATGCCGGATGCGTGTTCAACCTGCTCGATACGCCGGGCCACGAGGATTTCTCGGAGGACACCTACCGCACGCTCACGGCGGTGGATTCCGCGGTGATGGTGATCGATGCGGCCAAGGGGATCGAGGCGCGGACCCGCAAGCTGTTCGAGATCTGCCGCCTGCGGGACATCCCGATCGTGACCTTCATCAACAAGATGGACCGCGAGGCGCAGGACCCGATCGCGCTGCTGGACGAGATCGCCTCGACGCTCGCGCTCGACACCACCCCCGTCACCTGGCCCGTGGGCCGCGCGTCGGAGTTCGTCGGCACCTACGACCTGCGCAAGCGGGAGATGCATCTGACGCAGGACCTGCCGCAATCGGACCGGCGGCTGCAGGACGTGGCGGACGAGGTCGACCTGGTGCGCTCCGCGCTGCCCGAGTTCGACCTCGAGAGTTTCAATGCCGGGCACCTGACGCCGGTCTATTTCGGCAGTGCGATGAAGGGGATCGGCGTCACCGACCTGCTGGACGGGCTGGCCGAGTACGGCCCGCGTCCGCGCACCCAGCCATCCGACAAGCGGCCGATCGAGGCGACAGAGCCGGCACTGACCGCGCTCGTCTTCAAGATCCAGGCGAACATGGACCCGAACCATCGGGACCGCATCGCCTTCGCGCGTGTCTGCTCCGGCCGGCTCACGCGCGGCATGCGGCTGAAGCAGGTGCGCACGGGGAAGCAGATCCCGCTGCACGCACCGCAGTTCTTCTTCGCCCGCGAGCGCGAGATCGCCGATGAGGCCTTTGCCGGCGACGTGGTCGGCATCCCGAACCACGGCACGCTGCGCATCGGCGACACGCTGACGGAGGGGGAGGAGGTGAACTTCGTCGGGGTGCCGTATTTCGCCCCTGAGATCCTGCGTCGCGTGCGACTGGACGACGCGATGAAGGCGAAGAAGCTGCGCCAGGCGCTGGTGGAGCTTGCGGAAGAGGGCGTGGTGCAGCTGTTCCGCCCGCAGGACGGATCGGCACCTCTGGTAGGCGTGGTCGGCACGCTCCAGCTCGACGTGCTGCAGGCGCGGCTGGGTGCGGAATACGGCGTGGCGATCGGGTTCGAGCCGTCGCCCTATGCGCTCGCGCGCTGGATCACGGCAAAGAGTCGAGCCGCGCTCGACAAGTTCGTGTCGGAGAACCGGAGTGCGATGGCCGACGACGTGGACGGCGACCCGGTCTTCCTCGCCAGTTCCGCGTTCATGATGCGGCGCGCCGAGGAGATGGCGCCGGACCTCACCTTCCGCGACATCAAGGACGTCCGGGCGGAGAAGGTCGCCGCCTGAGCGGAACTGATTTCAGCGAAACCAGCCTGAGCGGGACTGGCGCTACGCCAGGGCGGTCGCACGGGCGATCGGGGCGGGTGCCGCCGATCGCCCGGCGCGGGAGCGCTATATGCGTCCCATCACCAGCAGGATGATGACGATCAGCAGGATCAGTCCAAGCCCGCCGCTCGGGTAGTAACCCCAGCCGCCGCTATACGGCCAGGTCGGCAGCGCGCCGATCAGCAGGATGATCAGGATGATCAGCAGGATGGTCGACATGACGCCGGCTCCTCAGCGCTTGGCCGCGTCGCGCACGGCATCCTTGGCGCCGCCGACGGCATTCTGCACCTTGCCCGCGGTCTTCTCGGCCTTGCCCTCGGCCTCCGTCTTCGTATCGCCGGTCACCTTGCCGACGGTCTCCTTCACGGAGCCCTTGACCTGGTGTCCGATGCCCTCAAGCCGATCCTTGTCCATCTCATGCTTCCTTTCGAACGTTACGACATCACGCTGTGCCGCGTTGCCCGTGCGACCCGGGACCGTTGATGCGAAGCCCGGAGATGGCCACGACCGGAACCTTGCTGCGCATGAACATCCCGCTTCCGAAGACGTGCACGGGCCTTCATATCGGTATGGACCGTGTCGGTCGGGCACACGTTCACGTGCCGACCAGTTCAGATGAAGGTGATGTCATGCTTGGGCGACTGTCGGGAACGATTTGCTCCCGTCGGCGGCCAGGGGTAGGATTTTTCCTCCGAATGGGAGGGCGGATGGGATGGCCGGTCTGTATTACGAGGATTTCCACGTGGGGCAGGAATTCGCCCATCCGTGGACGCGGACCGTCTCCGAAATGGATAATACGCTGTTTTCCGCCCTGACGATGAATGTGCAGCCGCTGCACATCGACGCGGAGTTCTCGGCGAAGACCGAATTCGGCCAGCGGATCGTCAACTCGATGTTCACTGCGGGGCTGATGGTCGGCATGACCGTAAACGACACGACGCTGGGGACCACGGTCGGCAATCTGGGCTTCACCGAGATGAAGTTCCCGAAGCCCGTCTTCCATGGCGACACGCTGCGCGCCCGCACCAAGGTGCTGAACATGCGCGAGAGCAAGTCCCGGCCGACCGTCGGCATCCTGGAATTCGAGCACACGTGCTGGAACCAGCGCGACGAGATGGTCGCGATCTGTCGTCGGCAGGCGATGATGCGCAAGCGGCCCGCCGCCTGAGTTTCTTGTCGAGGGAGGACGCGTCGTGAGTCTCGATCCCCTGCGTCGTTTCGTCGCCGACCTCACCCGCCTCGCCGACCGCGAGGGGCTCGCCGAAGCGGCGGTGCTGCCCGAGGCGCGCCAGATGCTCGCGCGGCTGGTGGCCGAGGACGACTGGCTGCCCGACACTTTCGCCCAGGCGGACGGCCGTTCCTATCGGCAGTATCTGCTCTACGGCGATCCGCTGGACCGGTTCTCGCTGGTGAGCTTCGTCTGGGGCCCCGGCCAGCAGACGCCCGTGCACGACCACCTGATGTGGGGCCTGGTCGGCATGCTGCGCGGAGCGGAGACGGCGACGGGCTACGTCCGTGACGCCGACGGCCGGCTGCGGGCGGAGGGGGTAGAGCGGCTCACGCCCGGCATGGTGGGCGCCGTCTCACCCACGATCGGCGACATCCACCGCGTGGCGAATGCGCTGTCGGACCGGGCGTCGATCTCAATCCACCTGTATGGCGGGAACATCGGCCGCGTCCGCCGCCACGCCTTCGATCCGGAGACGGGGACGGAGAAGGAGTTCGTGTCCGGCTACTCCGCCGCGGTGGTGCCTAACCTCTGGGGGTGATGGCGGGCCCCCGCCCCTCGTGTCATGGCCGGCGCAGGTCGTCCCTCCGTGTCATGGCCGGCGGCGGCCGGCCATCCATGACTTTCCGTGCCCCTCGAAGTCGTGGATGGCCGCCCTGCGGCGGCCATGACACGGGGGCGGGGGGCGCACGAGATGCAGCGACACCGGCTCCGCGACACGCGGGGGCTCGCTCCCCTGCTACCGACTTCCGCTCGGCACCTTGTTGAACGGGACGTTCTTGTCGACCCGGATGTCCCCCGGTAGCCCCAGCACACGTTCGGCGATGATGTTGCGGAGGATCTCGTCCGATCCGCCCGCGATCCGGGAGCTCGGGGACGACAGCAGCGCCGCCTGGAACATGCCGTAGGCTTCGGCCACTTCGTCGTCCACCAGGATCCCGGCCTCACCCATCAGGTCGATTCCGTAGCTCGCGATGTCCTGCAGCTTGGACGCATTCACCAGCTTGTGGATCGAGTTCTCGGGGCCGGGAGTCTCGCCGCGCGACAGCGCTGTGATCGTGCGGAAGCGTGTGAACTTCAGGCCCTGGCTGCGCGCATACCACTCGGCGATCCGCTCGCGGACCGCGCCGTTGCGGATCGCCGGTTGCCCGTCGACCGTCACCGTCCGCGCAAGCTCCACCAGATCGTCGACATCCGGACGCTGCACGTCGCCGACGGCCAGCCGTTCGTTCATCAGCGTCGTCAGCGACACCTTCCAGCCCTGGCCGACGGCGCCCAGCCGCTGCGCATCGGGGACGCGCACGTCGGTGAAGAACACTTCGTTGAAGTGCCGCGCGCCCGACATCTGGTGAATCGGCCGTATCTCGATTCCCGGCGACTTCATGTCGAGGAAGAAGAAGGTGAGGCCTTCATGTTTCGGCACGTTCGGATCCGTGCGCACGACGATGATGCCGAAATCGGACAGATGCGCGCCGGAGGTCCAGATCTTCTGCCCGTTGATCACCCAGTCGTCGCCATCCTTCTCCGCGCGTGTCCGCAGCGCGGCAAGATCGGATCCGCCGGCCGGTTCCGAGAAGAGCTGGCACCACACTTCCTCGCCGCGCAGCGCCGGCTTCACGTAGCGTTCCAGCTGTTCGGGCTTCGCATAGGCCATCATCGTCGGGATGCACATGCCGAGGCCGATCTCGTACAGTCCCTTCGGAACGACGTAGTTGTCCTCTTCCTGGTTGTAGATCACCTGCATGATCGGGGAGGCTTCCCGGCCACCGAAGCGCTTCGGCCAGGTGAGGCCGGCGAACCCGGCATCGGCCTTCTTCGCCTGCCATTCCTTGCAGCGGCGCACGCCCTCCGCGTCGATGCCGCTCTGCCGCAGCACCGGGCGCGTGCCCGCCTTGGGCTGCGCGTTGGCCTGCAGGAACGACCGCACCTCGGCGCGGAACGTGGCTTCCTCTGGGGTGTCGTTGAAGTCCATGGACGCTCTCCGGTCAGGCCGCGTTGCGGGTTTCGATCAGGGATACGAGCCGATCCTTCCAGAACGGCGCGCCCCCCAGCGTCGTGCCGAGATGCTTCGCACGGCGATAGAACAGGTGGCAGTCGACCTGCCAGGTGAAGCCGATGCCACCATGCGTCTGGATGTTCTCCTTGGACGCGAGATGGTACGCTTCGGTCGCCGAGACCCGCACCGTGGCCGCGGCGAGTGGAAGATCGGACGCATCCGCCGCCAGGGCCCAGGCACCGAAATACGCGTTCGACCGCGCGAGCTCGAGAGCCACGTAGACATCGGCGAGCTTGTGCTTGATCGCCTGGAAAGAGCCGATCGGGCGCCCGAACGCATAGCGCTCCTGCGCGTAGCTGCGCGCCATCTGCAGGCATGCGTCGGATCCGCCGACCTGCTCGAAGGCGAACAGGATCGCCGCGCGGTCGAGTAGCCGCTGCACCTGGTCCCATCCGCCTGCCGCACCGAGCTTCTCGGCTCCCGCGGCGTCGAGGTCGAAGCGGGCGTGGTTATGCGTCGGGTCGATCGTCTTCAGGTCGGTGCGGGCGACGCCCTTCAGCGGCAGGAGATACAGGGCGATCTCGCCCGCCTCGTCATGTGCCACGACGATCGCCACGTCGGCGATGCCGCCGTCGGTGACGGGATACTTCACGCCGCTCAGTTTTCCCCCCACGGCGCGGGCGCGGATCGAGCGCGGGTCCGGGTTGCCGGTCCCTTCCGACAGCGCGAAGCAGCCGATCACGGAGCCATCGGCGATGCGCGGCAGCCATTCGCGCTTCTGCGCCTCGGTCCCCGCGAGCAGGATCGCTTCCGCCGCGAGATAGGCGGTGGAGGCGAAGGGCACCGGCGCGACGGTCCGGCCGATCTCCTCGGCCAGCACGCACAGGCCTTCGTAGCCGAGGCCCGCCCCGCCGTACTCCTCGGGGATCGCGGCGCCGATCCAGCCCATCTCGGCGATCGCCTTCCACAGCGTCGCGTCATACCGCTCCTGCCCGTCCAGGGCTCGTCGCGCGACGGCGGGAGTCGCCTGCTCCGACAGGAACCGTCGCGCCTCGTCGCGCAGTTGCTTCAGGTCGTCCGAAAAATCGAAGTTCATCGACGTTTCCCCGTTCGTCTCGGGCCCGACTGTGGCAGCGGGCCTGGTCGGCGTGAAGTCGTGCGCGTCGTGTCAGGCGTTGTTGCCGGGCAGGCCGCGCGGGAACAGGTTGGCGGCGAGCAATCCGCCATCCACGTCCAGCGTCGTGCCGTTGACGTAGCGCGCCATGTCGGAGCTGAGGAACAGCGCCGCCTTGCCGATATCGTCGGTCTCGCCGCGCGCGCGCATGGGGATCAGGCTGTTCGCATACGCGTCCACCCGCTGCGGCGTGTCGTAGAGCCGCGGCGTCACGATATGGCCCGGTGCGATCGCGTTGACCCGGATGTGGTGTGGGGCCCATTCCACGGCCATGGTCTGCACCAGGCTGATCAGCCCCGCCTTCGCCGCACCGTAGGCGCCGCGCATCGGGCTCGCGCGCTGTCCGTCCACGGAGGCGATGCCGACGATGCTGCCGCCGCGCCCCGCCTTGATCATCGTCGTGGCGGTTTCACGTGCAACCAGGAAGAAATAGCGCAGGTTCAGCGCGAGCTGCTGATCCCAGACCTCCGCGGTCGTGTCGAGCAGGGAGCCCCAGGCGGCGGCGCCGACGATCGAGACCATGACGTCGAGCCCGCCCAGCTTGTCCGCCGCTTCCCCGACGATCCGCGGGATCTCCGCATCCTCGAGCACGTTGCCGGCGATGGGAATGCCGCGGGTTCCGAGCCCTTCGACCAGCTTCGCGACGCGTTCGGCGCGATCCGAGGCGAGGTCCACCAGGGCCACGTCCGCACCGGCGCGGGCGAGGAAGCGCGCGGCACTTTCGCCCATGCCTTGGCCGCCGCCGATGATCAGGGCCTTCCTGCCCCGCAAGCCGAAGAATGACGCCTCATCGCTCATGCCGATCCGATCCTCCCCGTGCCGGCCGGTCCGGCCGGCCGCATTCTGTTGCGGGATGCTTCTTCCTGAGCGTAGCGTAGCATACCGATAAGTAGAAGGGCCCGCTCCGCGGCCCCGAGGAGGATGTCCATGAGCGAAGTCGCGATCAATGCCCCGAATCTGTGGCGGCTCGAGACACCCGGGCATGCCGGCTGGCAGCGTTCGGCCCGCGTGGCGGATCCGCAGAAGTATTTCATGGTCTCGACCGACAGCCACGCCAACGAGCCCGCCGATCTCTGGGTGAAGCGGATCGACGCGAAATACCGGGAGCGCGTGCCCCGCATCATCGTCGACGAGAAGGGCGTGCAGTGGCGCTACTGCGAGGGATACCGCCCGGACAAGGTCCGCGTCATGAGCTTCGAGGGGGAGGACTGGCTGCGCAGCCAGTCGGGCGCGGATCCGGCGCAGCGGGTCAAGGACAACCAGGCCGACGGGATCGACGTCGAGATCATCTTCCCGAACAAGGGCCTGGCGATGTGGGCCACGCCCGACCCGACCTTCTCGCTCGCGCAATGCCGGGTGTGGAACGACTGGGCGTGGGAGCAGTTCGGGGCCTATCCGCAGTCGATGCTGCCGGTGGCGGCGATCGCGCCGGGCGACCTCGAGGGAACGCTGGCGGAGATCGAGCGCTGCGCGAAGATCGGTTTCCGCGCGCTGACCCTGCCGTGCAAGCCGATCTGGGGGGCGCACGACGTCGACCACGTCAACTACAACCTGCCGCATTTCGATCGGATGTGGGCGCTGATCGAGGAATGCGACCTGCCGATCACCTTCCACGTCTCGACCGGGCGCGATCCGCGCGCCTCGCGCGGGAATGGCGGGGCGGTGATCAACTACGTCACGCATTCGCTGTCGCCGACGATCGAGCCCGTGGCCAATCTCTGTGCGTCCGGCGTGCTGGAGCGGTTCGGCAAGCTGCGCTTCGCCACGGTCGAGGCGGGGATCGGCTGGGTGCCCTGGCTGCTCGACGCGATGGACGAGGCCTATCGCAAGCACCACATGTGGGTGCGTCCGAAGCTGCAGGGCCTGCCGTCGGACTATTATCGCGCCCACGGGTTCGCGACGTTCCAGGAGGATCCGTCCGGCCTGCATCTCGCCGAACGCTACGAGCTGGTCGACAACTTCATGTGGGCGAACGACTACCCGCACCACGAGGGGACGTGGCCGCACTCGGCGGAGGCGATCGAGCGTACCATGCCAATGCTGGACGACACGCAGCGCGCCAAGATCCTGGGGCTGAACGCGGCGCGGTTCTTCAGGCTGGACGTGCCGGCGCACCAGCGGTTGCCGGCGTCGTAGCGGGTCGGTCCGCGGCGGCGGCATCGCGCGAACGTTTCCGGCGGCCGGTTTGCCTGCGCCGCCGGGGACGTCGCAGGATGGGGGACTCATCGTCGCGAAGGATGTCCCCTTGAGCTGGACGCGGATTACCGACCCGGAAGCTGCCGAAACCCTTCTGCCGGCCTGGCTGGGGCGCCGCATGGTCGGCTTGCACGGCCGCTTCGGCCTGCTGCTGACCACGGGCGACGTGCTGCGGATCGCCAGCATCACGGCCGTCCATCACTCGCCGGACGGCGTGATCCTGCTGGACGTGCTGCTCGACAATGCCGGACTTCCCGATGGCATCGACCTCGCCTGGCGCCCGAAGCAGTTCCTGGGAACGCCCGTCCCGGGCGCGACGGCGGCGACCGTGAACCTGGCGCAGGTGGTCACCGCGGTCGAGTTCATGGCCGCGGTCCCAGTGTCGGGGCGTGACGAGGAGGAAGCGCAGAACGCGGACGAGGTGGTCACCGAACTGGCGCGCGCCGCCGAGGCGGTCGCCCATGGCGAGGATCCCATGGCCTCGCCGCCGGAGCGGGTGGCGGGCGCCCTCTCGGCCCCGACCGCCGCCGCGCTGCCGATCGAGCTGGTCGACCTGCCCGATCTCGCGACGGCGGAACCGCGCGGCAAGCGGAAGAAGCGGCCGACCTGATGCGTGGTCGGCGGAGGCGCGCGCCTCCGCCGTGAATCACGCGATGGGACGGCCACCTGCAGCAGGCCGCTGCCGAAGGTGGAGCCTGCCCCGTCAGCTCCGCGCGAGGTAATCGGCGCGGAGCGCTTGCTTGTACAGTTTCCCGGTCGGCAGCCGGGGCAGGGCATCGATGAAGTCGATCTACTTCGGGACCTTGTAATGGGCGAGCTGGGCGCGCGCGTAGGCGATCAGCGTCTCGGCCAGAGCGGCGTCCGGTGTCACGCCGTCCATCGGCTCGACCACCGCCTTCACCTGCTCGCCCATCTCGGGATCGGGAAGCCCGAACACGGCGACGTCGCGCACCGCGGGGTGGCCGACCAGCGCATCCTCGATCTCCCGCGGGTAGATGTTCACCCCGCCCGAGATGATCATGAAGGCCTTGCGGTCGGTGAGATACAGGTAGCCTTCGGCGTCGACGTATCCGACGTCGCCCAGCGTGGTCCAGGTCTTGTGCACCGGGTGCTGGGTGGCCGCGGTGCGGTCCGGATCCTTGTGGTAGGCGAAGGGCATGACGTCGCGCTCGAAATACACGAGCCCCGCCTCGCCGACGGGCAGGTCGCGACCGTCCTCGTCGCAGATGTGGAGGATACCGAGTTTGGCGCGGCCGACGGAGCCGGGGTGGGCGAGCCACTCGGTGGCGGTGATGCGCGTCATGCCGTTGGATTCGGTGGCGCCGTAGTATTCGTGGACGATCGGTCCCCACCACGCGATCATCGCGCGCTTGACCTCCTGCGGGCAGGGCGCGGCGGCGTGGATCGCACAGACATGGCTCGAGAGGTCGAAGGCGCGGCGGCGTTCCTCGGGCAGCTTCAGCATGCGGACGAACATGGTGGGCACCCACTGGCTGTGGGTCACGCGATACCGTTCGATCGCCTCCAGCGCGGCGTCCGCATCGAAGCGCGGCATCATCACCACGGTGCCGCCGGCATGCTGCACGGACAGCGAGAAGCTGAGCGGGGCGGCGTGATAGAGCGGGGCCGGGCAGAGATAGACCGTGTCGCGGCCGAACCCGTATTCCGCGGTGAGCTGGGCGGCGCGCAGGCCTTCGGCCACGGTCAGGTCCTGCAGCGGCCGCTGCACGCCTTTCGGCCGCCCCGTCGTGCCGGAGCTGTACAGCATCGTCTCGCCGCACCATTCGTGCGCGAGGCGGGTGGTGGGGCAGGGGGCGATCGCCGCCTCGTAGTCGGCCCACCCGTCGATCGTGCCGTCCGTCATCAGGTAGTGCCGGCAGCGGGGTAGTCGGGCGGGCAGCTCGGCCGCCACCTCGGCGCGCGCATGGGACGCGATCAGCACCGTCGCGTCGCAATCGTCGATGACGTAGGCGGCCTCGTCCGCGGTCAGGTAGCGGTTGACCGCCGTGACGTACAGGCCCGACCGCAGCCCCGCCCACGCGATCTCCAGCACGTTCATGGTGTTTTCCATGAACAGCGCGACGTGGTCGCCGCGACGCAGGCCCTGCGCGTACAGCCAGTGGGCCAACTGGTTCGAGCGGGCGTCGAGCTCCGCGAAGCTCTGCACTTCCCCGGTCGCGGCGTTGATCAGCGCCGGGTGACCCGGCCGCGCGGCTGCGTGCGTGCCAATATCCATGGGCGTACGCGTCCCCTCCGTCTTTGCTCTTGGCAATTCTGCTGGACCTGCTACTCGTCAGTAGCAGCGCCGGCTGCGCAAGGGAAGGAACGGATGACGGACAGGACCCTCCGAGGGAAGGTCGCCATCGTCGGCATCGGCGAGACGACCTATTACAAGCACGGGCAATCCCCCGACAGCGAGTTCAAGCTGGCGCTGCAGGCCGTGGTGAACGCCTGCGAGGATGCCGGCATCAGCCCGCACGACGTGGATGGCTTCGCCTCCTACGGCAACGACCGGTCGGACGCGCCGCGTCTCGCCTCGGCGCTGGGCACGAAGGACTTCCGCTTCTCCAACATGTTCTGGGGCGGCGGCGGCGGCGGCGTGTGCGGGGCGGTCGGCAACGCGGCGGCCGCGGTCGCCACCGGCATGGCGGATTGCGTGGTGGCCTTCCGCTCCCTCGCGCAGGGCCAGTATGCGCGCTACGGGCGGAGCCAGGCCTCCACCGCCGTGACCGGGGACGATGCGTTCCTCGCCCCCTACGGCCTGATGTCGCCCGCGCAGCGCTTCGCCATGAAGGTGACGCGCTTCATGCACGACCATGGCATCCGGCAGGACGCGCTGCGGGCGATTTCGCTCGCCTGCTATCACCACGCGCAGAACAACCCGAACGCCGTGATGAAGGGCCGGCCGCTCGACGCCGCGAAATACGACGCGTCGCGCTGGATCATCGAGCCGTTCTTCCATCTCTACGATTGCTGCCAGGAGAATGACGGCGCCGCGGCCGTGATCGTGGTGCCGGCGGAACGCGCCAAGGACTTCAAGGGCAAGCCGACCTACCTGCTCGCCTGCGGCCAGGGCAGCGACCATCGCAGCGCGGCGCCCGTGCACAACATGCCGAACTACCCGAGCTCGCACTTCAACCAGTTGGCGCCGCGGATGTACGAGATGGCGAAGCTGGGCCCGTCCGACATGGGCATCGTGCAGTGCTACGAGAACTTCACCGGCGGCGTGCTGATGAGCCTGGTGGAGCATGGGCTCGTGAAGGCCGAGGAAGCCAACGAGGTCCTGACGCCCGAGAACCTGTTCGTGGAGAGCGGCAAGATGCCGCTGAACACCAGCGGCGGGAACCTGGCCGAGTGCTACATGCACGGGCTCGAACTGGTGATCGAGGCGGTGCGCCAGATCCGCGGCACCGCCATCAACCAGGTGAAGCGCAACGACGCGGCGATCGTGATCGGCGGCCCCATGGTGACGCCGGTCAGCTCCTTGATTCTGGGATCGGAGGCCACGCTGTGAGCGAGACCTATCTGCCGAACGGGCTGCCCACGCCCTCCACCGCGCCGGACGGGCTCGCGGAGCCGTACTGGCAGGGCACGCGCGAAGGCAAGCTGCGCATCCAGAAATGCAAGGGCTGCGGGGCGTGGCAATGGGGGCCGGAGTGGATTTGCCATCGCTGCCACAGCTTCGACCTGGGATGGGAGGAGATCCAGGGACGCGGCCGCATCTACTCCTACCAGAAGCCGCACCACCCGGTGCACGGCGCGCTGACCGGCCACGGGCCGTATGTCGTGGTGCTGGTCGAACTGCCCGAATACGGCAACGTCCGCATGGTCGGGAATCTCCTCGGGGATCCGAAGCAGGCGGTGCCGATCGGCGCGCCGGTGGAGGCGGTGTTCGAGCCGCATGACGGGTATACGCTCGTCCAATGGCGGCTGGTCAGCGCCTGACAGCCGGGACCTGACGACCGGGACCTGACAGCCGGGACACGAAAGGCTGGGACCTGCGCCGAACATGGACACGGCCGCCGAAGCGGCCATGACGTGGCGCGGGTCCATGGCCGCGCACCGCGCGTGACGCGGCTTCCGTCGCCTGACGGGAGGCCTGCGATCACGCGGGCGTGCGTGTCCGCCAAACGCGTGTCGCGCCTACGCTGATCCCCGCGAACGCAAGCCGTCCGAAACGGCCGCGACGGGGGGGGGAGGACGCATGGGCCAAGCCGATAACGCGTTCACCGGGTCCATCCCGGAACTCTACGACCGGTTCATGGGGGCGACGCTGTTCGCGCCCTTCGCTGCGGACCTGGCCGCACGCATGCGGACGCTGCGGACGGGTCGCCTGCTCGAACTCGCGGCCGGAACCGGGATCGCGACGGCGGCGCTTGCCGCGACCCTGCCGGAGGCGGTCCAGATCCTTGCGACAGACCTGAACCAGCCCATGCTCGACCACGCGGAAGCCAAGCCAGGGCTCGGGCGGGTGCAATGGCAGCAGGCCGACGCCCTGTCCCTGCCGTTCGATCCGGATACGTTCGATGCGGTGGTCTGCCAGTTCGGCGTGATGTTCTTCGCCGACCGGGTCGCCGGCCTTCGCGAGGCGCGCAATGTCCTCGTACCCGGCGGCCGCCTGGTGTTCAGCGTCTGGGACCGCCTGGCCACCACGCCCGTGATGGACGCCGTCGTCGCGGGCCTCTCCGCGCGGCACCCTTCCCATCCATCGTGGTTCCTCGAGCGCACGCCGTGCGGCTACCACGACCCGGATCGCATCCGCGGCGACCTGGTCTCGGCCGGGTTCCGCGAGATCCGGATCGACCTCGTCACCTTGTCCGGTCAGGTGCGCGAAGCCCGCGATCCGGCCGTCGGCCTCTGCCAGGGATCGCCCATGCGGGCCGAAATCGAGTCGATCGAACCAGGCGGGCTGGAAGCCGCCACGGATGCAGCGGCGGCCGAGATCGTCCGCCGCTTCGGCCCGGGTCCCTTCGAGACGCCGCTCCAGGCGCTGGTGGTGGAGGCCCGGCGCTGACCGCAGCGGCGGAGGCCGCTCTCGCGCCGACCCTCCTTCGCCTTGACTCCCATTCCTCCTCCGCCTATCCACCGCCCTCCGTTTTTCGATCAGCAGAAGCGTTCGTGTCATGAGAGTTCGGAACAGCCTGAAGTCGGCCAAGGTGCGCGACAAGAACTGCCGCGTTGTGCGCCGTCGCGGGCGCGTCTACGTGATCAACAAGAAGAACCCCCGGATGAAGGCCCGCCAGGGCTGAGATCGGTCGGCCGGACCACGTTCGTTGCGGACCCGGCCTCTTCTTCCTGCCGCATCTCCCGATACGCACCCGCCCGTTCGGGTGGGATGAGCCGCCAGCACGCCACCGCGCCCAGGCATGCCGCCAGGGCTGCGGCGGGCAGCGTCGCGTCGGCGGCCTGCGTCAGCAACCAGCCCCCGAGTGCAGCGCCGAGTGGCGCGCCGGACTGGTTCAGGCTCATGGACACCGCCATCACCCGTCCCAGACGATCGGGCGGCGTCCGGCGCTGGCGCAGCGTCAGCACGCTCACGTCGATCGGCCCGGCCATCGCCCCCATCATCACCAGACCCAGCGCGAGGGCGGGGAGCCCGGCGTCCAGCCGCGCCATCGCCAGTCCGGCGCTCCCCAGGGCCATCCCGGTCACGGCCATGCCGGTCGCGATGAGCGCCCGCTCGCGTCCGACCGCGCGCCAGTGGCCCGCGAGCAGCGCGCCGACGATGCCGGCTCCGCCCAGTCCGGCCCATAGCAGGCCGGTCGTCGTATCGCGCGCCGGTCCCTCGCCCACGTGGCGGCTCACCAGCACCGGAACGGCGACGATCATGATGCCCCAGGCAATCTCGTACGCGGCATAGGACGCGACCAGGCCTCGCAAGGTCGGCATGCGGACGACGCTGCTCACGCCCTCCCCGGCCTGGCGCAGCAGGGCGACGAGACTTCGCGCCCCTCCCACCGGTCGCGTGTCCAGCCCGCGCAGGCAGATCGCCGCCGCGGCATACAGCACCGAAATCGGCAGCAAGGTCGCGCGCGCGCCCAGAACCGCGACCAGGACGCCGGCCAGGGGCGGCCCGAGGATGTCGACCACGCCATGGATCAGCGTATCCATCGCGTTCGCCCGATCGCGCAGGGCCGGCGCGACCAGGTGCGGCAGCAGCGTGCGGATGCCGGCCTGGCTGAGCGGAGAGGTGAGGGAGAACGCCGCGACCAGGGCGATCAGGGCAGCTGGCGTCCCGCCGGCGCCGGCAAGCGCCAGGGCGAGCGCGGCGCTGCACGCCATGTCGAGCAGGATCGCGCGGCCGGCGCCCATCCGGTCGAGCAGGGCGCCGGAAAGCGGGCTGCTGAGCAATCCGGGCGCCAGCGCGGCGAACGAGACCCAGCCGACGAAGCCGGGATCGCCGCCGGCATCGAGCGCCAGGAGCACGACGGTCAGCAGGAACATCCGTCCGGCGATTCGGGCGAGGGCGGTGGCGGCCAGCAGTCGACGCACTGCGACGTCGCGCAGCAGATCCCGATAGGAGAGGCGGCCGGACGTCACCGCCCGGTCGGCCAGCCGCGTTCGGCACGACTTGCCGCGTGGTCCCGTTGCGTTCTCACAATACAGCCCGCACTTCTCGGCAGCCGACGCATGGTCGGCCTGCAAGCTCGGAAAAGTGCGTCTCTTTATGCGCGATTGCCATTGCGAAAGTTCCATGCCCAAAAATCAGGGCGCATTTGTCGCGCGCCATGTCGACAGCTCGCGCAACAGTGAGTAGACTTATTCCTGGAGGGGATCGTTCAATCCCATTCCGCCCGGTTTTCCCCTGCAACTCGCTCCGAGAGTGCCATGTCTCCCGCCTCTGCGTCTCGCTTGCCCAGCATCCTCGATGCCCATGGGGACGAAATTCTTGCGGAGTGGGTGGAGCGCCTGCGGGACGGCGTCGCCGACGACCGGATCTCGGAAGTGGAGCGCGCGCGTCAGGCGAGCGGGTTCCTGCAGCGTCTCAGCGATGCGCTGCGCGGCAGCACGGTGGTCGAGAGCGACAGCCCGGCCTTCGAGCCGCTGTACGACATGCTGGTCGACATCTCGCGCTCCCGCGCCGTCCAGGGATTTTCCCCGACCGAGAGCGCATTGTTCGTCTTCTCCCTGAAGCAGCCGCTGTTTCGCTTCCTGGCCCGCGCCTGGGGCAACGACGCGGAAGGCCTCGGTGCCGATCTCTGGGCCGTGACCCTGCTCATCGACGCGCTGGGCCTGCGCATGATGGAGGCGTGGCAGAAGACCCGGGAAGAGGTGATCGTCCGCCAGCAGCAGGAGATCGCCGAACTCTCCACCCCGGTGGTGAAGCTCTGGCAGGGGATCCTCGCCCTGCCGCTGATCGGCACGCTCGACAGTTCGCGCACGCAGGTCGTGATGGAGAACCTGCTCGAGAGCATCGTCCAGCACGAAGCCGACATCGCCATCATCGACATCACCGGCGTTCCCACGGTCGATACGCTGGTCGCCCAGCACCTGCTGAAGACAGTCGCGGCGGCACGGCTGATGGGGGCCGACTGCATCATCAGCGGCATCCGCCCGCAGATCGCCCAGACGATGGTGCATCTGGGCGTGGAGCTGAACGTCATCTCCAAAGCCAATCTGTCCGATGCCTTCGCCCTCGCGCTGCGCCGCATCGGGCGCAGCGTGGTGCGAACGAAGCCGGCGGCGCCGGCGGCGGTCGACTCCCATGCCGGGTGACGTCGAGGATCGCATCCCGATCCTGAAGCTCGGGAACGCGCTGCTCGTCACCATCCAGGTGGACATGCACGACCGCCTGGCCCTGGCGCTCGAGGACGATCTGACCAACCGCATCGTGCAGACCTCGGCCAAGGGCGTGCTGATCGACATCTCCGCGCTCGAGATCGTGGACAGTTTCATCGGGCGCACGTTGGCGAACATCGCCCAGATCGCCCGCGTGCTCGATGCGGAAACGGTGGTGGTCGGCATGCGCCCTGCCGTGGCAATCACGCTGGTCGAGCTGGGCTTGTCGCTGCCGGGAGTGCGCACCGCGCTGAACGCGGAACGTGGGATGGCGCTGATCCGCACCCATCGTGGGGATGACGAGCTGGACTCGGAAGCGGATGGCGACCCCGCGTAGCACCTTGCAGATCCGGACCAGCGAGGACATCGTCCGCGTGCGCCAGGAGGTCCGCGCGCGCGCGATCGAAGCCGGACTCGGCCTGGTGGATCAGACCAAGATCGTGACCGCGGCGAGCGAACTCGCCCGCAACACGCTCGATTACGGTCGGGGCGGGGAAGCGCGGCTCGAGATGCTGCAGGATCACGCGCGTCGTGGCCTGCGCAT
>MKTV01000117.1:115613-128816 GCA_001898425.1 Rhodospirillales bacterium 69-11
AGGGGCCGGGCATTCCCGACATCGACCAGGCGCTGCGGGACGGCTTCACCACCGGCAAGGGCATGGGGCTCGGTCTCGGCGGTGCTCGCCGCCTGTGCAACGAGTTCGACATCGTCTCCGTGCCCGGCGAAGGCACGCGGATCACCATCGCACGCTGGAAGTGAGATCTTGATGGACCGCCAGCCGGTGGATGATCCGAGCCATGTCGCGGAAGCGCGGCGGCGGATTTCGACGCTTGCGGCGCGCGCTGGTCTCGACGAGACCGAGTGCGGCCGCGTCTCGCTGGTCGTCACGGAACTCGCGCGGAACCTGCTGCAGCATGGCGGGGGTGGGGAACTCCTGTTCGGGCTCGACGCGGAAGTGGATGCCGGCGTTGAAGTGCTGGCGCTCGACCGCGGCCGCGGCATGGCGGACGTGGCCCGCTGCCTGCGCGACGGCTACTCCACGGCCGGCACGCCCGGCACCGGCCTCGGCGCGGTCCAGCGCCTCGCGGACGAGATCGCGATCCACTCCCGGCCCGGGGCCGGGACGGTGATCCTGGCGCGGCTGCGCCGGCGTGGTGGCACGGGCACGAGCGGCCCGCGTCATCTGGGGCTCGTGACCGTTCCCCGCAGCGGGGAAACGGTCTGCGGCGATTCCGGCGGCATGGTGAAGGGGTCGGATGGCAGCGTCGCACTCCTGATGGCCGACGGGCTCGGTCATGGCGAACTCGCGGCCGTGGCGTCGCGGGAAGCGCGCCGCCTGTTCCGCGCCCAGGCGCCGCGCGACCCCGTGGCGATCCTGCAGGCAGTGCATGCGGGATTGCGGCACACCAGGGGCGCCGCCGTCGCCGTCGCCGTGGTGGCGCCGAACGGGCGTAGCGTGAGCTATGGCGGGATCGGCAACATCGCCGGCCTGCTGGTCGACGAGAGCGGCGCGCGCCGCATGGTGTCGCACAACGGGACGGCCGGGCACACCGTGTTCAAGCTCCAGGCCTTCAGCTACGATGTTGCAGGGCACCCGACGATCGTGATGCACTCGGACGGTCTGTCGACGTCCTGGTCGCTGGACTCGCACCCTGGGTTGCTGCGCCAGGACCCGACCCTCGCCGCCGCGACGCTATACCGCGACCACGCCCGTGGCCGGGACGATTGCGGGGTCCTCGTCTGGAAAGGCTGACGATGGAGTGGCTGCTCACCACCGCGACCCTGGCCGGTTCGGACGATCTCGTCGCGTGCCGCGGTCGGCTGCGCGCCCTCGCCGGGCGGGTCGGTCTCGAAGGCGGCGCAAGGACCAGCCTCGTCGCGGCGACGGTGGAACTGGCCTGCAACGCGATCACGCATGCAGGTGGTGGCACGCTGCGGCTTGCACTCGCGGCCGGGACGCCCCCCGCGCTGGTGGTCGTCGTGACGGACCAGGGGCGCGGCCTCGGTGCCGCCGATGCCGCCTTCGAGGGGCGCGGCGGACTCGCGCTGGTGCGACGCCTGATGGAGCGCGTTGAGGTCGAGACCACGCGCAGCGGAACGACCGTCCGGCTGCTCTGCCCGCTGCCGATGTTCGAGTGGCCGGAGGAGGCCGCCGCCCAGGCGCAACGCGCGGCCGACCTCGCCACTTGGCTCGCGCAGCAGCCGGCACCCTCGCTGCTCGAGGACACCGTTCAGGACACGGGCGCGCTGCTTCGCAGCCAGGCCGAGATCGAGCGGCTGAACGCGGAACTGGAAGACACCAATCGCGGGGTTGTCGCGCTCTACGCCGAACTGGACGAGCGGGCCGAACAGCTGCGGGAGGCGAGCGAGCTGAAGTCCCGCTTCCTCTCGAACATGAGCCATGAGTTCCGCACGCCGCTCAACTCCATCCTGGCGTTGGCGCGGCTGCTGCTGGACGAGGCCGATGGCCCGCTGACGGCCGAGCAGGGCAAGCAGGTCGGCTACATCCGCCGCTCCGCCGAGAGCCTGGCCGAACTGGTCAACGACCTGCTCGATCTCGCGAAGGTGGAGGCCGGCAAGCTCGAGCTGCGGCCGCGCAGCTTCACGGTCCAGGAACTGTTCGGCGGCCTGCGCGGCGTGATGAAGCCGCTGCAGCAGAGCGACGCGATCGAACTCGTGTTCGACGAGCCGGTGGACTGCCCGCCGCTGTTCACCGACGAGGCCAAGCTCGCGCAGGTGCTGCGCAACCTGATCTCGAACGCGCTGAAGTTCACGGAAGCGGGCGAGGTGCGCGTCGCCGCGAGCTACGACCGGGTTGCCGGCCACTGCATCTTCACCGTGCAGGACACCGGGATCGGGATCGCGCCCGAAAACCATGAGCTCGTGTTCCATGAGTTCAGTCAGGTCGCGAGCCGGCTGCAGGGACGCGCCAAGGGCACCGGCCTCGGCCTGCCGCTCTCCCGCCGGCTGGCGGAGCTGATGGGGGGCTCGCTGACGCTGCAGAGCGCGTTGGGCGCAGGCTCCCGCTTCACCGTCGCCATTCCGACCTTGCTGCCGCAGGCCGAACCCCCGCCCGAAGCGCCGGCGGTGGAAATCCCCACCGGACGTGGCGGCGTGCTGCTGATCGACGACGAGGAAACCTCCCGCTACGTGCAGCGCCAGATGCTGGCCAACCTGCCCGGCCTGCGGGTGATCGAGGCGGACGGAGGCGCCGCGGGGTTGCTGCGCACCCAGCGCGAGCGGCCGGACGTGATCCTGCTGGACCTGCGCATGCCCGGGATGGACGGATTCGAGGTGCTGGAGCGTCTTGCAGCCAACCCGGAGACACGCGACATCCCCGTCATCGTCTGCACCTCTTCCGTGCTGATGGCGCATGAGCACGAGCGGCTGCGTCACGCGCGGACGGTGCTGTCCAAGGCGACGCTCAGCCGTGACTCGATGACGGCCGCGGTCACCCCGTTCCTGATGGCCCAGCCCACGATGCCGCAGTCCAGCCTATCCCACGCCGCACCGCCGCCGGCCAGGACGCCGAACGCCATCGGCGGCCAGTCCACGATGGGCCAGTCCACGATGGGCCAGTCCACGATGGGCCAGTCCACGAGCTCGCAGTCCGCGTCGGCCCAGCCGACGGCGGCGTCGGGCCGGCTGTCGCAGCCGACGGGGATCGGATGACCACGGCCAGCTCAGATGCACCCCTGCTGGGCGCGCTCGTGCTCAACGTCGACGACGACGAGGCGGTCCGTTACGTCAAGACGCGCTCCCTGAAGCTTGGCGGCTTCTCCGTCGCCGAAGCCTCCGACGGTGCCACGGCGCTTGCGATCGCCGCCTCGATGCACCCGGCGATCGTGCTGCTCGACGTCAAGCTGCCCGACATCAGCGGGCTCGACGTCTGCCGGCAAATCAAGCAGCGCTGGCCCGATATCGTCGTGATCCAGGTCTCCGCGTCGCTGGTCAGCAGCAGCGACCGCGTGGTCGGGTTGGAGAGCGGGGCGGATTGCTACCTGACCGCTCCGATCGAGCCCGCCGAACTGATCGCCGTCGCCCGCGCCATGCTGCGTCTGCGGCTCGCGGAGCAATCCGCGCAGGAGAGTGGCGAGCGCTACCGCATGATCGTGGAGAGCGCGGTCGACTATGCGATCTTCACCTGCGGGCTGGACGGCCGGATCACCAGCTGGAATCCGGGTGCGCAGGCGCTGTTCCAGTACGCGCCCGACGAGGTGATCGGCGAATCGCACGGGCGGATCTTCACCGGCGAGGACGTGGCCGCCGATGTGCCGGATGCGGAATTGCGGGCGGTCCGCGCCGGGCACAGCGTGGCGGCGGACCGGTGGCATCGGCGCAAGGATGGGACGCTGCTCTGGTCGAGCGGCCGCATCGTGCCGCTGCGCGACCGGTCCGGCGCCGTCGCGGGGTTCCTGCGCATCCTGCATGACCGCACTGCCGAGAAGCAGGCGCGCGACGCGCTGATGGCCCTGAACGCCGAACTGGAGACGCGCGTCCGTGAGCGCACGCGTGACCTGCACGACGCGAACAGCCGGCTGCGCCAGCAGATCGAGGAGCGCGAGCGAACGCAGGAACAGGTCCGGCAGCTGCAGAAGATCGAGGCGCTGGGCCAGCTCACCGGCGGCATCGCGCATGACTTCAACAATCTGCTGACCGCGATCCTGGGTGGGCTCGAGGTCGCGCGGCGGCGGATTGAGGACGATCGGACCCGTCGGCTGGTGGACGGGGCGATCGGCGCCGCCGAACGCGGGGCGAAGCTCGTCAGCCAGTTGCTGTCCTTCGCGCGCAAGCAGGACCTGGAACTCCAGCCGATCGAGATGAACCCGCTGATCCTGAACATGCGCGACCTGCTGGAGCGCAGCATAGGGCCGGCGGTCCAGATCCAGTTCGAGCTGGCGTGCGACCTGCAGATCGCGCGCGCGGACCCCAACCAGATGCAGGCGGCGCTGCTGAACCTGGCGATCAACGCGCGCGACGCGATGCCGGAGGGCGGCGTGCTGCGCGTCGAGACACGGAATTGCGCCCTGCCCGCCGGCGATGGAGTCGCAGCCGGCGCCTATGTCGAGGTGGCCGTCGCCGATACCGGCACCGGCATGCCGGATGACGTGCGCGAACGCGTGTTCGAGCCATTCTTCACCACGAAGGAGAGCGGTCGCGGCACGGGTCTCGGTCTCGCACAGGTCTACGGCTTCGTGCGCCAGTGCGGCGGAGACGTCGCGCTCGAGACGGAACTCGGGGCGGGCACCACGTTCCGCCTGCGCTTCCCCTGCGCCTGACCGGCTGATCCCGGCGTCGAGCGGGGCGCCCGCCGCGGTTGCGGCATCATCGTGGATCGGCCGCGCGTCAGGCGCTCCCGCGAGCGCCGGTGCGCGGGGATGAGCCCGCGCACCGGCGATTTGCCGGCTACTCCGCGGCCTGGCGATTGGCGGCGTGGATCACCTCGTCCAGCGCGGGCTTGATCTCGCGCTGGAACGTGTCCAGCGTCTCGATCACCACCGCCGATGGCGTCTGCGCGTAGTGGTTGATCAGCGTGATGTACTCGGCGGGGAACACGCGCCACTGCTCGATCAGCGCCTGCCGGACCTCGTCCACCGTGCCGTAGAGGAACAGGCCGGAGTTGACCAGGGAGCCGAGGTAGTCGTCATTCTCGACCTTGCGACGGCCCATCGCGGCGTAGAAGTTCTTCCAGATGTCCAGGTCGTAGTCCTTGATCCGCTGCAGCGCCTCTTCGCGCGTGCGGCCGATCTCGATCCAGCGGACCATGCATTGGTTCTGGCCCGGGCCGAAGGCGCGGCCATGCTGCGCGGCGGCCTTGCGATAGACGTCGGCCAGCGGGCCGGCGGACTGGATGTTGGTGAAGTAGGTCGGCACGAACCCGTGCTTGCCGGCGAAGGCGATGGTTTCCGGACTGCCCGAGCCGGACAGGAAGACCGGCGGATGCGGCCGCGTATAGGGCGCCGGCGCCACCGCGACCCGGCGCGTGTGACCGTCCGCATCCACCTCGCCCGGCGCACCGAATTTCTGCGTCACGCCGGCGCGCGCGAGCGGCCAGTCGGTGACACCGGTCTCATACGGGTACGGCACCTGCCACCGCTTCGAGTTGTGGTCGAAGCTTTCCTGCGTCCACGCCTTCAGCATGATCTCGACGTGGTCTTCGAAGATCTCGCGGTTCAGCTTGTCGTCGTTCAGGTCCTTCTCGACCTGCGTCGCCTGCGAGAAGCCGGCCGCCTGCGTCGCCGCGTTATAGACCGCGGCGGATGGCGATTTGGTTGCGCGCGTTCCGAAATGCTGGCCCATCACATTGGTCCAGCGTGACTGGTAGCCGCGCGCCAGACCGACGAAGCTGCGGCCGCGCGCGAGGTGGTTGATGACCGCGGTCTCCTCGGCGACGCGGATCGGATTGTGCGTCGCCATCACGTAGCCAAGCACGCCCACGTTGATGTTCTTCGTCAGCGCGGCCCAATACGCCTGGATTGCGCCGGGTGCCGGCGCGACCTCGTAGCCCTCGGACCAGAAATGGTGCTCGATCGTGCCGATGCCCCATATGCCCATCTCGTCGGCGGCCTTGACGATGTCGATCGCGCCATGGATCGCCGCATGGTACAGCTCGCGATTGCGGCCGATCGGGCGCAGGGCGGCGCGTTCGGCCTCATCCTTCGCCGGCATCACCGGGTAGATGATGGACATCGGCTTCAGCTCTGGCATGTCCGGACGTCCCTTTTTTGTGTGATTTGACGGCAATCCTACTGATGGGTAGGTTTTTCGTCAAACGCCGCCGCCCTCATGGCGATCCGCGAGGCCGGCTGCACGCATGATGGGGAGAACGTGATGGCCGACAACGCACAGGCGGTGATGGACCTCGACCGGCAGCGCATGCGTGCGATGGGGGAGAAGGACGTCGCGACGTTGCGTCGGCTGATTGCGGACGATCTGATCTACGTCCATTCCTCCGCACGCATCGACACCAAGGGTAGCCTGATCGGCGCGATGGAGTCCGGCGCCACGGTCTACACCTCGGTCGAGCCGTCGGACGTGACGGCGCAGGATCTCGGGGAGTCGGTGGTGCTGACCGGTGTCGCGGCGATCAGCGTGACGTCGGGCGGCAAGCCGATGTCGTTCCGCGTGCGCTTCATGGACGTGTATGCCCGTCGGAGTGGCGACTGGCAGATGGTGGCGTGGCAATCCACGCGGCTGCCGGACTGACGCCGTCCGGCACGTGGCGATGCGTCCCCGCGCGCAAGCTCGGGGACGCGAACGCCGTCAGGGATCGAGCCGCGCCGTCGCGGTGCCGCTGACCACTTCCTTGCCGTCCTGGTTCGTCGTGCTGATCGTCAGATCGGCGAGCTTCTGGCCGTTCTCCTCGCGGATCGCGGCAACGGTCGCCTTCGAGTCCAGCGTGTCGCCCGGCCAGACCTGGTTGGTGAAGCGCACGCCGAACTTCGTCAGCCGTCCATCGCCGACCCAGTTCGTGAGCATCTTGCCGGTCAGGCCCATCGTCAGCATGCCGTGCGCGAACACTGAGGGGTAACCTGCGGCCTGCACGGTGTAGACCTCGTCCGTGTGCAGCGGGTTGTAGTCGCCCGAGGCGCCCGCGTACTGCACGATCTGCGTGCGCGAGAGGTTCTCCACCACGCGTTCGCTATGGGTGTCGCCGACCTTCAGGGCGGATGCTTTCAGTGCCATGTCGTCCTCCCTCAGCCCTGGTCCACGGGACGTTCGGTCGTCACGCCGACGCCGCGCGCGATCATGACCAGTTCGCCCTTCTGGTCGCGATATTCGGTGACCCGCTCGCGGAAGGTCAGCTTGCCCGCGCGCTTGCTCTCCTTCTCCCAGGTCTTGCCGGGCTTGGTCTCCGCCGTCAGCACGTCGCCGGGACGCAGCGGCCGGATGTACTCGTAGTGCTGTTCCGCGTGCAGGCCGCCGGAGGAGGCGGGCTTGCCTTCGATACCCGAAGGACCTTTCGCGGAGCCGAACCACTTCTCACCCGCTTTCGGACGCAGGTGGTAATCGGGATCGAACTGCGCCACGGCCTGGGCGAAGGTCGGCGGGGCGATGATGCCGCCGGCCTCGGATTTCTTCGCCGCCTCCGCATCGTGGTAGACGGGGTTGGTGTCGCCGACCGCGCGCGCAAACATCATGATGTGTGTTGCTTCGACCGGGAATGTGATCTTGCCCAACGGTTTCCTCCTTTCCGTGTTGCTGCCCCAGCCTAGCAGGCTCCGTGAAAAGCGAAACGGGGTCGGCCGCGCATGAGGCGTCCCGTGCGGCGGGCCGGTGCCGGCCTACGCTCCGCGCTGCAGGCTGCGGCGATCCCGAGCTGGAGTGGGGCGCGTGATCCGGCGCCGAACGCGGAGGCGCTGGTGTTCCGGCGTGCGCCGGGGCGATTGCCCGCGGGGCGCCGCGTCTACGCGATCGGCGACGTGCATGGCTGCGCGGCGGCGCTCGCCACGTTGCATGCCGCGATCGCGGATGATCTCGCGGCGCGTCCCGTCACGGCGGCGATCCTCGTGCATCTCGGGGACTACATCGATCTCGGCCCCGACTCCGCCGACGTGATCGAGCGGCTGCTTGCGCCCGCGCCGGCACCGCGCCTGCGGGTCGTGAATCTGCTGGGCGATCATGAGCGGATGCTGCTGCAGGCGATCGGAGGAGATCGCGCCGCGGCGACGGATTGGCTGCATGCCGGTGGCCGCGCGACGCTCGCCAGTTGGGGGCTCGATCCCGACCTGCCGCGGGAGGGGTGGGCCGACGCGGTTCCGGCCGCGCATCTCGCCTTCCTGCGCGCGTTGGCGCCGTTCCATCGCGAGGGCGATTACCTGTTCGTGCACGCGGGCATTCGTCCGAACGTGCCGTTGGACGCGCAGACGGTCGACGACATGGTGACGATCCGCCAGCCCTTCCTGTGGACGTCGCAGCCCCTGGGTGTCGTGGTGGTGCACGGCCATACCGCGTCGCCGGCGGTCGCGATGGAGGAGCATCGGATCGGGCTCGACACCGGCGCGGGAACCGGCGGGAAACTCACCTGCGCGGTGCTGGAGGACGATCTGGTGGGGCTGATCGCGGCGTGACGCCGCCTGCGCCGTGTCGCCGCCGTCCAGTCCGTGTCATGGCCGGCCTTGTGCCGGCCAGCCACGACTTTGTGCCGCACGGGACGTCGTGGATGGCCGCCCTGCGGCGGCCATCACACGGGAACGTGCCGTCCACGGGACGCCGAACGCTACGCGTCCTCGTCGCTCTCGCGGTACTCGGGGACCTTGAACCACACCCACACCAAGTTCGCGAGCAACAACGCCGTGGTGATCAGGAAGACCGCGCGCAGGCCGAGGCTGGCGCCGATCGCGCCGCCCACGATCGGGCCGAGCGAATTGCCGAGGAAGGTGGCTGATGCCGTCATGCCGTAGACGCTGCCGCGATGCGCGCGCGGGACGCTGCGGCCGATGAGCGCGTTCGCCGTGGGCAGGATGCCGCCGATGAACAGGCCGACCGCGAAGCGGGCCGCGACGAACGCCGGATAGCTGCCGACGAAGGCCTGTGGCGCGCTGGTGATCGCTGCACCGGCGAGGCAGATCAGCAGCACGCGGCGATAGCCGATCACGTCGCTGCGCTTGCCGAGGAAGGGCGAAGAGATCAGGTCGGCGAGACCGGTGATCGAGAACGCGATGCCGGCGAGGGTCGCGAGATGCGGCGGATTCCCGATCAGCTCCTGCACGAACAGCGACACGACCGGCTGCACGGTGCGCACGCTGAACTGCGCCATCAGCAGCACGAGGAACAGCGGCAACAGCGCGGCGGAGCTGGTCAGGACGCCGAACGTGCTGCGGAGCGAGCTGCGGCCGGCATCCCGCGCGGGCGGCGTGAACTCCTCGTCCACGATCACCCAGACCAACGCCAGTGCGACCAGCGTGATCACGGCGGTGGCGTAGAACGGGATGCGATAACTGCCGGTGAGGTCCGCGAGACCTCCACCGATGACCGGGCCGATCAACGATCCCACGAGCTGTCCGGTGGCGAGCCAGCCAAGCGCATAGCCAAGCCGGCGTTCGGGAACCTGGCTCGCGACCAGGGCGATCGCGGCGGAGGAGAAGCCGGCGAACAGCCCCATCACCGCGCGAGCGCCGAAGAACGCCCAGACATTGGTGGCGAGGCCCATCAGCGCGGTGAACACGGCGATGGCGCAACTCGAGCGCAGCAGGGCGAGCTTGCGGCCCTGCCGATCGGCGAGCCGGCCCCAGAGCGGGGCGGCGAAGGCGGCGACGAAGGGCGTGGAGCCGGTGATGATGCCGGACCAGAGATCGATCGCCTCGATCGAGGTGACGCCAAGTTGCGGCAGCATCAGCGGGATGATCGGGCTGAGGAAGGTGATCGAGCCGGTCATGACGAACTGGATGCCGACCATGGCCCAGAGCGTGCGCTGCCAGCTGCGGTGCGGGTCGGGGGGCGCCTTGGGAGGGTCGGCGGTGGAGGTCGTATCCGTCATCCGCCGGACCGTCTCTTGTTTGTGTGGGGTGGGACGATGCTAGCGCAATGCGGGCGGAGGGGAAGCGCCGGAACCGGAACGGCAGGTCCGACGCCGACCGGCGGGCGCTTGGGCGATGCGGCAGCGAATCGGGCGGGTTCCGCCCTGCTTCGCTTGCCTCTATGTTATCGCGCATCATGAACGGGACGTGGCGCAGCTGCGGTCCGAGGAAACGCAACAACGGGGCGACCCAGCGCCGCCCGCATGGAAACCAATGAGCGCCTCTCTCTCCACCCTGCAGGCTGCGCGCGCCCCGGCGGCGCCGCGCGGCCGGAATTACGCGCGCCGATACTGGTATTTCGCCGCGCCGGCCGCGATCGTGGTCGCGGCGGTGATCGTCTTCCCGTGGATCTTCACCCTGTTCATGTCGGTGCATGATTGGAAGGTGACGGGCGACACGCCCTTCGTCGGCCTGGAAAACTACACCAAGATGCTGTCCGACGACCGCTTCCTGTGGGCGGTCTGGCGGACGCTGTATTTTACCGCGGCCTCGGTCGTGGCCCCGGTGATCCTGGGCGTCTGGGCAGCGGTCTGCTTCGCGTCCAACTTCCGCTTCCGCGGCCTGGCGCGCACGATCTTCGTGCTGCCGATGATGGCGACCCCGGTTGCCATCTCGCTGGTCTGGACGATGATGTTCCACCCGCAACTGGGTGTCCTGAACTACCTGCTGACCTCGGTCGGGCTGCCGCCGTCGAGCTGGGTGTACGAGAGCGACACGGTGATCCCGACCCTGGTGATGGTCGAGACATGGCAGTGGACGCCGCTGGTCATGCTGATCGTGCTGGGCGGCATCGCCAGCTTGCCGCAGGACCCGTACGAAGCGGCGCGGCTCGACGGCGCGAGCGCGTGGCAGATGTTCGTGCACATCACCCTGCCGCTCGCCTGGCCGTTCATCGTGGTGGCCGCGGTGATCCGGGTGATCGACGCGCTCAAGGCATTCGATACGATCTACGTGATCACGCTGGGCGGGCCGGGCACGTCGTCCGAGACGCTCAACATCCTGCTCTACCAGACCGCCTTCGCCTATTACGACCTGGGATACGGATCGGCGATGGTCGTGGTGTTCTTCGTCCTGATCATGCTGGTGAGCCTCGTGCTGCTGCGCGTGCGCCAGAAGCAGGCCTGGCAATGAGCGCGACCACACGGAGCAGCGGCGGACGCCGGACCATGAATGCACATCGCGTCCGACGGCTGCTGGGCCGCGTCGGACTCTATCTCTCGGTGCTGGTGCTGATCTCGCCGGCCATCCTGTTCTTCCTGTGGATGATCTCGCTCTCGCTGAAGAACGAGGCCGACAACACCGCCTTCCCACCGGTGTTCATCCCGAATCCGCCGACGATCGCCAACTTCGTCGACGTGTTCCAGAAGAACGATTTCCTGAGCTACACGATCAATTCCATCATCGTGTCGTTCAGCGCCACCGGGCTCGCGCTGCTGTTCGGCGTGCCGGCCGGCTACGGGATCGCCAAGGCGAAGGCGACGAAGGCGGCCGTGCTGATCCTGGTCGCCCGCATCACCCCCGGCCTCTCCTACCTCATCCCCCTCTTCCTGCTCTTCCAGTGGCTCGGCCTGATTGGCACGTTGACGCCGCTGGTGATCACCCATCTGGTGATCACCGTGCCGATCGTGGTGTGGATCATGATCGGCTTCTTCGAGGGGCTGCCGGGTGAGCTCGAAGAGGCGGCGCTGGTGGATGGCGCCACGATCTGGCAGGCCTTCCGCCACGTCGCGATGCCGCTGGCGCGGCCAGGCATCATGGTCGCGATGATCCTGTCGTTCATTTTCAGCTGGAACAACTTCATCTTCGGCGTCGTGCTTGCCGGGCGCTCCACCCGCACGCTGCCCGTCGCGGTGTACAACGTGCTGACCTTCGAGCAGATCAGCTGGGGCCCTCTCGCCGCCGCGGCGCTGGTGGTGACCGCGCCGGTGCTGCTGCTGACTTTGCTGATGCAGAAGGAGATCGTGGCCGGTCTGACCGCGGGTGGGGTGAAGGGCGGCTGAGCCGCCCTTCGGCCGGATCAGATCTGCCGCACGCCGCACCAGTCGGCGACGAAGGCGGCGATCGCCAGCGTGGTGCGCCGGAGAGTCGCCAGGTCCGCCCACTCGTCGAAGCCGTGCACGCCGCCACCGGTCGGGCCGTAACACAACGCCGGCATGCCGTAGTAGATGCCGTAGAACCGGGTGTCATTCACCGCGGTGGAGCGGCGCTCTTCCATCGCCGCTCCGAACACCGAGTGGTGCGCGGCGGCCAGGACGGCTTCCGCGTCGCTGCCTTCCGGCAGCACGAACGGGTCGGCCTGGAAGCCGTTCCACACCACCTCGGGCGGGTTGTTGGCGAGGAAGTGGTCGCCGCGCGCGGCCTGCGCGACCGTGTCCAGAACCTCCTGCCGCGCATCCGCGAGATCCGTGCCGGGCAGCACGCCGATCCGGCAATCCACCTCGCACCACGCCGGCGTGGAACTCGCCCAGTCGCCGCCACGGATCTTCCCGGGATTGAACTTCACCGGGTCCGGGATGGCGGCGAACACCGGATTTGTCTTCGCCCGTTCGTTGATGCGTGCGGTCAGCCCTTGCAGCGCCTGGATCAGGGTGTAGGCGGACAGGATCGCATTGGTCCCGGCCTGGGCGTGCGCCACGTGCACCGGCACGCCTCGCACGCGCAGGCGGAACCACATCACGCCGACATGGGCGCGGGTGATCGTGTTGGCGGTGGGCTCCGGGATCAGGCAGGCATCCGCGCGATAGCCGCGCGCGAGGGTCGAGAGCGCGCCGTTGCCGGTACATTCCTCCTCCGTCACGGTCTGCGCGTAGACATCGGCCGCGGGTGCCAGGCCGGCGCTCTTGAGCGCATCCAGCGCGAAGACCATGGCGGCCACGCCCTGCTTCATGTCGCAGGCGCCGCGGCCGTAGAGCCGGCCGTCATGCACGTCGCCCCCATAAGGTGCGCGCGTCCACATGTCGTGCGGCCCTTCCGGCACCACGTCGACATGGCCCTGGATCACGAGCGAACGTCCGGTCGGTTGCGGCGCGCGCAACGTCGCGACCACCTGCACGGCATCGTCGTAGTTGGTGTCCATCACCGGGGCGAAGCCGCGCAGCCCCTCCATCGGCACGTCGGCGATCGTATAACGGTCCACAGCCCAGCCGCGCGCGGCGAACTCGCGGGCGATCCAGTCCTGGCAGGGCGCCTCCCGACCGCGAACGGAGGGGAAGCGCACCAGCGATTGCAGCCACGCGACCTGCCGGTCCCAGTTGGCATCGATGGCGGTGGAGAGGCGG
>MKTV01000117.1:128838-133507 GCA_001898425.1 Rhodospirillales bacterium 69-11
TACGGGTCGGCTCCGGAATCGTGCGCCGGGAGCATCGCGCCGATCGGCGCGTTGGAGAAGCCGTCGCCGATCGGCGCGTTGGAGAAGTCGTCGCCGATCGGCGCGTTGGAGAAGCCATTGCCGATCGGCGCGTTGGAGAAGCCGTTGCCGATCGGCGCGTGCCGCAGCGCTCCCGGGTCGGCGTCAGCGAGTGGCTAAGGCGCGCGCGCCGAGGGCGACAGGTCGGCCAGGGTCGGTGCGTGCCGGCCGCGGATCACCGGGACCAGTTGCTGCACCAGCGTCGCGGCCATCTCGTTCCACGCCGCGCTCGCATCGGCGGGCGGGGTGAAGTCCGGCGGTTGTGCGAGCAGAGTGCGAATCGCCTCGGCGAGCGATTCGGCCTCGGGCTCGCAGAGCAGCGCGCCGGGCCGGCCGCCCAACTGCTCCACCAGTCCCCCCACCTGTGTCGCGATCACCTTCCGGCCCGCGGCGAGTGCCGCGGCGGCCACCCCGCTCTGGCTCGCCTCCCGATAAGGCAGGACCAGCGCGTCCGACCATCCGAGGAGGTCGCCGACCTCGCCCTCCGGCACCCAGCGATTCTCGACGGTAACGTTGGGCAGGGCGCGCAGCGCGTCCAGCACCGGCGTCTCCGGCCCGGTCCCCACCACGCGCACGACCAGATCGTCGCGCGGCCCGACGGCAAGCAGCGCCTCCTGCAGCAGGTCGAGCCCCTTGTAGGCGAGCAGCCGCCCGAAGCAGAGGAGCCGGCGCGGCCCGGGAGCCCGGTCGGCTCGCTGCGGCATGTCGAAGGCGAGCGGCGGGTGGCTCACCCTGATCAAGGGGCGGCCCGCAGTGCCGGCCAGCCCCTGTGCCTGCAGCGCGGCGGCCACGTGGCCGGTCAGCGCGCCCACCGCGTCGGCTCCGCGGCACAACGCGCGTTGCAGCGGCATCTGCAGCGGCATGCCGTCCCCGGGATGCAGTTCCGCATCATGCACCAACACGACGAACGGAATCCCCAGCCGGCGGAGCGCCGTCGCCATCAGCAGGTCGAGCGGGCCGGGCTGCGCACACACCGCGACATCGGGACCGATCGCGCGCACGCGCGGCAGCAGCCGCGGCAGGTCCAAGGGCGCGCGCAGCACGCGGCCGATGAAGCCGGGGACGGTTCTGTAGGTGTCCACCAGCAACTCGCTCTCGGCCATCATCTCGGGCGGTAGCTGTGCGCGGCGGGAGAGGGACAGCGCGGCACTCACGTTCGGCTGGGCCGCCAGCGCGCGTGCGAGCAGCACGCCGAACCGCGGCGGCCCCCCAAGGCGACTCCACTGCCACACCAGAACCTTCATGTCCGGATCATGCCACCCATCACAGTCGCGCGCAGCGGCGGAAACCCGAACGCAGGCTTGCGTCGCACGGTTTCGGCGCTTCGGACAGGGCTCTCAAGTGAGGGCGGAGCCCCGGTTCGCAAGCCGGAAAGGCGTTTCCGTCCTCTGCCCGGCCCCAGGCGCGGCCGTCCCCGCGCCGATCAGTCGTTGAGGTGGCAGGCGCTGTGATGCCCCGGTGCGACCTCCTTGAACGCCGGCACCTCCACCGAACACCGCGGCATCGCATGCGGGCACCGCGGATGGAAATGGCACCCGCTCGGCGGGTTCAGCGGGCTCGGGATTTCTCCCTTGATCGCGGTGAAGCGGCGCTTGCGGGCCTCGATGCGGGGCACTTCGGAGAGCAGGGCCTGCGTGTAGGGGTGGTTCGCGCGGAGAAACACCTCCTCGGTCGGCGCCGACTCGACGATGCGGCCGAGATACATGATCAGCACGCTGTCCGAGAGATGCTCGACCACACCCAAATCGTGGCTGATGAACAGGTAGGTGAGGCCGAGTTCCTGGCGGAGATCCATGAACAGGTTGAGGATCTGCGCCTGGATCGAGACGTCGAGCGCGGCCACCGCCTCGTCGCAGACCAGGAAGTCCGGCTGCACGGCGAGCGCGCGGGCGATGCCGATGCGCTGGCGCTGGCCGCCCGAGAACTGGTGCGGATAGCGCCGCTTGAAGGCGGGATCGAGCCCGGCGCGGCGGAGCTGGGCGTCGAGATAGTCATCGAACCCGCCCTTGATCATCCCGTGCACGCGCGGCGCCTCGCCCACGATCTCCGAGACGCGCAGGCGTGGGTTGAGCGAGGCGTACGGGTCCTGGAAGATCATCTGGATCTTCAGCTTCGCCTCCCGCCGCTTGTCAGCGGACAGCGAGGCGACCTCCTGGCCCTGGTAGAGCACCTGGCCCTCGGTCGTCGGCATGATGCCGGCGACCATGCGGCCGACGGTCGACTTGCCGCAGCCGGACTCGCCGACCAGGCCCACAACCTCTCCGCGCGCGACGGCGAAGCTGACGTCGTCGACCGCGCGGACGGTCTCGTTCGGCGCGGGTCGTCCGAACCGGGTCGCGAGGTTGCGCGCGAGCCGCGCCGCCGCATCGTGCGTGGGGCCGAAGCGCTTCGAGACGTGGCGGAGTTCGATGATGGGGGTGCTCATGCCGCGACCGCCGTCAGCGGATGGAAGCATCGCGCCGTCCGCCCTGGCGTGACTTCGCCCACGGGTGGCTCCTGCTCGCAGACCGAGGTCGCGCGGGCGCAGCGGGTGCGGAAGGCGCAGCCAGGCGGCAGGTTCAGCACCGAGGGCGTCGTGCCTGGAATCTGCTGCAGCTTCTCGCCCCGCTTGTTGCGGGACGGCACACTGCCGATCAGCCCGTGGGTATAGGGATGCGCAGGCGTATCGAGCACCATGGATGCCGGCCCGGCTTCCACGACGCGCCCCGCGTACATCACGGCGATGTCGTCGGCGAGCCCGGCGATGACCGACAGGTCATGCGTCACCCACACCAGCGCGGTGCCGTGGTCGGCGGCGAGTTTCTGCACCTCGGCCAGGATCTGCGCCTGGATGGTCACGTCCAGCGCGGTGGTGGGCTCGTCCGCGATCAGCAGGTCGGGGTTGTGCAACAGCGCGATGGCGATCGCCACGCGCTGGCGCATTCCGCCGGAGAACTGGTGCGGGTAGGCTTCCAGCCGTTCCTCCGGGCTGGGGATGCCCACCATGCCGAGGGCGTCGCGCGAGCGGGTGCGGGCCTCGGCGCGGGAGACTTTCGCGTGCGCCTGCACCGCCTCGATCATCTGCGTGTCGATGCGCAAGACCGGATTGAGCGTCATCATCGGGTCCTGGAAGATCATCGCAATGCGGTTGCCGCGCAGGTCGCGCATCTCGCGTTCCGACAGCTTCGCGAGGTCGCGGCCCTGGTAGAGGATGGAGCCGCCGGTGATACGCCCGGGTGGATCCACGAGGCCGATGATCGAGAAGCCGGTGACCGACTTCCCCGACCCGGATTCGCCCACGAGCCCCAGGATCTGGCCGCGATTGACGCTGAACGACACGTCGTTCACCGCCTTCACGACGCCGGCGCGGGTGAAGAAATGCGTCTGGAGGTTACGGACCTCGAGGGTGGCGGTCATTTCTGCAGCCGCGGATTGAGGACGTCGCGGAGCTGGTCGCCCACGAGGTTGATCGAGACGATGGTCACCAGGAGGGCGATCCCCGGATAGAAGCTGATCCAGTATTTGCCCGACAGCATGTACTGATAGCCGTTGGCGATCAGCAGGCCGAGCGAGGGTTCGGTGATGGGCACGCCAAGGCCGAGGAAGGAGAGGGTGGCTTCCAGCGCGATGGCGCGGGCGACCTGCTGGGTGCCGATGACGATCAGCGGCGGCAGGCAGTTCGGCAGCAGGTGGCGGAACATCACCCGTCGCCAGGGGAGCGCGAGGCACTCCGCGGCTTCGATGTATTCGCGTTGCCGCTCGACCATCGCGGTGCCGCGGACCGTTCGCGCGTAATAGGCCCATTCCACGAGCACCAGCGCGAACACGACGTTCATCACGCCCTTGCCGAGGACGGCGAGGATCATGAGCGCGACGAGGATGGACGGGAACGAGAGCTGCAGGTCCACCAGCCGCATGATGACAGTGTCGGTGCGTTTGCCGAAGAACGCGGCGAGCAGGCCGAGTGTGGTGCCGACCACGGCGGCGAACAGTGCGGAGCCGACGCCGACCGCAAGCGAGATGCGCAGCCCGTAGAGGATGCCCGAGAACATGTCCCGGCCCTGGTCGTCGGTGCCGAGCAGATAGGTATAGCCGGCGCCGGAGACGGAGCCTGGGGGCAGGCGGCCATCCATGATGTCGAGCTGGGCGAGGTCGTACGGGTCCTGCGGCGTGATGAGCGGCGCGAAGATCGCGGCGAGGGCGATCAGCACGAAGACGATCAGGCCGACCAGGGCGAGCTTTGATTCCGCGAATTGCGAGACGAAGCGGCGGAACGGTGTCTCCTCGCGGCGCACCGCGGCGGGCATGGCGGGGCTGGCGGGGGCGGGCGCCGGGTTGGGTGCCGTCGTGGTGCTCATGACTGCGCCGTGCTCCTGCCGACGGTGGCGCGGGTGGTGACGGCGGTCGCATGGGTGGCAACGGCGGCGGCACGGGTGGCAACGGCGGCGGCGGCCGGGGTGGTGACGACGGCGGCACGGGGGGTGACGGCGGCGGCGGCCGGGGTGGTGACGGCGGCGGCACGGGTGGCAACGGCGGCGGCGGGGAGTAGGGCGGGACGACCGCGCCACTCTCCGTCATGGCCGGGCTCGACCCGGCCATCCCCACGAGTCCC
>MKTV01000117.1:133527-153580 GCA_001898425.1 Rhodospirillales bacterium 69-11
CGCTGCTTAACCCCATGCCCGCCACACTCAACGTACGATGAGTGGCTGGGTGTACATGATCACGCGGCGTCCGAACGGGCCGCTCTATGTCGGCGTCACCGCCGATCTGGCGCGCCGCGCGTGGGAACACCGAGAGGGCGTTCATCCAGGCTTCACCCGGCGCTACGGCCTGCATCGACTCGTCTACGCCGAATGGCATGAGGACATCCGCTTTGCGATCAGGCGGGAGAAGGCGATCAAGCATTGGCCTCGTAAGTGGAAGGTCGACTTGATCGTCGGCCAGAATCCCGACTGGGAGGATTTGTACGACCGCCTGCTCTCGTGAGGCATGTGGCCTGGTGCCGGCGGGGATCCGCGGGTCGAGCCCGCGGAGGACGGCGGGGACGGCGACGGCTGAGGCGGCGATGTGCGGCCTGGTGCCGACTGGGATCCGCGGGTCGAGCCCGCGGAGGACGGCGGGGACGGCGACGGCTGACGCGGCGGCGGCATGTGGCCTGGTGCCGGCCGGGATCCGCGGGTCGAGCCCGCGGAGGACGGCGGGGACGGCGACGGCCGGCGCGGCGGCGATGTGCGGGCTGGTGCCGGCGGGGATCCGCGGGTCGAGCCCGCGGATGACGGTGGGGCGGTGGGGCCGAACCATCACCGCTTCCCCTCCAGCCGCACCCGCGGGTCGAGCACGGTGTAGAGGATGTCCACCAGCAGGTTGATCGTGATGAACAGCAGCACGATCAGCATCAGGTAGGCCACGATCACCGGACGATCGAGCACGTTGATGCTGTCGATGATCAGCTTGCCCATGCCCGGCCAGGCGAACACGCTCTCGGTCACCACGGCGAACGCGATCGTCGAGCCAAGCTCCAGCCCGACCACCGTCACCACCGGGATCATGATGTTCTTCAGCACGTGAACGAAGATCACCCGCGCCGGGCTCAACCCCTTCGCGCGGGCGAACTTCACGAAGTCCATCGGCAGCGTCTCACGGACTCCGGCACGGGTCAGCCGCAGGACCAGGGAGATGTTGAACAGCGAGAGGTTCAGCGCCGGCATCGCCATGTGCCGCAGCCCGTCCCAGGTCAGGAACGACCATTGCAGCCCGAACAGCATCGCCGTCTGCCCGCGCCCCGTCGACGGCAGCCAGCCCAGTTGCACCGCAAAGACCATGATCAGCATCAGCCCCACCCAGAAGGTGGGCAGCGAGAAGCCCAGGATGCTCCCCGCCATGATCGCGCGTCCCAGCAACCCGTTCGGCTTCAACCCGGCATACAGCCCAAGCGGGACGCCGAACACGATCGACAGCAGCACGGCCGTGACCGCGAGTTCCAGCGTCGCCGGCATGCGCCCCGCGATCAGCTTCAGCGCCGGTTCGTTGAACACGAAGGACCGGCCGAGATTGCCGTGCAGCGCATCGTTCACGAAGGTCAGGTACTGCTGCCACAAGGGCTGATCCAGCCCGAGATCCGCGATGATGCGCGCGCGTTCCGCCTGGTCCGCTTCAGGCGAGATCAGGATGTCGACGGGATTGCCGATCACGTGCACGCCGATGAACACGATCACGGTCATCGCGAACACGACGAACAGCGCCTGGAACAGGCGGCGGAGCAACCAGGTGAGCATGCGTCAGTGGGCGGCGGGATGCACGCCCATGGCGCGCGTGTCTTCATCCGTCCGCGGCTCGTAGACCAGCCCCTTCCGCGTCGCCCAGATGTTCTTCTGCAAATGCAGCATGATCACCGGCACGTCCGCCATCGCGAGCGCGGTCGCGTCCTGCACCAGCTTCTCCCGCGCCTTGTCGTCCATCGTCTGCATCGCCTGGTCGATCATCGCGTCCAGCTTAGGGTTCGAGTAGCGGCCGCGATTGGCGGTCCCCAGGCCACGCTGCGCATTCCAGGTCGCAAGCTGCGCCCGCAGCGGGTTCGTTCCCTCTCCGGAGGAGACGCCCCAGCCCAGCAGGAAGACCTAAAACTCCTGCTTGCCCGCGCGCGAGATGAAATTGCTCCAGGGGCTGGGCTCGACGCTGGTCTGCACGCCGATCCGCTGCCACATCTGGCCAACGGCCTGCAGGATCTTCGCATCGTTCACGTAGCGGTCGTTCGGCCCGTTCAGCGTGATCCGCAGCCCGTTCGGGAAGCCGGCTTCCGCCAGCAGCTTCTTCGCCCGCGTCGGATCGTACGGCGGGGGCTTGATCGCCGGATTGTACGTGGGCGCGCCCGGCGGCAGGTATTGGCCGGTCGGGATCGCCGCGTTCTCCATCACGCGTTCCACGATCGCGTTGCGGTTGATCGCGATCGACAACGCTTCCCGCACCCGCAGGTCGTTCAGCGGGTTCTTGTCCAGCGTCTCCCCGTTCGGGCCGGTGACGCCGGGCGTCGGACCGGTGCGCGAATGGTCCAGCCACAGGAAGATCGAGCGGTTGCTCACCACTTCCGAGAGCCGCACCCGCTCGTCCTTGCGCAGGGCCGGGAGGTCGGTCGGCGGCACGAACTCGATGATCCCGACGTCGCCGGCCAGCAGCGCCGCGGTCCGCGCCGCATCGTTGCTGATCATGCGGTAGGAGACGTGCTGCCAGTCCGGCTTCTTGCCCCAGTAGCCGTCGAACCGCTCCATCTCGATGCGGTCACCCGGCTTGTAGGAGACGAACCGATACGGTCCGGTGCCGATCGCATCCTTGCCGCTGTTGAAGTCCTCGGTGGCCGGATCGGGACCGAGCCCGTGCGGGATGATGAAGACCTGCGACAGGTCGAGCGGCAGTAGCGGATACGGACCGTTGGTGTGGATCCGGATCGTGTGGGGGTCCACGACCTCGATCGACTTCACCGCCTTGGTGTAGATCGAGTAGGAGGCCGGGCTGTTCTTTACCCGCGGCACGCGGTTGATCGTGTAGGACACGTCCTCCGCAGTGAAGTCGCTGCCGTCGTGGAACTTCACGCCTTCCCGCAGCTTGAATTCCCAGGTCGTGTCGTCGACCAGCTTCCAGCTCGTCGCCAGGCCGGGGATCGACTTGCCCTTGGCGTCACGGTCCACGAGCCGATCATAGACGTGCGAGTCGAAGGACTGGTTCGGCGACAGCGTATGATAATGCGGGTCGATGCTGGTCACCGGCGCCGAGGAGGCGATTGCGAGCGTCTGCGCAGCCGCGCCGCCAGCCGCGAGGCAGCCTGCGAGCAACACGCCCAACCGAGCCATGGCTCGGGCTTTGCCGATGTCCATTCTGCACCCCCTGTAGGTCTCTTGCCCCGGCTTATAGCGACCCATCGGGACCCGGCGCTAGGCTGCCCACGCCCCGTCACCGGCCGCCGGCGTTGACAACCCCCGTCCGCTCGGTCGCAATCGCGGTTCGGGCTGCGGACTCTGGACGACGGAGGACCTCCTGCCATGGACCACGCAAGCGCCCCCCCGATCGCTGGCGATGATGCGGACGACGCCGCGGCAACCGGCGCCAACCGATCCACCGAGGCGGGCGCCGCCCCGATCCGCCGCGCCCGCGCCCTGGGACTCGCCATCGCGGCGGCGGCGGACGAGATCGAACGGACCCAGGTCATCCCCGCCCCGCTGCTCGCCGACATCCATGCGGCGCGGCTCTGCCGCATGCTGCTGCCGCGCTCCGCCGGGGGCGACGAGGTGGCGCCCTGGGTCTACCAGCACGCCATCGAGGAGGTCAGCCGTCACGACGCCTCCGTCGGCTGGAACCTGTTCGTCGCCAACAGCGCCGCCCTGATCGCCCCCTTCATTCCGCTGGAGACGGCCCGTGCGATCTGGGCCGACGAGCGGGCGCTGATCGCCTGGGGACCGCCGACCGCGCACACGGCGCGGGCGGTGCCGGGCGGCTACCGGGTCAGCGGCGAATGGCATTTCGCGAGCGGCTGCCGCCAGGCGACCTGGATGGGGGCGCACTGCCAGGTGGTCGAACCCGACGGCTCCGTGCGGCTCAACCGCTTCGGCCGGCCCACCATCCGCACCTTGCTGTTCCCCGCCCATCACGCCACCCACATCGCCAACTGGAACACGCTCGGCCTGCGCGGCACCGCGTCCGAGGGCTACACGGTCAGCGACCTGTTCGTGCCCGAGTCGCATAGCGGCACGCGGGAGGATCCGGCGCTGCGGCGGGATCCCGGGCCGCTCTACGCCTTCACCATGCAGGGGCTGTATGCCGTGGGGGTGGCCGCGGTGGCGGGCGGCGTCGCGCGCGCCATGCTGGATGCGTTCGTCGACCTGGCGCTCGAGAAGGTGCCCCGCGGCCTCGCGCGGCTTGCGGACCGGCCGGTCGTGCAGTCGGACGTGGCGCGGCGGGAGGCGGAACTGGGCGCCGCGCGCGCCTATCTCACCGCCACGCTGCAGGAGATCTACGCGGCCGCGGACGACGTGGCGCCGATCGACGCGCCGGCCCGTGCGCGGGTGCGGCTGGCCTGCGCGCACGCCATCCAGACGGCCGTCAGCGTCGCGGACTGGGTCTACAAGGCGGCCGGAACGAGCGCGATCTTTCCCGGCACGCCGTTCGAGCGGCGGTTCCGCGACATCCATACCGTCTCGCAGCAGATCCAGTCGCGCGACTCGCATTTCGAAGCGGTCGGCCGGGTCTTGTTCCACGGGGACCCGGACGGCACATTCCTCTGACACGCGTGAAAGGATTTCCATGCCCGTTCTGACCCTGGACCAGGCGCAGACGATCGTCTCCGCCGCCCTCGCGCATGGGCGGGATCATGGATTGAAGCCGCTCGCGGTCGCCGTGCTCGACGCGCGCGGGGCGCTGAAGGCGTTCGCCGCCGCGGACGGCACCGCGCTGCGGCGGGGCGAGATCGCGATCGGCAAGGCCAACGGCGCGCTGGGGCTGGGGGTCGGGTCACGCACACTCGGGACCATGGCCGTGGAGCGGCCGCACTTCATCGCGGCGGCCACCCAGGCGATCGGGCCGCTCGTGCCGGTGCCGGGCGGCGTGCTGATCGCCGGGGTGGATGGGCCGCTGGGCGCGGTCGGCATCTCGGGCGACACCTCGGACAACGACGAGGCGGCGGTCCTGGCCGGCATCGCCGCTTCGGGCCTGACCGCGCAGCCGGGATGAGCCGGCGGGGGCTGCGAGCGCGGTAACCCTCCGTCAACTCCTGACGCCGTACACTCGCGCGGCTGACGGAGGCGGGGATGGACGCAACGATCGAGCGACCGCAGGAAGCCGAGGTCGAGCAGCGCGGACGCCGCTTCGCCCATGCCTCGCATCCGGTGATCCGTGCCGCCGCGGCCGAGTTCAGCTCCGGGTTCGAAGCCGGAACGCTCCGCTTCTTCGATGTGGCCCTCCCGCACTGCGACCGGTTCGTCGATTTCGGCGCCTATGTCGGGTTCACCAGCCTTTATGCCGCGACGCACGGGGTGGAGGTCACCGCCTTCGAGCCCAACCCGCACAGCTTCGCGCTGCTGCGGGCCAATCTCGCCGCCAATCCCGACCTCGCGCCGCGCATCCGCGCGCGGGCCCAGGGCGTCGGGGCGCGCGACGAGGCGGTGACCCTGTATGCGAAGGGCGCCGTGGACTCCGGCGCCTCGGTGTTCCAGGACGTGGAGCGGGCGGTCCTGGTGCGTGGGGCGCCCACCGCGACGGTCCAGCTCCGGGATGCCGCCGCCGTGCTGACCGAAATCGGGGTCGACCGGCGGACCCTGGTCAAGATCGACATCGAGGGGGCGGAATACGCCGTGCTGCCCGCGCTTGGCGCATTGCTGTCGGCACGCAAGCCCTGGCTGCACGTGTCGTTCCACCCGTTCAACCTGCCCCCGGGCGCGGACGCCTACGCCGACACGATCATGCGCCTGCGCGCCGGGCTGGAAGTCGCGGAGCTGCTCGCCGGGTATCGCTTCATGCACCTGTTCGCGGACGGCTTCTGGACCACGATCGGGTCGGTGGAGCGCATGGATTTCCTGCGCCATTATCTGCTGCGGCCCAAGAAGGTGGCGCGGATCGCCTCCCCGCAGTACGGGTTCGTCGATGCGGTGGCGTTTTCCGAGGTGCCGCTGCCCGCCAATGCCTGAGGCTGCAACGGGCGTGACGCCGCGGGACCGGTGTCGCCGTGGCGGCCGCCGGTGCGGCGATGCCGGGGCATTCGATGTCGGGTCCGCCGGGCGGAGTACCGATGAGCGAGGACGCCATCGGTATACCCTCCGGCCCGGCGGTGGCGCTCAGCCCACCCGGAAGGCGGCGACCGCCTTCTCGTCGAAGCGCAGCCCCAGTCCCGGCTTGTCGGGCAGCACCATCATGCCGTTCTCGATCGCGGGCGTCTCCTCATAGAGGCAGAGCATCCAGGGCATGTACTCGACCGTGAGCCCGTTCGGGCAGGCGGCGATCAGGTGGCACAGGATCTCCGGCATCACGTGGCTGACCACCGGCAGGTTGAACGCCTCCGCCATGCCGGCGATCTTCATCCAGGGCGTGACGCCGCCGGCGCGGCAGATGTCGATCATCGGGATGTCGACCGAATGATGCCGGATCATCTGCGCGAACGGGGCGATTCCGTAGAGGTATTCGCCCCCGGCGACGGGTGTGCTCAGCGCCGCGGTGACGCGTGCGAGTCCCTGGTAGTCGTCTGCCGTGGTCACGTCCTCGAGCCAGAACAGGCCGACATCCTCGACCCGCTTGCCGATGTCGATCGCCTGTTCGGGACGCCAGCGCTGGTTGATGTCGCACATCAGCTTGATGTCGGGACCGATCGCCTCCCGCACCACGCGGACCCGGCGGATCTCGTCTGCCGGGGTCGGGTTGCCGGGCAGGGCCATCTGCGTCTTCATCTCGCGGAAGCCCTTGCCCACCAGCTTCGCCGCCGCCTGCTGCGCCTGGTCGTCGGTCAGCCCGCGCCGCAGCGAGCCCGAGGCATAGGTCGGCACCCGGTTGCGATGCCCGCCCAGCAGCTTCCACAGCGGTTGCTCGAGCGCCTTGCCCTTGATGTCCCACAGGGCGATGTCGATCGCCGAGACCGCGAGCGTATAGAGCCCCCCCGGCCCGCAGGAATCGCCGGTGCCTGCCATCAGCCGCGCGTTCACCTGCTCGATCCGCAGCGGGTCCATGCCGATGGTGAGCTGGGCCAGCTCCTCCACGGCGGTCCGCAGGCTGCGGGTCATGGCGCCGCCGTAGAAGGTGACGGCGATGCCTTCGATGCCCGCATCCGTGCGGAGTCGGAGGGTGACGATCGGGCGCTTCCGCCCCACCTCCTCCGGCATGTCGGCGAGCGGATCGTCCTCCGGAATAGCCAGGGTCTGTGCTTCGAAGCCGGTGATCTTCATGGCTGGTTCCTCCCCGACCGGGGAGTGTAGGCCAGCCTCGCGGGGAGTCACGTCGGCCTGGCCCGCCCGGGCGGAATCCCGGCTGGCGTCTCGCGCGGCGCGGATGCGGGGGCCGGTCGACGGGGCGGCGATCGAGCCGCTGCGGGCGGGGCGTGGCGAGGCGGCGAGGTCGCTGCTATACCCCGACGACCGTGCCCCGGCGGGGCGTCCTGGATCACTGCAATGAGGCCTGAGCTTTGAAAGCGACCGTGACGGTGATGTTGAAGACGGGCGTGCTCGACCCGCAGGGCAAGGCGATCGCGCACGCACTGGGCACGCTGGGCTTCAAGGGCGTGGAGGATGTCCGCGCCGGCAAGGTGATCGAGCTGGAGCTGGCCGAGACCGATCCCGACCGCGCCCGCGCCGCGGCCGAGGAGATGGCCCGCAAGCTGCTGGCCAACACGGTGATCGAGAGTTTCCGGGTGAGCGTGGATGGGTAGCCGAAGGGGCGCGTTGGTTCGTCGCGTGTCTGTGCCGCTGCGGAGGGCCGGGTCGGACCCGGCCATGACGGCATGGGATTGGCCCGCCCGTTCGCTCCCCACCGTCATGGCCGGGCCTGCCCCGGCCATCCCCGGCGGCCCGTCGCCGCGGCCACGTCATCCCGCCCTTCGCCCTCAACCGAGGACCGCCTGACATGAAAGCCGGTATCGTCATCTTCCCCGGCATCAACCGCGAGCGCGACATGGCGATCGCCCTGGCGCAGTCTAGCGGCGAGGCGCCGCGCATGGTCTGGCACAAGGAGACCGATCTCTCCGGCCTCGACCTCGTGGTGATCCCGGGTGGATTCTCCTTCGGCGACTACCTGCGCTGCGGCGCCATGGCCGCGCGGTCGCCGGTGATGCAGGCGGTGCACGACCACGCCGCGCGCGGCGGCTACGTGCTGGGCGTCTGCAACGGGTTCCAGATCCTGGTAGAAGCCGGGTTGCTGCCGGGCGCGCTGCTGCGCAACGCCTCGCTGCGGTTCCTTTCAATGAACTGCCATCTTCGCGTGGAGCGCAGCGACACCGTGTTCACCAGCCGATATCAGCGCAATCAGACCTTCCGCGCCGTCATGGCGCATGGCGACGGCAACTACTTCGCCGACGACGCCACGCTCGACCGGCTAGAAGGGGAGGGGCTGGTCGCCTTCCGCTACGCGACCCCCGCCGGGGAAGTCGCGCCGGAGGCCAACCTGAACGGCTCCGCCCGCTCGATCGCCGGCATCTACGCCCCGAACCTGCGCGTGCTGGGACTGATGCCGCACCCCGAGGACCTGGTGGACCCGCTGATGGGCGGCGCCGACGGCAAGCCGTTGTTCGACGCACTGGCGGCCGCGTAATGGCGCGCGAAGTCAACCAGCAGCTCGCCCGCGAGTTCGGCCTCTCCGCCGAGGAATACGGCCGCGTCCTCGAGATCATGGGCCGCACCCCCTCCTTCACCGAGCTCGGCATCTTCTCGGTCATGTGGTCGGAGCACTGCTCCTACAAGTCGTCCCGCGTCTGGCTGAAGCAGCTCCCGACCAAGGCGCCCTGGGTGATCCACGGTCCGGGCGAGAACGCGGGCGTGGTCGATATCGGCGACGGGCTCGCCGCCGTCTTCAAGATGGAGAGCCACAACCACCCGAGTTTCATCGAGCCCTACCAGGGCGCGGCGACCGGGGTCGGCGGCATCCTGCGCGACGTGTTCACCATGGGCGCCCGTCCCGTCGCCAACCTGAACGCGCTGCGTTTCGGCCGGCCGGAGAACCCGCGCACCAAGCGCGTGGTGGACGGCGTGGTGCGCGGTATCGGCGGCTACGGCAACTGCGTCGGCGTGCCGACCGTGGGCGGGGAGATCAACTTCCACCCCGCCTATGACGGCAACCCGCTGGTCAACGCCATGACCGTGGGCATCGCCAACAAGGACCGCATTTTCCTCTCCGCCGCGGCGGGCGTGGGCAATCCGGTGGTCTATGTCGGCTCCAAGACAGGGCGGGACGGCATTCACGGCGCGACCATGGCCTCGGCCGAGTTCGGTGCGGATTCCGAGGAGAAGCGGCCGACCGTGCAGGTCGGCGACCCGTTCACCGAGAAGCTGCTGATCGAGGCCTGCCTCGAGCTGATGGCCACCGACGCGATCGTCGCGATCCAGGACATGGGGGCCGCCGGCCTCACCAGCTCCTCGGTCGAGATGGCGGGCAAGGGCGGCGTCGGAATCGAGCTCGACATCGACCAGGTCCCGGCCCGCGAGACCGGCATGAGCGCCTACGAGTTCATGCTGTCCGAGAGCCAGGAACGCATGCTGATGGTGCTGCGCCCCGACCGGGAGGACGTGGCCCGCACCATCTTCGAGAAGTGGGACCTCGATTTCGCGGTGATCGGCCATCTGACCGACACGGGCCGGATCACGGTGAAGCACCAGGGGCGGGTCGAGGCCGACATCCCGCTCGCTCCGCTGGCCGACCAGGCGCCGCTCTACCATCGCCCGACCGCCGAGACGCCCAAGGGCGAGAAGCTCAACCCGGCGCGGGTCGAGGACCGGGTCGGCCTGACCCGCGCCCTGCAGACGCTGATCGGCTGCCCGGACCTGTGCTCCCGCCGCTGGGTCTGGGACCAGTACGACAGCAGCGTGGGCGGCCAGACCGTGAAACGGCCCGGCGCCGCCGATGCGGCCGTGGTCAAGCTCGAGGGGCTCAAGCGCGCCATCGCGCTGACCACCGACTGCACGCCGCGCTATTGCGCCGCCGACCCGGAAGCGGGCGGCATGCAGGCGGTCGCCGAGGCCTGGCGCAACCTGACCGCCGTGGGCGCCCGCCCGCTCGCCATCACCGACAACATGAATTTCGGCAATCCCGAGAAGCCGGAGATCATGGGCCAGTTCGCCGCCGCCATCCGCGGCATGGCCGCCGCCTGTGAGGCGCTGGACTTTCCGGTCGTGTCCGGCAACGTCTCGCTCTACAACGAGACGGAAGGCCGCGGCATCCTGCCCACCCCCGCGATCGGCGGTCTCGGCGTGCTGGAGGACGCCGCCCAGGCGGTCGGGCTCGCCCTGCCGCCCTGGCTCGACCTGATCCTCCTGGGCACCACCAAGGGCTGGATCGGCCAGTCGCTCTGGCTGCGCGAGATCGCCGGGCGGGAGGACGGGGCGCCGCCGCCGGTCGACCTTCCCGCCGAACGCGCAGTGGGCGACTTCGTGCGCAACCAGATTCTCGCCGGCGCCGTGCGCGCCTGCCACGACGTCTCGGACGGCGGCATCCTGGTGGCGATTGCCGAGATGTGCATCGCAAGCGGCATCGGCGCGCGGCTCGCGACGCACCCGCGCGACATCCCCGGCCACGCCTTCTGGTTCGGGGAGGATCAGGGACGCTACCTCGTGGCCGTCCCCGATGGCGCCGCGTTCATCCGCGCGGCCGAGGTGGCCAACGTGCCGGCGATGCGCATCGCCACCTCCGGCGGTCAGGATTTGACACTCCCCGATGGCGGCACAATATCGGTCAAGGCGTTGCGCGACGCCCATGAGCGGTTCTTCCCGGCCTGGATGGACGGCGGCTGAACGGCTGGGCGGCGCGACGGAACGGGCAACAGGGAGACGCGGGCGCATGGCGATGGCGGCAAGCGAGATAGAGGCCTTGATCAAGGCGGCCCTGCCGGATGCCCGCGTGACCGTGGAAGACCTCGCCGGCGACGGCGACCACTACGCCGCGACGGTCGTCTCGGAGCAGTTCCGCGGCATCTCGCGCGTGAAGCAACATCAGATCGTCTACGCGGCGCTGCGCGGGCGGATGGGCGGCGAGCTCCACGCCCTCGCGCTGCAGACCGCGGCACCTTAATCCGCAGGAGTCCACACGATGGCCGACACTGTCTTCGATCGCATCAAGGGTAACGTCGAGAGCAACGACGTGTTCCTCTACATGAAGGGCACCCCGATGTTCCCGCAATGCGGCTTCTCCGCCCGCGTTGTGCAGATCCTGTCGCATGTCGGCGTGCCGTTCCAGTCGGCCAACGTGCTGGAAGACATGGAGCTGCGCGAGGGCATCAAGCAGTTCTCCAACTGGCCGACCATCCCGCAGCTCTACGTCAAGGGCGAGTTCGTCGGCGGCTGCGACATCATCACCGAGATGTTCCAGTCGGGCGAGCTCGAGACGATGCTGTCCGAGAAGGGCGTGGCCACCAAGGCCCAGGCCTGATCGCGGACTGGCGTCCGTTCCCTCACGGCCGTGGCGGCGCTCGTCTCTCCGCCGCCATGGCGGGGCTCGTCTCTGCGCCGCCATGGCCCTCTACCGTCATGGCCGGCTTGTCCCGGCCATCTCTCGCCGCACCGGCCATTCGTTCTGGGCGGCCCCGGCCAGCCCGGGAGCGTGCCGGTCACGATCCCCGGGACGAGCCCGGCCCTGACGATGGACGACCGTCCATTCGTCCGTTAACCGCCCCTTAACCATCCCGCGCCCAAGCTCCGCCCCGCAATCCACCGGCGGAGGGCGTGCATGCTGATCGGGGTCGTCACTCCCGCCTACAATGCGCATGAAACGATCGACGCCGCGATCGCCTCCGTCCAGGCGCAGAGCCACACCGGATGGCGCATGGTCGTGGTCGACGACGGATCGACCGACGGCACCGCCGACCGGGTGCGCGCCGCGACTGACGCGCGCGTCAGCCTGATCCGTCAGGCGCATGGCGGCGTCTCGGCCGCCCGTAATCGTGGCCTGCGCGCGCTCCGGGTGGAGGCCTACCTGTTCCTCGACGCGGACGACACGCTGACGCCGCACGCAATGGCGCTGCTCTCGCGCACGCTCGAGTCCTGCCCCTGGGCCGCCGCCGCGGTCGGCGCCTACCGCTTCGTCGGCGGCACCGGTCCCGCGCGCCGCACGCGGCGTCCGCGTGGCGGGGACCTGCTGCCGGCCCTTCTGCAGCGGAACTGCTTCGTCAATGGCGGCCACCTGCTGGTCCGAGCCGAGGCGGTGCACACCATCGGCGGCTTCGATCCGGCCCTCCGCTTCGGGGAAGACTGGGAGTTCTGGGTCCGCGTCGCGCTTCTCGGCCATTTCGTCGCGGTGCCCTCCCGCACGCCGCTGCTGCATGTGCGCCAGCGGCCTGACGGCGCCTATGCGCGGCTCGCCGCCGATCCCGCGGCGTATCGAAGCTGCCTTGCCGCGATCTATGGCAACCCGGCGATCGCGGCCCACGTGCCCGCCGACCGGCGCGCCCGCCTCGCCCAGCGCGCCGACGCCGAGGCACGCTGGGTGATCGGCCGGGAACTGATCCGCCACGGCCGCGGCGCGGAGGGCGCGAGCTGGCTTCGGCAATCCGTCGCCCTGGCGCCCACGCCGCGCCGGCTTGCCGCGCTGGCGGTGGCGCCGCTGCTCGCCCGTCTGCCCCCCGCCTGCCGCGGCGCCCTCCGCCCCTATGCCGCGGCCGCCCGCCCTCCGGCGACGATCGGTGCGGAGATCGCCGCCAACCGGTGACGGACCGGCCGAGCGGCGGCTACGATCTCCCTGTCCCGAACGGGGAGACCATGCATGACCGACGACGAACGGCTCGATCACCTGATCGCGGCCGGCACCGAGACCCTGGGGTTGCACGTGCAGCCGGAGTGGCTGCCCGCCATCCGCCTGCATCTCGGCATCTCACTCCGCCACGCCGCCACGGTGCTTGGCGCGACGCTGCCGGACGAGGCTGACCCCGCACCGGTCTTCGTCGCGTGAGCCGCCCCGATGCCGCCGCGCTGGCGGCCGGGATCGCCGACGGGACGCAGTCGGCGGTGTCCGTGATCGAGGCGACCCTCACGCGCATCGAGTGCCTCGATCCGAAGCTCTGCGCCTTCACCGACGTGACCGCCGACCGCGCCCGAACCCAGGCCGCCGCGATCGATGCGGCCCGCGCCCGTGGCCAGGCGCTGGGACCGCTCGCCGGCGTGCCATTCGCGGTGAAGAACCTGATCGACGTGGCCGGGCTGCCCACCCGCGCCGGGTCGCGCATCAATCGCGATCATCCGCCGGCCACCGCCGACGCCACGCTGGTGCGCCGGCTGGAAGCCGCGGGCGCCATCCTGGTGGGCGCGCTCAACATGGGCGAATACGCCTACGACTTCACCGGCGAGAATGCCCATGACGGCGCCTCGCGCAACCCGCACGACCTCGCGCGCATGACGGGCGGGTCCTCGGGCGGGTCCGGCGCCGCGGTCGGCGGCGGGCTGGTGCCGCTGGCGCTGGGATCCGACACCAACGGCTCGATCCGAGTGCCGGCCTCCTTCTGCGGCATCTTCGGCCTGAAGCCGACCTATGGACGATTGTCGCGCGCCGGAAGCTTCCCCTTCGTCTCCAGCCTCGATCATCTCGGGCCGTTCGCGCGGTCGGTGCGCGACCTCGCGCTCGCCTACGATGCGATGCAGGGCGCCGATCCCGCCGACCCGGTCTGCGTGGACCGCGCCCCCGAACCCGCCCTGACGGCGATCGGCCAGGGTGCGGCGGGGCTGCGCGTCGCCATCGCCGGCGGCTACTTCCAGGCGGGCGCCGCGCCCGAGGCGCTGGAGGCACTCGCCCGCGTCGCCCAGGCCCTGGGGGCCACCCGCACCGTGGACCTGCCCGATGCCGATCGCGCGCGCGCCGCGGCCTACGTCATCACCACCACGGAAGGGGCGGCACTGCATCTCGAGCGGCTGCGCACGCGGCCGGAGGATTTCGACCCCGACGTGCGTGACCGGCTGATCGCCGGGGCGCTGGTACCCGCGGTCGCCGTGACGCAGGCCCAGAAGTTCCGGCGCTGGTTCCGCGCCGCGGTGCGCGGGCTGTTCCAGGAGGTGGACGCGATCCTCGCCCCCGCCACCCCTTGCACCGCCCCGCTGATCGGGCAGAAGACCTTCGTGCTGAACGGGCAGGAGCAGCCGCTGCGCCCCAACATCGGCGTCTACACGCAGCCGATCTCGTTCATTGGCCTGCCGGTCGTCACCGTGCCGGTCTTCCCTGCTGCGGGCCTGCCCATCGGCGTGCAGATCATCGCCCCCGCCTGGCGGGAGGACATTGCGCTGCGTCTCGCCCACGCGCTGGAACGGCAGGGCGTCGTGGAAGCGCGGCCATCGCCGCTGGAGGAGTTCGCCTGATGGAGATCGACATCCCGGACGTGAAGGCCGAGGTCGAGGCCGCCTTCGCCCGCTACGAGGCCGCGCTGACCACCAACGACGTGGACACGCTCCAGGCGCTATTCTGGGCCGACCCGCACACGATCCGCTACGGGATCGGGGAGAACCTCCACGGGCACGAGGAGATCGGCCGCTTCCGCGCCGCGCGCTCCCCGGTCGGGCTCGCGCGGCGCATTTTCCGCACGGTGATCACGACCTATGGGCGGGACTGCGCGACCGCGTCCACGCTGTTCGAGCGCGACAGCGTGCCGGGCAAGGTCGGCCGCCAGATGCAGACCTGGGTGCGCATGCCCGAAGGCTGGCGCATCGTGGCCGCGCATGTGAGCCTGATCGACGCCTGATCGACGCGCGACGCTGGCCGGATCGCTGCGGGACCTCGCGCTCTGCCCCTCCGCGGCGGTCCCTCCTCCGTCATGGCCGGCCATTGAGCCGGCCACCCCCACCGGCACCGCCGCCGCGTCAGGACGATGACGCCCGCCACGTCCCGCCGCATGGTACCGCTGGGGGTGGCCGGGTCGAGCCCGGCCATGACGAAATGGGGGTGCCCGCCGCTCGCTCACGTCCCACCCGCCCGCGCGCGACCCGCGCACCGGGGTGACCAACCCGCGCACCCGCGCCTAGACTGCCGGCCAGCAGAGCAGGAGCCTGGCGGCATGTCCTACGAGCCGAAGCGGTTCGATTTCTCGATCCCGGTGCGCATCAACCTCTACTCCGACACCCAGACCCGCCCGACCCGCGCCATGAAGGAGGCGATGCTCGCGGCCGAGATGGGGGACGAGCAGGGTGGCTCCGATCCGTCCGTCTGGGCGCTGTGCGACAAGGCCGCCGCCCTGATGGGCAAGGAGGCGGCGATGTTCCTGCCCTCCGGCACCATGTGCAACCAGGTCGCCCTCGCCACCCATTGCCGGCCCGGCGACGAGGTCCTCGCCCATGTCGACGCGCACATCCAGGGCGCCGAAGCCGGTGGGCCCGGCGCCATCGCCGGCGTGATGATCCGCGGCCTGCCCGGCCCACGCGGGCAGTTCACCGCCGAGACCCTGGAAGCCGCGATCACTCCCGTCTCCCGCTACGCGCCGCCGCAGCGCCTGGTCGAGGTGGAGCAGACCGCGAACAAGGGCGGCGGCACGGTCTGGAGCGTGCAGGCGCTGAACGACGTCGCCGCGGTCGCCCACAAGCACGGCCTGCAGGTCCACATGGACGGCGCGCGGCTGATGAACGCCGCCGTGGCGCTGGGCGTCCCCGCGTCCGAGATCGTCGCCGGCTGCGACACCGTCTGGCTCGACTTCACCAAAGGCCTCGGCGCGCCGCTCGGGGCCGTCCTCGCCGGGTCGCGCGATTTCATCGGCGAGGCCTGGCGCTGGAAGCAGCGCCTCGGCGGCTCGATGCGCCAGGGCGGCATGAACGCCGCCGCCTGCTCCTACGCGCTCGACCACCACATCGACCGTTTGGCGGAGGATCATGCCAACGCGCGCAGCCTCGCCCGCGGGCTGGCCCAGATCGAGGGGATCACGGTCGAGGAGCCGGAGACCAACCTTGTGTTCTTCTCGACCGAGGGCACGGGATTGACCGCGGCCGAACTCGCGGCGCGGCTTCGCCCGCAGGGGCTGATGTTCTCGATCTCGGACACGTATCGCGGCCGCGCCTGCCTGCACCTGGACGTGACGGCGGCGCAGGTGGAGGAGGCGATCGCCCTGATCCGCCAGGCCGCGCATCGCTGAACGGCCATTCGGGGTGACAGGGTGGCCGGCAGCCGTGCAGACGGACCGGCCATCCCGCCGCACCCCTCAGCGGTCCGCCGCATGGGGCCGCTCCTTCCCGGCCGATCCTCACCCCGCCGGCAGCGTGAGCCGCGCCAGCAATCCGCCCTCCGGCGCGCGCTCCAGCGCCAGGCCGCCATCGTAGAGCCGCGCGAGATCGGCGACGATGGCGAGCCCCAGGCCCGATCCCGGCTTCGCCTCGTCGAACCGCGCCCCGCGCGCCTGCGCCTCGGCAAGCTGGTCGGCGGGCAAGCCCGGCCCGTCATCGCTGACGGTCACGGCGACCTCGCCCACGCCAGCCGGCTCGATCCGCAGCCCGACCCGGCGACGCGCCCATTTGCACGCATTCTCCGTCAGGTTGCCGATCATCTCGGCCAGATCCTGCCGCTCGCAGCGCACCGTGAGCGCGGCGGAGCCCTCGACCGTGATCCCGATCCCGCTCTCGGCCTGCAGGCGGCGCAGCGCCGCCGCGATCTCCTGCGCAACGGCCAGCACCTCGGTCCGGCTGCCGGCCGCCCCGGCGAGCGCCGCGGCACGGGCGCGGGCCAGGTGATGCTGCACGATGTGGTCCGCCGCCTCGAGTTCGCGCGCGGCGAGCGCAAGGTCGGCCGCGCCGTCGCCATCCAGCGCGTTGCGCAGCACCGCGAGCCGGGTGCGCAGCGCATGGGCGAGGTTGCCCACGTGGTTGCGCGCGCGTTCCACGGTGGCGCGGTTCTGCCGCACCAGCGCATCGATCTCGGCCACCAGCGGCTGCACCTCCCGCGGGACGGCAACCCGCAATTCGGACTGCCGCCCGCTGCGCAGGCCGGCGACCGCGCGGCGCAGCCGGCGGAGCGGGCGCAACCCGATCGAGACCGTCGCCACCACGACCCCGACCAGACCGAACCCGATCAGCGCGAACGTCATGGCGAGGGACCGGCGGAGATGGGAGATCTCCCTGTCGAGGCCGTCCCGCGCGACCGCCACCTGCACGTGCAGCGGTTCGGCGATGTCCGGCAGCACGACGTCCCGCTCGAGCATCCGCAGGTGCTGCCGCCGCGGCCCGGCGACGTCGGCCGAACGCAGGGCGGCGCCATGGCCGCGGCCGATCGGCAGCCGCTGGTCCCAGAGCGAGCGGGAGGTGGCGACGCGGTCCGGCCCGAGCGCGATCTGCCAGTAGGTGCCGGACAGCGGCAGGTCGAAGCGCGGTTCGGCGACGGGACGGGTCAGGACAGGGTCGCCATCCGCGTCCACCCCGGCGGCGGCGATCACCTGGTCGAGCAGCGCGAGGCTGCGCGAGTCGAACGAGTCCCGCATCTGCCGCACGACCAGGGTCGAGACCTGCATCCAGGCAGCGGCCAAGCCCACCGCGACCCACAACGCCGTCGCGACCGCGAGCCGGACGGTGAGCGAGCGCGGCATCCAGCGTGCGCCGAGGCGGGGGGCATTGCCGGCGGCGCGTCCGGACCCGCACCCGGCGGCGGCAGGCGGGACGCCCGCGTCGTGCGCCGTCGGGCGGGATGGCGCCCTGTCAGCCATGGGCGGCCGGCGGCACCAGCCGGTAGCCCTGGCCCCGGATCGTCTCGATCAGCCCATCCCCCAGCTTCCGCCGCAGCCGGCCGACGATGACCTCCAGCGTATTCGAATCCCGGTCGAAATCCTGTGCGTAGAGATGTTCGGTCAGCTCGCCCTTGGAGACGGGCTGGCTCAGGTGGTGCGCGAGACAGGCGAGCAGGTTGAACTCGAGCGCGGTCAGTCGCACCGGCGTCCCGTTCAGCGTCACCTGCTTCGCGACCGTGTCGATGCTGAGCGGCCCGCAGGCGATCTCCGGCCGCGCATGGCCGTGCGCGCGGCGGATCAGCGCCTTCACCCGCGCGATCAACTCCGCCATCGCGAAGGGCTTGGCGAGGTAGTCGTCGGCGCCGGCGTTCAACCCCTCCACCTTCTCCGCCCAGCCGCCGCGAGCGGTCAGGACCAGAACCGGCATCGCGCGGCCGCCGGCGCGCCATCGGCGCAGCACGCTCAGTCCGTCGAGCTTGGGTAGGCCGAGGTCCAGCACCACGGCGTCGTAGGGTTCGGTCTCGCCGAGGAACAGCGCCTCCTCCCCGTCCGGGGCGAGGTCGACGGCGAAATCCGCCTCCTCCAGCGCGCCGCGCAGCTGGGCCGCGAGCGCGGCCGTGTCCTCGACCACGAGCACGCGCATCAGCGTCGCTCCCGCACCGGGCCGCGGCTGCGCAGGACCTCGCCGGTGGCGGCATCGATGGTCAGCACGAACAGGTGGCCCGCCGGGGGGAGCAGCTTGAATTCATAGATCCAGCGGCCGTGCTCGCGCTCGAGTTCCGTTTCGATCACCCGGCCATCGTAGCGCGATTCGATGCCGGCCAGCAGTTCGGCCAGCGGGCGGATCTCACCGGCCTGCAGGGCCGCCCGCGCCGAACGGGGCGTGCCCTGGTCGGCGCCTTGATAGGAGGCGTCGTGCGCTTCGGCCAGCATCGGCGCGCTCAGCAGCAGGCTCGACAACAGGGGCAGGAGCGGCAGGAGCCGGCCAGGACGCATCCGTCCCGGATCGCATGAGCAAGCTGAACCAGGGCTGAACAGGCCGCTCAGGCTCCGTTCAGGTTTTCCGTCGCACTCTGCATCGCGCGGTGCCGGCATCCGGCGCCCCGAGAGGAGAAGTGGCGTGAACGCATTCAAGACGGTCCCCTTCGCGATGGCGGCGATGCTGGCTGCCGGCGCAGCCCTGGCCCAGCCGGCGCCGCAGCCGAACGCCCCGCTGCCCAGCAGCCAGGCGACCACCGGCCAGACCGCCACCGGACAGGCGACCACCGGCCAGGCCACCACCGGCCAGGCGACCACCGGCCAGGCCACCACCGGCCAGGCGACCTCCACCACAACCCCCAGCCGTCCGGCCGGCCACAAGCACATGGCTCGGGCCGAGACGTCGGTCTCCGGCAAGGTGGACGCGCTGTTCGGGCGGCAGATCGTGATCGCGACGGATGACGGAGGCAAGGTGCTGGTCGATCTCGGTCGCCACGCGAAGCTCCAGCAGCCGCTCACCCCGGGCGAGGCGGTGAAGGCGACCGGCTGGATGGAGCGCAACCACCGCTTCGAGGCCCGCGCGCTCACCCGCGCCGACGGCACGGCGATTCCGCTCCGTTCGGCGGACCACAGCGAGGGCAAGCACCACTGGCATCACGACCATGCCGCCGCCGCGCCCGCCGGGACGGCGCCGACAACCACCACGAACTGAGGAGCTTGTTCGCCGGTCGGCCGCACGAGGAAGCGGCCTGCCGGCGACGCATGGGAGGTGATGCACGATGTATTCCGTGACGTCGCGCGCGTTCCACTGGACGATGGCCGGGCTGATGACGCTCGCCTTCACGCTGGTCTGGGTGCGGGAGGACCTTCCAAAAGGTGACCTGCGCACCTCGCTGCTGTCCTGGCACATGGCTGCCGGGCTGATGGTCCTTGCGCTGCTGCTGCCCCGGCTGCTCGCGCGCCTGGTCGGCACCACGCCCTCGCTGGAGCACATGCCCCGCTGGCAGCGGATGATGGCGCGCCTCGGGGAGGGTGGCCTCTACCTGATGATGCTGGTCCAGCCGCTGATGGGCTGGCTGATGGTGAACCTCGCCGGACGTCCGGTGTCGCTGCTGGGCTTCGGTCTCCCGACGCTGACCGGTCCGGATCCGGCGCTGCGCTCCGTGGTCTCGGAGCTGCACGAGAATGGCGGCACGGTGATCCTGGTGCTGGTCGGGCTGCACGTGGCGGCGGCGCTGTACCATCACGTGCTGTGCCGCGACGACGTGCTCGCCTCGATGCTGTGGCGCGGGGTGCGGCGGTCGCGCGCGTGACCTCTGGCGGTGGGACGGTGCGTCCCCGGTTGCGTCCCCGATGGGGGGCGGCACGTGCCGGCGGTGCGGGCCGGCTACTCG
>MKTV01000117.1:153617-169650 GCA_001898425.1 Rhodospirillales bacterium 69-11
CGGCGAGCGTGGTGCGGCCCGAGAGCAGCGCCGCGACGGCCTCGCAGATCGGCAGCTCGACGCCGCCCGCCTGCCGCGCGCGCAGGAGCAGGGCGGGCGCGGTGGTGACGCCCTCGGTGACCGCGCTGCGTCCCGCCAGGATCTCGGCCAGCGTTTCCCCCCGCCCCAAAGCCACGCCCAGGCTGAAGTTGCGGCTCGCCGGTCCGGTGCAGGTGAGCAGCAGGTCCCCCAGCCCGGAGAGGCCCATCACGGTCTCGGACCGCCCCCCCAATGCGGTGACGAGGCGCGCGAGTTCGGCAAGGCCGCGCGTGATCAGCGCGGCGCGGGCATTCTCCCCGAGTCCGGCGCCGATGACCGCGCCTGCCGCGATCGCGATCACGTTCTTGGCGGCACCGCCGATCTGCGCGCCCACCGGGTCGTCGTTGCCGTAGAGCCGGAAGGCCGGTGTCCCCAGGCGGGCGGCGACGCGGTCGCGCAGTGCTGCGTACGGTCCGGCCACGACGGCGGCGGCGGGCAGCCCGGCCGCGATCTCGTGCGCGAAGTTCGGACCGGTCAGCACCATGGCCGGCCGGTTCGGCTGCACTTCGGCAAGCACCTCCAGCGGAAGCGCGCCCGTTCCGGCCTCGACCCCCTTGGCGCAGACCACCAGTGGGGCATCCCCCGGCGACAGCCGCGCGGCGACCGCGCGAAGCTGCTGCATCGGCACGGCCAGCAGCACGAGGGCTGCACGCTGCGGCAGGTCCGCGGTTACGCGCAGCCCGGCCGGGAGGCGCGGTCCGGGGAGCCGTGGGGCTTCTCGTGTCTGCTCCATCGCCGCGGCCCGCACCGGATCGCGGGCCCACAGCGTGACGGTGCCGCCGGCGCGGGCGGCCTGGATCGCGAGCGCGGTGCCCCAGGCGCCGGCGCCGAGCACGGCGAGGGCTTCACTCATCGGCGATCCGCTGGAGATCCCAGCCTTCGCCTTCCTCCCCGCTCCCCAGGCTCTCCCGCAGGGCGCCGAGCAGCGCGGGCGCCTCGGTCTCGAATTCCCAGGGCGGATTGACCACGAGCAGGCCGCAGCCATTGAGCCGCGCCGGGTCGAGCGGTTCGCGCAGCCAGAGTTCGGCGGCGACAACGTCGCGCAGGCCGCTATCGGCGACCGCGTCGAGGAAGGCGCGCACCGGGGCGCGGTGCTTGATCGGGTACCAGGCCGCGAGCACGCCGTTCGGGAAACGCGCGGCGGCGGTGGTCAGGCCGGCGGCGAGTCGGTCGAATTCCTGCCGGTCCTCGAAGGGCGGGTCGATCAGCACGAGGCCGCGCTTCTCCTTCGGCGGCAGCAATCCCCGCAAGGCTTCCCAGGCGTCGCGCTGATGCACCGCGACCTGCCGGTCCGAGCCGAAGAAGCGGCGCAGCGCGGCGGCCTCCTCGGGGTGGAGTTCGCAGCAGGCGAGCCGGTCCTGCGGCCGGAGCAGCGCGCGGATCAGCGGCGGCGACCCGGGATAGGCGTCCCCTCTCCCCTCGCGGGAGGGGGACAGGGGGAGGGGGTGCCCGGGGCGTTCGCAGCCCTGTGCGAGCTCCCTGGCCCCCCCCGCCCCTCGACCCCCTTCCGCGAGGGGAGGGAAGGAGGCGGCATGGGGCGCCGTCGTCTCCCCGCGCGGGAGAGGAGACCGGGGCAGCGCCGCATCGACTGCCGCCAGGTAGGGCGCCAATGCCGCGGGCGAGGCGGCGTACACGCGGCGAATGCCCGCATCCGCCTCGCCGGTGCGGCGGGCGCGCTCGTCCGCCAGGTCGTAGACGCCCGCGCCAGCATGCGTGTCCAGCACGAAGAGCGCGTTCGGCTTGCGCTGCAGCGCCTGGAGCAGCCAGACCAGCAGGGCGTGCTTCATGCAGTCGGCGAAGTTGCCGGCGTGGAAGGCGTGCCGGTAGTTCATGCCGCCGGCCGCAGGTCGGCGGAGTCGAGCGGCCAGCGCGGCCGCGGCGCGAAGTCGAGCGGGCTGGTCCAGCCCAGCCGAAGCCGCTCGATCCCGGTCCAGGCCACCATCACCGCATTGTCCGTGCACAGCCGCAGCGGCGGCGCGGCCAGGCGGAACCCCGCGCGCGCCGCCTCGGCCTCCATCGCCGCGCGGACCGCGCCGTTGGCCGCGACGCCGCCCGCGACGACCAGCAGGTCGGCCTGCGGGGCGCGGGCCCGCATCATCGCCATGGCGTGACGGGCTCGATCGGCCAGCACGTCGGTCACCGCGCCCTGGAAGCTCGCGGCGATATCGGCCGCGTCCTGTTGCGGCAGCGGACCGGCGGGGTAGCGCGCCACAGTCTGGGCGACCGCGGTCTTCAGGCCGGAAAAGCTGAAATCGCATCCCTCCCGGCGCAGCATCGGTCGCGGGAAATCGTGCCGGCGCGGATCGCCCGCCGCCGCCAGCCGCTCCAACGCCGGCCCGCCCGGCCAGCCGAGACCCAGCAGCTTGGCGACCTTGTCGAACGCCTCCCCGGCGGCGTCGTCGACCGTGCCGCCCAGGCGCACGTGCCGCCCGACCCCCACCACCGCCACACACTGGCAATGCCCGCCCGAGACCAGCAGCAGCAGATAGGGGAACGCCGCGCCCCCCGGCACCAGGCCGGGCAGCCGCGCGGTCAGTGCATGCGCCTCGAGGTGATTCACCGCGACGTAGGGCCGGGCGGCCGCCATCGCGATGCCCTTGGCCATCAGGCTGCCCACGATCAGCCCGCCGATCAGGCCGGGTCCACCGCTGGCAGCGACCCCGCCCAGGTCGCGCACGCCCACCCCGGCCCGCGCCAGCAGCGCCGCGATCTGGTCCGGCAGGTAGTGCAGATGGGCCCGCGCGGCGATTTCCGGCACGACACCACCGAACGGCGCATGCTCCTTCGTCTGGCTCAGCACCGCCTCGGCCAGGATGCGCCCTTCGGCGTCCAGCAGCGCCGTCGCCGTCTCGTCGCAGGAGGATTCAATGCCGAGGACCGGCCCCATCCGTAGTTTTCCCATCTTCCGCCGAACGCGGCGCAGTAATAGGACGCGCGGATGAACGCCGCCATGCCATCGCCGCAGCGCGCCCCCGCGTCACCTGCCACCCCGTCGCCCGCCGGTCCGTCCCCCGGTGCCGCCCGGGTGGCCCCGCATGCCCGCAGCCTGCCGCTGCGCGTCGGCACCCGCGGCTCCCCGCTCGCGCTTTGGCAGACCCGGTTCTTCCTGCAGCTCCTGACCCGCTTCTGCCCCGTCCTGCGCGGCATGAACGTGTTCGAGGAGCATGCGATCCGCACCACCGGCGACGCCGTGCAGGACCGCAAGCTGGCCGAGATCGGCGGCAAGGGCCTGTTCGCCAAGGAAATCCACGAGGCGCTGTCCGATGGGCGCGTGGATTTCGCGGTGCACAGCCTGAAGGACCTGGAGACCGAACTGCCGCCCGGCATCGTGCTGGCCTGCACGCTGAAGCGGGAGGATGCGCGCGACGCCCTGATCCTCGGCCCGCATTGCGATCCGATCGACCCGGCGGACCCGTTCGCCTGCCTGCCCGCCGGCGCGGTGATCGGCACGTCCTCCGTCCGCCGCCAGGCGCAACTGCTGCACGCCCGGCCCGACCTGCGCGTCACCACCATCCGCGGCAACGTCCAGACCCGACTCGGCAAGCTCGCCGCCGGCGAGTGCACCGCCTCGCTGCTGGCGCTGGCCGGGCTCAAGCGGTTGGAGATGGAGGACAAGGCGTCGGTCGTGCTGGACGCGGAGGCAATGGTGCCGGCGGCCGGCCAGGGCATCGTCGGCATCACCGTGCGGGAGAGCGACGAGGAGCTGCGCGAGCTGCTGAGCGCGATCGAGGATCCGGACGCCAAGGCCGTCTCCACCGCCGAACGCGCGCTGCTGGGCGAACTCGACGGCTCCTGCCGCACGCCGATCGGCGGCCATGCGCGGCTGCTGCCCACCGGGGACCTGCACTTGACCGGCCTGGTCGCGCGGGCCGACGGCACGTTCGTGCTGAAGCGCGCGCTGCACGGGCCGGTGGCCGATGCCGCGCGCATCGGGCGGGAGCTGGGGGCCAGCCTGCGGGCCGACAGCCCGCGCGACATCTTCGCCTGATGCGCCTTGGGCGCTGGCGCAGTGCCTGGCGGTAAGCCCGACGGGGCAGGGGATGGAAGGTCCGGCGGGCTGCCCGATAGGGTGCCCGACGGCGTGACTGACGCGATGCCCGGAGGGGTGCCCGAGGGGGCGCCTGATGCTGTGCTCGGCGCGCCCGCCCGCATCGTTCTGATCACGCGGCCCGAACCGGGGGCGCAGGAGACGGCGGCGCGGGTCGCCGCCATGGGTGCGCGGCCGGTCCTTGCGCCCATGCTGCGGATCGAGCCGCGGGCCCTGCGGCTGCCCACGCCGCTGCCCGCCGCGGTGCTGGTCACGAGCGGCAACGCGATCCCGGCGCTGCCGGACGTGCTGCACGACGTCCCGCTCTTCGCGGTCGGTGCCGCGACCGCGGCGCGGGCGCGGGCGGCCGGGTTCACGCGGGTGGAAAGCGCGGACGGCGATGCCTCCGCTCTCGCCGCCCTGGTGCAGGCGCGTCTTCCTGCCGACCGGGGCGCGCTGCTGCTCGCCTCCGGGTTGCGGCAAGGAGGGGCGCTCGCCGCCGCCCTGCGGGCCGGAGGGTTCCGGGTGACGCGCCGCGTGGCCTATGCCGCGCAGCCCGCGACCGCCCTGACGGCGGAGACGGAGGCGCTGTTGCGGGCCGGGGTGCCGCTGGCCGCGTTGTTCTTCTCTGCCGAAACGGCTCACGCCTTCGTGCGGCTCGTGCGCCGCGCCGCCCTGGGGGAGCGACTGCGCGAAAGCGAAGCCGTCTCTATCGGGATGAGGGCGAGCGTGGCATTAGAGGCACTTCCGTGGCGGCGCATCCGTGTCGCCGCCCGGCCCACACAGGACGAGATGCTCGCGCTGCTGCGATGACCGATTCCGACCCGAAGCCCAACACCCCCAAGTCTTCCAAGCGGACGCCCGATGGGCGGACCGCCGACACGCGCTCCGCCGAAGGACGGAGCGGTGCGCCGGCCGCGGCCGGACCGGGGCCCGCCGGCCCGGGAGCGAAGGCGGACGAGGGGAGAGCGGCCGCGGTGAACGGCGGTCCGCCCGCCGCGGCGGGAGCCGAACCGAAAGGGCAGGGGGCCGGTTCGGCTGGGCCGAGCGCGGCCCGCCAGACCTCGGACCGCCAGGAATCCGGCACCCCAGCGCAGGGCGCGGGCGGCCAAGGGGCCGTCACTGGGCCCACCGGCGCCGGACCCGCCAGCAAGCCGCCCGGCGGCACGTCGCCCAGCGGGTCATCGCCCGCCCCGACGTCGCCCGCCGGGTCGTCGCCCACCCCGACGTCGCCCACCGGGACGCCGCCCGCTGGCACGTCCCCCGCTGGCACGTCCCCTGGCGGGACGCCGGCAGGGGGGACGCCAACAGGAGGCGCGCGGATCCACGTCCTGCCGGATCCCACTCCCGAGACCGGCGGAGCCGCCGATCGCCGTCCGGCGCTCGCCAGCGTTCCCCCTGCCGATCGCAAGGTCGCCGGCACGGGCGCGGGCAGCAAGGCCGCCGAGGACGACGAGACGACGGCGACGACACCACCCCCGCCGCCACCCCCGCCGCCGCCGCCGCGCCATCGCCGCGATCCGGTACCGTGGCTCTATGCACTCGGCTTCCTCGTGCTGGCGGGTGGACTGGTCTATCTCTGGCAGAACCCGCAAGGGGGTCAGTCCACCGCCGCGTCGGACAGCCAGCTCGCCAGCGTCGACCAGCGGCTGCAGACGCTCGAGACCCGGCTGTCCCGGCTCGAGCAGCGCCCGTCCGGCAGCTCCGTCGATCTCGGCCCGCTGACCCAGCGGGTGGACGCGCTGGAGAAGCAGGGCGCCGGCAATGTCGACGCGCTCGCGAAACGCGTCAGTGCACTCGAGCAGAAGAGCGGCACCGACCCGCAGATCGCGTCCCGGCTTGATGCGCTGTCCAGCCGGCTCGACACCCTCGCCGGGCGGGAAAAGAGCAACGACGACGATCTCAGCCGCCGGTTGGACGCCGAGGCCGCCAAGGTCGCCTCCCTGGAATCCGCGGCCAGCAAGATCTCCGGCCTCGCCGACCGCGCGTCGCGCCTCGCACGGCTCCAGGCGGCGCAGGCCGCGCTGTCGGCCGGACAGCCGCTGGGCGAACTGCCGAACGCACCGTCCGCGCTCAGCCGCTGGTCGGACACGGCACCCCCGACCGAAGGCGCGCTGCGGCTCGCCTACCCCGCCGCGGAACGGGCCGCGCTGGCGGCGAGCGGACCGGATGCCGACGGCAAGCCGTTCCTCGACCGCGTGCTCGCCCGCGCGCAGGACCTGGTGACGATCCGCCAGGGCGACCACGTGATCGTGGGTGACCAGGCCGCCGGCGTCCTGGCCCGTGCCCGAACCGCCCTGGATGCGGGCGACCTGCCCGCCGCGGTGAGTGCCGTCGATCAGTTGCAAGGCCCGGCGCGCGACGCGATGGCCGACTGGCTGGGCAAGGCGAAGGCGTTGCTCGCAGCCCGCGCGGCGCTTGCCGACCTGGCGGCGAAGAGCTGATGCGCCGCATCCTGATCGTCCTGGTGGTCGGCGCGCTCGTGCTGGCCGCCGCCTGGGGCCTGGCCTCGCTGCCCGGACGGCTGACCCTCGAACTCGGACGTACCACGGTCGAGACGAGCACGCCGATCGCGGCGCTCGCCCTGCTCATCGTGATCGTGCTGGTCACGCTCGTCATCCGGCTGCTGGGCGCGCTGCTACGCACCCCGCGCGCCATCGGCCGCATGCGCGGCGCACGGCGCCTCCGCCTGGGCGAGATCGCGGTCAATCGCACCCTGGTCGCGCTCGCCGCCGGCGAACGCGGCGGTGCCCGACGGGAGGCCGCCCGCGCGCGGCGCCTCCTGGGCGACACGCCGCAGACCTTGCTGCTCGCGGCCGAAGCCGGTCGCGCCGGCGGCCGGGAGGACGAGGCGGAGACCGCCTACCGACGCCTCGCCGAACGACAGGACGCGGCTTTCCTCGGCTATCGCGGCCTGCTGCGCCAGGCAATCGCGCGGGAAGACTGGGCCGAGGCCGCGACGCTCGCGCGCCAGGCCGAAGCGGCGCACCCCGGTGCCGCCTGGCTGCGGGAGGAACGCTCCCGCCTCGCAATCCGCGCCGGAAACTGGGCCGAGGCGCTCGACCTCGTGGACGCGCCCGCACCCAAGGCCGCCCTGGGCATCGGCGCCGCCCTGGCCGAGACCGACCCGACCCGCGCCCTGCGGCTCGCGCGCGACGCCTGGCGGCGCGACAAGGCGCTGGCGCCCGCCGCGCTCACCTACGCCGCGCGGCTGCGGCTCGCCGGGAAGGACAAGCGCGCCCAGGCCGTGCTGCGCGAGGCGTGGCAGCTGCGCCCGCATCCCGACATCGCGGCCGCGTTCCTGGCCCCGGTGACGGACAAGCTGGCCCGCGCCAAGGCGGTGCAGGACCTGACCCGCGACAATCCGAACCACCCCGAGAGCCGGCTGCTCGCCGCCCGCACCGCGCTGGATGCCGGCCTGACCGGGGAAGCGCGCCATCAGGCGGAGGAGGCGCGGACCGCCGGCATGAACGGCCGTCGCCTCTGGCTGCTGCTGGCCGAGATCGAGGAGGAGGAGCGGGGCGACACCGAGGAGGGACGCCGCGCCCAGCGCGATGCCCTGCGCCAGGCCGCGAGCGCCGATCCGGACGAGGGGTGGCGGTGCACCGCCTGCCACTCGCCGCACGCCGCGTGGCATCCGGCCTGCCCGACCTGCGGCACGCCCGGCTCCCTGGTCTGGACGGCGACCGCACCCGTGACCGGCACGGCGCTTCCCGCCGTCGCCTGACGGGCCGAACCGCCGCGCGATGACGCCGATCCTGGAGGTCGCCAACCTGGTCGCCGGCTACGGCCAGAGCCGCGTCCTGTTCGACGTCTCACTCGCCATCCCTCCCGGCGGCGTCCTCGCCCTGCTCGGTCGTAACGGCATGGGGAAGACCACCACCGTCGCCACGGTCATGGGCCTGCTGCCCGCCGCGGGCGGCACCATCCGGCATGACGGCACGCCCATCGCCGGCCTGCCCCCGCACGCAATCGCCCAGCGCGGCATCGGCCTGGTCCCGGAGGGCCGGCAGATCTTCCCGCGCCTGAGCGTGGAGGAGAACCTGGTCGCCACCGCCCGGGGCGCCACGCCCCGCTGGACGCTGGACCGGATCTGGGCGCTGTTCCCGCGGCTGGAGGAACGGCGGCGCAGCCCCGGCACCCAGCTCTCGGGCGGGGAGCAGCAGATGCTGGCGATCGGCCGCGCGCTGATGACGAACCCGACGCTGCTGATCCTGGACGAGGCGACCGAGGGGCTCGCGCCGCTGATCCGCGCCGAGATCTGGGCGACGCTCGCGGCCCTGAAGCGGGAAGGGCTCGCGATCCTGCTGATCGACAAGCACCTCCAGGCCGTGCTGCGGCTTGCCGACGCGGCGGTGGTGATCGAGAAGGGGCGCACCGTCTGGTCAGGCACCAGCCAGGCGCTGGCTGACGCCCCCGAGGTGCAGGAGCGCTGGCTGCATGTCTGACGCGGAGGCGACGGCCCAATACCTGACCGGCCAGATGCACCTGCATCATGGCCCGCTGCTGGAGGCGTTCCAGCGCGAGAGCGACGCCGCCGTCGCCGCTCATCGGCCCGCGCTCGACCTGCCCTATGGTCCCCATCCGCGGCAGCGCTTCGACCTGTTCGTGGCCGGGGGGCCGTGGCGCGGCACGCTCGCCTGGTTCCATCCCGGCTACTGGCAGGCCCGCGACAAGGGGCAGTTCCGGTTCCTCGCTCCAGCTTTCCTGGCGCGCGGGATCGACGTCGCGCTGGTGAACTACCCGCTCTGCCCGGACGTGACTCTGGCCGCGCTGGTCGAGGCGACACGCGACTTCGTCCCCGCCGTGCTGGCGGAGGCCGGTCGGCTGGGACGGGGCGGACAAATGCTGGTCGCGGCCGGCCATTCCGCGGGCGGGCACATCGCCGCGGAGCTCGCGCTCTCGGCCTGGGGTGCCAGCACCCCGATCACCGCGATCGCTGCGTGGAGCGGCGTCTACGACCTCGCCCCGCTCCTCGGAACGCCGCTCAACGAGAAGCTGCGCCTCGATCCCGCCAGCTCCCGCGCGCTGTCGCCCCGCGAGCGGGTGCGGGGTGGGCTGCCGCCCGCGCTGTTCGCCGTCGGCGGGGCGGAGACCGAGGCCTTCCGTGCGCAGTCATCCGGCATGGCGGCCGCCTGGCGCGCGGCCGGCAACACGGCAGCGCTGCTGGAGGTGCCGCAAGCGGACCATTTCACCCTGCTGCGGAGCGAGGCGCTGATCGCGGCGACCGCGCTTCTGTTCGACTGACCCGCGCAGCCCGTTGACCCGGTCCATCGCCGCCCCGCACACTCGTTGCCGGTACGGCAGGGCATAGCAGCAGGGAGGTGCCGGCCGTGCAGAGGCCAGGGATCGGACGGGAGGCGCGCGGCAGCCCCGCGGCGTGGACCCCGCGACCGGCCGATCCGGTAGCGCTGCGCCGACAACAGGAGGAGCGGTCCGCGTTCCTGTTCGGCGCCCTGCTCGTCTATCTGATCGGCATGCTGGTGCGGATCGCGGGTTTCGCCTTTCCGCTGCATGCGATCGTCTTCTCGTTGCTGGTCGACAGCTTCGTCCTCCTGCTGGTCCTGGCCAATCGTCACCTCGTCGCCCACCTGCAGGTCGTGCTGCGCGGGCCGGCGCTGCTCGCCGCGATCGCCGCGGCCGCACTCGCCTCTGCCGGCGTGACGGTGCTGTTCGCCCGCAGCCTCGTGCTGCTGGTCGTATCGGGCCCGCCCCGCTGGCTGCCCGCGGCCGGCCCGCAATTCGTCTATTTCGCCTACGTGTTCCTGGCCTGGGCCGTCGCCGGGCGGTGGCTGGAGGCCCGAGCCCAGGCGCATGAGGACCAGCTTCGCGCGATCACCGCCGAGAACGCCGCGATCGTCGCCGAGATGCAGCAGCTCCGCACCCAACTCGACCCGCACTTCCTCTTCAACGCGCTGAACATGATGGCGGTCGACATCCACGACAGGCCGAAGCATGCGCTGAAACTGCTGCGCGAACTCAGCCAGTATCTCCGCTACTCGCTCGACACGGCCGACCGGCCCTTCGTGCCCGTGGCGCTGGAGGTCGCGGGCATGCGCTCGTTCCTGCGCGTGCAGCAGAGCCGCTTCGGCGCGCGGCTCCGCTCCCGCGTCACCGTGGAGGGCAGCATGCGCGGTCGGCTGCTGCCGCCGTTCCTGATGCAGCCGCTGGTGGAGAATGCGACGAAGCACGGGATCCCCGGCGCGGACGGCGTGCTGAGCGTTGACGTGACCGTCACGGCCGAGGACGACCGGGTGGTCATCACCGTGCGCAACGACGGCGACCTGGCCGCGCTGCCGCAGCGGGACGGGACCGGCACCGGGCTGTCCAACCTCGAGAAGCGGCTGCGGCTGCATTATCCGGACCGGCATGGTTTCGACCTTCGGCAGGAGGGGGATCAGGTCGTGGCGCGGCTGCGTCTCGAGGGGCCACCATGCTAACGGGTGCCATGCTGACGGGTGCCATGCCGGCGGGTGCCATCCTGCGCGGTGGCGCGCCGAGGGTGCCATGCTGCGGGTGATCGTCGTCGATGACGAGGCCGCCGGACGGCGCGCCGTGGCGCAGCTGATCGGGCGGCATTCCAGCCTGCAGCTCGTCGGCCAGGCGGGATCGGCCGCCACAGCCACCGCGCTGATCGCTCGGTTGCGACCCGACGCCGTGTTCCTGGACGTGCAGATGGCGGGCGGTGACGGGTTCCGCGTGCTGGCGGACATGCCGCTTCCGCCGAAGATCGTCTTCGTGACCGCGCACGCCGCCTACGCGACGCGCGCCTTCGACGTCGAGGCGGTGGATTTCCTGCTGAAACCCGTGCAGCCCGACCGGTTCGCCCGCGCTGTGCGCCGGCTCCACCGAGCGGTGGCCGTGCCGACCGGGCGTTCGGCGGTGGAGGCCGCGACGGGCCGCCTTGCGGTCGCCAGCGGCCGCGGAACGCGGATCGTGGCACTCGCCGATCTGCTGGCGGTGCATGCGGACGGTGACGGCGTGCAGCTCCGGCTTCGCGGCGGTGAGACCTGCGCCGCGCGCGAGTCGATCGGGCGGTTCGCCGCCCAGCTTCCGACGCCGCCGTTCCTTCGGCTCAGCCGCTCATTGCTGGTCAACACGGCGGCCCTGGCGGCGATGGAGGTGCTCAGTCGCGACGCGGTGCGTGTGGGGCTGGCGGACGGATCGCCGCCCCTGCTGCTGGGCCGCACCGCCGCCACCGCGTTGCGCCGCCATCTGCGTGGGGCGGGATGATCCGTGGTCAGCCGGCGAACGCCGCCGCCGCCGAACAGACCGCCTGCTTGAGCGCAGGCAGGCCGGGGGCCGGCGGCAGTTCGGGCCGCTGGTGATACCAGCCGATCTGCGCGAGGTTGCGGACCAGCAGGAACATCGGCAGCAACGCCGCATCGGCTTCCGCCAGCGGACGGACCGCGCGGTAGCCGGCGAGGCACGCGTCGCGGAACGCCGTGAAATGCGGGTGGCGTTCATAGGCCACCAGGGCGACGGCGAGGTCGTAGACGTGCCAGCCGAAGCCGGCATCGTCGAAGTCGATCACCGCGGCGGACCCGTCGCCGATCACCACGTTCTTCGGGTGCAGGTCGGCGTGGATCATGCTGTAGACGTGCGGCGCCTTGCCGTAGCGCAGCAGTGCGGCGCGCAGCGTCGCGCGCGTGGCCAGCATCAGGTCGCGTTCGGCGGCCGAGAAGATCGGATGGTCCCAGAACGGCCCCCAGAACGGGGTGGATCCCATCAGCCCGTCCTCGTCAAGCGCGTGCCGCTTGAAGCCGGCGGGGGGTGTCCACGCGGTCGCCTGGTCGTGCATCCGCGCCATTACCGCGCCGAGCTCCACGAAGTGGCGCGCGGCCGCGGCGGCGTTGGTTTCACGCGAGACGATCTCCGCGAGCAGCTCGCCGTCCACCCAGCGCGCGAGCCCGGCCCAGCGCTGCTCCCCCGTCGCCGCCACGGTCACCTGCGCGAACGCGGCGCCATCCGTCGTCGGCAGCGGTTCCGGGGCGGCGATGCCCGCTCGGACCAGGGCACGCGTCCACGCGTGCTCCGATTCCAGTTCGGCCAGGTCGTGGTACCAGGGGCGGTGCAGGCGAAGCACCAATGCGCCGCCGTCGCGCGCGTCGACCACGCGGAACGTCACGTTCTCGCTGTGATGCACGAACCGGAGCTCGGCGGCCGTCACGCCGAACGCCGTCAGCGCGGCCTGCGCGGCCGGACCGAAGATGGACGCCGGGTCCATCGTCAGGCGGCGAGTTCGGCGATCGTCTCGTCCCAGGCGCCGAGGAACGCTGCCGCATCCTCGTGGGAGAACACGAGCGGTGGGCGGAGCTTCACCACGTTGCCGAAGATCCCGGCGTTGCTGCTGAGGAATCCCTTGTCCTTGAGCCGGTTGATCACCGCTTTCGCGAGACCGTCGTCCGGGGAACCGTCCTGCGGCTTCACCATCTCCACGCCGATGAACAGCCCGTGCCCGCGCACGTCGCCGATCGCGGCGCTCGCGCCCTTGCGCTGGGTCAGCGACGCCTTGAGGGAGGCACCCACCGCCGCGACGTTGCCGCGCAGGTCACGGCTCTCGATCTCGTCCAGCACGGCCATGCCCACCGCGGCCTGCAGCGGAGAGGAGGCGAAGGTATTGAAGTAACGCGTGGCGGACCGGAACGTCTCGACCAGGGAGCGGCTCGCAGCTGTGGCGGCGAGCGGCAGGCCGGCGCCCATCGGCTTTCCGGTGACCACGATGTCGGGGGTGAAGCCCATCACCTCGTAGCCCCACCATTGGCCGGTGCGCGCATAGCCGGCCTGGACCTCGTCGGCGATCACCAGGCCCCCCGCGTCGTGCACCATCTGCACCGCGCGGGGCATGAAGCCCGCCGGCACGTCGGGCAGGCCTTCGTTGGCGAAAATCGAGCAGACGATCAGCGCCGCGATGTCCTCCCCGTCCGCCTTGAAGCGATCGATCGCATCGGCGAGGCGCGCGAGATAGGCGTCGCACAACGCCGCCTCGCTCAGCCCCGGTGCGATCGGGCGGTACTTCTCGGGGAAGGGGAAGGCATGGACCGTCGCGCTCTCCTGCGCCTGGCGGCCGATGCGGGAGAGGGAGCCGACCAGCTCACTGTTCCCGTGATAGGTGCCGTTGGTGCAGACGATGCCGCGCCGCCCGGTCGCGAACCGCGCCATGCGCAGCGCGACCTCGTTCGCCTCGGTGCCGCTGCAGCTCAGGATGACCGACTCGATCTGCGGCCCGTGCAGTGCGGCGAGCCGTTCGGCGAATTCCACCACCGCTTCGTGAAGGTAGCGACTGTGCACGTTCAGCGTCGCCTGCTGGCGCGCCATCGCCTCCACCACGCGTGGGTTGGCATGTCCGACACAGGGGACGTTGTTGTACATGTCGACATAGCGGCGCCCGTCGGCGTCCCAGAGGTGCACGCCCTCGCCACGCACGATGTGCAGCGGATGCTCGTAGAACAGCGGCGCGCCGGCGCCCAGGGCGCGATCGCGCCGTTGCATCAGGTCGGCGGTGGCCTGGCTGGCGGTGCCGAGGCTGGTGGTGTCAGTCATTTCCCCTCCGGTGCGCGCCTTCGGGTCCGTCCCTCCGGTGCGCATGGCGCGTGACGGTTCTGCTCGTTCCTGCCCGGGGTCCGCATCGGCTGCGCGGTTCGCGGGGTAACGATCCGAGCGGCCGACCGGTCCGTCAAGTGGCGACGTGGACGTGCAATCGTCGCCCAGAGGTGACAAGCCGCCGGCGGTTCCGTGCGGCACATTGCATCGTAATCACATAGGATCGGTTTCGCCCGGTCACTGCCCTTCAGGAGATGCTCTCATGGCGAACGTCGCTGAACTCATGGTGGATGTCCTGCAGCAAGCAGGCGTGAGCCGGATCTACGGCGTCGTGGGCGACAGCCTGAACGGGCTGACCGAGGCCTTGCGCGCCGTGCCCGAGATTGCGTGGGTGCACGTGCGCCACGAGGAGGCAGCGGCCTTCGCCGCGGCCGGCGAGTCCCAGGTCACCGGCCAGCTCGCCGTCTGCGCGGGGTCGTGTGGGCCGGGGAACCTGCATCTGATCAACGGCCTGTTCGATGCGCAGCGGTCCCGCACGCCGGTGCTCGCGATCGCCGCGCAGATCCCCTCGATCGAGATCGGGGGCGGCTATTTCCAGGAGACTCATCCGCAGAACCTGTTCCGCGAATGCAGTGTCTATTGCGAGATGGTGAGCGATCCGCACCAGATGCCCTTCGTGCTCGAGAACGCGATTCGCGCCGCCGTGGGTGAGCGCGGGGTGGCGGTCGTGGTGATCCCCGGCGACGTGTTCCTGCGCGACGCTCCGGATCGCGCGCCGTCGCCCCGGGCCGGCCTGCTGCCCCCCGCGCCGGCGGTGTGCCCGGCCGACGCGGAACTCGACGCGCTCGCCGCGCTCCTGAACGGGGCTGCGCGCGTGACCCTGTTCTGTGGCCGTGGCTGCGCCGGCGCCCATGCGCCGCTGATGCAACTCGCCGAGGCGTTGAAGGCGCCGATCGTCCATGCCCTGGGCGGCAAGGAGCATGTGGAGTTCGACAATCCCTACGACGTCGGCATGACCGGCTTCATCGGCTTCTCCTCCGGGTGGGAGGCCATGCACACCTGCGACGTGCTGCTGATGCTGGGCACGGACTTCCCCTACAAGCAGTTCCTTCCCGCCCAGGCTCGCGTGGCGCAGGTCGATATCCGACCGAGCCAGCTGGGACGCCGCGCGAAGCTGGAGCTTGGGGTCGTGGGCGATGTGGGCCGGACCCTCACCGCGCTGCTGCCGCGGTTGGAGGAGAAGACGGACCGCCGGCATCTGGACGACGCGCTGGCGCGATACGTGAAGGCGCGGCAGGGGCTCGATCACCTCGCTCGGAGCTCCGGCGGTTCCAAGGTGATCCATCCGCAATACCTCGCGCGGCTGCTGAGCGAGGCAGCGGCCGAGGACGCAGCGTTCACCTTCGATGTCGGCACACCGACGATCTGGGCAGCCCGCTACCTGCGCATGAACGGCAAGCGGCGACTGGTGGGCTCGCTGACGCATGGCTCCATGGCGAACGCGATGCCGCAGGCGATCGGCATCCAGGCGGCGCAGCCGAACCGGCAGGTGATCTCGATGTCGGGGGATGGAGGCTTCGCCATGCTGATGGGCGACCTGCTGACCCTGACGCAACAGAAGCTGCCGGTGAAGGTGGTGATCTTCAACAACGGCGTCCTCGGCTTCGTCGCGATGGAGATGAAGGCGGCGGGGTTCGTCGGCCTCGGCACCGACCTCGAGAACCCGGACTTCGCGGCGATGGCGCGTGCCATGGGCATCCATGCCGTGCGGGTGGAGGAGGCAGGCACGCTGCCGGCCGCGGTGGAAGACGTGCTGGCCCATGACGGCCCTGCGCTGCTCGACGTGGTGACGGCGAAGCAGGAGCTGTCGATGCCGCCCACGATCCATGCGGAGCAGGTGAAGGGTTTCAGCCTGTGGCTGATCCGCGCGGTGATGAGCGGACGCGGGGACGAGGTGCTGGATCTCGCGAAGACGAACCTGCTGCCGCAATGATTGCCACGCATCTGGTTCGACCCTAACGTCGCGGGGTTCTCAGGGCGGGGCGGAAATCCCCACCGGCGGTATGCAATTCACGTTGCGAGCCCGCGAGCGCCTTCCGATGGAAGGGTCGAGCAGATCAGGTGAGATGCCTGAGCCGACGGTCATAGTCCGGATGAAAGAGAACGGGTGGTCGTGGACGTCGTCATGGGCGTCCGGGAGCGCACGTGCTCGCCTTGGGTGACGTGTCACGACTGCAAGGAGAGACCATGACACTCGCCCGCTATGCCTTCGTCAAAGCGAACTGGCATGCCGACATCGTCGGCCGCGCCTTGGAAGGCTTCCACGAACTGATCCCACCCGACCAAGTGGATGTCTACGATGTGCCCGGCGCGTTCGAGCTGCCG
>MKTV01000117.1:169662-185312 GCA_001898425.1 Rhodospirillales bacterium 69-11
GATCTTGCGGCCAGCGGGAGATACGCGGCCGTTGCCGCTGCGGCCTTCGTCGTCGATGGCGGGATCTACCGTCACGAGTTCGTCGCCCAGGCCGTCATCGACGGGCTGATGCGGGCCGGGTTGGACACCGGTGTGCCCGTCCTGTCGATTTCCCTGACGCCCCACCAGTATCAGGAGACCGACCACCACCGAGAGATCTTCTCGGCGCATTTCGTCGAGAAGGGCCGTGAGGCGGCTCGCGCGGCACTGATGATCGTCCAGACGCGCGCCGCGCTGGCGGCGTAGCGGGTGCCAGAGGGGGATGGCGTTTCCGCGTCACCCCCTCTCGGGCCTTGCGATCGCGAGGGACCCGGCCGCCTACGCGCGCCGCGCTCCTCCGGAGGAGGCCGATGCACGAAGCGCGGCCGAATCCGGTGACGCCTCCGCGCCCCCGTTCGCCTGCGCGTCCAGCGAGGCGAGTGCCGTCCCGACGACGCCTTGCAGCAGGGCCTTCTCGGGTCGGACCCGCGCCAGCACGCGGACCCCCATCAGGACGCCCAGCAGATGCTGTGCCTGCGCCTTCGCGGGGGTGGCGCGCGTGATGGTGCCGTCCTGCTGCCCGGCCTCCGCACAGGAGCGGAAGAACGTCTCGATCCGCACGAGCACGCCGGCGATCACGCGGCGGATGTCCGGATCGCGCGGCGCCATCTCCAGCGCCGAGTTCACCACCAGGCAACCCTTGTGCTCCCGGTCGGTGAGGGAGCGGCGCAGGATCTCGGCGAAGAACGCGTGGAGGGCCTCACGCGGGGGCAGCGCCTCACAGCGACGGATGCGTGCGCCGATGCTGTTCTCCACGTAGCGGTCGAGCGCCGTCAGGTAGATCGCACGCTTGTCGCCCCAGGCGTTGTAGAGGCTGGCGGCTGTCAGGCCGGTCTTCTCCATCAGGTCCCTGATGGAGGTCGTCTCGAACCCTTGTGCCCAGAAGCACTGGACCGCCGCGTCCAGCACCACGCCCTCGTCGAATTCTCTCGGTCTCGCCATTCCATCAACATGCCTGACTTGCTCCCCCCATCTTGCCACGATCCGCAAAGGAATTATAGAACGCACATACCACAACGCCTGGGCGAGCCATTCGCCGGGGCGGGGCGGGTGGCATTCCCCACCGCGTGGGCGGCGAACCCGGCATTCCTCGGGGCGCAGCGAAGGAGTTTTCGGCATGGGGTTGGAACAGCAGCTTGCAGAGTTCAAGGCCACCTTCACGCGCACGGCTCCACCCGAACGAGTGGCGCTGTACGAGGCGAAGGTCGAGGAGCTGAGGGCGAGCTTCGCCATGGAGTCGGCCGCGGGGGTCGGCTCGATCGCGCCGTCCTTCACCTTGCCCGGCGTCGACGGGCGGCAGGTGTCCTCGCGCGACTTGCTGGATCGCGGGCCGGTCGTCGTCGTGTTCTATCGCGGCGGATGGTGCCCGTACTGCAACATCCAGTTGCGCGCCTACCAGGCGATCCTGCCCGACATCACCGCGCGCGGCGCGCGCCTCGTGGCGATCTCGCCGCAGCTTCCGGACCAGTCGCTGTCCACCGCGCAGAAGGAGGAGCTGACCTTCGACGTGCTCAGCGACGCCGGCAATCACGTCGCCCGCGACTTCGGCCTGGTCTATGCCCTGCCGGAGGAACTGCGCGCCGCCTTGCGCGGAAACGGCAAGGCGCTGCCGACCATCAATGGTGACGAGAGCTGGGAATTGCCGGTCCCTGCGACATACGTGATCGCGCGTGACGGACGCGTTGCGCTGGCCCATGCCGACGTCGATTACCGCCGCCGTCTCGAGCCGGAGGCGATCCTGGACGCGCTGCGGTCGCTGCCGCAGGGCTGAGCCCGTGTCGCACAGCGCGGCGATGCCGCTTCCCAGCGGCGCGTCGGACGACGCGCGCCGGGCCGTGCGACGGCGCGTCATGGGCATCGCCTGGGCGGTGCTCGCGCTGACGATCTTTTCCGGCTGGTTCGTGGTCACGCGCTTCAGCGTGACCCGCAACCTGCAAGTATGGGACATCGTCGCGCTCCGCTTCGGCGTCGGCGCCGTCGTGCTCGCCCCGGTGCTGATGCGCCGGGGCGTCCGCCTGTCGCGCGCCGCCTGGGGTGAGGGGCTGCTGCTCTCTCTTCTCTGGGGCTTGCCGTTCGTGCTGCTGGTTGCCGGCGGATTGCGGCTTACCTCGGCGATGGAGGCGGCGTCGATCACGCCGGCAATCATGCCGGTGCTCGCGGGGGTGCTGGGCTGGATCTTCCTGCGAGAGCGCCAGGGATGGGCGCGCTGGATCGGCCATGCGGCGATCGTCGTGGGGCTGGTCTGCCTGGTGGGCGCGGGCATCGCCAGGGACGGACCGCCCAGCAGCCTCGGACTGGCCGCGCTGGTCGGTGCGGGCCTGATGTGGGCGATCTACACACTACGGCTCCGGGGCAGTGCGCTGTCGGCGGTGCAGGCGGCGGCCTTGATCTGCACCTGGTCGGCGTTGCTCTTCCTGCCGGTCTACCTGCTCTCCGGCGCGAGCCGGCTGTCGTTGGCGTCCCCGTCGGAACTCGTGGTGCAGATCCTATATCAGGGCGTGGCGATGAGCTGCCTCGCCGTGGTGTCGTTCAACCGCGCGGTCGCGCTGCTGGGTCCGTCCGCGGCGGCTGCGATCATCGCGCTTCTTCCCGCGGTCGCGTCTCTCGTCGCCATCCCGGTGCTGGGAGAAATCCCCGCTCCGGCGCAATGGGCTGCGATCGCCGCGATCGGGATCGGAGTGCTTCTCGCGGCGCGGCGACCGTCCCTGTCGTGAGTCTGAGGCGCTGCGCTGCAGGCATGCGCAGGCGGCGCGCATTGCCTGCTCCGCCAGCGGGATCAGAAGGCGTTGGCGGCGCCGTGTGCCTTGCGCGCCCCGACGATGCGGCCGTCCGCGCGCTGCAGCAGCACTGCGATCTCCTCCCCGGCCGGCAGTGGCGCCTGCAAGGCGATGGGCTTGCCCGCCCATGCGCCCAGCACCTGGATCGAGCGGACGACATTCGCTTCCTCCAGCGTCCGGCCGCTGTTCTCGCCACGTCCGACATGGGTGCGGTGCAGCCGATCGTAGCCGACGAGCAGCAGCCGCGCCTGGCCGGTGCCGGCCCCTACGAGCACGGTCACGCTCCTGCTGCCGCGCTGGATCTCGATATCGGCCGCGGTTTCCTGATTGGATGTCGCCAGTTGCACGGCGCGATCCACCGCACCTGGGTTGGAGCCGACGACATCCAGCGTCCCGTCGACCACCAGCGCCGGCGTGTAGACGTTCGGGCTGACTCCGAGCGCGACGTAGTGGCGTTGTCGCTCCGTCGCGGCGTCGAGCGAGAACGGATCGCGCCAACCGAGGCCGTTCCAATACGTGACATGGAACGTCAACGGCAGGAGATCGGGCCGAGTCCGCGCGAGGTCCGCCACCTTGGCGTCCGCGGGCGGGCAGGATGAACACCCTTGGGAGGTGAACAGCTCCACCACCACCGGTCGGTCGACCGGCTGAGCCATGCCAATGGTCGGCGCGACAAGGCCGAGTGCGGCCAGGAGCAGGAGACGCATTGCAAACTCCCTGATCAGACGGGGAAAGACGGCGGGCGCCAACCGTTGCGGCCGCTCGCCACGCCATTCGCTTCTTCGGAGACGGCAGGCGTCTGGTTACAGCCACGCATGAGACCACCGTTGCGATGGGGATGAAGTGCGGCGTGCGGAACGATGCTGTCCAACCCGCGAACCTCTGTTATAGAATGCTGGTTCCATAATGCGCGCGACGGGTACCGCTTTCGTCCCGACCCCTGGGGGATCACATGAAACGGCATCGGCTTTCGTCGCCATCGGGCGTTCCGCGGTGTGCCTGTCGGAGATTCCGGCAAGCAGCTGTAACCATCCTGTATCCGGCGCCGAATAGGGTCTGCAAAGGAAGCGGCGCGATCCCGCATTGGATCGCAGGACCGGGTTGATCCGCCATGGCTGCGATACTGAGCATCAAGGCCGGCGGGACGCCCAGCGGAAACTGGGACCACATGATGGCTGCCGCACAGCAGGGTGATGCAGGCGCCTACCGCGCGTTGCTCACCGAACTGACTCCGTGGCTGCGGCGGTACTATGCGCGCCGGTTGCCGCCCGGAGCCATCGAGGACACCGTGCAGGACGTTCTGCTCGCGATCCACGAGAAGCGGCACACCTATGACCCGGCACGTCCGTTCGGGCCCTGGCTTGCGGCGATCGCGCGATACAAGTGGATCGACCGGCTGCGAAGCCTGAAGGCCAGCGCGACCGAACCGCTGGACGAGACGATGCACGCGCCTGACGACATGGAGGGGGCGGTCGCCGGATCGACCTTCCAACGGTTGCTGGGTGAACTGAAACCGTCGCAGGCGGCGGCCATCCGGCTGGTCAAGCTGGAAGGCTACAGCGCCGAGGAGGCCTCCCGCGCGACGGGGCAATCGGTATCGCTGATCAAGGTGAACATCCATCGCGGCTTGAAGCGGCTCGCCCACATCATCCGAGCGGACGCAGATGCAGACTGAGTCGCTCGTCGATCGGCTGAGCCGGGACCTGCAGCCGGTCCGCCGTCGGAGCGCGGGCCGCGACGCCATGTACCTGCTGGTGCTCGCGCTCGCCGAGATTTTCGCGTTCCTCGGCATGGGCTTCATGCGTCCGGACATGCCGACGGCGATGGACCAGCCCTCTTTGTGGTGGAAGCTCGGCAGCATGGGGCTCATTGCCGGCCTCGGCGCCGGCATCACGATCCTTGCCGCCGATCCGCTCCGATCACCGCGCCGTGGGTTGCGTTGGATCTTCGCGTGTATCGCCTTGATCTTCGCGAGTGGCTGGCTGATCGATGCGGGCGGCAACGATTTCGGCCAGCTCCTGCTCCGGCTGGACTGGCGAAACGGGCTGCAATGCGTCTGGAAGATGGACGTGCTCGCGCTGCCGCCCGCGATCGCGATGGCGATCCTGCTGCGGCGCGGCGCGCCGACCGACCGGGAAGGGACGGCGCTCGCCGCGGCGTTGTCGGCGGCCGCGTGGGGCGCCTTCGTCTTCGTGTTCGCCTGCCCGTCGGACGATCCGCTCTACATCGCCGTCTGGTACACGGTCGGCTGCACGATCGCGACGGTGCTGGGGCGCGCCGTCCTGCTGTGCACCTCGCGGTGGTGACGCGGCCGATGCAACGGGCATCCCTCCATACCGCCAGACCCAACTCCAGTCGCTCGCACATACCCGTCGCTCGGATGCGACGAGAGGAGATCGCCGATGCGTGAAACCATGAGACCGCTCGTCACGGCAGGGCGCCCTTTGCATCCCTTGCCGCTGCGGATCATGCACTGGGTCAATGCCGTCGTGATGCTCGTGATGATCACCTCCGGATGGGGGATCTACGATGACGACGTCATCATCCGCGGCTTCCACTTCGGCTCGTTTTGGCGGTTGGGCGACTGGGCGGCCTGGAGTCTCAACTGGCACTTCGCCGGCATGTGGTTCCTGGCCATCAACGGGGTGGCCTACCTGGTCTACGGAGTGGCTTCCGGCCGGTTCCGCACGAAACTACTACCGATCCGGCCGGCGGAGGTGGTGCGGACGGTGGTCGACACACTGCACTTCAGGATCGCCCACGAGGACCTCACGGTCTACAACGCCGTGCAGAAGCTGCTCTACGTGATCGTCATACTTGCCGGCATCGCCCAGGTGGTCACCGGGCTCGCGATCTGGAAGCCCGTGCAGTTCTCCGGCCTGGTCGCCCTGATGGGTGGGTTCCAGACGGCGCGCGTGCTGCACTTCGCCGGCATGGCGATCATCGTCGGATTTCTCGTCGTGCATGTAACCCTCGCGCTGCTCGTGCCGAAGACGTTGCTGGCGATGCTGAGCGGAGGTCCCCGCGTCGGCGCGCAGGTCTCCGACAAGGAAGAGCTCGTCAGATGAGGTCTCCATTCCGTCCCTACACGCTGCCCGATGCGAGCGTCCTCGCGGCGCACAAGTCGCTCATCCGCTCGCTCGAGCGGCGCGGTCTCATCCGGGGTGGCTTGTCCCTCGGCGCTCTCGTGATGCTGACGGGCTGCGATGTGGAGCGGCCGGAGTCCGTCGAGTCGGCCTTGCTGGCGATCTCGCGGTTCAACGACCGGGTGCAGGCCTGGCTGTTCGATCCGAACCGGCTTGCGCCGACCTACCCGGAATCAATGATCCTGCGGCCGCCCAAGTTCAACGCCTATTACGACGTCACCGAGGTGAAACCTGTTGACGGCACGTCGTGGCGCCTGGACGTTGCGGGGCTCGTTGCTGAGAAGCGGGCATGGACACTCCCGGATCTGCAGGCTCTGCCGCAGCGCTCGATGGTGATCCAGCACATCTGCGTCGAGGGATGGAGTTACATCGGCGGCTGGACCGGCGTGCCGCTTCGCACCTTCCTCGAGCGCTGCGGCGCCGACCTGCGGGCCAAGTACGTTTCGTTCAAGACCGCAGATGATTACCCGAGCAGCATCGACATGGCGACGGCGCTGCATCCGCAAACGTTGCTGGCGCTGAAGTATGGCGACGAGACGCTTGCCGATCCCTTCGGCTACCCCGTGCGCCTGCGCATGGCCACCAAGCTCGGATACAAGAACCCGAAATGGATCACCGCCATCGAGGTGACGAACACCTATCCCGGCGGCTTCTGGGAGTCGAAGGGCTTCCCATGGTTTGCCGGCTTATGAGACGCGGCTCTCTCCTGCGCGCCTCGCTTGGTCTCTGCGTGTTGGCGATCGGCGTCGGACCGGCGGCGGCGCAGAGCCCCACACCCGGCGGCATGCCGCCGCCGCCCGGCATGAGTCTCGCGCAATCGGCCGCGATGCGATTCCCGCAGCCGGTGCGTGTGGGCGACCTCCTCGGCAGGCAGGTGCTGCAGCCGGTCGAGAGCCAGAACGTCCTCGGCCGTGTTCGCCAGGTCGTGCGCGAACCGGACGGACGGCTCATGGTGATCGTCGCATTCGGAGGCCTGTTCGGCTGGGGCGCCAGGCCGATTGCGGTGCCGGTCGATGCGATGGTGCTGCTAGGCCAGGACATGGAGATCGTCGCGTTCACACCGGATGAACTGCGGCGCTTCCCCACGTTCGCCGCCGCGGGAACGCATGTCGTGCCGGACGATACGATCATCCGGGTCGGGCTGGCGAAGCCGTCACACTGATCGGGCTGACCCTGCTGTGCCGCGACGTTGCGGCCCGATCAGGAAGGTTCCTCCGAAATGATCGCGTCCCCCTCTCGATCCGTGGACGCATTGTTCGACTGCGCGTGGAAGGAAGCAACATGCGTTCTGTGACGACCGGCCAGGATCGTGCATCGGACCTCGCGTTGGGACTGTTCGGCAGTTGCGCCATCGGTGTCATGGCGAAGTCGCCGCGTCCCGGCTTCTCCAAGACGCGGCTCTGCCCGCCCTTGCGGCCGGAGCACGCCGCGCGGCTCAGTGCCGCGTTCCTGCGCGACACGACCGAGTCCGTGCTCACCGCCGCCGGTGTGGCGCCGATCACCGGCTATGCCGCCTACGCGCCCGCCGGCACGGAAGCGTTGCTCGCTCCGCATCTGGCCCCCGGCACGCGGCAAATCCTGGCAGACGGTGCGGGACCCATGCCGCCGGGGGTCGACGGGTTCGGCAGATCCCTGCTGCACGCGATCCAGGGGCAGTTCGCGCAAGGACACTCCGCCGCCTGCGTCCTGAGTTCCGATGTTCCGACCCTGCCCAGCCTCCTTCTGGCGCAGGCGGCGCGCAGCCTGCTCTCGGGCGGTCCGCGGCGCGTGGTGCTCGGGGCGTGCGATGACGGCGGGTACTATCTCCTCGGGATGCGGCAGGTGCATCCCGGCCTGTTCACCGATATCGCCTGGAGCACCGACACGGTGGCTGCCACCACCCGCCTGCGCGCGGCCCAACTCGGCCTCGAACTCATCGAGCTGCCGCCCTGGTACGACGTGGATGATGCCACCGCCCTTGCGCGCTTGGTGCGGGAAACCGAGGACGGTGGATGCGCACGATGGACCCGGCGCGCCCTGGACGCCCTCGGCCTGACGGCGTTCGGCCGCGCACACAGCGTCGCATGATCATGACTGGTCGCCTCCGATCGCTGCTGGCGCTGGGCGCTACGCTGCTGGTGGTCACCGGCGGGGGGATGCTGCTCGACATCCCGAGCGCTGAAGGCTCCGCGCGGCTGGTGAGCCTCACCGCGATGATGGCGGCGTCCGGCGTGGCGTATTTCGCGGCCGTCCACCTCGTGCTCACGCGATCCTGGCCTCGCCGGACCATGTGGCTCGTGCTCGGTGTCGCCATCGCCGGCCGAGCGATGCTGCTGCTGGAGCCGCCGGCTTTCTCGTCCGACATCTATCGCTATGTCTGGGACGGGCGCGTGCAGGCCGCGGGCATCAACCCGTACCGCTACATCCCCGCGGATCCCGCGCTCGAGAGCTTGCGTGACGCCGATGTCTATCCGCAGATCAACCGCGCCAACTATGCGCGGACGATCTATCCGCCCGTTGCGCAGATCGTGTTCGCCCTGGTCGGACGGATCCATGACGGCGTTACGTCGATGCGGCTCGCCATGGTCGCGTTCGAGGTGTTGGCGGTGATCTGCCTGCTGCGCCTTCTGCCATTGGCCGGGCTGCCGCCGGAACGAATCCTGATCTATGCCTGGAATCCGCTTGCGCTCTGGTCCTTCGCGAGCGACGGCCATGTCGACGCGATCGCGATCGGCCTGTTGGGAGTGGCACTATTTCTGCGCGCGCGGCGCAAGGACACCTGGGCGGGAGTCGCCCTGGCCGGGGCGGTGCTCGCGAAGTTCCTTCCCGTGGTGGTGGCGCCCGCTTTCGTCCGTGGTGGGCGGTTCTGGCAACCGGCGCTCGCGGGTGTCGTGCTGATCGTCGCCTGCTACGCGCTCTATGCGGGTGCCGGCCGGCATGTGCTGGGCTTCCTCCCCGGATATGGGCAGGAGGAGGGCCTGGCGGACGGCACCGGCATCTGGCTGCTCGCCGGGCTGTCGTTGCTCGTGCACCTGCCGCGGGACGCCGTGCCGATCTATGGCGCCTGCGCCGCCGCCGGTTTCACGATCCTGTCCGTGGCCATCATGCGCCGGTCCGCGCCGGACAACGACGCCCGCGCGCTGTGCCGCGATGTGGGCGTGCTGGCGGCCGTCGCGACCGCCGCGATCAGCCCGCATTACCACTGGTACTTCGCATGGCTGGCGCTTCCCGCGGTGCTCGCACCGTCCCGCAGCCTGGTGTGGCTGGCGACGGCGCCACTGCTGCTCATCGAGGAACCTGTTCCGGGCGACCGCTTCTGGTGGCCGTCCCTGATCTACATCCCCGCGATCCTGCTGCTGGCAGCGGAGTTCCGTCGGGGCCGCACCATCGAACGCCGGCACGAAGCCGGAAACGGAGAGGCAAAGTGGACACTGCAACGGTTCTGAAGGACCCTCGCCGCTATTTCGAGGAAGTGGGCGCAAACCGCTCCTCGCTCGCGGCACAGCCTCCGGTCTGCCTGTATCTGGAGGTCACCAATCGCTGCAACCTCCTGTGCGACACGTGCCCCCGCACGTTCGAAGAGCTCGAGCCCCCCGCCGACATGAGCTGGGAGCTGTTCACCAGGATTGTCGACCAGGTGCCGAATGTTGCGCGCGTGGTGATGCATGGCGTTGGCGAGCCCATGCTGGTGAAGAACCTGCCGCAGATGATCCGCTACCTGAAGGCGCGGGGCACCTACGTCCTGTTCAACACCAACGGGACACTGATGCAGCCGCGGCGCTTCCAGGAACTGATCGACACAGGGCTCGACGAGCTGCGCGTGTCGCTGGATGCGGCCGACCGCGCGTCCTACGCGAAGATCCGCGGAAAGGACTTCTTCGATCGCATCGTGCGCGACGTCGGGAAGTTCATCGCCTACCAGCATCAGGTCGGGGCGACCACGCCACGCGTGTCGCTGTGGCTGACCGGCCTGAGGGAGACGATCGACCAACTGCCGGCGTTCGTACGGCTCGCCGCGCGGATGGGCGTGACCGAGGTGCATCTCCAGCGACTCGTGTTCGACGAGGCGGGCTACGGGCGCGCGACGGCTGACAACTCCCTGTTCGAGAGCACGCAGGTGAGGGAGCATGCGGCCATCGAGGCCGCCCAGCTCATCGCGCGTCCCCTGGGCGTCACCCTGGACGCATCGGGCGCCACCGAACCGGGGTTGAGCCTGAAGCGGCAGGACGAGCACGCGTGGTCGGCCTGCCGGCGGCCCTGGTCGCTGATGTATTTCACTGCGCATGGACGCGCGCTGCCCTGCTGCATCGCGCCGTTCTCGGTTCGCGGCTACAGCAACTACACGCTGGGTGACGCGACGCAGCAGGATCTGCGGGAGATCTGGAACAGCCCCGCCTATCGCGACTTCCGCACCAGCCTGCTGTCCGATACGCCACCGGCGCCCTGCCAGAATTGTGGAATGCGATGGAGCCTGTAAGCCTCGTCATCCCGACCTTCAACGAGGCGGACACGATTGGCGCCGTCCTCCGCGAGATTCCGGCGTCATACCGCGCGGACATCATCGTGGCCGACGGCGGCAGTTCGGATGGTACGCAGGCGATCGCGCGAGCGGCGGGTGCGCGGGTGATCGAGGCCGGTCGCGGTTACGGCCGCGCCTGCGCCACGGGGGCCGCCGCCGCGCATCCGACGAGTTCGGTGATCGTCTTCATGGATGGCGACGGCGCCGATCGCGGCGACCTGATCGGCACAATCGCGGGCCCGGTGCTGCGCGGAAGCCACGATCTCGTGCTCGCCTCTCGCACGCGGGGCGACCGCGAGCCGGGGTCCATGTTGTGGCACCAGGTCCTGGCGGGTCGGGTGGCCGGCTTGGGCATGGGCGTGCTGACCGGCGTGCACTACAGCGACATGTGCGCCTTCCGCGCGATCCGGCGGGACTCGCTGGAGGCGCTTGGGATGCGTGAACTGACCTATGGCTGGAACATCGAAATGCAGATGCGCGCGGCGCGGGCGCGGCTGCGCATTCTCGAGATTCCGTTGCCCTATCGCTGCCGAGCGGGGGGGCGCTCGAAGGTGGCGGGTTCGTTGCGGGGCACGGTGAGAGCGGGCGGACGGATCGTCGCGACGTTCTGCCGGGTGGCTGCGTCGACCCGGTGAAGAGCTTCGCCCGTGCTGCCGGTGATCAGCCGCTTGGACGCGGGCGGAATCCGTCCAGCAGCATGGTGGCGTATTGATCGGCGAAGTCGCGCGCGCGAAGCTTGCCATCGGCGCGGTACCAGCGCGCCATCCAGTTCAGCGATGACAGCACCAATCGCCCGGCGACGGCGACGTCGTCGATCCTCAGCGCGCCGGACTTCCGCGCGTCCTGCAGCAGGTCGCGCAACAGTCGCTCATACGCGTCGCGGTATTTCAGTGCGCGGTCCCGCTCCTTCTGCTGCGCGGCGAGGCCGCGGAAGCCCAGCTGCGCGGCGACGTAGGCATGCTGGTTGCTCTCGAAGTAATCCGCGTGCGCTCGCATGAACACCCGCAGGCGCTCGGCCGGATCACTGATCCGAGACAGCGCGGCGCGCGCATTGTCGAGCATGCCGGACAGCACGGTGACGACGATCTCGGTATACAGCTCCTCCTTTCCGCTGAAGTGGTGGTAGAGCGCGGGCTTGGACACGCCCACCGCCGCGGCGATGTCGCTGATCGAGGCGCCCGCATAGCCCCATAGTGCGAACAGCTCCGCAGCCCGCGCGACGATCTGCGCGCGGGTGTCGGTGCGGGGCTGACCGGACTCGGCTTCCGCCACCGTCTAGCGGCCCTGGAACACGGGCGGACGCTTCTCCGCGAACGCACGCTGCGCCTCCTTCGCATCCTCGGTCTTCGCGATGGACGCGGTCATGTCCTGCTCATACCGGTAGCCATCACGCAGGCTCATGTCCTCGATCGTGTTGGCCGTGTGCTTCGCCATGCGCGTGGCCAGAGGCGCCTTGCTGGCAATCTCCTGCGCCAGGCGCATGGCGGTCGGCATCAGCTCCTCTTGCGGCACGCACGCCTCTGCCACGCCGAGCCGGTACAGCTCCTCACCAGGGACGCGGAAGCCGGTCAGCAGCATGCGCCGCACGCGCGAATGGCTGAACAGCCGCATCGCGTGCCGGCATCCGCCCAGCAGGCCGACATCGATTTCCGGCAGGCCGATGCTGGCTTTTTCCGACGCTACCAGGATGTCGCAGGAGGCGACGATGGCCAGGCCGGCGCCCAGGGCCGGACCGTTCACCGCGGCGATCACCGGCTTGGCGCATTCACGGATCGCGTGAAAGCATTCACGCGTGCGCCGCGAATGCGCCGGCAGGGCGCCCGCCGACTCCAGATCACCGCGGCGCTTCAGGTCGGCGCCGGCGCAGAACACGCGTCCCTGCCCGGTCAGCACGGCGACGCGGATGTCGGCCGTGTCGGAGATCCAGTCGAAGACCGCCGACATCTCCTCACTCAATGCTCTGCTCTGCGCATTGACCGGCGGGTTGTCCATGGTGACCAGCGCGATGTGGCCGTCCACCTGCAGGCGGACCGCGGTGAGATTGTCGATCATGGTGTTCCCTTTTCCTGTCCGCACGCTTGGTCGTGAGTTGACCGACCGTTCGGTCGGCCGCATGGTGCCACCACTGGCGCGCCAAAGAAAGAGCACGCCAGTCGGGTGCGCAGGACGGCGCGGGGAATGGAAACGGCAATGCAGGAACGGCAATTCGCCGACAGTCGGGCGGGCCACTCGCGGCAGCGCGCGGAAATCGGCCTGGCGCTGTGGGGCACAGAACCTGCGCTGACATTGGCATCGCATGCCGCGCTGGCGGAGCAGATCGGGCTGGAAAGCGCCTGGATCATCGACTCGCAACTGCTGTGTCGCGAGGTGTACGTGACGCTGGCGGCCTGCCTCGCCCGCACCACGACACTGCGTGTGGCCACCGGCGTGACCCAGCCGACGACGCGGCATGTCAGCGTCACCGCAAGCGCCATCGCCACCTTGCACGAAATGGCGCCCGGACGCGCGATGCTGGGCCTGGGCACCGGATTCAGCTCCTTGCGGACGATCGGCAAGCGCGCGGCGCGGATCGACGAAATGGAGGCGTACACCCGAGCGCTGCACGATCTGTTGCAGGCACGCACGACGACGTTCGACGCGGGGGTGGAGGCCGGGCTGAGTTGGCTGACCGCGCCGACCGGGGTGCCGATCCATCTGGCCGCCAGCGGTCCGCGGATGACGCGCCGCGCCGCCAGCATCGGTGACGGCGTGATCCTGCTGCAGGGCATCGCGCCGGAGCTGCTTGGACGCGCTCTCCTCTGGCTGCAGGAAGGGTTGGAAGCGGCGTCCCGGCAGTCCGATGCCGTGGAGGTTTCCTGCTGGGTGCCATTCAGCCTGGATACCGATCGGCAGTGCGCCTATGCCCGCGCCCGTGCGCGGGTTGCGGGTGCACTGGTGCAGGCCAATCCCGAACTGTTCGAGGGCGAGGAACGCCGCACCATCGAAGACCTGAAGCAGCACTACGAGGTCGGCGACCATGCGCGTGCGGTGGCGGCGCATGCCGCTTCGATCCCGGACTCGCTCGTGCGCAAATTCGCGGTGGCCGGGGATGCCGCCGAGGTCCGGGAGCAACTGAGCGCTCTGCGGGCGCATTCCGGCCTGGACCGGATCATCCTGACTCCACAGATCTCGGGGGAAGGTGCCCTGCCGATGCAGGACGTGCTCCGTCATCTGGGCAACGACGTGCTGCCGCGCCTCTGATCAGCCAACACACACCGAAAGTCCCTATGATGACGCGTCTCAGGAACGTGCTTTGCGGCGCTGCCCGTCGGGTGCGTGCGGCCTCCGCCGTCGCACTGCTGGCCGGCACGATTCTGTCCACCCATGCGCCGCGCGCGGTGGCGCAGTCTCCGGATGCGGTGAAGATCGGCGTGCTGGACGATCTCACCGGCCCGTACTCGCTGCTCAGCGGCCAGGGCACGATCGAGGCGGTGAAGCTGGCGATCGAGGATTACGGCGGCAAAGTCTTGGGAAAGCCGATCCAGGTCGTGATCGCCTCCGACCAGAACAAGCCGGATGTCGCGGTGGCGATCGCGCGCGAATGGCTGGACCGCGACGGCGTCACCGCGATCATTGGCGTCCCGAACTCCGCCTCCGGCCTCGCCTTGGGCAAAGTGGTGCGTGATGCCGACCGCATCGCGATGTTCACCGGTTCGGCCTCGTCCGACCTCACCGGCAAGGGCTGCACGCCGAACACGATCCACTGGTATCTGGACACGTATGCCAGCGCGAGCAGCCTGGTGGGCGGGTTGATGGCGCGGGGACTGGACACCTGGTACTTCGTCACCGTGGACTACAATTTCGGTCAGACGCTGCAGACCGAGGCGTCACGCATCATCGAGGCAAAGGGCGGCAAGGTTCTGGGGTCGGCCAAGCATCCGTTGGGGGAGGCGGACTTCTCCAGCGTGCTGCTGCGCGCCCAGGCGTCCCAGGCGAAGGTGATCGCGATGGCGAATGCCGCTGCCGACCTGGATAATGCGATCAAGGGCAGCCAGGAATTCCATCTGGATCAGGGCGGACAGAACGTCGCGGCGTTCTTCCTGAACATCAGCGATATCGTCGCAGTGGGGCAGAAGGAACTGCAAGGCGCCCTCGGCGTCGCGGCAGTGTATCCGGCCATGAACGCCGCGACGCTGGCGCTGAGCCATCGACTGGCCGATCGCCTGCCCGGCGGGCGCGCGCCGACCGCGCAGCACCTGACCGCCTACGAAGCCACGCTGCATTACCTGAAGGCGGTGGATGCGGCAGGCACCCCCGCCACCAGGGAGGTGATGGCGAAGATGAAGGCGATGCCGGTCGACGATCCGATCACCCAGGGTGGCCATGTGCGGGAAGACGGGCGGTTCCTGCGCGACGTGACGGTGTTCCGGGTGAAACCCGCAGCGGAGTCCAAGGACCCGTTCGACTTCGTGGCACCGGTGGAGGTGATCCCGGCGGAACAGGCATTCCGTCCTCTGAAGGAAGGCGGCTGTCCGTTCGTGCAGTAGGGTGCCGGTCGGATCGTCTGACGACGGGGCCCGCCAAGCGGCCACGCCTTCCGCGTGACGTCGCGCGCAGGACGCCGCAGGCGAACTGTAGGATCGGCAGGATGTGGTGTCCCCGGCGAGATTCGAACTCACGGCCCCAGGATTAGGAATCCTGTAGAACGGAATAACATAGGCCAACATCGCTAAACCTAGAGCCATCCTAACTCGCTGATTTTCCTCGGACCCTTCTCACAAGCGATCACCTCGGGTAACCTCTGCAAACGCTGCCTAACTGCCTTTCCTGTTACCCCGGTGTTACCCAGGAATGTCGAAATCTCGCCTTACACAGCTGACGATCGAGCGTATGCGGCCTCCGGAAACCGGCCGGATCGAGGTGTTTGACAGCCTGCTGCCCGGCTTCGGGTTGCGGCTGTCTAGCCGTGGTCACAAGGCCTGGATCCTGTTTTACCGGTACGGCGGCAATCAGCGTCGGAAGACGTTCCCCTTCGCCAGCTTCCCGAGACTGGAAGATGCCAGGGATAGAGCCCGTGAGATCCTCGGCCAAGTCGAACGTGGCGTAGATCCGGAAGCGGAGACAAGGGAGGCCACGGCGCCGCTGGTGACCGAGGCCATCGCCGAATTCATC
>MKTV01000118.1:0-4886 GCA_001898425.1 Rhodospirillales bacterium 69-11
TTCAGCCGCTCGAAATGCAGCGTCGGAGGCACCGCCTGGTGCCGCAGCATCAGCACCGCCTTCACCAGCCCCGCCACACCCGCCGCCGCCTCCGCGTGGCCGATATTCGTCTTGACCGACCCGACCAGCAGTTCCCGCGTGCGTCCCCCGAACACCGAAGCCAGCGCGTGCATCTCGATCGGATCGCCCAGCGCCGTCCCGGTGCCGTGCGCCTCGACCACGTCCACCGTCTCGGGCGCCAGCCCCGCATTGGCCAGGGCCGCGCGGATCACCGCTTCCTGCGCCGGGCCGTTCGGCGCCGTCAGCCCTGCACTCCGCCCGTCCTGGTTCACCGCCGACCCGCGGATCACCGCCAGAACCCGGTCCCCCGCCGCCTCCGCATCCGCCAGCCGCTTCAGCACCAGGACGCCGCAGCCTTCCGCGCGCACATAGCCGTCCGCCGCCGCGTCGAACGTCTTGCAGCGGCCGTCCGCCGCCAGCATGCGGGCCTTGGTGAAGTTGATCGTCAGCTCCGGCGCCAGCGTCAGGTTGACGCCGGCCGCCAGCGCCATCGCGCATTCCCCGGCCCGCAGCGCCTGGACCGCCAAATGCACCGCCGTCAACGAGGACGAACACGCCGAGTCGACCACCATCGCCGGCCCCTGCAGGCCGTAGGCATAGGCGATCCGCCCCGCCGCGATGCTCGCCGCGTTGCCCAGGCTCGCATAGGCGTCGATCCAGGACGCGTCGCGGCCCGCGCCCATCAGCGTGCCGTAATCCGATGTACTCAACCCGACGAAGACGCCCGTCTTGCTGCCGGTCAGGCCGTCGGGTGCGACGCCGGCATGCTCCAGCGCGCGCCAGGTCACCTCGAGCAGCAGGCGGTGCTGCGGGTCCATCGCCTCGGCCTCGCGCCGCGCGATGCCGAACAGCGCGGCGTCGAATGCGTCGACATCGGCAAGGAACCCGCCCCAGCGCGCGTTCGTCTTGCCCGGCGCATCCGGATCGGGGTCGTAGAACGCATCCAGGTCCCAGCGGTCGCGCGGCACCTCGGTCACGCCGCTCCTTCCCTCCGCGAGCAGCGACCAGAACGCGTCCGGTCCCTCCCCCGCGCCGGGAAAGCGGCAGCCCAGGCCGACGATCGCCACCGGCGCGTGGGCCTGAGCCCGGGCGGCGGCGAGCCGCCCCTCCAGGTCCTGGATCATGGCCAGCGCGCGACGGACGGCGCTCGCCTCGCGGGCGCGGGTGTCAGTAACCGGCATGGCTCAGCTTCCGTTCCAGCAGCGCGAGCGCCGCATCATCGTCGAGGTCGTCCTCGGGCACCGCGGCGATCGGGGCCGGCGGAACCGGCGCCGGGTCGGGGATCGCGGGAGGCATCGCGACGAGGCCCAGCTCCGCCGCGAGCGCATCGGCGAGCGCCGCGGCGGTCGGGTGGTCGAACACCAGGCTGGTGGGCAGGCTGCGGCCGATCGCCGCGCCCAGCGCGTTGCGCAGCTCGACCGCCATCAGCGAGTCGAGCCCGAGTTCCGTCAGCGGCCGCGCGCGTTCCAGGCCGAGGTCCCCCAACCCCAGGATGCGGCCGACGATCGCATCCACCGTCTCGGCCAGCACCGCGCGTTTTGCGGTGCCCACCGCCGCCGCGAGCCGTGCCGCGAGATCGGGCACCTCCACGCGGGTCGGAGCCGCCGCGGCGCTGACCGCGACCCGCGCGAGGTCCGAGGACAGCGCGACGTCGAGCGCGGCCAGGGCGGCGGCGGGCGACAGGGCCGGACCGGACAGCGCCTGCGCCATGCCCTCGCCCTGCCACGCGCCCCAGTCGAGCAGCAGCGCCGGCCGCCCCTCCGCGCGGCGCCGCCGCACCAGCGCGTCCAGCGCCGCATTGGCGGCGGCGTAGTTCGCCTGGCCGGCCGATCCCACCACCCCGGCCAGCGAGCCGAACAGCACGAAATGGTCGAGCGGCAGGGCCGCGGTCGCGCGGTCCAGCGCCTCGGCCCCGCGCAGCTTGGCGGCGAAGGCGGCGTCGAGATCGGCCTGCGTGAGCCGGATCGCAGTCGCGTCGTGCAGCGCCGCCGCCAGGTGGAACACGCCCTTGATCGGGGGCGAGATGCCGGCGAGCGCATCCGCCACGGCGGCCGGGTCCGCCACGTCGACCGGCAGGACCGTCGCGTCCGGCACCTCCGCGGCGCGGCGAGCCAGCAGCACCACCTGGCCGGCCCCGCGGGCGCGGAGGAAGCGGGCCAGGTGCCGCCCCAGCGCGCCGGTGCCCCCGGAGACCACGTAGCTGGCGTCGGAGCGGAACCGAGCGCGGGCCAGCACCAGCTTGCCGACATGGCGCGCGGCCTGGATATCCCGCAGCGCCTCGACCGCGGCGCCGAACGGGTGACGCCGCACCGGCAGCGGCGCCTCGCCAGCGGCGAGCGCGGCCAGGGCGTCGCGCAGCATGGCCCCGACGCGATCCGGCTCCTCGAGGATGACACGGTCGAGCGCCACCACCTCGTAGCGCACGTCCGTGCGGACGGCGCGGACCTGCGCCTCGGTCCACAGTTCCGCCTTGCCGAGTTCCAGGAACACGCCGCCGGGGGCGAGCAGCCGCAGGCCGGCCGGAATGGCGGCGCCCGTCAGGCTGTTGAGCACGGCGTCGACCGGGGCGGCGGCGGCGAAGTCCAGGCTGCGGGAGTCGTGGATCTCGGTCACACCCAGCGCCGCGAGGCGGGCGCGCTTGGCGGGGGAGCCGGCGGTCGCCACGACCGTGGCTCCGATCCGCTGGGCCAGGGCGAGCGCGGCCAATCCGACGCCGCCCGTCGCCGCATGGATCAGCACACGCTGACCGGGGCGCAGGCCTGCGACCTCGGCGAGCGCGAGCCGCGCGGTGAGCATCGCCACCGGCTGGGCGGCGGCCGCCTGCCAGTCGAGCCCGATCGGCACGGGGCAGGTCAGGCGCGCATCGGCGATCACGTGGCTCGCGAAGCTGCCGGGGGCGATGGCGACCACCGCCTCGCCGGGACGGCGGTCGGTCACGCCGGGGCCGATGGCGGTGATGGTGCCGGCGCATTCCACCCCCGGCGCGCCGCCATCGCCGGGATAGACCCCCAGCAGGTTCATCACGTCGCGGAAGTTGATGCCGGTCGCGGTGACCTCGATCTCCACCTCGCCGGGACCGAGCGGCCGGGGCTCCGCCGGTGTCCAGCGCAGCGCGTCGAGCGTGGCCGCGGCGCCGCGCGCCAGCACGAAGGGCGCGGCCGGCAGCTGCACCGGCGGACGCGGCGCGAGGCGCGGGGCGAGCAGCGCGCCGTCCCGCATCGCGAGCAGCGGACCGGACTCCGCCGGGATCGGCGGCGGGGGCGCGGCGGCGTCCAGGTCCAGTAGCACGGGGCGGAGTTCGGGCCGCTCCCGGGCCAGGGTCGCGACCAGCCCTACCAGCGCGGCCTGCGCGGCCGACGGAGGGCCGGACGTGGCGCCGGCGGCGAGCACGGCCAGGCGCGATGCCTCCGCGGGGGCGGCGCGGAACGCCTCCAGCACGCGCCAGCAGGCGGCGACCGGATTCGTCTCGGCGCGGCAATCGATCCAGGCGGGCGTTTCGGTGCCGGCGGGCGCGGGCTCCCACACCGTCTCCTGCAGCACGGACGCGGGCAGGCCGATGGCCACGAGTCGCAGTCCCTCGCAGACCGCGACGGGGCGGTCGGCGGTATCGAGCAACGCGACGTCGGCACGATCCGGTGCGGTGAGGCGGAGAACGGAGCGCGCCGGGACGCCGCCGAACCAGGCGAAGCGGTCGAGCCCGACCGGGACGAGCGCCGCGGCGCCGTCGGGCGGCAAGGCGGCGGCGAGGCTCTGCCAGGCGGCATCGAGCACGCGCGGATCGAGATGGAAGGCCGTGTCCGCCGGGGCGAGTTCCGCCACTGCGACGCCGGTCCCGCCGCGAAGGGTGCGGAGGGTGCGGAAGGCCGGTCCATACGCCAGGCCCGCGGCGACGAACCGCGCGTAGAGCGTGGCGATTTCCATCGGCCGGTCCGCGGCGGCGTCGAGGGCGGCGAGATCGCGGAGAGAGGTCGGCAGAATCCGAGCGGACGGGTCCAGCGCGGTGGAGGGGTCCGGGGCGGGCGCGAGATGCGCGGCGGCGATCGGGGTGAAGGGAGCGTCCGCATCGTCCGGCGCCGCCGCGACCTCGATGCGGCCGGTCGCGGGGTCGAGCGTGGTCTGCACCACCGGGTGGTCCGCCGGTGCCAGCATCGCCTCGAAGCCGACGTCGCCGAGGACGACGGGCCGCGCGAGTCCGGCGGCGGCGAGCATGATTTCGAGCAGGGCGGCCGCCGGAACGACGATACGTCCCGCGACGTCATGGTCGGCGAGCCAGGCGGGCGCGTCGGGCGCGATCACCGCCTCATGCTGGCGCACGCGCAGCGCCGACCGCAGGCGCGCGCCGAGAAGCGGGTGGCTGCCGGCGGGAGAGGGCCGCGTGCGCTTCGGATGCGCCCAGTAGGGCTGCCGCTGGAACGGATAGAGCGGCAGGTCGACGCGCCGCCCGTCGGGGATGCCGACATCCGGCGGCGAGGCGTCGGAGGGTTCGGCGGTTTCGAGACCTTCGGGCGAGTCGACGCACACCCACCAGGGCAGCCGCGCGCGGCCGATGGCGGCGGAGTGACAGAGGTCGGCGAAGTCGGCGCCGGCCGCGAGCAGCGCGCGATAGCGCACGACGAGCGTGCGGAGTGCGTCGGGGGTGCGGGCCGAGATCAGCAGGCGGGGTGGCGCGGCGCCGGTCCGCGGCGGCGACGGCGCGTTGCTGTCCCGAGGCGTGGCCGGTGCGTCGTTCCGCGCCGCGGCCGCCGGGTCGTTCCGTGGCGGGACCGGCGCGCCCCCCTGTGTCATGGCCGGGGCGTCGCCCTGTGTCATGGCCGGCGCGTCGCCCT
>MKTV01000118.1:4896-5030 GCA_001898425.1 Rhodospirillales bacterium 69-11
CGGCGCGTCGCCCTGTGTCGTGGCCGGCGCGTCGCCCCGTATCATGGCCGAAGCGGCGCCCTGTGTCATGGCAGGCGAAGGCCGGCCATCCACGACTGCCGGTGCCTCATGCGGCAAAGTCGTGGGTGGCCGGG
>MKTV01000118.1:5297-22647 GCA_001898425.1 Rhodospirillales bacterium 69-11
TCGTCTTCACCGACCCGACCAGCAGCTCCCGCGTGCGCCCCCCGAACACCGAAGCCAGAGCGTGCATCTCGATCGGATCGCCCAGCGCCGTCCCGGTGCCGTGCGCCTCGACCACGTCCACCGCCTCGGGCCCGAGACCCGCATTGGCCAGGGCCGCACGGATCACCGCCTCCTGCGCGGCGCCGCTGGGTGCGGTCAGGCCCGAACTGCGCCCGTCCTGGTTCACCGCCGACCCGCGGATCACCGCCAGAACCCGGTCCCCCGCCGCCTCCGCGTCCGCCAGCCGCTTCAGCACCACCATCCCGCAGCCCTCGCCGCGCACAAACCCGTCGGCGCGCGCGTCGAACGCCTTGCAGTGCCCGTCGGGGGACAGCATCGACAGGCGCTCCAGCGCCGTGGTGGTCCCCGGCCCCAGCGCCAGATTCACGCCGCCGGCGAGGGCCAGCACGCATTCGCCGCGGCGCAGCGCCTGCACCGCGAGATGCACCGCCACCAGCGAGGACGAGCACGCCGTGTCCACCACCATCGCCGGGCCGGTGAGCCCCAGCAGGTAGGAGATCCGCCCGGCCGCGATGCTGGGCGCGCCGCCGGTGCCGGCATAGCCGTCCGCGCCCTCGGCCGCGGCGGCGATCTGCGCGTAGTCGTAGTTGCACATGCCGAGGAACACGCCCGCCGCCGAACCGGCCAGCCTGTCGGGGGGGATCAGCGCGTCCTCCAGCGCCTCCCACGCCACCTCCAGCACCAGCCGGTGCTGCGGGTCCATGAACACGGCCTCGCGCGGCGCGATGCCGAAGAACGTGGGGTCGAACCCCGCGACATCGGGCAGGTAGCCGGCCAGGCGCGTCCCCGCCGGCGCGTCCGGCCGGTCGGGGTGCGGGCCGACGCCGTCCCGTCCGGCCGCCAGCGCCGCCCAGAACCGCGCGGGGTCCGCCCCGTCCGCGGGGAACCGGCAGCCGATGCCGACCACCGCGATCGGCGCGTCCGCCACGACGATCGGCGCCGGTGCCGCCACGACGCGCGCCTCGCCCCCGAGATGGGATGCGAGGGCGGCCACGCTGCTGTGCTCGAACAACAAGGTCGCGCTGAGCGAGCGGCCAGGGAGGCGCGCCTGCAGCCGGTTACGGAGCTCCACCGCCATCAGCGAATCGAGTCCCAGCTCGAACAGGTTCGCCGCTCGGTCGAGTGCTTGGCCGGGCCGGTAGCCCAGCACCGCGGCGGCCTCCCCGGCGACCAGGGCGGCGAAATCGACCTCGCCCTCCGCCCCGCTCGCTGGTCCCGCGCCGGCCGGGACCGACGGGCCACGCACCGCGTCATTCCCGCCGCCCCGATCGGCCGCACGCCCCGCCTCCACCCCACCCAGCACCCCGCGCGTCGCCCCGCCTTGAGCCAGCGCCAGCCCCGGGGCATCCCAAGCGGCCGCGCCAGGCGGCGACCCGGCGGAGCCGGTCCCCCAGGCGGCCACCGGTGCGGGCGGGCGGCGATCGCCAAATCCCGCCAGGACTCGCGCACGGTCCATCGGCAGCACCGCGACGGCGCCGGCGGCGCCCAGCGCCCAGTCCAGCACCGCCTCGCCGCCCTGCGGGGAGATCGTGCCGAAGCCCTGCGCCTCCATCCGCCGCAGCAGGGTCGCGCGGTCGGCCGCGGCGCCGATGTCCCGCCACGCGCCCCAGCCGAGGCTCACCGCCGCTTGCCCGCGCGCGCGGCGCGCATCGGCCAGCGCGTCCAGCGCGACGCTCGCCGCGACATGGCTCGCCTGGCCCGCCTGGCCGAACAGCCCGACCGCCGAGGAGAACAGCAGGAAGAACTCCAGCGCCGGGAAGGCCGCATCCAGCGCCAGAGCCGCGTCGAGTTTCGGCGCCAGCACGGCGGCGAACTGCGCCGGCCGAGCCTCCGCCAAAGTGGCATCGTCCAGCGTTCCGGCCGCATGCACGATGCCGGCGAGCGGCGGCAGGCGAGCGATCCAGTCGGCACGCGCCGCGGGATCGGCCAGGTCGCACGGCTCCAGGCGGACCGTCGCGCCCGCCGCACGCAAGGCGGCGATCCAGCCGGGTTCGGCGGCGGCGCGACCGGTCAGCACCAGGTGCCGCGCGCCGCGCCGCACCAGCCACTCGGCGGCGAACCGCCCCAGCCCGCCATGGGCGCCGGTGACCAGCACGTACCGGTCCGCCGGAATCGCGGCAGGCGCGCCCGCGTCCGGCGCGGCGAGGCGCGGGACGCGGCGCATGCCGTCGACCACCACCTCGGGTTCGGCGGTGAAGCGCTCCACCGCCCAGGCCGCCTCGGGGTCGGCGGCGTCGATGCCGCGCACCGCACGGTCCGGCCGCTCGAGCCGCAGGCTGCGCAGCATTCCCCACAGCGCGGCACCCGCGGGATCCGTGGCGTGCGGCCCCATGGCGCCGCTGGTGAGCAGGACGAGCGTCCGCTCCTCCGGCCGGAGTGACTGGATGGTCTGGAGGAACGCCGCGCAACGCGCCGCCGCGGGTCCGCCGGCATCGCGATGCAGCCGCACCCCGACCCGCCGGCGGGCGAGCACGACGGTATGGCCCGGCAGGGCGAGCGTCTCCACCTCGAGGCCGCGCTCGTGCAGCAGGGCCGCCCAGGCCGGCCGGTCCAGCAGCGGGTAGTCAGGCCGCAACGTCGTGTCGGCGAAGCGCCACCAGCCCTCGGTCAGGCCGAAGACCAGGTCGATCCATCCGGCCGCCGGGTTGCCCGTCGGCGCGGTCTCCAGCAACAGCAGCCGCCCGGACGGCGCCAGCGTCTGCAGCGCATGGTCGACCGCGGCGCCGAGATCCGCCGTGGCGTGCAGCACGTTCGCCGCCAGGACGAGGTCGAACCCACCGTCCGGCACGCCCTGATCGGCGGGCGGGCGCTCAATGTCGAGCGGCTGGAAGTGCTGGGCGGGGAGCCGCGCGCGGGCCTGGGCGACCAGGGTCGGGCTGAGATCGGTGAACCAATACTCGGTGCGGGCGGGGTCGAGGGCGGCCAGCACGGCCTCGGTCGTGCCGCCGGTTCCGGCGCCGATCTCCAGCACGCGCACCGCGCCGGTCGGCGGCAGCACGCCGGCTGCGAGCGTCGCCACGACCTCGTTCGCGGCGCGATAGGCCGGGGCGTCGCGGTAGATCCCGCCGGCCGCCCCGTCGGCGAAGATGAGGGCGAGCGGGTCGACGGTGCCGCGGAGCACGTCCGGCAACGCGGCGCCGCATCGCGCGAGCAGCGCGTACTCGGGTCCTGCGAGCAGCGCGTCTTCGGGTCTTGCGAGGAGCCCGTCTTCGGGTCTTGCGAGCAGCGCGGCTTCAGGACCGGTGGCATGCGCGTCCTGCGGCGGTGCGGCATCCGCCGCACGGGCGGCGAGCCGGGGCAGATGCTGCCACAGGCGGCGGTGCCGGGGCGCCACCTCCTCCTCGCGCACCGTCGCGAGCGCCGCGCGCGCGAACCGCGCCGCCGCCGCGTCCAGCGTCGCCTCGAGCGGCGCGGGATCCTCGAGCGCCGCGAGGATCCCGGCGCAGCGTGCGGCGGGGGCGGGCGCGGGCACCCACGCCACCCGGTGCAGCCAGGATCGCCACGGGTCGGCCCGCGCCCCGGCCGCGGCAAGCCGCAGCCCGTCGATGCGCGCGAGCACCGCCCCGCCATCATCCAGCAGGCGGACGTCGACGACGCTGAGGTCCGGCCCTTCCATGACCAGGCGCGCATGCGCCCAGAGCGTGCCGCCCGCCGGCGTCGCGAGCCGCTCGTAGCGCGCGATCCCCGCCGGCAGCCGTGCCGCACCCGCCGCGCCGAAGGCGATGGCGCCGGCGGTGCGGAACGCGGCGTCGAGCAGTGCCACGGTGGGCGCGGGCGCAAGCCGGGCGAGCGCCTGGGACGGGCCCCGGGCGAGCGTGGCGATGCAGTCGTAGAACGGGCCGTATTCCAGGCCGGTGCCCGCGATCCAGTCCGCGAAGGACGCGGGATCGATCGGCTCCGGACAGGCCGCCGCGAGCGCGGCGAGGTCCATCCGGTCGGCAGGTCCCGGGTCGGCCGGATGGCCGGCGGCATGCCGCTGCCAGCCCTCGCCCTGGCGGGCGAACAGCGCGATGGGTGTCCCGGCCAGCACCTGCACGCGCCGCGGCGCCGCCACCGCGAGGGGCCGGTCGAAGGTGACGTCGCGCAGCGCGCCCCCCTGCCCCGCGGCCTCCGCCGCCGCGCGCAGCCGTTCCAGCATGTCGGCCGCGGGCAGCAGCCGCTCGCCGCGCACGCGATGGTCGGCAAGCAGCGGCGCGTTCGGCTGCAGCGTGACCGCGAAGACCGGGGTCTCGCCCGCGTGGTCGAGACGGCGGCCGGGCATGCGGTCGGTATCGTCGCGCCAGTAGCGCTGCCGGTCGAACGGGGTGAGCGGCAGGTCGACGCGACGGCCGGCTTGGGGGCCGATCTCCGGAGGCGGCCCGTCGGACGGGGTGGCGGTTTCGAGCTGGTCGGGAGCGTCGACGCACACCCACCACGGGAGCCGCGCGCGACCGACGGACGCGGCATGGCAGAGGTCGGAGAACGCGGCCCCGGCCGCGAGCAGCGCGCGATACCGCGCGATCAGCGTCCGGAGCGCGCCGGGGGAGCAGGCGGAGATCAGCAGGCGGGGTGGGGCGTTGCTCTCCCGTGACGGGGCCGGCGCCGTGCCCGGCGCCGTGCCCGTGTCCGCGCCCCCCCGTGTCATGGCCGGCGAAGGCCGGCCATCCACGACTGTCGGTGCCTCATGCGGCAAAGTCGTGGGTGGCCGGGACAAGCCCGGCCATGACACGGAGGGCGCAGCAGCCGCGGGGACCTCAGCAGCCGCGGGGACCTCAGCAGCCACGGGGGCTTCAGCAGCCACGGGGGGCGCGGCGGCCGCGGGGACCGCACGCGCCGTCTCCGCCCGCTCCAGCACCACATGCGCGTTCGTGCCGGAGAACCCGAACGAGCTCACCACCACCACACGAACGTCCCGCTCGACCAACGCCGTCGGCACGGATACCGGCACGCCGCCCAGGTCGATATGCGGGTTCAGCCGCTCGAAATGCAGCGTCGGAGGCACCGCCTGGTGCCGCAGCATCAGCACCGCCTTCACCAGACCGGCCACACCCGCCGCCGCCTCCGCGTGGCCGATATTCGTCTTCACCGACCCGACCAGCAGCTCCCGCGTGCGTCCTCCGAACACCGAAGCCAACGCATGCATCTCGATCGGATCGCCCAGCGCCGTCCCGGTGCCGTGCGCCTCGACCACGTCCACCGCCTCGGGCGCCAGCCCCGCATTGGCCAGGGCCGCACGGATCACCGCCTCCTGCGCCGGGCCGTTCGGCGCGGTCAGCCCCGCACTCCGCCCGTCCTGGTTCACCGCCGACCCGCGGATCACCGCCAGCACGCGATCTCCCGCCGCCTCCGCATCCGCCAGCGGTCGAAGCACCAGCACGCCCGCGCCCTCGCCACGGACGAAGCCGTTCGCCCCGGCATCGAACGCGCGGCACGCCCCGTCCGGAGACAGCATCGACAGCCGGTCCAGCGTCGCCGCGCCCTGGGGCAGCAGGGTCAGGTTGACCCCGCCCGCCAGCGCCGTCGCGCATTCCCCCGCGCGCAACGCCTGCACCGCGAGGTGCAGCGCGACCAGCGAGGACGAGCACGCCGTGTCCACCACCAGCGCCGGCCCCTGCAGCCCCAGCGTGTAGGCGATCCGCCCCGCGGCGACGCCCGGCGCGTTGCCGGTCGCGGCATAGCCGTCCGCCGCCGCCTCGTCCGGGTCGCCCACACGGGCGTAGTCGGCGGTGCAGCAGCCGACATAGACGCCGGTCTTCGTGCCCGCCAGCCGGTCGGGCGGCAGGCCGGCATCCTCCAGCGCCTCCCACGCCACTTCGAGCATCAGCCGCTGCTGCGGGTCCATCTGCACCGCCTCGCGCGGGCTGATGCCGAAGAAGGCGGCGTCGAACAGGTCCACGCCCTCCAGGAACCCGCCGCGTGCGACCGGTCCCTCCCCGGCCTCCCAGCGTTCCGGCGGCACCGGCCGGATACCGTCGCGGCCGGCGGCGAGCGCCGACCAGAAGGCGTCGTGCGTGTCGCCCAAGGGGAAGCGGCAGCCGATGCCGACCACCGCGATCGGGGCGGAGAACCGCGCCTCGGCGGCATCCAGCTTGGCCTGCATGCGCTGCAGCAGACGGACCGCCTGTTCCTTGACCCGGCGATCGGCCGCGCTCTCGACGCCGCTCATGCGTCTTCTCCATGCAGGGCGGCGAAGGCGGCGAGCGCCGCGTCGAGATCGGCGTCGGAGGCGGTGTCCAGCGCCTCGGACACGATCCCCGGCGCCGGACCGGTCCGGACCGGCGCGGCGGCTTCCGCCTGATCCTCATGAAGCCCGAAATGCGCCGCCCCCAGATGCGCGGTCAGCGCCGCGACGGTCGGATGGTCGAACAGCAGGCTGGCCGGCAGCACCGCGCCCACCACGCGGCCCAGCCGGTTGCGCAGCTCGAGCGCGGCGAGCGAGTCGAGACCCAGCTCCTGCAGCGGCCGGCGCGGGTCGATGGCGCCGGGCAGCGCCAGCATGGCGGCGCATTCTGCGGCGATGCGCGCCTGCAGCCAGCGCCGGCGTTCCTCCTCGGGCATGGCCTCCGCGGCGGCGGCCGGGCTGGTCGCTCCGGCGGCCGCACCGCCCGACGGGGTGGCATCCGTCTCGCCTGCCGCGGCCGTCCCCGATGCGTGCGCGGCGATGTCCGGATCGGCGCCCATATCGGGCCGGAGCGGGATCGCCTCGCCCGCAGCGGTCTCGAGCAGCCGCGGCAACGTGCCGGCCGCGCGCATGGCGGGGCGGTCGACCGGCAGCACCGCCGCGTGCGGCATGCCGCTCTGCAGGACGCGGTCGAGCGCGGCGAACCCGTCCCGGATGCCGATCGTGCCCATGCCGGCCAGCAGCGCCGCGGTCGTGCCGCGGTCGGCGGCGGCGCCGCGCTCGCGCCAGGCGCCCCAGTCGATCGCGACCGCGGGCCGGCCCGCCGCAGCGGCCTCGGCCAGCGCGGCATCGAGCGCCGCCGAGGCCGCGGTATGCGCGGCCTGCCCCGCCGACCCGAACAGCGCCCCGGCCGAGGAGAAGCCGACCAGCAGTTCCAGATCCGGCCAGCGCGCCTGGATCGCCCGCAGCCCGTCGCATTTCGGGGCCGCGACGCGGGCGAAGCTGCCTGGGTCCAGGGTCGCGATCGTCGCATCCTCCAGCACGCCCGCCGCATGGATCACGCCGCGCAGGGGCGGCAGGCCGCGCGCCGCGAGATGCGCGTCGACCGCCGCCAGCGCCGCCGGATCGGTGACGTCCCCGATCACCACGTCGCCGATCACCACGTCACCGGGCACCACGTCGCCGATCACCACGTCGCTCGGCACCACGTCGCCGGGCACCACGTCGACGGGCACCACGTCTCCGATCACCACGTCGCTCGGCACCACGTCGCCGGGCACCACGTCGCCGAACGCCGCTTCCTGCGTGGGTTCGGCGTTCGCGTGCACCGCCTCTGCCCCGCCCGCCCGTCGCGGGCGGCGCGCCAGCCGCACGACCCCGCCCGCCCCCCGGCGCGCCAGCCAGGCGGCGATGTCCGGCCCCAGCCCGCCCAAGCCGCCGGTCACCAGGTAGCTGCTATCGCCGCGGATTGCCGCCGGCAGCGCCGGCAGCGCGACCAGCTTGCCGACATGCGCGGCCCGCATCATCGCGCCCAGCGCCGCCTCCGTCCCGGTGAGTGGCACCGACCGGATCGGCGGCAGCAGCGAGGGATCGGCGGCGACCGCGTCCAGCACCTCCCGCAGGATCGCGGCGAACACCGGGGCCTCTACCCGATCCAGCGCGACCACGTGCCAGGCGATGTCGGGGCGCGGCGCGGTGGCGGGCACGCCGATCCGGCCGATCTCGACATAGGTCCCGCCTGGCCGCAGCAACCGCACCGCGGCCGCGCGCAGGGCGGGCGGCAGCGCGCCCAGCACGATGTCGACCGGGGCCGCCGCGGCGAAACCGTCGTCGCGGGAGGAGTACACCTCCGCCACGCCGATGGCCGCGAGCCGCGCGCGCTTCTCCGGCGTGCCGGCCGTGGCAACCACGGTGGCCCCGGCCGCCTGCGCGAGGCGGACCGCGAACCAGCCGACGCCTCCGGTCCCCGCATGCACCAGCACACGCTGGCCAGGGCGCACGCGGGCGAGGTGATGCAGCGCATGCCAGGCGGTGGTGCCCGCGATTGGGATGGCGGCGGCCTGCGCGTAGCCGAGGGCCGGCGGCTTCGGCAGCACCAGCCGCGCATCGGCGCAGAGATGCGTGGCCAGCGCGCCGGCGCCGACCGCGACCACGGCCTGTCCGACCGACACCCCGGTGACGCCGGGTCCCACTGCGATGACCTCGCCCGCCGCCTCCCCGCCCAGGCCGGGACCGGCGGGCGGCACCTGGCCCGCGACGGTGAGCGCGTCCTTGTAGTTCAGGCCGGCGGCCCGCACGCGGAGGAGCACGTCGCCGGGCCCCGGCACCGGCGGATCGAGCGGGACCACCGCCCCGTCATGGCCGACCCGGCAGCCCGTCCGGTCGTCCGCGCCGGGCCGCGCGGCGCCGGTGCCGGACGTCCGCGGCGGGGGAGCGTCACCGGCAGGCGCGGCGGCGCGGTCCTCTCCGTCGGCCAGCGGGACCAGCCGCGCGTGCAGCCGATCCGGCCCGCGCCAGAGCACCCGGTCCTCCCCGTCGTCCAACGCCCGCTCGACCGCGAGCGCGGTGGCGGGCGCGCCATCGAGCGCGACGCTGCGGGGCCGCAGCTCCGGATGTTCGCGTCCCAAGGTGCGGAGGAACCCGCCCAGCGCCGCGCGCTCCGGGGAAGCGGGGTCGGGCAGCGGCAGGAGCAGGCGCGGTGCGTCTTGCCGCGCGATCAGGCGCCGCGCGAGCGCCAGGAGCTCCAAAAGCGCGCCGTCCGGATCCGGGGTCCCGCCCCCGGAATTTGGCCCGCCGGCCTCGTCCGCTTCCCAGCCGGCAAGGCACACGACCCCGTCGAGGCGGTCGGGCAGCGGCGCCTCGGGCGGCAGCAGCGGCAGGTCGGCGGCACAGGCGGCCGGGGTGCGTCCGACCGCGACCCAGCGCGGCGCGCCGGCCCGCGCGGTCAGCACCGCCTGGCCGCCCAGCTCCGCCACGGTGACGATGTCCGCGAGGCCGGCCTCGGCCAGCAGCCGGTGCCAGGCGGCGGCGTCGATCAGCGGGTGGCAGGGGCGGAGCGCGCGGTCGTCCTGCCGCGTCCAGGCCTCCGTGAGCCCGAAGGTGATGTCGAGCCGCGCCAGCGCCGCGGTGCCCTCGACCAGCAGCAGGCGGCCGCCGGGGGCCAGCAGCCCCACCGCATGCCGCACGGCGCGGGCGAGGTCGGGGGTCGCGTGCAGCACGTTGGCGGCGACCACGAGGTCCCAGGCACCGGTCTCGATCCCCTGCGCCGCGGGATCGCGCATGATGTCGAGCGGCGCGGTGCGCACGCCGAACCGCTGCTCCGCCGCGGCGAGGAAGGCGGGGGAGAGGTCGGTGAACAGGTAGTCCGAGCGGGCGGGCAGCGCGGGATGGAGTGCGGACGTGGTGGCGCCGGTGCCGCCGCCGATCTCGATCACGCGCGCGGGCCGCGCCCCGCGGGCGACGGCGGCGGCGATCGCGTTCAGATGGGCGGCGAGCGGGGAGGCGCGGTAGGCGCCATGCGCCCCCTCGCCGCCGAACAGGAGTTCGAGCGGGTCGCGCGTCCCGTCCAGCACGGATGGCAGCGCCGCGCCGCAGCGGGCGACGAGGTCGATCTCGGCTGCATGGTCCGGATGCCGCGCCGCCAGCTCGCGACACAGCGCGGCCGGGTCGCGCAACTCCGGGTCGGCGGCCGCGGCGTGCGGGCGGAGCAAGGTCGCGATCGCGGGGCGGGCGGGTGTGGCGAGTGGCACGCGCGCGAGTGCGCCGGGCGGGGAGCGCTCCGGCCCATCGATGGCGGCGAGCGCGTCGCGGGCGAAGGCGCAAGCGGCCCGCTCCAGCGCCGCATGCGGTGCGGTCAGCGCGGGGTCGGCGTCCGGAAGCCATGCGAGGCGATGCAGCATCGCGTCGATCGCGGGACGGATGCGGCGGCACACCACGTCGCGCGCCTCGGCGAGGACGGTGCCGGCCGCGTCCAGCCACAGCACGTCCCCGGTCTTCGCGTCGGGCGTATCGACACTGATGCGGGCCAGCACGGTCCGGGTGCGGCCCAGCTCCCCGGTCGCCGCGAACCGCCCGATCGAGGCGGGCCGGAAGCCCAGCGCCGGTGCGGCTCCTGCCGGGGCGCCGGGCGCGCGGGTCGGGGTGCCGGACGCGCAGGGCGCGGCGCCGCCCGCGTGGGAGAACGCGACCGCGGCGCCGATCGCCTGCAGCCCGGCATCGACCGCCACGATCGGATCGCCCGCCGCCACCTCCCCCGCCGCCTGTCCCGCCCCGACCCGCAGCGCCCGCAGGGGCCGGAAGTTCGGCCCGAACGTCAGGCCGGCATCCGCCATGGCGGCGGTCCAGGTCTCGACCGGCACGTCCTGGCCTTCGATCGCCCAGGGGACAAGCGAGGGCGTGATCTCGGCACGCCGAGCGGAGGCGAGGCGCGACCACGTGCTCTGGTGGCGCGCCATGATCCGCAGGTCCTGCGCTTCCTCCCAGAGCTGCAGGATGGGCGTGCCGTCCAGCGGCAGCGGCCGCTCGATCGCGACGTCCGCCACGGGACCGCTCGCCGCGAAGGCCGCGAGGTGCAGCGCGGCCGGCAGCAGCGCCGCGCCGTCCACCCGGTGCTGGCGGAGCAGCGCGAGCCGCGCGGGCGGCAGCTCGACCGGACGGACGGTGGCGCCCGACGGCGTCTCGACCAGCGCGCCCAGCAGCGGCGTGGGGGGATCGATCCAGTGGCGGCGGCGCTGGAACGGGTAGAGCGGCAGGTCGACCGGCGGCCCCTCCCCGTCCGGCACGATCTCCGGCGGTTCGCCCTGGCGCGGCGCGGCGGTCATCAGCGCGGCGGGACTGTCCGCCGCCAGCCAATGCGGCAGGTGCGGCCGACGAGTGGCGGCCCCCGCCAGCGCCGGGAACGCGTCCGGATCGGCGGCGAGCCGGTCACGATAGGCGGCCGCGAGCGCGTCGAGCGCCGCAGGATCGCGCGCCGAGATCACCAGCCGTGGGGCGGTCAGCCGGCCGGACTGCGCCGGGGCGGCCCCCAGCACGACATGGGCATTGGTCCCGCCGATCCCGAACGAGCTCACCCCCGCCACGCGCCGCTCCGTCCACGGCCGCACCTCCCGCGCGAGGGTCAGCGGGGTGTCGGCCCAGGGAATCCGCGCGGACGGGACCGAGGCGTGCAGCGTGGTTACGATCGTAGTGCGTTCGAGCATACAGACCGCCTTGATCAGCCCGGCCACGCCGGCGGCGGTCTCGAGATGCCCGACATTGCTCTTCGCACTGCCCAGGGCGATGGACCCGGTCGGGGCACCCCGCAGCGCGGCGGCCAGCGCCGCGACCTCGACCGGGTCGCCCAGCGGCGTGCCGGTGCCATGCGCCTCGATCGCGCCGAGGTCGCCGGGACGGCAGCCGGCGACCGCCAGCGCCTCGGCGATCACCGCCGCCTGCCCGTCCTGGCTGGGCGCGGTGAACCCCACCTTGCGGCGGCCGTCGTTGTTCGTCGCCGACCCCAGCACCAGCGCCCGGATCCGATCCCGGCCCGCGTCCTCCGCGCGGCGCAGCACCACGAGCCCGCCGCCGGAGCCGAACACCGTGCCCGCCGCGTCGTCGGCGAAGCTGCGGCAATGTCCGTCGGGGGAGAGCATGCCCCCCGCCTCGTAGAGATACCCGACGCGGTGTGGCACCCGGACGCTCACGCCGCCGGCGATGGCCACGTCGCATTCCCCGGACAGCAGGCTCTGGCAGGCGAGATGCACCGCGACCAGCGACGATGAGCACGCGGTCTGCACCGAGACGGCCGGCCCGGTCAGCCCGATCCGATAGGCGAGCTGGGTCGCGAGATAATCCTTGTCGTTCCCCATCATCGCCAGCAACTGGCTGGGCGCACTCGGCCCGCTGATGGCCTCCCGCAGCTGGAAGAGCAGGTAGGTGCTGATCGCGCCGGCGACGAACACGCCGACGGAGCCTTCGACCCGGCGCGGGTCGATCGCGGCGTCCTCCAGCGCGTGCCAGGCGAGGTCCAGCAGCAGGCGCTGCTGCGGGTCCATCAGCGCCGCCTCGTGCGCGCCGATCTCCCAGAACCCGGCATCGAACCGGTCGATCCCGTCCAGGGCCGCGGCGGCGGGAACGTAGCGCGGGTCGGCCAGCGTCTCGGGCGCGACGCCGGCGGCGAGCAGCTCGTCCTCGCCCAGCCGCGACAGGCCCTCCCGCCCATTCGCCAGCAGGTCCCAGTACGCGGCGACATCCGGGGCGCCGGGGAAGCGCCCGGCCATGCCGATCAGCGCGATCATGCGCCGCGCCCGCGCATCTGCCGCCGGCGTGCCGCGCGGGCGAGGCCGGAATCCACCGCGTCCGGTCCGGTCTCGCCCGCGATCGCGCCGGCAATGGCGGCCACGGTCGTCAGGCGGAACAGGTCGACCACGGCGAGCCGGCTGCCCAGGTCCTCGGACAGGCGGCGCTGCAGGCGGACGATGTGCAGCGAGGTCGCGCCGCAGTCGAACAGGTTCTGCTGCGGGTGGACCGGCTGGCCGATCACCTCGGCGACCAGCACGCCCACGCGGGCGGCGAGCGCGTCGGGCGCCGCGGCGGCAGCCTCCTGCAAATCCGGGCGCAGCGCGGTCCGGTCCACCTTGCCGTTGGCGCTGAGCGGCAGGGCGTCGCGCAGATGCACGTGACGGGGCACCATCCAGGCGGGCAGCACCGCCGCGCAGTGTTCGCGCAGCGCGCCGGCGAGATCGAACCCGGCGGTCTCGGCCGCGGGCAGGCCGCCGGCAAAGGCATGCAGCACGCGCGCGCCCTCGATCCGCAGCACGCCGATCGGGCACAGACCGAGTCCCGCGGCCTGGGCCGCACGCATCATGCGCTGGCCCGCGGCGCCGGCGGCGCGCAGGGCGTCCGGCGTCACGGCAGGCGCGTCGAGCAGCAGCAGGAAGGCCGCCGCCTCGGCGATCCGCGCGGTGCCGCGGTCCGGGATGTCGCAGGCGGGCGCGTCGCCGCGGCGGGTCAGGGTCGCGGGCGTGTCCAGGCTGGTTGCGAGGGCATGCTGCCAGAGGCCGGGGGCGAGCCCCTCCACCCGCCGCGCGACGACGCGCACGGAGAGCGGACCGGGTGCCGGCGCGGCAGAGGCGGATCGGCCGGCCGCGGCGACGGCGAGCACGGACGCAAGCGCATCGAGCGGCACCGCGTCGGCGCGGAAGCGGCGCACGCTCCGGCGATCGTCATAGGTCGCGGCCTCCGGCCGGTGCGGAAGGGCAAGCCGGGGCGCACCCGGGAGGCGACGCAGGCCGGGGCGCTCGAGCAGGAAGCGCACGCGGTCCCATGCCTCCCGCCGCGGTACGACGAAGGCGTGCAGGGCCTTGTCGCCGCCTTGCGGGAGCGCGGTGACCACCGCGTGCTCGACGTCGGGGTGGGTGGCGAGCGCGGCCTCGATCTCGCCGAGTTCGATGCGGTGGCCTTGCACTTTGACCTGGAAGTCCTCGCGGCCGAGGAACTCGATGGGAGTCGGGCCGATGTCTTGGCGGGTGGCGTTCGGCCCTCCCGCGTCATGGGCGGCGTCGCTCCGCGCCCCTGTGTCATGGCCGGCCGCGCCCCACCCTCCCGTGTCATGGCCGGCCTTGTGCCGGCCATCCACGACTTTCCCGGCCGCACCCACGGTCGTCGTGGATGGCCGGCCTTCGCCGGCCATGACACGGGGTGCCTCGCCGGCCACGACACGGGATCCCTCCCCGGCCACGCCACCGGGGGCATACGGCCGGAACCGGCCCAGGTCGCCCGTGCGGTAGCGGCGCTCCCCCGTCATCGGGTTCGTCACGAACCGCTCCGCCGAACGGGCGGGGTCGCGCCAGTAGCCGCGGGCGAGGCCGGCGCCGGCGATCTGGATCTCGCCCGTGACCCAGTCGGGACAATCCTCGCCCCGCTCGTTCACCACCCGCAGCATCTGCCCGGCGAGCGGCAGGCCGTACGGGACGGAGGCCCAGGCCGGATCCAGCCCCGTCACCTCGTGCGCGTTCGACCAGATCGCCGCCTCGGTGGCACCGCCCAGCGCCACGATCCGCGCATCCGGCGCGTCCTCCGCGAGCCGGCGCACCAGCGGCAGCGGGACCCAGTCGCCGCTCATCATCACCAGCCGTAGCGCATGCCCCTTCGGCAGGCCGTGCTCCACCAGCATCGCCATCAGCGCCGGCACGCTGTTCCACACCGTCACCCGGTGGCCGGTCAGCAGACCGCGCCAGGCCGCCGGGTCGCGCGCCGCCTCCGGCCCCGGCAGGACGAGCGCCCCGCCGGTGGCGAGCGGCCCGAACATGTCCCAGACCGACAGGTCGAAGCTCAGCGCGGACAGGCCGAGAACCCGGTCCGCGGACCCGATCGACCAGCGGCGGTTGACCTCGGCCACCGTGGTCACCGCGGCGGCATGCGCGATCATCACGCCCTTCGGCTCGCCGGTGGAGCCGGAGGTGTAGATCACATAGGCAAGCCGGGAGGGGTCCTGGACCGGCGGCATGTCCGGGACCGGCCCGTCCAGCGCGGCGTCGAGCCAGGCCGGATCGGGGACCAGCGCCTCGCCGCGCGCGATCAGGTGGCGGCGGCGTTCCTCCGGCAGGGCGGGGTCGACGGGCAGGTAGGCGGCGCCGGCCTTCAGGATGCCGACCACCGCCAGCACCTGGCGCCAGCCCTTAGGCTCCGTCACCGCGACCAGCCGGTCGCGCGTCTCGCCCTCGAACGCCGCGGCGATCCGTGCCGCGAGCCGCGTCGCCGCGCGGTCGAGCGAGCCGTAGTCCAGCACGCGGTCGGGCGCGATCACCGCCGGACGGTCCGGGGCGAGCGCCGCCTGGCGCTCGAACCCGGCCTGCAGCAGGGCGGGTTCGGGTCCGGGACGCAGCGGCGCGCGGGCCTGGCGCGGCAGGCAGTCGACGATGCGGCCGTCCCAGCCACGCCCCTCGACCAGCGCGTCGAGCAGGTCGCCATAGGCCCGCACCATGCCGTCGAGCACGCCAGGCGGGAACAGCGCCTCCACCACGTCCCAGCTCGCGACCAGGGCGCCATCCTCCTCCAGCACGTGGTGGTCCATGGCCACCTGTGGCGTCTGGGTGATCGCGTGAACCGAACGGCCCAGCCAGGCCAGCGGCGAGGGCGCGTCCGGGTCGAGACCGGGATGGCCGAGGGTGGAGGTGAACACGACCGATACCGGCTCGACCTCCGGCCGGCGCCGGCGCAGCTCGCGCATCACCGCGACGCCGCTCAGCCCGGCATGGTCGAGATCGGCGAGCAGCCGGCGCTGCAGTGCCTGCGCGCGGGCGCGGAAGGTCGCCGGCGTGGTGTCCACCTCCAGCAGCACGGTGGCGGTGAAGTCGCCCACCACGCCCTGCATGTCGGGCGGTGCGCCGAACTGGGTCAGGGTCAGGCTGAACCGTGCGCGGCGGCTCCAGGCGGCCAGCACCTCGGCGAACACCGTGGCAACGAGCGCGGATTGCGTGATCCCCTGCGCGGCCGCCGCTTGCTTCAAGGCGCGCCAGCTGGGCGCCGCCAGGCGGATGGACCGGCGGGAGAAGCGCGGCGGGCCATCGAGCGGCAGGCGCGGCAGGTCGGGACCCGGCGGCAGCGTGTCGAGCCGCCCCTCCCAGTAGGCGCGGTCCCGGTCGGAGGGCGCCGGCAGCCGCCGCACATGGTCGGCGAAGCGGCCGCGCGGCGGCGGCAGGTCGGATGCGGGATCCGCGTACAGCGCGCCCCATTCGCGAAACAGCGTGATCAGGGCCGCGGCGTCGGCGATCAGCAGGTCGATGCCCACCGACAGGCGGATGCGATCGGGCAGCAGCGCCGCATGGATCTCGAACAGCGGCCAGGAGGCCGGGTCGAACACGCGGTGCGAGCGTTCGGCACGGAGCTGGGCGAGCTGCGCCTCGGCATCCGGCGCGGTGCGGAAGTCGAGCCGTTCGATCCGATACGGCGGCACCTCCGGCAGGACCCGCTGCCGCCCGTCCTCGCCGAAGACCGCGCGCAGCATCGGATGGCGTGCGACCAGCCGGTTCCAGGCCTGCTCGAGCCGGTCGAGGTCGAGCCCGTCATGCTCGAACTCGCGATAGGCGTGGCAGCCGACGCGTCCGAGTTCGAGTTCGGCGGCGCGGCCGATCAGGTAGGCCTGCTGGATGTCGGTCAGCGGGAACGGCGCGCCGTCTTCCACCGGCAGCGGGCGGAGCGCGGCGAGGATGGCGGGCTTCTCCGCGCGGAGCCGGTCGCGGTCGGCCTCGGTCAGCACGCCCTTGGGCGCGCGCAGCGACAACGCGTCGCCCTCGGCGGCCAGGGTGACGCCGCGCCGCGCGAGATCCTGCAGGAACGCGTCGAGGGTCACAGCACCATCTCCTCGACCTCGGTGCCGCCGGCCTGCTCGACCGCTGCGATCAGCGCGTCGAGATCCGCCCCGCCCATCAGGTCGGCGAGGCCGAGTGCGAGGCCGAAGCGGCGGTTCAGGCGGTTGCGCAGGTCCATGGCCATCAGCGAGTCGAGCCCGCAGGCGACCAGCGGCTGCCCCGGTGCGGCGGGCTGGCCGAGGATCTGGGCGACGAGTGCTGCGACCTGCTCCGGCAGCGGCGCATCGGGTTCGGCGGCGGCCGGCAGCAGGTCGGCGAAGACCGGCGGGGCCGCGGCGGCGAGCCGGACCGGATCGAGCGCCGCCACCATGACGACGGCCTCGCCGCTCAGTTCGGCGGCATCGAGCGCGGCGAGCGCGCGGTCGGGTGGCATGGCGGGCAGGCCGCGGGCGGAGACGCGGGCGGACTGCGCGTCGGACAGCGTGGCGGCCATGCCGGTCCCGGCCCAGCGGCCCCAGGCGATGCTGGTCGCGGGCAGGCCCTGCGCGCGGCGCCAGCCGGCGAACGCATCCAGCGCCGCGTTGGCGGCGGCGTAATTGGCCTGCCCCGCGGCGCCGATCAGCGAGGCGACGGAGCCGAACAGCAGGAAATGGTCGAGCGGGAGGTCGCGGGTGAGCGCGTGCAGCGTGCGGGCGCCGGCGAGCTTGGGGGCGAGGACGCGGGCGAAATCCTCCGGCGTCAGGTGCTCGATCAGCCCGTCCCGCAGCACGCCCGCGGCATGGATGACGGTGCGGAGCGGCGGCAGCGGTGCGAGCGCGGCGCGCAGTGCGGGAAGGGCATCGGGGGCGCCGATATCGCAGGCGACCGCGTGCGCGGGGACGTTCCCCGGCAGGCCGGCGGG
>MKTV01000118.1:22671-29691 GCA_001898425.1 Rhodospirillales bacterium 69-11
GAGCAGGATCGCCTCGGCGCCGCGGGCGGCGGCCCAGGCGGCGGTGTGGCGGCCGATGCCGCCGAACCCGCCGGTGATCAGCACGGTGCCGGAGAGGCGGAGCGTGCCGCGTGCCGGCGGCGCCGGGACGAGCCGGGGGACGAACCGCCCCTCGGGCCGCAGCGCCACCACGGGATCCGCGTCCGGCCGCGCGAGTTCCGCGTCGAGCGCCGCGTCGGGCGTGCCAAGCGCGAGATCGATCGCGCGGATCCCGCGGTCGGGGTGTTCGGCGGCGAGCGCCGAGGCGAGGCCCAGGAACGCGGCTGAACCGGGGTCGCTCACCGGCGGCGTGGCGCCGCGTGTGACGAAGGCGACCGGTCTGGAGGCGGGGATTGCCTGGCGAAGCAGGGCCAGGGCCTCGCCCAGGTTCGCGCCGTCCGGCGCGACATGGAACACGGCCGGCCCGGCGTGCGGCGCGGCCGCGGCGAGCGCGGACGAAGCCCCCGCGCCCCCGCCCCGTGTCATGGTCGGCGGCACCCCGCCCCGTGTCATGGCCGGCGAAGGCCGGCCATCCACGACTTCCCGTGACGCGGGGGCAAGACTCACGGACGCCCGGTCGTCCACGTCCCCATCCTCCGCACGGGGGGCAGCGCGCCACGTCAGCGCGGCGATGCGCGGCGGCAGCGACTCCGCGAGGCGCTGGACCCGCAACCCCTCGATCGTCGCGACCGGACGCCCGTCGCTGGTGACCTGGAGGCCGATCGCCTCTCCGTCCCGCTCCGCCACGACCTCGAGCGCGCCGCGCAACGGGGCATGCAGCGCGAGGCGGTCGATGCCGATCGGCAGGACCGGCTCCGCCGGCAGGGTGCCGCCCGCGACCTGCAGCACGGCATCGAGCAGCGCCGGGTGGAACGGTCCGCCCACCGGCTCCGGCAGCACGGAGTCGTCGAGGGTCGCCACGCTGCGCGGACCGGGGCTCAGGCGGGTGATGGCCTGGAAGCTGGGGCCGATGGTGATGCCGAGGGCCGCGAGATGCGCGATCCAGGCAGGGCGGTCGAGCATGGGGGCGCCGAACGGCGCAGGGGACGCGCGGGCGGTGGGAGCGCCGGCGCTCATGCCCGCTTCGGGTTCGGCCTGGGCGGTCGCATGGGTGATCCAGCCGGCACCGTCGCGGCTCGTAACCGAGACGCTGCCGTCCGGCCGCGCAAGGGCGACGAGGCGGATCGCGCCGTCCTCCAGCACGACCGGCTCGACGAAGCGGATCCGCGCGAGAGCGGGTCCCGGGGCGATGGCCAGCATCACCGCGATCATGACGGCGCCGGGGACGATGACGCGGCCCTGGACCTGGTGGTCCTCGAGCCAGGGCAGCCGCGCGCGGTCGAGCACGCATTCGAGCTGGCGGTCGGCGGAGGGCGTGTCCAGCACGCGCCCCGGGAAGCCGGTCACGTCGCTGGATGCGACGGTGACGCGCGGAAAGTGGCGGCGGGTGAAGATGGTGCGCGGGAGGTCGGCGATGCGGGCCGGCGGCGGTTCCGCCTCGGGCGGCGGGCCCTGGCGGGGGATGGCGGTGGCGAGCTGGTCCGGGTCGGTCACCGCGACCCACCAGGCGAACCGCGGCCGCCCGCGCCACGCGGTGTGGCAGGCATCGGCGAAGGACAGGCCGGCGGCGAAGCGGGACCGGTATGCCGCGACGAGGGCGGCGAGGTCCTCCGGCGTGCGGGCGGAGAGAAGGAGGGTGGGGACAGTGTCCTGTGTCGTGGTCGGCCCCATGGTCGTGGGGGCCCTTCCCTGTGTCATGGCCGGCGAAGGCCGGCCATCCCTTCCCTGTGTCATGGCCGGCGAAGGCGGGCCATCCACGACTTGGGGTGCCTCATGCAGTGACGTCGTGGATGGCCGGGACAAGCCCGGCCATGACGCAGAGGGCGGTGCCGCATGCGGGGACGTCGTGGATGGCCGGGGCAAGCCCGGCCATGACGCAGAGGGCGCTGCCGCCGCCGGTGGTGACACGGGCGGCCCCGCCCGCAGCACGACATGCGCGTTCGTGCCGCTGAAGCCGAACGAACTCACCCCCACGCAATCCAGCGACGCTGCTTCCAGAGCGGTAGGGACCGTGACCGGCACGCCCTCCAGAGAGACGTGCGGGTTCAGCCGGCGGAAATGCACGACCGGCGGCACCGCCTGGTGGCGCAGCATCAGCACCGCCTTGATCAGCCCGGCGACGCCCGCCGCCGCGGCGGTGTGCCCGATCGTGGTCTTCACCGACCCGACCGGCAGCGGCCGCGTGCGCCCTCGATGCACGGCGGCCAGCGCGTGCAGCTCCAGCGGATCGCCCAGCGCCGTGCCGGTGCCATGCGCCTCGATCGCATCCACCGCGTCGGGCGCAACCCCGGCATCGGCCAGCGCCGCGCGGATCACCGCCTCCTGCGCGCGCTGGTTCGGCGCGGTGATCCCGGCGCTGCGGCCGTCCTGGTTCAGGGCGCTGCCGGCGATCACGGCGAGGATGCGGTCGCCCGCCGCCTCGGCATCGGCCAGGCGCTTGAGCACGACGAGGCCGCCGCCCTCGCCCTGGCCGAACCCGTCCGCCGCCGCGTCGAACGCCTTGCAGCGCCCGTCCGGCGCCATCATCCGCGCGCGGCTCAGCGCCACCGAGACGTTGGGCGCCAGCATCAGGTGCACCCCGCCTGCCAGCGCCATGCCGCATTCGCCGCGCCGCAGCGCCTGCACCGCGAGATGCACCGCGACGAGCGAGGAGGAGCAGGCCGTGTCCACCACCATCGCCGGCCCGGTCAGGCCCAGCGCATAGGCGATGCGCCCCGCGGCGATGCTGCCGACCGCGCCGGCCAGCGCATGCGTGCCGACCCGCTCCGGCGCGCCGAGGACCGCGAGCGCATGGTCACCGCCATTGACGCCCAGGAAGACGCCGGTCGCCGACCCGCCCAGCCCGTCGGGGCGGATCGCGGCATCCTCCAGCGCGGCCCAGGCGAGTTCGAGCAGCAGGCGGTGCTGCGGGTCCATGCCCTCCGCCTCGCGCGCGGCGATGCCGAACAGCGTGTGGTCGAAGCCGTCCACGTCGGGCAGGAACCCGCCCTCGCGGAAGGCGATGCGGCCCGGCGCGTCGGGATCGGCGGCGAACCAGGCCTCCGCGTCCCAGCGGTCCGGCGGCACGCGGCGCACGGCATCGCGCCCGGCGGCAAGCAGCTCCCACAGCGCGGCGGGATCCTCGGCGCCCGCGAGCCGGCAGCTCATGCCGACCACGGCGATGGGCGGCGCGCGGTCCGCCTGCAGCGCGGCGACGCGGGCGCGCAGCGCCTGGATGGTGCGGATCGCCTCGCGGAGCTGGGGGGTGACGTCGCTCACGGCGCCCCCGCGAGGTCGGCGTCGGCCGCGCCGAGTTCGCGCTCCAGCAGCCGCGCGAGCGCGTCCGCATCCAGCGCATCGAGATCGTCGACCGGCCCCGGTTCGGCGAGGCCGAACACCGTGGTGCCGAGATGCGCGGCGAGCGCGGCGCAGGTCGGATGCTCGAACACCAGCGTCGCGGACAGGCGGGTCTCGCAGGCGCCGGCGAGCGCGTTGCGCAGCTCGATCGTCATCAGGCTGTCGAGCCCGAGTTCGCGCAGCGGGGCGTCCGGATCGGGCAGCGTGCCGGCAGGCAGGCCGAGGATGCGGGCGGCGGTCGCGCGCACGTGGTCCAGCAGATGCGCCGCCGGGTCGGAGGCGGCCGCGAGCTCGCCCCGCAGACTGGGGGCCGCCTCCGCGACGCTGGCGGCCGCGGCGGCACGCGGTGCGGCGGGCGGTGCGAAGCCCCCGAATGCGGGCGGCACGTGGCCGGGTGGGAAGCGGCCGAGGAAGCGCGCCCAGTCCACCGCCAGGATGCCCAGGTGCGCCCGATGCGCCGAGAGCGCGCGACCGAACGCCGCCAGCGCCTCGGCGGGCGGCATGGGCAGCAGGCCGCGCCGCGCGACGCCCTCGCCCGCGCGAGCGGCGGCGCCGATCTCGGCCCAGGCGCCCCAGCCGATCGAGAGCGCGGGCAGGCCGGCGGCGCGGCGCGTCTCGGCCAGCGCGTCGAGGGCCGCGTTCGCGGCCGCGTGGTTCGCCTGCGCGGCGGAGCCCAGCAGCGCGGCGGAGGAGGAGAACAGCACGAACTGCTCGATCGGATGCGCGCGGCTCAGCCGGTCGAGCAGGCGGGCGCCCTCGAGCTTCGGCCGCAGCACGGCGGCGATCCGGTCCGGCGTCTGCTCCGCGAGCACCGCGTCGTCCAGCACGCCGGCCGCGTGGAAGATGCCGGCGAGCGGCGGGCGCGTGGCGAGGCGCGCGAACACCGCACCGAGCGCGGCGGCGTCGGCCACGTCGCAGGATTGGGTGGTGACGGTGACGCCGGCGGGCAGGTCTCCGACCGGATGCGGCGTGCGGCCCAGCAGGACGAGCGAGCGCGCGCCCTGCGCGATCAGCCAGTGCGCGACGGCGCGGCCCACGCCCGCGAGACCGCCGGTCACGAGGTAGGTCGCATCGGCGCGGATCGGGGCGGCGAGCGCGGGCGGCGTGATGCGCTCGAGCCGCGCCCGCAGCAGCGTGCCGGCACGCAGGGCGAGCCGGGTCTCGGGCGTGCCGCGCGCGACCAGCGCGGCGATGGTGCCAGCCTGGGTGGCGGCACCCGGGTCGGGGACGACCGCCTGCGACCCTCGGGCGGCCGCGCTCTCCACGTCCAGCATCGTGAGCCGCAGCTCCGGATGCTCGATCGCCACGGTGTTGGCGAGGCCCCAGAGCGTCGCCGGCACCGGACCGGCGGCCTCCCCGTCGCGCACCGCCCGCGCGCCCTGGGTGACGAACCACAGCCGGGGCGGTGTGGGCGCGGCGGCGGCCTCCCGCACGATGCCGATCGCGGTGTCGAGCAGCGCGACCGGGTCGTGCGTGGCGGGGGCGACCCACACCCGATCGGCCCCGGCGCGGCGCGCGGTCAGCACGAACTGGCCGGACAGCGCCGCCGTGGCGGGACCACCGGGGATCTGGACGGTGGCCTCGAACCCGGCCTCGCGCAGCAGCGCCTGCCAGGTTTCGGGCGGCGCCAGCGCATGCGCGCGCAGGTCGGTGTCGGTGAAGGCCCACATCCCGTCGGTGAGGCCGAAGGTCAGGTCGCCCCAGGGCAGCGTGCCGCTGTTCTCGATCAGCAGGAGCTGCCCGTCCGGCGCGAGCAGCGACGCGGCATGCGCGAGCGCGGTCCGCAGCGAGGGCGTCGCGTGCAGCACGTTCGCCGCCACCACGATGTCGGCGCCGCCGGGGGCGAAGCCCTGGTCCGCGGGCGGGCGGTTGATGTCGAGCGGCCCGCCCTCCACCGGGAAGCGGCGGCGCAGCGCGGCCACGAACCCGGCGGAGACGTCGGTCGCGACGTAGCGATCCCCCGGCCGCAGCCGCGGCGCCAGCACGCCGGTGGTGCCGCCGGTGCCGCAGCCGATCTCCAGCACCGTGGCGGGACCGCGTCCGGCCAGCATCTCGTCGAAGGCGGCGGCGGCGATCGCATTGACCGCCCGCGCGCAGGGCGAGGCCGCATACAGCGCCTCGGCCGCCGCCCCGCCATCGCCGAACAGCGGCTCGAGCGGATCGGTCCGCCCCTCCAGCACCGCGCGCAGATGCGGGCCGCAGCGGGCGAGCAGCCGCGCCTCCGGCAGGTCGGGGACGGGCAGCGCCGCCGGGTCCTCGGCCGAGGCGGGCAGCGTGCGCAGATGCGCGAGGAGCCGCGCGCGGGACGGGGCCGGCGTGACGGTGGCGAGGTCGGCGGCGCCCAGGAACGCGCGGGCGAGCCGGTCGGTGGCGGCGGCCTCGGCGCCGATCGCGGCGAGCGCGGTGCGGGCCTCGGCCAGGGCCGCGTCGCGCGGACAGGGCTGCCAGGCGGTCGCGTAGAACCAGTCGTGCCACGGCTCCGCCGGCACCCAGCGATCGGGGGCGGCGAGGCGCGCGCGGTTGGCGGCGAGCAGCCGCGCCGGGGCCGTGGTCGGGTCGTGCCGCGCCGTCAGCAGGACGTAGCGCATGATCCCGGCCCGCAGCGCGCGGCCGATGTTGTCGTTCGACAGCAGGTGCCGGCGCGTCAGCTCCGACAGGCGGTGGGTGGCGACCAGCCGCTCCACCTCCGCCGCGAAATCCGGCTCGTCGAGGAAGGCCGCGATTTCGGCGCTGACCTCGGTGCAGTCGGTCAGGCGCAGGTGCCGGTCGGCGAGCAGCCGCGCCCATTCCTCCGCGGTGGAGGTGAAGGAGGCGGTGTCGGGCGCGGCGATCTGGTCCCCGGTCGCGACGAAATCGGCGATCACCAGCGCGCCGCCGGGTTCCAGGTGGGTGGCGACGTTGTCGAACAGCGCGGCCTTGTCGGCGATCAGGCCGGAGACCTCGACGCCGAAGATCACGTCGAAGCGGCCGGGGAATGGGTCGCGCGCGCTGTCGCGGTGGTGGATGCGGACGCGGTCGGCGAGGCCGAGACGCTCGATCCGGCGCCGGCCGACGGCGACCTGGCCGGCGGAGATGGTGCAGCCGTCGAACTGCAAATGCGGGTGCCGCTGCGCGAGCGCGGCGATGTCGGCGGCGTGGCCGCAGCCGAAATCCAGCACGCGCCGCACCCGGGAGAAGTCGACGGGCGCGAAGATCGCCTGTTTCAGCGCGGCCTGGGCCTGGCGCAGCGTCGCGTATTCGGCCGGCGCGGCATTGCCGGCGAACAGCGCGCGCACCCAGGAGAAGCCGGGGATCGCCTGCGGCACGAGGCCGAAGGTGAGATGGCCTTCCGATCCGTCCGCCGCCTCGTCCGCATGGCCGGCGGCGGTGGCGAGCTCGTCGTAGAAGCCGGTGACGAGCGGATCGCCCACCTCGGCCACGGGCCGGTCGGCCGGGATGTCGCGGGATCCGGCCGCAGCGGAGGCGTCTCGGCTTTCGGCCGCGATCCGACCGCTCGCGCTGGCGCCGTCCAGGGTCGGGTCGGGCAGCCAGTAGCTCTGGCGCTGGAACGGATAGGTGGGCGCGTCGACGATGCGGTTCGGGTCGACCGCCCCCCACGCCACCTCC
>MKTV01000119.1:0-14695 GCA_001898425.1 Rhodospirillales bacterium 69-11
TAAGCGCAGCCCCGCGGCCCTTGCGCCGGGTGGTTGGTGTTCAGGCTTTGGTGGCAGGTGCCCAGCACCATGGCATGAGTTCGTCGATACGGTTGTTGGCCCAGCCGTTGACGAGGCGCGTGAGCAGGTCGGTGAAGTAGCGCTGCGGCTCGACAGCGTTCAGCTTGCAGGTTTCCACCAGCGAGGCGATCGCGGCCCAGCGTGCACCGCCGTCATCACCACTGGCGAACAGCGCGTTCTTGCGGCTGAGGCAGATCGGGCGGATGGCGCGTTCCACGGTGTTGGTGTCGGCCTCGATGCGGCCATCGTCGAGGAAGCGGACCAGACCCTCGCGGTGGTTCAGGGCGTAGCGGATTGCCTGTGCGGTCGGGCTGCCGCCGGGCAGCCGTGCCAGCTGCGCCTCGAGCCAGGCGAACAGGTCCTCGACCAGTGGGCGGCTCCTGGCCTGCCGTGCGGCCCGGCGCAGCTCGGCGGAGTTGCCGCGGATCTCGGCCTCGATCGCATAGAGGACGGCGATGCGCTGCAAGGCCTCCTCGGCGATCGGCGCTGCGCCGCCCTTGGCCAGGTCGTAGAACTCACGCCGGGCATGGCTCCAGCAGAAGGCCAGCGTCATGCCCTCCTTGGCCGCGAGCGCCTTGTAGGCGGCGTAGCCGTCGCATTGCAGGATGCCGCGATATCCCGCCAGCAGCGCGGCAGCGTGTTCCTTCCCGCGGCCGGGGGCGTAGCGGAATACCACCGCCGGCGGGTCGGTGCCGCCCCAGGGCCGGTCGTCGCGTGCGATCGCCCAGGCGAAGCCCTTCTTCACCTGGCCGCGGCCGGGGTCGAGCACCGGCATCGTGGTCTCGTCGGCGAACAGCCGGGGTGAGGCCAGCAGAATGTCCCTGAGGCGCCGCACCACCGGCAGGATCTCCATCGCCGCGGTGCCGACCCAGTCGGCCAGCACCTCGCGGCCGAGCACGATCCCCTGCCGCGTCAGCATCTGCGACTGACGATACAGCGGCAGATGGTCGGCGTAGCGTGCGACCAGCACATGCGCGACGGTAGCCTCCGTCGGCAGCCCGCCCGCGATCAGCCGCCCCAGTGCGGGCGCCTGCAGCACCACGCCGACGCAAGCCCGGCAGGCCAGCTTCGGCCGCTTCGTCACCAGGACGCGGAACTGCGCCGGCAGCACGTCCAGCCGCTCGGAGGTGTCGGCGCCGATCTCGACCAGCGCACCCCGGCAGCAGGGGCAGGTGGTGCTGTCCGGCAGCAGCATCTGCTCGATGCGCGGCAGATGTGCCGGCAGCCGGCCACGATTGCCGCGGCGCCGCTTCGCCTGCTGCTCACCGAGCTTGGGTGAACGCTTGCCCGCCTCGGCCTCGCTGCCCGCCAGCGTCGCCTCGATCTCCTCAAAGGCGAACAGCAACTGGTCCTCGGGCAACTGCTCCGACTTGCGACCGAACTGCCGCCGCTTCAGCTTCAGCAGCAGGTGGTGCAGCCGCTCGTTGCGTGCTGCCAGTGCATCGCGCTCGGCGACCAGGCCGTCACGCTCGGCGCTCAGCGTGTCGCATGTCTCGAGTGCCGCCAACAGCAATGCCCGCAGCGCCGCGGGATCCTCGGGCAGGCTCGACGTGTCGTCACCGGCGCGCATCACGCCGACGATTCTAGGCAGGCACGCGCGGTATGGGAATCCGTCGTGTGCTCTGCACCCGTGTCCAGTCGATGCCGTCGAACAGCGCCGCGAACTCCACCGCTGTCAGCCGCACCGCGCCATCCACCACCGGCGGCCAGCGGAACGCGCCACCCTCGAGCTGCTTCCATACCAGCACCAGGCCGCTGCCGTCCCACAGCAGGATCTTGATTCGGTCGGCCCGCTTGGCGCGGAACACCAGCACCGTGCCCGAGAACGGATCGGCACCCAGCACCCCGGCGGCCAACGCCGCCAGCGCATGCGCACCCTTGCGGAAGTCCACCGGCCGGCTCGCCAGGAGCACGCGCGCCCCCGCCGGCAACGTGATCACGTGGCCGAGCCCCGGATCGCCCGCAGCACCGTCGTCAGCAGCGCCGCGTCAGTGCCGGACGGGACCCGCAGCACCGCGCCGGCCAGCTCAACCTCGATCGCCGAAGCCGCCGATGGCTTCGCCGTCGGGGGTGATACCTCGGGAACGATCGGCACGAAGGCCAGCGCTGCCGGCGCCCGCAGCATCGCACGCCGCCAGATGAAAACCTGCTGTGAACACACCTGCCAGCGACGCGCCACGTCGGCGACCACAGCGCCAGGCTCCAACGTCTCCGCCACGATCCGCGCCTTGGCCTCATCCGACCATCGCCGCCGACGGCCCGGGCCGGTCAGAACCTCAACCCGGCGATACCCGCCATCACTCGCGTCGTCATTAACGTCGACCATAATGTCGGCTCGAAGCTCCACGCCTCCAGCCGTCCAATCACATCCGACCCGGCTCAGGGAAGAAGGGCCACAGGGCCGCGCTTACGATCGACACGGCTCCCGGAACGATGTTGTGGCCGACGATGAAGGCGGGAGTGCCCGTAACGCCGATGAGTTGGCCGAGTGCGAGATTGCGGCGAATCTCAGCAGCGATCTCCATGTCGCCTAGCTCTGCGCGCACTTTGTTGGCCTGCAAGCCGACGGTTTTCGCGACGCGTAGCGTTTTTTGGTCATCTAACGGACCTGACAGCGCAAACATTGCGGCGTGAAACTCTGCATAGGCACCATGACGGGCAGCGACCAGTGCAACCTTCGCAGCGAAGATCGATTCGCGGCTCAATATTGGATATTCCTTCATTACCAGCCGCAGGCCGCGATCCTTGCCGATCAGGGCCGCCAATCGCGGCGCCATCACCTTACAGTAGGGGCAGCGATAATCAAAGAACTCCACCATGGTGACGTCGCCATTCCGATTGCCCAGTTCAGGAGATCCCACATCGTACAATAGGTCGTCTGTTACCAGACCGCCCATGGCATCGCGCTGATCTTGTGTTGGTACGATTTGGCTTTGCCTGTCAGGCTTCGAGCCTGCTTGCGCCATAGCCGGTCCTGTAGCGAGCGCCAACCATGCGGCGCCGGTTATTAATGAGGTGCGTCGGTCGCACCACGCCCTCTCGATCAGCCGCGTCACGGTGTTGCCTGAGGAATGGCGCCACCAGTATCGCCAGTCGGCGATGTCCGTCGCAGTTGCGTGACGACGGCCAACATGCCAAGGGCAACGCCGAGAATGCCGACATAAGGTCGAACCGGTTCGAAGTAGGTCATCAGAGCTGTTGCACCAAAAATCAGCATCAGGACCTTGTTGCAAATCGGGCAGGCCACGCCGAGGAAATTGATGGCCGAGGCGAACCCTATCCGGCGAATGCCGCAAGTCGGCCGGCGCACAGCGACGTAAAGCCCCAGCAGCGCCGACTGTGCCAACAGGAGCGGGATCTCATACCCCGCTGTTGGCACCATTCGGATGAAGAAAGGGTTCGGCCAAACCGCAGCGACCGTACCAAGTACGGCCATGCTCGTCAGGCCGGCAGCGATCCCTGCAGTTAATCGCCACCAATGCGGGGTGCTCATTCGGATTTCTCCTCAGTATACAGCGTATTGTACTGTGGTCACCGCACCGGCTGCCAAGTGGCACAGGTTATGGCAGTGGAATGCCCAGCGGCCGGGGTTGTCGGCGTCAAAAGCGACCGTGACGGACTTCATCGGTGGAACCAACACGGTATCGCGCATCGCCCTTGGAAAACGCTTACCGTCGATCGTTACCACCTGAAACGTGTGCCCATGCAAATGCATCGGGTACGCCATCTTGGTGCGGTTTGTCATCACTAGTTCCACGCGTTGCCCTCTTGCGCCCATCAGCGGCGTATCATGCCCGTAAGTCACGCCGTTCAGGCTCCGGACATAGCCCTTCATCGCCCCGTGAGATCAACGACCTTGAGTGAAAGATGTGCAATGGTGCGCAGGGAGTGTGAACCGCTCCGGGTTTGCCGGAGGCACCAACCCTTGAGAGGATGGTGCGATGAGCGAGAGAAGAACGGCGGCGAGTTTCTCGTCCGAGGTTAAGGAGCGAGCGGTACGCCTGGTGCTGGAGCATCAGGGCGAGCATGGCTCGCAGTGGGCGGCAATGGTGTCGATCGCGGGCAAGATCGGCTGCACGGCGGAGACGCTACGCAAATGGGTGCGGCAGGCCGAGCGCGACCGTGGGCTGCGGGCCGGGGCGACGAGCTGCGAGCAGAGCCGCATCAAGGCATTGGAGCGCGAGAACCGCGACCTTCGTCAGGCGAACGAGATCCTGCGCAAGGCGTCAGCGTATTTTGCGATGGCGGAGCTCGACCGCCGGTTCAAGCCATGATCGGGTTCATCGACGATCATCGCGACGCATACGGGGTCGAGCCGATCTGCGAGCTGCTGCCGATCGCCCCGTCCACCTACCATGCCCATGTGGCGCGGCGTTCGGACCCGTCGCGCGCATCGCCCCGGGCACAACGGGATACACGCCTGTGCGCTGAGATCCGCCGCGTGTTCGAGGCGAACCTCCGCGTCTACGGCGTGCGTAAGGTCTCGCGGCAACTCGGGCGCGAGGGCATTGCGGTGGCCCGCTGCACGGTGGCGCGGCTGATGCGGGCGATGGGTCTGCGCGGGGCGGTGCGAGGGCGCAGCACACGAACCACGATCGCCGATCGGGCCGCAACCTGTCCGGCCGATCGCGTGCAGCGGCGGTTCCAGGCTGAGGAACCGAACCGGCTCTGGGTGGCGGACTTCACCTACGTCGCGACCTGGCGGGGGTTCGTCTACGTGGCGTTCGTCATCGACGCTTTTACGCGCCGCATCGTCGGCTGGCGCGTCTCGGCCACCGCCCGGGCGGGGTTCGTCCTGGACGCCCTGGAGCAGGCGGTGCACGAACGGCGTCCGGCTCAAGGCGGCGGGCTGGTCCATCACCCCGATCGCGGTTCGCAATATCTCGCCATTCTCTATACCGAGCGCCTGGCCGAGGCCGGCATCGAGCCGTCCGTCGGCAGCGTCGGCGACTCCTATGACAACGCACTCGCCGAGACGGTGATCGGCCTGTTCAAGACCGAGCTGATCCACCCCCGCGGCCCGTGGCGCAGTCTGGAAGCCGTTGAGTTCGCTACCCTCGAATGGGTGGACTGGTTCAATCACCGACGCCTCCTCGAGCCGATCGGAAGCATTCCTCCCGCAGAAGCCGAGGCGCGCTACTACGACCAAGCCAGGACCCTACCCCTGGCAGCCTGAAGCAACCCAAACAGCCTTCGGCAAACCCGGAGCGGTTCAATCATCCCCGGCATGTGACCGCCGCCCATAGATCCACCTCTATCCTTGGACATCAGTCTCGCGATGTTGTCCGGGATATCAGCCTTGGAGAACTTGGCCTGTTCTTGCGGGTCATGCACGAACGCGATGATGTTGGCCAAATCGTCACCGGTCAGATCTATCTGCCCACCAAGCTCCTCCTTTTGCATCGCGACCATTGGTTCGGCTCCACGCCACATCTTGGCGCTGAAATCGAACGGGTTCATTGGGTTGGCCATGGTGCTGGCATCGAGCGGAGCGGCGTCCTGGCCGCCGATGCCGTTGATCGAATGACACACGACACACCCTTTTGACCCGAAGAGTTTACGCCCGGCGACCGGATCCATATGAGGCAACAGCAAACCGTGGGCGATCGGCGTGCCGCCGGAAGTTCCACCCTGAGCAGAAGCGGGTTGGCTCAGCATTGACATTGCGAGCGTCGCCACCAAGGCGGTGAACATGGCGTTATTCATCTTACTTTTCCTATTTTTATTTATCCATAGATCAGGGCAAAACCACCATCTGATGACCTTCACCCTGGACGTTGATTTTCGTTCGAACCGCCAGATTGCGAATGTCGACAATCCAAACTACCGGTTCGGCACTACTTGATACAAACATTGTTTCGGTTCCTGGAATTACTGCCAGGTGGTAAGGTGACGGACCGAACATGACAGTTCGTATTTTGCCCGACCCCAAGTCAACGGATGCCAGTTTATCCTCACCCTTGTCACTGACGAAGAGTACTTTGCCGTCATCGGACAGGCCGATCCCGTGCAACTCGCCGCCGATCGCAAAGCTGCGGGTAATTTTGCCGGTGCTGGAAGACAGTTCGAGCACATTGCCGGCTTCGGCATCGGCGACATAGAGGCTGTTGCCGTCGGCGCTGCGGGCGATGTGTTCGGGGCCCTTGCCGGCCAGGAAGTTCCGTATGACGAACCCCTTGGCCACGTCGACTTCGCTGATCGTGCCGTTGCCAGTGTTGGTGACGTAGACCCTTTTGCTGTCGTTTGAGAAGACGGCGTAATTGGGCATCGCGCCGGTTGGCAGAAACGCGACGAAGGTGAGGTCTTCGAGATTGATAATGGATATTCCGTTGGCCGCGGGTTGCGTGGCCACCGCAAAACGCCCGTCCGGAGAGACGGCGGTGTGGTGTACCGCACCCGGTATTTCGATGCGGCGGACAGGTTCGCCGGTCTTCACGATAGGCTGGATCGGGCGCATTGAACCGGCCTGGCAGGGCTCGCTGGGTGTTTCCGACGCTATCCAACGCCGCCGGGGCTGAGATTGTGAAGGGCGTGGTGATTGCCCGACGACCCGGGCTCAGCGCGAGGGCGCCTGTTGAACTTGGGCACGTGCCAGGTGGCAAGAAATGGCATGGCATGACGCCCCCACAATGCTTTGGCCACTACAAGGAGAGACCGAGATGAAAAAGCAGGACCACATTTACAAAGTCATCGAGATAGTCGGTTCCTCGGAGACGAGCATTGAGGATGCGATCCAGCGAGCCGTTGCCCGCGCCGCGCAAACCCTCAAACACCTTCGCTGGTTCGAGGTCCTCCAGACCCGCGGGCATATCGAGAATGGCAAGGTGCATCACTATCAGGTGACTTTGAAAATTGGGTTCACACTCGATGAAAGCTGAACCAGTCCGACACGCTCGGAGTGATGAATCGCGTGTGTGCCGGCTCGTGGTGACGGCGTCGCCCCGATGATCGATGGCCTGATCCTGCTGTGGTTCATCCTGGCCGCACTGGCGCTGTTGTTCGTGGTGATCGACGTGCGGTCCAACCCGTCACCGGTGGTCATGAAGTGGGGTTTCGTTTTGCTGACCGCATACACCGGCGTGTTCGGTGCGTTCCTGTATGTCTTGGGCTGTCGCGAGCCGCTGCCGGGAAAGCACGAACCCTTTATCGCCACGCGGTGGCGCCAAGTGCTCGGATCGACCATGCACTGCGTCGCCGGGGACGGTGTTGGAATTTTGGCAGGTGCCGTGATCTCCAGCATCTATAGGCTGCACGGATCAGGCGAAGTGCTGCTCGAATATGCGTTGGGGTTCGCGTTCGGCTGGACAATCTTCCAGGCGCTGTTCATGCGGGATATGGCGGGCGGCTCCTATGTCCGATCCCTCTCCAGCACGTTCGTCCCCGAGTTGCTCTCGATGAACCTGCTGATGGCCGGCATGATACCCGCGATGGTCATCCTAAGATTGACGCTCGCGCCGACAGCTGGGCCAGACGCGCCCGCTTTCTGGTTCATCATGTCGATGGCGCTGCTCGTGGGTTTCATCGTCGCGTATCCGATGAACTGGTGGTTGGTGGCGAACGGCCTCAAGCACGGAATGAAGACAGTCCCCGCTTATCAACCACCCGGCACGGCATTCTGTGCGAACACGGCTGCCCTGGTGAGGTTTGAAGACGAGGCGACTGCGCGGCAAAGGGCCGGGACCATGTCGGCCATTTTTCGGCGTCGGTTTGTGGTCCAGCAGAAGGCGCCGAGGTAGTCGTTTGTGTGTTTGGCCGAGATGGCCTTGTGGGGTGCCTTGATGGCTGTGCTGAGGTTCGCGATGGCGGTGTTGAGCACGAAGAAGGCGGTGCCGCGCTGGCGCGCCGGGCGCTTGCTGTCGGTGATGGTGCGCTGGTGGCTGCGTCCGGCGGAGGCAAAGGCGCTGAAAGCCCTGAGCCCGTCGGTATGAACGTGGGCTTCCGGTGCGAGGCGGGCCTGGCTGAACGCCTGCACGGCCGCGGCGGTGAAGCCGCGGACGACCCGCATGGCGATGCGGCCCATGCGGCCGCCGGGATGGCGTTCGGCGGCGGCGATCACGCGGGTTTTGCCAGCGGGGCCAGAGCCTTGGTTGCGCTCGCCGCCGAGATAGACGTCGTCCGCCTCGACCCCCGGGGCGGCTCCGCCGTCACCTCCCAGGCCGCCGACGACATAACGGCTCTCGCGTTCGGTCATGGCATGGCGCAGGCGTTTGTGCAGATACCAGGCGGTCGGGTAGCTCACGCCCAGGCGGCGGCCGAGTTCGACGGCGGAGATGCCTTGCTTGGTGCAGGTCATCGCATGCATAGCGCGAAACCAGGTCGCCAGCGGCAGCTTGGTATGCGCCATCACCGTGCCGGCGGTCACCGACCAGCGCCGGTTGCAGCGCGTGCAGCCCACCCGGCGGCCACAGAGATAGCTTCGTCCATGGCCACAGGCTGGACACACCATGCCGGCCTGCCGGCGGCTGGCCAGGAGCGCTGCCAGACATTGCTCCTCCTGCCCGTAGCACCGCTCGAACTCTGCATCCGTCAGACCCCGCATCAACGCGCGCATCGAACATAACTCCCTGACTTCACACATGATATGCGATGTCAGGGGCTTGTACAAGGTCGTGTTGCGTGGTTGATAAGCGGGAAGACAGTCCGCCCGACTGACGAACCGACGGCCACGAAGGAGCACATGCACGCGGGACCCATGGCCAATAACGGCAAGCAGCCATCGGGTCGCGACGTCGGCATCGATAACCACATGGGGGATCAGAAGCCTGTGCCTGTCCCATCGGTGCCGGTTATGACCGTGGTTTCCCTCGTTGCCCTGGCGGCTGGCGCTCTAATCGCTTGGCTCGCTATGTCGATGTAGCTCGCGTCGGCCGCGGTCGAGCTTGCGCGCCGCCTCACATTGCGATCAGACGCGTGGTTCACCGGCAGCGTATTGTGGGCCTGGATTAACTTCGCCCGCCGGGAGCAACACCTCGACCTCCAACCCCCGCTCCGGCAGATTGCGCAGCGACAGGCTGCCGCCTTCAGCCGTCACTGCCTGCACCGCGATTGTCAGGCCCAGCCCTACGCCGCCAGTGCTACGATTGCGAGAGTGTTCAAGGCGCTGGAACGGCTCCAGCACCCGCGGGATCTCCGCTTCGGGAATACCCGGCCCGAGATCCGTGATCGACAGTCGCCAGTTCCGACCGCGCGCCTCGAGACGGAGACGCGCCGACCCGCCATGGGTGACCGCATTATGCAGCAGGTTCGACAGCGCTCGCTTGAGTGCGACCGGGCGGACGAACGCCACCGCATGGGTCGGCCCCTCCCAGCTGGCGATATGCCCGGCATCGGTGAGGTCGTCCACCAGGGTTGCGATCAACGAGGAGAGATTGGTCGCCCGCCGAGCCTCCGCATCGGTATCTCCTTTGAGATAGGCCAGCGTGGCTTCGATCATGCAGTCCATCTCGTCGAGGTCGGCATCGACGCGGGCCTGGGCGTCCTTGTCCTCCATGAAGCCGGCGCGCAGCCGCAGTCGTGTGATCGGCGTGCGCAGATCATGCGAGACCGCGGCCAAAGCGCGCGTCCGATCCTCCACTATACGGCGGATCCGCTCCTGCATGCCGTTGAACGCGTGCGCCACACGCCGAACCTCGGTCGGCCCGGTCTCGGCGACGGCGGTGGGGCTGGCAGTGTGGCCGATGCTGTCCGCCGCCGTCGCCAATCGGCGCAACGGGGCGGAGATGCTGCGCACCAGCAGGATCGAAACCAGCAACACGCCCACCACCATGACGGTGGTGGACAAGACCGCCGCGTCGGTCTGGTGCCCACCCGGCGCATCGAGGGAGGCAGCAAACAGCAGCGCGCTGCCGTCGCTCAACGACAGGGCGCCGGAGACATCGTGATCCCCGCTGTGTTCGAGCGCGGCGTTGGGCGCCGAGGACAGGACGATGCGGGAGGCATCGACATGAAGGCGCTCCAGTTGGCGGCGCAGTGCCGCCACGGCGGCGGCATCGGCGCCGCCCCCGGCCGGTGGAGGCGCCTGCTCCCAGGACACGTGCAGCGTTCCGGTCGAAAGGGCTGTGGTCGCGGCCGCTCGGTCGTCCCGGCTTTGGCGCTCGACCATCGTGCGGGTCACCAGGAGCCGTTCCGAGATATCCTGCGCGCGCGTCGTCAATGCCGAGGCGCTGATGCCGTGCTCATAGACCAGCACGCTGCTGACATGCACCAGCGCGACGGCGGCCAGCAGTACCAGTATGGTCCGGCCCGTCAGCCCGGCCGGCATCAGCCTCACAGCGCTGTCCGCTGCGGGGCCGGGATGAACATGTAGCCGACATTGCGCACGGTCTTGATCAGAGCCGTGCTGGCGTCGTCCGTCTCCAGCTTGCGCCGCAGGCGGCTGACCAGTACGTCGACGCTGCGGTCGTACACATCGCCGTCGCGCCGGCGCGACAGATCGAGCAGCTGGTCGCGCGACAGCACGCGCTGGGGGTGTTCTACAAAGGCCAGCAAAAGGTCGTACTCGGCGGTCGAGAGATCGGTGATGGCGCCGCGAGGGTCCGTGAGTTCGCGTCGGGCGAAGTCGAGCGTCCAACCGGCGAATACCACTCTCTGACTGTTGTGCCCCGGCAGCTCGTCGCGGCCGAGCCGGGCGCGGCGCAGCGCGGCGCGGATGCGGGCCAACAGCTCCGGCCGGCTGAACGGTTTGGCGATGTAGTCGTCCGATCCCAGCTCCAGACCCAGCACACGGTCGGTCTCCGAACCGCGCGCGGTGAGGATGATGATCGGCACGATACTGCGCTCCCGCAGCGCCCGGCACAGGTCCAGGCCGGAGGCGCCGGGCAGCATCACATCCAGCAGCACCAAGTCGAATGTCGCGTGTTCGAACGCTTCCCACATCGCGCGCCCGTCGCGAACGCCGGTAACCTGAAACCCATGTTCGCGGAGCAACCGCGTCAGCAGGCCGCGCATCTCGCCGTCGTCTTCGACGACGAGGATGCGTGCCTCATCGGCCAACACGGGCGGCTCAGACACACGGCCCGACAAAGGGGGGCGCGAGCGAGAATTGACCATGCCGCCTCAATACCACAGGCGTATCCCAACCACGGCATAGGCATTCTCGACCCGCTCGCCGGCGGCATGCGCGGCGCTGCCGGTCCGGCCCAGGAGCCTGTCCCATCCCAGTTCGAAGTAGGGCGCGATCTGGCGCGTCACCTCGTAGCGCGTCTGCAGCGACAGTTTCATCCGGCCGATACCGGCATAGGTCTCAAGCGCGCGATCATCGGAGGAATACGCGTTCACCTCGATCATCGGCTTCGTATAGACGTTGGCGATAATCGGGATATCGACCGCGCCTTTCGCGCGCAGCACCGCGCCGCCGCGTTCGCTGACGAACAGCGTCAGCTCGGAGTCGACGAAATAGGGGGCAAGCCCCTCGACGCCAATGGCAAAGAAGTTCCGATTGACCGGCGCGATCACGCGGCGCCAGCCCATCTGCAAATTGAAGAACTCGGAGACCGGGGTGTCGATCAGCACCTGGAGCTCGGCATCCCTGGTTCGGCCGCGGACGGCTTCGCCTTCGGACTTGAGCACCAGCCGGTAGTCGTCGGTGCCGAAGCGCGCATTGACGTCCCAGGCCAGGCGCGCGCCCGCGTTGGCGCCACCGAAATCCAGATTGTTCACCCGCACGAAATAATAGGTCGGCGGCGAGTCATGCCCGCCGGCCATGGCGGTGTGCGTCGGCGCGGCCATGGTGGCGCCGGGGGCATGCGCCGGGTCGGTGTCCAGCCGGATCGCCGGCGTGCCATCCGGCGATGCGCCTTGTGCGTGAGCCGCACCGACACTGGCCAGCAGGGCCACCGCGGCCAGCGTGACGGCCCTCATCCGAGCCCCTCCTTGCGCCGCGGCTCGACGATAAACCGGGTCATCATGCCCGCGTTCATGTGGTACAGCAGATGGCAGTGGAACGGCCACTCGCCCGGCTCGTCGGCGGTGAGCACGACCGCCCTCTCCTCGCCAGGCTTGACGATCACGACATGCTTGAGCGGCCGACGCGTCGTCTCGCCGTTCTCCATCTCGACGAACATCCCGTGCAGGTGCATCGGATGCGCCATCATGGTGGTGTTGACGTATTTGATCCGCACCCGTTCGCCGAACTTCACTCGGATCGGCTGATTCTGGTCGAAACGCTTGCCGTTCAGCGTCCAGTTGTAGCGGTTCATCTGCCCGTTGAGCTCGACGATGATCTCCTGCGTCGGCGCGACGGCGACCCGGGCCGCCAGGGATTTGAGGTCGCGACAGTCGAGCGCTTTCTTGCCCGGGGGTGTCGATGCGGCGTCCCAGCCCACCGGACGCGACGGAGGAGCGCCCGCGGTGGGCGCCGCCATTGCCATCTTGGAGTGGTCCATACCGGCCATGCCTGCCATGCCGCCCATCTTGGAATGGTCCATTCCGGCCATGCCTGCCATTCCGCCATGGTCCATGCCGGGCATCGCGCCCATGTCGGCCATGCTGAGTAGGGTGCGCGGCCGCTGCGGCGGGATCTCCGCCTGCATGCCTTCGCCGGGGGCGAGCGTGCCGCGAACATAGCCCGAGCGGTCGATCGGCTCCGCCATGACGGTGAACGCCTTGGCCTCGCGCGGGTTCACCAGCACGTCGTATGTCTCGCCGACCCCGAAGCGGAACTCGTCTACCGGCACCGGGATCACATCCTGCCCGTCGGCGGCGATCACCGTCATGCGCAGGCCCGGGATCGCGACGTCGAAGAAGGTCATCGAGGACGCGTTGATGAAGCGCAGCCGGACCCGCTCGCCCGGCTTGAACAGGCCGGTCCAGTTATCCTCGGCGCCACGCCCGTTCATCAGGAACTGATAGCCGGTCACATCCGCCAGATCGGTGGGCGACATACGCATGTCGCCCCAGGCCATACGATCCTTGGCGGTATCGGCCAGGCCATCGCGCCGGATATCGCGCAGGAAGTCCATGAAGCTGCGCGGGCGGGTGACATAGGCCTCCGGATCGGCCTTCAGCTTGCGCAGGATCGTGTCCGGATGCTCGGAGCTATGGTCGGACAGGACGACGACGTAGTCGCGATCGACGCGAATCCGCTCCCCGGCCGCCGGCTCGATGACGATTGCGCCGTACATCCCCAGCTGCTCCTGGCCGGCGGAATGGCTATGATACCAGTAGGTTCCGGCCTGCCTGAGCGCGAAGCGGTAGGTGTAGGTCTCGCCTGGGGCGATCCCCACATAGCCGTTGAAGCCAGGCGCGCCGTCCATCACGCCGGCCACCAGCAGGCCATGCCAGTGAATCGAGGTCGGTTCGTCGAGGCGGTTGGTAACCCGCACGACGACTTCCTCACCCTCTCGCCACCGCAGCACCGGGCCGGGAACGCTGCCGGCGATCGCCAGAGCGGCGGAGGACTGCCCATCCACGGTGATGCGCATATCGGTCACTGCCAGGTCGAACGTCTGGCTGGCCGCCGCAAAACTGCGGCGCCCGGGATACGCGAGGGCGGTGCCGGCATAGCCGAGCACGGCCGCCATCTTGAAAATCTCTCGCCGCCTCATCGGGGCGCCCCCGTCGTCCAGCGCATCACCGCGCGACCACGGTCAGCGGTATGACCATCCCGCTCTCGCTGTGACCCGGGATGTTGCACGCGATGTCGAGCGTGCCGGCCCGCGTAAACTTCCAGGAAATCTCGGCGGATTTGCCTGGTTCGACCAGCACCGAATTGGGCTCGGTATGGGCCATGACCGTTCCGTCGGGCATCTTCATCTTCAGGTTTTTGATGCTATCCACCGTGATCATGCCATGCTCCATCATCATGGCCATCATCGGCTTGTGCTGGGCGTGCTCCTCGGCGGTGTTGAGGTTGAATTCGTGCAGCAAAGTCCCCTTGTTGACGATCTGAAAGCGGATCGTCTCCCCGGCCTTCACATCAACTTTGGCGATGCTGTAAGCGTTGTCGGTCATCTCGACCTTGACCAGCCGCCCCTGCCCCTTGGCCGCGGGGGAGCCGAGCAACGCGGAAGCGCTGTCCTTGTGGCCGGGGGCACCGGGCCCGGCAGTTGCGGGGCCGGCAAGCGCGACGAGAGAAGCGGTAACGATGGCGGCAAGACGGAACGACATATGGCAGTTCTCCTGTGAGAGCCCCATCATGGCCGCCGAATTTCGCGGCCGTATTTCCAGATTATGTCAGATTATGTCGACTGCCTTGGCACAGGCGGCTCGTCTGCTCGCTACAGCGGCTAGGCATCGATACGTCGATCACTTGCCGGCTGGAGCACTGACAGTCACGGGTGCTCGGCGCTTGCTACTCGACGGCGAGTGCGGACGTCTCGTCCACCTCTTTCGCCGCCGGTGCAGGCGCCCCAAGCCGGGCAGCGGCCGCTGCCTTAGCCTTGATGCCGCCACGGCCGAGCTCCAACAGGCCCGATTGCTGCTGGAAGACGCCGACCCAGGCCTGCGGGTACGCGTTCGGTTTCCCACCTAACGGCTGTTGGGAACTACCGCGTCCGGGCCCGTCAGGCGCCAGGCGGAAAGACGTGCGCCGCTCCGGTAACTGCGATGCCAACACGCTCGCCCAGGCGAGGCGCGCCGAGCCCGGGTTGTCGTACCTGGAGGACCTGCCCGCCGGCCAACCGCAGCCCGATCATGC
>MKTV01000119.1:14716-21519 GCA_001898425.1 Rhodospirillales bacterium 69-11
CCTCCACCACATCGGCGGGCACGCCCTCGACACCGAGCCGTATCTGCTCCGGTCGCAACATCACCTGCGCCGGGCCGGTGCGCTTGCAGGCGACCGGCAACGTGCCCAACAGTGTTTCCGCGCGGCCGGCCGCCAGGGTGGCGTCGAGCAACATGGCATCGCCCAGGAAGCTGGCGATCATCGGCGTCAAAGGCCGCTCATACAGCGCGCGTGGCGAGCCCACCTGCAACAGGCGACCAACGCCCATCACCGCCACCTGATCGGCGAAGGACAGGGCCTCCGCCTGGTCGTGCGTCACCAGAATGCTGGTAATGCCCGCCGCGGTCAGCAGGTCGGCGACCGCCTTGCGCGTGCTGGCGCGCAGCCCGGTATCCAGTGCCGAGAAAGGCTCGTCCAGCAGCATCAGTCGCGGCCGGCGCGCCAGCGCCCGGGCCAGCGCCACGCGCTGCTGCTGCCCGCCGGACAGCGCGTCGGGCTTGCGGGTGCGCAGGGCCGGATCCAGCCCGACCATCGCCATGAGCTCGGCGATGCGCGCGGCGCGATCCGGCTCGCCGGCGATGCCGAAGCCGATATTGCCGGCGACATCCAGATGCGGGAACAGCGCGCCATCCTGCATCACCACCCCCACGCCGCGCCGATGCGCCGGTATCGCCGCGCGGCCATCGGCAAGGACATCGCCGGCGAGCGTGATGCGGCCGGCATCCGGCGCCTCGAACCCGGCGATCAGGCGCAGCAACGTGGTCTTGCCCGAGCCGGACGGGCCGACGATGGCGGTCCGACTGCCTTGCGCCACCTCCAGCGACACCCCGTTCAGGGCCCGCACCGCGCCATAGCTGCGGCCAAGCCCCTCAAGGCGCAGATACGTCATCGCCCGGCGATCCGGCGCGACTGGCTGTGCAGCAGCCAAGTCATCGGCAAAGAGAACAGGACCATCAGCAGGGCATAGGGCGCCGCGGCGGCATAGTCGATCTCCCCGGTATAGGCCCAGAAGCCGGTGGCCAGCGTCTGGGTACCGGAGGGCGCCAGCATCTGCGTCGCGGTCAGCTCGTTGGTGATGCCGAGCGCCACCAGCGCCAGGCCCGCCGCCGCCCCCGGTGCCGCCAGCCGCAGCGTGACAGACCACAGCGCGACGGCAGGCGCCCGACCCAGGCTGGCGGCGGCCAGTTCCAGCTCCGGCGGCGCCTGGGCCAGGCTGGCGCGCAGGCTGAGCATGGCACGCGGCAGGAACAGCAGCGCATAGGCGAACACGATGGTGGCGACCGATTGGTACAGCGGCCGCGCGAGATGCACGGTCATGCTGACCAGCGCCAGCCCGATCACCACCCCCGGCAGGCAGCCGGTGATGTAGTTGCAGCCTTCCAGCGCCCGCGCCAGGCGGCCGGGTGCGCGTACCGCGAGCCAGGCCATCGGGATCGCCGCCAGCGTGGTGGCCACCGCGCCCAGCCCGGCCAGCAATGCGGTCTGCCCCAGCGCCGGGGCGATCTCCGACCAGCGCCAGATGCCCGCCCCGCCGGCTGCCAGCCAGCGCCCAAGGGTCACCAGCGGCACGCCGAGTGCGAGGGCGGCATAGGCCAGCGGCACCGCCAGCCAGAGGGCGGCCACCGGCGCACGGCGCGGCGGGCGCGGCGCGCCGGCGCCGATCCGGGCGGCCCGGGTGCCGCCGCGCAGCCGGGATTCGCCAGCCAGCAACGCCAGGCAGCACAGCGCCAGCACCGCGGCCAGCATATTCGCCGCGGCGCTGTCATAGGCGGATTGGAACTGGTCCATGATGGCGGTGGTGAAGGTATCGAAGCGGATCATCACGAACAGGCCATATTCCGCCAGCAGGTGCAGCCCGATCAGCAGGCCACCGCCGCACAGGGCCAGACGAAGCTGCGGCAATACCGCGCGGCGAAACACACGCCCGGGCGGCAGGCCAAGCGAGGCGGCGCTGTCTTCCAGGGCGGGGTCGCAGCGGCGCAGTGCGGCAACGATCGGCAGATAGAGGAACGGCGTATAGGCCAGCACGGCCACGAACACCCCGGCCGGCAGGCCGTGCAGTCCCGGCGCCAGCGTCACCCAGGCATAGCCATGCACAAAGGCCGGCACCGCCAGCGGCGCCACCGCCAGCCACGACCACAGCCGCGCACCCGGCAGGTCGCTGCGTTCGGTCAGCCAAGCCAGCGCCAGCGCCAGCGCGGTGCAGATCGGCAAGGTAAGCGCCACCAGCAGCAGCGTGTTCTGCAACAGCTCGCCCACGCGGGGGCGGAACACCAGCGCGACCACGCTCGGCCAGCCGGCGCCCACCGCCGCAGCCACCACATAGCCGAGCGGCAGCACCGCGGCGAGCGAGACCAGAACCGCGAGAGGGATCATCCAGAGCGCGCGCATCAACCGCCGATCAACAGCGTGCCGACGCCGGGCGGACTCACGCCGAGGCCTGGATCACGCGACAAAACAGCCCGCCGGGGCAGGCGCCTCGCTCTGTGCGAAACACCTGCCCCGGCAGGGGTAACAAGGCTTCTGCGGCCTTTCAGCCACCAACAGAAGGCCCGCCCAGCCTATAGCAGCCCTGCCTCGATCATAAGTCGGGTCACCTCGGCGCTGTTCAGCGCGGACGGATCGACCGTGGGCGCCTGCAACTCGGCGAGCGGCACCAGCTTGGGGTTTGACGCCTCGCCGACACCGACCGCGTATTCGAAGCTGTCGCCGTCGCGCAGCACGGCCTGGCCGCCGGGCCCGGTGATCCAGCGCAGGAACGCCTCCGCCGCCGCCTTATGCTTGCTTGACGCCAGCACGCCGCCGCCGGAGAGGCTCACGAAGGCGCCCGGGTCCTGGTGACGGAAATAATGCAGCGCGGTGTTGCCGCTGTTCTCGCCGGTCTTCGCCTGATCGCCGAACCAGTAGTAGTGGTAGATCAGCGCCCCCTCTACCTCGCCGGCATTGACGGCCTTCATGGCCGTGCTGTTGCCCCGATAGGCGACAAAATTCCGCTTCATCGCCTTCAGCCATGCCTCAGTGGCCCCCGGGCCTTTCAGTTGCAGCAGCGCGCTGACAATGGCCTGGAAGTCCGCACCGCTCGGCGAGGCCGCCCAGCGGCCCTTCCATTCCGGTTTCGCCAGATCGAGTATCGAGGCCGGCAGCTGCGCCGCGCTCAGCTTACGCTTGTCATAGGCGAACACCGTGCTGCGCGCGGCGATGCCCATCCAGCTGCCGCTCATGGCGCGGAACCGCGGCGGCACCTGATCCAGTAGGGGCTGCGGCAATTTGGCGAACAGCCCTGCCTTGTCCACCAGCACGATCGCCGGCGAATTCTCCGTCAGGAAGACGTCCGCCGGCGACGCAGCGCCCTCCTGAACAATCTGATTGCCCATCTCGGTATCGCTGCCGTTGCGCAGCACCACTTTGATGCCGGTGTCCTTGCTGAAGCCGGCAGCCCAGGCCTTGGCCAGGCTGGCGTGCTGGGCGTTGTAGACGGTGATGCTGTCTTTCGCCCGCGCGCCCGGGGCGGCGGTGACCAGGGCGGTGAGTAGCGCGAAAGGCGTAACCAGGTGAACCAGCTTCATGCGAACCTCATGTGACGTGTCGATATTGCGACTTAGTCGCATTTAACACAGGCGTCTCGGATATGAAAGCCGCGGTGTGTTTCGGGGGAGGGATCCAAGATGGCCGCGGCCGTGCAGCGAACCGGGCCATAGGAGATGCAGATCCACGGACCGGCACGAAGGTGCGGACGATTCGCTGGTCCGAGCGGGACGGGATCATTCCGACGCCCGCGCGCACCGCTGGTGGTCATCGCCTCCACACCCAGGTCAATCTCAACCGACACGCGTTCATACGGCGCGCCGGCGAACTCCGTTTTGCGCTAGGCGGCCTACGGGGCCTCTTGCGGCGTGCGGATGATCCGGAACGGTCCTGCGATGAGGTTGACAACATTGCCCGCTCACACCCCGCGGCCGTGCGCAGCCGCATCGATCCTTTGCGGACGTAGGAAGCCAAGCTGTCGCGCATGGTCGCAACGTGCGGTTGTGGTCGGGTCGCTGAGCGTCACGTCATCGCGGTCCTGGTCGACCAGTCGCACGCCAGCTGTCTGCATGACGGACATGGCGGAGCGTGGCTGTATCGGAGCAATCGCGCTGGTGACTATGAACGCGCTGCGATTGCTGAAATTTGAAGGTCCCCCAACCACGTATAAAGTGAGTCTATGACGCCCCTAAGCACAGACCAACATCTCAGGCGGGTCGTTCGACTCGTCGCTATCCTGAACCTCGCCTATTTCAGCATCGAGTTCACTGTCGCGCGGGTGATCGGCTCCGTTTCGCTGTTCGCCGACAGCATCGACTTTCTCGAAGATACGTCGATCAACCTCCTCATTCTCGTGGCGCTGGGCTGGACCGCGCGAGAACGCGCGCGCATCGGCATGGCGCTCGCTGGTATCCTGCTCGTGCCGGGCCTCGCCACGCTGTGGACGGCTTGGGAAAAGTTTAACGTGCCAGAAACGCCTGACCCGGTGCTGTTGTCGCTGACAGGCTTGGGCGCATTGATAATCAATCTGTCCTGCGCTCTCATGCTGACACGCTACCGCCGCCACAGCGGCAGTCTGACCAGAGCCGCCTTTCTGTCGGCCCGCAATGACGCTGCCGCCAATTTCGCCATCGTCGCGGCGGGGCTGATAACGGCCTTCCTCTGGGCGTCAGCATGGCCGGATTTGATCGTCGGTCTGGGTATCGCCGCACTAAACGCAGACGCGGCACGAGATGTCTGGCAAGCCGCACGCGAAGAGCACAAAACGGCAAATTCATGATTTGTGACAATTACAGATACTATCAATGGCTACACTCCCGTCATATTATTTTATGTATCGACAATGATATCCTCGATAATACCATGCGTATTATAGTAATTGACTCATACAACCGGTCTCTTCGTCATGTTTTGTTAGTTTTAATTACGAGCGTATTCAAATGATTTGTCCGTTTGGACTGGTCGAGGCGGTATGGTCAATCGTCGCCTCTCGACGTTGATGAGTGGCGCATAAATCAAGCAGACCGTGTGAAAATCCCAACGCCACGGATTCCGGCGCGGCTGGGGAGGCGATAGCCTCGCTGCATGACGCACATCACCGGCCATGACCGCTCGCAGATGCTGCTGTTGCCGGAGGCGGTGGATGACTACGTCGGCGCCGAGAACCCGGTGCGGTTCATCGACGCCTTCGTTGATGGAATGGACCTCGCGGCGGCAGGGTTCGCCCGTACCGCACCGTCGGCCACGGGTCGCCCTGGCTATGCGCCGGCCGACCTGCTGAAGCTCTACATCTACGGCTATCTCAACCGGGTGCGATCGAGCCGCCGGCTGGAGGTCGAGACCCACCGCAACGTCGAGGTGATCTGGCTGCTGCGGCATCTGAAGCCGGACTTCAAGACCATCGCCGATTTCCGTTCCGCCACCCGTGTCGCCGTCGGCTACAACGCTCAGATTGCGGTTGATGCCCGGTACAAGCTGATCGTCGACCAGCAGGTGACGAACCAGGTTCTCGACATGGGCCTGCTCGCGCCGTCTGCGGTGGCGGCGAAGGAAGTGCTCGGTGTCGAGACGATCGCGGTGGTTGGCTATCTCGATGATCTGGTGATCGTGCCGCTCGGCATCATGCTGGCGGTCAAGCTCGTGCCTACGCCCCTGATGGCTGAATTTCGGGCGGCGGTTGCGGAGCGGGAGTCTCGCCCGGTTAGTAGAGCCGGGTTGGCAGTGATCGTTGCGGTGTCGTGGCTCACGATCGCCGGACTGCTTTGGTTTTTTCGGCAACGCCTCTTCGGCGTGTGAGGTTTGATTTTTGCGTCGGAGTGGCCGCGCCTTGCCATATCCTATCCCCTAGGGTAGGTTATTAGATGGAACATGCTTCGCATCCCGACATCCTCAAGCGCCTGAAGCGGGCACAAGGCCATCTCGCCTCGACCATTGCGATGATCGAGGCAGGCCGCTCCTGCGTGGAATTGGCGCAGCAACTCCACGCCGTCGAGAAGGCGATCAGCAACGCCAAGCGCGAGTTGGTTCAGGATCACATGGAGCATTGCATCGGCGACGGCATGGGCCACGAGGGTGCCGACGCAAAAACCGCCATGTCCGAATTCAAAGCTCTCGCGAAATATCTTTAGAGGCCGCCGACATGCTCAATAAAATTCGCGATTGGTTTGGCTTTGGCGGTTTCGACCAGCATCCCGGCGGGCATGGTCACGATCACGGCGGCAGCGACGGTCATGGACATACGCATGGCGTGATCGATCCCAACATCGCGTCAACCGAGCGCGGTGTCTGGGCAATCAAATGGTCGTTCATCATTCTGGCCATCACGGCGGCTATCCAGTTCGCCGTCGTGCTGGTGTCCGGCAGCGTGGCGCTGCTGGCCGACATGATCCACAACGTTGGCGACGCAACCACGGCGATACCATTGTGGATTGCCTTCGTGCTGGCCCGCCGCAAGCCGTCGAAAACCTTTACCTACGGCCTTGGCCGGGCGGAAGATTTGGCGGGCATCCTGATCGTGCTGATCATCCTATTTAGCGCCGTGGTAGCGGGCTATCAGGCGATTTCGCGCCTGCTGCATCCCGAGCCGGTGCAGCAACTTGGCTGGCTGGCTTTTGCCGGTTTGATCGGTTTCGTCGGCAATGAGGCGGTCGCGGTATTCCGCATCCGCGTCGGTCGCCAAATGAACAGCGCGGCATTGATCGCGGACGGCTATCACGCCCGCACCGACGGCATCACCAGCCTTGCGGTAGTGCTGGGTGCGGCGGGCGTGTGGATAGGCTTCCCGCTGGCTGACCCGATTA
>MKTV01000119.1:21538-21717 GCA_001898425.1 Rhodospirillales bacterium 69-11
CGCTATTTTCGGCATCGTCTGGCAGTCCTCGCGGGCTGTCGTCACGCGCATGCTTGATGGCGTCGATCCGCGCTTGGTGGACGAATTGCAGCATGCGGCGGAACATGTCCCCGGCATCAAGCAGGTGCTAGACACCAAGGCCCGCTGGCTCGGCCATGAACTACATGCCGATGTGACCA
>MKTV01000120.1:0-2150 GCA_001898425.1 Rhodospirillales bacterium 69-11
CGTCAAGTATGATAATCGTGGATCACACGACGATCGCGCCCGAAGATTGTCAACGATTTGGAAATCAGTCACTTCAATCTTCAGGCATCGCTTGGGTTGATGCTCCGCTGTCCGGCGGTCCCAACGCAGCACAGCACGGTGATCTGATTGCCTGGCTTGGCGGACGGGATGGCGACACGCGCCCGGTAAAAGAGTTTATTTCACAGTATTGCCGAAGGGTGCTAGCGATGGGGCCCGCTGGCAGCGGGCTCCTGGTAAAATCCTGCAATCAAATGGTCGTGTGTGGGACTTTAGCTATATGGTCGGAAATGTTCCGATTTGCAGGACTTTTCGGCTTAGACGGAAACACTGTTATCGACGCTTTGGAGGGGGCGGCTGCAAGTTCTAAATTGAGCCAATTATTTGCGCCTTTGCTGGCTAGTGGCACGTTCCCGCGCCGCTCCGCTGAAAATATGCTAAAGGATCTTGGCATTTTGACAGAACTTGCTCATGAACGAGCGTTCGATCCCAGAATCGCTGGGGCGGCTTTGGCAGAATTCCAGTCGAATATCTTGCCTGTTACAGCCTTGTGATATGGCATTGCCTCCTGCGGATGAACAGTTCTGACCGTCAAGCCCTTTCTTTCATCCAAGCGAAGGTAGGGCCCGTTCTTCATTGAACTTGTCCCAATTTTGGAGCATTCGGGCTACAAAATTCTTCCTTCTTCGTGCTGTCGACTGGCCAGTAATGTCGCGGAGCAATGAAGATTATCGGCACTTAAACGAGGGCATATCGGGGTGCACGTCAACAGTGAATCGCAAAACTGTTGTCGCAGAAATGCTTTTTATGGGTCCCGGCCTAGAATGCAACAAGGAAATCGGCGCAAGTTCCATAATGTATTTTGATCGATCGGGGACAAAAAATGAGAAAGGTAGCAAAAACGTCTATCAAGGCCCGCTCACGAAGCCGTGAAAAGCCTCTTCAACAGCGAACAATAGTTACACGCCACAAAATCTTGACGGCCGCAGTAACAGAATTCGCCAAAAACGGATATGAGGGTACGTCGACCCGCGTAATCGCCACCAAAGCACGCGTTAAACATCCGCTTCTAACATATCACTTCCAGAACAAAGAAAAACTATGGCAGACGGCGATCACCAGCATTCTCACCAACTATAGAAGCGCGTTCGACTCGAGGCTCGAGGGACTGCGTGGCGTGGATGAAACTACTACTCTTCGACTTATTTCAGAAGAGTTTATTCGTTTCAGCGCCAACAACGTCAATTTTCATCGTATAATGGCACACGTCGCATTCACGCAAAGCAAACGGCTTGATTGGCTTGTAAACGAGCATCTCCGTCACATCTTTGATAAACGTGCCGTGTTGATACGCGCTGCGCAAAAAGCAGGCTGCTATATCCATGGCGATCCCTATCATCTAGATTACGTCTTTGTCGGGGCCGCTACGCGTATCTTTATGCTGTCAGGCGAAGTCGAAAAGATGATGAGAAAATCCCCTTTTAATTCGGACGTTGTTGATGAACATGTGCGCATTTGTCTATCTCTTTTCTTTCGGACTTAGGGTCCGGACCCCTTAAAAAGTATTTCTGCGATGACCTGGCCTGTCCCCGGTTTCGAAGACACCGAGTTCGGGGCTTTTATGGAACTGGAGGTGGGTTATAGAATGAAGGAAGTTTGCGCGCGAGTTCAAGCTTGAGGCTGTGAAGCTGATTAAGGAACGGGGCGTGTCGTATGCCCGGCCTCACACGGTCTCGGTGTGCATCAGACGGTCCTGCGCTATTGGGTGATGGCGTTTGGAGACGATCCGGTGCAGGCGTTCCCTGGCAATGGGCGACAGAGCCCGGAGCAAACCGAGATCACGCGATTGAAGCGGGAAGTGGCGAAGCTCAAAGCCGAGCGAGACATCCTAAAAAAGCCGCGGTCTACTTCGCGAAGGAGAGCCAATAAGGTTCGCCTTCATCGCGAAGCACCGGGGGATCTGGCCGGTCGGTTGGAGGTGCGGGGCGGCGCTCGGTGTCTCGCACGGGGGCTTCTATGCCTGGCTTACGCGGCCACGCAGCAAAGGCCGACGAAGAGTATGGGCGCAGCGGTCGTAGCGGGTGTGGATGCGGCGCCAGTCTTTGAGTTTGCCGAACATGTTCTCGATCTTG
>MKTV01000120.1:2166-4063 GCA_001898425.1 Rhodospirillales bacterium 69-11
CCAGAGCATTGCGGAACCGGCCGGCGTCGTAGCCTCTGTCGCCGAGCAAGATTTTGGCCGGCGGCAAGGCATTGAGCATCATCGCGGCGCCCTTGTAGTCGCTCATCTGGCCTTCGCTGAGCAGCAGAACCAGTGGGCGGCCTGCGCCATCGCACACCGCGTGCAGCTTGGAGTTCAGGCCGCCCTTCGTGCGCCCGATACGTCGGGGAATAGCCCCTTTTTGATGAACAGGCTGGCTGCGGTGCGGTACGCCTTGAGGTGCGTGGCATCGATCATCAGCCGGTCGGGCTTGCCGCCCTTGACTGCCAGTTCGGCAAAAATCCGGTTGAATACCCCCAAACGGCTCCAGCGGATGAAGCGATTGTAGATCGTTTTGCGGACCGTAATCCTTCGGCGCATCGTGCCAGCGTAGCCCATTGTGGGGCAACGTCATTACGAAGATGATCCCGAGATCACACGCCGGTCATCAACCCGCGCGACGCCATGAGACAACGGAAAATACCGCTCGATCCGGCGCATCTGCGCCTGCGACAGCCAAAACAGATCACTCATCGAAGCACCTCCCGGTGCCTCCAGTGAATCAACCGCGCGCCAGCGCCGTCCTTAGCTTAGTTGGCTATACCGGTCCCTTCCTTCGCGACGAAAGGAAGAAGCAAAAAGATGATGTTGCGGTGAAAAGGACGATACACATCATTGCGTATCTAAGCCCCCTGAAGGATCCGGCTAAGCAGAGCATCCCACTTTTTTCACCGGGATGAAACGCCCCCATGCTGCAAATTGCTGAATTGATGCTTGCTGCCGCATAGATCGATTTCGCAAAAATGTCGCTTAATGCCCCGACAATCAGCGGGCCGGTGCCCAAACCTACTAAAGTGAAAAGCAAAAGAAAAATTGAAACACCGGTCGCGCGCATGTCTGCGCTCAGTTCATCATGGACGAGAGCCCACATAGGGCCAAGATGTGTGTTCACCAATAGGTTGGCCACACCAAAATAAACGATCGAAGGGTATAAAGCATCCTGCGAAAAGGCCAAAACCAATAGCGGAACGGCACACAAGATTGCCGAGCCCGGTATCCAACCATAAAAGCGTCGATTGTATTTTGATAGAACATCGCCGAGTGATCCGCCAATCCACATACCCACCAATGCCGTAACACCAAACACAATACCGAAAGTGGACGCGGCCTTTGCGAGCGCCAACCCAAATCCCCTCATAAGGAACGGAACGTAAAAATTCGAGATTCCATAAGTCGAAATTGAAAGAAGTGTCCCAGCCAGACATGCATAGCGTAAACTTGTCCGGTTAACGAGCACGCGCAACACGCTAACTAAACTTGAAACACCATCCGAGCGCAAATCCTTCCCATCTTGAGTGCCCCGTTCGGGCTCTCGGAGAGTAAAATACGAGATAGCGCTAAGAATGATCCCAGGAGCACCTACGATTGCAAATGCCAAGCGCCAGCCAAACCGCTGAGCAATGATTCCACTAACGACTGATCCACACATGATTCCGAGCGGAATGCCCATTGAAAAGATCGCCGTCGCCGTCGCGCGTTGTTGACGCGGGAAATAATCCGCCAGAACTGATAGCGATGCGGGTGTAGAACCCGCTTCGCCAATGCCCACACCTGCTCGCGCTAATACGAGTTGTGTAAAATTCTGCGTGATGGCGCATATAGCAGTCATTACCGACCAAGACAGCACAGACACAGAAATTATTTGCACTCTGTTATAATGATCGGCAAATCGCGCAAACGGTACGCTCACGAAAGTGTACAGGACCGCAAATGCAAGCCCAGTCAAAAGCCCGAGTTGGAGATCGTTAAGGCGAAGGTCGGCTTTTATCGATTCCGCCAGCGCTGGTACGATACTCCTGTCAACAAAGTTGAATAAATA
>MKTV01000120.1:4096-6143 GCA_001898425.1 Rhodospirillales bacterium 69-11
ATAAAGCCCCGCCCGCTGTTGTACAATTCTCGTGCTTGCCATCTCAGTGCTTTAAGCTCAACTGTAGACTGATTGTACGCGGCGCATCGGGAACCACGTAATAGGATCCGGCGATGGATAGCGGCACCGCGTACTTAATCACGCGCTCATCGTTGAGGTTTTGTCCGACTAGCGCCAATTCAATACCATGTTCGCTATCACTGACCGCCAAACGCAAATTCAACTTCCCAAACCCGTCCGAATAGCGAAGCGGGAAGCTCAAAGCGTCGTTTAGATATTCCCTAGAGCGAAAACTGACACTCACCTCGCCGTCAAAATCAAAGCTCCTGAAAAGGTGTCGGGCGTAATCCAAAGAAGCGCTGCCGCTCCATTTGGGAGCCCAAGGCTCTCCGGAGATCGCCCCGGCAACCGCCCGCGTCTTGACCACGTCAGCGTAAGTGACCGCTATCTTTGCAGTTAGATCGTCCATTATTGGGGTCACGGCTTGCAAATCCACGCCACGCGAACGCACATAGTCGTTCCGGACAATGAAATTTATGCCGGTGTTATACGCGAACTGATATTTGTCGATCTGCGTATTGAACAGCGCGGCATTCAGATACCCGCCCCACGGTAGCCCCAGCTTGGTGCCAATTTCGATTGTCTTTGACTTTTCCGAGCCATAAGCGGACGTGCCGGGGTCGGTCGGAACAGCCTGAAACCCGCCCAAGCGCGAACCAGTAAAATACCCCGCATAAACCATGTGCTCGTGATCGAATTCATATCTTAATTGAAGTGAATAATTCCAAGCATCGTCGTCCCTCCCGAGCGCGGCAGGACCGACATAAGGTGGATATACCTTAGACAAGGGTCCCGGAGTGACAATTTCTCGAGTGAAAATCGCATCTTTCTGCTGGTTATCGTATCGCAATCCGCCGGTGAATTCCAAATCGTCGAGTATGGTATAATTCACGCTCGCAAATCCGGACCACGAGGACACCGTCTGTCGGTAACCGTTATTCTGCGCGCCATACGAAGCTAATCCCGGCGACATCAAATAGTCGTTCATCTGAAGCACATACCAAATATCATGATAGTAATATCCGCCCACAATATAATTAAAACGATCCGCAGGAGACGAAACTAAGCGGAGCTCCTGGGAAAAGGCTTTGTCACTTTCTCTCTGCGAACGCTGTTGCGTGCTGTCAGGCATGCCGCCAAAGGACGCGAGATAGCGATCGCTGTAGTCGGAATATCCCGTCGTTGCTGTTAAAGTTGCGCCACCCCAATCATAATTCAAAATCGAACTGTAGCGATGCGCCGAAAAATCATCAAAAGGCATCGGATCAGTCTTGCCGAATATTTTGTAACCCTCGCGTGGCGTGACGTCGGAACTGTTCCAACTGAGCGACAGGCTCGGGTCGCCGAAGGCTGCCGCATTGAGTTTTGCATTTCCTTTGGTGTCTCCAAAAAGAAATAGATTCTGCCCTTCCACATTTCGAGTCGTCACTTCGGCATATGCCGTCCAGTCCAAATTCGGCAGCAATTGCCAACGGAACGATCCGCGCAAGCCGCGCTCTTTGGTTTGCGGATAGTCGCCACCACGTAGCCGGTAGTGGATCCACCCCCCTTCATCGGAAACGACACCCGCAATTCGGATCGCAAACGTGTCGGTGAGAGGCAAATTCACTTCACCGCTGAAGCGGTCGGAGTCCTGCTCAAATTCGTGCGCGTAATCCAAAGCATACCCGAACTCGCCTTTTGGCTTCTGAGTGACGATATTGATTGCGCCGACGCTCGTGTTCTTACCAAGGACAGCGGACTGCGTCCCTTTCAACAATTCGACACTCTGAAGGTCAAATAACCCCATCGTGTAGTCTTGAGGATGTCCGGCATAAATGCCGTCCACAAAAAGTCCCACAGTTTGCTCAAAGGAATTGTTGGACGGGCTGGAACTTAGCCCACGAACGCTAGCGACGAAGAGGCCGGGGGATGGCGCCTGCATAGTAATGCCAGGCATGACCGATTCCACTTGGTCAAGCCTTGTAACACCCGCATCCTGAATTTC
>MKTV01000121.1:0-545 GCA_001898425.1 Rhodospirillales bacterium 69-11
CGTTTTTCTCGGAAGAATTCGTCAATTTGGGACTTGGCCGAGCCGTACGGGATACCTGGTCGCGCAATGTGGCAGTAGCAACCAGGCACAAGCTAACCAGCACCAAGCAATTCGAAAATGGCGTGAGAATCTACCCCGCTGATTACCCCGGCGACGGCAACGAGATCGTAGACCTGTATCTCGCCGGTCTGGAGCATCAGTACCTCTTTCGGCTTCCCTGCGAGTTCGGGTTTCGCAGTCAGTTGCGCGGGGAGCACGCTGTGATCATCGCCGGCTCAGGAGGCGGGAAGACGCAGTTCCTTGAGACGATGATCACCAACGACCTTGCGCAGGACGATCCACCGGGCATGGTGGTGATCGACTCCAAAAATGTGATGATCAAGCGCATTGCCCACCTTGATGTCTTTAAGCCGGGCGGGCGGCTCCATGATCGCCTTATCATCATTGACCCACGCGATGGGCCGGCCCTCAACATGTTCGACGTGAATGTCGAACGGCTTGATCATGGCGACCCCGCAGTTGGGGAGCAGTTGCTCAACGATATC
>MKTV01000121.1:680-1221 GCA_001898425.1 Rhodospirillales bacterium 69-11
ATCGACGACTTGAAGCCCTATCGTGCTCAGATCGAGCGCCTGCCTTATGGCGCGAAGCGCATCCTCCTTAATGAGTTCGAAAAGCCAACCTATGCGGAGACGCGCAGCGGCGTCAGGGATCGGTTAAATCAGATTATCACCCGCCAAACGCTTGATCGCATGTTCAGCGCTCCCCGGAATACGGTGGACCTTGCCGAGGCGTTGAACGCCGGGAAGATCATCTTGGTATCTACGGAGGTGAACTACCTGCGTGACTTATCTCCGCTCTTTGGTCGGTACATCATATCCCGCGTCGTAAGTGCTGCCCTTGAACGTGCAGAGGTTCCCCGCGCTCAACGCCGGCAGGCATATTTGCTTATAGACGAGTGCAAACCCTACGTGGACCACAAGATAGAGCAAATTCTTACGACCATGCGCGAGTACGGCTTGGGCGTCACGATGGCTTTCCAGGACGTTGGGCAGATGGCGCCGTACACCGGCACCGTAATCTCGAACACCGCGATCAAGCTTGTGAGCACTATTTCGCAGGATGATGCCCGCG
>MKTV01000121.1:1237-6191 GCA_001898425.1 Rhodospirillales bacterium 69-11
GGAAGCCGCACCGGAGTTTCTTCGCGGGCACAAGAAGCAGGGTGGCGACAATGCCAAGTCAGCCACGTTCGCCTGCTACACACGCGACCTCGGGCGTTCGATCACGATTGAGCTGCCGTTCCTGAAACTGGACACCTATCCAATGATGTCCGAGGCGGACTACCGACGGCTGCGGCGGGCGAACCAGAACCGTCTTCAGGGTTTAGCGACGGCCGATAGTCCAGCTTTCAGCCTGGAGGAGCATTTTGCCGTCGTTGGACTGCTTTGGGGGCTTTTCGAGCAGGCTATCAAACGGAATGGGGGACAAGCTGAGAATGGAACGTTGGACATCGATCGGGTCGGTAGCAAGCTGAACGCTGCTGAAAAGAGCATTGCCCACACTATCAGGATTCAACGTAATCAACTAAGCCACATAAAGCGGGTTCCAATACCCGACCTTGTTTGGTGGGAGGACGAGTGCCGCAACCTGATCGGCGTCCTCTCGCCTGAGACTCCCCAGCCACCGCCCATTATTCGTACCTCAAGGCGAGGTAGTCAGCCTCCCCCTCCACCTCCCGATGACCCCGACGATATCGACAACATCGACGTGACGCGTGGGAGGAAGAAATAATCGCATGGTATCCTTATAACCGTAACTACCCGACGCTTCTCAGGCTCCCCCAACGTTGGTCATAGCGACCTTTGACAGCGTACTTATGGTTTTTATTACATGACGTATGAGAGATGGACCCAAAGACTTCCGAAGACGTAGACACCGGTTTGCGGCTCCACAGAGCACCGGCAAGTGCGTCAGGCCGGGCGCGGTGGCACTCAGCACCTTCCTGACCCTGGACAACCACGGGCCGCTTTCCAGCGCATATCTCTTCGCCCTGCTTGATCCGCCGCTAAAGGATCGCACCGGATACCTCAAACGCCTTCGGGACTATTACCACGAGGACAACGCCCCTCACGGAGGCCAATACCTGGAGAAGCCCTGGCAGCAGACGCAGACGGCCGACTTTCGGCAGCAGACTGTCGTTTATGCCAACAAGCTCAGCGCATGGCGACTACTCGCTGACGCCGGACTCATAGAGGAGCGGCCCGCAAACCAGCTCCACGAGAAGCAAAACTTTTGGCACCAACATATGATCGCCTGTATCACCGCTTCGATCGAGCTTGCATGCCGCGCACAGGGCCTGCGGTTCATCCCGAAGCGGGAGGTGCTTCAGGGCAAAAACCTATCGATCGAGGTTCCCATCACGTTCGAGGGGGAGCGTTACGAAGGGCCTCTGCGCCCTGATAGCGTCTTCGCCATTGAGTATCCCGATGGCATCCGCACCCACTTCTTCCTTGAGGCTGACCGAGAGACGGAAGGCGTTAACGTCAACAACCTCAAAGCCCGGAGCTATCGACGGAAGCTTTTGCAATACCGCAGGCTGATTGGCGGCGGGATCTACAAGGACTTTCTCGGTACGGCGGAGGGAGCGTTGGTGTTGCACGTCACCACAGACGCGGCGCACATGCGGACCATCATCGCCTCGCTGATGAAAATCACCGAGGGCAAGGGGAATACCACCAACCTATTCCAGTGCGCTCCCAACTTTGGCCGCTTCCCCGTAATAACCCCACCTACTATGATGTTTGGTAATGAGTGCTGGATTCGCGCCGGGCATCCTCCAATGAACATCCTTGAGTAGTGGTACTATTATCAAGGCAGTACCATAGGAGGTTTTAATGGTCGATTTCGCCGAGCTGAAAGCTAGAGTTCCTATCGTCGACGTGCTGGGCATGTTGCAGCTCAACCTCACCCCACAAGGAGAGCAGTTGCGCGGCACCTGCCCTATCTCGCAGAGCACACAGGCTCGCGCCTTCATCGTGACGCCTGCCAAGAACGCTTGGATATGCTTTTGTTCCGAATGTAAGAAGCTGCCCAAGCAGGGTGGCGATTGCATCGAGCTGGTGTCTCGCCTCAAGCGTGTCGGCCCTCGTGACGCGGCGCAGCTCATCGCAGACCACTTCAAGGTCAACGGTGGGGGCAAACCCGCCGACAACGCTCCCGCAGCCTCAGAAGGCCCGCAGGAGCGCAAGCCGGCTGGCTTCGACCCGCTTGCCTATCAGCGAAGTCTTGACCCCGCACACGTGGCGCTGAAGGACTGCGGCGTACCCGAGGCAACCATCCGCGACTTCGACGGCGGCTACTGCGGAAAGGGTCTCAACCGCGGACGCCTCACGTTGCCGGTGCATGATGCGAAGGAGGAACTGCTGGCGTTCATGGGTCTGGCGCTGAAGGGCGAACAGCCGGACATCCAGTACCCCAAGGACTTCGTGCCGCCACCGTTCTTCAACCTTCACCGAGTTGCCGATGGTGGGACACTGTTCCTGGTGCAGACCCCACGTGACGTGTTGCGGGCGTGGGACAACAACCTCACGGATGTTGTCTGCCCGCTGCTACCTCTGACCCTCGCAAGCCTGGAGTTCCTCACCGCATTCATGCGGGAGAAGGAAATAGCCGAGCTAGAATTCTACTAGCCCGCGACCCCACTTCGGTGGGGTTTTCTTTATGTGCCTCCCCCCTTGGAGCTGTCCTCTTGCGCCTCAACAGGACTGCTATCTGCTGCGCTGGGAGCAGCTTCATCCTTAGACGGGGCTCCGCCTACGGGCTTTTCCACAGGGACCGGATCGGAAGGGCCGACCGTGAGGCCGAATTGTTGGTGCAACTCTTCCACGCCGGCCTTGTAGCGCTCCTCGACCGCCCGCTGCCGCCCCAGCTCCTCCTTTTCGATAGCTTCCATGTCGATGCTGCCGGGCAGACGATCGAGAGCACGCACCTCAACGTGAGCCAGAATGTGCCGGCTCACCTTGCCCTTGTAGCGAGTCTTCACCTTCTTCCCGACGCGATAAGTCTCTTGCTGGTACTCGTATACTCGGCCGTTGCGCGTGCGCTTCACTGTGTACATGGAGTGATTCCAAAATATGTAGTGAAAATACTTTGCCGTGTATCAGATGCCTATTCAATATCACCGCAGTTGCCCATAGCGACCATGGTACATTTAGGAAGCTAGTTCTTTCACACATGGAGGCTTCCAATGACCCTGATGCTGCACGCTGGCGCCGAGACCATTGACTACGACGGCTTGCGCCAGGTGGCGACGCCGGAGGCAACGTCCTCCCACGTCCCCATCCCCCACTTTCGGGTGGTCGACCTTCTCAAGACGACACTCGGCATGTACGGCCACGAGGTGACGGCCGAACACCATGGGGTTTCGCCCGATGGCATGCGCTATTTCGGCCTCCTGTCGCTGCGCAGCACCTATACGGGCTACGAGGACACGGTCGGGGTGCGCAATTCGAACGACCGGGCCTTCCCGGTGGGCATCGGCTTCGGCTCGCGGGTGTTCGTCTGCGACAACCTGGCCTTCATCGCGGACCAGGTCATCAAGCGGCGACATACCGCCAACCTGAAGCGCGATCTGCCCGGCCTGATCGGCGAGCTGATCGAGCCGCTGGCTCTTCATCGGGAGCAGCAGCACGCGACGTTCAATCGCTACAAGCACGCGCAGCTCACCGACCAAGCCGCCGACCACGCCATCCTCTCCATGTATCGGGAGGGCATCATCGGCGTGCAGCGCATCGCCGACGTGGTGCAGGAGTGGGAGACGCCGAGCTTCCCCGAGTTGGACGACCGGAACGCGTGGCGGCTGTTCAACGCCGTCACGTTCGCCCTCAACGGCCGCGTGATCGAGAACCCGCAGGCAACGCCGAAGCTGCACCGGATCATCGACGGTGTCTGCGAGGCGGTCCACTGACCATGCGCCTCAACAAGGTGCAGCAGCGCGCCGTCTACGATCTCTACAAGGGCAACCCGGACGGTTCAGCTTCCTATCTGGCCTTCCGTCGCAGGGTGTTCCCCCTGTTCGGTGAGCCCGCTGTCGCCATGATTCAATTCTGCGGAATGTTCGTGGGGATAGAAGTGGACGGATACGTGCATAGCTAGGGGATCACTCTCCAGCCCCGCTACGGCGGGGTTCTTTCTTTTCAATACGTGACAGTTAACGGATCGACCCAGTAGAGTTCGAACCAAGAACGTGTGGGGTCCCGTCCATGTGGCAGATACGGCTCTTCAAGGCGGTTGACCAACTGGTTGAAAGTGTAAGAACGATCATCCCGCAGCTTCGTGGCGGGATTGCCAAAGTCTTGTTGATAGTCGCCGGTGTCGGCATCTATCTCGCGTTTGTCGCTCCGCACCTTCTTTGGATAGTGCCGCTATGGACTGGTGTCGTGGTGGCGATCGGAGTGATTGCTTCGGCCACGTCTGTGCCATGGCTTCGGAACGCAGTCGGTGCTGGTGTCGTGGTCCTGGCTAGCGCAATAACGCTGCCAAATCTTCCTGCGTATGGACCCAGCGGACCCAAGCTCCCGACTCTGGAGCAACCTTGGGCTAGCCAGGATACTGCACAGTGCCCAGGCACAAAGACACTCCACACCTACGGCCCTGTACTACAGGTCGTAAACCCAGGCGGGTACTGCAAGCCTGACTTCTGGTTCGGGGGACACTGCATCTACGTGATGCAGGCCAACTCCACTCAAGAGAAAGGTCCGTTCTGCGGGGCAGGGAACAACGACAACCTGATACTGCCGGACGATATAGAATCAGTCCGAAGTGGTGATGGGACAACATTCACCGACTATCTGAGAATGGGACCTCCAGTCTACACCACCCTATTCCGATAGGGACGGCTGGTCACCGATACGATGGCGTGGTCGTGATAGAATGAGACGATGAAACGCGGCGGCCCACTTGCACGACGTACACCGCTCCGGTCCAAAACCCGCATCCGCATAGCCGGGCACTCCGATACGGCAGAGATCAAGGAACGCATTCAATATTTGCTTCGTCAAGTTGTCATTAAACGAGATGGGGGTTGCTTATTGAGAGATGTCCGCCGCTGCAACGGCCTTCCTGGCGTCCCTGGAG
>MKTV01000121.1:6206-18192 GCA_001898425.1 Rhodospirillales bacterium 69-11
ACCACCTAATCACCCGAGCCAACTCGGCCACTTTCGCGGATGTCCGGTTGGTGGTGTGCGTCTGCCGCCCTTGCCACGCTTGGAAATCCCTCGGCAGCAATCGCAACAAGGCACAGTACGACGCGCTGATGCGCACGCTCCTGCCCGCAGATCGTGTGGCTCTATGGGATAGGTGTGAGGCCGATAGCTGGCGGCCACATCGCACATTCTCATCAGATTGGAAGCTTGCAGAGGTAGCTCTGAAAGCGATGCTGCCTGATCGCGAGCGGGTGGAACCGGCCGCTGCCTTCCTAAAACAGTGACCAGAGAAGATCGAACAACACCCCTCCACGCTTCTTGATCCAATCCTTTGTTGCCTCCCAAGCGAGCGTTGCAGCTATACCGAGTCCCGCCTTACCGAAGCGCCGAATGAGGCGCCCCAAATGTTCGATTCCGGTCCTTATATAGATTGCTGGTATAGTATCGGCTTCTTTCAACCGCGCGGCGAGAGAGGTCAACCCGTCGATTACGACTGCTTGTTCTCCGGGCGCATGGATCGAGTAACCATTGTCATTGCGGGCTAACTTGACCGTCTCTTCAAGTGTCTCGACAACCTTGGCAAGCTCGGGGCTGCCTCGATCAAGGGGAATTGGCTCCCACTCTCTCTCGGGCTTATCGAAGTCGCTATCCGTGATATTGAGGCGGCGTTCCTCTCTGACGATATTATCGAGTGCCTCCCGAAGCCATACATTTTTGGTCCTGCCAACTCGCTCATATTTCCAGTAGAGGCTGCCAGCATCCGAGTAGAGAAGCTCCCATTCAGTTCGAAATTCCTCCGCGGGCACAATCAAGGGCGGCGCAAAATCATCTAACTCTAAGGTAACTAGCCGCTGATCCACTAGAAGTCGGATTGCCAAGTCAAGCATCCTACCTTCGGAAACCCTGTAGTAAATCTCATCTGGATCATCTTCGTGAGGTTGAGCGAAGCTGTTTACAATGTCGGTCTTGGTGGTCGCCGTCAGTTCCTGCAGTAGGTGGCTGATGATGGCCAGGGCGTAATATTGCGGAGCTTTGCTTATAAATTCAGCCTTATCCACCGCAAGCCTCCTGTTCAGTCGTCCTATGCGGTCGTTTATTAGGCATCATCAGCAAGAGACTCCACACCAAGCCAGTCCATGTACGCACGAGTGGCAGAGTCGTACACGAGCTCAAATCTAGGAAGCTCGATCGGTCGGCTTAGCGCGATGTAGGGACAAGCTTGGATGGATGTGTGGTTAGCCGGCACGATGTCGCCACGGGAGCCGCGCGTGATCTTCCTTTTCCTGTCGGGCAAAAACACGACCTTTAGCTCTCCGTCCAACCGTGGAGTTATATCAACCAGCTCTTGCGACTGTGCCGGACACCAAACACTATGGAATTCAGCTTCGACATATCTGGCGTGCTGCCAAATCATCCAACCGTTTAGGCGGGCGCCCCCGTGGCTTCGTACCCGATGAATTACGTTGCTATGGCACTGAACAGCGCGGTAATCCACTTCAAGATCAGTGTAAAGAAGGATTACCGGATCGCTATCACTGAGCCTTTTGCAAAATTGGCGAATGAAATCTGTCAACGGAAACGGCGGTGTTGTGGCTCGTTTCCCGCGGTCCTGGGCTTCTGCTGCGATCAGCGCGCTCAATGCGAGTGGCATCGAAACAACGTAGTCCGGCCAGTCAAACCCACCTTCGAGCAGCAAACTTCTACGCCGCTTCGCTTCGCCCACTAGCGTTCCTCGTTTCCAATCCGCGTTCCAGCCATCGCACCCTTGTTACCCTACTACCATGACCGACGGCGCGTTGGAAACATTCGGTATCATGCGGGCTGGGCTGCGGAAGTCCCAATAGGTTAGCGCAGAACGTGGTACCCTTATTCTATGTCATCTAAGAAGCCGAAGATCGCAGCGCGGGAAACGCCCGACGCCACCGATGCCACGGAGGCTCTCGATAACCTGAGACGTGAGAAGTTCTGCCGCTACTATGCGCAGGGCGAGGGAACGTTTGGCAACGCGACCCTCTCATACGCAGCCGCCTATGACATCGAGCTTGGCGACCTGTCGATCGTCGACAAGGAAGGCCGCCCCGTCGTCGAGAAGGACTTTCGCGGGCAGTATGAAGTGTGCGCGACCAATGGCTGGCGCCTGCTGAAGAATGCTGATGTGCAGGCTCGCATAACGGTTCTCCTCAATGCGCTGCTGAAGGACGAGATCGTCGACGCTGAGTTGGCGAAGGTCATCAAGCAGGATGGCGACCTGACTCCCAAGGTGGCGGCCATCAAGGAGTTCAACAAGCTCCGCGGCCGCATCATCGAGAAGACCCAGTCCACCATCCTGGAGCGCTTCGACATCGAAGACGTGCGCACGATCATTTCAGTTCTTCCCCAGGAAGAACAAGACGCATTTTATGAGCACCTCAACACCGTCATCAACCGCGCAGAGGAACATCGACGAAGTACTACGCAAGGCGCGTAATGTCCTCCTAAGCGATGCAGTCAGCATCCGCCGTCGCTACGGCGAGAAGCCCATTACCCTACTCAAAACCATTGAGCCGGATTTCCGCTTCCCAAAGAAGCTTCGGATCATATTTGCCTGCATCTGGAAGGGCCAGGACCTACAGGGGAACCCTGCAACCCGCTTTATCATGAAAGGCCCGCGCGGAGGCGGTAAGACAAAACTGCTGTCTGGCCTCGGGTTCGTGAAATGGTACCTTCAACTTCGCAATACCATCGACCTCGGGGGTTCGCTTACGCAGGCGCAAGAACTTTACAATTACTTCGTGAGCTACTGCTACTCGACCATGGGTATACTGAAGTCTCTAGCCAAGGAACCGACGATATCCAAGACGGAGACCGACCGCGGCAACTACTTCAAAGCGGTGGCTGCCTCGCAGAAGCAAGTACGCGGCCCGCACCCCGACACACTACTGATCGACGAGATGTGCGAGGTGAAGGACGAGCTGGCGCTGTCCGCCATTCCGTCCGTCATGCCATCGCAGCACCCCCTCATCATTCTGGCCTCCACCTTCCACAAGATATTCGGGCTATTTCAGGAGATATGGGACAACGCCGAGGCGCTCGGCTATGTGCGCTTCTCGTGGGACATCTTCGACGTTTGCCGAGAGTTTGATCCAGCGATTTGGAGCGATGAGAAGCTCAACCGTGAAATCCCCGACCTGGCGCTGCTGCGGGCTCGTGCCAAAGGCAGGACCGGCGACCCGGACGGTTGGGTGTCCATCCACAGCGTCATCCAGATGTGGCGCGAAAAATCGTCCCTCGATTGGTTTGACGTGGAGTGCATGGGCTCGCGCCCGTCGACCGCCGGCCTGGTCAATGACCCGGAGGACGTGGACGCCTGCACGGTCGCCGACATGCGGCCGTACGCCTATCAAGCCGGCGCGGATGTGTGCGGTGGATTGGACTGGGGCTTCCAGGGCATGACCGCTTGGACGCCGTGGATGAGCCACAAAGATGGAGTGAAGGTGCAGCTTGAGAACCGGGTCTACACCCAGGTGCGCTCGGCGGAGATCATCAAAGAGATCGTGCAGGACGTTCTCACCTACCGGATACCGACCATACACGCTGACAGTTCCCACCCCTTCGAGAACGCCGACCTTCGAGCGGCAGTCAACAAGGCACTGATAGGGAAGGACTGGAGATGCGCGGTGATCGAGGTGTCCTTCGGCGCGGAGAAGTTTGGCAGCATGGGAACCGACACGTTCGAAGGAATGTTCGGAAACTACCGCGCTTACTTCCAACGGCGCCTGTTGCGCATCCCCGCCAAATTCAAGACCGCCATTTGGCAACACAAGCGCTATCACTATCAGAAAAACAACGACAAGCCCGCCAAGGAGGATGACCATATCCCGGACGCCAGCATGCTCGCGCTGAAGCGCTGGCCGCTCGGCAAGGTCGCCAGCTCCATGCCGAAAGACATGCCCCCCGAGCGAGATGTCCACAGAACCATCACGGGCGGGCTGCTTGACGAGCAGTTTTAGAAACGCTCGTGATATGATTGGCGCATGCACGTCTTCGGCTATGAGCTGAATCTCTCACGCACGGCGGCCGAACCGACTGCCCCGATCAAGACGACCAAGAAAGGCTTGGAGATCGGCGACAGCGGCACCCGCATTCTCTCCGGCATCATCAACGAGGAGTACAACCCCAAGCTCCGCGGCCAAGCCGGCATCGACGTGTACGACGAGATGCGCAAGTCCGACGCGACGGTGAAGGCAGCGATCCTGGCCACCACTCTGCCGATCCGGGCCGCCGAATGGTACATCGAGCCAGCCAGCGATGATGCTCCGGACCAGGAGATAGCTGACTTCGTCCAAAAGGCGATGTTTGAGTGGCAGGCACTCGATTGGGAGGACTTGCTACGGCAGGCACTCCTCTCCCTGCCATTCGGCTTCATGGTGTTCGAGAAGGTGTTCACCACCCGCCAGGAGGGAGGAAAGACCTACATCGTGTGGAGCAAGATCGCACCACGCATGCCGCGCTCAATCTACAAATGGGCTATCGAAAACGACCAGCCGGGCGTCACGCAGTTCCGCAGCGACGGCACGACCGTCGAGATACCGATGGAGAAGCTGATCGTTGTCGTCAATGAGATGGAGGGCGACAACTGGGATGGCACGTCCATCCTCCGTGCCGCCTACAAGCATTGGTTCATCAAGAACAATTTCTATAAAATCGACGCCATCGCTTTCGAGCGTCAGGGCCTCGGCGTTCCATATGCCAAGCTACCTGAAAATTACACCGAGACGGACCGCGCGAAGGCAGAGACGATCCTCAAGAACCTGCGGGCAAACTCCCAGGCGTTCATCGTCGAGCCACACGACTACGAGATTGGCTTCAAGGACATGATGGCCAAGACGACCCGCGACCCGGAGTCGTCTATCAGCCACCACAACCGAGAGATTCTGAAAGCCGTGCTCGCCCAGTTCCTGGAGCTTGGCGGCGGTGCCAAGGGTGCTAGTGGCAGCCGTGCCGTCTCCCAGGATCACTCCGACCTCTTCCTACAATCTCTCGAAGCCGTGGCGGATGGAGTGGCTATCGCATTTAACAAAGGCATCAAAGAGCTGGTCGACCTTAACTTCGACAACGTAGGGAAGTACCCAACGCTTACCTACGAGGGCATCACAGATACCGATGTGGCAAAATTGTCTGGTGCATATCAAACTCTGACAACAACGGGGGCAATAATTCCGAGTGATAATGATGAGCAGTACTTCCGTAAGCTACTTTCGCTTCCCGAGCGTGATCCGAACGAGGAAGGACGCACCCTGCCGGTCAAGACCGACCCGAGCAAACCGGACCCGACTGCACCCGCAGCCGACCAGGCGCTTGAAGGCCAGGACGCGGCCGAGATGAGCGAACTGGTGTCGTGGCTAAAAAAAAACTCTGATCGGCAGTCGTTCGCCGAGGACGACACGTTTAAGCCATACCGAAAGCTGACGTTTGCCGAGGGGAAAGTCGACTTCGAAGCCCTACAGCGCCAAATGGACAAGCTGGAGGCGGAGTTCGATGCCCGGACCAAAGCCCTGCTTCATGAGGCCCGCAACAGCTACATGAAGGCGCTCACGAAGGCTGCCCACGCCGGCGATACCGCTGCAATCAAGGACGCCACCCTCAAGGTGCAGGCTGACCTTGCTCGGATCATCAAGCAGGGCATGACCACGGCTTATACCTACGGCAAGGCGAACGCAGCCAAGGAGATGGGCGTCGAGGCACCTGCCAACCCCATGGACATCCTCCGGCAGATCGACATCCAGGCCGACACCATCGCGGACAAGCAGATTGCCGAGATAACCGGCGACAGCAAAAACGCCTACGTCCAGGCGCTTAACAAAGGCACCTCGGTGACTGTGGCGCTGGCAGCGGCCGACGCGGCAGCCCAGGCGGCCATTGATGCGCTGACCTCAGATGCCAGCGCCATCCTGATGGCTGGCTATATCAACCACGGCCGCAACACCGTCTTCACCAACAATGCCCCGGACATCCACGGCCTTCAGCGCTCCGAGATACTCGACTCCCACACCTGCAACTTCTGCCTCTCGGTGGACGGCCGCATTGTGGCGACCGACGACAGCTTCGCCCAGAACACCATTTTCCATTCGAGCTGCCGTGGCATCTGGGTGGCGATCAAGAACGACGAGGCCGAGCTACCGCCGATTGGTGGGATACCGAAGGCTGTGCGTGACCGCTTTGGCGATGCGGTCAACGACCTCATACAGCCGAAAAAGCCGATGGTGCGCAAGGATGCGCCCGCTGCCAAGGAAGCCCAGCGTCGTATCGACAAGCAGGCCGCCGATCCAACGCAGTAACTTGTGCCTACCGTCTGCCGCATCCCGGTGCTATAGCCGGGATGTCATATCCCACTGTGATGGCAGTAATAGGGACATTTGCAAACAGCTTATGGGCAAAGGCATCAAATTGGCCATCGCAGTTAAACTTCGTATCGATAACGTAGTCTTGATCGATGTTTTTTTGCATTATATTGCTCCATATCACCGCCGCATCTAAAGCCGCACCACTTGCGAGCACAACTTCGGGGGCTATCTGGATAAAATCCTCTGCATGAGGTCCCTGATAGAATTCTCGTACAACGGGATCAGCGGCGTTGCCACACAGAGAAAGGCAGGATGCTTGGAACTGACCAGATATATACGGTTGCTCGAATTGCCCAAACGTCATTCCAAAAAGCTTCGGGAATTTATAGTTATTTGAGAATTTCGTAAGGTCAAATTGACATTTGTTGGATATCATCATGTGAAAATATCGAACTTCGTTATCTTTGACGCCAACAGTAACCTCGCAGCCACTAACTTTGTAGATGCGGACGCCGGGATATATCCTCCATGCCGGCCCAACGTAATGTTCCAGATAAGTCACCTGTGCTCCAAGCATGTCCCGATCGAACACGGTCCGCAGCTTGTCAGTTTGAGCGCTAGACTCAAAAGGGAGTGTAAGAGCGACAATTACCCCCGCTGCTGTTAAGGCATGACGCATCGTCATCTTCCCTCCAATGCTTCTTTACGGCGCTCCACCGACGGCTAGTTATCAACACCATGCGCGCCGCCGGAGCTTGACCCTGGCTGTATGATAGGGGGATGAAGCAACAAAGCGATAGCAAGAAGCGAATCGCATTTCCGATCCAGCTCTTCAGTGACGCTGGCGCGGGTGTTGCCATTCCGGATGAGATACACATTGTCCCCACGGGCAAGTGGGACCATCCGGTGTACGGCGAGATGGAGATCACCTCGGCCGACGTCAGCCAGTTCGTCACGAACTTCAAGGCTGGCGTCCGCAGGGACATTCCCATCACCGCAGGGCATGACAATGGCATGTCGGGTGGTGAATTGCCGGCAATCGGGTGGTTCAAAGAGTTGATTGACCGCGGTGTGAACGGTCTGTGGGCATTCGTCGAGTGGACGGCAGAGGGAAAGGGGCTCCTGTCAGATGGAGCATTCAAGTACTTCTCGCCCGAGTTCTACGAGACGTACGCCGACCCAGAAACAGGTGAGAAATACGACAACGTGTTGGTTGGCGGAGCGCTGACGAACAAGCCGTACTTCAAGGAGCTATCACCAGTGGTCGCGTTTAGCGAGCCGAGCATTATGAAGCAATTTAATTCCCAAACTATGAATTTGAATGACATTGTAGCCAAAAAGCCAGAAGACCTTTCCGCAGATGAGAAGGCATTTTTGGTTGAGCACAAAGGCGAACTTACCGACGAGCAGAAGGCCACGTTTGAAAGCGTGATCCCTGCGGAAGGCGGCCAGGGCGAGGGCGGCGAAGGAGCCGGGGACGGCGCTGGCAACGGCGACGGCAACGATGAGGGCGGCGCTGGTGACGGAGTGCAGGCGTCAGAGAAGGGCAAGAAGGGCAAGCAGATCCTGATGTCTGAGGCAGAGGCAGCAGCGCTTCGGGAAATGGCAAATAAGGGTGCGAAAGCCTTCGCAGAGGTCGAGAAGATGAAACTGGCGGCGGAAGTCGATAAGCTCGTCTTTTCGGAGTCCAACAAGGATGGACGCGTTCTGCCAAAGCAAAAGGATGCTGTCGTGACGCTGATGCTTTCGCTCAGTGAAAAGCAGCGCGACCAGTTCCGTAATATCGTCAACAACCTTCCCAAGGCCGTGTTGAGCTTCGACGAGATCGGCGACGGAGGTGCGCAAGGCGGCACCGACGTGACCGGCGTAGCCAAGGAGGTTGAGGATGCAGTCCAGGGCGCTATCAAAGCGTCTGAAGGCAAGCTCACTTACTCTGCGGCACTCGCAAAAGTCTACTCCGAAAAGCCTGATCTGAAGAAGCGCTACGAAGAGGCGCTCTCAGCGGGTTCAAACTAATAAATTAACTCACTACCTTATGTCTCAAAATGTACACGGCATGGAGCGATCGTTCGTCTCCGATGCAGACCTGTCCGCAAAGCAGTATTACATCACCAAACTCACCTCGACGGGTGTTGACCTCGCAGGAACCGCGACCTCTCTCATCTGCGGCGTGTTGCAAAACACCCCGGATACCGGCGAGCAGGCAACCGTGCAGTTCCTCGGCACTTCGAAGGTCAAAGCAGGCGGTAATGTCGCAATCGGCGACTGGGTAACGGCTACCACTGGTGGCAAAGCTGTCGCGACGACCACTGATAAAGACTTTGTCGTTGGCCAAGCACTCGAAGTAGCGGTCGACGGTGACATCTTCGAAATTCGCTTGTGCCTCTTTACTCTTTCTCACGCTTAATACGTAACTACCAACCCTTATGACTAACCGCTATCTTGGTGTAGATCCTATCCTCTCAAATGTATCGATCGGCTACCAAAACTCTGCCTATGTTGCGGAGTTGCTTTACCCGACGCTGCCGGTTGCAAAGCAATCTGGCCAGCACTTTATCTATGACAAAGGCAAGTTCCGGATCAACGACAGCAAACGTGGTGCAGGTGCCGCATCGAAGGAGGCGACGCTCAACCTCACTACAGGGCTGCCGTTCTTCTGCGAGGACCACTCACTCAAGCAGTTCGTACCTGATGAGGATGTGGACAATGCGGTCCCACCGATGGACCCGATGGTTGACGCTACCGAGAACGTCACTGAGATGCACATGGTTGCTCGCGAGAATGAACTTGCAGCAGCACTGACGGATACGGCTGTGCTCACCCAGAACACCACCCTCTCCGGCACCTCACAGTGGAGCGACTACAGTAACTCGAACCCCATCAGCGACGTGCGCACCGCTAAGCAGACTATCCATGAGTCGATCTACGTGGACCCGAACGTCCTTGTTCTCGGCAAGCAGGTCTACGACAAGCTTGTTGACCACCCAGCCGTTATCGAGCGCGTCAAGTACTCACAACTCGGCATCGCATCGCCAGACCTGTTGGCACGCCTGTTTGATGTTGAACGCGTCATCATAGCGGCAGCAGGTAAGAACACCGCGGCCGAAGGCCAGACCGATAGCATGAGCTATATCTGGGGCAAGAACGCCATTCTGGCCTACATCAACCCACGCATCGGCCAGAAGACCATCACACTCGGTCGTACCTACCAATGGAAGCAACGCCAGGCGGAACGCTTGCGCGGCACCGACGAGGAAGACCGCAAGGGTACCTACATCCGCGTCGGCAACCACTACTACGATATGAACCTCGTATCCGCGAGCGCCGGCTATTTGGTCAAAAACGTAGTCGCCTAAATTATTCCGCGCAAAGCCCAGGAAACACCCTGGGCTGAAGCGCATAACCTACTCCCTATATGTCAGAAGTTTATCGAAAAGACATCCCCGTCGTGGCACCTGAGTTCCAGGTGGAGAACAAGACCGGGATCACCCGAACCAAGCGCGAAGGCACTGTGGTTCGTGAGGTGGCGGTCGCGACGTACGACGTAACCGGAGGCGACAGCGGCACGATCGCTGCGCACGGCCTCGGCGTGTTCATCCCCACCAAGGCCATCATCACGAAGGCATGGGTCGACGTTGTCACCACGTTCACGTCAGCAACCGACGCGACCACGATCGCACTCAAAGTGCAAGGCACGGGCGACCTGACAGCCGCTATCGCCATATCCGACTCATCGAACGTATGGGATGCGGGCATTCATGGCTGCCTTCCTGGCTCATATGCAGAGGCCACTGTAGCGGGCGACAGCGCGATCCTTGATGCCGCTCGCAATGCGGCATCCTTTATCAAGACCACGGCGGTTCGCGAGATCACGGCAACGGTCGCCGTCGAGGCTCTCACAGCCGGCAAGCTCAACGTCTACCTGGAGTACGTCCTCTCCGATTAGTCGCCTAACTCATGATCTATGAACCCAAAAGAGTATTACGTTGCGAGTTCACTCAACCATAACAACAGGCAGTACGGCCGAGGTCAGATGGTCACCTTGGACCCCGAGGCAATCGGTACTCAGGTGCTGCTTGAGGATGGGATAATCTCCGAGACCCCGGTATCTGCCAGAGAGCCTCTAGCGGCCCCTGAAGCACCACAGGCAGCGGAGCAGCCCAAGATTGGCGGAGCGCCAATGGAGACCGGCGAGCCGTCGCTTGACGGTCGCGGCGAACCAGGCGCCGAGGGGCAGACCAAGGACATCACCCCGGAGGTTTCGGAAAAGATGACCCGTCCGGAGCTAGAAGCTTTGGCCCGTGAGAAGGGCCTAGCTGACGCAGAGATCGAGGCGGCACCGAACAAAGGTGCCCTGGTCGAGATGATCGTCGGCGGCACGACGCCAACTCCTGAGGCGGATGCTGAGCCGGCAATCGACCCATCAGCTAACCTATAACCCTATGATTAGAAGCTACAAAAATTACGCAGGCGCGGCAGTGCTGGTGTTGCTATGCGGGTTCGGCGTGCCAGGCGTCGCCCGGGCCAACCCGTCCTACTTCGCTGTGGGAACCTCCACCAGCTCGGCAAGCAGCTCACCGGCCTATATGACGCCGGGTGCTGCAACGAGCACGACACCTGTTTTTGACGCCTATGCGCAGACATTCAATGGCGGGCAGACCTTCAAGGCGGACTCCGCGGGCCTGTTGGTGCAATTTACCGGCTCATCCACCGCTAGCGTCCTCAACCAAAGCGTGGAGTACTCGCAAGACGGCATCGACTGGTATCGCAACTTCGTAATCGATCCTAACCAGGTAGGCACCACCACCTGGCCGGCGTTTACCGTGGGCACACCATTCTCGTCTTCCTGGAAATTTGCGTCCTCGTCCGTGGGAGGCGCGGCGCCAGCAGCCAACAACAAGCGGTCGACCGCTGCGGTCCTTGTCCCGACACCCTTCCGCTACACCCGAGTGGTGTTCTCGATTACGGGCGGCAATGGAGCAGTCTGGGCACAGTTCGTCCCGATCAAAGAGCGGCCGTAGCCAATGCACCATGGCGCTTGATCCAACAGCCAACTTTGCCAAGGTAACCGTCTCATCCGGCTACAACGCGACGGATACCTCCGTCGCGCTTTCGTCGGGTGACGGGGCAAAATTGCCCCAGCCGTCGACAGACGGGGCCTTCAACTTGATATGGTGGAACGCGACCGATTACGGCGACCCGGCGGATGATCCGAACGTCGAGATAGTGCGGTGCACCGCGCGGAGCACAGACACATTGACCGTGACGCGTGCGCAGGAAAGCACCAGCGCAACTCCCAAAGAGACGACCGGTAAGACGTACAAGATGATCTTGGCCGTCACCAAGAAGATGATTGCCGACATCGCCGCAGCCGGCACACCCGTCGAGAATGAGGTAGTGAGCGGCGGTGGCACGTCTTGGGCGCTGGAATTCACGCCTATAGACGGCAGTGTTAGACTGTATGGAGCAGGGCCGAGGCTTACCCCAGGCGTCGGCAATGATTACCAGATAACCGGCGCAGATATCACCACTGCCAACAGCTATGCGGCAGGGGCGTTGATTGCCGACTACCGAAAATGAACACCAAGCGGCTCGCACTAATAGGAATTACGCTCGTGGGTAAGCGTCCGGTCTTCGCCGTGTAG
>MKTV01000122.1:0-3764 GCA_001898425.1 Rhodospirillales bacterium 69-11
ATTCCAATGGGCGTGACGAACCGGACAGCCGTGGGCTCGACCCGGCGATCCCCACGGGCACGAGCGATGCGGGCATAGGACACCGCACCCCACCGTCATCGCCGGGCTCGACCCGGCGACCCCCATGGGCACGAGCGATGTGGGGAGGGCGGAGGACGCGTGTCTTCGTGCCACCGGGGACGGCCGGGTCTCGCCCGGCCTGCCGGTGAGGCGGGTGCGGTCCCGCTGCCCACCGCCCCCGGCCGTTACCGCGCCAGCGGGCGGTACTTGATCCGGTGCGGCTCCGTGGCCTCGGCGCCCAGACGGCGGCGCTTGTCTTCCTCATACGCCTGGAAGTTGCCCTCGAACCACTCGACGTGACTGTCGCCCTCGAAGGCCAGGATGTGCGTCGCCAGGCGGTCGAGGAACCAGCGATCGTGGGAGATGATCACGGCGCAGCCCGCGAACTCGGCCAAAGCCTCCTCCAGCGCGCGCAACGTATCCACGTCCAGGTCGTTGGTCGGCTCGTCGAGCAGGATCACGTTGTGCTCGGTCCGCAGCATCTTCGCGAGATGCACGCGGTTGCGCTCACCGCCCGAGAGGATGCCGACCTTCTTCTGCTGGTCGGAGCCCTTGAAGTTGAACGCCCCCACATAGGCGCGGGACTGCACCGCCCGCTTGCCCAGGTAGATCACGTCGTCGCCGTTGCTGATCTCCTGCCAGACCGTCTTGTCCGGGTCGAGCGCGTCGCGCGACTGATCGACATAGCCCAGCTTCACCGTCTCGCCGATGCGCAGGCTGCCGGAATCCGGCGTCTCCTGGCCCACGATCATGCGGAACAGCGTGGTCTTGCCGGCGCCGTTCGGCCCGATCACGCCGACGATGCCGCCCGGCGGCAGCTTGAAGTTCAGGTTCTCGATCAGCTCGCGGTCGGCGTAGCCCTTGCAGAGGTTCTCCGCCTCGATCACCACGCCGCCGAGCCGCGGGCCGGGCGGGATGACGATCTCGGCGACGCCGGCGGCCTGTTCCTGGGAGGCGGCCAGCATCTCCTCGTAGCGCTGGATGCGGGCGCGGCTCTTGGTCTGGCGCGCGCGGGGCGATGCGGCGATCCACTCCTGTTCGGCGGCGAGGGCGCGCTGGCGGGCGCTCTCCTCCTTCTCCTCCTGCGCGAGGCGCTTGCGCTTCTGCGCGAGCCAGGAGGAGTAGTTGCCCTCGAACGGGTAGCCGCGGCCGCGCTCGACCTCGAGGATCCAGTTCGTGACGTTGTCGAGGAAGTAGCGGTCGTGGGTGACCACCATCACGGTGCCGCTGTAGTCGCGCAGCGTCTTCTCGAGCCAGGCGACGCTCTCGGCGTCCAGGTGGTTGGTCGGTTCGTCGAGCAGCAGCAGGTCGGGCTTCTCGAGCAGCAGCTTGCACAGCGCGACGCGCCGCCGCTCCCCGCCCGAGAGGCTGGTGACGGGCGCATCGGCCGGCGGGCAGCGCAGCGCATCGAGCGCGATCTCGATGCGGCGGTCGAGTTCCCAGCCGTCCTCGGCGTCGATCTTCTCCTGCAGGTCCGCCTGTTCGGCCAGCAGGGTGTTCATCTCCTCGTCGCTCATCGGTTCGGCGAACGCGGCGGAGATCTCGTTGAAGCGCACGAGGGCTGCCTTGAGGTCGGCGAACGCCTCCTCGACGTTCTCGCCCACGGTCTTGTCCGGGTTGAGGTGCGGTTCCTGCGACAGATACCCGACGGTCGCGCCGGGCGCCGCCCAGGCCTCGCCGCCGAACTCGGTCTCGATCCCGGCCATGATCTTGAGCAGCGTCGACTTGCCGGCGCCGTTCACGCCGAGCACGCCGATCTTCACGCCCGGCAGGAAGGACAGGGTGATGCCCTTGAAGACCTCTCGGCCGCCGGGGAAGGCCTTGGTCAGGTCCTTCATCACGTAAACGTACTGGTAACTCGCCATGATCCCCTGCGCGTCGAATTTCCGGGGTTCTAAAGCAGAACGCCCGGCGACGGAACGCCGTCGCGGGCCGGAGGTGGCATGTGGGCGGGCATGCCCGTCATGGTGGCGGCAACGGCAGGCAGCGGTGGGGAGGGGGAGCGGAGGGCTGGCGGCGCGGCGCGGTGGCGCGACCCTTCCCATCGTCGTCGCCGGGCGCCGACCCGGCGAACCTCGCCCCGAGGACCGCGCGCGTGGGGATTTGCGGGTCGAGCCCGCTCATGACGGGGGAGTGCGCGGGGACGCCCCCCCTCGGCCAGTCGCGTCGGCTCCCCGCCTCGGCTACGCCGGCCCCGCCGGCACGCCGCCCATGCTGCCCAGCGGGCGCTGGCCGCCATTCGCCAGCTGGTCGATCATGTTCGCCACCAGCGCGGTCCAGCCGGTCTGGTGGCTCGCGCCCAGGCCGCGGCCCGTGTCGCCGTCGAAATACTCGTGGAACAGCAGCAGGTCGCGGAAATGCGGGTCCGTCTGCATCTTCTCGCACCCACCGAAGACAGGCCGGCGCCCGTCCGCATCTCGCAGGAACAGGCTGACCAGCCGCTCGCACAGATGGTCCGCGACCTGGTCCAGCGTCATCTGCTGGTGGGAGCCGGTCGGGCATTCGATCGTGAAGTCCGGGCCGTAATAGCTGTGGAAGCGGCGCAGGCTCTCGATCAACAGGTAGTTCACCGGCATCCAGACCGGCCCGCGCCAGTTGGAGTTGCCGCCGAACATCCCGGAATCCGACTCCGCCGGCTGGTACTGCATCCGGTAGCGCACGCCATCGAACGCGACCTCGAACGGGCTGTCCCGATACACCTGCGACAGGGCGCGCACGCCGTGCGGGGAGAGGAACTCCGCCTCGTCCAGCATCCGCTCCAGCAGCTTGGTCATGCGGTAGACGCGGGCCAGCGACAGCAGGTGCCGCCCGTGCGAGCCGGGGTCGTTCCAGCGGGAGACGAGGGTCGCGAGGTCGCTCCGCTCCTCCCGCAGGAAGCGTAGGCGGTCGAGGAAGCCCGGCAGCCGCCGCAGCACGGACCCGTCCACCACCGCCACCGCGAAGAGCGGGATCAGCCCGACCATGGAGCGGATGCGCAGCGGCTGCGACGTGCCGTCCGGCAGCATCAGCCGGTCGTAATAGAACGCGTCCGTATCGTCCCACAGCCCGCCGCCCGCCTGCCCCCGCCCGGTCATCGCCTGGGCGATGTAGAGCAGGTGCTCGAAGAACTTCGTCGCCATGTCCTCGTAGACCCGGTCGTGCTGGCCGAGCTCGAGGGCGATGTGGAGCATGGTGATGCAGTACATCGCCATCCAGGCGGTGGCGTCGGATTGCTGCAGGCGCCCGCCATTGGGCAGGCCGGCGGAGCGGTCGAACAGGCCGATGTTGTCGAGGCCGAGGAACCCGCCCTCGAAAATGTTCAGCCCCTGCGCGTCCTTGCGGTTCACCCACCAGGTGAAGTTCAGCAGCAGCTTGTGGAAGATGCGCTGCAGGAAGTCGAAATCGCCCTGGCCGTCGTTCCAGCGCCGGTCGTTGTCGTAGACGTTCAGCGCGGCCCAGGCCTGCACCGGCGGATTGACGTCGCCGAACGCCCATTCGTAGGCCGGCAACTGCCCGTTCGGGTGCATCATCCAGCACTGGCTCAGCAGCAGAAGCTGCGACTTGGCGAATTCCGGATCGACCAGCGACAGGCTGACGCAGTGGAAGCCCAAATCCCAGGCGGCGAACCACGGGTATTCCCAGGTGTCGGGCATGGCGATGATGTCGGCCGCGCTCAGATGCCGCCAGGCGGCGTTGCGGCCCTCGCGCCGGTTCGGCGGGGGCGG
>MKTV01000122.1:3808-18042 GCA_001898425.1 Rhodospirillales bacterium 69-11
GGTAGAACTGCTTGCTCCATAGCAGCCCTGCGAAGGCCTGCCGCTGCACGAGGCGCATGTCGGCGTCGGTCACGCCCGCCTGCAGCGCCTCGTAGAACGCATCGGCCTCCGCCTTGCGCTCCGCGAACACGGCATCGAAGGCCGTGAAATCCGGCATGTCGGTGCTGCCGGCGGCCAGGCGCACGCGGACCGTCACGCTGCCGCCGGGGGGCACGTGACGGCGATACAGGCCGGCCACCTTGGTGCCCTGCACCTCGGGGTTGACCGCGCTCCGGTCGCCGTGGACGACGAAGGCGTCGATCCCGTCCTTGAAGTAGGCGCCCGGCGGATTGGGCACGCCGAACAGGCGATTTCCGTTCGTGTCGTTGTCGCAGAACAGCAGCCGGTCCGGGTCCTCGAACGCCAGCGCGAAGGGGCCCAGCACGTCGTGATCGCCCACCACCTCGCCCCGCCGGTCCTCGCGCATCGTCGGCCGCGCGTAGCTGTCCGACCAGCTCCAGACGTTCCGGAACCAGGCCTGCGGCAGCAGCGTCAGCGGCGCGGCGTCTGGCCCGCGATTATGCGCGGTGATCCGCATCAGGATGTCGCCGGGCGCGGCCTTGGCATATTCGATCTCGATGTCGAAGTAGCGGTCGTCCTCGAAGATGCCGGTGTCGATCAGCTCGAACTCGGGCTGCGTGCGGTCGCGCCTCGCGTTCTCCTCGAGCAGGCGTTCATACGGGAACGCCGCCTGCGGCAACTTGTACAGCATCCGCTGATATGCGTGGCTCGGCACCGCATCGAGGAAGTAGTACAGTTCCTTCACGTCCTCGCCGTGATTGCCCTGCGCATTGGTCAGGCCGAACAGCCGCTCCTTCAGGATCGGGTCCTTGCCGTTCCACAGGGCGAGCGACAGGCACAGAAGCTGGCGATCGTCGCAGAACCCGCCGATCCCATCCTCCCCCCAGCGATAGGCACGGCTGCGCGCGTGGTCGTGCGGGAAATACGCCCAGGCATCGCCGTCGGCGCTGTAGTCCTCCCGCACCGTGCCCCATTGCCGCTCGCTGACATACGGGCCCCAGCCACGCCAATCCTCGGTGCCCGCCCGCATCGCGGCGAGGCGCCGACGCTCCGGGTCGGGCGCCGCCATCAGCCGGCCGCGATCCGCTGGAGGAGGGACCGGCTGTCGTCGGGAATGGGCACCGGACGCTGGCTGCCGCGTTCCACGAAGACGTGGACGAAATGCCCTTCCGCCGCGGCGATGTCCTCGTCGTTGCGGAACACGCCGATCTCGTACCGGACGGAGCTGCGGCCCACATGGGCGACGCGCAGGCCGACCGTGACGCGGTCGGGAAAGGAGAGCGAGCTGTGATACCGGCAGGTGACCTCGGCGACCACGCAGTGGATCGGCCCCTCGAACAGGCCGACCACCTTCTCGGTCATCTCGTAATAGGTCACCGCCGTGTCGAAATAGGAGAAGTAGTTGACGTTGTTCACATGCTGGAACACGTCGTTGTCCATCCAGCGGGTCGTGATGGCGTGGAACCAGCGGTAGTCGGATCGTCGGCCGGGCGGGGTTCGGCTCATGGTCGATTCATGCTCCTCGGATCACGTCCCAGAGTGCGGAGAGGCGGCGCGGCGGGCAAGCCCGACGGTTTGGGATTGCAAGCCCGCCCGCGCTGGCTCACCTTCCCGTGAGCCCTGGCCTGCCATGAGCCCGTCGTTTCCGGAGTGTATCGCGTCCCATGCGCATCGCCTGCCCTTCTTGCGCAGCGGCGTACGAGGTGCCCGACCAGCTCATCTCGCCCGGCCGCCTGACGCGCTGCGCCCGGTGCGGACACCAGTGGGTGGCCGTGCCGGTCGGGTCCGACCTTCCCCCGCCGGTGCCGCTGGATCCGAACCCGCCCGACGAGCCGGAGGGGGCGGCCGCGGACGACCCTCCACCGCCCCGGCCCCGCTCGGCCGCGGCGCCACGGGTGCCGCCGCTGCAACCGCGGCCGAGTGGCGGGACGGGGCTGCGCCTTGCCTGGGCGGCGAGCGTGGCGCTGCTGCTTGGGCTGGTGGTGGCGGGGATCCTGGGACGCCACGCGGTCATGACCGCGTGGCCGCCCTCGGCGCGGCTCTACACGGCGCTCGGGCTGGCGGGCGACGTCCCTCCAGTCCCGCCAGGCCCCGGCACGGAGCGTCAGGCCGAATCGCGCACACCGGCGCGGACTGCGCCCGATGCGGGGGCGGGCTCTGGACCTCGACCGGCAGGGGATGCATCCTCGGCCGGGACACATGGAGCCGCCGCGCCCGCGCCGGCGGGGCACTGAGGCAAAGGCGCAACGCCGCATGCCGGTCATGCGGCAGTGCGGGAAGAATTGTCTTCATTTTGCCATGCCGGAGGTGGACTATCCCATTATTCCAGAGAGGTTCGGGGTCGAACCCCGGGTGATGTAGCCGCCGTGATGAAGCCACTCGTTGGGATCAGTTGCTGCACCAAGCAGTTCGGCGTGTTCGGCATGGCCAACCACGCCGCATCCGACACCTATGTCCGCGCGAGCGATCTCGTGATCGGCGCCGTGCCGGTGCTGATCCCCGCCAACGGTCCCACGGCGGATATCGAGACGCTGCTGGACAGGCTGGACGGCATCATCCTGACCGGCAGCCGCTCGAACGTGCAGCCCAGCCTGTATGGCGGCCCGCCGCACGCGGAAGGCACGCCGGAGGATCCGGCGCGCGACGCGGCGACGCTGCCGCTGATCCGCGCGGCCGTGCAGCGGGGCGTGCCGGTGCTGGCGATCTGCCGCGGCTTCCAGGAACTCAACGTCGCCCTGGGCGGCTCCCTGCACCAGCGGCTGCAGGACCTGCCGGACCGGATCGACCATTCCACGCCGATGCAGCCCTCCGCCAAGGTGCGCCAGGGCAAGGCCCACACCGTGCGGATCACCCAGGGGAGCTGGCTGCACCGGCTCGCGGGCGCGACCGAGATCGCGGTGAACTCGCTGCACAACCAGGGTATCGACCGGCTCGCCCCCGGATTGGCGGTGGACGCGGTCGCCCCGGACGGCACGATCGAGGCGGTGCACGTGGTCGCCACCGGCGCCAGCGCCGCGCGGGGCTTCACGATCGGGGTGCAGTGGCACCCGGAATACGACTGGGCCGAGGACACCGTGTCACGCCGCATCTTCGAGGTCTTCGGGGAAGCGGTCCGCGCCTATGTCGAGGAGAGCCGCTTCGGGATCGGCGTCGCACGGGCCGCTTCCGCCGACTGACGGGCTGGGCGCCGGGCTTCCCTGGACAGGGTAGCTGCCGGCCGTCGGTGAGGGGGACGTCATGGATGGCCGCGCTGCGGCGGCCATGACACGAGGGCCGGGGCTGACGGTTCAGCGCCGCGGTGGGGCGGGGTGGCCGATCGGGGGAACCTCCTGCGTCATGCCGGCCAGGACCTCCGCCACGTGGCGCACGCCGATGGCGCTGCCTTCGCGGCCCAGCCGGCCGGCGATGTTGAGGAGGCAGCCGAGGTCGCCCGCGAGGACCGTACCGGCGCCCGTCGCGGCGATGTCGCGGGTCTTGTTCTCGACCATCCGCATCGAGATGTCGGGATACTTCACGCAGAACGTGCCGCCGAAGCCGCAGCAGATCTCGGGCTCCGTCATCTCCCGCACCGGGACGCCAGCCGAGGCGAGCAGCGCGCGCGGCTGCGCCTTGATGCCGAGTTCCCGCAGGCCGGCGCAGCTGTCGTGATACGTCACCGGCTCCGCCGTCACCGCGCGCGGGGTGAAGTGCATCACGTCGGCGAGGAAGCTCACCAGCTCATGCGTCTTCGCCGCCAGGGCGTCGGCACGGCTGCGCAGGTTCGGGTCGTCGTCGAACAGATGCGGCATGTGGTGCTTCAGCATGCCCCCGCAGGAGCCGGAGGGCACCACGACGTAATCGTAGCCCGCGAACGCCTCAAGGATGCCGCTGGCGAGGGCGCGGGTGGTGGCGCGATCGCCAGAATTGTAGGCGGGCTGGCCGCAGCAGGTCTGCTGCCGGGGCACTTCGACCTGGCAGCCCGCTTCCTCGAGCAGGCGGATCGCGGCAAACCCGACGGTGGGGCGATGCAGATCGACCAGGCAGGTGACGAAGAGCGCGACGCGCGGCTTGGCTTGGGGCATGGCGCAGGATTAGCCGCTTTCGGGCCGCCGGAAAACGCCCGAACTGCGCGTGGGGGCTGGGGGTCCCGGGGGCGGCGGTGGTCGCTGTATGGCGCGCGCCGTTGGGCGTTGGCCGTGGGGCAGGGGGGATGGGACGTCGTGGATGGCCGGCCTGCGCCGGCCATGACACGGAGGGGGCGGTTGTCCGGCGCCGGGTCAGGCGCTCTGGGCGGACACCAGGCGCCAGGTGGGGTCGCGGCTGGAGAGGTCGCGCTCGAAGGTCCAGACGTCGGTGATCTCGGTGACCGCGTCGGTGCCGGCGACCGGCTGGCCCTTCTGGTCGCGGGTCAGGCTGACCTGGTCGGAGACGAAGCGCACCGTGACGGACCCGACCGAACCACGCAGATCCGCGCCCTCGATCACGCTCGCCTCGATGCTGCGGATCTCGCTCTCCTGCACCTGGCCCGCCTGCTCGCGCGCCGTGATCGCGCCCTCGAACGCGGCGTAGGTGTCGGTGCCCAGCAAGCTGCGCAGCGTCTGCCGGTCACCCGCCGCGAAGGCGGCGACGATCATGCGGAACGCCTTCTCCGCGCCGTCCAGGAACCCGGCGGGATCGAAGCTGCGATCCACCTCCCGCATGCGGGCGAGGGTCTGGCCGGTCGGGGTCGACGCATCCGGCACCGTCCGGCGCGCGGCGGGCGCCGTCGGTTCGGCGCGACCCTCGATCACCGGCGCGGCGGTGACGGGCTGGGCAGGCGCCTGATAGGGCTGCTGCGGGCGCTCGAATCCCGTCCGCCGCCCCAGGATGCTGCGCAGCCGCAGGACCAGGAATGCCGCGATCATCCCGAACAGAACGAGATCGATCGGAAAACCGCTACTCGCGCCCATGAGAGCCCTCCTATGCGGTTACAGATAGGGACGTCCGGCCCGTCGCACAAACGAATCCGGGACTTGCTGGCCGCATGAGCGCCTTGTAAGGCGCGGGGCATGATCCTGCTGCGCCACGGCCAGAGCGAATTCAACGTCCACATGGCCGCGACGCGGCGCGATCCGGGCATCGTGGACCCGCGCCTCACGGAATATGGGCATTACCAGGCCACCCTGGCGGCCGAACGGCTGGCGGGCGAGCCCATCCGGCGCATCATCGCCTCGCCCTATACCCGCGCGCTGCAGACGGCGGAGCCGATCGCCCGGCGGCTGCACATCCCGGTCTTCGTCAATCCGATCGTGCGGGAGCGCTATGCCTTCGTCTGCGATATCGGGACGCCGCGCTCGACGCTGGAGCGGGGGTGGCCCGAGCACGATTTTTCGACGATCGCGGAGGTGTGGTGGCCGGCGATCGAGGAGCCGGCCGAGTCCGTCGTGGCCCGTGCCACGCTGTTCCGCGCCGAGATGGCGGCGCTGCCCGACTGGCAGGACACGCTGGTGATCAGCCACTGGGGGTTCATCCTGTCGATGACCGGGCAGAGCGTGGGGAATTGCGAGACGCTGCGCTGCGACCCACATGCCCCGGCACCCACGACGGTGCCCTGGCACGGCTGAGCCGATCGGGCCGACCGGCCCGCCATCCCCCGGCGGTCGGATCGGTCGCAATACGGTTGGCGCGCGCCGCGCAACCGTGCTAACCGCCGGCCGCCGTCGTGCCGCGTCCCCGGCGCGCCGGTCCGGTGACGCCGGAAGCGGCGTGCCGGCCGCATTGCGTCACCGACAGCGCGCAGTCAGCCGACGCGTCCGTCATCGCGTCAGTCACTTGTCGCGTTTGTCACACCCATCGCGTTTGTCACACACGGAGAGCGACATGTCCGAAACCAGCCACATCCCGCCGGCCGGCGCCCAGCCGCAGGGCCAGCAGCCGCTGGTTGTGAACATCCAGTATGTGAAGGACCTGTCGTTCGAAGTGCCCGGCGCGCCGCAGGTCTTCACCCAGATCCGCACGCAGCCGCAGGTGAACATCAATCTCGACGTGCAGGCCCGCCGCATCACCGAGGGCCAGAACGCGTTCGAGGTTTCGATCGTGATCCGCGCCGAGGCGCACGACACCTCCCACCAGGGCAACGGCCAGGCCGCCGCCGTGCCGCCCACCGTGTTCGTGGCCGAACTCACCTATGCCGGCGTGTTCACCCTGAACGGCCTGCCCGAGAACGCGATCGAGCCGGTGCTGCTGGTCGAGTGCCCGCGCATCCTGTTCCCCTTCGCGCGCAACATCCTGGCCGACGTGACCCGCGACGGCGGTTTCCCGCCGGTGCTGCTGCAGCCGATCGACTTCGTCGCGCTGTGGCAGGCGCGGCGCCAGCAGGCCCAGCCGGCCCCCGTCGCCAACGCCTGACCACCGACGCGGGCGGCGGCCCCCGTCGCCCGCGTCCGGCCACCCGGGCCGCCGATCGCCCGCGATCTGCAACCCGGGCCCGCGTCGCCCGCGGCCTGCCGCCCGGGGCGCCGATCCCGCCCTACCAACGGACGAGCGACGGGAGTACGCTCCCCTCCAAGCAGACGGAGGGAACCATGTCCTTGCACGAATCGGGCGCCGTCACCGGCGTCGGCGAGACGAAATACCTGCGGGGCACCGATCGTTCGGCACTGTCCCTGCAGCTCGAGGCAGCCCTGAACGCGGTGCGCGACGCGGGCCTGAAACCATCCGACATCGACGGGCTGATCCCCTACGGCGCGGGCGCGGTCGCCGAGGACTTCATCACGAATTTCGGCATCAAGGATCTCCGTTTCTCGGCCACCACGCCGATGGGCGGCGCCTCCGCCGTCGCCGCCATCCAGTGCGCGCTCGCCGTGATCCAGGCGGGGATCTGCCGCCACGTCCTGCTCTCGATCGGCCGCACCGGCTATTCCGGCGGGCGCATCGGCACCCGCGTGCAGCAGATGCCGCAGTTCCGCACCATCGGGGAGTTCGAGATGCCGTCGGGCGCCATCGCCCCCGCGCAGCTCTACGCGCCCATGGCGCGCCGGCACATGGAGCTCTACGGCACGACCTCCCGCCAGTTCGCCGAGATCGCGGTGACCACGCGCTACCATGCCTCGCTGCAGCCGAACGCCACGATGAAGAACCCGATCACCGTCGAGGACCACCAGGCGAGCCGCATGATCTCCGATCCGCTGCGCCTGCTCGACTGCTCGCTCGAGAGCGATGGCGGCGCCGCCGTGGTGATCAGCGCACCCGACGTGTCGCGCGACCTCGCCAAGCGGCCGGTCATGGTGATGGGCGTGGCGGAAGGCCATCCCGACTCGCCCTCGGCGATCACGCAGCGGCCCGACCTCACCACGCTGGGGCTCGCCAAGGCGGCACCCAAGGCTTTTGCCATGGCGGGCGTCACGCATGACGACATCGACGTGGCCGAGATCTACGACTGCTTCACCTACATGGTCATGTGCCAGATCGAGGACCTCGGCTTCTGCAAGAAGGGCGAGGGCGGCGGCTTCGTCGAGAACGGCGCGCTCGGACTGAACGGCCGCCTGCCGGTGAACACGCATGGCGGGCTGCTGTCGCAGGCTCACATGGCGGGGATGAACCACATCGTCGAGCTCACCCGCCAGCTCCGCGGCGAATCGGCGGCGCAGGTGCCGGAGGCCGAGATCGGCCTGGTCACCGGCTATGGCGACATGGGCGACGGCGCACTCGCGATCATGCGGAGGAGCTGACCATGGACGGCTACGACAAGCTGGTCCCGTCGCCGACGCCCGATACGCAGCCGTACTGGGATGGGCTTTCACAGGGCAAGCTCATGCTGCAGCGCTGCGCGAATTGCGGGAAGGTGCGGCACTACCCGCGGCCGGTCTGCGATGCCTGCTTCTCCATGGATGTGACCTGGTTCCAGGCTTCGGGCCGCGGAACGGTGCATAGCTGGACGATCACCCACTATGCGTTTCATCCAGGCTACAAGGGCGAACTTCCCTACATCCTGCTGACCGTCGACCTCGAGGAGGGCGTGCGCATGAACGCCCAGGCGCGCGGCATCGCCGAATCCGACCTGCGCCTCGGCCTGCCGGTGAAGGTCGGGTTCGAGCGGGTGAAGTCGGACCTGACGCTTCCCGTGTTCGAGCCGGCCTGAGCCGCGCGGGGCGCCGGACTCCCCGGCGCCCTCGGGCCGCTCCGCCGCCGCCGCGGGCCGCTCCGCCACTTGCTACGGGCCCCCACGACGCATCACCCCCGCCCGCATTCCAGGCCTTTCTGTGGCATGACTGAAGCTTAATCGAGATGAAGGGCGTTTAACCGCTCCGCCCGGCGAACGTTCACTTCCTCCCTGCCAAGTATTGCACGTGATCGGCGCCACCGCCGCGCCGGACCCGCGTTCAGACCCATCAGGTTTTCCCGAGGAGGAAGCATGACCCCCGACCCGAAGGCCCCGCAGGCCCGCACCTCCCTGCGCAAGATCGGCCTCACCGCCGTGCTGCTGGCCGGCACCGCGCTCGGCGGCTACGCCGCAGGCCATGCCAGCTTCGCCGCCGTCGACGCCCAAGGGACCACGCCCAACGCCGCGCAGTCCACCCAGACCACGTCGGTCAACCCGCCCGGGACGCAACTCGCGCCGCACGCGCTGCCCGACTTCAGTGCACTCGTTTCTCAGGTGAAACCCGCCGTCGTTTCGATCACGACCAAGCTGAAGCCGACCGCCGCGGTCGACGATCAGGTCGGGCCGATGCAGGGCATGCCGTTCCCGTTCAACCAGATGGTGCCGCAGCAGCCGAAGGCCCGCGCCGTCGAGGCCCGCGGCTCCGGCTTCATCATCGACGCCAACGGCACGATCGTGACCAACAACCACGTGGTGAAGGACGCCTCCAGCGTCTCCGTCACGCTCGACGACGGGCGCCAGCTCGACGCCAAGGTGGTGGGCCGCGACCCGCGCACCGACATCGCCGTGCTGAAGGTCGATGCCGGCGGCAAGCTGCCCTTCATCCAGCTGGGCAATTCCCGCGACGTGAAGCCCGGCGAATGGGTGGTCGCGATGGGCAACCCGTTCGGCCTCGGCGGCACGGTGACCGCCGGCATCGTCTCGGCGGTCAGCCGCGACATCGGCGCCGGCCCGTACGACCAGTTCATCCAGATCGACGCGCCGATCAACCAGGGGAACTCCGGCGGCCCGCTGTTCACCCAGGACGGCAAGGTGATCGGCATGAACACCGCCATCCTCTCGCCCTCCGGCGGATCGGTCGGCATCGGCTTCGCCGTGCCCTCCGACATGATCCGCACGATCGCGTCGCAGATCGAGAAGGACGGCCACGTGACCCGCGGCTTCGTGGGCGTCGAGGCGCAGTCGATCACCGCGACCACGGCGAAGGCGCTGCACCTGTCCGAGAATTCGGGCGCGCTGCTGGCCGGCGTGCAGCCGGACAGCCCCGCGGCCAAGGCCGGGCTGCAGCCGGGTGACGTGATCCAGTCGGTGAACGGCACGACCATCAAGAACCCGCGCGACCTCGCGCTCAACGTCGCCAACGTGAAGCCCGGCGACGAGGCGCAGTTCACCGTGCTGCGGGACGGCAAGACCCAGCAGGTGTCGGTGAAGGTCGGCGAGATGCCGAACGAGCGCCTCGCCTCCGCCGGGAGCGGCCAGCACGAGCGGCACGGCCAGGTGGGGCTCGCCCTCGCGCCGCTCTCGCCCGAGATGCGCAACCAGCTCGACCTGCCGGACGGCACGAAGGGCGCGGTGGTGCAGGGCGTGCGGCCGGGCTCGCCGGCCGAACAGGCCGGGCTGCAGCCGGGTGACGTGATCGTCGGCGTGAACACGAAGCCGGTCTCCAACCCGGCCGAGGCGGCCGCCGCGATGCGCCACTCGCTCGAGGGCAAGGGCGGTGCGATCGCGCTGCGGGTGATCCGTGACGGCCAGCCGGTGTTCGTGGGCGTCAACACCGACCAGGCGCAGAACGCGGGCTGATCCGATCGCTCCGGCGGTCGTGATCGATCCGGCAGGACGTGGCGGCCATCCCGGCCGCCACGTTTCTGCATGTGAACGACAGGGCCGGACCGGCCGCACCGGGCCGACCCGCCGCAGCCCCGCCGGCCGGCCCGGTCAGTTGGCGGGAATGTTCCGTGTGCAAGCGGCACCGCTGACCTATCATGGCGCGGCATGACGGATTTTGATCGCCTCCCGTCGCGGGACACGTCCGCTCCCCACGCCCTCTCGGCCGCAGAGGAGCAGGGTGTCATGGCCGGTGCCATCCGCGCTCACGACTGGGCTTCCACCCCGCTCGGTTCCCCCGAGACCTGGCCGCGCGCGCTGCATACCGTGCTGCGCATCATGCTGGGCTCCCGCTATGCCATGTGGCTGGCCTGGGGGCCGGAGCTGACCTTCTTCTGCAACGACGCCTACCGCCCGACCCTCGGCCACAAGCAGGGCTGGGCGCTGGGCGCGCCCGCGAACCGGGTCTGGGCGGAGATCTGGCCGGATATCGGCCCGCGGATCGCCCACGTATTGAAGACCGGGGAGGCGACCTGGGACGAAGGATTGCTGCTGTTCCTCGAACGAAGCGGCTACCCGGAAGAGACCTACCACACCTTCTCCTACAGCCCCGCCCCGGACGACGCGGGCGGGATCGGCGGCATGCTCTGCGTCGTCGCCGAGGAGACCGAACGCGTGATCGGCGCCCGCCGGGTCGGCACGCTGCGCGACATGGCGTCGGCACTCGCCGGCGCGCGGGGGGAGGCGGAGGTCTGCCGCGCCATCGTGCAGGGCCTGGGCACGAACCTGCGCGACCTCCCGTTCACCCTCACCTATCTGCTGGGCCCCGACGATGCGGGGCGCGCGCGCCGTGTCGCCACCACGGGCCTGGACGACGACCACCCGCTCGCCCCGGCCGTGCTGGATCTCGACGCGGCGGACCCGATCTGGCCGATCCGTCCCGAGGCCGGCCTGCAGGAACTGCCGCTGGCCCGCATCCTGGCGCGATGCGGCGGGACGGCCCCGCTCGGCGCCTGGGACCGCGCGCCGGAAAGCGCCGTCGTGGTGCCCATCGTGGCGCAGGGCGCAACCCGCGCCGCCGGGTTCCTGATCGCAGGGGAGAACCCGTTCCGCCCGCTCGACGACGCCTATGTCGGGTTCCTGCGGCTCGCGGTCGCGCAGGTCGCCGCCGGCCTGTCCGCCGCCTGGGCCTTCGAGGAGGAGCGGCGCCGCGCCGAGGCGCTGGCCGAACTCGACCGCGCCAAGACCACGTTCTTCAGCAATGTCAGCCACGAGTTCCGCACCCCGCTCACGCTGATGCTGGGGCCGCTCGAGGACACGCTGAACGACCCCGCCGCGGTGCTGCCGCCCGACCAGCGCCGCCGCCTGGAACTCGCGCACCGCAACGCGCTCCGCCTGCTCCGCCTGGTGAACACGCTGCTCGACTTCTCGCGGATCGAGGCAGGGCGGGTCCAGGCGGCGTTCCGTCCGACCGACCTCGCCGCGCTCACCGCCGATCTCGTCGCCGGCTTCCGGTCCGCGATGGAGCGTGCCGGGCTGCGGCTGGAGACGGACCTGCCGCCGATCGGCACCCCGGTCCATGTCGATCGCGACATGTGGGAGAAGATCGTCCTCAACCTCCTGTCCAACGCCTTCAAGTTCACCTTCGCGGGGGCGATCACGGTCCGCCTGGCGGCGAGCCCGACGGAGGTTGTGCTCACCGTCACCGACACCGGCGTCGGCGTGCCGCCCGAGGAGCTGCCCCGCCTGTTCGAGCGGTTCCACCGTGTCGCCGGCCAACAGAGCCGCAGCTTCGAGGGCAGCGGGATCGGGCTCGCGCTGGTGCAGGAACTGGTGCGGCTGCATGGCGGGCGAATCGACGCGCGCAGCGCGGTGGGGCAGGGGACCACCTTCATCGTCACCCTCCCGCGTGGAACGGCGCACCTGCCGGCCGCCCAGCTCGCGGAGGCGGAGGGGAGCGTGTCGACCGCGACCCGGGTGGAGGCGTTCGTCGCCGAGGCGCTGCGCTGGCTGCCCGAGGATGCAGGCGCCGGGAGCCCAGCCGCGCCGGATGCGCTGGCCCCTGCGGCCGGCTCGCTGGACGAGCTCGTCCCGCCCGAACGGGACCCGTCCAAGCCGGCGGCGCGGTTGCTGGTCGCGGACGACAATGCCGACATGCGCGACTACGTCCGTCGGCTGCTGTCCGGCCATTACGTGGTCGAGGCCGTGCCGGATGGCGCCGCGGCGCTCGACGCGATCCGCCGCGCGCCCCCGGACCTCGTGCTCTCCGACGTGATGATGCCGCGGCTCGACGGGTTCGGGCTGCTCGCCGCGATCCGCGCCGACCGGGCATTGCGGGACCTGCCGGTCATCCTGCTCTCGGCGCGGGCGGGGGAGGAGGCGCGCGTCGAGGGGCTCGATGCCGGCGCGGACGACTATCTCACCAAGCCGTTCGCCGCACGCGAGCTGCAGGCCCGCGTGGCGGCGACGCTGTCGATGGCGCGGCTCAGGCGCGAGGCGGCGGAGGCCGTGCGGGCGCGCACGGTCGAGTTGGAGATGCTGCTCGACACGGTCCCGGTCGGTGTCTGGTTCACCTACGATCCGGAGGCGCGGCACGTGCAGGCGAACCAGACCGCCGCGCGTCTGTTCCGGATGCCGGCGGGCGCCAACCCGTCGCTCTCGGCGCCGGAGGACGAGCGCCCCGAACATTTCCAGGTCCTGCGCGAGGGGGTGGTGCTGCCCGCCCACCTGCAGCCGATGCAGCGCGCGGCGCGCGGCGAGCACGTGCCCGCCGAGGAACTCGAAATCCGCTTCCAGGACGAGACGGGCCTGTTCCTGCTGGTGCAGGCGCGGCCGATCCTCCGGCCGGACGGGAGCGTGGCCGGGGCATTGTGCGTCGGGACCGACGTGACCGGCCAGAAGCGCCACGCCCAGGCCCTGCGTGCGCTGAACGACGCGCTGGAGCTGCGGGTGCTCGAGCGCACGCGCGCCCTGTCGGAGGCGAACGAGCAGTTGCTCGCGGCGATGGAGGAGCGGGAACGCGCCGAGGAGAGCCTGCGGCACAGCCAGAAGATGGAGGCCGTGGGCCAGCTCACTGGTGGGATTGCGCATGATTTCAACAACCTGCTCACCGGGATCGCCGGCAGCCTGGAGCTGCTGCAGGCCCGCGCGGCGCAGGGCCGGTTCGGGGAGATCGACCGCTACGTCGCCGCGGCGCGGGGCGCGGCCGACCGAGCGGCGGCGCTGACGCACCGGTTGCTGGCGTTCTCCCGCCGGCAGACGCTGGCGCCGAAGCCAGTCAACGCCAATCGCCTGGTGGCCGGGATGGAGGAACTGATCCGGCGCAGCATCGGGCCGGCCATCACGCTGGAGGTGGTCAAGGCGGGCGGATTGTGGACCACGCTGTGCGACCCGAACCAACTCGAGAACGCGCTGCTCAACCTTGCCATCAACGCGCGGGACGCGATGCCCGAGGGCGGGCGGCTGACGATCGAGACGGAAAACGCCTATCTCGACCAGCGCGCCGCGGCGGAGCGCGACGTGTCGCCCGGCCAGTATGTGGGCGTGCACGTCACGGATACCGGGGTCGGCATGCCGCCCGACGTGATCGCCCGCGCCTTCGACCCGTTCTTCACCACCAAGCCGCTGGGTCAGGGCACCGGCCTCGGCCTGTCGATGATCTACGGCTTCGTGCGCCAGAGCGGCGGGCAGGTGCGGATCTATTCCGAACCGGGGCAGGGGACCTCGGTGAAGCTGTATCTGCCGCGGCATTTCGGCGAGGTGGCCCTGGAGCCGGAGCCCGCTCCGCCGCAGAACGAGGCGCCCCGCATGCCGTCGAACGAGACGGTGCTGGTGGTGGACGACGAGCCGACGATCCGCATGCTGGTGATCGAGGTGCTGGATGCGCTGGGCTATGTCGCGCTGGAGGCGGCCGATGGTCCGTCGGGCATGCGGCACCTGCTCTCCGACGCGCGGATCGACCTGCTGGTGACGGATGTCGGGTTGCCGGGCGGGATGAACGGCCGGCAGCTCGCCGACGCGGCGCGGGTGCGCCGGCCGGACCTGAAGGTGCTGTTCATCACCGGCTATGCCGAGAATGCGGTGATGGGCAACGGGCTGCTGGAGCCGGGGATGCAGGTGATCGCGAAGCCCTTCGCGATGGAGGTCCTGGCGACCCGCATCCGCGCCATCATCGGGGGGAGTTGACGGCGAAGGCGCCCTCCCGCCCCCCGCTCCGTCATGGCCGGCCCGT
>MKTV01000123.1:0-7048 GCA_001898425.1 Rhodospirillales bacterium 69-11
GGGCCGCGCTTACGGTGTAGCAGCGGTGGGGGGATCGCCGCGCTCTTCGGCAGTGCCGGATCAGTCAGACGGCTACAGCGGCCAGGGACACCATTGGTACCGGCGCGTCGATATCCTGGCGGAACGGAGATCGACAGCATCGTCGCAACCGTCCGAGGATCAATCCCGAAACGACGTGCCGCAACCGGCGGCTGTTCCCTTTGATCTGAACCGGGTATCGAACTCCCTTATACAACGCGACCAGCTTCACCCTCAGTGTCTGTTCGAGATCATTTCCAGTGTTATCAATGGGTTGTCAGTCGCTCAATTTTGCCAACCCGTTGAAGCCATTGAATGTCCCTTATCGCAGCGGAGCGTGGGGACATCCGCCGTCAGCCACAACCCATTGAAAAGTCAATAAATGATCTGAGTCGGACACTCAGGCCTTCCCGTACAACGCAAAGCGCTTCCTGCCGATGGAATCTTACGCTGGCAAAACCGGACATACGACAACTTTGGTGAGAGTGTTTCGCTCCGGCGCGTACAACGTCATCGTGCGAAACTGATCGGAGCCTCGTCTCGAAGATGTCTTGATGCAGCTCGACCATAGGTGTAGCTTTCCCATCATGCTCCGAAGGTTCGCTCATACGCTGATCGCCGTCATGATCGCCTTGTCGGCGGTATTTCCTGTGAATCTTCGTGCTATGCCGATGGCGGCCGACATGAGTACCATGAGCTTGAGGCAGCATTGCCAAAGCTGCCCCGCGCCTGAACACACAGGCTCAAAACCCGACAAGATGCAACTCTGCCAAATCCTGGTTTGCGCTGGCGCAGTCGTTGACTTGCCAAGCCCGACACTGCGTTCCGATCGTATTCTACTCCGGGTCGCATACATGCCAGCGCCCCCGATCCGTTGGGGCGCTGCTGCACGCGCGCCCGACCCGTTCCCACCCAGGCCCATCACCCTCGTCTAAACCGTCGCGGCAAGGCCGCAGGCGGTTTCGAGTTGTCATGGAGCCCGCGCCCACGTGCCGGGCGGTGCCCAGGTCGGCCTGATTTCCGCAAGGAAGGCAGACGATACAGGCGCCACGGGGATGATGTCACATGCAGAGTATGTTCGTACCAGCGCTGCGCCGCAGGCACTTCCTGCAGCTAGGCGCCGCCTGTGCTGTCTCCAGTTTCGCGCGGCCAGGTTCCGCGGCCGTCGGGAGCCTTGCAAGCGGACATGACGGGCTTTCGACACGATTGCTGCCCGGTCCGGCCCGAGTGCGCATGCTCGGCGACAAAACACCGCCAACCGAGGTCTGGGCCTATAATGGCCTCGAACCCGGGCCCGTCCTGCGGTTGCGTCAGGGGACGCCGTTCCGGGCCGTCGTCGAGAACCGCCTGGACGAACCCACCACAGTGCACTGGCACGGGATGCGTCTGCCGAACGCCATGGACGGCGTGCCGGGCTTGACTCAACCCACGATCCAGCCTGGCAAGACTTTCGACTATGCCTTCACCCCACCCGACGCCGGCACGTTTTGGTATCACTCCCACGACAATGGCCTGGTGCAGATGGGCCGCGGCCTGGCTGGCGCGCTGATCGTAGAGGAAGTCGAACCGCCCGCGGTCGATCGCGACCTGCTTTGGACCATCCAGGATTGGCGGCTGGAGCCTGATGCCAGCATTGCACCTGGTTTCCGGAACCGCATGGAAGCCGCGATGGATGGGCGGGTCGGCAACACCGTCACCATCAATGGCCGACTGCCGGAGGCTGTGCGCGTGCGTGCCGGTGAACGGGTCCGGCTGCGGCTGCTCAACGCCGCCATCGCCCGCATCATGGCATTACGTTTCGACGGACATCGACCGGTGATCGTCGCGCTCGACGGTCAACCCTGCGATCCACACGAACCGGCAGACGGACGGATCCTGCTCGGCCCCGCGATGCGGGTTGATGTGATCCTGGACATGCAAGGCGAGCCCGACCGCAGCTATCGCGTCGTGGATGATTTTTACGACCGACTCTCGTACACGCTCGTCCGCATCGACTACGAAACGGTAAAACCGCTGCGTCTTCACCCTTCGGGCGCATCGCTGCGGCTACCGCCTAACCCCCTGCCACGTCCTGATCTGGGGACCGCCGTAGTCCACGACGTCCGGATACAAGGCGGCATGATGAGCAGCATGGGCTCGGGGGGCATGATGGGCGGTGGCATGGGGGGGATGGGCTCCGGCGCGGCATGGGCGATCAACGGGCATTCCATGACCGGCGACGGCAGCGCCGACATGCCGCCGCTGTTCCGCATCGATCGCGGTCGAAGCTGCGTCGTCGATTTTCGTAACGAAACCGCGTGGTGGCATCCGATGCACCTGCATGGCCATAGCTTCAACGTCCTCGAGCGCAATGGCGCCCCGGTGCCGCACGACGAATGGGGGGACACAGTACTCGTCCGGCCGCGCGAGCACTTGCGTGTGGCCTTCGTTGCGGACAATCCGGGCGACTGGATGCTGCATTGCCATGTCATGGAGCACCAGGTCGGCGGGCTGATGACGACGATCAGGGTGACCTGATGCACCCCCGCGCGCTACTCCTCGCATTTTCGCTGCTCATTCCTTGGCATCTTGCCACTGCCGCTGAGCATGGCGGTCATGCAGATGCCGCTATCAAGTCGTTCGGCTATTGCTCCCAATGCCACTCGCTACATCCTGGGGTGAATATGACCGGACCAAGCCTCGCGGGGATTTTCGGCCGCCAAGCCGGCACTCTGAAGCGTTTCGACCGTTACTCGCCGGCGCTCGTCAACTCTAGCGTGATCTGGACCGAGGCCTCGCTTGATGCGTGGCTCGCCGACCCGACGCGCTTCATCGCGCAGACTTACATGCAAATCCGCGGAGTTGGTGATGCGCAGGCGCGGGCTGATCTGATCGCATTGCTGCGGCTCGCCGGCCCGGATGGCCCGACGGGCGTGGCTGCGAAAGCGCGAGAGATGGTGCGGTCCGACCTCAAGGATGAGCCGCCGGAGCGGCTGGTGCGGGGCATCAGCGTCTGCGGCGACACCTATCGCGTCATCACAGCCGATGGTCTTACGCATCCGTTCTGGGAAAATAACCTCCAGTTTAAAACGGACGAGAGCCCGAACGGTCCGCGCCCCGGCAGCCCCGTCATTCAGGCCACCGGAATGTTGGGTGACCGCGCGGCAGTGGTCTTCTCGCGGTCCGAGGAACTTACCAGCGTAATCAAACGGAACTGCCTAACACAGGGAGAAACGGGCAAATGATGCGGCGCGACCTCGCAAGACTGTTCGCATTTGCTGCGCCGGCGAGCGCCACGGTAGCGGTGCGCCGTGCCCAGTCGGCGAGTTTAGCCCCACCGTCACCCGAAGCGATCGCGGCATCGAGTCAGCCGAACCTGAAGCATCAGCCGCCGGCCCTCCAGGTGCGCGGAATCCTGCTATCTGGCGACATTTATCGTGTCCTCACGGCGGATGGACAAACCCGGTCCTTCCGGGAGCAAGATCTGGGCTTCAAGACCGACCAGGGTGTGCGCGGTCCGCAATCGGGCACGCCGATCATCCGACCTGCCGGCATGAAGAACGGTCGCGCCTTGGTGATCTTTTCCGAACCACAGGAAATCACCGAGACTATCAAGCGTGTCAGTTAAAAAAGAGGAGAAAGCGATGACCCGACGTAAATTCGCGATGCTGCTGGTGACCTCAACGGCAGCGATTCCCGTGCTTCTGACCGCGCGCAGGGCGCGAGCAGCGGATGCCATTCCCGTGACGCTGTACAAAAACCCTTCATGCAGTTGTTGTGAGGGCTACGCCCAGTATCTCGACGGGAATGGCTTCAAGGTCGATGTTCGGCCAACCAACAACCTCGCGGAGATCAGCCGCAAGGCGGGCATCCCTGAAGAATTAGAGGGTTGCCACACGAGCTTTATCGGCAACTACGTGGTGGACGGCCACGTACCGGTCAACACCATCCGCAAGCTGCTTGATGAAAAGCCGGCGATCATCGGAATCACCCTGCCGGGCATGCCGTCGGGATCGCCTGGGATGTATGGCGAGAAGACCGGCCCGCTGACCGTTTATGCTATCAGCCGCGACGGTGCGCCGCCGAGGATCTTCGACGTGACCTAAGGGGATCGGATCATGCAAGTTTCCGTATCCGTTTCGATAAGCGCAATCCAGTTGCGCATCGGCCGCTCCATTCCCACCCGCGCTGCCGTCGGCGTCGCTGCACTCGGCGCGATCGTCGGTGTCATGGCATGGCAATGAAGTTGACTGATCGCGGTCGGCCGCGCGCCGCTACTGCTCAGCCTTGCCCCGTGCGTGGTGATGTGCGGGCTCGGCTTGTGCACGCATCGCATGGGGGGGGCTAACATGCGAATTGCCGTCACAGGACGCAACGAGGCTGCGCAATGCCGTCCCAACCCCAACTGCAACGCAGGAGACGTGAGATGCGCGTTCGACAGGCATTGATTGCCAATTGCTTGGCTGCCGGAACCGACAAAGTGATCCTGCCCGCGCTCGCACAGAGCCAGCGCGCACCGGTAGATCCTAGCGAGCACGCCCCGAACATGGCGATGAGCCGCGGCGCGATGCAGAGCGGCAAGAGGTCCGGTGGGTGCGGCGGTATGATGCAGTCCGTGACCGGCGCCAATGGCCGGCCTAACAGTCAATGGCGGGCCGAGCAGCCGGGCGCGGGAAGATCGGGCTGAGCCGATGCCTAGATTCCGTTTTCTCGCAGTCGGGCTGGTCGGGCTGGCATTCTCGCTGCCGGGCGGCCCTGCTCGCGCGGCGGCCGGCCCATGGGACAGCCATCCGCATGGGGCTGCACGACTGGTCACGGCGACCGAGGCAACGGGGTCCGGTTCGCGGCTCGACATCGGCGTGCAATTCAAGCTCACGCCTGGCTGGCACACCTACTGGCGCTCGCCGGGCGATGCCGGCATCGCAGCCACCATTGACTGGACCGGCTCAGAGAATCTTGGCAGCGCCACGATCGCATGGCCGGCGCCGCAACGGTTGCCCTCACTCGGCGGGCTGGAGACGCAGGGATACGTGGATGGCGTCGTGGTCCCAATCGCGGTCACGCTCGCGCATCCGGGCGAGCCCCTGCATCTGCACGCCGAGGTGGACTATGCCTCCTGCAAGGAGGTCTGTATTCCCTATCACGCCAGCCTCGACCTGACCCTTCCGGCGGGTCTTGCGAAACCTGGCCCCGAGGCTCCACTGATTGCGGCGGCCGAAGCACGTGTGCCCGGCGACCTGACCGCGGCAAGGCTCAAGTTGCTTGGCGTGGTGATTGGCCCGGACGGCGACAACGCGGTTCTCTCGGTGCGGCTCGCCAGCCTTGCGACGCCGATGCGCGCCCCCGACCTGTTCGTGGAAGGGATTCGAAACGGCTCCCCAGGCCGACCCGAGGTCGATCTGACCGATGGGGGGCGTCAGGCAACCCTCAGGGTGCCGATCCGGTATGTGGCGGCCAAGATGTTGGCGGGTAAGAGTCTGCATCTGACCGTGGTTGACGGCACCCGCAGTGCGGAGTCGGACGTTATGCCGCTGCTCGGCGCATTGCCGTCGGCGCCCGGGCAGACGAGGTGGATCGCGATCCTCGGCCTGGCGCTCCTCGGGGGGCTGATCCTGAACTTGATGCCGTGCGTCCTGCCAGTGCTGTCGCTGAAGCTGCTGGCTCTCGTGGGTTATGCCGGGGGTGAACGCCGGGCGGCGCGCCTGGGCCTGCTCGCCACGGCTGCGGGCATCCTGACTTCGTTCGGAGTGCTGGCGGCGACGTTAATCGGGCTCAAGGCGGCCGGCGCTGCGATCGGCTGGGGCATCCAGTTCCAGCAGCCGTGGTTCTTGGTGGGCATGGCGCTGGCCACCACGCTGTTCGCCGCAAGCCTTTGGGACTGGCTTTCCATCGGGCTGCCGGGCGGCACGATCGGCGCGGTGCGGGGGCGCAGCCGGCTGGGCGATGCCTTCCTGCTTGGTGCGTTCGCGACCCTGCTGGCGGCGTCGTGCTCAGCGCCTTTCGTTGGTACTGCCGTCGGGTTCGCTCTGGCGCGCAATCCGCCCGATATCGCCCTGGTGTTCATGGCGCTCGGCCTGGGCATGGCCGCTCCGTTCATCGCGGTCGCCGCTGCACCCGGATTGGTGGTTTGGCTGCCGCGGCCTGGCTCGTGGATGATCTGGCTGCGGCGCGCTCTTGGTTTTGCCTTGCTCGGCACCGCCATATGGCTTCTGTTCATCCTCGGCCTCGAGGCCGGAAGCGCCGTCGCGGCTTGGTCTGCCGTGGGTCTCGCGATGCTGCTGGCCGCGCTTGCCTGGCGTCAACGCCAGCCCTCCCGTCGTCACGTCGCGAGCGTCGCAGCCGCCACCCTTGCCGTCGGCGTATTGGTGGCCCCGGTGTTGAGTAGCGAATCGGTGCCGGTCGAAGTGGCAACACCGGCTGAGTTCGCGAGCCTGTGGCGTCCGTTCGACGAGGTTGCACTGCGCGCGGCGGTTGCGGAGAAGAAGATCGTGTTCGTCGACGTAACGGCGGCGTGGTGCCTGACCTGCAAGGTCAACGAATTGGCGGTGCTGGACCGCGCGCCGGTCGCGGGCCGGCTGCGCTCGCCTGATGTGATTGCCCTGCGCGCCGACTGGACCCGGCCTGCGCCCGCCGTCACGGCGTATATGCAAAACTTCGGCCGCTATGGCGTGCCGCTCAACGTCATCTATGGACCCGGCGCGCCGGAGGGGATCGCCTTGCCCGAACTGCTGACGTCGCAAGCCGTCATGGACGCATTTCGCCGTGCCGGCCTGGCGTTGGCAAAGGAGGCATCGGAATGAGTTTTTACCAGCATCACGTGCTGCCGCGTTTGCTGCATCTCGCCATGCGCCAGGAGGCGCTGCGCCCCTTCCGTCAGCGGGTGATCGGTGCGGCCGAGGGGCGCGTACTCGAAGTGGGCATCGGCTCGGGGCTCAACCTGCCGCTCTACGGGCCGGCGGTCCGCAGTCAGCGGGCTCTACTGGGAAGGAACGCGGCTGGATCGGCTCGTTGGCAATATCCTGTAGGCCGGGCCGAAACTGGCGGCACGTTG
>MKTV01000123.1:7056-14490 GCA_001898425.1 Rhodospirillales bacterium 69-11
GAAGCAGCGCCGGTTACCAAAGCGGGGTCGGTAACGCCGCGGCGAGCCCAGTGCTCGCGAGTACTTTCGTACGCCGGCATTCCGTCAGGGGTCGCCCCGGCCCGGCCGATCGTGTGAGCATTTCCGGGTCGATCAGTCCAGGGTCTTCCCGGCACATCCTGCGGACTGGCCGCGCCGTCCTAGGACGGAGCGGCCAATGCCGTCACAGGGTCGCATACTGCACCGTCGTCATCATGCCGGCCTCCATGTGATAGAGATTGTGGCAGTGGAACGCCCATTTCCCCGGATTGTCGGCATCGAAGGCGATCGTCACCGTGGTCATCGGCGGTACAAGCACCGTGTCCCGAATGGCACCGGCGAACCGACGGCCATTGACCGCGACGACCTGAAAGAAGTGTCCGTGCAGATGCATCGGATGCGACATCATGGTCGTGTTCCGCATCGCGATTTCGACGCGCTCGCCCTTTTTCACCATGAGCGGCGGAGCGTCCGGATAGGTATGCCCGTTGAGGCCCCAGACATATCCCTGCATGGACCCGGTCAGCTCCAGCTGGTGGACCCGGTCCGCCTTGCGAGCAGGCAACCCGTGCCTCGCCCGCAGAGCGCCCTCGAACGCGAAGTTCAAAGCGGAGACCGCATCCGAGGCGGTGTCGCCGATCTTGTTGATTCGTGCCTTCGTACTCGCCAGAACGATCCCGGTACGGCGACGCTCGCCCTCCAGGACCGCAAGCACCGGCCAGGCATTTTGGTCACGGGGCAACTGCACGGCCAAATCGATCCGTTGTGCGATGGCGATGGGAAATCGTGAGCTGCGGACCGGCTGCACGGCGTGTCCGTCGACCGCCACCAGATCGGCTTGCAGGCCTCCAAGCTCGACAAAGAAGTTGCTGGCCGCGGAACCGTTGATGATCCGCAGCAAAACCCTGCCGCCAGGCTCGACCCGGATAATCTCCGGATCGGACAAGGTGCGGTCGTTTGCAAGAAACGCGTCGAACGCCACATCGTTGAGATCCATCACTATGCCGCTGGCCCCGGTCCCACCGTGCCGGCCCATGTTCATGCCAGGCATGGCGCCCGGACTTGCCGATTTCTGCTCCGGATTGGGGGTAGCCATACCCATCGCGCCCATGCCACTTTTTTGGTTCATCCCAAGCATCGGCTGCTCCGCCATGCCCGACACGTTTCCCATGGAAATGCCCGCCATCCCGTCGCCCGCTTTTGGCGGGGTTTGGCCCGTCGGTGTCCCGGTTTCCGCGGAGGTGCCCTGCCTGAGTGCCGTGTAGATCTCCTGCGGCGATTTGAACGTGAAGTCGTGCAGCATCAGCACGATTTCCTGGCGATCTTTCCTCCGGTCCTCTGGGCCATGGATGATGAGCGGCGCCGCCAGAAGTGTCTGCTCCTGCAGGCCCTGATGCGAGTGCATCCAGAACGTGCCCGGAAATGCGAGAGGAAAATCGTAACTCGCCTGGCCGCCGGGCGGGATGGCTGGGCCCGAGATACCGGGGACGCCATCTTGCTGGTATGGCGGAGTCAGGCCGTGCCAGTGGATGAGCGTAGGCTGTCCGATTTCGTTCACGAGGTTAACCCGGAACGGCTGCGAGACGTCGATCACCAAACCATGTGCTCCGTCCGGTTGCCGGAGGCCCAGCACGGTTGCACTCCTGCCATTCACATCGAGAACGCGGCTGCCGGCCGTGATCGTTGTGGGACCGGCTGCGAGTGCCGGGTGAATAAAACGCAGGGGCGGCAGGTAACTGGCCCCGGCGAGAGTCGCGGCGGCTGTGAGCAAGCCTCGGCGAGATAGAGCAGCCGACATGGGATCTTCACCTTTGGATCATGAAATAGGACACGCGACATGCCGTCTCCGCCAGTCGTGGCGGTATTGCCCACTCGGCGGAATGGCGCCCCGGCCAGAGTGTGGGTCCCGTCGAGGCGCGGGCTGCTTCGGAACCTCGCGGCGGCGCCGGTCGGCCGTAGTTTAAGGCTTACGCCATGCCTGCAGCTTCATAGCCGGCATCGATGATTGCGTCCTGCACCTTTCTCGGGTCGGCCTTACCGTCGACCGTGACCTCACCCTTCGACAGATCGACCTGCACGCGCGCGCCCGGTGCCGCGGCCCCGACCGCGGTTTCCACCGCCCGCACGCAATGGTCGCAGGTCATCCCGTTCACCTTGAGTCGAAGCATTTCTTCTCTCCATTTCCATGCGACCCACTACATGGGGCTTCCCATAGTGGGAAGGTCAAGAAGCCAGCCCCAAGAAATCCCCGAGACTGGTCGAATGCCGTTCCTCCGCGCCTTTGGCCTCTTGCCACCCATCGAGCCACTTGACCTTCCTATCGTGGGAAGCTCCACATTTGGCGCTACTGGTTGGCAAGAAAGGCGTGTCCTGTGTCGATGACTGTAGTGCGGCCGAACGAACGGCCTAAACCGGAGACGGGTTCTGGGGACTGGTCGGCAGACCTCGGCATTTCCGGTATGACGTGTGCCTCCTGCGTCGCACGGGTGGAAAAGGCGATCAGGGCTGTACCTGGCGTGAAGGAGGTCTCGGTCAACCTCGCCACCGAGCGGGCACATGTCCGTTTCGTCGGCCCAACGCGCGAAGCCAGCAGTGCTGCGGTTGCCACAGCCATCGAAAACTCCGGCTATGGCGTGGTGGAGGAGCCGATCGAACTCAGCATTGAGGGAATGACGTGCGCCTCCTGCGGGCAGCGGGTCGAGCGCGCCCTGCGCAAGGTCCCCGGCGTTCGTGGTGCCGAAGTGAACCTGGCAACGGAGCGGGCCCGGGTCCGGTGCGCGGGCGTACCGCCGGAGAACCTGATCCGAGCGGCCGAGGCCGCCGGATATCACGCTTCACTGGTCAGTGACGAAACCGAGGACGGAACGCCGTCCGGCGCGGAGGACCCCAAGGTCCGCATCGCGCATCGTGACTTGATCCATGTACTGGCGGCTGCCGCGCTCTCGCTCCCGCTGATCGCGCCGATGCTGTCGAACCTGCTGGGGGTTCATCTGATGCTGCCCGGCTGGGCGCAGCTCGTCCTCGCCACACCGGTACAGTTTTGGCTCGGGTGGCGCTTCTACCGGGCGGGCTGGAAGGCGGTCCGCGCCGGTGCGGGGAACATGGACCTGTTGGTGGCGCTTGGGACCTCGGCCGCCTATGGCCTGAGCGTCTATCAACTGGTGGTCCATTGGTGGGTATCTGCCGGCGTGGCACGGCCGGCAGGTGAGATGCCACACCTATATTTCGAGGCGTCTGCGGTGGTGATCACCCTGGTGCTGCTCGGCAAATGGCTTGAGGGGCGCGCCAAGCGGCAGACAGGGGCGGCCATCCGGGCGTTGATGGCGCTGCGGCCTGAACGGGCGCGCGTGCGCGCCGCGGACGGCACTGAGACGGAGATGCCGGTCCAGCGGGTCCGCGTCGGCGACCTCGTGGTTGTTCGTCCCGGCGAAAGGATTGCCGTGGACGGCGTCGTACGGGAGGGCGAGAGCACGTCGGACGAGTCATTGCTCACCGGGGAAAGCCTTCCGATGTCGAAGGCGCCGGGTGATCGGGTGACCGGGGGCGCCATAAACGGAGCCGGATTGTTGATCGTCGAAACCAAGGCCGTGGGGGCAGAGAGCACGCTGGCCCGCATCGTACGGCTGGTCGAGAACGCTCAGGCGGCCAAGGCACCGATCCAGCGCCTTGTGGATCGGGTTAGCGGCGTCTTCGTGCCGGTTGTTCTGGGTATCGCACTCGTGACCTTCGCCGGTTGGTGGTTGGCCACCGGGTCGGTCGAGATTGCGGTGCTGAATGCGGTCGCCGTGCTGGTGATTGCCTGCCCTTGCGCGCTCGGCCTCGCCACGCCGACCGCGATCATGGTGGGGACAGGGGCCGCTGCCCGGCATGGCATTCTCATCAAGGATGCCGAGGCGCTGGAGACAGCCCATCGCGTGCGTGTGGTCGCGTTCGACAAGACCGGGACGCTGACCGAGGGAAGGCCCTCGGTCGTCGCGCTGGAGTCCGCGCCTGACAGCGATGCGGAGACCGTACTGAGGCTTGCCGCCGCAGTGCAAGCCGGCAGCGAGCACCCGCTTGCTAAGGCGGTGCTGAGGGAAGCAGCGGCGGCGGGTGTGAGAGCAACCCGGTCGACCAACCTGACGGCGCTTCCCGGCCGCGGTGTGGCGGCTCGGGTGGAGGGTCGTCTCGTGCAGCTGGGAAGCTCACGGCTGCTGCGGGAACTTGGGGCGGAGCCTGGGCCGCTCGCCGACCGCGCCGCAATCCTCGAGCAGGAGGGACGAACGGTCTCCTGGTTGCTCGACGCCTCTGCCGAGCCGGGCCGCGTGTTGGGGCTGATCGCCTTCGGGGATGCGATAAAGCCGAGCGCACACGGCGCCGTGGCTGCCTTGCGTGTGGCTGGGGTGCGGACGGTGATGCTGACGGGGGACAACGCCGGCAGCGCCCGTGCCGCCGCATTGCAGCTCGGTATCGACGAGGTCTTGGCCGAGGTGCTGCCCGAACTCAAGGCTGCGGCGGTCGCGAAGCTCAAGGGAGCTGGCGGGGCGGTGGCCATGGTGGGCGACGGGGTCAACGACGCGCCAGCCCTGGCCGCCGCTGATGTGGGCATTGCCATGTCAACCGGGACCGATGTCGCGATGCATGCCGCGGGCATCACCCTGATGCGGGGCGACCCGGCACTGGTGGTGGCCGCCATCGAGGTTTCCCGTCGGACCTATACGAAAATCCGGCAAGGGTTGTTCTGGGCATTCGCCTACAACGTCGTTGGCATCCCGCTGGCGGCACTCGGCCTGTTGAGCCCGGTAATCGCTGGTGCCGCCATGGCTTTCTCCAGCGTGAGCGTGGTGACCAATGCGTTGCTGCTGCGAGGCTGGCGACCTGCCGCAATCAGTGCGACGTTGGGGGAAGAGAGGGCGGCGCCATCGGCGAACGCTGATGGGGCTGCGCTCCCTGCCATCCATCGCGAGGCAGCCTGATGATGCAGGAGACAAAGATGAGCACGGGATGGGCGATGAATATCGGCGAAGCAGCGCAGGCGTCCGGCGTGTCGGCCAAGATGATCCGGTACTATGAAAGTATCAGCCTGATCCCGCCCGCCACGCGCAGCGACGCCGGCTACCGGCACTACATCGCGAGCGAGGTTCATACGCTGCGCTTCATCCGCCGCGCGCGTGACCTGGGGTTCTCGATCGAGTCGATCACACGGCTGCTTGCTCTCTGGCGCGACCGGGCACGCAACAGCGCCGAAGTGAAGCAGGTGGCGCTCGATCACGTCGCAGAGCTCAAGCACAAAATCATCGAACTGCAGCAGATGGTCCGCACACTGGAGCACCTCGCACACCATTGCCACGGCGATGATCGTCCCGAATGCCCGATCATCGATGAACTGGCAGCAAGCGTCGAAGCGTCGCCCGCAGCGACACGCTCCCGAAAAGAGCGCAAGCTCGCCCCGCTCACGGAATGGCGTATCGCCTCGTAAGCCACGTCTGCAATGCTGGCAGAATCAGCTCCCGTACCGCCGCGGCCTTGGACCGGTCGTGGCTGGTATGATACAGATGACTGGGAGGACGTCACCGAACCGGATGTCGATCGCATTGTCACATTGGGCCGAGCACCGTGGATGCCCGCCATATCGGGCCGAGGCCACGTGGAGAGGCAATCGCCTGATCCGCCTAATGCTTGGTCGCCGGCTGATCTTGGTGCTGGTCGCGATCACGTTCCTCATCTCGGTCGTCGCTCCTGTGCATGCTTCCGCCCCGATTGCTGCGCCATCCGCGGCAAGCGCCGGCTGTACAGTCGGACCGCAGGCCGTGCCCTGCCAGAACCCGGCGGCTGCACACGAGAAGGACGGCCTTTGCCAGACGTCCGTCTGTCGTGGCTCAATGGCGTTCATTGCTGCAGCGGATCGCCCAGTCGGACTCGGTTGGGAGCAAAAAGTCGATTTCCCGAACAGCTTTGAGCCGCGTCTTGCAGGTCTGGTCCTCGCGCCGGATCCATTCCCGCCCAGACTAGCCACCCGATTCTGACGGCGCACACGCGCGTCGTTTAGATGTGCTGCGGTCAACTCGAGTTGGCGGTAACAGGGCCGTTCCCCTTGTGAAGCTTGTCAGCCCGTAGCCCCTGCCCCGTGACCCTCGGGCCCAGGGTACCATGGGCACGGACCTGGAGCGCGTTGAAAGATCGGCTGATGTTCTCCCCCAACCTCCGCTGGCCCGGCGCATTCGTCCCAATTGAGTTCTGCTTGAGCCAGCTGTGCCGTGGCCACTGCGGAACGGCGTGGTATCGGCAACGGCGGCGCACGGGAATCGCCGGGCCAACGGGCGATGGCGAGCCTGCTGGCCGGCGCATCGTGCGAATCCAATGACCCGACTTCGATTCATCAACTGCCGTGCTGCAGCTCTCGCCGTAACGCGCCGTTATCTGCTGGTCATGGCGGGGGCCAACTTCGCCTGGGAAGTCGTGCAGCTCCCCCTCTACACGATCTGGCATACGGCGAGCTGGGCGTACCTCGGCTTCGCGACACTCCATTGCTGGGTCGGTGACCTCCTGATTGCGGCCGCGGCGTTTGCCTGCGGCGCTCTCATCGCAGGGAGATTCTGGCCGATGCGGGGCTATGTCCGTGCCGGGCTGCTGATCGTTGTCCTGGGCATCGCCTACACCGTGTTCAGCGAGTGGCTGAACGTTGTGGTCCGTGGAAGCTGGGCCTACACGCCAGCCATGCCGCGTGTGCCACCGCTCGGTACTGGCTTGGCGCCATTGTTGCAGTGGCTGCTGTTGCCGACGATGTCGCTGGTGTGGGCTCGCGGCGCACTGCTCTCCGTCAAAGTCGCCAATCGATGATGGTCCCGGGGATGCGGTTGGTTGCGGCTTCTGTCCTGCCGAGCGGCGGACGACCGCAAGGTCGCCTTGCGGGCGGAGGAGGTCTGTCCGGAGCCGGCCATCCTCGCCGACCTGGACCTTTCAGTCGCTCTTGCGCCGGTCAAAAGGGCGCGCCGGAGTGGAAGGCATTTCCTCTCCGGATTGTTCGCGCGTGAAGCCGTGTTGAGCCCCTTCGCTCATGCCTGCCCGACAACAACCATGCCTGCAAGGACCCACCGGATGACGCAGCGGACGAACGCCAGGAATCACCCAGAAGTCTTGGGTCGCCGGAGCGCGATCCTGTCCATGGCGTCGGTCCCTGTTCTGACCGCAAAGCTGGCCGAGGCGCAACCCGCGGCCAAACCACCCGAAACGCCGGCGCCGACGGATGATCAGCGTGATGCGTTTGCCGAATTGGCCACGCAGGACCTGCTTTATGACCCGGCATCGCCGGTTCTCGGGAATCCGACCGGCGACGTCACAATCACCGAGTTCTTCGATTACCGCTGCCCCTATTGCAAAGTCATGGCACCGCGGCTGGTCACATTGATCGCCAAGGACCATGGCGTGCGCCTGGTG
>MKTV01000123.1:14514-17697 GCA_001898425.1 Rhodospirillales bacterium 69-11
CGCGCGTCGGTCATTGCAGCGCGCGTCGCGCTGGCTGTCGCCCGGCACGGCAAGTATCAGGCCTTCCATTCAGCAATGTTCGCTGTGGACGGCCCTTTCGACGAAGCTCGCATTCTCGGGGTTGTTCGGTCGATCGGTCTCGATCCCGCATTGATTGCCAACGAGATGAAGTCACGCGAGATCGAGGCGGAACTTCGACGCAACCTTGCTCTGGGCCATATCCTCGGAGTGCGCGGGACGCCGGCTTTCGTGATGGGTGGCGTAATCGTGCCGGGCGCTGTTCCGCTCGAGGCGCTCGAGAAGCTGATTGCCGCTGAGCGGAAGCAGCAGCAGCAGCAGCAGCAGCAGGAATAGACACATGGCGCGATGGTCTCGGCAAGATAACGGAATCGCTGCCTCGCAGGCCCTGACAGATATAGGGCCCGGGCTTCTGTCGTTCGTCGTCCTCGCGACAGTCGCGGCGCTGTGGCCGAACCCGCTGTTCATCCGCATGGTGCCGCCCGCGGGATATGAAGTCCCACTCCTCGCAGTGCAGTCAGCTCTGCTCGCTCTCTATGTCGCGGTGCGTCGACCGGCTTGCCGGCTCCGCACAATGGGTGTGTCCTCGGTCATCAACTTTCTCGGGGTAGCCTGCCCAATCTGCAACAAGATCCTGTTGCTGACCTTAGGCGCAACGGCGTTGCTGACGTATTTTGAACCAGTGCGACTGTATGTGGGTCTCGCCGGCGTCGGACTGGGCCTGATGGCCGTCGTCATCGAAGGACGCGGGCGCTGGCGCGACGCGTTGCCGGATGAGTTGGACGAAACATCGAAGGTGGCCACGAGATGAAACTGCTTGGGCGTCGGCGGGCCGTTGGCTTGATCGCAGGGGCCGGCACAACCTGGGCGGCACGGCGTGAGAGCATCGCTGCGGCAAGTCCCCCGCCATTTTACAGTCATGGCGGCCAGTACACCATGCTACGCCCTGCGATGCCCGCGCCATCGGAACCAATCGTGACGGCGGGCGGGTGTACCGTCGACTTCACCGCTTTGCGGGGCAAGGTCGTGCTGTTGAATTTCTGGGCGACATGGTGTGTGCCCTGCGTCTACGAGATGCCGTCGCTCGACCGACTGCAGGCGGCGGATGCGAATAAGCGCGTGCATGTTCTGCCGATTGCCCTGGACGTCGGCGGCAAGGCAGCAGTGATCGCGTTTTATCAGCGATTGGGCCTCTTGCATCTTGACGTCTGCGTCGATCCTGAGCAGCAGATCGGCTACCTTCAGAGCGACAATCCCAGGCACGCACCGTTCCAGCTGTACGCTTTGCCTGTCACCTACGCGATCGATCCGAGGGGCGTGGTGCGCGGCTACGTTCCTGGTGCGGCGACCTGGGACTCACCGTCGGCAGCTGCCTTGATCGATTATCTGGTGCCCGGTTGACCGATGCACGACGCTCCTGCTGGCTTCGATCCTGCTCGGCAAACTCTCGCTGGGGCGGTGAACGATGATGCTGCGCGTTGCGTTTGCGAGTGCCTACCGGCGACGTGCCATTCTCCTCGGCCTGACAGGCTTGAGGCTCACGTGGCCGCAGGCAGTGGACGCTGCTGCCCTGCTGAGCCAAGCGGATCGCGCCTTTCTGGACTGGGATATTCAGATCGAGATCCAACAGCAGGACATGGGCCGTCTTGCGGAAAAACGTGGACAGACAGCGGAGCTACGCTCGCTGGGCGTGTATCTTGTCGACCAGCACCAACAGGCACAGCGGCGACTGCAGGTAATCGCCGATCGACTGAAGGTAACGTTGCCCACCCGGCTGTCGCCGACACACCTCGGCATCCAGAAGCGCTATGCCTCAGTCTCGGTCGCCACCTTTGACAAGGGCCTATCGGTTTGGCGAGCGCGCATCAGGATAATACCAACGCTCTGAAATTGTGACTCTGGGGGTTCCCCGACGCGGGGCTGATCTGATTCTCTGGTTGGCGAACGCAGGAGGTTCGCCATGCCGCTTCCCATTCGGTCCGATTTTGATGCCTCTGCGCTGAGTGCGTCCGCGCGCCGGAGCAAGCATGCGGCGCAGGCGCGTCGCCTTTTGGCGCTTGCGGCGGTCTACGACGGGGCAACCCGTACCGAGGCGGCGCGGATCGGCGGCGTGACGCTGCAGATCGTCCGCGACTGGGTGGTGAAGTTCAATGCAGCCCGGCGGGCACGGCATCAAGCGCGAGGTTAGCCGAATCCCGCAACAGTCCCCAAGTGCCGATGACGATGAACACGCTGACGACCAGACTGATGGCCGGATCGAGCCAGATCCAGCCTGTCCACAGGATAACTGCGCCAGCAATCACCTCGCCGAGCGCTATGATGGCGTCAGACGCCATATGCATAAATGCGCCCTTGATGTTCAGATCGTTCTTGCGGCCCGACATAAACAGGAATGGAGTAACGCCATTAATGACGATGCCGACTGCCGCCACGACCATTATAATGAAACCACCCGAAGGTTCTGGATCAATCAGGCGGCGGATGCCTTCCGACGCAATGCCGCCGGTGACGACCAGCAGCACAATGGCGTTGGTAAGCGCGGCAAGGATCGAAGTGCGGCGTAGCCCGTAGGTATAGCGCCCGCTCGGCTTTCGTTTGCCAAGGATTGAGGCCGTCCATGCAACTGCCAGTCCCAGAACGTCCCCCAGATTGTGACCTGCATCCGCCAGCAGGGCGAGCGAATGAGCAACAATCCCGTAAAAAAAATTTCACCGACGACGTAAGCAAGGTTTAGTGCGATGCCGATTGCGAAGGCTTTGCCAAAATTAGCCGGGGTGTGCTGATGGCCGCTTGCGCCGTGCTTATGATCATGATGGTCGTGTTCTGCCATGGGTTTGCTTCTTCAACTCAATGACGGTGGCCTGCGGGTTCGACCATATGGAAGGCATGCGTCTCCGCGTCACCGGCAGCCGATAATTCCAGAACGGCGTCGAACTCGTGTGGCTCGGCAGGAGCCAAGGCGCTGAGATAACTGTGATGATCGTTGGCGGCTGGAAGCAGCGGCAGTTTCTCCGCGACACCGCCCGGTCGTTTGATAATGACGATGGCCCCCAGCCCTTCGGTATGGTTGGAAAGAGTGAGGCGCATACGTTCGCCCTCGGGCGTGTCAATGATGCGCAGCAAGCCCGCTGCCAGCCTGCCTTCAAAAACGAAAGGCTCCGGCGC
>MKTV01000124.1:0-90 GCA_001898425.1 Rhodospirillales bacterium 69-11
CCCGACCCGCGGATCCCAACCGCAACGGCGGTGCGCCAGGGGATCGCCGGGTCGGGGCCCGGCGATGACGGTGGGGCGTTCTCAGGGCCC
>MKTV01000124.1:278-8311 GCA_001898425.1 Rhodospirillales bacterium 69-11
CCGGCTGAGCGAGGACAGCCGCACCAAGGTGTTGCTGCTCGAGGCCGGGCCGAAGGACAGCTCGATGTGGATCAACATCCCCGTCGGCTTCACGAAGCTGCTGAACAGCCCCGTCTACAACTGGAACTTCGCCACGGAGCCGGAGCCGAACGTGAAGGGGCGGTCGATCCCGATCCCGCGCGGGCGGACCCTGGGCGGATCGTCCTCGATCAACGGCATGCTGTACGTCCGGGGCAATCCGCTCGACTACAACACCTGGTCCCAGTTCGGGAATCGCGGCTGGTCGTACGACTCCGTGCTGCCCTATTTCCGCAAATCCGAGAATTTCGAGGGCGACGGGGACGCGGCGCGCGGCAAGGGCGGCCCGTTGAACGTCGCGCACATGCGCGAGCGGGCGGAGCTGTTGGACGCCTTCATCGACGCCGCGGTGGACGAGGGCTGGCCGCGCAACAAGGACTACAACAACGGCCACCAGGAGGGCTTCGGCTACTTCCAGGTGACCCAGAAGAACGGTGAGCGGTGGTCCACCGCGCGGGCGTTCCTGGAGCCGGCGCGGTCCCGCCCCAATCTGCACGTCCAGACCGACGCGCTGGCGCAGCGCGTGCTGCTGGAGGGCAAGCGTGCGGTCGGCGTCGCCTACACGGTGAACGGCCAGCCGCGCGAGGCCCGCTGCGGGCGGGAGGTGATCCTGTCGGCCGGCGCGGTGAAGTCGCCGCACCTGCTGGAGCTTTCGGGCATCGGCCAGCCGGAGCTGCTGTCCTCGCTGGGCATCGGCGTGCAGCACGAGCTGCCGGGCGTGGGCGAGAACTACCGCGACCACTACGCCCCGCGCATGAACTGGCGGGTGAAGCTGCCGGTCACGCTGAACGAGCACACCCGCGGCCTGCGTTTCGCGAAAGAGGTGGTGAAATACTACACCCAGCGCCGCGGTATCCTGACCTTCACCGCGGGCATCGTGTACGGCTTCGTCAAGACGCGGCCGGAGCTCGAGGAGCCGGACGTGCAGTTCCACTTCGCGCATGCGAGCTACCCGAGTGCCGCGACGCGCGTGCTGGACAAGGAGCCCGGCATGACGCTCACGATCTACCAGTGCCGGCCGGAATCGAAGGGCTCGATCCATGCGAAGTCGGCCGATCCGTCGGCGGCGCCGGCGATCCGGCCGAACTTCCTCTCCGACCCCATCGACCAGCAAGTCTGTGTCGACGGCATGAAGCTCGGGCGCCGCATCATCAACAACCGGGTGATGGACAAGTACCGCGCCTATGAGATGAACCCCGGCGACCGGGTGCAGACGGATGCGGAGTGGCTGGAGTTCGCGCGCGAGAACGGCCAGACGACCTACCACGTGATCGGCACGTGCAAGATGGGCCAGGACAAGATGGCCGTGGTGGACGACCAGCTTCGCGTGCAGGGGATCGCCGGGCTGCGGGTGGTGGACGCGTCGATCATGCCGACCATGGTCTCGGGCAACACCAATGCCGCGGTGATCATGATCGCGGAGAAGGGCGCCGACATGATCAAGGCGGCCGCGCGCGAAGGGATGAAGGCCGCGGCCTGACGGAAGAAGGAGCGGGGGTCACGAACCCCCTCTCCCCTCGCGGGAGAGGGCCGGGGTGAGGGGGCGCCACGGCGTTCGGCACCGCCGGCACGGACCCCCGACCGCCCCCGCCCCCTATCCCCCTCCCGCAAGGGGAGGGGGGACTGGCCCGCCCTAGGCGAACGCGCCGCGGCGCTGCAGCTTCAGCCAGCCCACGGCGGCCACCGCGATCATGATCAGCACGATGGACATGTAATTCAGCGGGAACCAGCCCAGCCGGTTCTGCAGCAGCCCGGCCAGCAGGCTGCACGTGGCCGTCGTGCCGAACACCAGGAAGTCGTTCATGGCCTGCGCCTTGCCGCGCTCCGCCGGGCGGTAGGTCGTGGTCACCAGCGTCGTCGCGCCGACGAACAGGAAGTTCCACCCGACGCCGTTCAGCATCAGCGCCGCGCGGAAATTCCACGCGTCCAGCCCGTGCAGCCCGACCGTCACGCCCGAACCCAGCAGCACGGCGCCGAGCAGCATGATGTTGAGGACGCCGAAGCGCTGGATCAGGTTGCCGGTGAAGAAGGAGGGCACGAACATGCCCATCACGTGCAGGAAGATCACCCAATGCGCCTCGGTCTGCGGCAGGCCGCAGGCGACGATCGCGAGCGGAGAGGCGCTCATGAGGAAGGACATCGTCCCGAACGCGATCATCGCGGCGATGGCGGCCACCGCGAAGTCGGGCTGGGTCGCGATCTCCCAGAGCGGGCGCTGGACGCCGGCCACGCGCTGCGCCTTCGGCATCGGCGGGGGGAACTCGATGAACCACATCAGGGTGAACACCACGACGTGGATGCCAACCATCCCGGCATAGGTCGCGGTGTACATCGGCTGCCACTTGTCGAAGGTGGCGCGTGCCAGGGTCGGGCCGATGATGCCGGCCACCACGCCGCCCGCGGTGACCCAGGAGATCGCCTTGGCGCCCATGCCCGGCCCGACCAGCTCCACGGCGGCGAAGCGATACATCTGCAGGCTGGCCACCGCGTAGCCCAGGACGAGGCCGCCCAGGCACATCAGCAGGAACTGCCCGGACCACAGCCCGTAGCCGCACAGGGCCGACCCCAGCATCCCGCAGACCGATCCGACCCGGAATCCGAAGCCGCGCCCCAGGCGCTGCATCAGCATCGCGGCGGGGAAGACCGAGAGCATGACCCCGAGATGCTGCATGGTGACGGGCAGGGTCGCCCAGTCGTGGATCTGCAGGATGCCGGAGACCGCGAGCGCGGTCGCGGTGAACATCATGACGTTCCCGGCCTGGCCGATCGCCTGGCAGCAGGCCAGCAGGAACAGGTTTCGACGCGCCGGAAGGCTGCTGGACATCTTGGGCCTCTCGGGCGCTGCTCTTGGACCTTCCGACCATACCGAGGTTCATTCCCCCGGCAAGCCGCGCGGGAGGCGGGCTTGCCCCGAACCGGGCGATGCATGGAAGGATTTCGGCGTACGCATGGCCGCGGAGCGATCCTCCCTCGGCCTGCATGCAGGCGTGGCGGGATCAGAGCGCCAGGCAGGCGGCCCCGGCCGCGATGGCGCTGCAGGACAGGATCCGCCGCAGGGTGAGCCGTTCCTGAAGGAAGAGCCGGCCGATGATGGCGGCGTAGACGACGCTGGTCTCCCGCAATGCGGAGACCACGCCCATCGCGTCGTACTGCATGGCCCAGATCACGATCCCATAGGCCACCAGCGAAACGACGCCGCCCCCCAGCGCCATTCCGGTCTGCATGGGCGTGTAGGCGGGCGGGCGGATGCGCAGGGCGAGGTAGAGCAGGGGCGTCGTCAGGCCCCAGAGCAGGAACATCGTGTTGGCGTAGCTCAGGCTCCCGCCCGACAGCCGCACGCCCATCCCGTCCACGACCGTGTAGGCGCCGATCAGCGCGCCGGTCAGGAAGGCCGGAAGCAGTTCGGGGCGGCGCCCGCCGCGGTGTACCGCGAGCGACAGGATCCCGCCCGAGACCAGCGCGATCCCGATCGCGGCCAGGACGCCGATGCCCTCATGCGCGAAGACCGCCGCCCCCAACGCCACCAGCACGGGGGAGGAGCCGCGGGAGATCGGGTAGGCCTGACCCAGCTCGCCCGAACGATATGTCCGCACGAGCGAGAGGTTGTAGGCCGTGTGGATCACGGCCGATGCCACCGCGTATGGCCAGCTCGCCGCGGCGGGCCAGGGCAGGACCGTGGCCGTGACCGCCGTGACCGCGGTCACCGCAATCATCATCAGCGTCATCGACCACAGCCGATCGCCGCCGCCGCGCAGCACCGCGTTCCAGCTCGCATGCAGCAGCGCGGCGAAGGCCACCGCCCCCAGGACGACGGCGCTCATGCCGGCGCGCGCTCATCCGATCGTCCGCGCGCGGCATCCCGGTCTCCGCGGCGCCGGACCGGGACCGGGCCCTTCGCCCGCACGTCCCCATCGCGGCGTGCGGCGCCTGCCGGCAGGGGAAAGACGGGACGACGAGGTTCAACAGGGATCAATGCACGAGATCCAGAGGGGATCGTGTCAGATTGGCTGTGGCGTCAGGCCGGGACAACCGAGTAAATCGCGGGGGATTGCGCAGGAAATCTAACTCGGATGCGACGGTCCCTCCCATCGCTCAATGCCCTTCGGGCCTTCGAGGCCGCCGCGCGGCTTGGCAGCTTCAAGGCGGCGGCGGGGGAGTTGGGCGTCACGCATGGCGCGATCAGCCAGCAGGTGCGGCTGCTCGAGGATTGGCTGCACGCACCGCTCTTCGAGCGCCACAACCGCCGCGTCGTGCTGACGCCAGCGGCGCGCGCCTACCTGGCCGAGATCGGTCCCGCCTTCGACCGCATCGCCGCCGCCACCGCGCGGTACGGGCAGGACGACGGCGCCGTGTTGCGGGTCAACGCGCCTGCGAGCTTCGCGCTGCGATGGCTCGTGCCGCGGCTTGCGGGCTTCCGGGAACGGCATCCCGGGATCCGGGTCCGCCTGGAGACCTCGAACCAGCCGCTGGAAGCCTTGCCGGAAGCGTATGACGTGGTGATCCGCGGGGGCCCGGACACGTTCTACGGGTATGCCACGCGGCCGTTCCTGGCCGAACGCCGGCTGCCGGTGTGCAGCCCCGCGCTGCTGGCGCGGTATCCGCTGCATGTCCCCGACGATCTTCGGCAGCATACGCTTCTGCATACGCTCAGCCTGCCGCGCCTCTGGACCGACTGGCTCGATGCCGCGGGCGTGCCGGGGCTCATGCCGGCGGCGGCGCTCACGCTCGACCATTTCTACCTGACGCTGCAGGCGGCGCTGGACGGCATCGGCGTCGCGATGGGCCCGACGGCGCTGGTCGCCGACGACCTGGCTGCGCAGCGGCTGGTCGCGCCCTTCGCCGCACCGCGCCTGCCGGCGCGCCGCTATTGCGCGTACGTGCCGGAGCGGCATGTGGCGCGCGAGCCCGGTGCCGCGTTCCTGGCCTGGCTCGAGCGGGAGGGAACGATGCGGGACGACGCCGGCGCACCCTGAGCCGTCGGCCGCCATCGGGGAGCCAATCGTCCCGGCCGGGCCGGCGCGGCCTTGCGCCCCCTCCCGCGAGGGGAGGGGGCGTCGCGGGTCATACCGGCGCGCGCACTGTTTGACCCGCAGGCAGATCACCTCGGCGCGCGGGATTCTCTTTGGCTTGGGCGTGGCCGCCCCACCAACCCCACGCCGAGACACCGATGAGCGAAGCGGCTGATCGGTGTCAGTGGCCGTCGATGTCCCAGGCGCGGGTGCCCTCATAGGTCCGCGGATGGAAGGTGAAGCCCTTGCGGACCGCCCAGATGTTGACCTGGAAGTGCAGCGGGATGATCGGCTCCTGCGGCATCGCGGCCAGCGTCGCCTCCCGGTACAGCGCCTCGCGCTGCTGCTCGTCCACCGTGGCCAGCGCCTTCTCGACCAGCTCGTCGACCTTGGGATCGGCGAAATGCGTCGGGTCGAACACCGCGCCGCGCCCCTTCTCGGGGTTCGAGGAGGCGAGGATCCAGTTCAGGTTGCTGCTCGCTTCGCCGGTGTCGCTCGCCCAGCCGGTCAGGCGGATGGCGAACTCGTGCCGGGTCGCCCGGCTGAAGAAGGTCGCGGCCGGCATCGTCTCGACCTGCGTCTTGACGCCGATGCGGGTCCACATCTGCGCGATCGCCTCGACCAGCTTGCTGTCGTTGACGTAGCGGTCGTTCGGACCGTGCAGGGTGATGCCGAACCCGTCCGGATACCCGGCCTCGGCCAGCAGCTTCTTCGCCTGCGCCGGGTCATACGGGTCGGGCTTGATCGACGGCACCCAGCCCACCGAATGGTCGGGCACCACCTGCCCGGTCGGGGCGGAGAACCCGTCCATGATCCGGTCGCGCAGCGCGTCGCGATTGATCGCGAGCGAGAGCGCCTTGCGCACGCGCACGTCCTGCAGCGGGTTCTTGTCGAGCGGCTTGCCGGCCGTGTCGGTGATGAAGGGCGCGTCCTTCCGGCCCACGTCCGGCACCACGTAGATCAGCCGCTGGCCGGGCTGCGAGATCACGTCGAGCTTCGCGTTTTTGCGCAGCGTCGCGACGTCGCGCGGCGGCACCTGGTCGATCACGTCGACGTCGCCCGATTCCAGCGCCGCGATGCGGCCGGCATCGTTGGAGATGATGCGGTAGTTGACCTTCTGCCACTTGATCTTGTCGGCCCACCAGGACGTCTCGTTCTTCTCGAACACGGCGCGGTCGCCGAGGGTGAACGAGGTGACCTTGTACGGGCCGGTGCCGATCGCCGCCTTCAGGCTGTTGTAGTCGGGCGTGGTCGCGCCGTCCCCGTTCTTGCGGGAGACGATCTTCAGCGACGCCATCAGGAAGGGCATCAGTGCGACCGGCTTGTCCGAATGGAAGCGGATCGTGTGCGGGTCGACGACCTCGATCCGGTTCACCGGCTTGACCGCGAAGTTGAAGCTGGAGGGGCTGTTCAGCACCTTGGGCACGCGGCCGAAGGTGAACACCACGTCGTCGGCGGTGAACGGGGTGCCGTCGCTGAACTTCGCGTCCCGCAGCTTGAACTCCCAGGTCGTCTCGTCGACCGCCTTCCAGGACGTCGCGAGGCCGGGGGAGGGCTTGAACTGCGGGTCGGAGATCACGAGCGAGTCGAACACGTACGAGGTCAGCACGTTGTTCGGGTTGAGGTTGTGGTAGTGCGGATCCATCGACGTGAAGGCGCCGCCGACCGCGACGTTCAGCGTGGTCTGTGCCATGGCCTGGCCGGCCAGCACGCAAAGGCAGGTCGACAGCAGGGCGGTGCGTAGCCGCATCGGGTGAAACTCCCAGATCAGAAGGCCGGACCCTAGCCTGACCCGAACGCAGGCGGAACAGGGAAGCGGAGCGGCCGATGCGCGCCGACCTCGCGGCCAGGCACTCCGCCGGATGTCCGGCGGGCCTGAAGCTGGATGAAGCACACGGGCGTGAAACAACCGGTCGTGAACCTGGCAGGCAGGCCGGCGCCGCACGAGCGCCCCAATTCGTCCCCAGATCGATACCCAGCCAAGTCCATATCACGCTGTGATTTGGCGTGTGCATGATCACGCAGTCGGGAGTAGAGTGCATGTCGCATGAACACTTGAAGCGGTCTCGTTCACCGCTGCTGGCCGGCCTTCTGTTTCTTGGTTTGACCGGTGCCGCCGCCGCGCAGACCTCAACCGTGGTGATCGCGCCGACAGCGCCGCCGGCGCCGAGGGTGGAAACCGTCCCGCCGCCTCCGCCCGGCGCCCAGGTCACGACGTGGCAGCCTGGCCGCTGGGCCTGGAGCGGCAACGCATGGGTGTGGGAGGAAGGACACTACGTGCAGCGGCCGCAGCCCGCCGCGGTGTGGGAGCCGGGCCACTGGGAGCCGCAGAGCAGCGGCGGCTACGTCTGGGTCGACGGACGGTGGCGGAGTTGAGCGCCATGGCCCCCCGTCTCCTCACCCCCGCCCTCGCCGGGCTCTCCGTTCTCGGGCTCAGCGCGTGCGTCAGCGCTCCGCCGCCCCCGCCGCCGGCCCAGGTGGTGATCCAGCAATCCGCGCCGGTGGCGCCGATGCTCGCCCCCACCCCGCCGCCGCCACCGCAATCCGAACTCGTGCCGCCGCCGCCCGCCGGCGTGCCGGCCGTCTGGCAGCCGGGGCACTGGCGATATGGCGGCGTCGGCGCCACGCCCTGGATGTGGGAGCCCGGCCGCTACGTCGCGGTCCCGGCCGGTGCGACCACCTGGGTCCCCGGACGCTGGGCGCAGCAGCCGAGTGGTGGCTGGATGTGGATCGAGGGGCACTGGGCCTGAACGACGGCGGGCTCTCACCGGCATCCGCGGGCCCCGGCCCGCGGACCTGAACCGCACCCCCGTTCTCTCACCGTCATCCGCGGGCCCCGACCCGCGGACCTGAACCGCACGGCCGTGCTCTCACCGTCATCCGCGGGCCCCGACCCGCGGACCTGAACCGCACCTCCGGTGCTCTCACCGTCATCCGCGAGCTCCG
>MKTV01000124.1:8470-8701 GCA_001898425.1 Rhodospirillales bacterium 69-11
CGACCCGCGGACCCCAACCGCACGGCCGTGCTCTCACCGTCCTCCGCGGGCTCCGACCCGCGGATCCCAACCGCACGGCCGTGCTCTCACCGTCATCCGCGGGCCCCGACCCGCGGATCCCAACCGCACCGGCAGTGCCGGTGAGGGTCGCCGGGTCAAGCCCGGCGATGACGGGTGTGGGAGGACACCGTCGCCAAGCGCCCACCAGTCCGCTCCGCCTTCCCTCAGCCC
>MKTV01000124.1:8749-19323 GCA_001898425.1 Rhodospirillales bacterium 69-11
CGGCCCATCAGCCTCGCGCGCTCCACCGGATTGTCGCCCGACCGACCCCCGCCTAGACTCCCGGCAACGACAAGGGGGAAACGCGGATGCAACAGGCCGAACCGATCACCGGCGCCGAGTTCCTCGCGCGCAGCCTGGCCGCGAACGGCACCACCCATGTCTTCTTCATCGACGCCGTCCTCCGCCACACCCTGATCGAACTCGGCACGCTCGGCGTCACCCGCGTCCTCGGCCATTCCGAGAAGGCCGTCGCCTACATGGCCGACGGCTACGCCCGCATCGCCGGCCGGCCCGGCATCTGCTTCGCGCAGTCCGTGGGCGCGGCCAACCTCGCCGCAGGCCTGCAGGACGCCTATCTCGGCCGCTCCCCGGTCATCGCGATGACCGGGCGCAAGCAGCCGCACATGCAGCACCGCAACGCCTACCAGGAACTGCCGCACCATCCGCTCTTCGCGCCCGTCACCAAGTTCAGCGCCTTCGTGCAGGACGCGGCCGACCTGCCGCGCCTGATGCGCCAGGCCTGGCGGGAGGCGATGACCGGCACGCCTCGCCCGGCGCATCTCGACCTGAACGGGCTGCAAGCCGAGGGGATCGAGACCACCCAGGTGCACGAGGCCCCGATCGCCGACCCCGCCTTCCGCCTCGGCATGCCGCCCTACCGGCCCACGCCCTCGGATCACGAGATCGACCGCGCGGCGGACCGCCTGCGCGCGGCGAAGCGGATCGTGATCGTGGCGGGCGAGGGGGCCGCCGCCGCCCAGGCCGGACCGGAACTGCTCGCCCTCGGCACCGCCCTCGCCGCACCGATCGCGACGTCGCTGGGCGCGCGCGGCGTCATCCCGACCCGGCACGCGCTGGCGATCGGTTGCGCCGGAAACTACGCCGCGCCGCCCACCAACCAGATCGTGCACGAGGCCGATCTCGTGCTGTTCGTCGGCTGCGACACCGGCGACCAGGTGACGCATACCTGGCGCATCCCGGCGACCGACACTCCATGCGTCCAGATCGATATCGATCCGGCCGAACTCGGCCGCTCCTACTCCGACACGCTGGGCCTGATGGGTGATCCGAAGGCGACCCTCGCGAAGCTCCTCATCGCACTCGGCAAGCCCGCACGCGACGGCGCATTCGCGGACCGCGCGGCCGGGATCATGCGGGCGTGGCGGGATTCCCGCGCCGCGGCGCTCGCCAGCGACGCCACCCCCATCTGGCCCGACCGCCTCTGCGCCGAGATCACCCGCGCCCTGCCGCATGACGGCATCCTGGTCGCCGACACCGGCTACTCGGGCATCTGGAGCTCGACCCTGATCGAGCTGAACGGCGAGGGTCAGACCTATCTCCGCGCCGCCGGCTCCCTCGGCTGGGCCTTCCCGGCCGCGCTCGGTGCCAAATGCGCGGCGCCCGACCGCAAGGTGATCTGCTGGTCGGGCGACGGCGCGATCTACTACCACCTGACCGAGCTCGAGACCGCGAAGCGCCGTGGCATCCCGGTGGTCCTGGTCATCAACAACAATTCGGGCTTCGGCCAGGGCTGGCCGAACATCCAGCGCCAGCAGGGCAACAAGCCGGGCGACGTCGCCGAACTCGCCCGCTTCGGGCCGACCAACTTCGCCGATGTCGCGCGCGTGTTCGGCCTGCGCGGCATCCGCGTGGAAGACCCGTCACAGATCGCGCCCGCGCTGCGCGACGCGCTTGCCAGCGACGAAACGGTGGTGGTCGACGTGGCGACCGATATCGACTGCCGCGCCCCCGAACCCTGGCTGCCGACCTGAGGTGAGGAGCCCCGCCCTCTCACCGCCGCGCTGCTCGCGTCGGCTTGTCGACTGTCGACAAAACTGCCAGTCTCGCCGGAACGGAGGAGGACGCCATTCCGGACCAGCCCATCCCGGAGCCGCTCGCCGGCTTCATCGCCCGCCAGCTCGCCCAGGCGATCGAGGACGGGCTCTACCAGCCGGGTGAGCGACTGGCCGAGGAAGCCATCGCCCAGCGGTTCGGCGTCTCCCGCGCGCCGGTGCGCGAGGCGCTGCAGATGCTGGTCAACGAGGAACTCGCCGTGCAGCGGCCCCGGCGCGGGACCACGGTGATCCAGCTGTCTCCCGCCGAGATCAGCGAGATGTACGAAGTCCGGTCGGCGCTCTACGCCGCCGCCGTGCGCCTGTTCGTCCGCCGCGCCAGCCCGCAGGCGGTCGCCGAACTCGTCGAGCTCCGCCGGCGGATCGAGGACCTGTCGCGCGATCCGGCCGTGACGGCGAAGCAATTCGTCCAGGCCACGCAGGCTGCCAGCGCCTGCGTCATCGCCCATTGCGGGAATGCGCGGCTCCAGGCCGTGTTCCGCAAGATGACCCGCCAGGCCTACCGGTTCTACGCCGAGAAGGCGCACAGTTCGGTCGCGCACCGGCAGGTGCTGGCGGGGCTGCTCGCCCAGTTGGCCGCGGCGGCCAGCGAGGGCGACGCCGAACGGGCCTCCATGTTCGCCTGGCGCATCAGCGAGGCCAATCATGCCGCGGCTCTGGCCGCGCTGGGGCTGCAGGAGCCCGTTCGGCCGTGATCCATTTGGAAGGACGGCAGCGCATGGCACCAGACCAGCGTGCGGAACCACGGGGCTGGGCGGGGCCGGAGATCCGGATCCGCGACGTCGCCCTGTCCTACGAAGGGCGCAACGGGCGCGTCCAGGCACTGGCCGATTGCAGCCTGACGATCCCCGGCGGCGCCTTCGCCTGCCTCGTCGGACCCTCCGGCTGCGGCAAGAGCACGCTGCTCGACATCGTCGCCGACCTCGCGCGCGCCGACACCGGCCTGATCGAGATCGATGCCACGCCGTCCGGCGCGCCTGCGCGGCTCGCGGTCGTGTTCCAGCGCCCCGCGCTGTTTCCCTGGAAGACGGTCGCCGGCAACATCGTCTTCGGCCTGCGCACGCACGGCATGCCGAAGGCCGAGGCGCAGCGGCGGGCGGACGCGTTCATCTCGCTCGTCGGCCTGGACGGGTTCGCCCACGCCTATCCGCATGAACTCTCCGGCGGGATGGCGCAGCGCGTCGGCATCGCCCGCGCGTTGGCACTCGAACCCGACGTGCTGCTGATGGACGAGCCGTTCGCCGCGGTGGACGCGCAGAACCGCGCGCTGCTGCAGGAGGAATTGCTGCGCATCACCGCGTACGCGGGCAAGACGGTGCTGTTCGTCACGCACGACGTGTCGGAAGCGGTCTACCTGGGCGACGTCGTGTTCGTCATGAGTGGCCGGCCCGGCCGCATCATCCGGACGGTCACGCCCAGCGCGGCCGAACGCGACCGCTCGAGCGGGGGTTTCGCGCGGATCACCGCCGAAATCTTCGACCTGCTGGCCCATCGCAAACCGTCGACCGCAGACCTTGGAGTTTCGGCATGAGCCTTCCGCTGTCCGGCATCCGCGTCCTCGACCTGTCGTCGATCATCGCCGCCCCGGTCGCGGCCACGACGCTGGGCGATTTCGGCGCCGAGGTGATCAAGGTGGAGGAGCCGAAGCGCGGCGACTTCATGCGCCGCAGCGCCAAGGAGCCGGGCGGCCGATCGCTGCAATGGGTGCAGGACGCGCGCAACAAGACCTCCATCACGCTCGACCTCCGCCACGCGGAGGCGCGCGACATCGTGCATCGGCTGTTGCCGCATTTCGACGTGCTGGTGACGAACTTCCGCCCGCCCACCTTGCGGAAATGGGGCTTCGACCCCGACACGATCCGCGCGCGCCATCCGCGCCTGATCGCGCTCTACGTGACCGGCTACGGGCTGACCGGCCCCTATAGCGACCGCGGTGCGTTCGACCGCGTGGCCAGCGCCTTCTCCGGCGTCACCCATGTCACCGGCGATCCGGACCGGCCGCCGGTGCGGGCCGGCTACGCGATGCTGGACTACATGGGCGCCTATGCCGGCGCGTTCGGCGTGGTCACCGCGCTGTACAACCGCGACCAGCGCGGCGGGAGCGGGCAGGTGATCGATCTCGCGCTGTACGAGCCGGGATTCCGCGCGTCGGAGGATGCGCTGCTCGACCATTCCGTCACGGGGCGGACGCGGGAGCGGACCGGCAACATCAACCCGAAGGTGGTGCCGGCCGGCGACTTCGACACCGCCGACGGGCGCCGCATCTCCATCCATGGCGGCACCGAAGCGCTGCTCCGCCGGCTGGGCGCGCTGATGGGACACCCCGGCATCTGCGACGATCCGCGCTTCGCCAACCATCACGCGCGGGTGCAGAACCAGCAGGCGCTCTACGACCTGATCGGCGCATGGACGCGCACGCTGACGCTCGATGCGCTGATGGAGCGACTGGTGGCGGCCGACGTGCCCGCCTCGCCGCTCATGCGGATCTCGGACATCGCCACCGACCCGCATTTCCGCGGGCGGGGCACGATCGTTCCCGTGCTCGACGAGGATTACGGCGAGATGCTGATGGCCGCGCCGATCCCGCGCATGAGCGAAACGCCCGGCACCATCCGCTTCCTCGGTCCCCGGATCGGCAACGGCAACGAGGCGGTGTTCGGCACGCTGCTGGGCATGACCGCGGAGGAGATGGAGCGGCTGCGCGCCGCCGGGACGATCTGAAAAGAACGAACGGGGAGGATTCCAACAGATGAAGATCCATCGGCTCGCCGCCGCCTGCGCGGCATTGCTCGTCGTGGCAGGGGTCGGCGCCCAGGCGGCGGACCCGTCGGGCACGACGCAAGCAGGCACGACACAGGCACATGCAAAGAAGCCCAGCACGACGCAGCTCAGCATCGGCGTGTTCCCGGCCATGCGCCCGCTGGAACTCGTGCGCGGCAAGCACTGGCTGGAGGATGCGGGCTACACCGTGGCCTGGCACGACTTCCCGCAAGGCATCCCCGCCGAAGCCGCCGCGATGGCGGGCGGCTCGATCGATCTCGGGGAGGCCGACACGTCCGGCATCCAGCAGGTCGCGGCCCGCAGTCCCGGCGTGATGTGGTATGTCGGGAACGGCGCGATGAACTACGTCGCGCTGGTGGCGCGCAAGGACAGCGGCATCAAGACCGTCGCGGACCTGAAGGGTCGCAGGGTCGGCGGGGTCGCCCCGAACACCGCCCCGACCGCCGTGCTGGAGCTTGCGCTGGCGCATGCCGGACTGTCGCTGCGCGACCTGCAGGGGCTCAACATCATCGGTCCGAGCCAGCCGGCGGCGCTGGAGCGGGGGGCGATCGATGCGGCGATCTCGTATGTGCCGTATTCGGCCGAGACCATCACCGCCGGCACCAGCGTGCTGATCACCACCGCCTCGGACGTGTACGGCAAGCCCTGGCTGGGCGGCGGGATCGTGGTGCGGCCCGACTTCGCCAAGGCGCATCCCGATGTCGTGGTCGACGTGCTGCGCGCCGTCATGCGCGCCGAGAAGCTGCTGCGGGAGGAGCCCGACGATGCCTACAAGGCATTAGCGGCCGTGTCCCACACCAGCCTGCAGAACGTGACCTACGCCTTCGGCAAGGGCCTGGTGCAGCCGGTGGGCGTCGTCCCCGACAGGACGGTGCTGACGGAGCAGGCGGCGGTGCTGAAGGAGTTCCACGTGATCGACGTGAAGGACCCGCAGGCATTCATCGACGAGCTGGTGCATCCCGAGTTCGCGCAGAAGGCGGCCGAGGCCGCGCCGTGAAGCCCGGCGGCGCGACGGTGCAGCGGCTCGCGGCCTTCGCCGCGGTGCTGTGCGGATGGACGCTGCTATCCTGGGCCCTGCACTCGCCGCGGCTGGAACTGTTCCCGACGCCGTGGCAGGTGGCGATCCGCATGGCGGAGCTGGCGCGCACCGAACTCGGCGGCGATATCGTCGCGAGCATCGCCGAGGCGTTCGGCGGATGGGTGATCGGCGCCGTGCTGGGCATCCTGGTCGGGGCGCTGATCGGGCGGGTGACCCTGGCGCGCCTGCTGCTGCGGCCGGTGATCGACTTCCTGCGCTTCATCTCCCCGCTCGCCTGGGTGCCGCTGGCCATCCTGTGGTTCGGCATCGGCTACTGGAGCAAGGCCAGCATCATCGTGCTGATCAGCTTCTTCACCGTCGTGGTGAACACCGCGCACGGCATGTCGACGATCGATGCCGACACCGCCAAGGCCGGCCGCTCCCTGCGGCTCGGTTGGTCGCAGCGGCTGGAGGTGGTGCTGATGTCGGCCATGCCGGACATCCTGGTGGGGCTGCGCTACGCGCTGGGTGCGGCCTGGGGCGGCGTCGTGCTGTCGGAGCTGGTTGCGGGTGATACCGGCCTCGGTGCGCTGGAGATCTATGGCGGCCAGTCCTTCGACGTCGCGCAGATCATGGTCGGCATGGTCGTGCTCGCGGTGCTGGGCTACGCCGCCAATCGCGGCTTCATGGCGCTGCAGCGACGGCTGTTCCCATGGATCGTCGCCAACTGGGCGCCCTGAGATGAGTGGCCGCCTGCTTCGTTTCCTGCCCACGTCCGGCAGTGCCGCGAGCGCCGCGCTGGGACTTGGCATGCTGCTCGCGATCTGGTGGGCGGCGACCGTGCTGCTGCAGCTTCGTCCGGTGATCCTGCCGGACCCGGTCGCGGTCTGGCGCGAGTTGGTCGGCATGGCGCAAAGCGGCACCCTGCTGGTCGACGTCGCCACCAGCCTGTGGGAGCTGCTCTGGGGTTTCCTGGTCGGCTCGACCCTCGGCGTGCTGAGCGGCTTCGCCCTGGCCCGGCATCCCCGGCTGCGCGGCTTCCTGGAGCCGCTGGTGGAGACGTTCCGCTTCGTCGTGCCGTTCTCGCTGGTGCCGCTCGTGGTCGTCTGGTTCGGCGTCTCGCTCGTCGGCAAGATCTTCGTCGTCGCCTATGCCTGCTACTTCGTCGTCACGATCAACACCGCCGCCGCCGTGCAGGGGATCGACCCGCTGGTGCTGAAGGCGGCGCGGATGCTGGGGACCGGCGGCTGGCGGCTGCTGCTGCAAGTCGTGCTGCCCGCGGCGCTGCCGCGCATCCTGACCGGGTTGCAGCTCGCCCTGGCCTATGCCTGGGTCTCGGTGATCGCGGCCGAGTATGTCGGCTCCTCCGCCGGGCTGGGCTACCTGATCACCAACGCCCAGAGCGGGCTGGAAACGGCGAAGGTCATCGCCGGGATGATCGTCATCGGCGTGCTGGGCTGCGCGTTCAGCGTGGCCGTGGCGGCCCTGCGGCGCGTTCTCGTGCCCTATGCCGCGGAGGCCGGCTGGTAGGCGGTCGGCCGACGCCATGGGCCGCCGTGGCAGCGGCCGTCCCGAATTGTCCTTCCCCGGCAGATGCGCCACGGTGTGGCCGCGTGGTCAGAGGGAGCGTGCGCATGACGGATGTCGCGGTGATCGGCGCGGGGCTGATGGGCCACGCGCTCGCTTTGGTGTTCGCCCTGGGCGGACATCGCGTTCGCCTGACCGACAACAACCCCGACACCCTCAGCCGCGCCCCCGCCCTGATGGCCACCGCGCTCGGCACGCTCGCCGAGGCGGGGGAGGCCGCACCCGAACAGGACCGGCAGTGGCTGTCGACGGCGGTGCGCTGCGTATCCTCGCTGGAGGAGACGGTGCAGGGCGCGGCGCTGGTGATCGAGGCGGTGGTCGAGCGGCCGGACGTGAAGCGCACGCTCTATGCGCAGCTCGAGAGGCTGATGGGGCCGGAGGCGATCCTCGCCTCCAACACGTCGAATCTCGATATTTTCCCGCTGGTGCCGCCGGGATTGCAGAAGCGCACGATCATCGCCCACTGGTACACGCCGCCCTATCTGTGCGACCTCGTCGACCTGTGCCCGGGGCCGGAGACGGATCCCGCGGCCGTGACGACGGTGCGCGACATGGTCGCTGCGATGGGCAAGGTTCCTGTCGTGTTCAAGCAGATGGTGCAAGGCTACGTCGCGAACCGGCTGCAGGCGGCGATGCAGCTCGAGGTCTACCGGCTGCTGGACGAGGGGCGGGTGACTCAGAAGGACATCGACGATTCGGTGTTGCACGGGTTGGCGCTGCGGATGCCGATCCTGGGCATCATGGCGAAGGCGGATTTCACCGGCTTGTTGCTGATGCAACAAGGCCTGAAGAATCGCAGCTACACGCCGCCCGAACCACGTGGCAAGAGCGAGACGCTGGACCGGCTGATCGCGGACGGGCGCACCGGCGTGATGGCCGGGAAGGGCTATTTCGACTGGGGCGACCAATCCCCCGAGGAGCTGTTCCGGGAGCGTGACCGGCGCCTGCTCGCGTTGAAGCAGGCGCTGCGCAAGATCGGACCGATGGAGGGCACATGATCAGCTACGACCTGAAGGGCAAGACCGCGCTGGTGACGGGGGGCGCCTCCGGCATCGGCTTCGCCACCGCGCAGATGCTGGCGAAGTTCGGCGCGACCGTTGCCGTGAACTTCCTGCCCGGCGATGCGCGCGGGCCGGAGGCGGTGGACAAGCTGATCGACGCGGGCGGCAAGGCGATCGCCGCGCCGGGCAGCGTCGGCGAGGCGGGGGAGGCGGAGTCGATGGTGCGCCAGGCCGTCGCGGATCTCGGCCGGCTCGACCTGCTGGTGAACAACGCCGGCACGCCCGGGACGCGGCGCAAGATCCAGCCCGCCGAACTCGACCTGATCACCGAGGAGCTGTGGACGCAGGTGCTGGAGGTGAACCTGCTGGGCGTGTTCCGCTGCGCCAAGGCGGCCGCGCCGGCGTTGAAGGCGGCGAGTGGTGCGATCGTCAACACCGCCTCGATCGCGGGGCTGGGTTTTCCGGGGTCGTCGCTCGCCTATGGCGCGACGAAGGCGGGGGTCGTGAGCCTGACGCAGAACCTGGCGCGCGCGCTGGCGCCCGAGGTGCGGGTGAACGCGGTCGCCCCCGGTGCGGTCGACAGCCCGTGGATGGTGGAGTGGACGAACCAGGAGCGGCAGTCCTCGATCGAGCATGCGCTGCTGAAGCGCCGCTGCGTGCCGGAGGATTTGGCGGAGGTGATCGTGTTCCTGGGCTTCGGCGCCGCGATGGTGACCGGCCAGACGGTCACGGTGGATGGTGGCCTGACGCTGTAGGGTCTGTCACCGCCCGCCCTTTGTCGTGCGCCCGTGTCATGGCCAGCGCGTGTGATGGCCGGCGCAGGCCCCGTGTCATGGTCAGGCCCCGTGTCATCGCCGGGCCGCGCCCCCGTGTCATGGCCGGCGAAGGCCGGCCATCCACGACGTCACGAGGGACAGGAAAGACGTGGATGGCCGCCCTTCGGCGGCCATGACACGGACCAAACAGCGGCCATGACGCGGGCTTCTTCGGCGGCCATGACACGGGCTGCACTGAGGCCGCCATGAGGCTGGGGCGCGCTCGTCGCCCCAGCCCGTGTCGCGCTCTCAGAACGTCAGCACCGCGTCGGCGCCGAAGGTGAAGTTGTCCGACGTGCCCTTGGTGTAGGCCGGCGGGTTCTGGTTGAACGGCTTGTTGGACGTGTAGGCGTGGTCCCAGCGGATCTCCGGCCGGATCATCAGGCCGACGACCGGGGGCGGGACCTCGGGCTTCCAGGTGACACCGAGCGTGAGCGAGCCGTAGGTCGTGCTGCCGCCCGGGGCGCCGTAGACGCCGCCGACCGCGGGCAGGCCCTGCTGCACGCGGATCGGATCGCCGTTGTTGGAGAAGGACGCGACGAAGAAGTTGTTGTCGTCGCGCCAGAGTTCGCCACGCGCGTTCAGCGTGACGGTCTCGGTCAGCGCGTAGGACACGTATTGCGCTGCGCCGAACCCGTTCACCGCGCCCTTGCCGACGCCGTAGTCGTCGCGGATCCAGTTGAACTCCGTGACCAGCGTCAGCTTGTCGGTGGCCTTGTAGGTGGCGACGATGTCGTTGAAGTAGCGCCACTGGCCGTTGGCGTTGATGCCGAGGGGCGACAGCACCCGGCTCGACTGTTCGGGGCCGAGATGGGTCAGGGCGAGGATGGTCAGCTTGCCGTCCATCAGGCCGTTGAGGCCGAAGCCGAAGATGCCGCCGACCGAACTGTTGTTCTCGCCCAGCGGGCCGAAGGTGGTGTTCGCGCCGGTGTCGATGCCGGCATAGACGTCGACCGTCTCGTTCACGTGCGTCGTGGTCAGCAGGCCCGTGTGCTTGAAGGGCAGGCCGAACTGGAAGATGTAGGAGTGCGAGTAGAACGGGTTGGTCGCGGGGTCGATCGTCTCGTAGCCGATCGGCGTGGTGTACTGGCCGGCCTTCAGGTCGATGCCGCCCGCCGTCAGCACCGGCAGGTGGAACAGCGCATTCGCCTCGACGACGTCGAGCTGGTAGCGGCTGTCGGGCGTGACGCGGTTCAGTTCACCCAGGAACTGCGTGTAGCGCGCGTCCGACCCGTACATGAACTGCAGCTTGAAGCCCCACTGGAAGTCCGGATTCGTCGGATCGAGCGGCTTGGCGGCGGTCAGCAGCAGCTGGTTGAGCTGCGCCTGGTTGGCGTGATCGGTGAACAGGTGGCCCCAGTTGAGGCCGGTATTCGGCCGGAACGGGTTCATCATGAACCCGGCATCGAGCTGCGCGGAGAGCTTGATGCCGTCGATCACCAGGCCCGAATAGGGCGGCGCTTCGGCGGCGGGTTCCGGTGCGGCCGGTTTCTCGGAGGCAGGGCCGGCGGGCGGCGCG
>MKTV01000124.1:19330-21678 GCA_001898425.1 Rhodospirillales bacterium 69-11
CGACCGCCGGCACCGCCAGTCCGATCGGTGCCAGGCAGGAGGCGGCGAGCAGCCACGCCGAGAGAGAGGTCTTGGGAGGTCGCATGCGTGGGTTTCCCGTGTTCTTCGTTGACGGTGGACCGGGGGAGGGGCCCGTGGACGCACCCGATGCGGCGGTGCGCCCACATGCCGCGGCAGGAGGAGGCGAGGCGTGGTGCTCGGCGCGCCGATCCCACGCCCCATCGCGGGTTCAGAAGATCTGTTCGCCGTGCAGCACGAGGTCGAGACCTTCGCGCTCCTCCTCCTCGTTGACCCGCAGGCCGACCAGCGCCTTGGTGATCATCAGCAGGACCAGCGTCATCACGCCCGAGTAGACCAGTGTCACCACGACACCGATCACCTGCAGCTTGAGCTGGTCGAAGCTGCCGGGGCTGCCGTCGGGCAGTGCGTCGGTGGCCGACAGCGGGCCGTAGGAGAAGATGCCGGTCAGCAGCGCGCCGATGATGCCGCCCACGCCGTGCACGCCGAACGCGTCCAGGCTGTCGTCGTAGCCCAGCATGTGCTTGAGGCTGGTCGCGGACCAGAAGCACACCACGCCGGCCACGATGCCGATGATGATCGCCGGGCCGGGCAGCACGAAGCCCGAGGCCGGGGTGATGGCGACGAGGCCCGCCACCGCGCCGGAAATGCCGCCGAGGACGGAGGGCTTGCCCTTCGCCATCCACTCGGCGAACAGCCAGCCCAGCGCCGCCGCGGCGGTCGCGATCTGCGTCACCGCCATCGCCATGCCGGCGCGGCCGTTGGAGCCGACCGCGGAACCGGCGTTGAAGCCGAACCAGCCCACCCACAGCAGGGAGGCGCCGATCACCGCGAGGGAGAGGTTGAACGGCGCCATGTTGTCGGTGCCGTAGCCCACGCGCTTGCCGAGGACGAGGGCGCACATCAGGCCCGCGATGCCGGCGTTGATGTGCACGACGGTGCCGCCGGCGAAGTCGAGCACGCCCAGGCCGAACAGCCAGCCGGTCGGCGCCCAGACCCAGTGCGCGATCGGCGCGTAGACGATCAGCGACCAGAGCACCATGAAGATGCAGAGCGCGGAGAACTTCATGCGATCCGCGAAGGCGCCGGCGATCAGCGCCGGGGTGATGATCGCGAAGGTCATCTGGAACATCATGAACACCGTCTCGGGCACGGTCGTGGTGACCGCCCCGTCGGTGCCGGCGCCAAGAACGAAGGCCTGGTCGACGCCCTTCACGATGTGCTCGCCGATCCCGTGCAGCAGGAAGCGGGACATGTCGCCGACATAGGCGCCGCCATTGGTGAAGGCGAGGCTGTAGCCGGCGACCGTCCAGACGATCGTGACCAGCGCGCAGATCGTGAACGACTGCATCATGGTGGCGAGCACGTTCTTCTTGCGCACCATGCCGGCGTAGAACAGGGCGAGGCCGGGGATGGTCATCATCAGCACGAGCGCGGTGCTGGTGAGCATCCAGGCGGTGTCGCCGCTGTCGATCTTCGGCGGCTCGTCGGCGAACGCGGGTGCGGCCAGCAGGAGCGCCGGCAGCAGTGCGCCCAGTCCCCAGCCCAAGCGGGGTCGGTTCATCGTGTGGTTTCCCTGATTTTTCGTTACAGCGCTTCGGAGTCGACTTCGCCGGTGCGGATCCGCATCGCGCGCTCGATATCGAGGACGAAGACCTTGCCGTCGCCGATCTTGCCGGTATGCGCGGACTTGGCGATCGCCTCGATCACCTGGTCGGCGAGGTCGGCCGGGACCACGACTTCGATCTTGATCTTCGGCAGGAAGCTCACGTGATATTCGGCGCCGCGGTAGATCTCGGTCTGGCCCTTCTGTCGGCCGAAGCCCTTCACCTCGGAGACGGTGAGTCCCTGGACGCCGAGTGGCGTCAGCGCCTCACGCACGTCGTCGAGCTTGAACGGCTTGATGATGGCCATGATCAGTTTCATGTCGGCATTTCCTGGATTGTCCGATCCTGCATTGCCTCTCTCCTGGCCGCCGCATCGGATGGCGCGGCGGTCCGTGACCCGCTCTATTTCAACAATCGTGCCAAGTTGCGGAGGCGATCGGAATTCAAGGAGTTTGGCCGCTTTCGGCCGAGGGGGTGAGGGCTGCTGCCTAGCGTTTGGGCAGATGCTCACCGGTCCGGGAGGATCGGCTGGAGCATGTGGGGCGGGTGTCGGTGGCGCTTGGTGTGATGATCGCGGTGGGGGTATGCGCCGCCGTGTCATGGCCGCCGGAGGGGCGTGCCCTGCCGTGTCATGGCCGCGGTGGGGCGCGTCCCGCCGTGTCATGGCCGACGCGAGGTGCGCGCCGCCGTGTCATGGCCGCCGGAGGGCGGCCATCCACGACG
>MKTV01000124.1:21743-22386 GCA_001898425.1 Rhodospirillales bacterium 69-11
CGCCCGCCCCACCCACGTCGCCGCCGGTCCACGCCGCCCGCGTCGCCGCCCCCACCCCACCCACGCCCGCCTGACCCACCCAAACGCAAAACGCCCTGCCGTCGGGGGACGGCAGGGCGCTTCGCAGAGGACGTCCCGCAAGCGCGCGGGACGGGCAGGCGTCAGACGGAGTAGTACATCTCGAACTCGACCGGGTGCGGCGTGTGCTCGAACTTGTAGACCTCGCTCCACTTCAGCTCGATGTAGCTCTCGATCTGGTCCTTGCTGAAGACGTCGCCGGCCAGCAGGAACTCGTAGTCGGCTTCCAGCGCGCCCAGAGCCTCACGCAGGCTGCCGCACACCGTCGGGATGCCCTTCAGCTCTTCCGGCGGCAGGTCGTAGAGGTCCTTGTCCATCGGATCGCCCGGATGGATCTTGTTCTTGATGCCGTCCAGGCCCGCCATCAGCATCGCCGCGAACGCCAGATAGGGGTTGGCGGTCGGGTCGGGGAAGCGGACCTCCACGCGCTTCGCCTTCGGGTTCGTCGCATACGGGATGCGGCAGGAGGCGGAGCGATTGCGCGCGGAGTAGGCCAGCAGCACCGGCGCCTCGAACCCGGGAATCAGCCGCTTGTAGCTGTTGGTCGAGGGGTTGGTGAAGGCGT
>MKTV01000124.1:22552-24471 GCA_001898425.1 Rhodospirillales bacterium 69-11
CGCGGTCTTGCCGTAGCTCTGGGCGACGTTGTGGATGCAGTACTTGTAGACCTGCATCAGGTCGGCGGTCTTTACCAGCGTGTCGAACTTCATGCCGAGCTCGTGCTGGGCCGAGGCGACCTCGTGGTGGTGCTTCTCGACGGCGACGCCCATCGAGGCCATGGCCGCCAGCATCTCGCCACGCATGTCCTGCGCCGAATCCTGCGGGGGAACCGGGAAGTAGCCGCCCTTGGTGGCGATGCGGTGGCCGAGATTGCCGCCTTCGTATTCGGTCATGCCGTTGATCGGCAGCTCGACGTTGTCGAGCTTGAAGCCGGTGTTGTACGGATCGGCCGCGATCTTGACGTCGTCGAAGACGAAGAACTCGGCCTCGGGGCCGAAGAAGGCGGTGTCGCCGATGCCGGTCGACTTCAGATAGGCCTCGGCCTTCTTGGCGATGCCGCGCGGGTCACGGCCGTAGGGCTCGCCGGTGGCGGGCTCGAGCACGTCGCAGTTGATCACCATCGTGGGAGCCGAGAAGAACGGGTCCATCACGGCGGTGGTCGGATCCGGCATCAGCAGCATGTCGGACTCGTTGATGGCCTTCCAGCCGGCGATCGAGGAGCCGTCGAACATGGTGCCTTCGGCGAAGATGTCCTCGTCGATCATCGTGACGTCGAAGGTCACGTGCTGCCACTTGCCGCGCGGGTCGGTGAAGCGGAAGTCGACGTATTTGACGTCGTTGTCCTTGATCGCCTTGAGGACATCCTTGGCGCTCTTCATTTCAGCATTCCTCTTGCCAGCAGTTTCTCAAACTCGCGCGCTGCGGATGGGTCCAAATCATCCGGCAGCTCTCGATTCCCGTGATGCGGAAAAAACGTCAGATCGCGTCCGCGCCCGTCTCGCCCGTACGGATGCGGATCGCACCCTCGATGCTCGATACAAAAATCTTGCCATCGCCGATGCGGCCGGTCTGGGCGGCCTTGACGATCGCCTCGATGGCGCGCTCGACCATGTCGTCGGCCAGCACGATCTCGATCTTCACCTTGGGCAGGAAGTCGACGACGTATTCAGCGCCGCGATAGAGCTCGGTGTGGCCCTTCTGGCGGCCGAAGCCCTTGGCCTCGAGAACGGTGATGCCCTGAAGCCCGACGTCCTGAAGCGCTTCCTTCACCTCGTCCAGCTTGAAGGGCTTGATGATCGCTTCGATCTTCTTCATGCGCCGACCGGCCTCCTTTGCGCCCCCAGGGTCCGGCCGAAGCCGGCTCGCGCCCGTCGGAACCGGGGCGGCTTGCCGCTTCCCCGCCTCCGCAGGACATCATGACTGCTCATAGCATCGGCGATTGCACCCCGCCATGTGGCAGGCGGCAATCTCCGGCCTGATCATGAGGCAAAAAACAGCATAAAAAAACGGCAACGGCCTATTAAATGGACATGTCCGGGATAGGCGGCTGTTGTCGGCCGACGCGACCTGTCGCCATGATGGGCCATGACATCCGGCTCCACCCCGCCCGCCGCGCCGCCCTTCAGCGATCTCGCCCTGCTCACCACCGACCAGATGCGCGAGGCGGATCGCATCGCGATCGCCGTCGGCTCCGCCGGCATCGAACTGATGGAGCGGGCAGGGGCCGCGGTCGCCGCAGCGGCGCAGCGCCATGGCGCGGCGGCGACGCAGGTCGCGGTGCTTTGCGGGCCGGGCAACAACGGCGGCGACGGCTTCGTCGCAGCGCGTTTGCTGCGCGAGCAGGGATGCGCGGTGGTGGTCGGCCTGCTCGGCGATGCGGCGGCGCTGCGCGGCGACGCCGCCATCGCCGCGGCGCGCTGGGCCGGGCCGGTCCTGCCGCTTCCGGCAGCGAGCACCGGGGAGAGCGGCCTGTTCATCGATGCCCTGTTCGGGGCCGGACTGAGCCGGCCGCTTGACGGGGAGGCGGCAGACGCCG
>MKTV01000124.1:24491-25862 GCA_001898425.1 Rhodospirillales bacterium 69-11
GGACGGTCGGTGATCGCCGTCGACGTTCCCAGCGGGCTCTCCGGCGACACGGGGCGGGCGGAGGGTCCGGTCATCCGCGCCGTCGAGACGGTGACATTCTTTCGGCTGAAGCCCGGACACCTGCTGCTGCCCGGTCGCGATCTCTGCGGAACGGTGACGCTGGCCGATATCGGGATCCCGGCGGCGACGGCGCTCGCCGCGCTGCGGCCCCTTAGCTTCGCCAATCAGCCTGAGCTCTGGCGCAGCCGCCTGCCGCGGCATGGCAGCGGCACGCATAAATTCGCGCGCGGCGCGGTGGCGGTGCTGGCAGGCGGTGTCGCAGGCGTCGGCGCGCCCCGGCTCGGCGCCCATGCCGCCTTGCGCGTCGGCGCTGGCCTCGCCACGGTCCTCTGCGCTCCGGCGGCGCTGATCGCCCATGCGTCCAGGGGGCCGGACGCCCTGATGCAGCGCTCGCTGGCGGACGAGGCCGGGCTGGAATCGGTGCTGGGGGACCCGCGCCTGTCGAGCATCCTCGCCGGGCCGGCCCTCGGCCTCGACGCTCGAGCGCGGCAACTCGTCGCCGGCATCGTCGCCAGCGACAAGCCGCTGGTGCTCGATGCCGATGCGCTCACCATCCTGTCCGCGGATCAGGCGCTGGCCTCGGCGCTGCGGCAGCGGCAGGCGGAAACCGTTCTGACCCCGCACGAGGGCGAGTTCCGCCGCCTTTTCGCGGCGCAGCCCGAGATCGAGCGAGAGCGCTCCAAGATCGAGCGCGCCCGCAGGGCGGCGGAACGCACGGGTGCAATCATCGCCTACAAGGGGGCGGATACTGTCATCGCCAGTCCGGATGGGCGGGCGGCCGTCAATGCAACGGGTTCGCCGGCTCTCGCGACCGCCGGCTCCGGCGACGTGCTGGCGGGCCTGGTGGCGGGACTGCTCGCCCAGGGAATGCCGGCCTTCGAGGCGGCCTGCGCGGCCGTCTGGATGCATGGCCGCGCCGGCGAGAAGCTCGGCTTCGGCCTGATCGCTGACGACCTGCCGCCAGCTGTGCCGGCGCTCCTGCGTGAACTGCTGGGACGCTGATATCGACCAATAAAAACCGCCCCGTTTCCGGGGCGGTTTCGAGCCGGCGAACTAGCTGCCGGAATAGCTGACGGCGGGCGCCGCCTTCAGCTGGTCCTTGGTCATGGAGATCTTGCCGTGATCCGGGTACATGGCCGGCGCCTTGGGTGCCGATGCCGCCGGCGGCGAAGCCATGCCGCCGCCTGCCGTGCCCGTGCTGCTGGCGCTGCCCGCCGGGGCGGGGGCCGGGGCGGCAGCCGCCATCGGCTGATCGCTCCAGGTCACCTGATCGAACGGGATGGCGACATCCTTCGAACCGATGCCGAGGAA